>CAWBDW010000012.1:0-287987 GCA_963787545.1 uncultured Acidobacteriaceae bacterium
TAACGTTCTGAGCGGAGGAAAGCACTTGTAGGAAGGTGCCATCGACAGCTGGGCCCAATCTGCTCAAACATATTGTTTTGAATCAGAATATTGCTGGTTTGACCCGCTACCGCCGGACCCGGACAGCCGGAGCGCTCGTTATCGGTGCCAAGTATGTTGATGCCCTGGTCTGAATTGCGGAGAATGTTATAGCTGAACGTCACATTCTTCACCACGGCCCATTCGTAGTCGCCGGCTTCGCAGGTCCGGACTGTGAACAATACGCCGAAGCCATTCTGATGCGGAGGTCCAGTTGTTTTCGAGCACGTTGTAGCTGATGGTGACGTTTTGCGCGTTTTTGAGCTCAAGCGAGATTCATGACCGGCCAGACGTTCTTCCACGACATCGGCCGAGTCATGTGGTTGTAGAGAATCTGGATGTTGCTCGGGACAAGCCCCTGGATTGAAGGAGCCGCGCCGCCGAATAGCACACTCTGCCCGCCTTCCAGATAGTTATTCAGGATTTGAATAGGGCCGGGTCCATTCCAGCCGGCAATCGCCTGAGAATCTTGGATTGTGCTCTTAAAATCGGAGAGATAAGAGTTCTCGACTACGAGATTCTTACCATTCATGGCAATCCCGCGTTTACCGCCCGCATTCGGATCCCCGTGGATGTAGCATCGGTCGATCACGATGTCGTTCGGATAGGTGCTGAGATCGCTCGAATCGGAGGATCCTATATTGATCAAGTCGACCGCATAAACGCTAGGGGTGACGGTGACCTCCACTCCGCGCAGGATGTAATGTTGCGCGCCGGGCGCGGTGGTGATGGCCGAAGCGCTGCCGGGCGCCACGATTTTGGGCAGATTTGCGGCCGCTGCCGGCGTGATGCGCTGCTGCGCGGACGGCAGAGAGCTTGGGTCGGCGGTCGTAATTGTGATATACGAAGAGCCGTAGTTGGCAGGAAGTGTGAAATATCCAACGTAAGTCGCCCCGGGCGCGAGAGTAATCGTATCGCCTGCCTGGGCTGTGTTTAAGGCTTGCTGCAGGTTGCCGCCAGCGGGGACATTCAGAACAGCCGCGCCCATAATCCCGGTCGCGACTGGGAGAAGAACTAGTAGAGGGTTAAAAATTCTCATCAACGTATAATTGAACGAGCAGCTATAAATTGTATATATAGTAACGTAAATATTAACGAATTTTAATGTTCGCTGCGCGATTAAGACGACATGGATCCAGTTGGGCCAGGGCTTCGCGATCCGGCTCTGCAGATTCTGCAGCCGCACGCCCGCCGCTGCCAGTGCGCGGGCAAGCAAACCACTCCGCTCGGGCGCAATCTGCTTTCGACCGCAATAGATGCAGGGCTCGTCCTGGTCGTAGGAGCCATACGGATTTCCGCCCAGATCTTGCAACCAGGCGGCAAGCGCGTTGGTACGCTCGTGGTTGGCGCCGACGAACGATTTCGTCGCGACGGTCCAGTTTGGGAACAAGTCTCTGAGTCTCTGTTCGTCGAAGGTGTTGACGTGACCCCAAGGCGGGTTCGGTTTTCCGCAATGCCGGCAAGTTGTGCGCCCGATGCGCGTGTCCTGCCGGAACGGTACACCGATTACAACATTCCGTTTGGCTACTCTCGCGATCTCGCTGGCCGCTTGTTCCACGCCGGGAACGTGTTCCAGCACTTCGGTGCAAAACACGCAATCGAACGAACGATCCGCAAATTCAAGCCGCCGCACATCGCCCTTAACAGGCGTAACTCGCTCATACGCGAATGCCGGTTTCTCCAGATCGAGCGCGGTAACATGGCCGCAGTAAGCCGGAAGCAATTGCGTTACCCGCCCGTCGCGGGCGCCGATTTCGAGGACTGTTTCCTGTCCTTTGGGAAGAATTCGGAGCAAGTCTTCGATGCGCGCCCGCTCTTCCGGGCTGCGCTGCAATAAATCCGCAGTACTCATGGGAGGCACTCGTTTGGCTCGATCAGGCAGGATAACACTTCGGCTTGGCGCTCCGCATCGAAGATCTCTCGAAACCACGCGGATGGCACAGCCGGCTCGGAAGAGCAAGTCGAGGAATTTTCTCAGCGTGCTGTCGATTTCCTCCTCTGGGGCGTCCGGGTACAGGCAAGCGTAGGGAATTCCGGCCCGCGCGAGAATCCGTTCGACCGAAGAGCCGCGCGAGGTCAATGCCAGAATTGGCCGTCCGATCGTGAGGTACTCGAACAGCTTCGCCGGTACTTGCAACCCGGCGCCCTCCCCGAGCACGTCGAGCAGCAGAAGATAATCCGATTCCGCTGTCATGCGTTGGCTGTCCTGCTTGGAAATCTGTCTGGATTCAAAATCGACCATTTCAGTTGTACGAAGGCGCTCAATCGTCTCTCCCGCCGCACTGTCCAGATTAGCCGGCCCGAGCAGGCAAATTCGCAGCGATTGCGCCGACACCTCTCCGCGCCGGGCAAGCCTTTCGATACTCTTCAGGAGAATGGTCGGCTGTCGGGTGCCGTAGACGGTTCCGATGTGCGTAAGCGTCTTCGCCGCACGCGCGGGCAATGGCAGGGCGGCAGGCGACGTCTCCGGATCGAAGCCATTCCAGAGTACATGAATCTTGCTCTTCGCCTCCGGGTAGCGCTTGCGCCACGCTTCGGCGACCGGTTCGGTATTGGCGATCACGGCGTCGGCATGCCGGAAGATCTGCCGTTCGACGATTCTGTCGATGGCTCTCACCCGGCGCAATTTGCGAAAGGGATTGCCGGCCAGGGGGTCGCGGAAATCGGCGATCCAGCGGGTTCGATAGCGGCGCTTCAACCATAACGCCGCCAGATGTGTAGCTACGGGCGGAGAAGTCGAAAACAAAACCGGCGGCGGCGACTGCCGCATCCATGTCCGGGCGGCGCGAACGGCGCCGGGGAGCCAGGTGGTGCCTTCATCGTAAGGGAAAAGCGCTATGCGCATGGCCTGCTCCAGCCGGTTCACGCGTGGAATGTGCTCAAGCTCGCCGCGCACACGATAGACGTGGGCGCTCTCTTGAATCATTCCACGCTCGGGCCCGGCGGCTAGGACGGTTACTTCGTGACCCAGGCGCTCCAGGTATTTGGCAAACCGGCCGGGGCGGTCCGCGCCGGAATAGTTATCCGGCGGAAAAACATAGGCAAGGATGAGAATCGGGCTTGGATTCAGCGCCACATCCCCCGCGTATCGATCACAACTTTCTCCATCAGGAGCCGCCGGTCGATATTGCGGAATTTCCGGTGATTGACCAGCAACAGCACGATGTCGGCCCGCGAGATCGCCTCTTCGGTACTCGCCAGCGCGATGCGTTCGTGACGCGCAAGCTGCTTCGGCAGTTCGCTAATGTGCGGCTCCACGATCAACAATTCTCCAATTTTGGATTCGGCCAGCGCCTCGACAATTTCCACCGCCGGGCTTTCGCGAAGATCGTCGATGTCGGCTTTAAAAGAGAGCCCCAGGCAGGCGATCACGGGATTCGAGAAGCGCTGCGAGCGTTCGCGCACGCGGCGAACTACATAGTGAGGTTTTAGATCGTTCACTTCGCGCGCGGTCCGCATGAGTTTCGCCTGTTCGGGGGCGGAATCGACGATGAACCACGGATCTACGGCGATGCAGTGGCCTCCTACGCCGGGTCCCGGCTGCAGAATCTTCACACGCGGATGGCGATTGGCCAGCTCGATCAAATCCCATACGTTGATGCGCAGATGCTCGCAAACCATCGACAGCTCATTGGCGAAGGCGATATTCACGTCGCGATAGGCGTTCTCGGTCAGCTTTGGTCATCTCAGCCGTACGGCTGTCGGTCACCAGGCAATTGCCGCGCACAAAGGTGCTGTAGAGGGCAACCGTCCGCTCGGCGCAGCGCGGCGTCATCCCGCCGATGACGCGGTCGTTGTTAACCAGTTCCGTGAGAACGCGCCCGGGAAGTACGCGCTCCGGACAGTAGGCGATTTGAATATCGGAGGCTTCGCCCGCCTGATGAGGAAAACTCAAATCGGGACGCTCGGCGGCCAGCCATTCGGAGACCTTTTCGGTGGTGCCGACCGGCGAGGTCGATTCCAGAATTACCAGATTTCCGTGCGCCAGCAGAGGAGCGATGCTCAAGGCTGCCGCTTGCACGTACGAAACATCCGGCTTGCGGCCGTCGCCCAGTGGCGTAGGCACCGCGATAAGAAAAACTTCGGCGGGCTCGGGTTCCAAAGTGGCTCGCAAGCGTCCCGCTGCCACCACACCGCTCACTACCGCCTCGAGTTCCGGCTCGACGATATGAATCTTGCCTTTGTTTACGGTCTCGACCACGCGTGCGTTCTTGTCCACTCCGAGAACGGAGAGTCCGTGCGTAGCCAGGATCGCCGCGGTCGGCAAGCCGATATAGCCCAGTCCGATTACGGAAACCTTTTCAAAAGACGCCATTATCGTTGTTATCGGCGGTTCAGGCGCGTTGGTTCAGGCAGCGGTACAGGAGCGTACACCTGCGGATCTACAGAACCGCCTTCGACGCTCGAAAGCGTCTCTTCGAATCGCCTGGTTACCTCCTCCCAGGAAAACCGGGCGCGAATCAGATCGAGCCCTTTGGCAGCCGTTGTGGCGCGAGCGTTTTCGTTGTCCAGCAGCTCCACGCATTCAGCCGCGAACGCTTCGGAGCTGTCCGCAATACGAATATTCTCGCCGTGCCGCACCGGCAGGCCTTCGGCTCCGATGGTAGTGGAAACCACCGGGGTCGCGGCCGCCATTGACTCGAAAATTTTCAGCCGGGTACCGCCTCCCACGCGCAGAGGAACAATCGAAAGCGCGGATTCCCACAGATACGGGCGGACATCCGGGACTGTGCCGGTGATCGTGATGAGCGGATCTCTTGCCGCGGATAGTAACGAAGGCGGAGGATTGCGGCCCACTATGGCGACACTGGCCCCGGGCCTTCGCCGCCGGATCAGCGGCAAAATCTCGCTTATAAACCAGCGCACTCCGTCGATGTTCGGCATCCAGTCCATGGAGCCGACGAAAACCAGATCATGCCTGCGCGCGGCCGAGTGCGGCGCAGCGAAATATTCGAGATCTACTCCGGTCTCGACCCATGAAGCGTGCTCGATGCCAAATCTCTCTCGCAGGGTTTGCTCATCGGCTTTGGAGACGGCGATTACGTGCGAGGCGGCCCGGCACATGATGCGTTCCCATTCGAACATGCGGCGGGCTTGCAATGCGAAATAAGCGCGATGCGCCGCCGTGCGTCCGTTTTTGGCGTGGCGTTCCCAGATCGCCGTTTCGACATTATGCTCGAACACGATCCAGCCGCTTAGATCTTCAATATTGACGCCGGGAAAGGGGAAATCACAGATCTTCGCGTCGAATTCGTGTTCTGCCAGCAGCCGCGAAATCGTCTGGCGCATGGCTGCCGATCGATATCGCGCGGCAGCTACGGGAAGCGCCGAATACAGGCCGGCTGCCAACTGCTTCACAAAACCGATGGAACGTTTCGAAACCAGACTCGTGAGGAACGGCATAGGCGCGCGTCGAGTATTCGCCGCTGCGCCGCAGGCCTTCCGGGTTGCGGCCGTCATCGAGCGCCACGTAATGAATTTCATGCCGCCGGTGCAATTGGCGCAGCATTTCGAGCGTGCGGATCTGGCCTCCACGCGTGGTCGGATGTAGAAAATCCGTCTTCACCCACAGGATCTTCATGACACGGTTTCGGCGACGGGCGCGTGCAGCAATCCTTCCAAATGCTTCTCGCCGCGGCCAGTAAGGAAGAGGTCTCCCCAGATTTGCAGATTCAGCAGCCGCCATAGCCGGTCAGTGGCATCTTCGACGCCGCTGCGCTGCCGCTCGATCAAATTCTTCAGGAAAGCGGAATCGACATATTCGGCCAGCAGGCCGTTGCGGTCGAGCAGCAGGTCGAACAACGGTTGCGCGCGGTCGTCGAGCAACCAGTCGCGGACAGGCGTGGGGAATCCCATTTTTTTGCGGTAAATAATTTCGCGCGGGAGCAGATCTTCCACCGCGCGCTTCACGATGTATTTGCCTTCCCCATTCCGGATTTTTAAATCGTCCGGCACACGCGCCGCAAATTCGACCAGCGGATGATCGAGAAACGGTACGCGGCTCTCAATGGAAGATGCCATGCTCATCTGGTCCTGCTTCATCAGCAGTTCCATCAGATACGTTTTCTGGTCGGCGTAGAGCATTTGCGAAAGAATTGAGCCGCCGCGCGCGTTCCAGTAGCGAAGATAACTCGCGTAGGGATTCCGGCGCGCCAGTTCGGGAGCGCTGAGCATCGCGGCGCGTTCGGCCGCGGAAAAGGCTCCATAGAAATTGTCGAGGTGCAGCGATTCGACGCTGTTTTCGCGGCCAAGAAACGTATGCTGCAGCTTGCGTCGCAAATTCGCCGAGAGCAGTCCGGAACTGTTGATGGCGTTGCGCCCTGCGCCCCGCAACACGCCTGGAACCATGCCGTACAGATTCGCCCAGCGCCGGTTCCGCAAATAATGCCCGTAGCGGTGATACCCGGCAAACAGCTCATCGCTTCCTTCGCCGGTGAGCACCACTTTCACGTGTTCGGAAGCCAGCCGCGATACGAAATAAAGCGAGATGCTCGAAGGCCATGCGATCGGCTCGTCTTCGTGCCAGATGAGGCGCGGCAAGGTGTTGAAGAAGTCGTCCATGCCGATGACCACTTCGTGATGATCGGTGCCGATCGCCTCAGAAACATGCCGCGCGTAGGAGAGTTCGCTGTAGCGCGCTTCCCGGTATCCCACTGCAAAGGTCTTGACCGGCTCCGTGCGGAGTCTCTTCATCAAGGCCGCGATGGCACTCGAATCCACCCCGCCGCTCAGAAACATTCCGAGCGGAACATCGCTCATCAGGCGCAGACGCACGGTTTCTTCCAGGCGCTCGCGGCAGTCGCGAATCCAATCTTGCTCCGGCCGCCGCTCGGTTGATCCCGCTTCGGGAACGTCCCAATAACGCTCTATATCGATCCGCCCCGTATCGGCGTCAAGTGTAAGCGTGTGCCCCGGCGGCAATTTCCGGATGCCGCGGAACATCGTCTCTTCGCCGCCCGAATAGCCGAAGACCAGATATTCGGGCAGCAGTGTTTCATCAAGCTGCGCCTGAATTTCCGGATGGCGCAGCAGCGCCTTGATCTCGGAGGCGAAGGCGAAAAACCGCGAGTTCGAGAAATAATAGAGCGGCTTGATGCCTAGCCGGTCGCGCGCGCAAAACAGTTTACGCCGGTCCGCGTCCCAGATGGCAAATGCGAACATGCCGCGAAAACGTTCCACACATGCACGTCCGTATTGCTCGTAGGCGTGCACGATAGTTTCGGTATCGCAGCGGGTGGTGTAACGATGGCCGGCTCGCTCGAGTTCGGGCCGCAGCGCGGCGTGATTGAAAACCTCGCCGTTATAGATGATCCAAACCGAGGCGGTCTCATTCGACATCGGCTGCAGCCCGCCCGCCACGTCGATAATGCTCAAACGGCGATGGCCGAGGAACGCCATCCCGTCCTCGTGGACGCCATGCCCATCGGGCCCGCGATGCCGGATCGCATCCATCATGCGCCGCAAATCGGGCGTGGAAGCGTTACTGCGGGTTAAATTGACGAATCCGGCGATGCCGCACATCTCGCTAAGTCGTTCTCCTCATAGATCTTGCGCGCAGTCGATTCCCTTCCAGTCTAGCAGCCGGATGCTTTCCAGAAAGCCTGAGAAAATTGTTTTTCACCTTTCTCTTTCAATACTTAGGCGAATCGTACACTAATCCTATCGGCAGCATGGTTCGAACTCTTTTTATCTTTGGCACGCGGCCCGAGGCGATTAAATTATGCCCGGTCCTGCTGCACCAACGCACCCGCCGTGGTGAATTCGACGCACGCCTGTGCGTCACCGGACAGCATCGCGAAATGCTCGATCAGGTCCTATCCGTTTTCGAGGTCGTGCCCGACCACGACCTCAATGTCATGCAGCCGGGCCAGACGCTGTTTCAATCGACTTCGCGCATTCTGGCGGCTCTCGAAGGCGTGCTTGCGGCGGAGCGCCCGGACCTGGTGATTGTGCAGGGCGACACCACTACCACGCTCTGCGGCGCATTGGCGGGATTTTATGCCAATATTCCGGTCGCTCACGTCGAAGCCGGTCTCCGCACCGGTGATATGCGCCAGCCTTTTCCCGAGGAGATGAATCGCGTGCTCACCACGCGCGTTTCGCAATTGCATTTTGCGGCTACCGATTGGGCGCGCGGGAATCTCCTCTCAGAAGGCGTTGCCAACGGCCGCGTGTGGGTCACCGGCAACCCCGGTATCGATGCGGTTCTGTATGTGTCGAACGGTCTCGAATCTGGCCGGCTTTCGACGACGCATCGCCTGCCGCTCGATCCGTCCAAAAAATTGGTGCTGGTGACCGCGCACCGCCGCGAAAGCTTTGGCGAGGGCTTCGAGCGGATCTGCCGTGCTTTGGCGCATCTCGCCGAGCGTCCCGATGTTCAGATCGTCTACCCCGTCCACCCTAATCCCAACGTGCAGGCTCCGGTCAACGAACACCTGGCCGGACGCGCAAACGTCTTGTTGACGGAGCCGTTGACGTACGTGCCGTTTGTCGACCTGATGCGCCACGCGTACATCTTGCTGACCGATTCGGGCGGTGTTCAGGAAGAAGGCCCTTCGCTTGGAAAACCCATTCTGGTGATGCGCGAGAAAACCGAGCGTCCCGAAGCGGTCGTGGCTGGCACCGTGAAGCTGGTTGGCACCGATGAGGAGACCATTTATAGCGAGGCGGCGCGGCTGCTTGACGATCGTTCCGAATACGAGCGGATGGCTCGCATCCACAATCCATACGGCGACGGCCAAGCCAGCGAACGGATCGCGGATGGCATTCTGAGTTTCTTCGGCGCGAATGCGTAGCACCGCCGAGCTGGCCTTCCGTGCCCGGCAGGAGCTGGCGAATTTGTATTTGCTCGCGGCCAAGCCTTCGTTTGCGGGCTCGGCTCCGGCGAAATTAGATTTACCGGATCCGAACCGAATCGCTGACCGGCTGCGCAATTCCGAATTCGCATCCCAGGTGCAAACCATTTCTCGCCAGATTGTCGAACATCATTTCCCGCTGCTCGGCACGACTCTCGATACGGGGCTCGATATCCGCTGGCGCCGCGATTATGCGCACTCGCGCGAATCGGGCAGCGCCTATTTCCGCCGCATTCCTTATCTCACGTTCGAGGCCGTAGGCGACCACAAAATTGTTTGGGAGCTCAATCGGCACCAGCACCTGGTCTTGTTGGCGCAGGCATTTTTGTTCTCGCGCAATCCCGAATTCCTGAACGAGATCGTTGCGCAGCTCGAAAGCTGGTTCGAACAGAATCCATTTCAACGCGGTATCAATTGGGCGAGCGCGCTCGAAGTGGGGTTCCGCGCCTTGTCGTGGATCTGGGTTTACCACCTTGCCGGTCCCGAGATGCCGGACGGCGTGCGCCGGCGCTTGCTGACCGGCCTTTATCGTCATGGCCTGCACTTGGCCCACAATTTGTCCGTCTATTTCTCGCCCAATACGCACTTGCTGGGCGAAGCTGTCGCTCTGCATGCGCTTGGGACGCTGTTTCCGAATTTTTCTGAATCGGCGCAATGGCGTGCGCGCGGCGCGGATGTGGTTCGGGCGCAGCTCGATTTCCAGGTGCGGGCGGATGGATCGCATTTCGAGCAATCGACTTACTATCACATCTATGCGCTCGATTTATTCCTCTTCTTCTATGTGCTCGCGGGGCGCCCGCCGGAAATGCGCACGCGGCTGGAGGCGATGGCCGATTACCTGTTCTGGCTGCTTGGCCCGGCGCGCCGCATTACGTTTTTTGGCGACGATGACGGCGGGCGCTTGTTTCATCCGTATGGCGAGCGCGACAGGTTTGGACGGGCGACGCTCGCCACCGCCGGCGTGCTGTTCGGCTGTAAACTCTGGGCGGGCAATGCGCAGCGATTTGGAACAGCAGGCTGCCTGGTGGCTGGGCCCCGAAGTTCTCGATTCGGCTGCGCCATCGCGACAAATTGCGACGGGTTCGCGCCTGTTTCCGGACGCCGGAATGGCGTTTCTGTCGGCCGGAGATCTATTCGTCCAAATCGACGCGGGACCGTTCGGCTATGGCGGCGCCGGGCATAGCCATTCGGATACCTTGAGTCTGGTCGTGTGGCTTGCGGGCGAGCGGGTGCTGGTCGATCCCGGTACCTATAACTACATTGCCGGACCCATAGCGGAATCGGGCGAACGCGACTGGTTCCGCGGTTCCGGCGCGCACAATACGATTCGCATCGATGGACTCAATCAGGCCCGGGCGGCAGGGCCGTTCCGCTGGGAAGCGAAACCCGAGGTGGTCCGGAATGCCTGGCGCACGGACGCAGAGGGTGGCTTTCTCGATGCCACCTGCCGCTATAGCGGGCTTCGAACATCGCCGCCGCGTTCTGCTGCGCCCCGGGAGCTTGCTCGTACTGGATGAAATCGCCGGTTCGGGCGAGCACGTCTGCGAACAAATCTGGCAGCTTGGTCCCGCAGCCGATAAGGTTTCGCTCTCCTGTTCCGCGCCGGCCGCTGTAATCGAATCGGAATATTCGCCAGCTTATGGCGCAAAACAGCCTGGACGCGCGCTGGTCGCAACCTGGCGCGGCGAACTGCCTATCAGCATGGCCATGCTGCTCGAAACCGGCGGACAGCACGGCATCACAGTCTACTGAAGCCCGGCGCATGTTAGGAGAGTAATATTCACGCGCTGCTGTTAGCACTCCGGAACGTATTGGCGGTAATCGGCCTGCTGGTGATTTTGGTCACCTTCACTCCGCTCGACCGCTGGTGGACCGCGGCGCTGAGCGGCGATTGGCCCGATTCACACGGCAAGACGCTCGTCGTCCTCGGAGGATCGAGTTCGCAGCAGGGATTGCTCGGGTATTCCTCGTATTGGCGCGCGTTGTATGCCGTCATGACCTGGCGCGAAGGCGGATGGAGCCGGGTAGTGGTTGCCGGCCGAGGGCGTAGCTGGTCCGCTGCGGGATTTCTTGGTCTACGCGGGAGTCCCGAAGGAAGATATCGTCATCGAAGATACTTCACTGACGACGCGCGAGAATGCGCTGGCGTGTGCGAGCCTGCTCAAAAATGAGCCCGGCCCGTATGTGCTGCTGACCAGCGACTTTCACATGTTCCGCGCTCTGCGAGCTTTTCGAAAGGCCGGAATATCGATCGAACCCCGCCCCATCCCGGACGCCGGCAAGCGCGCCGTGACGTTCTATCTGCGCTGGTCTGCGTTTATCGACTTGACGGCTGAAACCGCCAAAATCGGCTATTATCGAATGCGCGGCTGGATCTAACGTTCTCTTCAACTGCGGTAGTCGCTTGCGGGAAGCACGTCGAAGTACAGTCATAGTCGCTTGCCTCGCGCGCGCTGTCCTGCCAGCAGAAACGTGTTTGGAAATCTGCCGGTGCCGCACAGCTTGAAAGTCCCGAAATCCTTGTACCAGTCTCCATCCGGCACGTCAGGATCTTGGGCCTTCCAGGCAGCTAATTCATATAGATCTTTCTCGGAGATCTCCCGCTCGCGCGCACGATCGCGCAAATGTACCCACTTTTCTTTCGGCAGCCGTTCCCATTGAATCTTCGGCACGATCTAAAGGCCGAGTATCAATGTGCGAAACTCGTCAACTAACCGATCCTGCTGCTCGGGGTCGTCGTTTGCGAGATTCTCCTTCACTCTTTTGAAGAATTCCCGCTTGCGATTCTCCTGGTTTTCCAAGCCGAGACGGACGAGCGCGGCAATCGCCTTGCTCATGCTGGCGTCAACCGTTTGGGCATACCGTTCAACTTGATTGGCAATATTAGGAGGAAGGCCGACACTGTATCGTGGCTCCGTCTTAACGACGTCGACTGCTTTGGGCTTACGTTTGCCTGTGCCACGCCGCTGGTTCGAGGCTGGCGTTTTACTCTGAGGCATATAGAATCAGCATGCCGCACTATGCAGCACTTTGCAAATTGCGTATAGTTGTCCGGTGGGGCGGACCGTCGCCTTTCAGCTTACCGGAAAGATTCCGCTCTGCAGAAACTCAACCTCTCAACCGATAGGATGAAGAGGTCTGAATTCCCTCAAAGGACTCGTGAAATTGCCTATCGCATCTTCTCCCGTCGACATCGCCGTAGTGGGGCTCGGGTACGTCGGCTGTGTTACCGCCGCGTGCCTCGCTAAGCTCGGAAACAGAGTTTTTGGCGTCGACCGGGACGAACATAAAGTCAAGAACGTCCTCAACGGACAAGCCCCATTCTTTGAACCTGGACTCCCCGAAATTATCCGCGAAACGGCCGCCGCCGGTCTTTTTCGCGCCACCACCTCTCTTGCGGAAGCGGTCGCCCAGGCCGACGTCGCTTTAGTCTGCGTCGGAACGCCTTCTCAGAAGAACGGGAACGTGGACCTCGACCAACTCCGCCGCGTGATGGCCGAAATCGCCGAATCGCTGCCGGGACGCAAAAAGCGGCTAGTCGTGGCAGTCCGCAGCACCGTTTTCCCGGGAACCTGCGAAGAGATCGTGATTCCAACCCTCGGTGGGTCCGCGTCTGTCGTGTCCAATCCCGAATTCCTGCGCGAAGGCGTAGCGGTGAAGGATTTTATGGAGCCCTCGCTGGTTGTCGTGGGCGGAGAAGATCGCGAGGCGGTCGCTCTGGTCGCCCGGATGTACGAGCCTCTCGGCGTACTGCCCTGCCTGGTCTCACTGCGCACCGCCGAGATGATCAAATACGCCTGCAACGCATTTCACGCCCTCAAGATTGCTTTTGCGAATGAGATCGGCGCTTTAAGCGCCAAGCTTGGCATCGAGGCTGGGGAGGTAATGGGCACTTTGTGCGCCGACGTGAAACTGAACGCCTCGCCCGCTTACCTGAAACCCGGTTTCGCATTCGGGGGTTCCTGCCTGCCTAAAGACGTTCGGGGCCTGGTCTACCGCGCCGCGCGTCTCGACGTGCATTTGCCCCTGCTCGAAGCAGTGCTGCCCAGCAATCACGCGCAGCTCGGCCGCGCCGTGGACGCCGTGATGGATTTGCCCGCCCGCCGCATCGGCTGCATCGGCCTGGCTTTCAAGGAAAACACCGACGACCTGCGCGAAAGCCCGGTCGTGACCATGCTCGAGCAGCTCATTGGCAAAGGCCGCGAGTTGCGCGTCTTCGATCCCCACATCCAGCTCGATGCGATTTACGGCAGCAATAGGAATTACATCTTCGCGACCATTCCGCACATTGGGCGATTGATGGAACCGGATTTGAGCCGCTTGCTGGAATGGGCGGATTATCTCGTGGTTGGACAGAAACAAAGCGCTGAAGCTGTACGGCAAATTCAGGCCTCGGGCTTGCCGGTCCTCGATCTGGTGGGAACCGGTCTCGCCTCCGCGGGCGTGCCGGTGCATTCGGCCCAATAAGCGCGATTCTCGTTACCAGAAGATCACGTTCAGGATAACGAAGATTACGAGCACCACGCCAGCCCAGAATATGGGCCGATGAAGGAGCGGAATATTGCCTTCCGAGGGAATATCGGTGGCGCCGTATACCAGGCCCGCCAGCTCGGAGTTAGTCTTTGGCTTGGTCGCCAGGCTCACGGCCACCGTGACGATTACACACAGGATAAAAGACCACAACGCGCGGTACATGTCTTCGGCCATCGGCTTGGCGCGGGGAGATAGCGCGATGTAGCTCAGCGCCCCTGGAACCGTCTTCAGCCAGATCCACATTCCCAGCGATCCGATGGTGCCGACCAGCAGTCCCCAGAATCCCGCCGCTGCCGTGGCTCGTTTCCACAGCATGCCTAAAATGACGGTTCCGAACAGTGGCGCGATGAACGTCGCAAACAGCGCCTGCACGTAATCCATGATGCTGAGAAACTGCATTACGAGGTAAGCCGTGCCGATGCTGATCAGCACGCCGAGCACGGTACACCAGCGGCCCATCGCGACGTAGTGTTCATCCTTCGCATCTTTGCGAATCAACGCGCGATAGATGTCGTAAGTCCACACGGTAGCGAACGCACTCACGTTGCCCGCCATGCCGGACATGAACCCGGCGATCAGCGCGGTAATGCCCAATCCCAACAACCCCGGACCGCAGTAGCGCGCCAACATGAGCGGCAGAACTTCGTTATAGGTGTAGGAATTGACGCCCGCCTGCGATTCGCCCACCAGCTTCATGGGGAGCACCGCCAATGCCAGCAGTCCCGGCAGAATCACGATAAAGGGAACCGCCATCTTGAATGCGGCGCCAATGATGGGAGCCATCTTCGCGCTGCGCAGATCCCGCGCCGCAAGCACACGCTGCACCACCAGAAAGTCTGTTGTCCAATATCCGAATGAAATTACGAAGCCAAGCCCGAAGACGATTCCGGTCCAGTGAATGCCCATCGGATTATTTCCAAACGAACCCAGGCCCTTCCACAGATGCGTGTAATCCTGCCCCGGAAAATTTTCGTGAATGCGCCGCACCATTCCGCTCCAGCCGCCCGCCTCGATGAGCCCCAGCACGGAGATGACGATAGCGCCGAGCCAGATCAAGAAGAACTGCAGCACTTCATTGAAAATCGCCGAGAGCAGACCGCCCAGAAAAACGTACGCGGCGACCGTGATGGAGGAAACCCAGATGCTGAAGCCGATATCCCAGCCCAGAACAATCTTCATCACCAGCGCCATGGAATACATATTGATGCCGCTCATCAGAACCGTCATGAACGCGAACGTGACGGCCGAAACGCCTCTTGCGCCTTCGCCGAACCGCAGCTTCAGATAGCCCGGCACCGAGTGCGTCCGCGAGATGTAGTAGAACGGCATCATCACGATGCCCAGGAAGAGCATCGCCGGAATCGCGCCGATCCAATACCAGTGCGTAGCCAGGATGCCGTATTGATAGGCCGAGCCTGCCCAGCCCATCAACTCGAGCGATCCCAGATTTGCCGCCACAAAGCTGAGTCCTGCGATCCAGGACGTCATGTCGCGGCCGGCTAAAAAGAAGTCTTCGCCGGTCTTGGTGAATCGCTTCAAATAGAAGCCGATTCCCAGCACCATAACGAAGTACAGAGCGATGATGAACAGATCGACCGGGCTGAGCTTAAGAAGTTGATGGGGCACTGTTTTGTTTACTCCGGATTTGTTTTAGTCCAAAACAAATTCTAAACGAGTAACGGATGCGGCTGGAAAGCTGTAGACTACGCGGATCTCGCGACGGCGACATTTTGTACGGGCCGGGGCTCGACCGCGTGGGGCTGGTCAAAAGTGTTGCGGGCGTGAATATCGCTCGAGGTCAGAACCGTAGCGCGCAAGCTCGTGATCCGCGCACCGCGAACGGCGATCTCCGTTTCTTGCGCGTTTTGGACGTCCGGATTGACGACCGTCATCACGCCCTGCTTGCCCTTGAGCGAGCACGAACCCGCCAGGCCCGGCAAACCCCTGGCGGCGGCCGATGCAAGAGACGGCGCGGAGATTTCGGTGCGTACCGACGTGCCGCCCTGATGCGCGGCATACATTGCGAACACGTGAAAAATCGGCGTTACGGTGAATTTACTGCCCACCGCTAGAAACGACGTGTGAATGTTGTTGATGAGCTGCGCTGCATTCGCCATCGCGACTTTATCGGCGTGGCGATTGAACGTGTCGAGCGTTAGGCCGGAAACTAGCGCGTCGCGCAGCGTCGGGAAATAAGCCCACAAGTAGGTCGGATCGATGCTGGGATCGGTATGATGCCAGGCTCCCCATTCATCGACGACCAGCTTGACGTGATGCTGCGGATCCGTTTCGCCCATGATCTGCCAATGATCTGTCACCAGCGTCTCCATGTGGTTAGAGCGCGCCAGCAGCGTGTACCAATCGTCGGGCGTGAATTCATTCGCCACGCCGTTGCCGGTGGTGCCGCAGTAATAATGCAGCGCACAGCCGAAAACGTTGCGCAGCGCCCCTTTGCCCTTTTCCACTAATTTCTCAAAAAAGCTGCGTGTCCATTTGTAATCCCCTCCGTTGGGTCCCGAGGCGACGAATTCCAGATCCATTCCGAAAGTTGGCACCCATTCGATCCAGCGCCGGAACTCGATCGCGTATTCGTCGCCGGTGAAATTGCCGCCGCAGCCCCAGCTCTCATTCCCCACTCCCCACAACTGCACGTTGAACGGTTCCGCATCGCCGCCCTTTGCGCGCAAATCCGCCAAGTGAAGTCGTATGCGCAGGCGAGTTGCAGTATTCGATCCAATCGTAGAAATCGCGGGCGGTCGCGCTCCGCAGGTTTGAGGCGAGGTACGGCTCGGCGCCCGCCAGCTTTGCAAAACGCGCAAATTCGTTGGTGCCGAATTCGTTGGGGTCGTATTTTTGAGGGCCGTTCGGAGCCTTTTCAAGAAACGGCGTATTGGCCCAGAAATTCGTACGGCGCGGCCGCTGCGCGCGAGGCCCTACGCCGTCGCGCCAGTTATAGCTGTCGGCGAAACACCCGCCCGGCCAGCGAATGACGCCCGGCTTCATCCGCTTCAGATTGTCGACCAGCTCTTTTCGGATGCCGCCGATATTTGGAATCTTCGAGTTCTCGCCCACCCAAACACCGTCGTAGATACAGCCTCCCAAGTGCTCGGTGAAATGGCTGTAGATGCGCGGAGAGATCGTTCCTATCGGTTCATCGGGCACAATCTCGATACGGGCTGAAGCCGCGAGAGAGGTGCGGGGCGCCAGTAAGACAAGTCCGGAGAGTAAGAATTGCCGTCGATCCATTTTGAGCCTTCCGATTATGTTAGCGCTTTCATGTTTTCCCATACCATGTATCTTTGTATCTTTGGCTAAGGCGGCGCTTTCTTAGATGACTGGTGTTCAAAACGGCAAAGGCTTTATTCGCGAACTCGGGATGTTCGATTCGGTGATGATCGTGATCGGCACCATGATCGGATCGGGCATCTTTATCGTGCCCGCCGATATGGCGCGCACCATCGGCAGCAGCGGCTGGCTGCTGGTGGCCTGGGTCGTCACCGGCGTGCTCACCATCGCAGCCGCCATCTCCTACGGCGAACTTGCGTCCATGATGCCCGAAGCCGGCGGCATGTACGTTTATCTGCGCGAGGCGTTTTCGCCGCTCTGGGGTTTTCTCTATGGCTGGACGCTCTTCACTGTCATCCAGACCGGCACCATCGCCGCCGTCGCCGTCGCCTTCGCGCGCTTCACGGGCATTCTGTTCCCCGCAATCTCCGAACAAAGCTACCTCATCCCGCCCATCCATATCTCCAGTGGCTATGCCATTTCGCTTTCGACGACGCAGCTACTCGCCATCGCCGTGATCGTGCTGCTGACCTGGACCAACAGCCTGGGAATCCGTTACGGCAAAATCGTGCAGAACCTTTTTACGGTGGCGAAAACAGGCGCGCTCATCGGGTTGATTCTCGCGGGAGTCATCGCCGGACGAAACGCCGCCGCCATCAGCCGTAATTTCGCGCATTTCTGGGAGCAGAGCAACCTCACGCCTATTTCCGCCGGGCTCACGGCGGCCAGCGTGTTCGGGCTGTTCATTGCGATCTGCGTGTCCCAATCCGGATCGCTCTTTTCAGCCGATTCGTGGCACGACATCACCTTTGCGGCCGGCGAGGTGAAGGACCCGCGCCGCACGCTTCCACGGTCGCTCATCATCGGCACGGTGATCGTGATTGTGCTCTATCTGCTTGCCAACGTCGCCTATCTGCTTACTCTTCCGCTCGCTCAGATCCAGCAGGCGCCGGCCGATCGCGTCGCGACCGCCATGCTCAATGCCATCGCACCGGGCTGGGGCGCTGTGTTGATGGCCATTGCGATCATGATTTCTACGTTCGGCTGCACCAACAGCCTGGTGCTCGCCGGACCGCGCGTTTATTACGCCATGGCCAACAATGGCTTGTTCTTGCGGAGCGCCGCAACGCTCAACAAAGCTAACGTCCCCGGCCGCTCGCTTTTGGTGCAGGGGATCTGGGCGTCGGCGCTCGTGCTGCCTCGCACTTTCGACGCGCGCACTGGACAATATGGCAACCTCTATAGCGACTTGCTCAATTACGTCATTTCTTCGGCGCTGATTTTCTACATTCTCACCATCGCGGGCGTCATTCGTTTGCGCCGCACGCGACCCGATGCCGAGCGCCCCTACCGCACGTTGGGCTATCCCGTCGTCCCGGCGATTTACATCATCGGCGCGGCCGCAATTTTGCTCGCGCTATTTCTCTACCGGGCTTCCAGCACGTGGCCGGGACTGCTGATCGTGATTATCGGCGTGCCAGTCTATCTCGCCATGAGAAAACGGAACCAGAGGCAAGATGTGGAGAGACATCAGATTCGCTCTGCGTAGCTTAGGAGGAAGTCCGGCGTTCACGGCCGTAGCGGTTGTGTCATTGGCGCTCGGAATCGGCGCGAACACCGCGATTTTTTCTTTCGTCAACGCGATTCTGCTGAAACAGCTACCCGTGCCCGATCCCGGGCGGCTGGTGACCTTTTCGGAAATCTTTCGCGGCCAAATCAGCGGTAAAGTCTGGCGCCTCAAAAGTGTTGACGAGCTTGCAAAGCGCGATCCAGCGTTCGCAGGCCTGTTTGGCTGGTTTGCGCGGCCCATCAGCTTTTCAACCGGCAATACGCCCGAGTGGGTCATGGGCGATCTGGTCACAGGCCAGTTCTTCCAGACGCTGGAAGTGAAGCCAGCCATCGGAAGATTGTTGAACGATACCGACGTTCGCGACGCAACCGCCAACCCGGTCTGCGTACTCAGCTACGGATTCTGGCAGCGCGAATTCGCGGGCAATCCCAACGTGGTTCGGCGAAGCGTGTTTCTGAATGGGCACGCTTATCGTGTCCTGGGAGTGACGGCGCGCGGCTTCTCCGGAGCCGAGTTACAACAGCGTTTCGATATCGATGTTCCCGCCACGCGAATCGGAGATTTCATGCCGGCCTTCGGCGGCGCTACGGGCGTGGATTGGCTGAAGACACTGTCTTGGCTGAGCCCCATGGCGCGCCTGAAACCCGGTATCACGAGAATGGAGGCGCAAGAGCGCACCCAGCGCGTGTTGCAGCAGATTCAGATTGAGAATGGAGAGCACAATCCGCGACGGCAGGAGGACCTCCGCCTCGAGGACGGGAGTCAGGGATTCAACACCATGCGATCCGGATTCGGCCGCCCGGTGCAGGTGCTGATGGCGGTGGCCGCTCTCGTGTTGCTGGTTGCTTGCGCGAATCTCGCGAACCTGCTGCTTTCGAGAACGCAGGCGCGTGCCAAAGAATTCGCGGTGCGACTCTCGGTGGGAGCATCGCGCGCGAGATTAATCCGCCAACTATTCATCGAAAGCCTCGTGCTGGCGGCGTGCGGCGGCATCGCCGGTCTCGTCCTGTCGTTCTGGACCGTCAGAACATTGGTTGCATTTTTGAATGCCGGTCAATCGGCTGTATCGGCGCTGCACGTCCAGCCCGATGCGAACGTTCTGGGCTTTTCCATCGTGTTATCTTTTGCAACCGCGATTCTTTTTGGGCTCGCTCCGGCATGGCAATCGACACGAACCGATCTCCTGCCCGGTCTCAAGGATGAGCTGGCTGCAAATGGCCGCATCAGCCGCGTGCTGCTGCGCAGAGCGTTAGTCGTGGTGCAGATCGCTTTGTCGCTGGTGGTTATTTTCGCGGCGGGCCTACTCACGCGAACGTTACGAACGCTGCAAACTGTAGATCTGGGCTTTCAGCCGGACCAAGTCGTCGCGCTGAATGTCGATCCTGCCGCTAACGGCCATTCGGCTGCCGAAGTATCGCGCATTCTGGACGAGATCTTGACACGAACGCGAGCCTTACCCGCTGTCAGAGCAGCCAGCCTCGCCGCCAGCACGCCAAATGGATCTATGGCGATCTCGATGAACGTCGAAGTGCCGGGCTACACGGCCAAACAGTCCGGAGACGATATTGCAGATTTCAATTTCGTTAGTTCCGGCTACTTCAAAACCGTAGGTCAACCGTTTCTGCGCGGAAGAGATTTCACCGCCAAAGACGACAAAAACAGCCCGCGCGTCGCAATCGTCAACCAAAAATTTGTACAGCGGTATTTCCACGGGAAAGATCCGGTGGGACGGAAATTCCGGCAGGGCGATGGTGACGTGGAGATTGTCGGGGTCGTAGCGGACGCGCGCGATCGCGGCGTGAAAAATGCCCCTGAGCAGAGCGTCTACATACCCGAAAAACAAGGCCAAACATCGGGACTAACGCTTCTGGTTCGCACCGCAAACGAGCCGAGAAAAATCATTCCATCGCTGCTTGCAATTGTTCAAACCGTCGATAAACGCCTCTCTGTTTTTTCCGTCCATACATTGGATACGCAAATTGAGGCGGGCCTGTCGAGCGAGCGAATTCTCGGCTATCTCTCCGGGCTGTTCGCGGCGCTCGCTGCACTGCTGGTGGCGATTGGATTATACGGCGTGCTCGCGTACATGGTCACGCGGCGCACGCGTGAAATTGGGTTGCGCTTCGCGATCGGCGCGCAGAGGCGCGATGTCGCGGGCCTGTTCGCACGGGAGAGTTTCATCCTCGTGCTGCTTGGAATGCTTATTGGGCTTCCGGTGGCTCTTGTCTCCGCGGATGCGTTAAAGAGCTTGCTTTTCGGCGTCACTACGTCAGATCCAGTCACACTCTTTCTCAGCGTTTTGGTGCTCGTCATCGCCGCATTTCTGGCGACCGTGCTTCCGCTGTGGCGGGCAGCGCGTGTAAACCCGCTCGACGCGCTTCGCCACGAATAAGCTGCGTTACTGGGCAGTGCTCTCCACCGCCGCCTCCCGCGATTCGCGAATGCCCCATTCGAACGGATCGCGGTCGTCGAGCAGCAGATGCGCCTCCGCGTTCACGAATGCCGATCCCGTGATGTGCGGATATACAACTCCATCGCGCACCGTAATGGATCCCTCGAATAAACTGCCGATGAGGCTTTCTTGACGCCACACCTGGCCTTCACGCAATTTCCCGGAGGCGTACAGGCACGCGAGTTTTGCGCTGGTGCCGGTGCCGCAGGGAGAGCGGTCGTAGCTCTTGCCCGGGCACAGCACAAAATTTTTACTGTCGGCGCCGGAAATCGTGGGTGCGCCGTAAACTTCGATGTGATCGATCTCGCCGCCGTCGTCGCCCGTAATGCCCGCCGCTTCGAGCGCCTGCCGAATGCGCCAGGTGTAATCGGTGAGCGCGTCCAGATTCGCCAGCGACAAAGCGAACGGGCAATCATAAGTCAGAAAAAACCAGTTCCCGCCCCACGCCACATCGCCCCTCACGGTGCCGAATCCTTCCACTTCTACAGCAACGTTCGCCGCCGAACGATAGCTCGCGACATTGCTCACCGTCACCTTGCCGGATGCATGAAGCTGCGCTTCCACAATTCCCACCGGCGTCTCAATACGATGCGTGCCGGCCGAAATCTTCCCCATGTGCGCGAGCGTCACTGCCAACCCGATAGTGCCGTGCCCGCACATGCCCAGATATCCGACGTTGTTGAAAAAAATTACACCGGCCGGGCAAGACGGATCGCAAGGCTTACACAGGAGCGCTCCCACGATGGCATCGGACCCGCGAGGCTCGTTCACAACCGCTGAACGAAAATGGTCGTACCGGTCGCGAAAGACTTGGAGCCGTTCGCTGAGCGGGCCATTTCCCAGCGGCGGCCCGCCCTCGATCACCACTCGTGTCGGTTCGCCCTCGGTGTGTGAATCGATGACATGAATTTTTCTTTGCTTCACAGGTGTATACGTATACAATGTTGCCTCATCGGATTCTGCGCCACACCTGCGCCGCCGTTCATAATGGTTCTTCCACTAAATGATTGGGCGCCTGCGCGGGACGGTTCTCGAAAAACATCCGAATGAAGTGATTGTCGAAGCTGCTGGCGTCGGCTATCAGGTACAGATTCCCATCTCGACCTACACCTCGCTGCCCCAGGAAGGCGCGCCTGTTTCGCTTCGCATCTACACTCACGTGCGGGAGGACGCGCTCTCACTGTTTGGCTTCGCGACGGCGGAAGAGAAACTGCTGTTCGAGCGGCTGATTTCCGTCAGCAACATCGGACCCAAGCTCGCGCTTACCGTGCTTTCCGGTTTGCCTACGCCGGAGCTGATTTCGGCTATTCGCAGCTCCGACGTCGCGCGCCTGGTGCGCATTCCAGGTGTCGGAAAAAAAACGGCGGAGCGCATCGTGCTGGAACTGAAAGATAAATTAGCGGCCGTGGATGCGGCAGGCAAGCCGGCCGGCGCTGTCGAAGCGGCGCCTGCATGGACACATCTCGAGCGCGATGTGCTCTCCGCTTTGCAAAATCTCGGCTGTTCGCGCGCCGCCGCCGAAGAAGCGGTGCGTAAAGCCAAGGAACGGGGCGCGGGCGAAGACTTCGAGCCGTTCTTCCGCGCCGCGTTGGCACTCGTGCGCTAACGTGAGAATCGAATGCGCGCTGCCGGAATGAGTTCTCCCGCACAACAGGAGGAAGAGCGCCAATTTGAGGCCGCGCTTCGTCCCACCCGGCTGGCCGATTTCGCGGGACAGCCCCACGTGCGCGAACAGCTCGCCATCGCGATAGAAGCGGCCAAGAAACGCGGAGAGGCCATGGACCACGTTCTCCTGTGCGGGCCGCCCGGCCTCGGGAAGACGACTCTCGCCGTCATCGTCGCCAACGAACTCGCCGTCCCTCTTGACCAGACCGCCGGGCCGGTGCTTCAGAAGAAACTCGATTTGAGCGGCATTCTCACTAATGTGAAGGCGCGGCAGGTTTTCTTTATCGATGAGATTCACCGGCTGCTGCCCGATATCGAAGAAACGCTCTACTCCGCGCTCGAGGATTTCCGGCTCGATATTTTGATCGGCACCGGTCCGGGCGCGCGTACGCATTCGATGACAATTGAGCGCTTCACGGCCGTGGGCGCAACTACTCGCCAAGGTTTGTTGAGCGCGCCGTTGCGCAGCCGCTTCGGCATCGTGCTCCGCCTCGATCCCTACGACGAAGAGACGCTCGCCAAAATCGTCCAGCGCTCCGCGGGCCTGCTGGACGTGGAAATCGCGCGCGATGCAGCCCACGAAATTGCGCGCCGCGGACGTGGTACGCCGCGCATCGCCAACCGCTTGCTCAGAAGAGTTCGCGATTACGCGCAGGTGCGCGCCGACGGCCGCATCGATCTCACCGTCGCCCAAGCCGCCTTGGATCTACTCAAAGTCGACCGCTACGGTCTGGACGAAATCGATCAGAAAATCATGAGCACCATCGCCGAGAAATATGGCGGCGGTCCCGTCGGGCTGAGCACTATTGCCGCCTCGATCGATGAGCAGGCTGACACGATCGAAGAAGTCTACGAACCATACCTGATGCAGCTAGGATTTTTGGACCGGACCCCGCGCGGGCGTGTCGCAACCGAGCGCGCCTTCGAATATTTCCAGATTCCCCGCCGCCGTTTTGCCGGCTCGCAGAATCCGCTCTTCTGAACGGTAGGTCCACGACCCGGATTGTCGAGTCATGGGGAGTTCTGGCGCAACATTGCCGAGTTGGCATGAGGTTTCGGCGTGCTACTTCTTCTTTTTGGGCTTTTTGGTTTCTTTCTTCTGATCTCGGCCTTTTGCCATGACTGTTTATCCTTCCTGGCTTCGCTGTCAAACCGCGTCCTACGGATTCGGAGAGCCCGGATTAATCGGCAGCGGGTGATTAGGCAGCCTCGAATCGGGATAGCCGCGAATAATCCGGCAAGTGCGGTCCCAGCGCGTGCGCGTAAAGAAATGCTCGCCTAAATCGATAAAATGCGCAACCAGCGATCCCACCGAAGTCCCAGCCAGATCTTCGGTCGAAGCGCGATACGACCAATAAATCAGAAGCGGCTTGCCGATGATGTAGTCTCGCGGCACGAAGCCCCAATACCGGCTATCGAGTGAATTGTCGCGGTTGTCGCCCATCGCGAAATAGCTATCCGGCGGAACGACCACTTCGCCATTCACCACGTGATTGTCCAGCATGTCGCGCTGCAATTGCGCCTGCAGGCCTTCGGCGAAGGGCGTCGGCCCGGCGGGGAAATTCCCGCGGCTCGGATCGAAGCCGTATTTGTGATACGCATATGGTTCGTTCAGCCGCACGCCATTGCGATAAACAATCTGGTCGATCATCTTGATGTGATCGCCCGGCACGCCGATCACGCGCTTCACGAAGGTCTGCGAGATGTCTCCCGGATAGCGAAACACGATGATGTCGCCGTGCTTCGGTTCCTCATACGGCAAAATATATTTGCTGAACGTTCCGGCCGGGGCGAAGGCGAGCTTGTCCACTAGCAGGTGATCGCCAATCAGCAGAGTGTCTTCCATGGAACCCGTGGGAATCACGAATGCCTGCACCAGCGTCGTCGTTCCAAAGAGCAGAAGCAGGATGGTCACCGCCCATTCGGCGATGCTATTGCGCGCGTGCTCCCGCTTGGCGCTGTTGTTCTGGTCCACTTTGCGTGTTTTAACGGCGGCTGTCTCTGGCATGCTGTCGAAACCTTAATTGTATCTTTCGACCGGCGAATGTGGGTCTAATATGCACTTATAAGTGTCGAATATTTCAAAGGGGAGAAGAAGATGAACCGGATTGCATTCACGATGCTGACCGCCGCCGTACTTGGGGGAGTGTTGCTGAGCTGTGGAAAGAAATCTGCCAGCGACCAAACGCTTACCACGGATATTCAAGCAAAGCTCTACGCAGACGCCGCCACCAAACCCGCCAACGTGAGTGTGACCGTTAGAGACGGCATCGCTACCTTGAGCGGGGCTGTTCCGAGCTCGGACATCGAATTGGCGGCGATGAAAATCGCAAACGGCACGCCGGGCGTGAAAAGCGTAAACGATCGGATGAAAGTGGATCCTTCCATGGCGGGCAACCAGCTTCCGGATGCCGGCAACTCTCAGCCGCAGAACCCCGCTCCTGCGCCCGACTCGATGCAACCGCCTCCGCCGGGCCCTTCCGCAGCTCCTCCTCCTGCTGAACCCGTTACCGTGACAATTCCGGCCGGCGATCACGTATCGGTGCGCATGATCGATTCCATCGACTCCGCTCACAACACCTCCGGTCAGGTGTTTCGAGCTTCGCTCTATGCTCCCGTGGTCTCGCATGGCCGTGTTGTGATTCCAAAGGGAACGCCGGTTTCCGTGCTTCTGGCTGCATCGAAAGACGCGGGCCGTATCAAAGGACGCAGCGGGCTGGAAGTGCGCCTTTCGGCGATCGATTATCACGGTCGCGAATATCGCGTCGATAGCAGCATCTATGAAGAGCAAGGGAAGGCGCGCGGCAAGCAGACCGCCGTGCGAACCGGAATCGGCGCTGCCGCGGGCGCGGTCATCGGCGCTATCGCGGGCGGAGGAAAGGGCGCGGCGATCGGCTCGGCTGCGGGCGGCGGAGCTGGTTTCGGAGTCAACCTCTTTACGCACGGCCAGCAGGTCAAGATCCCCTCGGAAACCATCCTCACTTTTCGTTTGAGCGCTCCGTTAACTCTGGAAAGGTGATTTCTACGCGATCGCGCCGAATCTGAGCCGGAAGCGTCAGCGCCCGAGTCTGGGCGTTTACGCTGCGCTTACCAGGCTATCGAACAGAGCCGCTCGCCTGGCAGTAGATCCCACCCCTCAAACTGCGCTGTATCACCTGATGTTGGCGCTTCGCAAAGATGGAAAGACCGCCGAAGTTTACGCGCTGGCAAGGATGCGCGATGAGCCGCTACTGAATAATTTTTAGCGCGTCTTCCAGCGCTTCGATAAAGAAGTATTCGCCCCACATCACGGATTCGTCTATTCCCAAGCCCTTGTGGATGTGATACACGCCGCCTTTGAGAACGCCTTCCCAGGTGGGATCGGCGCTGGCAAGATATTTCGTGCAGAGCGTGCGCAGGATATAGATTGCGGTGGACCAATAAAAATGCCCCTTCATGGGATCCGGCAGCAGACGGCAGAGGCGCAGCATTCCAGCCGCGGCGATGGCGGCGGCTGACGAGTCCACTAGCGACCGGTTCTCGGCCGGGGCATTGTAATCCCAGGGCGGCACGCCATCGCCGGGCGTGTGCGTAATGTAGTAGTCGGCACATGCCATGGCCGTTTGCAAAAAACGGGGATCGCGGCTGAATTCGTGCGATGTGGAGAAACCGTACAGCGCCCATGCCAAGCCTCGCGACCAGCAGGAATCGCCGCGGTAGCCTTGCTGGGTGGACTGGCGCAGAAACTCGCCGGTTTCCAGATCGAAAATTCCCTCGTGCGCTGTCGATCCGTCCCCGCGCACCAGGCAGCGGCGCGTCGTGATGCAGTGCCGGACGGCGATATCGCGCAGCCGCCGGTCGTTGCATTCCCGGGCTGCATAGAAAATGATGCCCACGTTCATCATGATGTCGATGAACAGCGAATCTTCGGCAACAAACGAGCGCAGGTACTGGCCCGCTTCATTGAAGCGCAGTGCGAGCGTTTTTCCGGCCTGCAGCACCACTTCGCGGATGGCGTTATCTCTGGTTACCTGATGCCAGCGATGGTAAGTGGAGAAGAAGATGAAGCCCAGATCGTGCACATCCCGATCCGTCTTGCGCGATTCAAGCGGTTTGCTGTAGCGGATGGCCTGCTCCATCCAGAATTTCGCATCCGGTTTCTCGGGGCCGAGATGCTTATAGAACAGCCACATCATTCCCGGAAGAAATCCATCGCACCAATGTGTCCAGGCCGGGCCTTCGTGCTTCCATCTACCGCCGGAGGTGTACATCGGATAAAAATCCGGATGATTTTCGATCAGCCGCTTGACCTGCTTTTGGGCAAAGCCCATTGCATGCTCAAACAGCTCTCTATCGGATTCGTAAATGAACTGGATCAACGTCAGTACCCGCGATGACAATTATAAGGAAAGCGCCGGTCCGTCTGCCGTGCTTGCTACCATCGGTGAGAAAGCATGGCCGCGAAAGTCACCATTGTTAATAACGGACCGATCCGGATTGAAGGCGAGTTCCTCATTCAGGATTCGGAGGGAAATTCGTATGGTCTGGCGGGAAGATCCGTCATCTCTCTCTGCCGCTGTGGAATGGCAGAAAATAAGCCATTTTGCGACGGTTCACACGGCCGCAACGGGTTCAATTCCTATTGCAAGGCTCGCGATCTTGAGCCTCCGAAGCCGAAAATCTGAGCTTTTTTCCCCGTTAAATATTTGTTCCCGCGCGAAGCTCGCGATGCGTCGAACTTATACGGAACCCCGATGGCCCCGGCTGAAACCATAACTGCTTCTACCGCTGCTGGCGCCGCCACCGCGCCCAAACCGCGCGGCCGCATCATTGAGCTGGACGTGCTGCGTGGGTTTCTGCTGTTGTGGATGGCGCTCACGCACTTACCCACCAAAGTCAGCATTATTTCAAATCAAACGTTCGGCTTTGTTTCGGGCGCCGAAGGGTTTATTTTTCTTTCCGCCTTCATGCTGGGCTGGCTTGAGCATCGAATTGAGGAGAACCGCGGCAAGACGTCGGCGATGCGCGATGTATCCAGGCGAACGCTGCGCGTTTATCTGTATCACTGCGCGCTCCTCGCTATTGCGTTCACGCTGGTGGCCGAAGTCGGTGTCACATTTCACAGGCTGGCGCTGGAGAATCTGCTCTCGTTCTATCTGCAGCGGCCGATGCAGGCCATCGCGGCCGGCGCAATTCTTGAATATCGTCCCTCGCTGTTCGACATTCTGCCGATGTACATCATCTTCATGGCGCTCACGCCGCTGGCCCGCTACATTGCGCGGCGCTGGAGCTGGGATTACGTGATCTATGTAAGCCTGGCGGTCTGGGCGGGTGCGCAGTTCGGCCTGCGCACCTGGATCTACCGGCACGTCAACCTGTTCGGATTAGGAGTGCCCGAGAATTCAACCGGCGCCTTCGACATTTATGCCTGGCAATTTCTCTGGATGGTGGGCCTCGCGCTAGGGAGCATCTATGGCATCAGCCTTTCGGATGCCGACAAGCTCTCTCGAAAGGATTCCGACATCGGAATCCCACGCTGGCTGGTGAAGTTGAGCTGCGTGGTCGCCATCGTTTTTCTGGTGCTGCGCTACTGTCCGGCCGACCGCTGGATCGATCCCAACCTGTACGGATGGCTAATCGACAAATGGCATCTCGCCCCGGTGCGCCTCATCGATTTCTCGGCGCTGACCATTCTGATAGTGCGCTACGGTGCTCCGATCGCAAGGCTGCCATTCATCCTTCCATTAGCGTCGCTTGGCCAGGCATCGATTGAAGTCTTTTGCGTGCATGTGCTCTGCTGTGTTGCTGGAAACGCATTGAGTAAGGACGCCGACCCGAACTTACCCTTGTGGGAGCAGGCCGCCCTGCTGGCAGTCACGATATCCGCGATGTTCGTGACCGCGCACTACCAACGGAAGCGCCTTCACAACCGGCGGCTCCGGGCCGAAGCCGCTAGGGCGTGAGCACGCGAATATCGCTCAAATTGCGGTAATCTTCGGCGTAATCGAGGCCGTAGCCGACCACAAATTCGTCCGGTATCCGGAAGCCGATGTACTTCACCTTCACCTGCTGTATGCGGCGCTCAGGCTTATCCAGCAGCGTTACGATTTCAAGCGATTTCGGCCTGCGCTGTTCGAGCAGTCTGGTCAGATAACTCAGCGTGACGCCACTATCGATGATGTCTTCGACGATCAGTACGTTTTGGCCTTCGATATTGACGTCGAGATCGCGCGTGACCTTCACCTGCCCGGAACTCGTCTTCTCATTGCCGTAGCTCGAAATGGCCATAAATTCGATGCGAACGGACGGCCGCCGCAGCGCTCGGGCGAGATCGGCGACGAATACGAAAGCGCCTTTGAGAATCGAGACGAGGTAGATGGGCCCGTCCGGATAATCGGCTTCAATCTGCGCGGCCAGTTCGCGAACACGCTGCTGAATCTGCCCGGAAGTGATCAGAACACGCTCTGCGGTATCGAGCATTATCGGAGAGCTAGTTTGAGCCTGGTGCTGCCGGTGCCTATGTGGATATGCGGTGCGGTAGCGGCTCCTGCGACAGCGCTGCGGAAGGCCAGATACGGCACGCGCAGCCGCTCCAGAAAATGGCGCAGCCAAATCCCTTCCGGCTGCTCGGGGTTCAGCGCCACATCCACGCGGTTGCGATGGTCTAAACCCATCGATTCATGCAGCCGCGTCTCGCCCAGTGCGCTGATCGGCAAAGGACGATGGAACTGCTTTTCGAAGCTGCTCGAGATGGCGGGAAGTTCGCTCAAATCGAAAACCCCGCTGCCGTCATAGCGAATCATGGCGTTTTTCAGCGTCGCTTGATCCGCCTCCGTCGCGTGGGCCAATTGCTGCTCCTGCTCTGCCATCTGCCGCAGCTCATCGAGCAGTTTCGCGCGATCTTCCGCCAGATTCAGCACGCGTTGACGCGAATCCAGCTCGTCTTGAAAACTCGTGAACTCGGATTTGGCGAGGATGCCCGTATTGAGCAGCACGCGCCGTTCCTCGACGATTTTCCTCTGCCGGTCGACTCGCCTTCGGGCAGCATCCACCATCTGGTTCGCCTCTTCGGGCGTCATGTCCTGCAGGCGCGTTTCGCCGTAAAGCGTCCGCGCCAGAACGGATTCGTCCTGCGCGTCCGCAAGCTGTAGTTTGGCTTCTTCCAGGCGGCTCTTGGGCAGCGTTCCATCGTCCACCAGCGCCTGTATCCGGACGACCTCGTTTTGAGCCCGCTCGAGCAGCGTGTTGGAAAGCGCCGCGTAGCTCCCCGCCGGTTCGCTTGCCGCAAAACACGCCCATGCGCCCGCGACCGTGCTGCACAGGATGCAGAACAGCAGCGCCCGCCGTTTCGAACAATAGGGCATCTGTATTTAGATTACGCACAACGCCTCTCCGGTGTAGTACGCTAGGCGCAGGAGACCGTTTAGACAAGTCTGACACGCCGTTCTGTTAAGCGCCATCCAGCCGCTCAGCCGGAGGTTCCGAATTGGTTGACGGCGGCCAAAGCTGCCGAATCCAAGAAAGCAACGGATTTGCGCGTTGTGGATTTGCGCGAGGTCACTTCCTTTACGGACTTTTTCGTCATCTGCTCCGCCTCTAATCCGCGCCAGGCGCATGCAATTTCCGACGAGATCGAAACCGAGCTCAAACGAACCGGCGAGCTGCCTGTCAGTGTCGAAGGCTACGAGCCCGCCGAGTGGATTCTGATGGATTATGGCGACTTTATCGTCCATATCTTCTCGGAAACGGCCCGCGCCTACTACGATCTCGAACGGCTCTGGCGGCACGCCAAACTCGTCGATAGCAGCGCCGCAACAGCTTAGGCTTACCACCCGTCCAGCGCCGTCGTATTGACAAACCATCGACTGATGCTGCAGGCTTTATAATCGAGACGGAGGCAGCTCTTTAACAATCACCTCGCGCGCCAGAGACGCTTTAGTCAGCTCCGCCGATAAACAGATGAACCATCCCGGAACGCTTACGCCGCGGCACTTTGAGGTTTTGCACGCGATCGTTCAGAACTACATCGAAACGGGGGAACCCGTGGCCTCGCGCAGTATCGCGCGCAAATACCCGATGAGCGCGGCTTCCATCCGCAACATGATGTCAGATCTGCTGGAGGAAGGCTATCTTTCGCAGCCGCATACCTCGGCCGGACGCGTTCCCACCGAGCGGGCCTATGACAGCTACGCCAGGACTCTCGCCGGCAGCCGTATCGTGCAGTCTGAGTTGGGCCGCCTGCAGGCGGAAATCGAAAAGGCCGGTAGCGTCGAAGGCCGCATTGAGCGCTCGTCGAAGCTTCTGACCGAGATCACCCGCAACTTCGGAATCGCCGCCGCCATTCCCAACCAGAATCAAACACTCGATCAGGTGGAGTTGATCGCGCTCCCCGACTGCCGCGTGCTGATGGTGGTGGTTACGCGCGACCGCATGGTGCGAAATAAGGTGATCACGCTCGACGACCGCATTTCGCAGGAAGATTTGGTTTCCATCCGCAACTACATCAATTACAATTTCGGCGGCTGGATGCTGCACAACATTCATCGCGAACTGAAGCGGCGGCTGGAACTGGAAAGCGCCGCCTACGACGAAATTCTCAAACGCGTGCGCTTATTTTATTCGAACGGCTTGTTCGATCTCGGCCTGATGCCGGAGGTGCACTTCGAAGGCGCCGAATATCTCATTGGCCTCGATCTCCATCTCACGCGCGAACGCATGCGCGAACTCTTCCGCGCGCTCGAAGAGAAGAAGCGCGTTCTGCAGTTGCTCGAGCGCTTTCTGGAAGAGCGCGAAGGCGAGTTGTCCGTCCAGGTCGGCCTCGCCGACGTTCACCCCAGCATGAGCGGGCTATCGCTCATCGGAGTGCGGCTGTCGTTGCCAAACGGCCTCGAAGCGCACGTTGCGGTGCTTGGCCCGATGTGGATGAACTACAATCGCGCCATTTCGGCCGTGCTGCACGTGGGACAAGCGTTCAAGACGGCGACCACGTAGCGAAGTAGCTCGCGAAATATCCTCACATTGCACTAGTTGGAATTCTTGTTCTTGACAGAACGGCAGATGTCACATATAGTGCTAATCGGTCGATAACTATCTTTAGGCGTAAGTGTTTGCGCCGTAAGATGGGTGTCTCGAATAAGGGGGTTGTATGAGGTCGGTCGGCAGTATTCTCGCTTTTGTGATTGCCGCTTTTCTCCTGTCCACCAGTGCGTGGGCCCAGGAAGGTTCGCTTACCGGATCGGTGCGCGATAGCAGCGGAGCCGTTGTCCCGAATGCCACGGTCGCGGTTACCAGTGTCCAGCAGGGCTTCGTCCGCACCGTGACAACCAACGCCACCGGAGACTATCTGGTTCCCGGCCTTCCCGCCGGTACATACAATGTCAACGTAAAGGCGGCGGGATTTCAGCAGTACAATGTCAACGATTTAGTGCTCCGCGTCGCCGAGAAGGGTCGCGTCGATGCAACCTTGAACCCCGGTCAAATCAGTACCGAAATCTCTGTCGCGGGCGCAGGCGTCGCTCAGGTGGAGACCGAGTCCTCTGAGCTTTCGGGCGTGATCACGAACAAACAAATCGACCAACTTGTCTTAAACGGCCGTAACTTTACACAACTGGTCACGCTGATTCCAGGAGTTAGCAACCAGACCAACCAGGATGAAGGTACGGTCGGCGTCTACGGCAGTGTCGCCTTCAGCATAAACGGCGGCCGCACGGAATACAACAACTGGGAGCTCGACGGCGGCGACAACATGGATAACGGCAGCAATAGCACCCTCAATACTTATCCAAACGTCGATGCCATAGCCGAAGTAAAAGTCCTGACCTCGAATTATGGTGCGCAATACGGCAGAAACGGCTCCGCCACCATCGAAACCATCACCAAATCCGGGACGCGCGACTTTCATGGCGATGTTTTTGAATTTCTCCGTAACGACGATTTCAACGCCCGCAATTTTTTCGAGTCCACGCGCCCGGAGTACAAGAAGAACGATTTCGGCTACACCATCGGCGGCCCGGTCTTCATCCCCAAGCTCTACAATAAGAGCCGCCAAAAGACTTTTTTCTTCTTCTCCGAAGAATGGCACAAGGATCGCGTTCCCGGTCAGACCTTCAATCAGCAGGTTCCCTCGAACGAAGAGCGCACCGGCGATTTCTCCGATGTGTGTCCAGGCTCCGGCAGCCGCAGTCGATACCACCGGGTACCCGAACTGTCCGGTGAATCCGTCCACCGGCTCTTATTTCGCGAATAATCGGGTGCCCGTCGCGCCGCAAGCCCAGACTATGCTGAACCTGATTCCTGCCCCAACCACCGGCTCCGGCACGTCGTCGTTTTTCAATGCATCACCGGTTCAAGACACAAACTGGCGGCAGGAGCTGGCCCGCGTCGACGAAAACATCACCGATAAGGAACGCTTTTTCTTCCGCTTTATCCACGATTCGTGGAATACCGTCACGCCGACTCCGCTCTGGGGAAATCTTACCGGCAGCTTTCCTTCGGTCGAGACCAGCTTTGTCGGTCCGGGCGTGAGCATGGTCGCGAACCTCACCTCTACTCTCTCCCCCAGCCTGCTCAACGAGTTCGTATTCAGTTACACGACCGATCATATATTTCTCAACGCCATCGGGCCCGTGCAACGTCCCGCGAGCTTCGACATGCCTGGTATCTTCGACAATGGCTTTCGCGGCCTGCTGCCCAATGTCTCTATCACCAATACAGCCGAGTATGGTGGCGGCTTCAACGCCCCAACTGGTTATTTTCCTTGGAATAACTCAAATCCGACGTTCACTTACAAAGATAACCTTACAAAAATTATAGGAACTCATAACCTGTTGATGGGCGTTTACTTTGTAGCGGCGCAAAAGAACGAAGATAACTCTAATTTCCAGGATGCGCAGGGCACTCTAACGTTCAATGGAACCGCTTCGGGCAGCACCGGAAACGGATTCGCCGATTTCCTGGTTGGGAACATTTACTCATTCGACCAGACAAACCTGCTTACAAAATATTACAACCGCTACAAAATACTTGAGCCATATATTCAGGACGATTGGCACGTTACCAAGAAATTAACTCTCAACCTTGGCATGCGTATCAGCCTTTTCGGCACATATCGCGAAAAATACATGCAAGCCTACAATTGGGAGCCGAGCGCATATAATCCCTCTCAGATCACGATCAATCCGGATGACACAGTCAGCGGAAATCAATTCGACGGCGTTGTGCAATGCGGCGCGCCAGGTGTTCCCCGCGGCTGCCTGCAAGGACATCTCTTTAACCCTGCCCCGCGTTTTGGTTTCGCCTACGATCCCGTGGGAGACGGAAAAACATCTATCCGCGGCGGTTACGGCATATTCTTTGAACACACTAACGGCAATGAAGGGAATACGGAGTCGCTCGAAGGCAGCCCGCCCTTGGTGCAGAATACAACCGTCTATAACATTCCCAGCTATACAGGCATTTCCTCCGGCTCCGCCGCGGCTCCAGGCCCTCTGAACGTTATCTCGATTCCGACTACGGCTATTTGGCCTTACGTTCAGCAGTGGAATGTAAGTGTGCAGCGCGAGCTTCCCAGCACCACCGTCCTGACCGTCGCCTATGCGGGCAGCAAAGGCACGCATCTTACCGACGTGATCGATAATAACCAACTCTTTCCCGTTCCCTCTTCGCAGAATCCATATCTTCCGGGGCAGGTGATCGGCGCAAACGATTGCGGCACGCTCAGCGTCAACGGTAATCCGGTTGTCGGGACAGGCTCTAAATAACCTCAATGTTGCATGTGGAAACGTATCGCCAGACTTATATCGTCCCTATCAGGGATTCGGCAACGTCACGTACCTCGAAGACCAGGCCAATTCCAGTTACAACTCCATGCAAGTATCGGCGCGCCGCAACGTCGGCCATTTGTCTCTAAGTCTGGCCTACACCTGGAGCCATTCCATTGACGATTCTTCCGATCGCGGCGACACCAGCTTCGTCAACTCCTACAATCTGGAGGCGACCCGCGCCAGTTCGAACTTCGATCAGCGGCAGCTTTTCAATCTCAGCTATGTATACGATCTGCCGCTTCTTCACGAAAGCTGGTTTCCTGCACAGCATTCTCGGCGGATGGCAGGTTTCCGGTATCGTCACTTATCGAAACCGGCACTCCGTTCAGCATCGCCAACGGCGCGATCGGCGATAATGCCGGCGTCGGCAACGGCGTGGGAACTGGCTCCTTTGTTGATGTAGTCGGCAATCCAAATGCAGCTCCGCCTGTGACGCAGGTCGCCGGAATTCTCGGACCACTGCTGTACAATCCCGCAGCTTTCGCTGAGCCGACCGGCCTCACGTTCGGCAATGCCGGGCGCAATATTCCTGAACAGTCCGTCGCGCACCAACTGGGACGCCGGGCTGTTCAAGCATTTCGCGCTCGGCGAAACCCGGGCTATTCGAGTTTCGCGCCGAAGCCTTCAACGTGCTCAATCACACTCAATGGCTGCCCATGAACATCAACGGCACTCCTACGGCATCCTGCTATGGCGGTCCAAACAACAACGCGGGTGATCCGAGCTGTCTCGATACATCGAATTTTTGCACCCTCCCGGAGCGCATAATCCGCGCTTCCTGCAGCTAGGCCTGAAGTTCCTGTTCTGAAAACGCGCGTGTCGAATCCAGCGCTGCCCGTTGCGGTCGCGCTGGATCGCATTGCATGCTATCGTGCAATTTCAGGCGCTACGCGCTGCCCGCGCCGCCATGCCGACCTCCGCCGAAACCGCTTTCACCGTAGAAACTCAAGTCGCGGCGTTTGCTTCTCTGACGCTCGATTGCGGCGTCACGCTCACGAATGTTGAAGTTGCCTACGAGACATACGGCACCCTCAACCCCGCGCGAACCAACGCGATTCTCGTGCTGCACGCGTTCTCGGGCGACGCGCACGCCGCCGGAATCAGCAAAGAAACCGGCCAACCCGGCTGGTGGTCCAGCATGGTCGGCCCCGGCCTCGCTTTCGACACAGACCGCTACTTCGTAATCTCTTCGAACGTCCTAGGCGGCTGCCGCGGTACTACCGGCCCGGCTTCCCTCGATCCCTCCACCGGCCGTCCCTACGCGATGCACTTCCCGGTGATCACCGTCGGCGACATGGTCCGCCTGCAGAAGATGTTGGTCGAGCGCCTGGGCATTGAGCGCTTGCTCGCGGTCGCCGGCGGTTCCATGGGCGGTATGCAGGCGCTGGAATGGGCCGTAGCGTATCCCGATGCTGTCGCAGCCGCCATCCCAATCGCCGCCACATCGCGGCATAGCGCGCAGCAGATCGCCTTCAACGAAGTCGGACGCCAGGCCATCATGGCCGATCCCGACTGGAACGAGGGCGATTATTACGACGCCAAGCCCCCCGCCCGCGGCTTGGCTGTAGCGCGCATGGTCGGCCATATCACCTACATGAGCGACGCCTCCATGCGCCAGAAGTTCGGCCGGCGGCTGCGCGATAAGGACGCTTTCGGCTACGACTTCTCGGTCGATTTCGAAGTGGAAAGCTACCTGCGCTATCGCGGCAGCCAGTTCGTCAATCGCTTCGATGCAAACTCTTATCTCTACATCACCAAGGCGATGGATTATTTCGATCTGTCGGCCGGCGCCAGCTCGCTGGCTGCCGCAGTCGATCGCACCCGCGCCCGCTTCTTAGTGCTGAGTTTTACTTCCGACTGGCTCTATCCCACCTATCAGTCGCTCGAAACCGTCAGCGCGCTGCGCAGCCGAAACATCGACGTCGCATTTTGCGAACTCTCCTCCACTTACGGCCACGACGCCTTCCTGCTCGAAACCGGCGAGCAGAGCGAAATGATCGCCGGCTTCCTCGAAAGCGTTTTTCGCCAAACCACCAGCGCGCCGCCGAAACCAAAGGAACCTAGCCCGGAAATCAGCGCCCGCCGCGATTACGCCATGATCGCCGAGCTGATTGAGCCCGGCTCCTATGTGCTCGATCTCGGTTGCGGTGAAGGTGAGTTGCTCGCCTGGCTGCGCCAGCACAAACGCGTGAACGCCCAGGGTGTCGAAATCGATTCGCACAAAGTCGGACGCGCCATCGCTCGCGGCGTCTCCGTCTATCAGAGCGATATCGAGCAAGGCTTGGCGGATTACCCGGACGCCACCTTCGATTTCGTCATACTCAGCCAAACTCTGCAGGAGATGCGCTACCCGTTGCGCGTGTTGCGCGAAATGCTTCGCGTCGGCCGCCACGCGATTGTCGCGTTCCCGAACTTCGGCCATTGGACCACGCGGCTGGCCCACCTCACCACCGGCCGCGCTCCGCGAACCACGCTGTTCCCTTATGACTGGTACGAATCGCCGAACCTCCACTTCCTCACGGTCGATGATTTCGTGTCGCTCTGCCGCCAGCAGAACTGGATCGTGGAACGCCAGATGTTCGTCAAAGGCAATCGCGAATCTCGCTTTCTACCGAACCTGCTGGCGGAGCTGGCCGTCTTCTCCATCCGCGCCGCCCAGTGAAAGGACTTACCGTGCCAACCGCTGTCGAACAATTCGTCCGCCAGAATGAATCGCGCTTTCTAAACGAGCTGCTCGATTTTATCCGCATCCCGAGCATCAGCACGCTGCCTGAAAACCAGCCGGACGTCGCGCGCGCGGCTCAATTTGTCGCCGATAGCTTAAAGCGCGCCGGCCTCGAGAACGTCGAAGTTATCCCCACTGCAAAACATCCGCTCGTCTATGCCGATTGGCTCCACGCGCCCGGCAAACCCACCGTGCTCTGCTACGGCCACTACGACGTTCAGCCCCCCGATCCGCTCGATCTTTGGAAATCTCCTCCCTTCGAGCCCAGCATTCGCGACGGCAACATCTACGCCCGCGGCGCCTGCGACGACAAAGGCCAGATGTACATGCATATCAAGGCGGTCGAAGCCCTCCGCGCCGTTAATGCCGGCGCCTTGCCCGTCAACGTCAAATTCCTCATCGAAGGCGAAGAAGAAGTCGGTGGAGAATCGATTGCCAAGTACGTCCCGCGGCAAAAAGACAAGCTCAACGCAGACGTTGCGCTCGTTTCCGATACCGAGCTATTTGCCGATGGCATCCCCACCCTGTGCATCGGCCTGCGTGGGCTGATTTATGTCGAAATCGAAGCCACCGGCCCCGCGCGCGACCTGCATTCCGGAATGTATGGCGGCACGGCTCCGAACGCCGTTTATGGATTGATCGAGCTGCTCGCGAAAGCGAAAGACGCGAACGGGCGGATTCAAATTCCAGGCATCTACGATTCTGTTGTGCCGCCCGATAAAGCCGAAACGGAAAGCTGGAGCCGCCTTCCGTTCTCCGAAGCCGATTTTCTCCGCGACGAAGTCGGCTCGACCCAACTCACCGGTGAGCCCGATCAGTCCGTCTTCGCGCGTATCTGGGCGCGGCCCACTTTCGAAGTGCACGGCATCGCGGGCGGCTTCACGGGCGCAGGCGCTAAAACCGTCATTCCCGCCAAGGCGACTGCCAAGGTGAGCGTGCGCTTAGTGCCAGAACAGAACCCCGAAGAAGTCCTAAAATCTCTGCGCGATTGGGTGCGGCGCAACACGCCGCCAGGCATTCAGACCGAAGTGCGCGTCCTCAGCGCAAACCCCGCCGTTTCGGTCAATCCGAACCATCCTGCCATCCAAATTGCCGCGCGCGCCTTCAGCGCCGAACTCGGCAAACCGACTGTATTTATTCGAACTGGCGGGTCCATTCCCATCGTGGGCGAGTTCGCTTCTCACCTCGGAATTCCCACCGTGCTCATGGGCTTCGGCCTGCCTGACGATGGCCTGCACTCACCCAATGAAAAGTACCGGATCGAGAACTATTACAAGGGCATCGTGACCATCGCCCGCTTCCTTGAAGAATACGGCAAGTAATCGCTCACAGACGCGCATGCTAGAATCCGGAGTTGAATGCTGCAGGACCTCGCTCTTGCGCTGCGTCTTCAGGCGCTAGATCGCAAGATCGCGAGTCTCGAGAACGAGATCGCGACTCTCCCCAAACACATCGTGGAAATTGAAAAGCGCTTGGAAGCCCATACTCGCCGCCTCGAAGCGGACCGGGCCGCCTTGTCCGCCAACCAGCGTGATCGAAAAAAACTCGAAGGCGATATCCAGCTCCACGAGCAGAAGATCTCCAAACTCAAAGATCAAACTCTGCAGGCGAAAACCAACGAGCAGTATCGTGCGTTTCAGCACGAGATCGAATACGCCGAACACGAGATCCGCAAAGCCGAAGACAGAATTCTCGACCTGATGGAGCAATCTGAGCCGCTCGAGAAAAACGTCAAAGCCGCGGAAACGGACTTGAAGAGCCAGGCGCAGCACGTCGAATCGGAAAAGACGCACGCGCGTGAACGCACCGCGGCCGATCGGAATGAACTCTCCGGCGCGCGCGCCGAACGCCAATCCATCGTCGTTGAGATGGAGCCGGGCTTCTACAGGGAATACGAACGCATCCGCAAAAAGACTAAAAATACGCCCATCGCGGATGCCACCGAGGGCCGCTGCGATGCCTGCCAGATTGCTCTGCGTCCGCAGTTCTTTCAGGATCTGCGCCGCGGCGACAAAATCATGTTTTGCGAAAGCTGCAGCCGCATCCTGACCTATAATCCTGTGATCGATGTTGCGGGCGACGTGGCCGCTTCCCAGCAGACCGCCTGAACCGGCTTTGCTATCCTCACGGATTCGGGCAGTTTTAAACCGCCCCGGAGCCATTTATGAGGGTCTTCGACAGTTCCGATATCCGTAACGTAGCCTTTATTGGACATGGACACTGCGGCAAAACATCCTTGACGTCGGCACTGCTGTTTGCCGCCGGTGCCACGGACCGCCATCTCAAAGTCGACGAGGGAAACACCATCACGGACTTTGATGAAGAAGAGGTTGCCCGCAAGCTGACCATCACCACCGCCTTGGCCTCGTTCCCCTGGCAAAAAATCAAAATCAACCTGATCGACACGCCCGGCTACAACATTTTCTTGAGCGATACTCGTTCGGCTCTTGTCGCCTCTGATGCCGCGCTCGTGCTGCTCGATGGCGTAGCGGGCATCGAAGTCTCAACGGAGAAGGTCTGGCGCTTCGCCGAAGAATTCAAACTGCCTTGCGCGCTGCTCGTCAACAAGCTGGATCGCGAGCGATCCTCCTTCGAGCGCGTCCTCGACAGCGTGCACGAGACCTTCGGCAGAGCCGCGGTGCCGATTCATCTGCCCATCGGCTCGGAAAAGAACTTCAGCGGCGTCATCGACCTGATTCGCATGCGCGCCTACACCTACAAACCCGGCGGCGACGGCAAGGGGAAAGAGGAGGACATCCCGGCGGCGCAATCCGAAGAGGCGACCAAAGCGCACGAGGCGCTGGTCGAAATGATCGCCGAAGGCAACGACGCGCTGATGGAAGAATTCTTCGCCAACGGCACGCTCCCGGTGGAACACATCGTAACCGGCCTGCAGCAGGCCATTCGCGAGCGCCGCATCGTTCCCATTCTTTGCGCCGCCGCTTCCCAGAACATCGCGTCGGATCTGGCGCTGAATTTTATCGCGGAGATCTTCCCGTCCCCTCTGGAGCGGCCGCCTGTCGCAGCAACTGAAAATGGCAGCGAAGTAAGCAAGGCCATCGCGCCGAAAGAGCCCACATCTCTCTTCGTGTTCAAAACCTCGGCCGATCCTTTCGCCGGGCGCGTCAGCTACTTCAAAGTCATGTCCGGCGTGATGAAAGACGACGCGCATCTGACCAACATGCGCTCGAACGTCAGCGAGCGCCTGGCCCATATCGCCACTCCGTTCGGTAAATCTTGCAGCCCGTGACCGAACTGCGCGCCGGCGATATCGGTGCAGTCGCCAAACTGAAAGAAACGCTCACAGGGGACACCCTTTGCGAAAAAACAAACTGCGTCGTCTTTCGAGCGGTTGATGTCCCCGAGCCATCCATCGCGTACGCCATCTCCGCCAAAACCCGTAGCGATGAAGACCGCTTGAGCACCGCGCTCTCCAAGATTCTCGAAGAAGACCGCGCGCTTCGCTTCTATCGCGACCCGCTAACCAAAGAGTTCTTGCTGGCGGGCAACGGCCAGCAGCACGTCGAAGTCGTGGTGAGCCGCCTGAAGCGCCGCTACAGCGTGGAAGTGGAGCTCCACGCGCCTAAGATTCCCTACCGCGAAACGGTCCGGGGCAGCGCCAGCGTTCAGGGCCGCCACAAAAAACAAACCGGAGGCCATGGCCAGTTCGGCGATTGTTGGATCAAGCTGGAGCCCCTGGCGCGCGGCGAAAAGTTCGAATTCGTCAACGATATCTTCGGCGGTTCCATTCCCAGGCAGTACATCCCGGCAGTGGAGAAGGGAATCGTGGAAGCGGCCGAACAGGGCTTCATGGCGGGTTATCCCGTCACGGATTTCAAAGTGACGCTGTACGACGGCTCTTATCACGACGTGGATTCGTCCGAAATGGCGTTCAAACTCGCTGGCCGGAAGGCCTTTCGCGCCGCCATGCAGCAGGCCAAACCTGCCCTGCTCGAGCCCATCATGACCGTGCAAGTGGAAACGCCTATCGATTTTGCCGGCGACCTCATGAGCGATTTCAACGGCAGGCGCGGGCGCATTCTGGGCATGGATATTAAGGGCAACATGCAAACCATCCGCGCCCACGTGCCCATGTCGGAGATGTTGAGCTACCAAAACGACCTGATCTCAAAGACGCAGGGCCGTGCGTCCTTCCATATGGAATTCGACCACTACGACTACGTGCCCGCGCTGCAAGCCGAAAAGATCATCGCCGCGGCCAAGACCCATCTGCACGTCGAAGAAGAAGAGTAGCGGCGGACGCGCTACGCTGCGAAGATTCGTTCAAACAGCCGGCGCATCTTTGAACGAAGCGTGTCCAGTTCGGTTTCGAGCATGGCCGCGCTCGGATGCTCTTTCGTCCAGCGGCGGACCAGTTCCGCCACCATCTCCCGTTCCGCGAGCGATGTGGGCAGCTTTTCTTCGGCGCGGCCGGTCACTAGCCGGGCGGCGTGATCGAGCGCGCGGAAAAACGTCGCCGCCTGCAGCAGAAACTCCGCATCAGCGCGCTCCAGGTGCCCCATCTTCTCGACGATGTCGATGCGCTCCGGCGTGTTCAGGCTTTTGAAAAACAAGCCAGCGCCCTTGAGCCGCAGGTACATGAGAATGAAATCCGCGTCGTAGTAGCCACCCTCGGCCGCTTTGAGCGGAGTGACAGCGCCTTGCTCCCGCTGCAGCCGCAGCCGCATCTGCCGCAGGTCCTGTTTCGAACGCCCGCCTTGTCCGTAGCGCCGCCAGTCGACTTGCTGCAGTTCCGTCAGGAACTTGGTTGCGCGCTCGGCATCGCCCGCAACGCTCCGCGCCTTCATGTACGCAATGCCCTCCCATGCCTCGGCCTTGTTGGAGAAGTATTCGACGTATTTCGATTCCGTCTGTACCAGCATTCCTTCGCGGCCGTTTGGCCGCAGCCGGGTATCGATGGAGAGAATCGGGCCGTCGCCCGTGTAGGCCGTCAGGATCTCGATCAGATGCTCCGTGACCCGTGTCCAGAAGCGCTGCCTGGGCGCTTCGCTATCGGGAAGGATGAAGAGTACGTCGGCGTCGGAGGCCAGATCGAACTCGCGCATGCCCAGCCGTCCCAGAGCGATCACCATCATTTCGCTTTGCGGCTCTTCGAACGGCTTCTCCGGCGTCGAATGCGCTCGTGCGTGCGCAATGCTCTGTTCGCGCGCGCTGCGATACGCCCGCGCGATCACGAATTCAGCCAGCGAGGAAGTGCGGTCCAGTGTCTGAAACACCGCTTCCGGCACGCAAACGCTTACCGCCAGAATGCGGAACATCTCGCGCTTAAAGAAGCGCCGCAAGCCGTCGGTATCGTTTAGCGGAGGCGCGGCCGCTTCAAACGCCGGCCGGTGCTCCGGGTCGGCCGCAACGCGCTGCAGATCCTTCAACAGCTCCGGATGCCGCATGAGTTGCTCTGACAGATAAGGACTCAATTCGAAAATCTGCGCCGCCCAATCGCCCACAGCCGGATGCTCGTCGAGCAAAGCGAGCGAGGCCGGATCCTGCAGCGCCTTTTCGAGAAAGCCCGCGAGCGCTCGCTCGGAACCATAAAAACCGCGTGCCCGCAGACGCTCCGCGAATCGTGGCGCAACATGCCGGCACCCATCGAGAAGTTGATCCGAGAGGCCGGCCCGGGTAGGCTCGTTGCTCGCTTTGGCGGCAACATCGGTCATCGAAGACGCCTCCGAACTCGGAGTGTAGTAAAGCGGCCGCTGCGCGTGCACGATGCTCTCATACAGACCCTGCACATTTTCCAGATGTTGATTGAGCGTTTGTAGCAGTTGCGCGGAGGCGCTGACCGCCCCCGACGCCCGTTCCGGCGCGCCGGGCATGCGCCGTGCGATGCGCTCGAGATCGGCTGCATGCGGCGGCAGAGTGTGAGTTTGCCGGTCGTCTTCAAACTGAAGCCGGTGCTCCAGCCTGCGCAGGAATTCGTAAGCTTCACACAACCGCGAATACTCGGTGGATGCCAGCAGGTTCGCGTCGTGCAAACGCGACAGCGCCAGCAGCGTGCCGCCGTGCCGTACCCAGGCCTCGCGCCCGCCATGCAATCGCTGGAGGCATTGCACCAGAAACTCAATGTCGCGAATTCCGCCGCGTGCGAGCTTCACGTCGAGTCCGTCTTTCTTCAGCCGCTTGCGCGCCAGCTTCTCACTAATCCGCTCGCGCGTGTCGGACATGGCTTCAATCGTTGAGAAATCGAGAGTCGTGGAATAGATGGAAGCCTCGACGAAATCGAGCAGCGCCTGGCCGAGTGTCTCGTCTCCGGCCGCTACCCGCGCCTTGATCAGCATCTGCAATTCCCAATCGCGCGCGCGCCTGGAATAATATTCTTTGGCAGCGTCGAGCGCGAGGCAGACCTCGCCCAGCGCACCCTCGGGGCGCAGCCGCAAATCGACGCGATAGCAAAGGCCCGCGGCGGTGTAGGTCGACAGCAGATTCGTGAAGTGGTTGGCGACTTTTTTGAAAAATTCCTTGTTCGTGATCTTCTGTGGCCCGGCGGTTTCTCCGTTTTGGCTGTAGAGAAACATCAAGTCGATATCGGAGCTGTAATTCAGCTCGCGCCCGCCGAGTTTTCCCAGCGCGACCACCGCGAACGAGGCGGGAGCCGCGCCGTAACGCGCCTCGAATTCCGCGATGGAGTGCTTGAGCGCGCAGCCGAGAATCGCATCGGCCAGATTCGAGAGCTCACCCGTGATTTCGGCTAATGAGCCAGCCTCCAGCACATCGCGAAGCACGATGCGAAAGAGCTCTCTGCGCCGGAACAACGCGAGATCCGCCGCCGTCGGCGTGCCTGTTCCCAGCGGGTCGAGAAAAGCTTCCAGCCGGCGGCTGTAATCGGCGGTGTCGAGTGGACGCTCGAAATCGGCGCCGGTCGCGAGCCATTCCGGATGCCGCAACAATTCCTCGGAAAGAAAATGGCTGAAGGCGAAAGTCGTAACGATCCAGCGAGAGCGCCGCGGGTCGTCCTCAATCTCTTCTCGAAGTTCGGGGTAATGCGAGAAGAACTCGGCGACATACCGGGCCACTCGCTCGGGGTTGGGCGAATTGTCAACGAAGCTTTGAATCCGGCTTGCGCTCGCGGCACGATTCATAGATTCCCACCACCACTTCGAGAGCGCGATAGCCCTCTTCACCATTTACCAGCGGCTCGCGTTTGTCTCTTATGGCCGCGCTGAAATCCTCAAACTGGCGCTCAAACGACGTGAGCTCGATTGCCATGGGATCGGAAGATCCGGAGGAAACGTTGTGCTCCACCGGCGCCGGATCGTCCGCATTGGCCTCCTCGTCTTCCAAAACATCCCACGAGGTCAAGCGATCGCCGGAAACAATCGCAGTTCCTTTTGCGCCGTGAAGTTCGATCCGTTCGGTGTAGCCTGGCCAAAACGCCGTTGCGGCCTGGATCACGCCGGTCGCGCCGCTTTCATATTTCAGTAAAGCGTTCACAATGTCTTCCGATTCGATCTTATGCCCGGCGCCAAGCTGCCACATCCCGCTCACTCGGGCGACCGAGCCCGCCAGATAGAGCAGAACGTCGACCTGATGAATCGCTTGATTGATGAGAGCGCCGCCGCCTTCGGTTTGCCAGCTTCCTTTGATGGGCCGTGAGTAGTATTCGTCGCTGCGGAACCATTTCACGTACGCATCGGCTTCGAGCAGTTTTCCAAGCCGCCCGGCCGCCAGCGCGCGCTTCAGGAACTGAGTCGAATCGTCGAATCGATGCTGGCTCATTACGCCCAGCACGATGCCCGCGCTATGCGCCGATTCGACGATTTGTCTCGCCGTTTCAAGGTTCGTCGCAATCGGCTTCTGAAGCATTACGTGCCGCCGAATCGAGGCACAAACCTCAACGGGTGGAAGGTGGAAATCGGGAAACGTGCAAACGTCGACATAATCGAGACCCGGATAACGGCACAGTTCGCGGTAGTCTTCGATAAAGTCGGCGCCCCAGCGCTGCGCGAATTCCCGTCCTCGCGATGCGGTTTTGTTCGAGCAGGCGGCCAGCTCAAAGCCAATATTTTTGTAAGCTTGCGCGTGCTTGTTCGCGATCGCGCCCGTTCCCAGGATGCCGACGCGCACGCCTACAGCCCTGTCTCTGTTCCGCAAATGGCGACTTCCAGACCGGCTTCGCGAAAAAATGCGGCCTTCGCCGCCAGCGCCTTGTTCGCGCTCGCCGAATCCGGAGCATACGCCACCTGGATGTGATTCGCTTTATGCCGCGCCATCATTTGATCTCGCGAAATGCCATATAGGACGGCATGCATAATCGGCCACTGCGGAGTGGTGATGCGCCATCTGCGCTCGGTCTCTTCCTGCGGAAGCGCGACAACGCGCGCGCGCCCGAGATCGGCCTTCAGCTTTGCATCTTCAATGAATACCCGGCTCCAGACAATTTCGCCGGGCTTGGCGATGCCTTTCAACGATCCTCCTCCGAGACGGAAATACATGGGCGGCTGGCGCTCGCTTACCGATCCCGCGTAGCCGCCGATGTGATGCGCGGGCGGCGCCGCGCCGGAGATCTCGAATACCCAAACGAACTCACCGTCATATGACTCTCCGTAGCGCAGATCGTGCAGCGTGGTTTCCGGTGAAAGCCCGAGCGCGCTCCAAACCCGATTGGTCACGATCGCATCCAATCCGGCGCACTCATCCACCTCGTTGAAGTGTGGAAGCGGCCGGCCTTCGTAAAGAACTCGCCCGTCGACGGATTGCACCGGAGGCCGGTCGGAATTGTTCAGGAGTCCTTCGGCCAGGTCGGAGGCGGGCGCCACGTCCTTCAATCCCTGCTGATACTGAATGCCGATCGCGGCGCAGCCAAACTCGCCGGCAATGCGCAACGCCGCGATATACATCCGGCATTGATCCAGAATCTGCTCGTCCGTGAGATCGGTCTCCGGATTCGAGCCGGTCTTAAACCGCAAGCCCTTTTCGTCCAGCCAATTTCTAACCGCCTGCGCCTCTTTCGCCGGGACAGCGCGCATTGCGGCATAAAGCGCGGACTGGCTCAATCGTTCTTTGTATACGCCGGTTGGATTCAACAAATGATCAGGCACGATCGCGTTGAACATGCCCATGCATCCTTCATCGAACACGCCGAGAATGGCTTTCTCGCGCTGAAGTTGCCGCGCCAGCGACGTTCCCAACTCGGCGGCGTCCGGCGGCAATTTCAAGCCACCCAGCGCGCGCACATGCGATGCGTCGTGCTCGACCGGTTTGCCCTGCAGCCAGCACTTCAATCGCGATAAGAAATACTCGTCGCGGAAATCCTCCGACCACAAAGTCGAATACGGGACGCCAGCCTTGGTGAGCGAACCATTCAGGTTCAACATGCCGACCAGGCCGGGCCATTGCCCGCTCCAATTCGCAATGGTGAGAATCGGACCTTTATGCGTCATCAGTCCCGGCAGAACGTGATGGCTGTACTGCCACACGGCTTCGACAACGATTATGGGTGCGTTCTCGGGAATATGGCGGAACACTTCCATGCCGTACTTCTGCGAATCGATGAAGCCATGCTGTTTGACAGTGTCGACAGGATGACCCCTATTCACCTCGAAACCACAGTTTCGGATGGCTTGGGAAACTGCGTTTTCTACTTGTTCCTGTGCCGGCCAGCACACCCGGTTGGCGGCGAGCCGCAAATCGCCGCTTGCAATCAAAATCACTTCGGATGTCACTCTACTGTTGTATCTGAACGAGACGGCCGGTTGGATCAGAGAACCCAGCCCAGCGAGATTTGATAAGAGCGCGGCGACACCCAATGGGTGCCGCTGAAAGTAGATAAAAAATTGTATAGCGCGGCTGAGTTGGTGATGTTTACAGCCGTGAATTTCAACGTGGTCTTCACGCCTTTCTCTTTGTGAAAGAGATTGTCGATGCCCGCGCCGGCGTCGAATAAATTGCGGGGCGCGATGCGCGGCGGATTGTGGTCGGGGTTGAACGTGCCTGCCGCGGGAATGGAGATTCGGCTAGCTCCATAACTTCCCGAACACGAGGTAATGGGGTGCTGCAGCGTAGCGAATTGATTGCCGCAGTAGAAGCCGATGGCCGCTTGCTCGTCGCCCGTGAGCGCCAGCGCGTCGGCCAGATCCGTGACGGAACCGGCTACCTCGCCGCTATCGAAACGCCAGGTGAACGTCACCCAGGGACCGTCTTTCCCGTGTTGATAGCGCAGATAGGTGTTCTGCTGAAAGGCCTGATCGTGATCGATGCGGAAAACTCCGGTATTCAATGGCGAATTAAAGATGAGGCCGCCGACCTCCGGTCCAAAGAACCGGGCTCGCGTGTGACCAATTGTTGTATACGCCTGGAAGCCATGCAAATTCGCAGTAGAAATGCGCGCGGACACGCCATCGAGCTTCGATTTGCGCCATTCGATTGGAAAGGCGATGGGCGTGTTAAACAGCGTGTCGAAATCGAACGCGTTGTTAGTGTACTTCCAGAAGTAATCGGCTTCGATGCGCAGATATCTCCCGGCGCCCTGTTGTAAGCCGGTGCTAAATTCATTGCGGTGGCCCGGACGAAGCGCCTGGCTTCCAAATGCTCCAAATACGTTCGAAGCTAAACCTCCCGCTCCGGTGGTACTCGACAAGACCAGGTTCTCGTTATACGGTGTTTCCATCGTGCGGTCATAGGAGCCGCGAATCACAGTCCCGGTTCGCGTGAACATATACGAGAAACCGAAGCGAGGCTCAATGAGATGGTCGTTTGAGATGCCGGCGTAATTGTCGAAGCGCAGGCCGGGATTTAGCGTAAAGTTTTTGATGGTGATCTGATCCTGTACGTAAACGGCTTCTTCGTCGATGTGCGCTGCGCCGCGGAATTGAAATAGAGTGCCGCCGCGCGTCAGATCGTAGGGAACGAGTCCCGGAGAAAGATTGGGATTCGGCATATAGCCGAGGCCGGCGCAAGAAGCGGGGTTGGTAAGAGTAGGCGTGGTAACCGCTCCGCCGCCCGAGGTTAAACAGATTGGGTTAAACGCGGGATCTGTCAGGCCGAGATCGAAATTTTCCACCAGCCGATCCTGCATCAGCTCGGTCCCGATCTTCAAATTGTGAATGCCTTTGGCGTAGGAGAAATCGGCGCGCGTTCCCCAGTTGGTCAGATGCCGGTCCTGGCCAATGGTCGCCGGCGAATCGTTGAACGGATCGCCGCTTGGATAATAGTTCACGCGATCTTCGCGCAAGTAGGGATTAATCGAGAGCAGCGATTGCGCATTGAAAGTGTGCTGATAGCCGAGAGAGAAGCTCAACGTTCGTGCTTGCTGGCGCTGGTCCTGCTGCGCTTGGTCGTAAGTGTCTGGAATTTGAAACCAGTTGCGGGCCGCGAACACGTCGAGGTGCAGCGAATCCTTGCTGCCCGGGACGTAATCGATACGGTCGAAAAAGTTTTCGGTATTGCCGATGTCATGGTTCGGGTAAAACTCGGGCGTATCGAGAAAGCGGCCGGTCCGGCTGGTATCCGCGAGAAAAAAGTTGCCCCACTTCGGCCCGCCGATTGCGAATGTGGCATCTTCGCCAACGGTGCCGAAAGAGCCGTAATAGGCATCGAAACTTCCGTTGACGTTTTGTCCGAGACCGGAGCGCGTGACGGCATTCACAATCAATGAGGTTTTGTCGCCGTACTCGGCGTTCGGCGAACTGCTGACGACCTCCAGCGATTGAAAGGCATTGGAAGGAAGTTGTGTCGAGAAGGTTTTGCTCTGCTGATCGCTGATGGGCTGGCCATCGACGACGTAGGTTGTTTCGCCATGATCGCCCTGCGGATGGAAGAAGCCGTTGGAATCGGCGACAACTCCGCCTGTGGTCATCGTGATGGCATCGCTCAAGCCTTGGCCTGTGGATGCAATGGGCAGGTTGGCGAGCAGGTTTTGACTGACGTCGGTGTGCGCCGTCGGCACGTTTTCGACGACTTCGGCGGAAGCCGAAACATTGACAGTCTGCTGCGAACCGGCCAGCGCCAGTTGGGCCTTAACCTGGACGGGGACTTGCGTGCGAACGGAAATCTCCTGACTATAGGGCTGAAAGCCGGGCGCGGTGACTTCCAGACGGTATTGATCGGTCGGAATATTAACCAGGCGGAAGCTTCCGTCGCTCGCCGATTTAATCGTCTGTTTGTAACCCGAAACAGCGTGAGTGAGCGTCACGTCGGCACCGGCGACAACAGCGCCGCTGGGGTCGATGACCGTGCCCTGAATTGTGCCGCCGTTTCCACTGGCCTGCGGCGAAGCGGTATCCGCGTAGGCCAGAAAGCCAAAAATCAAAACCGCCAGCATACCGGCGGGCAAGACTACTCGATGTAACATACAGCTTCTCCTTCTTAACTCCACGCTGAGACCGGCAAATTCGCGCAGGGAGCGCGAGAGCCGGCAAAAAATTTAGAGTGGGAAAAGAGTAGAGGGCGGAGCTCGCGGAATGCGAGCCGAATGCGGAACTTCGAAAGTAGGCGCGGGAACAAGAGCTGCCGCGATCTCCTCCAGTGCCTCAAAGTCGGGCTTACCGGCGTCGCTGGAGATGGCGACAACACTCGAGCTCTCGGTGGCGTGGCAGATAAGGCAGACGCCTTCCTGGCTTGAGTGCTTGTGAATGGGTGCGGCAACAGTCGCAACGATGAGTGTGCACAGACACAGCAGCGCGAGCCAGCGGCCGATTCGAAAAGGGCGCGATACCACTTACTTCGAATTATACGTGATAGGAAGCGCGCGGGTTGCTTGTGCCTCTTTGCATTTTTTCGCTGGAAACGTAATACAGCCTTCAAACAAATGCTGACAAACCTGTTTTGCTGTGTTGTAATAAGCTGCATGCAGTTTAGTAAAAGTTCGAAAAAGACGAAGAACGCGGATGAAACGGGAGCCAACGTGCCCGATATGAACACGACGGAATCGGGCGGGAACGTGCGCGCCTCCAAGTCTTCCAGGTTGAAGAAAGAAACCATCGAGATGGGTCCAGCAAAGCATCGCAAAACGAGTTCTCCGGAAGCGATTGTAGAGAACTCGCCGGTACTGAAAACAGCGGCGGTCGCGGGCGGCGAATCGAGCTCGCGCGTAATCGATTCAGTGGGGGTCATGACTCCGGCCGAGATTTCGCCATCGCGCGAAGAGATTGCACGCTTAGCACATTCGTACTGGGTCGCTCGCGGTTATGCGCAAGGGTCGCCGGAACAGGACTGGCTGCGCGCCGAGCGGGAATTAAGAACGAAGCGCTAAGCGTTTTCATCGGGAACTCCGCAAACAGCCGAAGCAGGCGAAAGCGCCCGCTTCCACGACACTGAAGAGCGGCACCAAACAGCAATCCGGCCGTCCAACTTGTAAGCTGGAAGTAAGCTTTTATTTCATATGAGCGAGCCGGCTCCCGATTTAGCGGTATCCGCCTCCGCGTGCCCTGTCACGTCCGCGGAGCGGCCGCGATCCGCATTCATCACCACCATCGCCTGGTTCCGGGATTTGATGTTGTCGGTGTTGATTGCCGTTTTGATCATTCTGTTCCTGTATCGGCCCGTGAAGGTGGAGGGGACGAGCATGATGCCCAGCCTCTACGATCAGGAGCGGTTATTCATTAATCAGTTCAGTTACAAGTTCGATCTGGGCGATATCAAGCGCGGAGATACGGTAGTGTTCTGGTTTCCCGAGGACACCACGAAATCCTACATCAAACGGGTCATCGGGCTGCCAGGCGATACTGTCGCGATCGATGACGGCTATGTGGTCATCAATGGCAAGAAGCTGGTTGAGAATTATCTGCCGCCGGAATATCGCGACGACCGAAGTTATCCCCCGCGAATCGTGCCGCCGAACGAATATTTCGTGTTGGGCGATCATCGCGTCTCATCGAACGACAGCCGGGCCTGGGGATTCGTTCCCAGAAACTACATTTACGGCAAAGCGGTATTCGTGTTCTGGCCTCCCGCGCATATCGGGACAATTCATTAAATCTAAGGGCGCATGGCAAACTCCGCTCCCTCACGGTCGCGGTTCTGTAAATGTCAGTGAGCGGCAGATTACGACTTCCACCGCAGCCTAACCTAAGGGCGGCGATTCAGCAGCCACGCCAGAAACGTGGCGAGCAGGCTAAGAATGAGGCAGGTCACCCACGGGAAATAAAACGTGGTGTGCTTGCCGCGCCAAACCACGTCTCCCGGCAGGCGGCCCAGCGGAAAATTCACGACGTCCGAGAGCGACGATGAGAACGCCGAGCGCCGCAATCGCGAGCCCGATAACGATCAGCAGCCGTCCCAAGTGCATTTGTCACCTTGATAGTAATCCTGCGCTGGTGCGGCCAAACGCTGAACTGAGCGGATAGTACTGAGGATAAAGGCGTCAGAATTTTTTGCGAGCAGCGTGAATGGGTGTGACGCTGCGCTACACTGGCCGCTGGAACGCTAGTAAACATGAGTGATTTGCAGAGTTACGCTCCTGGCGCGGAGTTTGTTTCGCGCGCGCAAGTGAAAGGCATGGAGGGATATCGGGAGCTTTACGATCGGGCGCGGCGAGATCCGGAACGATTCTGGCGAGACCTCGCGAATAGCGAGCTGACCTGGTTCCGGCCGTTTTCGAAAACGCTCGAATGGGATCCGCCGTTTGCCAAATGGTTCACGGGCGGCCGGATCAATGCGTGCTACAACTGCGTGGACCGGCACGTGCGGGCGGGGCGCGGCAAGAAACCGGCGTTGATCTGGGAAGGGGAGCCGGGCGATCAGCGCATCATCACCTACGAAGAACTACAGCGGCTGGTGAGCCGCTTCGCCACCGTTTTGAAGCGGCTCGGATACAAGGCGGGCGACCGCGCGATTATCTACATGCCGATGATTCCCGAGCTTCCCATCGCGATGCTGGCGTGCGCGCGGCTGGGCATTACGCATAGCGTGGTGTTCGGCGGATTTTCGGCGGAGGCGTTGAAGGCGCGCATTCAGGACCTGAATGCGTGGGTGGTGATTACGGCCGACGGAGGCTGGCGGCGCGGGAAAGAAGTTCGCCTGAAGCAGGCCGTCGATGAAGCTGTCGAAGGCTGTCCGGACGTGCGCAACGTGATCGTGTGCCGGCGCACCGCGGTCGCCGATTCCGATGAAGCAAGGCCGCGATTTGTGGTGGCACGAGCAGGACGAGCAACTTTCGGACTCGCCGTCGCTCGAGCACAAGGCGGAGAACTGCGAAGCGCAGGATCTCGATTCTGAGCATCCGCTCTATGTGCTCTACACCTCCGGGACAACCGGCAAGCCGAAGGGCATTCTGCACACGACCGCGGGATATCTGCTCGAGACCGCGCTGACGATGAAGTGGGTTTTCGATCTCCGCGAGGACGATGTGTATTGGTGCACGGCCGATATCGGTTGGGTGACGGGTCACAGCTACATCGTGTATGGACCGCTGGCCGCGGGCGCCACATCGCTGATGTATGAAGGAGCGCCGGATTATCCAGGCTTCGACCGGATGTGGCAGATTGTGGAGAAGTATCGCGTCTCGATTTTCTACACCTCGCCGACGGCGATTCGCGCGCTGATCCGGCAGGGCGAGCAATGGCCGGAAGCGCACGATCTGTCGAGTTTGCGGCTGCTCGGCTCGGTGGGCGAGCCGATTAATCCGGCCGCTTGGGAATGGTATTACCGCGTTATCGGCAAGGAGCGCTGCCCGATCGTAGATACCTGGTGGCAAACTGAAACCGGCGCCATTATGATCTCCGCGATGCCGGGCGCCGTGCCTCTGAAGCCTGGCTCGGCGACGCTGCCGCTGCCGGGCATCATACCGGACATCGTCGATGGACAGGGCAACGTGCTGGACGACAATCGCGAAGGCTACCTGATCCTACGGGAGCCGTGGCCGAGCATGGTTCGCAATATCTGGGGCGATCCGAAGCGATTCAAAGAGCAGTATTGGTCGCGTGTTCCAGGATCGTATTTTACGGGCGACGCGGCGCGGCGCGATGAGGATGGCTATTACTGGGTGCTCGGGCGCGTGGACGATGTCATGAATGTCAGCGGGCACCGGCTCAGCACCATGGAAGTGGAATCGGCGCTGGTGCACCATCCGGCGGTAGCGGAAGCGGCGGTGGTTGCCAAACCGCACGAGATTACCGGGCAGGCGGTGTGCGCGTTTGTGACCTGCAAACAGGGAGAGTGGGATCGGAACGCGCTGAGCCAGGAGCTGCGGCAATGGGTGGCGCATGAGATTGGGCCGTTTGCGCGGCCGGAAGAGATTCGCTTCACGGACGCGCTGCCAAAGACGCGCAGCGGAAAGATCATGCGACGGCTGCTGCGCGAGATCGTCACGACGAATGCCGTGACGGGAGACGTAACGACATTGGAAGACATGACTGTCGTGTCCCGATTGACGGCGGAGCAGGAGGAAGAATAGCTACGACTGGAGCTTCGCGTCGAGCGTGATGTCGGTGTCGTAGAGCTTGGAGACGGGACAGCCTTCTTTGGCGGCTTTCGTAGCGCGGTCGAAGGCATCCTGGGAAGCGCCCGGAATTTTGGCGGTCAGCTCCAGATGGCTGCGCTTGATGGCGAAGCCGCTGCCTTCCTGTGCGAGCGTGATGGTGCAGGTTGTTTCGATACTGTCGGCCTTCAGGTGTTCTTTCTGCAGCTCGGCGGAAAGAGCCATGGAGAAGCAGCCGGCGTGGGCGGCGGCCAGCAGCTCTTCGGGATTGGTCCCCGTTCCCTGTTCAAAACGGTCCTTAAAGGAATAGGGCGTGTTGGAGAGCACGCCGCTGGCGGAGGAGAGCGTTCCGGCTCCCGATTTTAGATCCCCGCGCCATTGTGCTTTTGCTTTGCGATCCATGGTCTGAGATTAGCTCAGGCCAGGCGGCAGATGGAGGCTACCATGCGGCCGGGATTTTCGGGCTCGCGGCGGTAGGAGAAGAACTGCGCGGGTTCGCAGGTGGTGCAGAGTCCGCAATCGAAAATGCGGTCCGGAAGAACACCGGCGTTTTCCATCTGGCGGCGGTTGGCTTCCGGTAGATCGAGCTTACGACTGCCGCTAACGGACTCCCACTCCGGAAACAAAGGGTTGAATCGATCGGCGACGTCGGCCCCAACTTCGTAACAGCAGCCACGAATGCAAGGGCCCATCGCGGCGTAAAGATCGGCGGGCACGGCGCCGAAATCCTCGCTCATTTTCTCAATCGTATGTTTGACAACCAGGTCGGCTGTGCCGCGCCAACCGGCATGCACGGCCGCGACGGCTCGATTGGCGCAATCGAGCAGCAGGATGGGAACACAATCGGCGGTACGGACGCCGATGCACTTTCCGATTTCGCCGGTGATCAGGGCATCGCCTTCACGCTCCCGGTCTTTTACACCGCCGGCGTTCCAAATACGGGTGGAATGGACCTGGCGCAGGGTGATATCGACGGGGGGATTCCCCAGGCGAGTGCCGAAGCCGTGTTTTTGCCAAACGAACTCCTGGAAGGCGTCACAGCGATAGACGCCATCGGGTCCCAGGCGGAAGGAGCCGCAAGTGCTCATACGCGCACGATGGTCTTTTCAGCGCGCTGTGGTTTCGCGGTATTTTGCTCACGATTGGCTTTATACCAATCGAGAGTGAGGCGCAGGCCCTGTTCGAAGCTGAAGCGCGGACTATGGCCGAGCTCGCGGACGGCGGCGGTAGTGTCGGCTTGCGAATCGCGCACATCGCCAGGCCGGGGCGGGGCGTAGAGCGGAGGAATGTGGACGCCTTCAATGCGCTGCAGCAGTTGCCAGGTCTGGTTGAGCGTGTAGCGATTTCCGTTGCCTGCGTTGAAAACCTTGCCCGAAACGCCGAGAGCTTCGGAAGCCTTGAGCAGCAGCGAGACTACGTCTTCGACATAGGTGAAGTCGCGGGATTGCTCGCCGTCGCCGTTAATAGTGGGCGGGCGGCGATCGATGAGGCAGTTCAGAAAAATGGAGAGGACGCCGGAATAGGGGCTGCCGGGATCCTGGCGGGGGCCATAGACGTTGAAGAAGCGCAGCGAGACGGTTTCGAGCCCGTAACAGGTCGAGAAGACGCTTGCGTAATATTCGCCTAATAACTTTTGAACCGCGTAGGGAGACTTGGGATGCGGCGCCATGTCTTCGACCTTGGGCAGCACCTCCGTATCGCCATACGCGGAGGAAGATGCGGCATACACCACGCGGCCGGCTTTGCCCTCGACTGCGGCACGCAAGACATTGAACGTGCCATTGATGTTGGATTCATGGCTGGGCACGGGCTGCATGATGGATTTTGGGACCGAAGGCAGAGCGCCGAGATGGAAGACGCGATCGGCGCCTTCGATCACCCGCGCGACGCGCTGGTAATCGGTGAGGTCGTATTCGGAGACCGTGATTCGATCGGCGATTTCTTCGAGATTGTCGAGCGTGCCAGTCGAAAGATTATCGATGACGTGCACGCGATGGCCCTGGGCGAGCAAGGCGCGAACTAGGGCAGAGCCGATGAAACCGGCTCCTCCGGTAACGACATAGCGGTTCATACGGTTTTTGCGGCGGCCGATTGGGGGATTGCGGATTTGAGGCGCTGGAGGGAACGTTTGGCGATTTCGACGGAATCGCGCGAGAAATCGAAAGCCTCGAGCGAGAGCCAGCCGGAGTAATTGAGATCGGAAAGGGCGGCCAGAAGCGAATCGAAATCGTAGTCGCCCATGCCGGGCTCGCGGCCATCCAGTTCGTTGACATGGACGTGGCGGATGTACGGGAAATATTTGCGGAGGAGCTCTGGATGCGGCTCTTTCTCCGCGACGGCGTTGTGGGTATCGAACATGGTTTGAATAGCGGGGCTGCCGATTTGCTTGACGATGGAAACCGCGTCGCTAAGACAGTTTACGACGTCCGATTGATCCGGAGAAAGAGCTTCGACAAGGATGGTGACGCCGCGGCTTTCGGCGTGCGGCGCGGCGTGGGCCAGCTCATGCGTGAATATGTCGGTGGCTTCGCGCGGAGCCATGCCGTCGACCGACGAGCGCTGCTTGGGGGAGCCGAAGACCAGCAGCGGGTTGGTTTGCTCCGGCGAAGCGGCGAGGTCGGCACATAGATCGATCAATTGGTGCACATAATCCCAAGTGCGTTTTCGTACGGCTTCGTCTCCGGTGGTGGCGTGGAGGCCGGGAGGGCCGACCAGCAGCCAATGCAGCCCGACAAACTCCAGGCCTGAGGTTTGGAGGACCGTCTGTATGCGGGCGCGATCTTCGGGGGTGAGAGCGGCCGGATCTTCGCTGAGAGTAAAGGGGGCGATTTCGAGGCCTTGATAGCCGAGGCCTCGGATCTGGGTACACGCTTCGTCGAACGGAACTTTTGAGAACAGTTCGTTACAGAGCGCGAAGCGGTAAGAAGCGGCCATCGGTTTTAGTGTATCGGGAAAAGAAAAAGGGACGGTTGAAAGCCGTCCCTCGCAGGCGAAAGCGCCCGCTTTACTGCTTTGAAAATTTTTGAGCTTTTAGCGATGTGTCGTCGCGGTGGTCTTCGCGTTCAAATTGGCGTTGGCGTCCAAATTGGTATTCGCGGCGCTGGCCCACTCATCGGCTTCCCGTGTTGCCTGTTCTTTGGTAATGCCGTAACGCTCCTGGAGTTTGCCGACCAGCTCATCTTTTTTCCCGCTCAACGTGGTGATATCGCTATCGGTGAGCTTGCCCCAACGTTGTTTCACTCCACCTTTCAGTTGTTTCCATTTTCCTTCGAATTGATCTGAATTCATGTCTGGAGCTCCTTCCTCGGTGGTAATGCAAAAGGCCAGCCAAATAGAGTTTTCAATAGATTAGGGCGATTCCGCAGGCGCGGGAAGAAAATTATTCCCGCCTGTGATTGGCTTTTTTGCCGGAAGGCGCTGCTTTGGGATACTCAGGAGTGGTTATGTGCCGGGATCAAATCCTGCTGGAGACAAAGCTCCCGCTGCCGCTGCGAGCGCGCGGGAAGGTACGGGATATTTACGAGCTTGACGATCGGTTGCTGTTTGTAGCGTCGGACCGGATTTCGGCGTTTGACTGTATTCTGGCGAGCGGCATACCGTGCAAGGGCCGGGTGCTGACGCAGATGTCGCTGTTCTGGTTCGAGTTTCTAAAAGATATCATCGCATCGCATGTGCTGACGGCGAATGTGAAGGAGTACCCGTGGAAACTGGCGAGATTTCGAAAGAAGCTGGAAGGGCGGTCGATGCTGGTGAAAAAGGCCGAGATGATCGAAATCGAGTGCGTGGCGCGGGGCTATCTGGCGGGGTCGGGATGGAAAGAGTACCGGACGAAGGGCACGGTTTGCGGCATCCCGCTTCCGCGGGCTTGCGCGACGGCGAACGTCTTCCGGAGCCGATTTTCACTCCAGCGACGAAGGCGCAAACGGGCCACGATATTAATGTGCCGTTTCAATATGTCGTGGACGTGCTGGGAATTGAGCTGGCCGGGCAGTTGCGCGATTTGACGCTGGGGCTGTATGAGCGGGCGGCAGCTTATGCCCAAGAACGGGGGATACTACTGGCCGATACAAAGTTCGAATTCGGATTTGTGGACGGCAAGCTGGTGCTGGCCGATGAGGCGTTGACGCCGGATTCTTCGCGATATTGGCCGGCCGATAGCTATAAACCGGGAGGCGCGCAGTTCTCTTTCGATAAGCAATATGTGCGCGATTATCTGGAGACGCTCGACTGGGATAAGCGGCCTCCGGCTCCGGCGCTTCCGGCGGAGGTGGTACGCAAAACGAGTGAGAAGTATCAGGAAGCGTATGCGCGTTTGACAGGGCGAACGCTGGACGGCGCGGTGGCTGAGAGATAGTTTTGATGGGGAATTTCACCTGGTTCGACGTAGTGCTGGTGCTGATCATTTTGTGGTCGGTGCTGAGCGGACTGCGAGCCGGTTTTGCGCGTGTTGCGGTTGGCTTGGCCGCGGCGATTGCGGGTTTACTGGTGGGCTTCTGGTGTTACCGCATGATGGCGGCGAAGCTGATCCCGTGGGTGAAGACGCCGGCGCTGGCCGACACGTTGGGGTTTCTCATCCTGTTCGTAGGCGTGTTGATTGTGGGCGCGCTGATTGGGACGCTGCTCTCGCGGCTGCTGCATTGGATGGGGCTTTCCTGGTTTAACCGCTTTCTGGGCGGGGTGGCTGGCTTTTTTCGAGGCGTTCTGTTGATTGCCGCGCTGACAGGCATCCTGGTCGCTTTCTCTCCGTCGCCGACTCCGGACTTTCTGGCGCGGTCGCGGGTGCTGCCGTATGTGGGCGAAGTGACGTGGTGGCTGGTGGATCTCGCGCCGCGGCAGTTGAAGGATGCCTACGATCAGCAGATGCAGAATTTGAGGCGCTTGTGGCGCCAGCAGCCGGCGAGTCCGCCGGGGCAGGTGGTGTAGGAAAAATGCTGGCCACGAATGAACACAAATAAACACGAATTGAAAGCGGGGGACGTAATCGTTTTTGCTGATCGTTTTTGACTTGGATGGGACGCTGATCGATTCGAGCAAGGATCTGGCGATTTCGATGAATGCGACGCGGGAGCAGTTTGGAATGCCGCCGCTCGATCCGGCGCTGATCTACTCGTATGTCGGAAATGGCGTGCCGGTGCTGGTGCGGCGGGCGTTCGGGCCGGATGTGCCGGAGGAGATGGTGCAGGAAGGGCTGCAATTTTTCCTGAAGTTCTACCGCGCGCATGCGTTGCAGCACACGCAGCTTTATCCGGGCGTGCGCGAAGCGGTGCAAGAGCTGGCGGGAGGCGGCCATAAGCTGGCGGTGCTGACCAACAAGCCGGTGCGCATTAGTTTCGATATCGTGGGCGCGCTCGGGATGCAGGAGCTTTTTCTGCGGGTGTATGGCGGCGATAGTTTTCCAAACAAGAAGCCCGATCCGATAGGGATTCACACGCTGCTGGAAGACGCGCGAGTATCCGCGGCTGAAGCATGGATGGTGGGCGATAGCGGCGTGGACGTGCGGACGGCGCGCAACGCGGGAATCCGCAGTTGCGGAGTGGGGTGGGGTTTCCAGCCGGAAACGTTTGCGATGGATCCGCCCGACGTAATGATTGGAGCGCCGGGCGAGCTGCCGGGCGCATTGAGAGTGTGAGTCGCGTCCTGCGTTCGTGAGTTGAGGCGCTTCAGGCGGCTTTTTGAGCCCGCGCGCGGGTTTCCTCTTCGACGGCGGCTCTCATCAGGGGTAATTTTGCGCCAGAGGTGAGCACTTGTTGGTGCGTCACCTTTGCTTCGGCGAGCAAAACGGCTAATTGATGCAGCTCCTGCTTGCGAGTTTCGTTGATTGGCGGCGGGTTTCTCTGTTCTTTTTGCGTTTGCGATTCAAGCCGCTTGCAGAATTAAGAAATAGAACAAAGCAGAGCTTAAATGTTTTGAAAGAGGGGCTTGGTCCTTGTAATCTGTTGTTTCCACACGAAAGAAAACGAGGAGTGAGCCCCTATGCAGATTACCCCACGCGAGCGGCTGATGCATTACGCGGACCTGTTGCAAGGCACGTTGTTCGGCGTTTTGGAAGCGGCAACGGGTAGGCTTTCAGAGAAAGCACGACTGTTAATAGCAGTTCTGGAAATGGTTCCATTGGGCCGGCAACTGCCGTGTGCGCGCGGCTGGTTGGGACGTCCGGCCAAGGATCGGCAGGCGCTTGCCTCCGCTTTTATAGCCAAGTCCGTATATGGTTTGGAAACGACGCGCCAGTTGCTGGAGCGTCTGCATACAGATCGGCAGTTGCGCTGTCTGTGTGGCTGGACTACGGAGTGCCAGATTCCGCATGAAGCGACCTTTTCGCGAGCCTTCCAGGAGTTTGCCGAAACGGAGTTGCCGCAGCGTCTGCATGCAGCTCTGATTCTGCAGACACAGCAAGATCGGCTGATTGGTCACATCGCGCGCGATTCCACCGCCATCGAAGCGCGCCAACGGATGCAAGCCGCGCCGCAGCGCCAAGCCAAGGCGAAACGCAAACGGGGCCGCCCGCGCTCCGGCCAAGCGGCGCTCTGCGGAACTCGCTTGCCACGCCAGCGGCGCCAGAGTTTGGCGCAGATGCTGTCCGAACTTCCCCGCCACTGCAGCCTGGGCGTGAAAAAGGGCAGTAGCGAACACCAGCAATGCTGGATCGGCTACAAACTGCATCTGGATGTGGCCGACGGGCAGATCCCAATCTCTTGCTTATTAACCGCTGCTTCGCTGCACGATTCGCAAGCGGCCATTCCGCTGGCCACCATGACGGCCCAGCGCGTGACCTCGCTGTACGATCTGATGGACTGCGCTTACGATGCTAACCACATTCGTGCGCATAGTCGGAGTCTGGGACACGTTCCGCTGATTGCGGTACGCGGCTGCCAAGCCCCGATTCCCAAACAGCTGCAAGCGAGCTTGCGGCGTTATCACAAACGGCGCAAAGTACCCACACGCTACGCTCGCAAACAGTCTCCATTCACACCTGCTGAAGAGCAGCGCTTTGCGGAGCGCACGATGGTGGAACGAGTCTACAGCCGTCTAAAAGACGAGTTCGGCGCCCGAATGGTCCGCGTGCGCGGAGCCAATAAGATCATGGCGCATCTGATGTTCGGCGTACTCGCCTTGACGGTCGATCAACTGCTGAAACTCACCGGCTAGGCAGGAGCTTTCTTCCTGAAATGATCTTGCGCCGGCCCCGGCGTAGTCGCGGCGTGCCTGCACGTCCTCAAGCCGCAGCTTCACAACGCAAAGCCTTATCCGCGTCCCCGAAACTCGTCCCCAAAGCCACCTGCCCAGAGCCGATCGTCCGAATTTTGCAAGTCCCACATTCGAACCCAATTTCGGCTTTTCTCTTTTCGGCTCTGAGCTTTAGCAGGGTGTTGATGCAGTTGTGGAAGCCGCGGTCGTTGGTGGTCTGGTAGCGCAAGTAGAGCGCGAACTGCTTTTCGTCGCCCAGAGATGCCTCCTGGAGTCTAACGGCGCGATTGCTGAGCCAATAATGCTCCGCCATTTTCTCGAGCAGGAGGAATTCGGTCATGGTGCGAGGGCTGATATTCGACTGCGCAGGTCATCCAATACGACTTTGAACTCGTCGGCGTTTTCCGATTCGAGAAGGCTGAAGGGGCAGTTGAAGCCGTGGCGGAAATTGTTTTTCGAGGAAGCGGCTTTGCCTGCTTCAGTTTTTGCGCCGGTGGAATGCTGGGAATTGGCTCGATTAGCTGCGATTTGCTCGGGAGTCGACATTTTGAATAATCTCCAAATGAAAAAACGCCGGGAGCGGCACAGCGGCCGACCGGCGTTTTAAAAAGATGGAAGCGGAACGGGCTTCCTCAAGCTCAGAGTAGCATTCGTGTCAAATGGTTTTTGCGTGGAAAGGCCGGAAACATTGAGTTTTTGGCTTGTGACTCGATTTATCGCGAGGCCGAACCCAGGGCGCCGGAGTTCGCGTCGCTTCTTGCCTTGACAATCTACATGAAGAGGCATATTCTTCACCTAGAGTGTCTACTTAAGTATCGTGATTCGACGAAAGCGCAGCCTGCGGAATCTTGAACGGGACATTCAAGCGCACATCGAGCACGAGATGCGCGATAACATCGATCGCGGCATGGCGCCACAGGAAGCGCGCTATGCGGCCTTGCGCAAATTCGGCAATATTACGCGAGTTCAAGAAGACGCTCGGGCGGTCTGGAACGCGGTCTGGTTTGAGCAGTTGCTGCAAGACATTGGGTATGGATTGCGGATGTTCCGGCGGAATCCCGGGTTCAGCGCGGTTGTTGATATTGACGCTAGCGCTGGGAATCGGGATGAACACCGCGGTATTCAGCGTCATGAATACAGCGCTGTTGCATCGCATTGCCTATCCAAATGCCGAGCGGCTCATGTGGATAGCGACTTATGACACGGGCTATCAGAGCGAACACGACAATCGGGTGCTCCCCAGCGATTATGCTGCCTTGCAACAGCACGCCCCCTCATTCGAGAGCATGGCCGCTTATGGCAACCAGGATCTCGCTCTGGTCTACGCGGGCGAAAGCACTACCGAGAGGATTGCGTCCGTTACTGGTGATTTTTGGAGCATGACCGGAGCACAGCCCGCATTTGGGCGGCTATTCCGGTTGGGAGAGCCGCATGCGATGGTGCTCTCGTGGCAATTATTTGAGCGGAGGTTCAGAGGCGATCCGCACGTGATCGGAAACATGGTCAGCGTTGATGGGTATCCGTTCCAAGTCGCCGGAGTGCTGCCGAAGAATTTCCGCTTCCTTTTTCCGCAGCAGCTTTTTGCAGACGATGAACGAAGAGATATCGATGCATACATCGCCGTCCCAAACGCGGCCCAAAAGTTGCCGGTTTCGGCTTACAGGATGGGTAATTGGGAAAAGGTCGTGGAAGCGCTCGGCCCCTTACCGGATTTTGTCTGCGTGGTCGGAAAACTCAAGCCCGATGTTCCGTTTGAACGCGGGCGAGCAGAGCTGCAGACTCTCTATCAACGCCTCATGCGGGAAGACCCCAACGTGTATCACACACATAGCGCTTTGCGTGTTAAGACGCTGCGGGAAAAAATTGTAGGAAATGTGCGGCCCGCGTTGCTAGTGCTGGCTGCGGCGGTAGGTTTCGTCCTGCTGATTGTTTGCGCCAATATTGCAAACCTGCTTCTCGCGCGGGCGTCTGCGCGGCAGCGGGAAATCGCGATCCGGGGAGCGTTGGGTGCTGGGCGGTTGCGTCTGATCCGGCAGTTTCTCACCGAGAGCGTTCTGCTGGCGCTGGCGGGAGGCACGGCTGGCCTGGTGCTCGCGCGATGGGCTATTGCCGTAATGGTACGGCTTGGCTCGGGTGCAGTTCCGCGATTGGGCGAAACCAGAATCGATGGTCTGGTCCTGCTGTTCACTTTGGGCGTTTCGCTTTTGGCAGCGCTGCTGTTCGGGTTGGGTCCCGCGATCTCGTTGTGGAGAGCCAGCGTGCACGACAGGCTCAAGGAGGAAACGGCAACCTCGTCGGCGGGCGCGAGCCGCTTGCGCGTTCGCGGATTGCTGGTTGCCTTGGAACTGGCGCTGGCGATTGTGCTGCTCACCGGCGCCGGGCTGATGCTCAAGAGTTTCTGGCGCATGAACGCCTTTCCGCCGGGATTTGCGCCGGAGAAGACGCTGGTCATGAAGATCTCGCTTTCCGCGCCGCAATATAGAGCGTGGCCTCAGCAGCACGCCTATATCGATGAATTGTTCCGCCGTATCGAGAGCGTGCCGGGAATACAGGCGGCCGGCATTCTCTGCTCCAGCTTTCACACGACCATTCGGGTGGAGGGAGTTCCGGCGGATCAGCAGCCGTTCGCTTCCATCCGGTACGTATCGTCCGGGTACCTGCGCGCTATCGGCGTGCCGCTTCTCGCAGGACATTGGCCGACTGAGAGCGAAGCTCTGGATGTCGTGGTGGTCAACGAAAGTTTTGCGCGGAGAGCGGCGATGAGCGGGAATCTCATCGGCAAGCATATTCATACAGCTCTTCTGAGCGCAACGATTGCGGGAATTGTTCCCGACTTTAAGGTCTCGCAGCTCGATGCCGAAGCTCTGCCGGAAGTTTACGCAGCTTATCAGATGGCGCCGCGAATCTCGTTTATGACAGTGATGGTCCGAACGTCTGGCGATCCGAAGCCGCTGGCGCCGGAAATCCGTAAGTTAGTTTCGGGCATCGACGCGAATGTGCCCGCGTATCAAATCGAGACTCTCGAGCGCGAACTCGCGGACTCCATTGCACCGCGGCGCTTCAACATGTTTCTGCTGAGCTCGTTCGCGGGCGTCGCGCTGCTGCTTGCATTGATCGGAATTTACGGCGTAATCGCATATTCGGTCGCGCAGCGGACGCATGAGATCGGGATACGCATGGCTCTTGGTGCGCAGCGTAGCGAAGTGGTTGGCATGATGGTGCGGCAGATCACGGGCATCGCGTCAGGCGGAATCGTGATTGGCTTGGCCGCGGCTTTGGGACTTACTCGTCTGATGGCGAGCTTGCTTTATGGAGTGAAAGCGCACGATCCGCAGACGTTTGCGGCTGTGGCTGTCGTGCTGGCTGTTACGGCGTTGGTGGCGTGCTTGGGGCCTGCGATTCAAGCGGCGTTGGTAGATCCGATTGTGGCCTTGCGGCATGAGTAACTCGAAGCGGCACTGCCGTGATAAGCGTCAAGAGTTCAGCGGTCGGCGAGCTGAATGCCAGAAATGCAGAATTTCGATGGCGCCTTTCTTGTCGTGTACTCGGTAATAAACATAAAGCGGCGAGTGAAGGAGCCGCCTCAGGTTGGGCCGTCGTTTGATCCGCGTGCCGATGTACGGAAAAGCGGCTAAAGAGTCAAGGTGGTTAAAAAGTTCGTTGAAAAATTGTTCGGTTGTCCCGGGATGCTTCTCCCGTGACCAATCAAATATCGCTTCCAGGTCGGCTAACGCGTCTGCGTGGTAGAGGATTTTGAAAGCCACTCTTGAATGTGCCGGCGAGCTTCTTCGGACGAGACGAGACGTCCGGCATCCGCGGACTTGATTCTCTCGTCGATGATGCGGCTGGTTTCGGGGTCTAGCTCAATTTCCGGTTCTGTCGAAACAAACGGATCAATCTTCGTTTCGGCCATACTTCAACATAGGCCATGCGGAGCAAAAGTGCAAATGCGAGCCGTGCGGCCGCGGCGGGAATGAGTTGCGCCGGGTGCTAAACTTCCCTAAACGGTACTTTCGAACCGCTAACCGCTTGCCTTCCCAGATCTGCTCAAGGAGCTGATGGAACGCATGAAGCAAATCGATGTGCTTTGGATTACGGCTGGCCTTGGGTGTGACGGCGACACCGTTTCTATAACCGCGGCGACGCAGCCCAGCCTGGAAGACCTGGTGCTCGGCGCCATACCCGGAATCCCCAAGGTGAATTTTCATAACCCGTTCCTCGCCTTTGAGATCGGGAGACGAGTTCCTGAGCCATTTTCACCGCGCGGCGCAAGGCCAACTATCCCCGTTTATTCTCGTGATTGAGGGCTCTATTCCCGAACGAGAAAAATAAAAAAGAGGGATATTGGGCCGCGTTTGGAACCGACAAACAGAGTGGCCAACCCATCCCGACCTGCGACTGGATCGACCGCCTTGCCCCGCAGGCATGGGCCGTCGTTGCCGCCGGGAACGTGCGCCACTTACGGCGGCATACATGCGATGCAAGGAAATGCAACCGGATGCATGGGCCTGGCCGATTATCTCGGCTGGAATTGGAGATCCAGCGCGGGAATTCCTATCGTCAACGTGCCCGGTTGTCCGGTTCAGCCAGACAATTTTATGGAGGTGCTGCTCTATCTGCTCTACCAAGTCGCCGGCCTTGCGCCCGCAATTCCTCTCGATGAAGCGTTACGGCCAACCTGGCTGTTTGGGCAAACGGTGCATGAAGGCTGCGATCGCGGCGGCTATTACGAGCAAGGCGACTTTGCCGAGGAATACGGCGCGCCGCAGTGCATCGTAAAGCTAGGCTGTTGGGGGCCGGTTGTGAATTGCAATGTCGCAAAGCGAGGCTGGATGAACGGCATCGGGGGCTGTCCCAATGTGGGCGGCATTTGCATTGGCTGTACGATGCCTGGATTTCCGGACAAGTTCATGCCCTTCATGAATCAACCGCCGGGTTCGTTGCTCTCTTCTCATGCTGTGGCGACGTATGGCCGGGCCATCACAGCGCTCCGCAAATTTACGCAGAACTCGCTCAATAAAGAGCCCGAGTGGCGGCGACCCGCTTCGAAGCTCGACACTCCATGACGCCCGGAAAGCGCGCAGGCTCTGCTGTTGCAACTTGCGGGCGCCTCGTCCGCTGGGCCGGATCCGGCCGCCGAACCGCCCGACGCCGCGGCTCGATACAGAACACTGGTAGAGCAGATTCCGGCTGTGATCTTTATGGCCTTTCTCGATCAAGGTCTCAGCGAAGCTTACGTCAGTCCTCATATCGAGGCAGTTTTGGGATTCACACAGGAGCAATGGCTCAACGATCCAGTGCGATGGTACAAGCAAATCCACCCGGACGATCGAACCCGGTGGAGTGTTGAAGCAGCGCAGCTAATCCTCTCCGGGCAGCCGTTGCGCTCCGTGTATCGCGTGATCGCACGCGATGGACACGTCGTTTGGTTCCATTGCCAGGTAAAGCTGGTTCTGACCGAAGCCGGCCACCCCTGGTTTCTTCACGGCACGGCGTTCGATATCACGGATCTCAAGCAAGCGGAGATCGCTTTACAACAGGCGCGCGATGAACTGGAAGCCCGAGTTCAGGAGCGCACAACGGAACTGGCAAAAGCCAACCGTAACTTACAACAGGAGATTACAGAGCGCAAGCGAGCGCAAGATGGACTGGCCCGCAGCGTTGAGGAGTTGACGCGATCGAACGCCGATCTTCGCCAGTTTGCGTACTCGGCTTCTCACGACCTGCAGGAACCGCTTCGGAACATCGCAATTTATAGCGAGTGGCTTAAGAATCGATATGAAGGTAAGTTGGACGCCAATGCGGATCGATTTATCGGTTTCGTAACGGAAGGCGCGCAGCGCATGAGCGCCATGATTCACGACCTGCTTGATTACACCAGGACGGCGACCGAGGACGAAGAGACGAATGAGATTACCGAGGCAAGCGTTACTCTTGCGAATGTCTTAGCCGACTTGCAGGTGCTGATCGCGGATAACGGAGCCGCCGTCACGCACGAATCGCTGCCGCCGGTTGCCGTTCGCGAGGTTCACTTGCGGCAACTTTTGCAAAACCTGATCTCTAACGCGATTAAGTACCGAGGCGATGATCCTCCGCGTATTCACATAACCGGGACGTGCTCCGATGGCTACTGCCTTTTCTCGCTGGCGGACAACGGGATTGGCATCGCTCCCGAATACCATGAAAAAATATTTGGGATCTTTACGCGCCTGCAAGAAAGAAGTAAGTCTTCCGGTAACGGAATCGGCCTGGCGATATGCAAGAGAATCGTCGAGCGGTATGGCGGAAGGATTTGGGTCGAGTCGGAGCCAAACCGGGGAGCGACGTTTCTCTTCGAACTCCCTCTGGGCTGATTGCTGGGCCTCACAGGTACGATGGTCAGTGTCTCGCGTCTGCCATGCGGATCTCGCTGTTCATCACCTGTTACAACGATTTGCTTTTCCCGGCGACCGGAATTGCGGTCGTGAAGCTGCTCGAAAGGCTCGGTCATACGGTTGCGTTCCATCCGGAACAAACCTGTTGCGGACAGATGCACTACAATAGCGGCTACCAGCGGGAAACCGTTCCGTTGGTGAGGAAGTTCGTCGAGATCTTCGCTCAGGATGAAATCGTCTGCTCGCCTTCGGCGTCCTGCGTTGCGATGATCCGCGATCACTACGCCAAGGCGGCTCGCATGGCGGACGATTCGAAGCTCGAGGCCGAGGTTGCGGCACTTGTTCCGCGTGTTTTCGAGTTAACGGAACTGCTGGTTTGGGAGCTCGGAATCGAAGATGTGGGCGCCTATTATCCGCATCGAGTCACGTACCATCCGTCTTGTCATTCATTGCGGATGCTTCGCGTTGGCGATGCTCCTCTTCGTCTTCTAAAAAACGTCGCCGGAATGGATCTGGTGGAATTGCGGCACGCAAGCGAGTGCTGCGGTTTCGGCGGTACGTTTGCGGTGAAGAATGCGGAAACTTCGTCGGCCATGCTTTCAGCTAAAGTGCAATGCGTGCTGGAGACCGGAGCGGAAATTTGCGCCGCCGCCGATAACTCCTGCCTGATGCACATCCATGGGTCTCTGCACCGGCAGCGAACCGGGAGTCAAGACGGTGCATATTGCGGAGATTCTGGCGTCTACGCGTGAAAGAGAAGCGGTTTGAGCGGCACTGTAGGATCGGCGGCTACGGCGCCCCGGTTTCCCGAAGCGGCTCATGACGCGCTGGACGATTCACAACTGCGTCACAACGTCCGCCACGCCACCGGGATTATTCAGGCAAAACGCAACAGCATGGCCGAGGAAATGCCGGATTGGGAAGATCTGCGAGACGCCGGCCAAGCTATCAAAGCGCACACGCTGAAATACCTGGACTTGTATCTGGAGCAGTTTGAGAGCAACGTGACCAAGGCCGGCGGGCAGGTTCACTGGGCGCGAGATGCCGACGAAGCAAATCAAATCATCGGCGGCGATTATAGCCGAGCGCGCGGGCAAAGAAGTCATCAAGGTGAAGACCATGACTTCGAATGAGACACGGCTTAATAGCTATTTGGAAGGGCAGGGAATCCGGCCACACGAGACCGACTTGGCCGATCTGATCGTGCAGCTCGGCGGCGACAATCCGTCGCACATAGTGGTTCCCGCGCTGCATATCAACCGCATGCAAGTGCGCGAGATCTTCGAGAAGAACATGCCGCTTGAAGAACTCGGCATGGATACGCTGAGTGACGATCCGCAACAGCTCGCGGAGGCGGCGCGGCGCTATTTGCGGCAGAAATTTTTCAACTGTGAAGATTGGAATCAGCGGCGCGAACTTCGCGGTTGCGGAAACGGGTTCGGTTGTGGTGGTGGAAAGCGAAGGCAACGCGCGCATGTGCGTGACGCTGCCGGAGGTTTTGATCACGCTGGTTGGAATTGAAAAAGTGATTCCAACGCTTCGCGATTTAGAGGTGTTCCTGCAGACGCTGCCGCGCTCGGCCACGGGCGAGCGCATGAACCCGTACAACTCGATCTGGACCGGCGTAACGCCCGGCGACGGCCCGCGCGAGTTTCACGTGGTTCTGCTCGACAACGGCCGCAGCGGCATTCTGGCCGATGCCGAGAGCCGGGAGACGTTGCACTGCATCCGCTGCGGCGCTTGCCTGAACGTGTGCCCGGTGTATCACCAGACCGGCGGGCACGCGTATGGGTCCGTGTATCAAGGGCCGATCGGCGCCATTCTTACTCCGCAGCTTCAAAATCTGGAGCATTCGCGGAGCCTGCCGTTTGCGTCGTCCCTGTGCGGCGCATGCTACGACGTGTGTCCGGTGAAGATCGATATTCCCGAGATTTTGATTTTGCTGCGCGGGAGGATTGTGCGCGAGCAGCAGAGCAGTTTCTGGGGTAAGCTCGATCCGGAAAATATCGCGATGCAGGTGAGCGCGCTAGTTTTTTCAAGCTCCGGGCTGTTGAGTTTTTCGGAGGCGCTGGCCCGGCTGGCGCAGCGTCCTTTCGTTCACAGCGGCGCGATTCGCCGTTTGCCCGGCGCGCTTTCGGGCTGGAGTGCGACGCGCGATTTGATGCCGCTGCCGAAACAATCGTTCCGGCAATGGTGGAAGAAGAGAGAGCGCGGCGAAAGATCATGAGCGACGATTCCAGACGTTTGATTCTGGATGGAATCAGAGCTGCGCTCGGCGTGACTCCGGACGAAGCGCGGCGCGAGCAACAGCGCAGCGAATGGCGGAATCTGCCGCGCGCTTATCGCCAAACCGGCGTGCTCGATGAAGCCGGCCGCATCGATTTGTTCGAGCAGCGCATCCGGCACTACAACGCGAACACCTATCGCTCGTGCGGCGAAATCCGGCTCGATATCGCGCAGATTCTCACCGAACGGCGGAAGCGTGTTCTGATTGTGCCGAGCGGTCTCCCGGAGAGCTGGCTGCCAGCGCGCTTCATGTTCATCGTGGATGATGAAAAACTCAACAATGACCAACTGAATTCGAGCGATGGCGTTGTTACCCGCTGCACGCTGGGGATCGCTCTGACAGGCACTATCGTGCTTGAAAGCGGTCCGGACCAAGGGCGGCGCGCGGCGACGCTGATTCCCGATTACCACCTTTGCATCTTGCGAAAAGAGGACATCGTTGAATTTGTGCCGGAGGCTTTCGAGAGACTGGATCCCGCGAGAACGCAGCCTTTGACGTTCATTTCCGGGCCGTCCGCCACGGTGGATATCGAAATGACGCGAGTCCGCGGCGTGCACGGGCCGCGCACGCTGGACGTGCTGATCGTCTGATTCATGGATTCCGAGCCGCGCCTCGCAACAGCGTTCTGGCGGACGATCACACGCCTGGACACGAGCAAAATCAACAGCAAATGGCTGGCGTTTCGCAATGCGCTGGGCGTGGCTGGACCGCTTGGGATCGGAATCGCGGCATCCAAGGCGCTGGGAGCGGTCGCGATTGCGACGGGCGCGCTGAACGTTTCCTATTCCGACGGAGCAGATCCATACGCGCAACGCGCGCGCAGAATGCTGGCGTGGGCGTTTCTCGGCGCAACGGCGGTGTTCGTCGGATCGGTAACGGGTAAATATCATTGGGCCGCTATTCTAGTGGCCGCCGCGTGGGCGTTCGCCGGAGGAATGTGCGTGGCGATCAGCAGCCGGGCGGGCGATCTGGGGCTTAACACGCTGGTCGTGGTAATTGTCTTCGCGGCGCGCGGCGCAATGGCGTTGGAAGGCGCGCTCATCGCGGCGGGGCTGGTCTTGGGAGGAGGTTTGCTGCAGACCGGTCTTGCGCTGTTGTTCTGGCCGATCCGGCGTTACGAACCCGAACGGCGGGCGATCGGGAAATTGTATCTCGATCTGGCGAAGCAAGTCGATCCGCATTCGCGCGGTCTGATTTCTGGATCGCTCAGCGCACCGAGCGCGCAGATGCAGGAGACGCTCAATGCTCTGGGGCGCGACCACAGCCTGGAAGGCGAGCGGTTCCGGCTATTGTTCGATCAAGCGGATCGTGTGCGCTTATCGATTTTTCTGCTTGGCCGGCTGCATGCAGGGCGTGACGGCGCGGAGTGGATCGACGGTCTGATTGATCTTTCCAGCAAACTGCTGCGCGGGGTGGGTGAATGTCTCGCGTCGGGCGAGTGCGCGGCAGAGCAGGGAAGGTTGGTCGATGAAATCAACAAGCTGGTGGAGGGCGGGCATGCGCTTGGCGATGAAATCGGATCCGCGGCCGATGCGCTCGCCGGACAACTCCGCACTGTTGCTGAGCTGGCGAACCATGTCCTTCCTCAGGGGCTAACGACATTTGCCCGGCGCGAAGCGGCGCAGCCGTGGAGATTGCAGATCGCGAGCTGGTTCGCGACTTTGCGCGCGAATCTCGATCTTCGCTCTCCATCGTTCCGGCACGCGGTACGCCTTGCCGTATGCGTTGCACTCGGCGACGCGCTGGGACGCCTCATAACGGGCCAGAGGTCGTATTGGCTTCCGATGACGATTGCGGTGGTGCTGAAGCCGGATTTTACGACCACGTTCAGCCGCGGGGCGCTGCGGCTCTGCGGTACGCTCGCGGGCCTGGTGATCGCGACTGCGTTGTATCACGTGTTGCCGGCGTCACCGTGGCGGCAGTTTTTTCTGGTCGGTATTTTTACCTTTGCCATGCGCTGGATCGGTCCCGCCAATTACGGCGTGTTCAGCATTGCGATCAGCGGTTTGATTGTATTTCTGATTGCGGCGACGGGCGTTCCTCCGGGAGAAGTGGTAGCGGAGCGCGCGATTTATACCGCTGCGGGAGGAGTGTTCGCGCTGATCGCATACGCCGCGTGGCCGACCTGGGAGCGAATGCAAGTTTCCGAGGCGATTGCAGACCTGCTGGATGCGTGCCGCGATTATTTTCACGCCGTGGTGGAGCGTTTCGGGCGCGACGACGTGACACTCGAATCCGACTTGGATGAAACGCGCCGCGCTGCCAGACGAGCGCGGTCGAACGCGGTAGCGTCCGTCGATAGGGTTAGCTCCGAGCCGGGAATCACGGCCGATCGATTGAATTGCTTAAGCTCGATTCTGGCGAGTTCGCACGCGCTCATGCACGCAATTATGGCGTTGGAAGCCGGCATCCTGCAAGCTCCGGTACACACCACGCCGGAGGCGTTCCGGACTTTCGCCAACGATGTGGAATTCACCCTCTATTTTTTGAGCGCGGCGCTGCGCGGTTCTTCCGCTGCGAGCCAGACACTTCCGAAGTTGCGCGACGATCACCGCCGCATGCTGGAAGCGCGCGCCGCATTCTCATCGAACGACGAATTCGTGCTCATCGAAACGGATCGCATCACCACCGCGCTGAATACGTTGCGCGAGCAGGTGATGCGGTATCACGCGGCGGGCTCAACGACAACGGCTGTCCCGTAGGCCAGCACTTCGGTGACGCCATCCATTACTTCATTGGCGTCGTAGCGCATGCCGATGATGGCATTCGCGCCGAATGCGGCGGCGTGTTCGAGCATCAGGTCGAAGGCTTCGGTTCGCGCTTTCTCACACAGTTGGGTGAAGGCAGTGATGTTGCCGCCGATTACGGTGTGCAGGGCGCCGGCGAACGTTCCTAATACGGAACGGGAGCGCACGGTGATGCCGCGCACGATGCCGAGATTTTTCTTGATGCGAAAGCCATCCAGTGTAAATGCGGTTGTGACCATGTAAGGGGGTATGAAGGCTTCGTCCATAGGGCCACTGTAGCGTATCTATCGATCACCTTGGAGGGATCACCTCGGAGCTACAAAGTATCGTTTTGATTCGGGTCTGAAAAGAACCCAGGCGATCACCGCTAACACTAAGAGGTGAACAGTGAGCTGCCGAAGGACTGGAAAGCTTATCACTACATGGAACGCCATCCATACAAGCGCGAGCCAGCGCGCCCAGTTATGGCCCCGCAGCATGAATATCCCCGAAACAACAGCCAGCAACTCGGTAAGTTCAATCCAGACACTGTCCTGCCCATGTGACATCAATTCGGGAAAGTAGTAACTGAAGGCGATGGCGCCTACCGCAATGTACAGACAAGCAAGAATCAAAACTGAAAGCGGGCGTTTGGTCGAGTTCATGGCGGCAGCTCCAAAACCACTCGGCTGGCAACTGCTTACAGTTAAGACTAACGCGCCGGAGCGTGCAGCAGGGCGTGTACAGGGAAAGCTGGCACGCTGGCATGAAAAGCGAGTTCGCAGCCTAGAGCTATCAGCATGAGCAGCAGGGCGACGCGCAAGTGCCGCTGCGCGAGGCGGCCTGATAGCGAAGAACCCGCGACCGCTCCCACCAGGCCTCCGACGACGAGTTTCAGGAGGAGCGCGGTGTCGCAATTTCCGGCTCCAAGCTGGACCGCGCTGCCGATCGCGGACAGGCCTAGACCGAAGCATAGATCGGTGCCCACTACCTCCGCGGCGGTGAGTCGGGTGAAGCTCAGCAGCAGGAGCGATCCGAGCGCGCCGGCTCCGGCGGAGGAGAATCCAACTTCGGCGCCGATGGGGAAGGCGAGCGACCAGAGAAGATGCGGACGCTCTGCTTTCGACGCCTCCGGCTTTGGGCGAAATACGCGATAGAGGCGGAAGAGCGCGGTCGCGGCAATCATGCCGCCTAGCAGCGCATAGAGAACGTTGCTGTAGGAGGCTTGCTTCATCCAATTGAGCAGAAGCGCTCCCAGGAGGACGCCGGGAATTCCTCCGGCCAGCAGCACGCGGAGAACGTGAAGATTCACCTGGCGGCGTAGCGCGTAGGCCGGGACGGAAGCGATTTTGACGATTGCGCCGAAGGTGAGAGCGGTTCCGACGGCGGTGGCGGGCGGCAGGCGCAGTAGCAAAATGAGCAGCGGCGCGGTTATGGATCCGGCTCCGACGCCGGTGAGAGATATGGCGAGCGCGATTGCGAACCCGAGCAGGACTTCCACGCTAATGGGTCTCGATAAGATGTATGCCGCATTCGAGTTTGCGACCCGCCCAGCGGCCGGAGCGCCCGTTGCCGGGATCTGCCGGAAGCGCAGTACACGGCTGGCAGCCGATGCTGGTATAGCCTTCATCGTAAAGCGGCAGCCGCGGAATGGCGTGTTCGCGAGCGAAGCTCCAGACGTCTCGATCTGTCCAATCCGCGAGCGGGCTGACCTTTAGCAATTGTTTGCCGGAGGGAAGAGGAAAGCGATCTGAAACCTGCAGATTGGCGCGCGTGGGAGACTGCACGCGCCGTAAGCCGGTAAACCAGACATCGTAATTCTCAAGCGCGGCGAATAGCGGCTCCACTTTACGCAGCTTGCAGCAACGATCTGGCTGCTCGCTGTAGAGCACTCCGAATTGGGATTCCTGCTGCGCTACCGTCTGCGCGGGCAGCACATTTATGAGATTCAAGTTGTAGCGCGCTGTCATTTCATCGCGATAACGGTAGACTTCGGCGAAGTGGTAGCCGGTCTCGAGAAAGAGCACCGGAATATCCGGATGAAACTCGCGCACCAACTGAAGTACGACCATGTCCTCGGCTTGAAAGCTGCAGGTGATGCACGGAGAGCGCAAGCCGGCTAGGGCGGAGACGATGTTTTCGCGAGCGGAGGCTTGTTTCATGCTGCGGTGAAGATGTCCAGACGTCGTAGAAGAGTGCGGAGCGCGCTGAGCGCTTCGGGATCTTCGATGGGCTGCGGCGCGGTTGTGGCGTTTGTCGAACCAATGGAGAGAACCAGCGCGCCGTTATCGAGACGCCAGGTGAAATCGCTGTGAGTTTCGCTGCGGGCTATCGCGAGAGGCCGCCGCGGAGATCATTCCCGCCGCAACGGTGGCGTTTGTTACCGGATCGATCAGAATGAAATTTCCGGTGGCGCGGTTGGCGAGATAGCTGTCGAAAACCAGCGGCCGGGCGGTTTCAAGACGTGCCAGGCCGATTTCATTTATCTGGAGCGTGGATGCGGGCTCGCGATCGAGCGTGTTGATGTTGACGCGGTAGCTCAGTTGTTTGAGCTCGGCCCATTGCTGGAGAGCGGCGTGTTTCAGCCGGTAACGCTTGCCGGTTGCGGCGGCGGTTTCGCTGAGCCATACCAGCGTCGCATCCAGCGCGACGGCAGTTTGCGGCGGATCGGCAGCGGAGACGATCACGTCGCCGCGCGCGATGTCGAGATCGTCGGCGAGCGTCAAGGTAACGGACTGGCCGGCATGCGCCCGCTCCAGTTCGCCTTCGAACGCGACGATGCTCGACACTGTGGTCTGGCGGCCGGAGGGGAGAATCACTACGGGTTCGCCGGGCGCGATGCGGCCGGATGCGACGGTGCCGGCATAGCCGCGAAATTCCTGATTCGGACGAACGACGCGCTGCACGGGGAAGCGGAACCCGGCGCGCTGCGCGCGATTGCCCACCGGCACGCGTTCCAGATATTCGAGCAAACTCGGGCCGTGAAACCAGCGCATCTTGGCGCTGCGCGAGACGACGTTGTCTCCCGCGAGCGCGCTAATGGGCACGAAATAGGGCTCGATGGATTGGAAGCGCGAAAGGAAACTGCGAAACGCCGTTTCGATCTGCTGAAAAACGCGCTGATCGTAGCCGACCAAATCCATTTTGTTGACGGCGACGACAACGTGCGGAAGCCCCAGCAGCGAGGCGATATAGGCGTGGCGGCGCGATTGCGGCAGCAAGCCCTTGCGGGCGTCGACCAGGATGACAGCCAATTCGGCGGTAGAAGCGCCGGTGACCATGTTGCGGGTGTACTGCTCGTGACCCGGAGTGTCGGCAATGATGAATTTGCGGCGCGCGGTCGCGAAGTAACGGTAGGCGACATCGATGGTGATGCCCTGCTCGCGCTCGGCGCGCAGGCCGTCGGTTAACAGTGAGAAATCGATTGCGCCCGCGTTGCGGCCGGCGGAAGCTTTGGCGACCGATTCGAGCTGATCTTCATAAACGCTGCGCGAATCGTAGAGCAGACGTCCAATGAGGGTCGATTTGCCGTCATCGACGCTGCCCGCGGTGGTGAATCGGAGAAGATCCTTGGCTTGCTCGCGCTCGAGGAACGCTTCGAAGCTGGATTCGATGGGAAGAATTGCTGCAGCGGCGGACATCAGAAATAACCCTCCTGTTTTTTCAGCTCCATGGAGCCGTCCTGGTCGTAATCGATCACGCGATTCTGGCGCTCGGAGCGCCGCATACTTACAAGCTCTTCGATGATGCGCGGAACCGTATCGGCATCGGAGCGGATGGCGCCGGTGCAGGGGCTGCAGCCAAGCGAACGCATGCGGCATTTGACGAGTTGCGGGACCTCTCCGGGCAGGCGCGGTACAAAGGGCTGCTCAATCGAGAGAAGGGAATCGCCGCGAACCAGCACGGGGCGCAGCTTGGCGAAATACAACGGAACGATGGGAATGTTTTCGGCGTGAATGTATTGCCAGACGTCAAGCTCCGTCCAGTTCGAAAGCGGAAAAACGCGCAGACTTTCTCCCGCGTCAACACGGGTGTTGTAAACGTTCCAAAGTTCCGGGCGTTGGTTGCGAGGGTCCCATTGGCCGCGTGTATCGCGAAATGAAAAAATGCGCTCCTTGGCTCGCGACCTCTCTTCATCCCGCCGCGCGCCCCCGATTGCGGCATCAAAACCGCCGTTTCGAAGCGCGTCCAGCAATGCGCCGGTTTTGAGAGCGCCGCAGCAGCGCTGTGTACTCCAGGCGAACGGATTTGCGCCTTCGGCCAAAGCCGCGCGGTTGGTGTGGACCATCAATTTGACGCCCAGCCGGGCTATATACCAGTCGCGAAATTCGATCATCTCCCGGAACTTGTAGCCAGTGTCGATGTGCAGCAACGGGAAGGGCACCGCGCCTGGATGAAAGGCCTTCTGCGCCAATCGGAGCAGTACGGAGGAGTCTTTGCCGATGGAATAGAGCAGAACCGGGCGTTGGCATTCGGCCACGACTTCGCGCAGGATATGGATGCTCTCGGCCTCAAGCTGCCGGAGATGGCTGAGCGCAATCATATTGGCAGGGTACCACGCTTTGTCCATAATCTCTATAGGAAATGTGCAGAATGCTGGAAACAAATCTGCTAACGCGTTGAAATTGCGTGTACGTGCGAAGGGTCTATGTTGCGAGAACATTGACAGAACCGCATTCAAACCGTGCTGGTGCTGAGGTTGGTTCCGATGGAAAAACGAGCTTTCGCGTTTGGGCGCCCAAGGCCAAGCGTGTCGAGATCGTTTTCGAGGACCGGCGCGAGGCCGTTTCTTTAAATCCAGAGAGCGGGGGTTACTTTGCTGCAGTTGTTTCCGGCGTGGGCGGTGGCACCGGGTACAAGTATTCGATGGATGGCGGCGAGGCGTACCCCGACCCGGCATCGCGCTATCAACCGGCTGGGGTGCATGGGCCTTCGGAGGTCGTGGATGGAAGGGCATTCGGCTGGAGCGACGACGATTGGCGTGGAGTGAAGCTGGCAGGGCAAGTGGCTTATGAGATGCACGTGGGCACCTTCACGCGAGGGGGGACTTGGCGTTCGGCGGCGGAGAAGCTGGAGTATTTGCGGGACACGGGAATCACGCTGATTGAGCTAATGCCTGTGGCGGAATTTCCGGGGCGATTCGGTTGGGGGTACGATGGCGTGCAGCCCTACGCGCCCGCGGCGATTTACGGAACGCCGGATGACATGCGCTGGTTTATCGACTGCGCGCATGCGGCCGGACTGGGTGTGATTCTGGACGTGGTGTACAACCATCTTGGACCGGATGGTAATTATCTGGCCAAGTACTCGCCGTTTTATTTCGCGGAGAACAAGGAAACCGACTGGGGACCAGCGATCAACTTCGATGGCGAAGGAAGCGGTCCGGTGCGTGATTATTTTCGGGAGAATGCGGCGTATTGGATCCGAGATTTCCATCTGGACGGCTTGCGCCTGGATGCAACGCAAGATATTCATGATGCGTCGGAGCCGCATATTCTGGCGGAAATCGGCGAGGCGGCGCGAAAGGCGGCCGGGAAGCGATCAGTTTTGTTAGTTGCTGAGAATGAGCCGCAGGACACGCGTTTGATCCGATCGCGGGTCGACGGCGGCTTCGGGCTGGATGCCCTTTGGAACGACGATTACCATCACAGCGCGATGGTGGCCTTGACGGGCAAAGCGGACGCCTACTACACGGATTATCGCGGCACAGCGCATGAGTTGCTTGCGGCGGTGAAATACGGGTATTTATATCAGGGGCAATGGTACCGCTGGCAGAAGAAACGCAGAGGCACTTCCACCTTGGGATTGCCTCGACCGGCGATGGTCAACTTTATTCAAAATCACGATCAGGTGGCTAACTCCGCAAGAGGCGAACGCGTGCACGACCTGACTTCTCCGGGGCGATACAAGGCGATGACTGCGTTGACGCTGCTGGCGCCCGGCACTCCGATGCTTTTCCAAGGCCAGGAGTTTGCGTCATCGAGCCGGTTCCTGTTTTTTGCGGATCACAAACCGGAACTGGCCAAGAAAATCCAGGAGGGCCGGGTGGAATTTTTCGAGCAGTGGCGGTCTTTGCGGCTGCCGGAGATGCTGCAGTGCTTTGCGAATCCGTCCGCGGTGGAGACTTTTGAGGAGTGCAAGCTGGATCATTCGGAAGTGCAAAACCACGCGAAGCTGTACGCGCTGCATCGCGACCTGCTTCGGCTGCGGCGGGACGATCCGGTGATTTCGCGCCAAGGAGCGGACGGGCTGGACGGAGCAGTGTTATCACAGCAGTGTCTTGTGGTGCGCTTTTTCTCGCCCAAGTACGACCGCGACAGGCTGCTGTTGGTTAATCTGGGAACAGATCTGGAGTTGAATCCAGCACCAGAACCGTTGCTAGGACCGCCGCAACTTACACAATGGGCGAAGCTGTGGTCTTCCGACGATGCGCCGTACGGAGGATGCGGGACGCCGCCGCTCGACACGGATGAGAATTGGCGAATTCCAGGTGAGGCCGCGGTGGTCCTATATCCTGTTGCTGCCGGAGAAAAAGAACAGAACGTCCTGAACTAAGTACACATGAACGATATTTTCGAGCACAACGCCAAAGCGCCGCTATCGGAAAACGATCTGGAACTTCTGCGGACCACCGAATGGCTGGTCACCAACGGGCTGGGGGGATACGCGTCGGGAACGGCGGGCGGAACTTTGACGCGTGTGTTTCACGGCTATTTGATTGCGGCCCTACCGTCGCCATTGGGTCGAACCATGATGCTGAACGATGTCTTCGAGGAGGTGCTTTTCCCGGACGGGCGAGTGGTGCGCTTGAATGGCGTCAGGACCGAAGAAGAAGATTTCGGGGGCTCGCAATGCCTGGTGAACTTCCGGTTGGATGCCGGGCTTCCCACCTGGACTTACGAAGTTACAGGGCTGACAATCGAGAAGCGCGTGTATCTTCCGCACCGGCAGAACACGAGTTACATCGATTACAGGGTTTCGGGCGGTTCGGGGTCGGCAAGGCTGCAACTCCGGCCGGCAGTGAACATGCGCGAGCATGAAGCGCCGGTAAATACGCCGCTCGATACTTACACGCTGATTGTTCGGGATAGTCATTACGAACTGAAGGCGTCGAACGATATTGCGGCGCTACGGATGATGCTGTTGGGTAAGGAAAGCGCGTTTGCGATCGACGCTCGGACGATTTGCGACATCATCTATGAGACCGAGCGGCGGCGCGGGTATATCTGGCGCGGCGATCTCTGGAGCGCCGGATACTTTTCGGCCGAGCTTTCCCCCGGCTGCGACGTGACGCTGGTGGCTTCCACTGAAAGCTGGGAGGTAATGTCGGCCCTCGATCCGCGGCAGGCATGGGACGCGGAGCACGACCGGAAGCGGCGCCTGTTATTGGAATCGCATCCAACCACGTGCGATGAGAGTTGCCGCGAGCTGGTCTGGGCGGCGGATCAATTTATCTTTACGCCAGTGGGACGGCAGGAAGACACGGCGCGGGCGCGCGCGGCAGGAGACGAAATCCGCAGCGTGATCGCCGGCTACCACTGGTTCACGGATTGGGGCCGTGACACCATGATCAGCCTGGAAGGACTGACGCTGACGACCGGGCGCCAGGTGGAAGCGAGTTATATTCTGCGGACGTTCGCGCATTACATACAGGACGGGCTGATTCCGAATATGTTCCCGGAAGGGAAAAAGGATGGTCTTTATAACACCGCCGACGCCACGCTGTGGTTCTTCCACGCGCTGAACCGGTATCTGGAACACACGCGGGATGAGCACCTGCTGAATCATTTACTGCCTCGTCTTGTGGACATTGTGGGCCATCATTTGCGAGGCACGCGCTTCAATATTCATGTCGACCCGCAGGACGGTCTGCTGGCGCAAGGGCAGCAGGGCTACCAGCTCACCTGGATGGACGCCAAGGTGGACGATTGGGTCGTGACTCCGCGGCGCGGAAAAGCGGTGGAGATCAATGCGCTGTGGTACAACGCGCTGCGGCTGCTGGAGAAATGGCTGCGAGCCGCAAATCGCGATGAGGAAGCGAATGGATTGGCGGAGCACGCCACGCGAGCGCGGGAATCGTTCAATCAGCGCTTCTGGTACGAACAAGGCGGATATCTGTACGATGTAGTTGACGATGAGAACGGACATGACGATGCATCGTGCCGCCCGAACCAGATCTTCGCGATTTCGCTGGAGTATCCGATTCTGGAGGAATTGCGCTGGGGTGCGGTTCTAAAGGTTGTGAAGGACCGGCTGTTGACGCCGGTCGGCTTGCGGTCGCTCGCGCCGGGACAAAAGGATTTCAAAGCGAGGTACGATGGCGACCTGCGCTCGCGGGATGCCGCCTATCATCAGGGCACCGTTTGGGCTTGGCTGATCGGGCCGTTTATCGATGCGTGGCTGCGAGTGCATCCAGGTGATTTCGGAACCGCGCGCTCGTTTCTGGAAGGATTCAAGCCCCAATTGCGCGAGATCTGCGTGGGTTCGATCAGCGAGATTTTCGATGCCGAACCGCCGTTTACGCCGCGTGGCTGCTGCGCGCAGGCGTGGAGCGTGGCCGAGGTGCTGCGCTGTTTTGTAAAGACGAGTGGAGGTTCCGAAACGATTCAGGAGCAGCCGGAGATGGCGACGGCAACGGTGACATAAGCCCAAATCTTCAGCTAAACGCTCCCCTTACGGTCGCGGTTCTGTGCAAGCTATTAGCGGAACAGAACTGCGCGCGTGGTCGTGGCGGCCGCTTAGCCGCCGATGGAATACATGGGCCGCTGTGGTGCGATGAAGGAGGCTCGGTTGATGTCGTGGCCGGCCCATTTTTTCCAAACCGTGGAACGAATCGCCGCTTCGAGCTCCGCTTCCGAATCTTCACGCTCTAGCAGTTGCTTTATGCCCGTTTCTTCTCTGGCGAACAGGCAATAGCGCAGCTTGCCGTCCGCGGTAAGACGCAAGCGATTGCAATTCAGGCAGAATGGGCGGCTGACCGAAGCGATGAATCCAACCCGATGGCCATCTTCGAATTGATATTCGGTTGCGGGCGCGCGCGGGTCCGCGTCGGGAACGGGCGTGAGCGGCCCGAATTCGCTCGCGAGCATCGCGATCATCTGGTCCGCAGTGAGCACGCGATCAAGCGACCAGATCTGCTGCCCGTCGAGCGGCATGAATTCTATAAAGCGAACTTCGATATTGCGCTCGCGCCCGAACCGGACGAGAGAAATGACGTCGGGCTCGGTGAGCCCTTTGATGGCGACGGCGTTCAGCTTGATCGCGGTAAACCCGGCAGCTTGGGCCGCATCGATTCCATTGAGCACACGGTTGAAATCGTCGCGGCGGGTGATGGCGCGGAAGCGCTCCCGGTCGAGCGTATCGAGATGGATGTTCAAGCGCCGCAAACCGGCGGCGTAGAGCGATGGCGCGGCTTCGGCGAGCAAGACGGCGTTGGTGGTAAGCGCCAGATCCCGAATGCCGCCGATTTCGCCCAGAGCGGCAATCAGATCCGGTAGCTTGGGACGGAGCAGCGGTTCGCCGCCCGTTAATCGAATCTTGCGAATGCCGAGTCTAACGGCGGTCGAGGCGAAGCGGGCGATCTGCTCGAAATTCAGCAGCGAGTGAACAGGAGCAAACTTGGCTCCTTTTTCCGGCATGCAGTAGAAGCAGCGGATATTGCAGTGGTCGGTGACGCTGATCCGCAGATCGGAATGCACGCGCCCGAACGAATCGGTGAGCGGAGCGGGCATTACTTCACCGCGAGCATGCGCTCGAGCGGGATAAGCGCGCGTTCCATGATGGCTGGTGGAATTTCGATGCGCGGCTCGAGAGTTTCGAGACATGCCAGCAGTTTTTCCAGCGTGTTGAGCCGCATGTACGGGCATTCGCTGCAATTGCAGTTCTCGTTTGCGACGAAGAAGAACTTCTTACCCGGCGAGAGCTTTTCGAGCGAGTACCGGACGCCGCTTTCCGTCATGATGATGAACTCGTCAGCCCGCTGCGCGGTACACCAATCGATAATCGCCGAGGTGGAACCAATAAAGTCCGCCATGCGCAACACTTCACCAGGACATTCCGGATGAGCGGCGACCAGCGCGTTCGGATGCTCTGCGCGCGCGGCAGCGAGGCGGCGGCCCGGGAAAGTAGCGTGTACGATGCAGGCGCCCTGCCAGATTTGCATGTTTTTGCGCCCGGTTTGCGCCTTCACATAATTTCCCAGGTTGATATCCGGAAGGAAGAGGATAGGCTTTTCGCGCGGAATGGAATTCACCACGGCGACCGCATTGCGCGAAGTGCACAGAATATCGCTCTCGGCTTTTACCTCCACCGAAGTGTTTATATAGCTGACAATCGCATGATCCGGATGGCGGCGATGGAACGCGCGCACTCCCTCCACCGGGCAACTATCCACCAGACTGCAACCCGCGTGCTGGTCCGGAACGACGACGATCCGCTCTGGATTCAGGACTTTAGCGGTTTCGGCCATAAAGCGGACGCCGCAGAATGCGATGACTTCGCCCTCGAATTTCCGCGCGATTCGCGCTAACTCGAGGCTGTCGCCGACCGAATCGGCGAGTTCCTGGATCTCGGCTTCCTGGTAATGGTGGGCGAGAATAATCGCGCGGCGGGCGGTTTTCAGCTCGAGGATTTGTTCGGCGATGGTGCTGGCAGCAATCATCGGAGGGGCGGAATCGTTTTTATTTTATCAGTTTATGCGGTCTCGGGCCTGATATTAACAACCCGTAACCTTTTCGATGGTCTATAGTCGTAGTAGGAAAGCGCGGAAAAACCTCCGAGTCCGCGCTCAAGGGAGCTAGCCGCACGAGAGACGGCCAGCTCCCATTCTTTTTGAGCTAGATGAAAAAGGGGAGCCGTGCGGCTCCCCTTTGTTGCTTTAGTCGCACGGTTGGTTAGAAGATAAACTTCAGGCCTGAGCACCATGCTTCGCGGATTGCTGGAGCAGACCAGCGAGATCTGGCCGAAGAACTGGCTCTGCGGTTCCATGAACAAGTCGCTGGGTCGGTACCGGTTCGCGCCGATCCGATGGGGCAACATCGTTCAAGAGGTTCCCGCCAACGTACTGCGGATGATTCAATACGTTGAAGACGCGCGCAGAGAACTCGAGAGACTTGCGCTCCGTGAAGTTGAAGCGCTTGGCTGCCGTGATATCGATGTCATCGATAGGATTCAGCATTTTGCGTGTTACGACCGCCGGTCGGCAATGGTGCCTTTGGGCGCCTGCGGCGTATCCTGCGTTCGGATTATTCACCAGATAACCGACGGTTGCGCCGGTGCTGATTCTTCAGAGCCGTTGCGCCGGAGCCAACGTTCGGGATCTCCGCCGTTGGGGTTCACGATCGCCCGGTCCGGAGCGGAATCGCCGTTCAGATTGGAATCGACGCCACTTTGGACGGTGTAGAGGGTTCCGAGTCTGATAGGTGTAGATGGGAGCGACTTCCCAGTTGCCCAACAGGTTCTTCATGAACCAGTTCGAGTGTTTGAAGAACGGAACATCGTAAACCATCTCAAAGCTGAATCGCTGACGATGGTCGAGCGCCGAACTCGAACGGTCCATGCGGCGAGATCCTGTGAGTCCTCCGGCCTGCGAGGCGTAGTTACGGTGCGAGAAGACATCCGCCGTAGAGTCGTCGATGGCGTGGCTCCAGGTATAGGAGCCGATGAACTGCAGGCCGTTGTTGAAGCGGCGGGTCAGTTGATTTGCCCAGCCATGATAAATGGAGTTCCCCACGGCTGGTAGGAGGTAATATTGCTGTGGCCGCAGATGGGATTGCAAGGAGGAGCGAATCCGGCATTGTAATAGGCCGGCACAAAGTCCCCGCTGGAGATTCGCATACAAGGTATTAAGCGCGACCTAGCGTAGTTGGTAAGCGAGTTGAGCGTCGCCTGGCTCGGCGTGCTCCAGTAGACCGGCAACGCGTTGCGATGCGTTCACAACCGGCTGCGATGTTCAGTTGGGCCTGGACGTCGAGGTCGTGCCGCGCGTTCCGAGATAACGTGTTTCAAACACGTAATTACTGCCGAACTCGTGCTGGATGCCGAAGTTCCACTGATAGGATTTCGGGCCGGTGCTGCACGTCGGGAATAAAACCGCCGGTACTGGACCGCGCACGGGCTACGCTGGAGTTGGCTGCTCGAGGTCCGGTCGGGCGGGAGTCCGCCGTTCGCCAGGAAATTGCTGCCTCCGTTCCCGGTAACATCCTGACGTCGTCGAAAGCTGCGGTGGCAGCGACAGCAGACCGAGATTGTCGAACAAGACATCGTAGTTGATGCCGAAACCGCCGCGAATCGATGTTTTGCCGCTGGTGCCCGGGGAATAGGCGAAGCCGACGCGCGGCATAAAGTTGTCGCGTCTGCGGGGTGGGCGATTGGAACGTGATCAGGCCGGGACGCTGGCCAGAGCGTTGAGAGCCTGCTCATTTTCGGCAGCCGGGACCGTATCGTACTCATATCGCAGGCCGAGATTGACGGTGAGATTCGGCCGAACCTTCCAGCTATCATTGCCATACAAGCCAAACAGGTTCCGATTGCCCCAGTAGACTGGGATATCCCGCCGAGCGCTGGGCGAGGTAATCCGGCGTGAAAAATCAAGCAGATAATCGCTGAAGATAGTTGTATTCGTAGTCGCCGCGGGAGCGTTGGGTGAAGCTTTGTGGCGAGAACTCGCGCTCCCCGTCAAAGCCGAACTTGAAGCTGTGAGCGCCTTTCGTCCAAGTCAGATTATCGGTGAGTTGATAAGTGTTTTGGTAGCTGTATTGCGGGGCGTTCGGGTCAGGTCCGATTTGCAGTCCGTCAGGTCGATTGAACACGAGGTTCGGGAATTGATCGAGGCCGGGAAAAGTCTGGTTTCCGACAGGGATTCTGCGTCGAGACCGGTTGTAACCCAGCCGCAACTCGTTGATTACGGTTGGAGAGAAATTGTGGTATTCGGAGAAGGCAATCAGGTAATAGTTGGTCGGAATGGTTTGAAAGAAAGTCGGCAGGGTGGCGGCGGTGTCGATCGCTCCGGTGCGGTTCGAGAACAAATCTTCCGCGCAGAGCGTCTTTGTCGGAGATGTTGTAGTCGATGGAAGCAACGCCAGTTTCGTAGTTTGCAGAAGTTCGGAGCTGGCGACTGGAGATTTGCCCGATATCGAATCGGAGTGCCGGTAGATCGTTGACTCGGCTGGACATCCGGTCCAGCCGCCAATGGTGCTCAACAGCGGACAGACGGACCGAAGGCTGCCGGCGCAGGATGTAGACGCAGACCGGGCATATTTCTTGAAAATGTTGAAGTTGGTCTGATTGATTCCCGGCGATCGGCGGCAATCGTGCGCGAGCCGGCCGCTGTCGGGGCGAAGAGCAGACCGGCCGTGCCGGCTGCGCCGACTGGATTGTATTCGTAATCCACAAAGAAGAAGAGCTTGTTTTGTTTAATCGGGCCGCCGAAGTTTCCACCGAAACGGTTGTTGTCATATCGCGGATGCAGCGGGCGTACCGCTGACGCGCTGCGAGATTATCCGCTGCATTCAGATCGCGATTCTGGAAGTACTCGTACAGCTCTCCGTGGAACTGGTTGGTTCCGCTCTTCACGACCTGATTGAACTGGCCGCCAGAGGAGTGCCCGAAATCCGGCGAATACTGATTTGCAAGAGAGCGTGAATTCGGCAACGGCATCGTTCGGAATACTGAACCAGCGGGCCGGTCACGCTGCCGCTGTTGTTATCGATTCCTTCGATAGTGAAGTTGTTATTGCGCGGACGCTGGCCGCCAACCGACGGACCGGTACCCGCCCCAACTGTTCCGCTGGTCGCTACGCCGGGCCTGAGGAGTGCGAGATTCAGTACGCCCGAGCCGGTGGCGGTGCTCGGGAGGTCGGCGATTTCTTTGCTCGAAAACGTGGTTTGGATCTGCGCCGTCGTGGTATCGATCGCAACAGCCGATTCCGTTACCTGAACGCTGGTAGTAGCTTGTCCCACTTGCAGCGTCACGTTTGACGTAACCGTCACGTTCAGCTGGACGTGCCATCCCTTCACTTCGGATTTCGTGAATCCAGGGGCGGTTACCGCGATGGTATAAGTCCCTACCGGCAGATTTTCAAAGCGGTAGTCGCCCGCGCCGGTGGTCGTGGTGGTGTTTTCGACTCCGGTCGCTGATATTGTGGGCGACGACTGTCGCACCCGGAATTGTGGCGCCGGTCGGATCGTAGACCGTCCCCGTGACGTTTCCGCTGGTGAGCTGGGCGAAAGCCGGCAGACTCAGCAGGATCAGGGCAGCCAATAAAGTTTGAAGCTGCGTTCGTAAAGATTTCATATTCTCCTCTTGCCTCCTCGCGCTCGTCGCTGCCCCGATTCCGCCTGGCAATCCAGCCGGATACCGTAAAAACCCCAGTCGCGCGCGATAGAAGCACTCGTCTCTGCCGAGAAGTAGGCAATTTGACAGCCAACGCCTCAGATAGACGAAGAATGAGACAGTTATCCCGTTAGGGATAGTTCAGGTGTATTAATTCTGGAAGGCCGGACACCTCGGCGCTTCCAGATAATGGAGCGTTGGAGGCCCGTTCTTATCAGAGTCAAGGGTCTGATCGCAATCTCGAAAGCGCTTACGCGCCGCAAGGGGCTAACCTATTACTTAAGACGAATGCCGACCAGTGTTTTCGATCCGCCGCAGGTCGAGGAGCTTTACCGCAGCCTAGAGGCCAAGGTGCGGGCGCTACGGCCGAAAGAAGACTTTCCGGCGCTGGATCGCGCTTATCGGTTCGCGGCCGAGCATCATAAGCACCAGAAGCGCAAATCGGGGGAGCCGTACATCACGCATCCACTGGCGGTGGCGCACATTCTGGCGGACATGCAGATGGACCTGGTATCGCTCCAGACCGGGCTGCTGCACGATGTTCTGGAAGATACCAGCGCAAAGCTGGAAGATATCCGGGAAAAATTCGGCGAGGACGTGGCGCGCTGCCTGGATGGCGTGACGAAGCTGAGCAAGATCAGCCTGGCGAATCGCGAGGACCGGCAGGCGGAGAGCTTGCGCAAAATGCTGCTCGCGATGACGGGCGATATTCGCGTAATTATCGTCAAGCTGGCGGACCGGCTGCACAACATGCACACTATCGGCGCGCTGACGCGGGAGCGGCAGGAGTCGATTGCGCAGGAGACGATCGATATCTACGCGCCCATTGCGCACCGGCTCGGCATGGGGAAAATACGCGGCGAGCTGGAAGATCTGGCGTTTGAAACGCTGCAGCCCGAAGCGGCGGCGGAGCTGATGCGCGAGATCGAATCGAAGCGGCAGGAACATGAACAGTGGCTGGGGCAGGTGCAAACGCACATTGAGCAGAAACTCGCGCGCGAGGATATACCGGCGCGGGTGGAGGGGCGCGTCAAGCGGGCCTATTCGGTTTATCAGAAGCTGAAGCGGCAACGGATCACGCTGGATCAGGTGTACGACGTGGTCGCGGTGCGCATCATCACGGATTCGGTGAAGAGTTGTTATGCGGCGCTGGGGGTGATCCACAACGAATGGCATCCGGTTCCGGGACGCATTAAAGATTTCATCGCGATGCCGCGGCCGAATCTGTATCAATCGCTGCACACCTCGGTGATCGGACCGGGCGGCGTTGCATTCGAAGTGCAGATTCGAACCGACGAGATGCACAGGATCGCCGAAGAAGGGATTGCGGCGCACTGGAAATACAAAGAAGGCAGCAAAGGTCCGGGAGCGGACGATCAGCGCATTGCGTGGCTGCGGCAGTTGGTTGAATGGCAGCGCGAGATGAGCGATTCGGGGGAGTTCCTCTCGACGCTCAAGGTGGATTTGTATTCGGAGGAAGTGTATACGTTCACGCCGCGCGGGCGGGTGATTGTGCTGCCGCGCGACGCCACGCCGATCGATTTCGCGTACGCGGTACACAGCGATGTAGGAACCACCTGCGTGGGGGCGCGGGTGAACGGCGTAATGAAGCCGCTCAAAACCACGCTGCGCAATGGAGACGTGGTGGAGATTCTGACGCAGACGGGACATCAGCCGAGCCGAGATTGGCTGGCGGTGGTGAAGACCTCGCGCGCGCGGAACAAGATCAAGCACGTGATCAACGCGGCGGAGCGGGCGAAGGCGGTCGAGATCGGGCAGAAGTCGCTCGAGAAAGAGGCGCGGCGGCTGGGCGTCAGCCTGGGACGGATTTCGCACGACGATCTGCAATCGGTGGCTTCCGAGTACGGGGTTAGCAAGACCGAAGATTTGTACGCGGCGCTCGGCTTCGGAAGATTTTCGGCGCGGCAGGTGCTGCAGAAGGTCGCGCCCGGCGATGTACCGGAACCGGAGGCGGCGCCCGTCATCGAGCGGGAAGCGCCGGGGCAGCCGGGCATGCCCGCGCCCGATGGAGATTTAACGATTCACGTGAAGGGCGCCAACGACGTTCTGGTGTATCGCGCGAAATGCTGCAATCCGGTGCGGGGAGAACGGATCGTTGGTTACATCACGCGCGGCAAGGGCGTCGCGGTGCATTCGCTGCAATGTCCGAACGTGCAGAATCTGATGTATGAGGCGGAGCGCAAGATCGATGTCGAGTGGGCGCGTAGCGGGAGCGACCCGCTGCCGGTAAAGGTGGTCGTGTATACCGACGACCGGCCCGGCATTTTGCATCAACTGACTTCCATTTTGAGCGCGGAGGCGAGCAACATCCGGACCCTGGAAGCGCGCCGCGACCAGACGCGAACCGATGAGAGCGCGATTATCGACATTACGATTGATGTGCGGGACAAGAAGCAACTGGAACGAGTCTTGACGGCGTTCCGGCGCATCCCTGGACTGCGGGACCTGGAGCGCGTTCCGACCAGCTAAACAGCGAATGATTCCCGATCCCGAGCACATTGCGATTTCGAAATCGGCCGGCATCAAGATCGACTGGCGGGATGGGCACCATAGCGACTATGCGCTGGCATACCTACGGGATGAATGCCCTTGCGCGACGTGCACCGGGGCACACGGCACGGAACCGCAGAAATCGAGCTATGGGAAGCCGGAGCCGTTTCCGATGTTCAAACCGGCGCTGCGGATGAATTCCGTGGAGGCGGTGGGCAATTACGCGGTCCGGATTTACTGGAACGACGGGCACAGCACTGGGATTTACTCATTCGATCATTTGCGGCAGATCTGCCCGTGCGCAGAGTGCCGGGGGAAACGGGCGTAATGCCGCCTCCTGCCAGGGCTACTCCTTTGGTGCGATTCCGAGGGTTTTCATTTTGCGATAGAGGTTGCTGCGCTCCAGGCCCAACAGTTCGGAGGCGCGGCTGACGTTGCCGCCGGTCTCGTCCAGTTTGCGCAAAATGTAGTCCCGCTCGGCCGCTTCCCTAACTTCATGCAAACTGCCGAAGGCTTCGAGCGGCCTTCCATTCTGCGTGCGGCGGTTGCCGTCAAGCGGTAAATGCCGAGCTTCAATACGGCGCTGCGGATACAGAATGACGATCCGCTCCATCAGGTTGCGAAGCTCGCGCACGTTGCCCGGCCAGGGATAGTTCATCAGCGCGGCCAGTGCATCTTCGCTCAAGTCCTTCGGCTTGCGGCCATACGCCACAGAAAACTCGCGCAGGAAATGAGCCGCGAGAGAAGGAATATCTTCCGCGCGCTCGCGCAGCGGCGGCACCGTGAAGGGAATCACGTTCAGCCGGTAAAAGAGATCCTCGCGGAAATTGCCGCGCTCAATCTCCTTTTCCAGATTCTTGTTGGTGGCGGCGATCACGCGCGCGTCCACCTGAATCGATTGCGGCGCACCCACCGGCTCGAAGCGATGCTCATCCAAAGCGCGCAGCACTTTGGCTTGCGTGCGGAGACTCATGTCGCCGACTTCGTTTAGAAAGAACGTGCCTCCGTGGGCTTTCTGCAGCTTTCCGATTTTGTGATCCGCGCTGCCGTCGAGGTTCGTGCGCCTGTGCCCAAACAACTCGCTTTCAATCAGATCCTCCGGGAGAGCGGCGCAATTCACCTCGACGAACGGGCCTTTGGCGCGCGCGCTGGCGCTATGAATGGCAAGGGCGACCAGTTCCTTACCGGTGCCGCTTTCGCCGAAAATCAGTACTCGTCCATTGGTTCCCGCCATCAGTTTGAGCTGCTGCCGGAGGGCCTTCATGGGAACGCTGCTGCCGATAATCTCGGGCGTTCCGGTGTCTTCGCGAAGCCGTTGCAGCTCCAAATCCATGCGCCGTTGCTCGATCGCGTTCTTCACCACAACACTGACTTTTTCGATGGTAAGCGGCTTCTCGATGAAATCGAACGCACCAAGCTTAGTGGCCTTGACCGCAGTTTCGATATTGCCGTGCCCGGAGATCATGATGACGGCGGGGCGCGAACCGGGTGGCAATTCCTGGATGCGCGCCAAGGTCGCGAGACCGTCCAGGCCGGGCATCCAGATGTCGAGCAGCACGACTTCGCAAGAGGCGCGCGCCAGCTCCGCCAAACATGCTTCGCCGCTTTCCACCGTGCTGCATTCATAGCTTTCGTCGCTGAGAACACCGCGCAGCGACTGGCGAATGCTCGCCTCATCGTCGACAATGAGAACCTTGGGTCCGCGTACCGGCATTCTGGAAGGCTACATCTTCAGGGTAGCGGTCTGTGGATTCGCCGTTTCCGCCGCGCCGCCCTCGGCCGTGAACAGCGCGTTCAACTCAATCACAAAACGCGCCCCGATGGGGTAATTGTCTTCGATCCGGACGCGCCCGTGATGCTCGGTTATGATGTGGCTCACAATGGCCAGGCCCAAGCCGGTGCCGCGGCCTTTGGTCGAAAAATACGGCAGAAACAATTTTTCTTTGTCCGCCGCTGAAATCCCACAGCCGGAATCGGTGACCGATAACTCCACGGTATCCGGCGAGAGCTGTGCCGTGGCGATCAGCAGCTTGCGCACTGGCGCTTCATTCATCGCCTCGGCGGCATTATCGATCAGGTTCACGATCACTCGCTTCATCTGCTCCTTGTCAGCCATGACGGGCGACAGATTCGGGTCGAGCCGCACCGAAGCAGAGATGCCATCCCATCTTCCCGCGAACACCGCCATTGCGCTCTCGACGATTTCGTTCAGATTGGTAGGCACCGGCTGCGCGCTCGGGAAGCGCGAGAATTGTGAGAACTCGTCCACGAGCGATTTTACAGTCTGGACTTCCTGCTGAATGGTGGCGGTGCATTCTTCGAGAATGGCGCGCGCATCGGGCGCCAGATCGAGCCGCAGCAAGTGCCGGGCAATGCGGTCGGCGGAGAGCAAGATGGGGGTCAGTGGATTCTTAATTTCGTGCGCAATTCGCCGCGCCACTTCCTGCCAGGCAGCCGCTTTCTGCGCACGCAGCAAATCGCTGGTATCTTCCAGAACCAGCACGAAGCCGCGCTGCTCCTCGAGCGAGGCAACGGTCACCGCGAGGTGGAGCACCGAACGGGGCCGCTGAATCTCAAACTGCGAGGCGGCTGCACCGGTCCGCCGCGCTCGTTTCAACAGATAACGTATTTCGGCCAGATCGTCGCCGGAAAACAGATCTTTCAGATCCCGTGCTGCCGCGGTAGTCGCCTCGGAAAAAATTCCGGCCAGCGCGCGATTGACGCGTTCGATGCGCTCGTCAACGGAGATAGAAATGACCCCGGTAGGAATGCTCTCGAGAATGGCCTCGGTGAAATGACGCCGTGCTTCCAATTCTCGCGCGTTGCCTTCCAACTCGTTTGTCATTTCATTGAACGCACGGACGAGCGTCGCCAATTCGTCCATTGCGTTGACGCGCACGCGGTAAGACAAATTGCCGCGCCGCACTTCCCTTGCCGCGCCCAGTAACGCGGAGATAGGGACGCTGATCTGGCGCGCCAAAATCTGCGCCGACCAGGAAGCGAAGAAGAAGACGAACAGCGCGATGAGGCAGATCAAACGAAAATAGGTGTCCTTATAGAATTTTCTGCGCGCGGTCTGCACCGCGGCCAGCCGCCGCGCGAACAGATCGTCGCTCGCCGCAAGCTCGGCGCCGGCGGAGGACATAACCGTGATGCGGCCCAATTTCCTGCGGCCTCCGCTCACCTCCGCATGCGCGCGCAGCAGGGAATCCGGAACAGGACCGCGGGAGGTTTGAACGAGTTGATAAAGAAGCATGGGAACGCCGGATTCGCGCTCGAGCATGAGCTCCCGAATCTTATGGTGCTGGCAAAGGGTACGGAAAAAAGCCGCGTCGATGCGGCCGGTTTGGGCAGCCTCGCGCGTCTGGGGGAGCAAAGCGATCAGATCCGCCTCAGCACTCACCACCCGCTGCTGCGCTTCTCTTTGATAGGCGGTATCGAGTTCCTGCAACGCTGTCTGGCTGAACCATACATCCAGATGGCGGTTCAGAACGTAGTAGCTGAAGAGCACGTAAAAAAGGGCCGGCGCGAGCGTCAGTAGCAACGCCCCGAACAGCAATTTGGAGCGTATGCGCGAGCCTTCTTTGTTGCGCTGCCGCTCGATGAAAACTTTGACGCTGGCGCGAAAAAGTAAGAACGCAAGGAGAACCGTCAGCAGAAAGATAAGTGTGGAAACAGCCCACAGGATGACGGTTTCTCTAAGATCCGAGGGCGAGTAGTTGATCCGGAACGAGCCCTGCCATATCAACAGGCCCAGCAGGATGACAAAGCTGAGCGCGGCGGCGGCGGAGGCTAAGTGTCGACGCACAACACTGATGTTAGCCCAATTTCGTTATGCAGCGCTTGGTTGGAAACGCTGGTTAGAAGCCAAATGCCCTGTTACTTTTCTTTGCCTGGGCGGCTTTGGGTGCGGAATTCGTACTGCTGGATCTGAAGAGCGAGCTGGTCTTTCGCGTGGCGTGTGATGCGGCCGCGTGCTACCAGGTTCAAAAGACATTTTTCGTTCAATTGAGCGGGCCAACTGATGGATACTTCCAGACGGGTACCGACCGGAAGGTCGTGATCGGAAGTAAAAAGAACGCCGGAACTGCTGATGTTCAGCGTCTTGCCATTACCGGCCAGAATTTCCGAGCGCTGATTCAGCGTCTTGTAGCGGAGCTCGCGTTCGATTGGAAAGCGGCTGGATTTGCGGCGTTCGGTAGGGACCACGTCCGGTGTACCCGCAGCTATGGTATTTCCCACAGGTTCTCAAAAGCTCCGATCTATTAGGTTACACAAAGTGCGCACATTTATTAATCGGCGGTTTGCGGAGAGTTGCTTCGCCTTTTCTCGAGCCACTGGAGGCGCTCCCGCAATTTTTGTTCAAGGCCGCGCTCGGTCGGCTCGTAAAAACGCATGCCGGCGAGGGCTTCGGGCAAGACATTGCATATCGGTAACAGCATCTTCTTCTTTGTGGGCATGCTTATATCCCTTTGCGTAGCCCATCTCTTTCATCAAGCGCGTCGGGGCGTTCCTTAGGTGCAGCGGAACGGGCGCGGCGACGGTGGTTTCGATAGCGGCATTTGCCTCTGTTCAGCGCCTGGTAGGCTGCATCGGATTTCGGAGCGAGTGCTAAGTAGATGGTCAATTGCGCCAACGCTTGATCCCCCTCCGGTATTCCTAGAAAATGCACCGTATTCATGCAGGCGATCGCTTGCTCCACCGCTCGCGGATCCGCTAAGCCGATATCTTCTATGGCCATTCGCACCAGCCGTCTTGCCAGGTAAAGCCGGTCTTCGCCGGCTTTCATCATCCGCGCCAACCAGTACAGAGCGGCATCGGGATCGCTGGAACGAACCGATTTATGAAGCGCGGAGATGAGGTTGTAATGTTCTTCCCCCGATTTGTCATACAGCAACACTTTGCGCTGCAACGCATCGGATACCGCTTGCCGGTCGATGACTCCATCCTGTGCCACCTCGGCAGCGATTTCTAGCGTGTTGAAAGCTGCACGGGCATCGCCATTCGATGCCACTGCCATCTCATCGAGCGATTCGTCCTGGATCTTTAGTCCTAGATGCCCGAGGCCCCGCAAAGGGATGTCTAAGGCGCGCTTTAGCAGACTCACAATCTCCGATGTCTCAAGAGCGCGGAGCGAGTACACTTTGGTGCGCGACAGCAGCGCCGAAACCACTTCAAAGGATGGGTTCTCTGTAGTGGCGCCGATCAAGACCACGTCTCCGCGCTCGACATACGGCAGAAAAGCGTCCTGCTGAGCCTTGTTGAAGCGGTGAATTTCGTCGATGAACAGAACGGTTGTTCGCCCCAGCCGCTTGGCTTTTTCGGCGTGCACCATCACCGCCTTAATTTCCTTGATACCGCTCAGCACGGCGCTGAAAGGAACGAAATCGGCCCCGCTTTTCTGGGCGATCAGCGCCGCCAAGGTGGTTTTACCGGAACCCGGAGGGCCCCATAAAATCAGCGAGGATAAATGCCCGCTCTCAATCTGGGCCCGCAGCGGTTTGCCCGGACCCAGGATGTGCTCCTGGCCGATATATTCTTCGAGTGTTTGCGGCCGCATGCGATCGGCGAGGGGACGATCGACTCCGGCGGCTCCGGACTGGGGAAGGGGAGCGGCATCGAACAGGCTCATCCTGCTCTCTTTCTCTGCTGCCGCGCCACAAACAACGCGATGGAACAGCTTATGGCCGCATTCAACGATTCGACACGGGCGGTGGGAATTGCGAGCGTCTGTGCTTCCGCTGCTATTTCGGGCGAAACGCCGGCGCCCTCGCTGCCCACCACCAAGGCGCAAGGCGTTTCGAAATTCGGCACTGGACAGCGGGATTGCGCCCGCGGGTGCGAGCGCATAGAGCTTCAGACGATTTGATCGCACCACAGCCATCAAATCGCGCGCGGCTATCTCTTCCAGGTACGGCATTCGAAAAATAGAGCCGGCTGTGGCACGCAACAGCTTGCCGTTGGCGACATGGGCGCAGCCTTTCAGAAACGCCACGCCGCTCGCGCCGAACGCTTCGGCCGAGCGCACGATGGCGCCTGCATTTCCGGGGTCTTGCACGCCATCCAATACCACGAGCAAAGCTGGGCTGTGCGTGAGATCCTGCCAACTCCATTGGGCCGGACGCAGCAGCGCCAGCAATCCCTGGGTGGTTTCTGTTGCGGCAGCGGAGGAAAGCGCGCGCGCGGAGGCCTCCACAATTTCGCACGGAGCGCGCCGCAGCAGGCCCGCGTGGCGCTCGCGCGCTTCGGGCGTCGCGAAAATTCGCTCCATTCGCCAAGCGCTGTGCAGCGCTTCCTGCAACAGATGCGGACCTTCGGCCACAATCAGTCCGTCCTGCATTGCGCGGCCCGCGGAGGCGGCCATGCGAATGGCTCTAAGTTGGGCGTTTTTTGCGCTGGTGAGTTCCATTTCGCGCAGCTTCCGGGTTGCGGCGTAGACTAGAGTTTCAGTCAACTAGTTTTTGTTGCCGGATCAGCCGCATGAAGCGTGCCATTGCAGGTTCCATTGGCCTGCTCTCGATTCTCCTCTTAGGCTACCTATTCTATGTCGCCAGGCAAATCGAGCGGGAATCGACCGTCGACCAGGAGCATCCGGCCGACGTAATCATCGTGCTCGGCGCCGCCGAGTACCGGGGTAAGCCATCGCCCGTTTTGCAGGGGCGCTTGAATCACGCTCTGCTGCTCTATCTTCGCGGCCTGGCGCCATATATTTTGACGACCGGCGGCGCTGGCGGCGATCCCGTTTACACAGAGGGCGAGGTGGGACGCGCGTATCTCACCGAGCATGGGGTTCCCTCGGAGGCGATTCTGGTTGAACCCGAAGGCTCCACCACGGCGGAAAGCCTGGACGCTTCGGCGGAAATCATGCGCCGCATGGACCTGCATTCCTGCATTGTGGTCAGCGACGGTTATCACATTTATCGCGTCAAGCGTTTGCTCGAATCGCAGCATATTCAGGTCTATGGCTCGCCGCGCCCGCCGGCCGGCTCGCCCAGCCGGGTGGAGCTTCGATGGCTCTACTTGCGCCAGGCGGCCGGTTATTTACTTTGGCAGGTGGGGATCAATATTTGAGCTGGACCCTTGCTACACTGTGGCCGATGGCAAACACGAACGAGTCGAGGCGGACGACACTCAAGGGAAAGCCTTTTCAGCTTGCGGGACCGGAATTGAAGGCCGGCGAGACCGCTCCCGATTTCGAAGTCGTCGATGGAACGATGCAGACGGTACACCTCAGCGACACTGGGACAGGTGTTCGTATTTTCAGCGTAGTGCCATCGCTCGATACGCCGGTGTGCGACGCACAAACGAAGCGTTTCGAAGAGGAGGCGGCGCAAATGTCCAACGTGCGGATTTTCACGATCAGCATGGACTTGCCGTTTGCTCAAAAGCGTTGGTGCGGAACGTTCGGTATTAATCGCGTAGCGATGCTTTCCGATCATCGGTCAGGCTCATTCGGGGAGCACTACGGGACGCTTATTCCCGACCTGCGAATCGAGAGCCGGGCGATTTTTGTGCTCGACAGCGACAATAAACTACGTCACGTGGAATATGTGAAGGAAGTTGGCGAGCATCCGAACTACGAAGCCGCTCTATCCGCGGCAAAAAAAGCTTAAGCGGCGCCCGTGAGCGGCATCATGGCCGTGTGAAACGGCTCGGGAAGAGTCGCGGTCATGAACCAGAAGCCTTCGATAGCCCGCACCACCTCGATGTAGTCCTTCAGATTGCCCGGTTTTGTGATGTAGCAGTTGGCGTTCAGCGAATATACCTGAGCGATGTCCTCATCAGACCTCGAGCTAGTCATCACAAGCACAGGAATCTGCTTGAGTGTGGGTGAGCCTTTGACTTCCGCCAGCACCTCGCGGCCATTTTTTCGTGGAAGATCCAGATCGAGCAGCATCAAATCCGGGCGATTCGCGAGACCGGCTTCGGCCTGGTGCAAGTAATCGGTGGCTTCGATTCCATCGCGCGCAACTGTGATTTGAACCGGGACGGGAGTTTCCTTAAGAGCTTCGCGAATCAGACGGACGTCGCTCGGGCTGTCCTCTACCAGTAAAATCCGCAGTACTTTCATGACACCAGGACCTTATTTCCTGTCAACTTGGTAGGCACGTCGAGCACCAAATCTCTAAGTATTTGCTACGCAATGTTGCGGATAGCGCTGGGAAGACTATCCAAATGTAAGAATGGGTGTATAGAATCGCTTGGGGCGGCAAAAAATGCGTCCTACGGATGCCGGAGCGAACCGGTCCGGACCGATTGACTTGCGCTAAACTGCTTCCTATCATTGAGATTGCTGCTATTCCGGCGGCTGGATGCAGGTCATTTCGCAACATCGAGCGGGCGGATATCAAAGTTTTTGGAGGCGCCTTGATCAAGCTAGACATCATCAACGAGGTCGTAAACCGGACCGGTATTACGAAGACAAAGGCAGAAATGGCAGTAGAAACCGTCTTCGAAACGATGAAAAAGGCGCTAAGCGAGGGCGACCGAATTGAGCTGCGTGGCTTTGGAATTTTCAACGTCCGGCCGCGGAAGACGGGAATCGGGCGGAATCCCAGAACGGGCGCTGAAGTTGCAATTCCGCCGGGCAAGGCGGTTCGCTTTAAACCTGGCAAGGAACTGCAGACCTTGCAGTAATGCCGCGCAGGTGGTGGCTTCACCTCTTATTATTTGTTCTGACACTGTGCACCACAACCACCTTCGGCTATGGCTTGGCGCACAGCTATGCGTTCGGCCGCGGGCTGGATGAACAAGCGATTGCGCAGGGGTATGCGCAGTTGTGGCATGGCGGGGCGGCGTGGTGGGCCGGCCTCATCTATTCGATTCCGCTGTTGTTGATTCTGCTAGCGCACGAATTCGGGCATTATTTCGCTTGCCGGCGCTGGGGCGTGGAGGCGACCCTGCCCTATTTCGGGCCGTCGCCGACGCTGCTAGGCACGGTGGGAGCGATTATTCTTATTCGTTCGCCGATTTGCAGCCGAAAGAGCCTACTCGACATCGGGGCCTCGGGGCCGATCGCGGGATTTGTGGTGCTGATACCCGCCCTGATAGCTGGCGTGTGGCTCTCGCGGGTGGTGCCGGGAATCCAGGCGAGCGGTCCATTTGCCTTTGGCATGCCGCCGTTGATGCGCGCGCTCGAATGGCTGCGTTTTCCGGGCATATCGTCCGCGAACGTCTGTCTTCATCCCATGGCTGTAGCCGCGTGGGCCGGGCTGCTGACGACCGCCATGAATCTGCTGCCCGCCGGTCAACTCGATGGAGGGCATATCGTCTACGCTTTATTCGGTGAGCGAGCGCATCGCATCGCGACGCGTGTCTCGGCCGGCGTGCTGGTTTTGCTCGGGTTTTGGTATTGGCCCTGGTGGATTGGAGCGGTGGTGGTATTTCTGGTGCGGCGCCATCCGCTCATTTACGATAAAGAGCCATTGGGAAGCCGCCGCTCGGCGGTGGGGCTGATCGCGTTTCTGCTGTTTGTGCTTTCGATCGCGATTGTGCCTCTGGAAGTGAAGTAAGCGGCCATGAAAATTTCCGCTACCATCATCACGTTCAACGAAGAGCGGAATGTGCCGCGGGTGATCGAGAGCTTGCGTTGCTGCGATGAGATTCTGGTGCTCGACAGCGGCTCGAACGACCGGACTGTCGAGATTGCAACAGGACTGGGCGCGCGCGTGGAGGAAGCTTCGTGGCACGGATATGCGGCCCAGAAGAACATCGCGGCGGAGTTGGCGAGTCACGATTGGATTTTGTCGCTTGACGCGGATGAGAGTGTAAGCGAAGCGCTGGAGGCGGAAATCTGGCAGATCAAAAAGAACGGGCCCAAGTTCGACGGCTACACCATGCCGCGGCTGGCGCAATATCTGGGCCGTTGGATCCTGCATAGCGGCTGGTATCCCGACCGCAAGGTGAGGCTGTTCGACCGGCGCAAAGCGAAATGGGTGGGCGAGTTTGTTCACGAATCGGTGACGGTGGAGGGCAGGGTCGGGCATCTGAAATCCAACCTGCTTCACTTTACCTGCGATTCGCTATCGGAACATCTGCGCACGATGGACGGCTACACGACTTTGGCAGCGCAGGAAATCGTTTCGCGGGGCAAGACCGTCGGCTTGCGCAATCTTTTGCTGGATCCGCCTTGGACTTTTCTTCGGACGTACATCGCAAGATTCGGTTTTTTGGATGGGGTGGAAGGATTGACCATCGCGTACATGGCGGCCCTGTACAACTTTCTAAAATATTCGAAGGCGCTTCATATGAGTCCGGGCCGGAAGGTGTAGTGCGGATTTTGCACATTGACACGGGTGCTGAGATGCGGGGCGGCCAGCACCAGGTGCTGCTCTTGATGGATGGCCTGCGAAACGCCGGGCATGAATCTATTTTGATGGCGCGCCAAAATGGGCCCCTGGCAAGCGTTGCCGCGGGTGCGGGATTCGAAGTTCACGCGGCTGAGGCGAAGCAGGTTTGGCAGCGCTCCAGAGAAGCGGCGATCGTGCACGCGCACGATGCGCGGGCCCACACGATGGCGGCGATCGCCTCCCGGCGCAGGTTCGTGGTCTCGCGCCGTGTCGCTTTTCCGGTACGACGCTCCGTCGCTTCCTTGTGGAAATATCAGCGCGCCGCGCGTTTTCTCGCGGTCTCAAACTTTGTGGCGGGAGAACTGCGGGCCGCGGGGATTCGTAGCGGGAAGGTGGATGTGGTCTACGACGGTACAGAAACGCTGGAGAGCGCCGTGGAATGGAACGCCTCGAATCCGGTGGTCGCGCTGGCTTCGGAAGATCCACAGAAAGGCCGCGATCTGGTGGAACAGGCCGTAGCGCTTGCTGGAGTTCGGCTGGTAGTGTCCCGCGATCTCGCAGCCGATCTGCGGAATGCGTCGGTGTTTGTTTACATAACGCGGTCCGAAGGGTTGGGATCAGCGGCGTTGCTCGCCATGAGCATGGGAGTGCCAGTGATTGCAAGCTGTGTGGGTGGGTTGACCGAAGTGTTTGCGGACGGGATTTCCGGCATTTTCGTCAACAACCAGATGGAGGAGATTGCGGGCGCCATCCGCAAGGTGCTGGGGAATGCGGAGCTGGCGCGCAGTCTGGCGGAGAACGGCAAAAAGAGAATTGCCGAGTCGTTCACCAAGGATCAGTTGGTGCGCGGCACCGTCTCGTCTTACGAGAGGGCGCTTGCCGGTTGATTTCCGAATTTACTATGTAATCGCGGCCGGTGTGTTCGGGCTGCTGCTGGGCAGTTTCTTGAACGTTTGCATCTATCGCGTGCCACGCGACCTGTCGGTGGTTGCGCCGCGATCATTTTGTCCAGAATGCGGAAAACAGGTGGCGTGGTACGACAACATACCCGTTTGCAGCTACCTCATGCTACGCGGCCGCTGCCGGCATTGCGAGAAAGCCATTGACATGCGCTACCCGGTGGTGGAGCTGGCGACCGCGGGTTTGTTCGCCGTTGTAGCGCTGCGTTATGGATGGAATCTCATTGCGCTGAAGTGGATGTTTTTCGAAGCATTGCTGGTGGTTCTGTTTTGGACGGATTTCGAAGAGAGGATTCTGCCCGATGAATTCACTCTGGGCGGCACGATTGCGGGGCTGATCTTCGCCATTTTCGTAACCGTTCCCAGCGTCTTTGGCCAACTGTTCTTCCCGGCCTGGAAGCCGGTGTGGCAGTCCCTTTTCAATGCCGTTCTGGGTGCCCTTCTTTTAGCAGGACCCATCTGGCTGGCGGGGGCCGCCTACGAGTGGCTTCGGAAGCGAGAAGGCCTGGGCTTTGGAGATGTCAAACTGCTGATGATGTTCGGCGTGTTTCTGGGGCTGGAAAGCGGCTTGTTCGCGCTGCTGATTGGAGCGGTTGCGGGCTCGGCGATAGGACTGCTCTACGTCTTCTTAGGACACAAAAAGTTTTCAGAGACTGAGCTTCCGTTCGGCGCTTTCTTATGCGTCGGGGCCGCACTGGCGGCGTTAATCGGCCATTCGCCTTGATGTATTATAGAGCTTTGTGCGATGAAGGAACTTCTGCAGGCGCTTTCTCCCGGTGAACGCGATTGGCGGATTGCGGCGCAGCTCGATCCTAAGCGCTTGCCGGCTCATATTGCCATTATTATGGATGGAAATGGCCGATGGGCCAGGCAGCGGAATTTTCCGCGCATCATGGGACATAAGGCCGGAGTCGATCCGGTCAGGACGGCGGTGGAAACGGGTGCGCAACTCGGACTTGAGGCCCTCACGCTGTATGCGTTTTCGGTGGAGAATTGGAAACGCCCGCGGCATGAGATTGAGGGATTGTGGCGTTTACTGCGCTTTTACTTGCGGCGCGAGCTGCCGAATCTGATGCGTAACGACGTCCAGTTGGTGGCGATCGGGCGTTTGGAGTCGCTGCCGGCAGCGGTGCAGGCCGAGCTTGAATCTGTGATGCAAAAGACTGCGAACAACCGTGGCATGCGCTTGAACTTGGCCATCAATTACGGCGGACGAACGGAGTTGGTGGACGCCGTGAACGCGATGATCGAAAACGCGAGGCTCGAGGGAAATCTCGACGCGCTCGAAATCACCGAAGAGGGGATCTCCGAGCATCTCTACACGGCCGGATTGAAAGATCCCGATCTGCTGATTCGCACTTCGGGAGAGATGCGCATCAGCAACTTTCTCTTGTGGCAGATCGCGTATGCGGAACTGTACGTGACCGACACGCTGTGGCCGGATTTCACACGCACGGAGCTGCTGGAGGCGATCCTCGAATATCAGAATCGCGAGCGCCGTTTCGGTGGGCTGGCGCGCGCTTCGGCCGCGGCTGTGGAAGCACCGGCGTTGCTTCTCGATGAAGAAGCGCTGGAAGTGCCACGAGCCTGAAAGCTGACCTCCTCGATACTGTTAAGACAGAATGAAGCGCCTGCTTACCGCAATCGCGCTGATTGCCGTTGCTCTATACCTCATCTTCCTGGCGCCTTTCCCGCTCTTCCTGGCAGCGGCGGTTTGCATGGGTGTTTTGTGTTATTTCGAATTTTCCGGACTGGCTGCCAAGCACGGCATTGAACGGCCGGGTGTATTCGGCATACTTGCCGGTCTCGTCATTCTGTTCCGGCCGCAGTATACGTTGCCCGGCATCGTGTTTCTGCTGCTAATCGCTCTGGCCGTATCGTTGGGTCGGGGCAATCTGCCTGCCATCTTGCCGCAGGCAGCGTGCACCTTCTTCGGCGCATTCTATACGTTCGCCCCTTGGCGGTTCGCGATCGTTCTGAGGAGCGTGAGTGTACATCTGCTGTTTTTTGCACTTGCGCTCAATTGGATTGGGGACACCGCGGCTTACTATACTGGGCGGCGGTTTGGACGGCATAAGCTCGCTCCGGCGGTCAGCCCCCAAAAGAGCTGGGAGGGTGCTCTGGCATCCGTAACGGCGTCGATTATTTTCGGCCTCCTCTATTTGGGCAATGCGCTCCCGCGGATTCCGCTATGGGAGATCCTCGCCATGGCGGTCGCCGGCAACATCGCCGGTCAATTCGGCGACCTGGCGGAATCGGCTATGAAGCGAGGCGCCGGCGTCAAGGATAGTGGAAATATGCTTCCGGGGCATGGTGGCATGTTAGATCGAGTAGATAGTTCACTCTTTGCGCTTCCGGTAGTTTACGGGGTTTACGCGATCAGTCTCTTCGTGATTCATCGGATTAGTAGCCCATTTTAGGTAAATAATAGCGCTACTTACCGCGTAAAGATTTCCATCGTAAGTAGCGCAACCAAAAAGTTATCGGATCGTCGAAACCTCGGCGGCGCCAACCTCATCAGTCCTGTTGAGAGTTAGTAAGGGGCGTAATTCTTCATGAATTATAAGCCAAAAAGATTCAATCTTTGGAAACGCATTTCCAAAAACAGAAACCCATATTGGTTGGAGGAGACATACCATGAAAATACAAATTTGTGCAGCAGCGCTCATCGCGTTCGGCGCGGCAACACTTTACGCGCAGGATTCGGAGGGACACATGCCGGTCACCTTGGGACTTAAAATCGGAATTCCGGTTACGGACATGTTCAGCGCCAGTAATACATCGCTTTTCAGCGGCCAGAATCAGATTCCGGGATCCGCGTTCAGTTCAGCAGTGCCGCGATATGAATTCGGCGTGAGCGGAGAATTCCATCTTCCCCACCGGGTGCGGTTTGAACTGGACGGCTTATATAAGCGAGCCGGTTTCAGCAGCGCGCTACCGTTTGGAAACAGCGGTGGTTTGGCGTACCGGCCTACTACATTCAACAACTGGGAAGTTCCCGGTTTGTTCAAGTTCAATGTACTAGGCGGACATTATCGGCCTTTTGTCGATGTTGGCGCATCATTGCGGCACATCTCGACCATCAGTCAAACGATGTACGCACCCGGAATTTCTATTCCGGAGTTAACGAACAACTCCATCGCGCTACATAATCGCAACAGCTTCGGCGCTGTGGCCGGGTTCGGATTGACGTTCAAGAAAGGTCCGTTCGAGCTGACGCCGGAAGCGCGCTACACACGCTGGGCTAACCAAGCATTTACCTACACGGGATTCAAAACGAATTTGGATCAGGGGGACGTGCTGCTCGGTATCAACTTCTAAGAAGCTAGTGGATGGTTCGGGTCTTGCGGTTCATGTAGTCCATTAGTAAGTAATTGCCCAAAGTGTAGGGCGTCGTAAAGTAAGCCTTGCCCGAGCACATTTGAGTTACTTTCTGGATGAACTGCACCAGACCATAATCGCTGGCCAGCATAAACGTGTTAATGAGGATGCCGCGCTTTTTACAGCGTGCCACCTCTTCGAGCGTTTGACTAATTACCAGCGGATCGAGTCCGAAGGCATTTTTATAAATGCGGCCGTCCTCCAGGGTTAAGGCCGAGGGCTTACCGTCAGTAATCATGACGATCTGCTTCATATCCTTCTTCTCTTGTGCAAGAAGGCGCTGTGCAAGAATCAGGCCGTCGCGAGTATTGGTGTAGTAGGGACCTACCTGCACTCGCGCCAGCTCCGAAATGCGCATCTCTTCGGCGGTATCGTGAAAAAGCACGCAGCGGAGCGAATCGCCGGGATATTGCGTGCGGATCAGGTGCGATAGGGCGAGCGCTACCTTCTTGGCCGGCGTGAAGCGGTCCTCGCCATAAAGAATCATGCTATGGCTGCAATCGAGCATAAGCACCGTTGCACAGGAGCTCTGGTATTCCGATTGATGAACGTAAAGATCCGAATATTCCAGGTTGAGCGGAAAGGTGAAACCCTCGCGCTGTAAAGCGGAAAATAGCGTGGCACTTACGTCCAGATTGAGCGTATCGCCAAACTCATAACATTTGGCGCCTCCACTGGCATCGACACCGGTGGCGAGATCCCGGGTATCGTGCGCTCCGAAGCTGGATTTACCAAGCGATCCGAGCAGGTCTTTGAGTGTTTTGAAGCCAAGAAAATCGATCGCTTTGTCAGTAACTTCAAAATGCATCTGCGCTTCAGGGCCGCCGTTCGCGCCGGGGGCCGATGGCGATTCGGGTGGCTGGCCCTCGGTGTTAATGTAGCCCGCCTGCTCGAGCTTATTCATCAAGCGTTCGATCAGTTGCTCACGCTGTTGTGAGGACATTTGCTGCAGGCGCTGACGCATCTCTTCGAGCTGTTCGGGATTGAAGAGATCGCCGCTTTCGAGCGCGCGCTGGATCGCGTCCTTAAGCTCTTCCAGCGTATGCTGGTTCATTTCGGTGAACTGAAGGTAGGGATCCTGATAGCCGCTCTGGAGGAAGTAATCGGAAAGCGCGCGAAGCAGATCGTCCATTTCTATGCCGAGATCTTCTTCGGAATATTTTGTATAAGAGATCCTTCGCATGAGGCTTCTCCGCGCGCGAGATTAGTTCAAATTGCGGCGGCCGCCTCCCGGCCCACCGCTTCCGCGCCGCGGTTCATAACCCCGGCGCTGATTCTCTTCGCGCTCTTCACGCGAACGGTCCTCGCGCGACGTCCGGTCGCCGGCGACGAACTCGAGCTCTTCGTTACGGCTGATCCGCTTGTGAGCATAAAGCCCTTCCAAAATAAATTCGGCGGCTGAAGCGCGTATCGCATCGCTCTCGTTCGCAGAAAGCCCCAGCTTCTTAGTGAATTGGAGCAAATCCTGAATATGATTTAGCTGCTCGAGCATGCGTCCGGCAGGCATATCCTCATCGAGACGAAGCGACCCGCCGAGTTCAAACCATTGAATCACTTGTCGCAGATTTGCGCCATCGAAATAAGAGCTGTAGACCTTTCCGACTGCGTTGCGGATGAGCTCGCGGCCGACCGCATCGCCGCCCTTCAATTCTCCTTCGTATTCGAGCTCCAGCTTTCCGGTGATGGAGGGGAGAGCTGCGTATAAGTCGAGAATACGGGGAACGGCGGACAATTCTTTGATTTTCAGAGCACGGCGCTCGGTATTCGAAATCACGTTCTCGAGAACCGTGATGGGCAGGCGCTGAGAAACTCCGGAACGCTTATCGATCCGCTTGTCGTCGCGAGCGAGAAACGCAATCTGCTCCACCACTTCGTGAATATAAAGAGGCACTTCGACGGCAACCGGTGAGCGGCGGCGCGTCCAGGCTTCCTGCCTGGTGATGTCCATGCCCTGCGACACGGTAAGCGGATAGTGTGTGCGGATCTCACTGCCGATGCGGTCTTTGAGCGGCGTGATAATTTTGCCGCGCGCGGTGTAGTCTTCGGGATTCGCGGTGAAAACGAGCAGCACGTCCAGCGGGAGGCGCACGGGATAGCCCTTAATCTGTACGTCGCCCTCTTGCATAATGTTGAACAAGCCGACCTGCACTTTGCCGGCGAGATCGGGAAGCTCGTTAATAACGAAAAGCCCGCGATTGGCTCGAGGCAGCAGCCCATAGTGGATGGTCAGCTCGTTCGAGATATCCTGACCGCTGCGGGCGGCCTTGATGGGATCGATGTCACCGAGCATGTCCGCGATAGTCACGTCGGGTGTGGCAAGTTTCTCGACATATCGCTCTTCCGGACTCAGCCATGCGATTGGCGTGTCATCGCCCAGGTTTGCCACTTTATCGCGGCAGTGCCGGCAAATGGGACGCAGCGGATGGTCGCGTATCTCGCACCCGCCGATGTAGGGCATGCGCGCATCGAGTAGACGCGTCAGCAGGCGCGCCAAGCGTGTTTTCGCCTGGCCACGCAAGCCTAGGAGGATGAAATTGTGGCGCGACAGGATGGCGTTCACTACCTGCGGAATAACGGTATCTTCAAATCCCATAACACCGGGAAACAAAGTTTCGCCGCGATCGAGTTTGCAGATCAGGTTCGATCGGAGCTCTTCTTTGAGGGGTCGGTCAGGCTGAAGCTGATCGAAAAATCGGCTGGTGCGCAAAGCGCCGAGCGTGCGGGGCAAGTCGGAATAGTGCATCGAGAGACTCGCGATTCGTTTTCTGCCACAAGTCTAGCAGTGTGCCCGCGAAGCGGTGTGTAGAGGGTATGAGATGCCTTGTAACATAGACCAATGCAATTTTGTGCAGCTCTGCTGCTGGCCGCGCTGGCGCTGACGAACTCAAATCTTATAGATGGGACGGGTGGTCCCGCGCGCCCGCACGTCACGATTGTGATTTCCAGCGGCCGGATCGCATCGATTACCGATTCGGCGCGGGGCGAAGCGCCAAAAGGCGCGCGGATTTGGAACCTGCACGGGATGACGGTGGTTCCGGGATTATTCGACAGCCATGTGCATTTGACAGGCGGTCCACGCGATCGAGCAGCGGCCGATCGATTGCTGCGATTTGGGCTGCTGGGCGGCGTGACCTCGGTTCGCGATATGGGCGGCGACGATATCGAACTGGCGCAGATGGCGCGACGAGCGCGCGAGGCCAGCACAGCCAGCCCGCGGATCTACTACGCCACGCTGGTTGCCGGGCCGCAATTTTTTCGCGATCCGCGAGCGAAGGGCGCATCGCATGGAGGGGTGCCCGGCGAAGTGGCGTGGATGCATGCCATCAAGCCCGATTCGAACATTCCGGCGATTATTACGGCGGGTAAGGCGACCGGTGCGACCGGACTCAAGATCTATGCGGATCTTACTGCGAATTTAGTTGAGAAATTAACTGCGGAAGCGCACAAGCAGGCTCTGCGTGTCTGGAGCCACTCGGCCGTTTTCCCCGCGCGGCCGAGCGAAGTCGTAAATGCGGGCGTGGATGTGGTGTCGCATAGCGTCTACTTAGGCGCGGAAGGCATGAGCAAGCCGCCCGATTCCTACGAGCAGGCGCGGCGCGGCGCCGGGATAGATTATGCGAGCAGCCCCGTAGATGGCCCGGCGATTACGGCGCTGTTGCAGTTAATGCGGCTTCGCGGAACGATCCTGGACGAGACGCTTTTCGTGACGCATCTGGGACATCCAAACGATTCCGATCCCATTTGGCGCTGGACCTGCGAGGTGACGAAGCGGGCTCATGAGCTCGGCGTCGCTCTGGTTGCGGGAACCGACAGCTTTGCAAATCCCAGTAAGAATAATGTGCCGAACATTCATACCGAGATGGAGTTATTGGTTAGTAAGTGCGGTTTGACGCCGCTCGAGGCGATTCGGGCAGCTACTTATGAAGGAGCGCGAGCAGTTGGCGTAGAGCGGGAGTATGGAACCATTGAGCCCGGCAAAGTGGCGGATCTGGTCATTTTGCGGAAAGATCCTTCGCAAGATATACGCGCGACTCGCGGCATAGATGCAGTGATTAAAGCGGGAGTCGTCTATCACATTCCATTAAGGAGAAGAGCGAGATGAGCGATCGAGCGCTAACGCGCCGTAGTGCATTGCGCCGGTTCGTAACGGCAGCGGCTGGGATTGCGGCGGCGCCGATGATCGATAGCAGCCGTTTCAAGCTGTTCGCGCAGTCGCCACATGAATATTCGACGCGAGCGGTCGATTTGGTCCGTGAATCGCTGGTAATCGATATGCTGAATCAATTTCTATACCGCCTCGATCGCCAGCAGAAGCTGCGGGAGTGGCTTAGCAAGCCGGGTGCGTTCACGGAGGCGGATGTTCGGGCTTACAGAGATTCCGGAATTAACGTATTCAATTTTGGACATGCCGCCGGCGCGCTCGATCCGTATAATGGCGCAGTTCGTCTACTTGCCGATTGGAACGGATTTGTTGCGGCCTATCCCGATTGGCTGATGCGTGTATCGGTTCCGGGCGATTTCGCGAAAAGTAAGCAGGACGGAAAGCTTGGGCTGCTGTTTGGATTTCAAAACGCGAATCATTTTCGCACGGTCGACGATGTCGATACTTTCTACGGACTCGGACAACGTGTTTCGCAGTTGACTTACAACTTTCGAAACATGATTGGCAACGGCGCCTTTGAGCGGAGCGACGGAGGATTGAGCGAGTTTGGCGTCGAGGTCGTGGAACGAATGAACAACATTGGAATGGCGGTGGACGTAGCTCATGCCGGAGACCGGACGCAGCTCGATGCTTTTGCGATATCACGCAAACCGGTGATCATTTCACACGGAAACGCACGCGCGCTGAACAACGGACATCCGCGCTGCATATCGGATGAATCGATCCGGGCGATGGCGAAGAGCGGTGGAGTGATGGGCATCAATTTCATCAGCTTCATGGTTAAGGAGCATCAGCCGGTTACGGTGGACGACGTGGTCGATCATTTCGATTACGTATCGAAGCTGGTGGGAATCGAGCACGTTGGAGTCGGCAGCGACTTCGGGCTGGAGAGTAATAATTATCTTCCGCCGGCGCAGCTTTCGAAATTTTTGACCTCGGCCGATAAAAGATATCGCGTACACCGCGTGGAAGCGGTCGTTCCACTGCAAGGCCCGGACCGGATGTATGTTTTGACCGACGCGCTAATCCGTCGCGGTTACAGCCATGCGAACATCCGGCTGATTCTGGGAGAGAACTTCCGGCGAGTGTTGAGCGCGGTGTGGAGTTAGAGTGCCGGTTGCCCCACTGGTTATTCCGGAAGAGGAAACCGAGCGTCTATTGGATCTGGCGGAACTTCGTGCCGCGATGGAGATGGCGCTGATCGAATTATCCGCGGGAAGAGTGATTCAGCCGGTTCGCGGCGTGATTCGTCTTGAAGAACAGGACGGCTGGTTCGGATTGATGCCGGCCGCATACGGCGAGGTGCTGGGCGCGAAACTAGTGACGGTGTACCCGCGCAATGCGGCGCGCGGGATTGCACACTCATCAGGCTTCAATCCAGCTTTTTCGTGCCGAAACGGGCGAGCCGCTGGCAATCCTGGGCGGGCGCGCGATCACAGCACTGCGAACCGCGGCGGTTTCGGCGCTTGCGACTCGCGAGCTTGCGGCCACGGATGCGCACGTTTTGGCAATTCTGGGTAGCGGAGTGCAGGCTCGCACGCATTATGATGCATTGCGTCTGGTGCGCAGGTTCGACCAAGTGCGTGTCTGGAGCCGCACGCCCGAACACGCCAAGCGATTCGCCGATGAGATTGGCGCGATTGCAACCAGCGCCGAAGAAGCCGTTCGCGGCGCAGACGTCGTCGCGACGGTGACGCATTCGTCGCAGCCGGTCTTACAGGGCGCATGGCTGAAAGCGGGCGCTCACGTGAATGCGGTCGGGGCCGTCGGTTTGCAGGCTCGCGAGATCGATGACGAGGCGATGCGAGGCGCGGCGGTGGTCGTCGAATCGCGCGAGGCTGCCCTGCGTGAATCGGGCGATATCGTCCAATCCGGTGCAGCCATTTATGCGGAATTGGGCGAATTGCTGTCGCGTGCGAAGCCGAGGCCGCGGAGCCGGACAACGATTTTCAAATCGCTCGGCGTGGCCGTCGAGGACGTGGCGGCGGCAAAGCTAGTATATGAGAAGGTTCTGCGGGAAAAATCCTCCGCTCAACTGTGATATCTTCTCGGTTCGTGAAAAACCGAGAATCGGCGCCGCCCGAGTACCAACTGAACTGGCGAAAGCTGCAGCAGGTGGGCTTGAATGCGTACGAGGCGCGCTCGTACCTGGTGCTGATGGGGCACTCGCGATTCAAGGCTCTTGAACTGGCGGCGCGCGCGCACGTACCGCGCCAGAAAATTTATGAAGTGCTCGACAGTCTGGTGGAGAAAGGCTTCGCGCAGGTGGTGCAGGAGAAAACCAAGCTGTTTTCCGCCGTTGACCCGAGCCTGGCGATTCCCGCGTATCTGGCGCGCCGCGGCCGGTCGCTGCAGAACGAGCTGACCGAACAGGCGCGCCTCGCCACGGGTTTAATTGAGGATCTGCGCGCCGCTTATGTGGAAGGGCAGGGCGGCCGCGGCACGCTTGATTTCCTCAACCTGGTGAATGATCCGACCCAAACTGCCATCCATTACCGGCGAATGTTGGCGACGGTGAGCAGCGATTATGCCGAGTTTTCGCGCCCCCCATTTGCAGTCGATCCGCTGGACGAGCGACTGGTAAAAGAAGCGGCCGGGCGCGATATCCGTTGCCGGCTGCTGATTGAGGCGGCGCCAATGGACGACGAACATCGCGAGCGCTTGCATGAATACAGCGAGTCGGGTATTGAGATTCGCTTTTTGGAACGTCTGCCGCTGAAGCTGGCGTTATTCGATCGCAAGCGCGGCTTAGTGGCGTTGCTTGATCCAGTGTTGACGCGCCCCTCATGGACCGCCGTGGTGTTCGAGCACGAGGGCTTCGCTGAGGCAATGGCTGGGTTGTTTGAGAGCTACTGGTGCCGCGGAACCAGAGAAGCTGGGCGTTGATACCCCGTTGCGCCCGATGCGGCGCTCGGGACTTTCATGAAGACGCGGTAAGCCACGGCATCCGCAAAGGGCACCAGAATGAGCTGGCACGGCTTGTCTTCGTATTCACCGGCAATTTTGTAGACTTGTTCTCCCGCCCAGTTCGCGGGAAAACCGGCGTTCAACGGTGCAAGCGCAAGTTGAGCGGGATTGAGAACCGCAGGTCCGGCCGCCGCCAGGTTTTCGACGTCGCGATTCAGCGCTTTGCTCAGAGCAAGTAGTTGCGGTCCGCGCTGGAGGGCTACACCGGGCTGGGAACCGCCGCCCGCGATTGCGTGCACGGTCATATTGATCGCGATCTTCACTGTGTCGCCTCGATTCCATTGCCGATTGAGAGTGAGGAATTCTCCCGGCTTGCCGATCAGGTGAGAACCGGCGGCATCCACAACGAAACTACTGGTCCATTCCGGCACGCGCAAGCGAAGGGGGAAGTGGATACTGTGAGCCGGTTCAACGTGCAGCAGCATTTCGCCTGTGGAGGGATAGGTCGACTCCGAATAGATTTGAACCGTGCCACGGCGCCTCAGGCGGAAAGTGGCGCGCCCCGCAGTATAAAGGATGACTGCGATGCCGTTGCCATAACGGCCCCACACGGCGGCCGGGATTGTGGATATACCGGCTGCCTCGCTAGGAGCACAGCGGTCCGCAGGCGAGGCGAGCTGCTTACTTCCATCTAGCGGCACTCTCGAGAATATATGGCCCGTCTTGGAATCCTGCGCCGCAAATAGCTGGTTATAGACGATTCGCTCCAGCTCTTCACCATATTGTGGATATCCCGTGAGCCGTAGTAACTCAAGGCTAAGTTCCACCCATTGCGCGGTAACACAGGAATCGGAAATCCCGGCACTGCCGTTAAGAAAGGAGAAAGTGCGGTCGCGCAAGGTGGGCCATGCTTCAGCCACGGCGCGATAATAGGATCTATCTCCAGTGCTTCTGTAAAGTTCGATTAGACCTATAAGACCTGGAAGAGTACCCTCTGAAACGGAATCGCTCAATCGGCCGGAATGGACTAACGAATTTGCTATAGACTCAGACAAATTAAGGTAGCGAGGATCGTTTGCGTACCTATATAGATAAGTGAGAGGGGCGATCAGAGCGCCAGACTGCTGAAGAGTAGGGATTGGCGCGCGGTTGAGTTGAGCAATCTGCAAGCCGCCAATCTTCTCTGCAGCCATCAATGCATTTTCATCTCGTGTTACCCGATAGTAAGCTAATAGGCCAAGTAGATTCGAAGGAGACTCAGTCGATTCCAGCTCTTTTGCCGCACGGTCCATTACTACCTTGAGATTTGGATCCCGCGAATAGTCATAGGCATTTGCGGCGGCATCTAAGAATATGCCGGCTCGCTCAGCGGATGCAACGCTTGCCTGCTCATCGGCATGCTCCAGGTACCCTTCTCTGACGGCACGCAGATGCTCACCCAATAATCCGGCAATTTCCTGACGGTCAAACGCGAGAGGCCGGTATTGGTCGCTGACAACGTTTGCGATCACTCGCTGCCGCGGCGCGGCAAACGCCGAGGCACTAGCCAGTGCGAGCAGGCTTGTTCCGAGGCGAATCAAAGTCATGTTCGCTGATGTCTAGTGTACCGTTCAGTGTGTTCAGCAGCCGGCGCTAAAAACTGCTTCCTGGCGGCCTCGTGAAAAAATTAGGAATCCGCTCCCTCACGGTCGCGGTTCTGTTGCAATATCAAAGACTTGCCAGATTTAAGAACGCAGCAACAGAAGAGTATCGTCGCGAGAGGTAAACTCGATGGCACGAATACCGAGTAGCTCCGCCGCCTGGACATTCTCAATGCGGTCGTCGAGAAATAAAGTCTGTGCGGGAGCGGTTCCAAGCCCCTCCAGGCAATGCTCATATGTGGCGGGCTCCGGCTTGGCGGCGCGGAGCTCGTAAGAGAGCGTCACTTGGTCGAAGCCAGCGAGCTTGCGGGTGCGTGACTTCAGCGCCTCTCCGAGTTCCCGCGGCATATTGGAAAGCATGGCGACGCGCTTACCCGCAGCGCGCAGTTGATCTACCCACTCCCACATCACCGGATCGAACTGCATCCAACTTCGAGTGTCCAATTCGACCAATTCCTCGATCTGTTTTTCGGTCAGAGCCGTTCCCGCCCGGCGTGCCACGCCCTGCCAGTATTCGGCGTAAGAGAGCAGGTCTTTGTCGTAGTCCTGCCGGGCGGACCAATAAAGCTCCGTGAAAAGATGTTTCGGGATGCCGGCTATTTCGGCCATGCGAAGCTGATCCGTATCGGTCTGATGCCGGACGAGCACGCCGCCGTAGTCGAAAATGAATCCTTCGTACGAGCTAACGAGCGCCATCGACCACGTGCTCGCGGCGGCTGCGCACTTCGCGGACCGCGTAGATGCGGCGGCCCTGGCTCTCGAAATAGGTGCGCATTAGCACTTCGCCGATCAGCCCGGTGCTGAACAGCATCAATCCGGCAAACCACAGCATCGCGCCCGCGAACAGCAGGGGACCGTGCTCGGCAATGATGTCCTGGCCGGCGATCTTTTTCACCAGCATCATAAGCAGCACCAGACTGCCCATCGCAATGCCAGCCAAGCCCCATTTGCCGAAGAAATGCATGGGCCGGGTTAGATAGCGCAGCAGGAAACCAATGGTTAATATGTCGAAAAAGACGCGGAAGATCCGGCTCAGCCCATAATGCGATGCGCCATTCGGCCGCTCCACGTTTCTGATGGGCACTTCTATGACCCGAGCGCCATAGAAGCTGGCCAGAGCCGGGATGAAGCGATGCAGCTCGCCATACAAGTTGACATCCTTGAGCACTTCCGTCCGGTAGGCCTTGAAGGTTGTGCCGAAATCGTGCAGCTCCACTCCGGAGGCTCGCTTCATCATCCAATTCGCGATACGGGAAGGAATCTTGCGGGTGACGGCATTATCGACGCGGTTCTTGCGCCAACCGCTGGCGATGTCATAGCCAGCGTCGATTTTTTCGAGCAGCAGCGGGATGTCCTCGGGATCGTGCTGCAGATCGCCATCGAGCGAGACGATTACCTCGCCCTGCGCCTCGTCGAAACCGGCGGCGAGCGCGGCCGTCTGGCCAAAGTTACGGCGCAATCGGAGAACTCTCAGATGGCTGTCGGTCTCAACCAGATTCGCGAGAAGATCGAAGCTCCGGTCGGTCGAAGCGTCATCGACGAAGATGATCTCGTACGGCCTGCGCAATGCTTCGAGAACGGCCGTCAGCCGGTCATAGAGCGGCAGGATAGCCGGTTCCTCATTGTGGATCGGGATCACAATCGAAAGCATTTGGACCGGAATATCCCTAGTGTAGCGGAGGAATAGGGAAAAACGCATCCCCTCAACCGCTTGGATGGAAAAAATCGGGGCCGACCGGCACCGCGCCGGGTCGCGCAACGGAGGCCGAACTGGTATACTGAAGACATACCATTTCTGTCGGTAAGTCTACGTGTTTGCAAGTACTTGCAGCACGCCTTGCCGCTTTCTTAGGAGCTTTTCTTTGGCCGATCAAGACGGTCCAACCGGCGGTGGTTTGTTTCCGCCCGGCGACAACAAAAACGTAATTCCCATCAACATCGAAGACGAGATGAAGCGCTCGTATCTCGATTACGCAATGAGCGTGATCGTAGGGCGGGCGCTGCCGGATGTGCGCGATGGCCTGAAACCCGTGCACCGGCGGATTCTCTATGGGCTACATGAGATGGGCCTGCACTATAACCGGCCTACTCGCAAATGCGCGAAGATCGTGGGCGAAGTTCTGGGTAAATACCACCCGCATGGCGATACGCCGGTGTACGATTCGCTGGTGCGCATGGCCCAGGAATTTTCGATGCGCTACCCGCTCATCGATGGCCAGGGGAACTTCGGTTCTGTCGACGGCGACCCGCCGGCGGCCATGCGGTACACCGAGGCGCGTCTGTCGAAGATAGCGGCCACGCTGCTCGAAGACATCGACAAAGAGACCGTTGATTTTCGCCCGAATTACGACGACAGCGAAGTCGAGCCGGAAATTCTTCCGACGCGTGTTCCGAATCTGCTGATTAACGGCTCCTCCGGTATTGCGGTCGGAATGGCGACGAATATTCCGTCGCACAATTTGAAAGAAATGATCGACGTTTCGATTGCGTTGCTTCAGGATCCTCACACGCCGCTCGCGAAAGTCCTGGAGATGGCGCCTGGACCCGATTTTGCTACGGGCGGGTTCATTTTGGGGCGGCAGGGCATTCTCGATTACTACAAGACGGGCCGCGGCAGCTTGAAGATGCGAGCCAAAGCGGCTATTGAAAAAATTGGCAAGGATCGCGAAGCGATCGTCGTGACCGAGATTCCGTTCCAGGTAAACAAGGCGCGGCTGATTGAGCATGCCGCGGCGCTGGTTTCCGAGAAAAAGCTGGAAGGCATCTCCGACGCGCGCGATGAGAGCGACCGTGACGGCATGCGCGTCGTCTTTGAATTGAAGCGCGGCGAGCAGGCCGAAGTAGTGCTGAACAATCTGTATAAGCAGACGCAGATGCAGGTGAACTTCGGCGTCATCATGCTGGCGATCGTGAACGGGCAGCCGCGTGAGTTGGGCCTGATCGACGTGATCAAACGGTTTCTCGATCACCGCACGGACGTGGTTCGCCGCCGTACCGATTACCTGCTGCGCAAAGCACGAGACCGGGAACACCTGCTGCTCGGTTTTCAGAGGGCGCTGGACAATTTAGATGCTGTGATCACGCTGATTCGCGCCGCCAAGACGCCAAGGGAAGCGCGCGAGGGATTAGTTTCAAGCTTCGAATTCAGCGAGCGCCAAGCGCAGGCGATCATCGAGCTGCAACTCCAGCGGCTGACCGGAATGGAGCGGCAGAAGATTCTGGATGAACTCGCGGAAATCCAGCGGCAGATTGCGGAATATCTGGAAATTCTGGGTTCCGAAAAGGTGCTCAAGAACCTGATTATCAAAGAACTCAAGGAAGTGCAGAAAGAGTTCGGGGATGCGCGCCGCACCGAAATCATTGAGGACACGGGCGAGATCCGGCTCGAAGATTTGGTGCAGATGGAAGATGTCGCCGTCACGGTTTCCCGCGGCGGTTACCTGAAACGCACTTCGGTGGATACTTACCGGCGGCAGTCGCGCGGCGGCAAAGGCCGGATCGGGATGGGCACGCGCTCCGAAGATGTCGTCGAGCATCTGGTCATCGCCTCTACACATGCCTATCTGTTGATATTCACCAACAAGGGCCGGGTCTACTGGCTTAAGATCTACGAGATTCCGGATGCGGCGACTACCGGTAAGGGCAAACACGTTTCCGGGCTGATCAGCTTGCAGCCGGATGAGACGGTGAAGGCGTTCCTACCCGTGAAAGAATTTGTGCCCAACAAGTTCATCGTTATGGTGACCCGGCACGGGGTTATCAAAAAATGCGAGCTGACCGAGTTCGATAACCCGCTTTCGCGCGGCATTATCGCGCTGGGGCTCGACGATGACGACGAGTTGCTGGGCGCTACCATCACCACCGGCGAAAACTATATCTTCCTGGGTTCGCATCTGGGAATGGCGATCCGCTTCAACGAAGATCAGGTTCGACCGATGGGCCGCCAAGCTCGCGGCGTGCGGGCCATGGATCTGGAGAAAGACGATTATCTGATTGGCCTTGAAGTCGTCGAGAAAAAAGGTCTGATTCTTTCCATTTCGGAGAACGGTTTCGGCAAGCGGACACCGCTTGAAGTTTATCGTTTGACGGCGCGCGGCCGGAAGGGCGTGATCAATATGAAGACCACGCCGAAGGTGGGCAAAGTGGTTGCGGTGCTGTCGGTAAGTGAGAACACTGACTTGATGATCATCACCAAAGATGGAAAGATCATTCGGCTGGAATCGGGTGAGATCCGCCAGGCCGGCCGCTCCACGCAAGGCGTGCGGTTGGTTCGCATGGAAGAAGGCGATCAAGTCGCCGCGGCATCGGTGATACCAGAGCCGGAGGAAGAAGAAGGTAAGAACGGCGAGCTGCCGCTGCAATAGGCGGGTCGTGTAATCAGGGGGGTCAGTGCAGATTTTCGGGCGGAATGCGGTCGATGAGATCGCAGATCGCGCCGATTAGCTCTTTCGCAGCTTGGTTTGTCTCCGACTGCTCAGCGCGGATTGCATCGATATCTATGTCGACAGTGCTCTGACGGCGATCGAAACGCGAAGCATAGTCGCCGTTGTTATCGGCATCTGGCTCCGATCTTAACAGAAGCGATAGACTCAAATATGGCCACTCTAGTCACGCTTGATGCTAGCCGCGCGAAGCTTGACTCGACGGCGCTGGAGGCGAAAGAACAAGCGCTTTTCGAGTTTCTGCGCGGGCTGCGGCGCGTGGTTGTAGCCTACTCGGGCGGGACGGATTCGGCTTATCTCGCCTGGGCCGCTCATCGCGTATTGGGCCACAACGCAATCGCGATTACGGCCGATTCGGCATCGATTCCGGCCTCACACAAGCGCGATGCGGAGGCGTTTGCGCGGGAATGCGGTTTTCGACACGAGTACATCGAGACGCATGAGTTTGACAACCCCGACTACGTCAGAAACGACAAAGACCGGTGCTTTCACTGCAAAGACGAATTGTTCACGTGCCTCAATGACTATGCCGGCCAGCGCGGATTTGAGCACATCGTCTATGGCGTGAACAAAGACGATTTAGGCGATTACCGGCCTGGACAGCGGGCGGCCAAAACGCACAAAGTAAAAGCGCCCCTGGTGGAAGCGGGGCTGACGAAAGTGGAAATTCGCGAGCTGTCGCGGCGCGCCGGCCTGTCGACCTGGGACCGGCCCGCGGCGGCATGCCTCAGTTCACGTGTGCCTTATGGAACGGCTGTTACGGTGCAAACGATAAAAACGATTGAAGAAGGGGAAGAGGCGATACGCGCGCTGGGATTCCGGCAATTCCGCGTAAGGTTTCACGGGGAGCTTGTTCGCATTGAGATTTCAAAAGAGGAGCTTCCGAAGGCTCTCACACCGGAATCGGCGAACGCGTTAACGGCTATTTTCAAGCAGCTTGGATTTTTGTACGTCACGCTGGATTTGGAAGGATACCGGCAAGGCTCGTTAAACGCTGCTCTCCACACAAATGATCGGCACACGGATTAGAGCGCCGCTTCCGTCATGTTTTCGGGGTTCCAGTTCGCGATTTTCTTGTCGAAATAGCTTTGGTTGGTAAGAAGGGCCGGTCCCGCGGCGCGCAGTCCGAACGCAGCATCTTCTATCGAAGGCAGGTTCTCGCGAATCGAACGATAGAACTGCTTATGATGATCCAGATGCGCATCCTGGCTTGCGGTGTCGAAGGTTTGGAGTTCGCTCGGTTTGATGCTTCCCACCGCGGGCTCGGGATGCTCGGCCTTCCACTCCGCGGTCAACTCCTTCTGCACCGCATCGGCGAAGCTCTTGATCGTACCGTCGAACTGCGCCGGGCGCGGGGTGCGATCGAGTGTCAGTTGCGTGAAACTGGTGGCCGTCATTACGCCATCGCTGCCGATGAATTTCACACCGAACGATTCCTTTGCCAGACCGCTCTTGAAATTCACGTGTAAAAGCACGTTGAACGCGGGATGCATGTCCGATTCGGGATAATCGAGGGCCGCGAGCATGACATCGGGAACGTCGCGGTCGGTCCAAAACCGGATGCCGCCGGTCGCGTAGACGCGTGTAGGGCCTAGGGAGCTGGTGACGGTGTGCAGCCCAGTGAGCAGATGTACAAAAAGATCGCCCGCCACGCCCGTTCCATAGTCGCGGTAATTGCGCCAGCGGAAGAAGCGCCGCGCATCCCACGCGTGTTTGGGCGCGCTGCCTTGGAAACGGTCCCAATCGCAGGTCGTCGGGCTGGCATCGACAGGGATGGAATATTCCCATGCTCCGATCGCCGAGTTGCGATCCAGCCACGCTTCCACCGAGTTCAACTTCCCAATGGCATTCGCTTTGAACAGTTCTTTGGCCTTCAGATAAGTGAGAGAACTGCGGTATTGGCTGCCAACCTGGAACACCTTCCCGGTCCTGTTTTGCGCATCGACTATGGACCGCCCTTCTTCAATCGCGTGCACCATCGGCTTTTCGCAATACACGTGTTTTCCGGCGTTGAGGCAATCGACCGAAATCCGCGAGTGCCAGTGATCCGGCGTTGCGACGATCACGGCGTCGATATCTCTGCGCGCCGCGATCTCGCGATAATCTCGCGTAGTGAACGTCGCGGTGCCGTAAATCTCTTTCATATGCTGCAGCCGGCCGTCATAGCAGTCGGATGCCGCCACCAGCTTCACGCCGGGAATGGAAGCGGCCATTTTCGCATCGCCCTGGCCCATTCCTCCAGCGCCGATGAGCGCGATTTGAATGTTGTCGTTCGGTGAAGGCATGGCAGGTTAGCTCGTCATCTTCATCGCTACCGGGTCCCATCCGACGATTCGCTGTTCGAAGTAACTGATGTTCGACAGCAAAGCAGGTCCGGCGGCGCGGAAGCCGAACACGGCGTCCTCCACCACGGGCTTGCGGGAGCGAACCGCCAGCGCGAAATTCAGGTGGTGATCGAAATGATCGCTGTAATGCGGCGGTGGTTCGTAGATTTCGTGCAGATTACCTTGCATTGCCGCCGCGGAAGGCTTTTGTTCCGGGTATTTCTCTCGATACTGTGTTAAGAATGCCGCCTGGCCGGCTTTCGAGAAGGTGTCAATTGTGTAGCCGGGTTCGATCGCGTGCGCGGGCGTGGAAAGCGTCACGTCGGTGCCCACGGTCATAATGCCGTCGCTCCCGGTAAATTGAAAACCAGAGCTCTCCTCGGCCCCGCTGACGAAATTGACTCGCAAGATTAGGTTGAACGCTGGGTGGTTCGCGGTTTCCGGGTAGTCGTAGAGGCCGAAGAGCACATCGGGTACATCGCGGCCATCCTTCCAGAAGCGCAGCCCTCCGGTGGCGAAGACGCGCGCCGGTCCATCGCTGCCCACGATGAAATGCAGCCCGGAGAAAAGATGCACGAACAGATCGCCCGCCACACCCGTGCCGTAATCGCGGTAACAGCGCCAGCGGAAGAATCTCTTCGGGTCCCAATCGGTCTTGGGCGCGAGGCCCTGAAATTCAGGCCAATCGCACGTGTTGGTGTTTGCATCCGGCGGAATCGTGTACTCCCAGGCGCCCACCGCTGAATTGCGATCCCACCAGGCTTCCACCAGATTAAGTTTGCCGATTGCGCCGCTGCGATACAGTTCCTGCGCTTTCTTGTAAATCACCGAACTGACGCGCTGGCTTCCAATCTGCAAAATCTGGTTCGTCCGCTTCTGCGCCTCAATCACCGGCAGACCATCGCCGATAAGTTGGACCATCGGCTTCTCGCAGTAAACGTCCTTCTTAGCATTGAGCGCGTCGATTGTGACCTTTTGATGCCAATGATCGGGCGTGCCGATGATTACGGCTTCAATATCGTTGCGGGCCAGAATGTCCTCGTAACGTTTGCTGACTAAGATGTCGCGCCCGTACTGCTCTTTCATGTGCTCGAGGCGTCCGTCGTAGCAATCGCAGGCCGCGACAAGCTTGGTCATCCCGGTAGACACGGAGGTGCGCGCGTCAACTTGTCCCATACCGCCGCAGCCGATCAGCGCGATATGAATCTTGTCGTTAGCAGGTGTAGTCTGCGGGTTGGTTTGTCCGGTCAGAAGCGGGGCGCTCAGCCCCGCCGTGACAGCGGAACTGAGAAACTCGCGGCGAGTAGGCACCGGTTATTTATTATCCGGCGAGCTGGATTTCGTTTCCGATTTGCTCTCGGTGGAAGTGCTGCTCGCGCCTCCCGAGCCGCCTGTGGGCTTTTCCGCTTTCGCCGCCGTGCCGTTATCGGCAGGCTTTTCAGCCTTTTCGCTCTTGTCAGCTTTGCCGTCGGCCTTCGGCCCTTTGGCGTAATCGGTGACGTACCAACCGCTGCCCTTAAAGTTGAAGGCTGGCGCGGAGACCAGGCGTTCCACTTTGCCTCCGCAATTTTCGTGTGTCGTGAGCGGCTGGTCGGAAAACTTCTGCAACACCTCGAATTTCGTGCCGCATTTTTCGCACCGGTATTCGTAGTTAGGCATGTCCCCGATTCAGCGCTCAGGCTGTTGCGGGCTCTTCTGATTTATCGGGTGCTGGTCATTGATAATGGGCCCGTTCATTTCGTTCCTCAACGCCGCAATAGTCGTTTTCCCGGTGACCAGATCGATGGATTGCTTCAGCAGATTGTCTTCGTTGTTCTTGGGCTCGGTACCGGGAATCGGGTTGCCATCCTGATCCAGCTCAGGCGAATTATCGCTCTCCGCAAGCTGAACTGTTGGAATCACGCCGGTGTCCTGGATGGCTTTACCCGAGGGCGAATAGTATTTGGCCACCGACAGGATTAGTGCGGCGCCGTCATCCATTTGAATCGTCTTTCGGATACTCGCATCGCCATAGCTGCGCTCGCCAACCACCTGGGCCCGCTTATCGTCCAGCAGCGCCGCGGCTGCAATTTCCGCGCCGCCTGCCGTCGCACGATCTGCGATCACAACCAGGGGTCCCTTCCACGTATCGTCTTCCGGCTTCGCATCGTATTCCGTGCGCGGCATCTTCTGCCCCTGCACATAGGCAATCTCACCGCTATCCAGAAAAAGATTGGCGAGCGCGACACCGGTCTCCTGTTCACCGGTCGAGCAGTGCCGTAAATCGAGCACGATATACTTGGCTCCCTGCTTTTTCAGATCCAGCAGCTTTGTTTTCGCTTGCGCTACGCGCCCGCCGGCCAGACTGCCGACATGCAGATAACCCACGTCGCCCGGCATCAGCTTGGCAGTGACGTCCGGAAAGGCGACATTGACGCGTGTCAGAGTGATCTTCTGCGGGTCCGGATTTCGAACGCGCAATACCGTGATCTCCACCGTCGAGTGCAGCGCTCCGCGAAGAAGTTGCTGGGCGTAGGCCAATGGCATGTCCCGAGTGGCGATATTATCAATGCTCTCAATCAGATCGCCATTCTCTATGTTGGCCTTCTCCGCCGGCGAGCCGGGAAGCGCATCCACCACCGCCACATACCCATATCGCTTCGCCAGAATCAATCCCACTCCAGCTTTGGCGCTGTCTTCGCTTTTTTCATATTGCCGGAACTGATCGGCATTCATATAGCTGGCGAAAGGATCGACCGATTCCAGCAGCCCGTTGATGGCGCCCAGCGTGACATTTTTCATGTCGGGAGTCTGCACGTATTCCAACTCGATCCGCTCGAGTACCTCGGTATAGACTTTCAGATGCCCATACACATCGTCGGAATTCACTGCGCGGCCATTTCGAGCTCCGAGCAGCAGTAGGGCGACAATGCACGTCGAACTGCCGACAATGGTCCATTTGAAGCGGTTATTCATGAAGATTCCAGGAAATCGTGGGTTAACTAGAGTATATCGAATCCGGGGCGTTCGGCTCTCGAACGTTGGACGTAGGCGCGCTGCGAGCGTTGCAATCGCGGATGCCGCACACCGTTATACCGAAACCGGGACCGGCAGTTCCGAATCGGCACAGGGGGAGTTCGCGTCAGGCAAGATCTCCAGGCGGGCGGTGAAATGGAATGTACTTCCGCTGCCCGGCTCGCTTTCCACCCACAAGCGGCCTCCCATCATGGCGGCAAGCTGATACGAGATCGTCAAACCCAGACCGGTACCGCCGTAGCGGCGCGTGGAGGAACTGTCGGCTTGTGAAAAGGCTTCAAATATTGTCTTCTGCTTGTCGGAAGGAATACCGATTCCCGTATCGCTCACGGCAAAATGCAAAATAGCTTTTCCTTCCCGGAAATCACTCTGGGTGACGGAAAGGGAAACGCCGCCGCGGCTGGTGAATTTTACGGCGTTGTCCAACAAGTTGAGCAACACCTGTCTCAGGCGCAGCGGATCTCCTATAAAGTCGTTCGGAATATCGTCCGCGATCTCATAGTTTAAAAACAGATTCTTCTGCCGTACCCGCAGCGCGAGAGATCGCAGCAGTTCATCGACCGATTTGCGCAGTTGGAAAGGCGTCCTGTCGAGATTGAGCTTGCGCGCTTCGATCTTCGAGAAATCCAGGATGTCGTTCACGATTGCCAACAGCGAATCGGCCGAGGACTTCACGATGTCCAGATATTCGCGTTGCTCGCCGTCGAGCTCGGTCGTGAGCGTCACTTCGGTCATGCCCAAGATTCCGTTGATCGGCGTTCGGATCTCATGGCTCATATTCGCCAAAAAGTCGCTCTTGGCCCGGCTTCCAGCTTCCGCCGCATCTTTCGCTATAGTGAGCTGTTCTTCTGTGCGCCGCCGCACGCGCACTTCCTCTTCCAGCGACTCGTTAACCTGGACTATCTCAAAGGTGCGCTCTTGTACGCGCAATTCCAGTTCATCGCGCGACCGGCGCAATTGTCTTTCACTCTCCTGCAGTGCCGACGTGCGCTCGTCTACCACCTGCACAAGCCTTTGTTCCCTCAGCTTCAATTGGCTCACTCGCAGCCGGTACACCGCCGCGCAAAAGCTCACGCCCGCGAGGATCACGAGTACCAAGAAGCCGGTGGTCTGGTAGTAGTACGGCTGCAGCGTCAGCGACACCGCCGGACTATTGGTGCTCCAAAGGTTATCGATGCCTGCGCGTACACGGAAGCGGTACTCGCCGTGTGGAATATTCGTGTAATACGCGATGCGGCGCGTTCCGGCTTGCGTCCAGTCTTTGTCGAATCCTTCCAGCATGTAGCGGAACTGAATCTTCTGGGGTGCAATAAAGCTGGGGGCGGTGAACTCGAACTCCAATTGGCCTTTGCCCGGGGGGACGACGAGCGGCTTATCAAACGAAACCCGCTTGTTGTCCACCAGAACTTTTTCGATCGTCACTTGAGGAGCGATTTCGTCTTTGAACAGATTGGCTGGATTCACCACCGAGATTCCGTACGCAGTTGGAAAATATAGCCACCCCTCCTTGGTACGCCAGCCGGCCGGCTGGAAGCCGCCGTTGCATTCGGGGCTCTTCATTCCGTCGGCAGTCCCGTAAACCGTGGACGTGATCGCCGCCACACGGCCGTCTGCAAAATCATTCAGTTGGCTCCTGTCGACGCTGAATACGCCCTTGTCCGAACTCAACCAGAGCCGGCCCAGGTGGTCGTCCAGGATCTGCAAGACCGAATCGTCGTGGAGTCCCTTATCGCTGGTGTAGGCCGTGAATTTGCCGTTACGGAAACGATCCAGCCCTCCGCCGCTCGTGCCCAACCAAATCGTGCCATCGGGGTCCCCATGAATGGCCCACACCGAATCGCTCGAAAGACCATTTCGGGTCGTATAGGCGGAAAACTTACCGTGCTTATAGGTGTTCAGTCCGCCGCCTCCGGTTCCAATCCACAAAACTCCTTGAAAGTCTTCATACAGAGAAAGTACAAAGTTGTTCGAGAGCCCGTCCCGGGTGGTATAGGTTACGAATTCGTGGCCGTCATACCGGCTGAGACCGCTGCGAGTGCCGATCCAGACGTCGCCTTCGCGATCGGTGTAGGTGCACAGGACATAATCGCTTGCAAAACCGTCCTTGGCCGTTAAAGCGGTGATCTTGCCATTTTTCAGCCGAGCCAAGCCCCGCCGCGTGCCAACCCAAATGCTGCCCTGCCGGTCTTCCGTGACCGAAAAGACGAGATTGTCCGGCAAGCCTTGGCTGGTAGTATAGGCGGTGACGTGACCGTGCGACCAGCGCATAAGCCCCTGGTCCGACCCCATCCAGAGAGTCCCTTCCGAATCCTGATACACCCCTAAAATCGTGTTGCTGATCAGTCCGTCTTCTTTCGAAAAGGTCGTGACGGGTCCGCGTTTCAAGCAATTCAGGCCGCCCTCGCTGCTGGTGCCGATCCAAAGACTTCCTTCGCGATCCTCTAGAATGGCGAATACATCCGCGCCCACCAGCCCGTCTTTGTTTGTGTACGAGTCCAGTTTCCCGTTCGCGTAGCGGTTCAAGCCGCGTCCTGCACTGCCAATCCACAACGTGCCTGCCCGGTCTTGGTAAAGCGTGTAAATAGTGTTCGCAAGCAGCCCGTCTTTGGTCGTCAGGCGAGTGATTCCGTTAGCGTTAAGCGTGCACAGCCCGTCGTTGGTGCCGATCCAGACGACACCGTTCTGGCTGACCAGCACGGCCCGGACATAATCGTTGAACAATCCCTGTTTTGCGCCGAAAGTGACAAACCGCCCGCCCGAGAATCTGCTAAGACCGGCGTGCGTTCCAATCCAGAGCGTGCCCTTACCGTCCCCGGATATCGAAAATATCGCATTGTCCGCCAACCCATCGGCGGTCGTGTAAACGCCAAATCGCCCATTCCGCAGCCAATTCAGGCCCCCGCCATCCGTTCCAATCCAAATGGTGCCGCGTTTGTCCTCATACAACGTGTGAATCGAGTTATTCGATAGTCCGTTTGCGGATGTATAAGCAGTAAATTTCCCGTTCCGGAAGCGGGATAGGCCCCCGGCATTGGTTCCGATCCAGAGGTTCTGGTTGCGATCGACCAGCAGCGCCTGGATCACGTTGTCCTTTAAGCCTGAAGTGTGTTTGTCGAAGACGGTAAAACGGATGCCATCGAACCGGACGAGGCCTTCTTCCGTCCCGAGCCATACATATCCGTCCGGCGTCTGCGCAACCGCCAATACCGAATTCTGCGGAAGGCCTTGCCCGGTTTGCCATGCCTGGTGAATGTATTCTCGGATCGGCTTGTTTGGATCGAGGCTGGCGCAAAGCGGCGCGGTTGCGCACAGTGCCAGTAGTACGCACGTCAGACGTCTTGCGTATGCCGACAAGCCTACGCGAGACGCAGGTTTGCTCTCGTAGAACGACAATGCGTACCTTTCCTACTGTTTGATCGGCTAATCTCGCTTGAAAATTGAGGCACTAAGCTGGAAACAGAAGAAATAGTTTCCGAAGCGAGTCAATTGGAAGGGCAACGGGGCTCGTCAAAGAGCTGGAGGCTCGGCATTGACCTGCAGCTTACGGACGCTTGACGATTTTCCCGTTGTGGAACACCATCGCGATCTTTTCCGTGTTCGCGATATCTGCGGATGGATCGGCGTTTAGAACTATCAGATCCGCATTCTTGCCCACTGCCACGGACCCGGTTCGTTCGCCGATTTCGAGCATTTTGGCGGTAACGGCCGTTGCACTGTGAATCGCTTCGAGCGGCGTCATTCCCGCTGCAACCATGAGCTGCAGTTCGCGGTGCTCGGCCCAGCCTTGAATCCGGAATGGATTGGCGCCCGAATCCGTGCCGAACGCGATTGGAATAGAAGCATCGCGCAGTTTCTTCAAATTCACCATTGCGGTCTGGAACGCGGCCCGGTGTATGGGCGTGTTAGGGTCCTGCAGCACTTTCTGCTTATACGCCTCCGAGTTCAGCATCCCGGCAAGCTCCGGATTTACGGCGCTCCGAAAAAACGGAGTACTCATCCAGCCGGGATTCTCCGCGAAGATGAAGAACGATTCTTCTAATTGAAGCGTCGGGATGTAAAAGACCTTTTCTTCTTGCATCAGGCTGATCGTGTCGGGGTCTATCTCCTGATCGCGAATGCTGTGCGCCAGTATGTCCACGCCGTCCTGCAGCAGCCGTGTTGGCATCGGCTAAGTAATATACGTGCGCGGCGATTTTCAGTTTTTGCTTATGCGCCTCCTCGATGGCGGCCGCGTATACGGCGGGATTCGGCGGCGGCAACTTATGAAGGTTGTCATCCACCCAGATCTTGATCAGATTCGGAGCGCGTGAAGCCATCTCTTGTACGGCTTTTCGTGCTTGCTCCGGCGTTGCGGGGCGGTAGATCTGGTCCGGACCAACCTTGACGGCGGGAACCCCGCCCGGCACGCCGATGCCGCGGTCGGCGGTCAGGATGGTAGCGCCCGGAAGATCCCCTTTTTCCTGCTCCGCTCTCAGGCCGTACAACAGATCCTTATTCATGCCGAGCGAGATCATGGTAGTGACGCCGTAACGCTCATATTGCGCGAGCTGGCGCTCGACGTTGGCGGCCGTGTAGTTGGCGGGCGAAACCGTCGTGCCTTGCGAAAGGCCCAAATGGCCGTGGCCATTTATGATTGCGGGCATAACTGTCTTCCCCGCGAGATTCAGGACTTGGGCTCCCGCGTCGCTTAGCGTGACGCCCGTTCCGGAAAGAATCTGGGCGATCTTGCCGTTCTGAATGAGTATTGAAACGTGATCTTTCGGCGGGCTGCCGGTCCCATCGATGAGACGTACATCTTGGAGCAGAATCGAGCTTGTGCCAGTTTGGCCGAGAGCAGGAAGTGAAAAAGCGGCAGCGGCGATGAGCGCGAAGAGCTTCACATCCAATTAGATGCGTAAAAAAGGAGTTCGCAACGTACGGCTTACGGCCGCGCTGCCGTTTCGGCGGCTTGCACTGCGCTGCTATGCCTGCTGTAGGTGAAGTAAATAATCAGGCCGATGGCCATCCAGCTCAGAAACGCCGCCCAGGTAATCACGCCCAAGCTGGCCATCAGAGTGAGGTTGACAACCACACCCAAAATGGGGACGAGCGGAACAAGCGGCGTCTTGAAGGGCCGGGGCAGGGCTGGCCGCGTCTTTCGCATAATCACGATGCCGATGCAGACTACACTGAATGCGAACAGCGTCCCAATGCTGGTCAAATTTCCCAGTCCGCTGATGGGAATAAATGCGCCGCCCAACGAGACGAACACCATCAGCAGCAAGTTTGATTTCCAGGGTGTGCGGAAGCGCGGATGCACTTCGGAAAACAGCTTCGGCAGCAAGCGATCGTTAGACATGGAATAGAAAACTCGGGATTGTCCAAGCAGCATAACGAGCATGACCGAAGTCAAGCCGCATAGCGAGCCCAGTTTCATCAGAAAACCTATCCATGGCAAGCCTTTCATTCGGTCCACCGCCACGGCCAGCGGGGCGGCAACATTTAACTCCTTATAGTTAACGATGCCGGTGAGCACCAAAGAATATAGGATGTAGAGCACAGTGCAAATCGCTAGTGAGCCGATAATCCCGATGGGCATGTCGCGTTTCGGGTTGCGCGCTTCCTGCGCCGCTGTGGAAACGGCATCAAAGCCGATATAGGCGAAGAAGATCTGGCCCGCTCCAGCCAGCACCCCACTCCATCCGAACGCGCCGAAGTGGCCCGTGTTCGGTGGCAGAAACGGATGGTAGTTCTTGTAATTAATGAAGAAGAAGCCGATCCCGATAAAGAACACCACCACGGCAACTTTGAGGACCACTATAAAGTTATTAAACTGCGCGGATTCACTAATCCCGCGGATCAGAATACAGGAAATAATGCAGATGATGATGACCGCGATCAGGTTCACGCTGCCGGGTTGAACATCGAGCGGCGAGGCTACAATCGCGCGCGGCAGCTCGATACCGAACGACATAAGAATGGAATCGAAGGTAGCCGCCCAACTGACCGAGACAGTTGCGGCCCCCACCGCGTACTCCAGCACAAGCGCCCAGCCGATGATCCATGCGACCAGCTCGCCCATAGTCGCGTACGAATAGGTGTAGGCGCTGCCCGCTATGGGAATCATGGTCGAGAATTCGCTGTAACACAGGCCGGCAAAGGCGCAGCCGATCGCAGCCAGGATGAACGAATAGACCATCGCCGGCCCGGCATGGGTCGACGCCGCCACTCCGGTGAGAGTGAAAATACCGGCGCCAATCACGGCCCCGATCCCGAGCGCCACCAGCGAGGCCGCGCTCAGACTTCGCTTCAGCGACTTCTCGCCTTCCGCTTCCGCTAGCAGCGCTTCAACTGGTTTGGTTGCAAGCAGGCTCATAAATCAAACGTTAGGCTAACAGAGTATTGCAAGTGACGCAATAGAACCGGCACAAACGCACTGCCTGAGCGAGTACCTGGAGAGTAGGACTTTCCCGATTACCGGGAGCACGCCCGGCGAGTCAGGATTTCACGCGGCACGGTCCAGATGGGGTTTGAGAACTGCGGATGGATGCAGACGTCCTTACAGATGCCAGCCCGATACTTTCGACGCCACGCTCCGGGCGTTTCGCCGCAGATGTCGTGAAAGGTCCGGGCAAAGTGGTGGATGGTCTTGAAGCCGACCAATTCGGCAACTTCTTTCAGCGGGTAATCGGACTGCCGGATTAGTTCCTTCGATTTGCGTATTCGGTAACGCAGCAGATAGCGCGTCGGCGATGTGCCGAGAAATTCCTCGAATCTCCGACGAATATAGCGGTCGGACTTGCCGACTGCCTGAGCGAGCCTTTGCAAATTCAGATCCTCGGCGTAGTGCCGCTTCACGAAATCAATTGCGTTTTGCGTTAAGGGATCCGGAATGAATTCATCGTCCGGTTCCTCCGCCGTTTCGCTCGGCACGCTTTCATTCTGTCGCAGGAACTGAATCAATATGTGGGTCAGATAAACAGCGCACATCTCCCGATACAAAAATGCGGCATGCTCGCCTTCCAGGCGAATGCGCTCGAAGAGATTCGCGACAAGGCAATCATTCTCCTCCACCTTGTCGCCGGCGTTCAGTAGCAGATCGCGAAGACCGCGATCTTTAACCAGAAACTTTACGTCGAGAGTCTTTACAGCAGATGCCGGATTCAGCCCGTGATAGCAATGCGGCTTGATCAGGAAAAGTCCACCTGGACAAATGCCATATTCGCGTTCGCCTAAAGTCAGTTGGCCGGAGCCGCTGAGAAAGCAGATCATCTGGAAGTACTCGTGTTCGTGTTTCAGGAGCTTCCAGTCGGGCTGATAGTCGTACCGCGCCGTCCACAAGACTTCGACTGCCGATTTAAACACAGAGCTAACGCCAAATTGCCTACAATCGCTAGGCTGTAGCGCTAAAACAGCGCCGTTACCGCTATTGTCGATGGAATGGAGCCGAATGTCAACCGGCGTTTTCTAAGCACGTAGCCCGCGCTGCGGCGCGCTAAAAGAGGAACTTGAGGCCGAGTTGGATGTTGCGCGGCGGGTAAGCCGAAGAGATGGTGCCGAAGTTGGAGTCCGAAACGTTAGTAGCGGGTCCTTCAAAGTTGGGGTGATTAAAGGCGTTGATGAAGTCGCAGCGAAGCTGCAGGCTCATGGATTCCTTGATCGGGAAGAACCTCGCAACGGAGAGATCGTATTCGGCCAAGCCGGGCCCCCTTACATCGCCGGCGCCCGCGTTGCCGAACGCCCCTTGCGGAGCGGGAGCAAAGGCGGCGGGATTAAACCAACCATCCGGAGTGGGATTGGGCAGGACACCTGGGCCGCCGAGATAATCGGCCTGCCGGCTACCGGTGAGAACCGTGGTATTACCCGTTATGTTGTACGGAAAGCCGGATTGCAGATGGACAATGCCAGTGAATTGCCAGTTGCCAAATGGAGCGCGCAGGTATGCGGGCTGGCTCTTGAGTTTCGGGAGATACCAAATGAAGCTTCCCGTGAACACGTGGGTGGCATCCTCAGCGAGGGGCCCATACATCCAGTAGAGATTGTAGTAATCCTTGTCATTGGTGGTATCGGAGACGGCATTGCCGAGGTACTTGGAGAAGGTATAAGCCGCAGTGAACATAACCGCACCCATGCGGCGGGAAAGCTGAACCTGAAGCGAATGATAGTTCGAGGTGGCGGCACTCATGAATTCCTGGATAGTGGAGTAACCGTGGTACGGCCGCAACGTATTTATGTTGGTCGTGGACGAAGCGGCGCCGAGGACTGCAAACGTCGGTTGATTGATGTCGGGCTCGACGAGCAGATGCCGGCCCAAAGTCCCGACGTAATCGGTTTCGAGGAACAGATGGAGCGGCAGATCGCGTTGAATCCCAAAGCTGAACTGTTCCGAATAAGGAAGCCCGAGGTTCGGTTGAGTGGTCTGCAGAGTGCCGAAAGGAGCCGGCGGGCTGGACTTGCCGCCGGTGATATTCGATAGATTGCCGTAATTGTACGACGTGCTGGACACGTACGGCGGATTGTTCAAGGTATAGAAGGTGGGATTTCCTTGGATCCGGTCGTAGAAGATCCCGAATCCTCCGCGAACGACGGTTTTATCGTTTAGGGCGTAGGCGAAGCCGACTCGCGGAGCCCAACCGTTATGGCTAGGGTACATTCCACGCGGCGCTCCGTCGGGGACCGCGAGAACCGCTGGATTTGTAGCATTCGGCACCAAGTAGTCATAGCCGGGGGTAATGCCGTTTGCCACGCGCTGCAGCCCGTTGTAAATGTTGCCGGAACCTGGGACGATTTGGCCTTTCGAATTGATGGCCACGGCTTGCGCAGGATTGTACAGCGACGGCACGAAGTTTGTCAGGTTATCGATGGTCGAGTACATGGTCATGTAGTACTCGTAGCGAAGACCAAAGTTGATGCTCAGCTTCTTGGTCGCCTTCCACGCGTCATCAACGAACGCAGCAGGCTCCCAATAGCGGTAATAGCCGATCGGGTCGTACTGCGCTTCGGTGTAGCTGTTGAAGTTACCCAGCAAAGCGTCCGCCAGAGCGTACCCGGTAGTGTTAGGATTGCCGGTCGCATTGAAACTTATATTTCCGTCGTAATCGGAGCGGCCGTTCTGATTCTTTCTGTTTCGGATAATCAGAACACCCGTGCGGATGGTGTGTTGACCGTGCACAATCGAGACTGTGTCGCCGCCCTCGATTTCAGCAGTAGGCGAAGTGAGGGTGTGGGACGGACCTTGCCAACCGGCAAAACTCGTAATCGAAACGTCGGGAATGCCGTTGGAGTATGCACCCAGGGAGTTGTAGACCTTGGCGAACGTGAATCCTTCGGTGGAGCGCTGCCATGTGTCGCCCTGATTCAGATAACGTTGTCCGTTCCAGCTTGCGCCGATGTGGGCTTCGTTGACGACGTTCGGAGAGACTACCCAGGTTTCGTCAATCATCGGGCTCTCCGCGGGACGGCTGCGAATTTCTGGCGTAATGGGGACGTAGCTTCCGCTCGTACTGGAAGGGCCAAAGGCCAGGTAGATCGAGTTCTGATCTTGCAGCCAGCGGCCGGACAAAGTGTTCTTATCGTTGATATGAAAATCGAGCCGGGCTATGTCTTCCCGGTAATTAAGCGGGTTGGGCGTCTGAAAGATCGCGTTGTGCGCGGTGGCTTGGTTGGTGAACGAGGCAGCCTGACCTATGGCGGTCTTATATACGTTCACGACCGCCAGTCCGTCGGGCGTTATCTGAGAAGCGGGGATGGCATCGTTGAGGTATGGCGTTTTCGTGCCGGGCAGATCGATCGTTTGGCCGGTTCCGGCGAAATTTCCCTGTAGTTCAGCAAGCGTGGGAAGCGTTTCCCGCACCGGAGCAGCTTGCTGCCGCAGTCGCTTCCACTCCTCGCCCACAAAGAAAAATAATTTGTTCTTTAAAATCGGGCCGCCGAGGTCGTAGCCGAAATCGTTGTATCGAAGCTCGGTTTTCGTCGGAGAGAAGATATTCTTGGCATCCAGAACGTCGTTCCGGAAATATTCGAATAGCCCGCCATGGAACTGGTTCGTGCCATTCTTGGTCGCCAGATTGAAAGCCACGCCGGTGGAGCGGCCATATTCGGCGGAGAAATTTGAGGTTTCAATCTTCACTTCCTGCATGAAATCGGGACTGACATTATTGATTAAGCTTCCGTTGGAGCCGTTGTCCAGGTTGCCTAGATTGTCGATTGTGATGTTATTTTCATTGCTGCGGTGTCCGTTGATGACCTGGTTGGTCGCGCTTAACGAGGTCATGACGCTGAACTCGTCCGGGTTGGTGACAACGGCTCCCGGAACCAACGTCAGCAACTCCATGTAGTTCCGGCCGTTCAGCGGAAGGTTATTCACCTGCTGCTGATCGATCACGTGCGCTACTTCGCCGGAAACTGTATTCAGTTGTTCGGCCTGCGCCTCGACCGCGATAGTCTGCGAAAGATTGCCGATTTCGAGAGTGAAGTTCGCTGTGATACGCGCATCGGAGGTGAGGTTGAGCCCGCTTTGGGTGGCGCGCTTGAATCCCGTCTCGTTGACTTCGACTTTGTACGGGCCGATCGGCAACTGTTCTACGGAATAAAATCCTCGGTTATCGGTGGTCACAGGACGGGTAGCCTGCGTATCGACGTTCGTGATAAGAACTTTGGCGCCTGCTACGGCGGCGCCGGTCGAATCCGTCACAGTTCCGGAAACACGGCCGACCGGCGTTTGGCCATAAACGCCGGAGCCGGTCAGGAAAATAGCTGTAGCGCTAAAGAACGTGACACAACGAAGCACGCGAAGAAACATCAACTACCCCCGTGAATGCATGTTAGATGCCTGGCGCGGCAAACGGCTCAGCCGGTCTTTGAATAGAGCGGTCCAATTTTTGTCTAATACGGAACTGCACGCCCGACAGGCCAGCAGATCAGGAACTTCGATTGCGGCGCGACCGAGTGCTCGCAAATGTTTTTTTCGATCCCTGCTGGATGCGCCGCTTCCTGTGCTGCGTTACCACAGAAACGCAGAGCGAAAGCAACGTTGGCCTGAAGCGCAAGCCGCTTGACTTGACGGCTGGTGGATCAAACTCAAGAACGGAGACGCGGCACCTCAAGAGCGTTGATCCTTCCACTGCCGGACAGTGCCTGGATGTTATTAATAACCTTCTGGCTCGCGAGTCGCCTCCATATTACGCAAGATCTGGTCAACTTGGCATCTTCGAACTTGCGGAACGAAGTAAGGAACTGGTGAATTCGCTCCATCAAGAGCTGGCTCCCCAATCGCTGTTCGTTCGTGGTCGAGTGGATTCCGCCGCCGTCGCGACACTCCAGCAAATGACCAAAACTAGAAAGAAAACACCACCGGAAGTAATCGAAAACAGGATCCGAGGGCAACTTGAACGGCTCTCTGGACTCGTGATCGTACAGGGGGAATTTAGGAGAACGGTAATACGTAACGGCATCGGTGAGTTCGAGGAAAAATTCAAGGACAATTCACATCCCATTTACTTCCGGTTCACGTTGGGGGATAAGGATGCCTTAAAGCTATTATCCGAGAATCAGAACCTCGTAGTGCTGGCAGACGTGATCAAGAAGTGGACCGGAGGGCGCTATCTCGAAATTCACCCCATAGCGCTTCTTGTCTCAAACCTATAGACCGATTCGACGCTTCCAGCGCCGTGCATTTTCGAACCTCGAAACGCGAATATGTAAGAAGACGCGCCTGCCACTTGGCCAAGTGGTGCACAAAAATTTGTGAAAGATTGGCCATGAAACAACGAAGTTTCGGCCTCTTCGACCGCGAACGACGATGATGCTGCGGCACGATTTAAACCTTTACTGGTAAAGAGTTGGGGGCGCGGGGCGGGATCGAACCGCCGAATAAAGGTTTTGCAGGGGTGTTCTAGGTTTGCGATTAGTGTAGGCGCGAGTTAGAGTTAGGCGTCTGGAAGTTTGCCTTGTGCAATTTTTGTGCAAGGTGGAAGCGTGATTCGGATGAAAGCTTGACGTCGTTTCGGTCTAAAGCGAAACCAGAGGCTCAATTGAATTCGCACCTAGTCACTCTGAACAGTGAAGCGGCAGTATGGGCACGTCTGATGGACGCGCAAAACCTGACGATCTGACCCGGATGCAGCTCGGCCCGCCTAATCGAGTGTAGGAATACCGCACGAGCGAAGATAGTCGAAAATGCCATCGTAAAAGAACGGATCGCGTGTGGGGTCAAAAGCATCACCTTTCGGAACAAAGATAATCATTCCCTGCCGAGCTCGTGTCAGTAACACCCGGTAAGCATTTTTCAAGTAAAGCCGCTTGGACTCGTCGTTCACGGACTGCCACTTGGTGCCTTTAAAGGCCTGGTGAACCCACTGTCTCTGATCGTGGTAGAAGTCACCGTCCCAGCAAACGCCGACCCAGTCCAGTTCAAGGCCTTGAATGTCAAATTCGCTCGCCACATCCTCTAAGTAGTAAGAGGATCGAACATCTGTCTTGTCATTGAGAAACCAGTTAGCCGGCTCGATCTCCGCTTTGATATGGATGCCTTCAGGCCGGAGGCGTTGAGCACCTGAGGACGCGACCAATCCAAAACGCTCCGTTCCGCGCGCTCGATCACGTAGCCAAGCTCGTGCTGCGCTAAGGTCCCGCGTCAAATAGATGGGGTACCGGGCTTTTATGCTTTCGTAAGCAGCCCTCGCGGCCTCTGGCTCGTTATCGACCATATGGCCGATTAACTCTGAGAGGCTCTCCGCGCGAAACGAGCGCATTGAAACGGAAAGGTGAAGGTGTTCGTCTGAGCGAACGCGTGGCAACGCCAGAAAGGCTTCCACTTCGACTTGGGAGCCGTACTCCGGCAGCGAAATACGCGGCGAGACATGGACTTCCCAGCCGGGAAATCGCGTTTCAAGTGCAATGATCCATTCGGAGATGCCCGCCTCTCCGGTGTTGATCTCTTGACCGCCGCCGACAAGACACACGACCGTACACCACTCTGAATGGCGATCCATAAGGCTAATGAGGAACTCCGGCTCAGACATATTGAAGTCCGGCTGACCTCGCTTGCGCTGCATAAAGGAAGCGGTCTGCTGCCGGGTCCACGCGCGTTGAGCTTCGTCAAAAACGACGACTTTCTCGATTGGGACATCATCGTTGCCGACGTAGTGATCTCGGAAATGGTGGATATTCTGGATAAAGCTGCGCACCTCGCGCTCCGCCGTCTTCTTCGAGACGTCCTCGCGCTGTACTTTGTCACGGGCAAGGGCCTCTCTGAGCACGTCAACAAGCGGGCCGTTACCAGACAGAAAGACGGCGTGTTCATCATGATGTTCGTCGGAGCGTCGTGTCGCAATATTCAGCCCAGCCAGGGTCTTACCTGAACCAGGTACACCAGTCACAAAGCAGATGGCCTTCGCGCGTTTCTGGCGAGCGCGGTCGATAACCATGCTGACGCGGGCACTCAGTTCTTGGAGGTTTTTCGCACCAGCATCCGATCGTGAAATGTCGGCGACACTATGGGTTCTATAGAGGACCTGCGCCGCCTCAACGATAGTCGGGGTTGGCTTATAGCCTTTGGCCATCCATTCGTCGATATCGAAAGCCGGATAAGCTCGCGCATGGGAAATTTGGTTGATCAAACCCCTCAACCCGGCCGCGTTTGTCCCTACAGGTGAAGCGACAAGATCTTCCGCAAACCGGAGGTCCAGAATCGACTTAAATTCAGCATGAGTCGAGACCAACACTGGAACGATCGGAATGGTGTGGCTACCTTCGTGGAAATTCTTTAGATCAAGCGCGTAGTCTTCAACTTGATTGAAAGCGCTCGATACGTGCTCGCTTGCTCCAATCTTAAATTCGATAACGAAGACTATGTTCCCTGAGACCAGCACGGCGTCGGCCCGTTTACCCATCCTCGGGATGTAGAACTCTAGAAATACTCTTCCGTTCGGTTGCCCAGACAGCGCAGTCTTGAGAATCGAGATCTGTTGAAGCCAAGCCCACCGCTGTGGCTCCTCCAAGGCGTGATGGTGCTCTGAGGTGAGAACACCGAGAATTCGTTCGGGAATCATCCTTGAGGAACTGGCATACGGACACGCTGTAATAGGCCTTAATCGGCATTACGGCTCGCGACGTGCACTCGTTGAATTTTCCAACTGAAGCGGCTCAATCGAATATTTGTCTGGGTAAACGGATCTCCCCAGGGCAGCACCTCGTGGTCGGTCGCGGTTCGCGGTCAGAAAATTCCTGCGGCGCCCGGCAAGCACATCGGCGTGCCCATTTGATAAGGACATCATCGAATCGGTTCTGTTCCTTCGTTGAGAATAGCCAGATATGCTTCATACACGAATAATCGGTGCCGCTCACGGCCTGTGGTCTCCCGCAGAATTCCTAACTGCCTCATGTGTTCCAAAGATCTCGCCACAGTTGGTGCGGACACGCCAATCTTCTGTGCCGTCGCAGGAATCGATACGATAGGGTTTCGCTGCATGTGCTGGAAGACACGCAATACGGACGCTGCCGGCCGGCCGAGGCCTTCGATCTGCCGCTGGTGCTGTTCAAAAAGAGCAACGATGCGGCGGGCGGCACTCGCAGCTTGATCCGCCGTGTCCTTGATGCCCCTGAGAAAAAAATCGAGCCAAGCTTCCCAATCACCCTTGGCGCGAACTCGATCTAACAATTCGTAGTAGGCGGAACGGTGAGCTTTGAAGTACAGGCTCAAATAGAGGATCGGTTCGCGGATCACTTCTTCCGCACAAAGCAGAAACGTGATGAGCAAGCGCCCTACTCTGCCGTTGCCGTCGAGGAATGGGTGAATCGTCTCGAATTGGACGTGGACGAGTCCGGCCTTGATCAAAAGCGGGAGATCAGGGCGCCGCTCATGTAGAAATAGTTCAAGCTGACTCATGCATTCGAGCACGAGATCCGGCGGTGGTGGCACAAAAGCGGCGTTGCCTGGGCGTGTGCCGCCAATCCAATTCTGGCTGACTCGGAATTCCCCTGGCTGTTTCTCGCCGCCGCGGCCGCCCGTTAGCAGGATTTGGTGAATTTCTCGAATTAGCCGAAGTGATAGCGGAAATCCGGCACGCAGTCTTTGCAATCCGTGATTCATCGCGGCTACATAGTTCGAGACTTCCTCCACATCTGAAATCGGAACGCCCGGCACTTCATCGTTCTCATACATCAGAAGGTCGGAAAGCGAAGATTGAGTTCCCTCGATCTGTGATGACAACACGGCTTCTTTGCGAACGTAGGTGTAGATAAACAGCGATAGGTCAGGGAGAATCGAGGCTAGTCCGTCCAGTCGGCCGAGCGCTTGGTTTGCCTGCTCCAGAAGCTGCTGGAGAGAATCGAGCTGAATCGGCGGGTTGGGTGGTAGCGCGGGCGGAACAAAGGCTCGAACTGCTTCGTCGCCATAACGGTTAATGACGTACCGCCCGAGCCTCTGATCTTCCTCTTTCTCCACCGGCCCACGATCCTTTCGTTAGCAGCTGGTCTAACGAAAGGATAAACCCTTTTCTTTTCGTTACCCGGAAATGTTCTTCGGGGGCATCAGGATAGCGGCTCCCCGAACCGTGTCCCGTCGGGCACGAAAGCAACTCGTGCGCTCACGTCGGTCGTGGTCAGGAACTGGATCCGTATCAATGCTGGTACAGAGCACGGTACTATCAGGACGTTATGGAGAGACCGCGCAAGATCACCGTCGAAATCCCGCCTGAGCTGCTCGACAAGGCTCAGCGAGTAAGCGGTACCGGCATTACCCAGACCGTTCGCACGGGGTTGCAGCTGGTTGCCGCCTCGCAGACGTATGCGAAGCTGCGGGGATTCCGTGGAAAGATTGGCTTCTCCCGGAGCTCCGCCGACCTCAAAATCGATCGATGATGGCAGCTCGGATTGACTCCATATTTTCGGCAGTCATCGGTTCTTTTGGCGGGCTTGTGCGGAGCCGCTCAAATTATTCGTGCGACTTCGCAACCCCACTTCGCCTTCTTGAACAGCGCGTTTTCGCGTAGCCGGGCTCGTGTCAAGGCCGGCGAAGCCGCCCGTGGGCCTGGCCTTGATCACGAGTTCTAGGCGGAGCGGATTCCTATCCTCTCGGTTTTCATGTGGACCACATTATTCCACGCCAACACGGCGGGCTCACGCAGTGGGAAAACCTCGCACTCGCTTGTCTGCACTGCAATCGCCATAAAGGGCCGAATTTGGCCGGTCTAGACCAGCTCAACGGGAGCATGGTTTCACTATTCGATCCGCGGCGAGATTTGTGGTCAGAGCACTTTGAATGGCACGATACACCGCCCAAGCCGGGGCTGACGAATGGCAGAGGCTTGGCGACCGCGGTCGCCATCACCTCACCGGGCGTGGACTGCGCGGATGCGCCCGGTTCCGCAATCATCAACAGAGCCGCGGCTACGGCTGCGACATGAATGTATCGATCAAGCATGAGTGCAAACCTCTCGCAAGTGGGAACCTCTTGCGTTCGTGTGCGCTGTTATTGGCATCGGAAGTTGCGCGCGTCCTCCGTGTCGCCGCTTCCGGTGTACTGAGCGTGTTTTGGGTACGCACACAGGGGACGGCTGCGCCCAGGGAATGCCTTGCCTGTGGCGATGACGAAGTCAGGTGCGGTATCTCTCTCGACCCAGTTGACGACCGCGGTGAGCATGTCGAAATGATCGAGCGACGGGCCGCCGCCACAATGAGCCATGCCTGGAACGAGGAACATCCGGCTCCAGCCGGCAACCTTCTCTGCACCTCCGTTTGCTGGCGCAAGTGATTGGTAATAGCCGAGGGTGTCGAGCGCCGAGAACCACGGATCGCTGTCGCCGTGGAAGAAGATGAGCTTACCGCGGTTGAGCGAGAACGTCGAGAGATTCGTGGATGCGGGCTCGACGAGTGGATCGGAGGCACGTAACGCCGCCTTATCGACGTCGAGTTCTGTTCCGGTCGTGTAGGGGCCGAAGAGACCGCGGCTACCTATGCTGAGCAGACCCGGCACCTGTCCCTTCATAGTTATTCCGGCGTCGTACAGGAAGCCGGGATAGACCTGGGTGCCGTAAGCGTTCTTTGGTCCGGCGAAGGCTTTCTCGATCGCGGCGATTTTCTCCGGTGCGACGCAGCCTTCGCTTTGGCCAGCCTTGCAGGCAAGAACCGCGGGGTCGAAATGGCAACCGAGCGGATCGAAAATCATGCCGTCAGCCACGCCGTCCTTGGCGTCGCACTGCTTCATCAGCGCATCCATGAACAGCTTGCGGTCGGAATCGGTAAAGAATTTGTCGATCTGCGGCTTGCCGGAGGCGTCTTTGGGGGCAGCTTGGTTGTAGGCCACCGGAATCCATTGCCCGATCGCGAGGTTTGAAAGACCAGTGCGCATGGCCGGGTCGCCGGAAACGATTCCATTGAAGACTGTGGGATATCGCTGGGACAGAATCATGCCTTCGCGGCCGCCCGTGGAACAGCCGACGAAGTAGGAGTAAGCCGCGGGTTTGGCATAGTAGTCCGCGATGATCTGTTTGGCGATTCCGGCGACCTGAGCATTGGCAAGAAAGGCAAAATCGAGGTACGCTTGCTGGTCGCGCATGAACGAGAAATCGAACGGACCGGTCTTGGCCTTGTGTCCTGTGTCCGTGCTCGCTACTGCAAATCCGCGTGAGAGTGCCGGTTTGTCACCGGCATAGCTGGCTCCGGTTGGATAAGCAACGATGCCGTTACCTCCCCCGCCGCCCTTGCATCATGAAGTCGCCGTTCCACGCCTCCTTCTGCGGCAGTGCGATTGCAAAGCGGATTCCGAACTCTTCGCCGCCCACACCTTTCCGGCGATTCAGGATGCCGTCCACACGGCAATGCGTGGGGAGAGGTCCGATGGACGGAGCGCCGGGGTATGGCGGCGGAACTATGAAGCCGGCAGGAATGAGCTCTGCTTTCGTGATTTCAACCCGGTCAAGCTTGAGGGCGGCAACATTCGAACAGGCGTCTTGCGCTTGACCCCGCGCCGCAGCAAGCGTGCAAAGTACAGCGATAGAGAGCAGCAAGGACCTGGAAGTTTTCATCATCTGCACGCCTCGCTGAAGCAGAGGTTTTTGCTGAAGAACGGCAGGACATGGTTTTGGAAGCGGTCGGCAACGGCGCTGGTGTGCGTGCCGGGATAAATCTCGAAGCTGTTGGCGAGGCCGTATTTGTCGAAGATTTCGTGAAGCTTGGCGGCGTCGAAGCGGAGGCGGTCCTGGTCGCCTACATCCATCGCAATGGCGCGGTACTGCTTGAGATTGCCGATGTACTGATCGACAAACGCAAGCGGCGCGTTGGCAGCCCATTTGGCCAGCACGTCGGGCTGCGGCTGGCCGTCCTTGGTGGGCAGGTCCAGATAGAAAGGAGGATTTTTGGGGTCCGGCGACCACGCAGCCGCGCTCGCGAGCTGGGCGCGGACAAAGAAACCGAGCTTCGCCTCGTCGGCGGGTGATTTGATCCCGGCCACCGCCTTTTCAAGATCGGAGTTCGCCGGCCCCGGTGGGCGCGCGGATAAGCAGCACGGGCTCATGATGTAGACAGCGCCGAAGACATCGGGGTGCTTCATGCCGATACGGGAGGCGCCGTATCCGCCCATGGAGTGCCCCACCAACCCGCGGCTCTGGCGGTCGGGCATCGTGCGGTAGTGCGCATCGATGTAGGCGACAACATCGTGAGAGATGAACTTCTCGAAATCGCCGGTGGTGATGGAGCTGGAGTACATCGAGCCGTTGTGGATGGTCTTCGAATCCGGCAGGACAACGATCATCTCCTGTGAGCCAAGTGCGAACGCGCCTTCGATTGTTTGTGGGACGTCGATCTCGTGCGTCCACTGTTCGGCGCCAATGGAGTATCCGTGGAGCGCATACACGACAGGATAGCGGCGCGTTTTATCCTTCTCGTAGCTCGGCGGGAGGAAGACAATTGTCTCGCGGTCGACGGCATCGCCTTCCAAATTGCCTTCAAGCGCCGCCCCGTGGATCTTGATGTGCTCTACGGTAACGGGTTTTGCGCCCGGGACAACGCCGGGAACCACGGTTTGTACCTGGGCCGACGCATGGATGCCCAGTAAGATTGTCATCGTGCTTGCGCACGCAAACAACAGTTTCGTTAGTTTCATAGGAACTCTTTCTCCAATGCCCGGCTACTGCAGCGCGTAAGAATAGACCACGCCCACAACGGCGATTTTCTTCAACAAATACATGGTCAGTTTTCTCTACATACAGTACTGAACAAAAATGCAGGCTTCCGATGCGACGGCCCGTGCCTCGGGTTTGTACTTCACTTCCAGGAACACACAATTTTCCCGTATCGCCGTGACCCCAGCTTCCAGCTATTCCTCGGTTGAGATGACAGTCACTGATCTCGGCGGGACCGTTACAGACATTTCGTTGTTGTGAACGTTGACTGCTACGGACTTCGGGAAAACCGCATTCGGCGCATCGAAAGTGTTAATGCTATCGACTGCCGGCGCCGTTAGTGTTTCCGCAGTGGCCGATTTTGCAGTCACACCTGCGATGTGCGCGTCGATTGTCGCCGAATTTCCCGCGTCTAGGTTGGTGATCTCAATGAACAGCTTCCCGTTCACGCCTTTCGCGGCGATCGCGTCGAGGCGCGGCAGCGTTACACCGCCGCGGCTATACGCGCCACCATCGAAGTTGATCGGAACGAATGTCGAGTCCTGAAACGGGACATACATTTTGAAGACGTGATAGGTGGGCGTGAGAACCATTTTCTCTTTGTCTGTGAGGATCATCGCCTGGAGGACATTGATCATCTGGGCGATATTAGCCATGCGGACGCGGTCTGCGTGACGCGCGAAGATATTCAGGTTGAGCGAGGCGAGAATGGCATCGCGAATGCTGTTCTGCTGCACGAGGAACGCTGGGTTCGAGCCCGCCAACGGCGCGTGCCAAGCGCCCCACTCATCGACAACCAAGCTCACCTTCTTTTCCGGATCGTATTTGTCCATGACTGCTTCCTGCTTGCGCAGAAACTCATCCATGAACAGCGTGGCCTTCAAACTCTTGACGTAGTCGTCCAGTCCGAACTTCTCGGATTTTGTTGAGGGAGGCCAGCCGTTGGGAACCGTGTACCAGTGCAGCGAAACGCCGTTGATGTCCCAGGCCCATGTGTGCTTCTTCCACGCTTTCATGACAGCCTCGGTCCACTCTGTATCCGGCGTGCCGGGGCCCACTGCGATCTTCAGCATCCTGTCCTTATCACGCTGCGCCGGATTCATATTGAGCACAAAGCGGCTGTAGACCTTCATCAGGCTCACGTAGTAATCGGGACTCATCGCTCCGCCGCAATCCCAGCTCTCGTTTCCAATGCCGAGAAATCCCACCTTGTACGGCTCGGGATGACCATTGGAAGCACGTTCTTTAGCAAGCGCTGTCGGCGCCGCTGCGCTCATGTATTCCAGCCACTCGGCCGCCTCCTGCGGCGTGCCTGAGCCGATGTTGATAGATACATACGGGGTGCTGCCGATCTGCTGGATGAAGTCCATGAACTCGTCGGTACCGAAGGCATTTGTATCGATCACATCCCCCCAAGCCGAATTTACCGTGGCTGGGCGCTTGTCGCGCGGGCCGATGCCCTTGCGCCAGTGATACTGGTCAGCGAAGCAGCCCCCCGGCCAGCGCACGTTTGGCACCTTAAGTTCTCTAAGCGCGGAAACGACATCGTTGCGAATTCCGCGCGTGTTCGGAATGGGCGAATCGGGGCCGACCCAGATGCCCTCATAAAGACCGTGTCCCAGATTCTCGGCGAACTGGCCAAAGATATTGCGATTGATCTTGGGGCCGGGGTTCGACGCATCGATGGACAAATGCACTTCGTCGGGCGCCATGGAAGGCGCAACCGAAACGAGAGCCAGCAAGCCCAGAACTGTGACGATGTGACGAGGCATATTCTCTCTCCTTCAGCCGGGCGGCAGACGACTGTGATCGCAGAGCATGATGTTGCGCTTCCCGCGTGCCACGCCGGGAATTCTCAACTATACAGAGCCCGAGCTATGGCCCAGACAACTAAGTCGTTATTTGTGGTGGATTACGATGTCCATGATTGGAGAGACAATGACGGTGCGACTGATTGGAGCATTGATATTAACGGCGACGAGCTTCTGTTTTGCGCAGGATCCGGGCGATTTCAAGCCCGCTACGTCCAATGTGCTGGACGCGCAATACCCGCGCGTGGACAGCCACTCACGGGTTCAGATTCGCTTGAAGGCGCCGGATGCGTCGAAAGTGAGGGTGAATTTCTGGAGCGGTCCGAAAGCCGATATGGAGAAGCAAGCGGACGGATTCTGGACTTTCACCACACCGCCAATGGCTCCCGGGCTCCATTACTACACAGTGATCGTGGACGGCGCGGAAGTGAGTGATCCCGGAAGCACGGCCTACTTCGGCGGGAGCAAATGGGCTAGCGCGGTGGAGGTCCCGGAAGCGGGTGCGGCATATTATCTGCCGCAGGATGTCCCACATGGACAGGTGCGCGAAGTTTGGTATCACTCGCCTGTAACGGGCACATGGCGGCGCGCGTTCGTGTACACTCCGCCGGGCTACGACACACGGCCCAAAGAACGCTATCCCGTGCTCTACTTGCAGCACGGCGGGGGTGAGGACGAAACCGGTTGGGTGCGGCAGGGCAAGGCAAATTTCATCCTCGATAACCTCATTGCCAGCCGCAAAGCGAAGCCGATGATTATTGTCATGGCGAATGGCTATGCGCGCCGCGCGGGCCAGCCTGCTCCCGATCTGGCGGGAAAACCGTTCGGTTCGCCCGAAATGCGAAAAGCGATGCAGGACATGATGTCTGCATTCGAAGACGATATGGCGCAGGTCCTGATCCCATTTATCGACTCGACCTTCCGCACCATACCCGATCGCGATCATCGCGCGATGGCTGGTCTTTCGATGGGAGGCATGCAGACGTTCCATGTGACCTTTGACCATCTCGATCTGTTTTCCTACATCGGCGGATTCAGCGGAGCGTTGAATGTGTTTGGGATGGGCAACAACAGACTCGATATGAAGACGGCATTCAACGGTGCGATGGCTGACCCGGCCGCGTTTTCCAAGCGCGTGCATCTGCTGTGGATTGGCGTGGGAACGGACGAACCTGAGCGGATGAAGCAAAGCATCGAGCAACTGCACACCTCGCTCGATGAGGCGAAAATAAAGCATGTGTTTTATGAGTCGCCAGGTACCAATCACGAGTGGCAGACCTGGCGCCGGGACCTGAACGACTTTGCACCGCGACTGTTTTAACGCGCCGGACGGCCTGCCGTCACCGCGCCCAGATTCGAAACCGGCCAGAGACGTGCATAAGACTCATTAAGTACAGCATGCCGTCGTAATATCGATTTTGCCCTGAGGGTATTGGCGTATTCCATAGCGCTTCTGTGAACTGCCGGGCGCGTACCTTATCCCTGGCAGCAAGCCCCGCAACGGCATTTGTGCCCACCAGTCCAGCGGGATGGTCCTCGTGAGTGAGACCGGGCGTTGCCCCGAGCGGCTTTCCGCCCAGTGTGTAAACGGGCCCATAGGTATCCATGCCTTGCGATGCGAAAAACTTCTGGATCCGATCGCTGAGTTGTTGTTCTTCCGGCGCCTTTTGCCACCAGGACCAATCGACAGACCAGTTGCTCGCGGTGCGCCACGAGTCATAGCCGAACACCGTCGATTGCGGGAATCGGGTCTGGTGCGGTGTGCCGTCGAAGTTCGCGTATACGGGCGCGAGACCGGTAGTCGGATTGGTCGTTTTTACAAAGAATGCGCGGCTGACATCGGCGGCCCGGGTCCAGAACTCCCGGTCGGCGTCCGGACCCCAACGCGCCCAGAGTTCATAAAATGCGGGCAAGTGATAGGAAGGATCGGTAAATGGTTGCGGCATGATGCCCGGCACGAACAGGATCATCGCGTGTTCCACGCTGACCTCGGGCCCGACCTTTCGCTCCCCAAATTTCGTACCTCCGGACTTCACGTCGCGGTGAACCATTGCTGTGAGCAGACGGTTCGCTTCCGCATGGTAGTCGTATATGCCGTGTCCGCCGGGCCAGCGATTGCCAGCGAATAGAAGCGCCATTGCAAAGTACTCTTCGCCATCCGGTGCTGGTGTTTCCTCGTTTGGAGTACCGTCCGTTTTACATGACCACGAGAAGTAGCCGAAGGACGGATGGTTTGGGTCGCCGATGTACATGTACGTCCTGGCCCAATTCCAGATGGCGTCGAATTCGGCTTTGTTGCCGAACTGGACTGCAATCATCATTCCGTAGGACATGCCCTCGGTCCGAACGTCGTGATTGGCCCAATCGGTGATGTACATCAAGGGACCGTTCGCATTGCTGCCTGCCGCGAACGCAATCGCCTGTGTCTGTGAATCACCATGAAACAGCTGCTGGTATGCGCCCTTTACCTTCGCTTCGATGTCCTGCTCGCTATGGCCATCCTCGGCGAAAAGGTTGCGGTATTTGCCGGTCTGGAAGGCTCCAGATCCGTTGCCCGACAGTGAAGATTGTGGATACGCAGTATGCGAAGCGGCTACAACCAGGCACACGGCCCAAATGAGCAGAAAGCCAGTCCGATACACGTCATCGATACTATCGCGACAGTGTTGCTTCGGGCAGCAAGGTGTGCCGTGCGAATACTTCGCTCGTTTGCACGATTCCGCGAAATTTCTAGAGAGCTTCTGTTTTTGATAGGAACCGAAACTGCCGACGTGCTTGAAACGCCATCCTAGCGTGCGCAGAATGCTATATTCAGGGCGACGAGTGGGCGGCTAGCTCCGCTGCGAGAGCACCACGTTCGCAACGTGGGGTCGTAGGTCCGAGTCCCATGCCGTTCACGATCAGTACGGATAAACACTCGAAAAGGCGATTGTCGACGGGAAGTGAATAGACTTGCTCGCGGTGCATGTATGGCCCTTGTGGCCTGCACCGCCGCGTTTTCTCAGAAGACCGACGCTGTCCGTTGGGCGAGCGCCGGTGTCGAAGAAGCCCACAAAGAAAACTACAAGGCCGCGATTCAGGATTACGGGCGCGCCATCGCGATCGATCCTGATCTGCCCGGTATTTATCTGAACCTTGGGTTGGCATGGTTCAAGCTCGGGAACTTTTCTGAAAGTGCGGCCGCCCTCGAGCGCGCCAAGAAGCAAACGCCGACCGAGCAGGTTACCACTTTGCTCGCGATGAGCGAGTTCGGCCTGCAGCGTTACAAACAAGCGTCTGCATTGCTTGCGCCGTTGGCGGCTGCCAATCCCGACAATACCGAACTCGGGTACTGGCTGGCTAAGTGTTATCTGTGGTCGGGGCAATACCAGGCAGCAACCAGTCTCGTTCACTCAATTATCGAGCGGCACCCCGATTCTGCCGCTGTTCACATGCTGTTAGGCGAAGCGTATGACGCCGACGATCGCACACCTAACGCTATAGCTGAATATCAGGCGGCAATTCAAGCAGATCCAAACGAACCGACTGCGCACTTCGGTCTAGGCTATCTCTTCTGGAAAGAAAAGCGGTACCAGGAGGCGGAAGCGCAATTTCGCGAACAGCTCCACAAAATGCCGGACGATCCGAAAGCTTTGGCCTTTCTCGCCGACATACTCTTAAGGAACGGTCGCGCGGCGGAAGCCGAAGCCGATCTACAGCGCGCCATCAACGGCGACAAGCAGTTGGCAATGGCGCATGTGGATCTTGGAACGATCTACGCAGGTAAGAAGAATGCCGCCGCGGCGATCGAGCAGTTTCGGGAAGCCATCAAATACGAGCCGCAGCGCTACGATGCGCATTACAAGCTGGCGCGCCTGTATCGCGAACTTGGCCGTACACAAGATGCCGACGCCGAATTCGCAATCGTAGCGAAATTGCATGAAGAGAAAAAGGCTGGGCCACTGATGAAAATCAGCGGCCCGAATAACTGATAAACGTCAGTTTCGCTAGAGCTAGAAATGCAGCTTCATCGCGAGCTGCAACACGCGCGGATCCCAGGCGCTGGTGACTTGGCCGAAGTTGCCGTCGGAGAAAGTCGTATCCACGTTGTTGAGTTGTGTATGGTTGAAGGTATTGAAAGATTCAAACCTGAATTCGAGGTTGCGATTGCCGGATTCGCCGAAAGCGAATCGCTTGAAGAGCGAAATGTCCCAGTTATCGCGGCCCGGTCCGCGTACGAGCATCTTGCCGGCATCACCCCAGGCGCCAGGGGTTGGTGGAGCGAAGATGCCCGTATTGAACCATTCGCCAATCGAATAAGGATAAGACAGCGCGCCGACCACATCCGGGCGGTTGGTTGATCCCGGGATGCCATTGCTGCCGTAAGTGCCGCCGAGTCCAACATTCAAAGCCAAACCGCTCTCCATCGTGCCAATCGCCGAAATCTCCCATCCGCCCAAACCGCTTTTCAAGAGCCGATTGCTCGAGTCCCTGAAGAACGGCAAATCGTAGACGAAATTTACAACGAAGACATGCGTGCGGTCGAGGCCGCTCGGACCGTAATCGTAGCCCCGATTATACGGATTCGAGACATTGGCCAAGTCGCCTAGTCCGCCACCGCTGGTGGCCGGATCGATAGCGCGCGACCACGTATAGGCGGCCTGGAAGGACAGATCTCTCCGGATCTGAGACTTCGCCTCCACTTGGAGCCCGTCATAGTACGAGTTCTCCGAGTCTTCAGAAACGTTGATCTCGCCGAAGCCGAGGTACGGAACAACCGAGTTGTACTGCGTAGTTCCCTTTGCGATGCTCGCCAGCAGAGCTGGGTCGTTCGGCGGCAGGTTGATGTTTCGGTAGTCGTTTTGATGCCGGTTCTGGTTTCCGACATACGATACAGATACAACCGAACCGGTTCCAATCTGCTGCTGGACGCCAAGGCTGAACTGATAACTGGCCGGGTTCTTATAGTCGCTGTACGCCAGGCCGGTGATGCCGGGCGCGGTGATTGGCGCTGCCGCAGCCGTGCCGGTCGCCACGCTCGTGGCCGGACTCGACAAGAGAACATTGTTCAGAGTCGAGGTCAGAGTGAACGGTACGTTCGGGCCGGCGTTGTAGACGTCGTTCCCCTGGATGCGTTCATACATGATGCCGAAGCCGCCGCGTAAAACGGTCTTCCCTGACCCCGTCAGATCGTAGGCAAAGCCAAGCCGCGGCGCAAACAGCCCCCAATCGTTCTGGACTAGGCCGCGCGGAATCCCGTTTTGACCGGCAATGCCGATCCCGTTCAAGTAGAGCGGATACCCGGCAAGCACGGGATTGGGACTCGTGCCGAGGCCTGGGCTACCTGCTGCAATGTTGCCGCTGGGCAGAATGACTGCCGCATTGGCAGGGTTGTAGAGGTTAGGATAGAAGTTCGACTGCCGGTTGTTTGTCTCGATCGTGTGCGGAATCCCGTCCCAACGCACGCCAAGGTTCAGCGTCAGCCGGGGTTTCACTTTCCAGTTGTCCTGAACGTATGCGTCGTACGAGTAGCTAGGCCAATCTCCGTGGTCTTGAATGGCCAATTCGGAATAGCTGCTCGCATCGCCAAGCAGGAAGTCGGCGAAGCCATTGCCGGTGTACGTGCCGTTAAAAGCGAAGTTGCCCTGGGTATTGCCGAACAGATCCTGGATCTTCGCGTAGAGCATCCAGCCTCCACCGAACTTCAACTGGTGGTTGCCTTTGGTCCAGGACACATCGTCGCGGATCTGGTAATCGTCCGCCTTGTTATGCCAAGGCCAGCTACCAATGTCGAATGTGGCCGATTCGCCTTGGCTTAAGTAGATGCTGGGGATCCGGTTGTCATTGTTTCCGGGGAACAGTTCCGGAACAGTGAAGCCGCTGGGCCGCGCAACAATGCCTGTGGGCACGATGCTGATGCGGTTGCCGTTATAGTTGAACGCAGTCTCATTCAACAGGGTTGGGCTGATCGAGTACGTTGCGTGAATGACACCGCTGTAGGAGGGGTTACCGAACACAGCCTGGCTGGTCGGTACGTTGTCGCCGTTCCACAACGAGGTTCCATAGGTCTGGCTGATCTGTTCATCCACCCAGTGGCCGAAAATCCAGAACTTGTCGGTGAAGTGATGATCGATCCGAACGATTTCTTCGCGGACGTCGGTGGGCTGTTTGGCACCTCCGACGAAATTGCCGGTTGTTACGCCCGCGCCCGACGTCGAGAGGAGGGAAGGAGCCGGGAAAATGCCCGCGCCCAAGAGGGCTTGCGCATTAGGATCGAGCAATGACGCAGGAATCTGATTATTCGTGAATCCAACGTATGGATTCGCTCCTGTGCAGGGACTAAGCGTTTGGCCGGCTGTCGCGAACTTGGCGGCTATTGCACCGGAGACCTGATTGACGCAGGGCGTATGCAGGTTCGCCAGGTTGCCGCCGAGAGTGGAACCGAAGTTTCCGCCGTATTGGCTGGCCAATGGCACCTGCTGGTTAAGAACGCCGGCCTGCACGATCTTGCGCCATTCCATGTTGTAGAAGAAGAATGTCTTTTCGCGGCCTTTGTTGTAAACCTTTGGGATCCATACCGGACCGCCGATATTGAATCCGTAGATATTCTGACGAAGCTCTGGAATCGGCGTGCCCGCACGGTTATTGAAGAAGTTATTGGCATCGATTGCATCGTTACGCCAGAACTCCCACGCCTCACCATGGAAATCCTTGGTGCCGCTCTTAAACACCATCGTCATGGTCGCCCCTGAAGCCAGACCGAACTCCGCGCTGTAGTTCGAGGTCAATGCCCGGAACTCCCCGATGGCGTCGATCGATGGCATGACGCTGATGTTGCCCGAACCGCCCCGGTCCAGATCCTCGCCCCCGTCGATCATGTACAGGTTGTGCGACACCCGCAGGCCGTTGAAACTGACATCCGAGTTGCCGCCAACCGGCGTAGGGCTCTGATAATCGCTCATGTTGCTGGAGGAGCCCGGAATCAGCGCGGTCAGCGCATAAAGGCTGCGGCCGTTAGTGGCCAACTGGGTCACCTGCGTGCCGCTGATAACATCGCTCACTTCGCCTGACTCGCTCTGGACCTGGATTGCTTCAGCCTGGACAACGACGCTTTCGGTTGTGCTGCCGATTTGAAGAGTGATATCCACAGTGCGGCGGTCGCCCACGTTCAGTGGGATGTCGGTCTGCTGGAACTTCTTGAATCCCTTGACCTCAGCACTCACCATATAGTGGCCGACCGGCAAGCCCGGCGCAGTATATTCGCCGCTGGTGTTGGTTGTGACTCGCGTCACTGCGTTGGTGTCAACATCGGTGACGACCACGGCTGCATTGGGAACTGGGGCGCCTGACTGGTCCACCACCGTGCCGACAATAGTGCCTCCTGCGCCCACCTGTGCGAATGCGCCGGGAGCGCTGACGAGTATCGCGAGGCAAACTAGAAGCAGATGAGTAATCTGCACGCGCCATGGGTGTTCGTTACCGAATGGCGATTGGTTTTTGCGGCGAACCGGGAATGGTTCGGATTTCGTTCGAATGAGTACCACGTTTCCCCCTGAAACTGAAGTGAATGCTGCTCGCGCGAAACTAAACTGGCCCCGCCCACACAATCTGCCTCAATGCGGTGTTATGTAGCGGGGCTTTTCAGAAGTATGAGCCGAAGATTGAATGAAAACTAGGTTAGATCCGTTAACAGCCGGCCCCTTGGACCGGCTTCGAGGTTAAAACACGCAGTTTCAGAACCGTAGGGTAGTCAAGTAACCGCGGTTAACGTACAATTAACCGGGCCGGCAGAGGGGGATTGAGTTGATGTATACTTCTCTGGCGGATTCATGAACGATCTTCAGATGGCCGCTTCGGTTGAGGAGCGTCAGGCTGCGCTGGACGCAGTGTTGCGTTCGGCGACTTTTATACGCAATCCTCGACTGGGCGAGCTACTGCGCTACTTGTGCCGGAAATCCTTCGCCGGTGAAGCTGGTTCGCTGAAGGAATATACCATCGCGACGGACGTCTTTGAGCGTCCCGAAGACTTCGATCAAAGCACGGACGCGATTGTTCGTGTAGAAATGCACCGGCTGCGCAAGAAGCTCAAAGAGTTCTACGCGAGCGAGGGGGAAGACCAGAAGTTCGAAATTGTGATTCACAGCGGCAACTACGCGCCGGAGTTTCTGGAGAGGCGCGTCACTGCACCTGGCCTGTTAGACCCTCGATGGGCGTCGGTTACCCAAGAAACACTGGCGAAGAACGCAAAAACGCCGCTTCGAGCGCCCAATCGTCCTCTGAAGCGCTGGCTGCCGGTGGCGATCGGGCTTGCTTTAGGTCTCTTGTTTGTTTTGTTTTTTGTGAACCGGAATCGATTTCGGACCAGCGAGGAAGCCTTCTCGGCTCACCTGACAGTAACGAGCGCCATTCCGGCGGGTGCGAATGCGGAAATCGTACGGATCTTATGTGGCCGGCAGGGTGGACGAGTTACCGACCACCTAGGCAATGAATGGGGTGCCGACCGATTCTTCAGCGGGGGCAGCGAGCAGGAGAACGCGAATGTGCCCATCTATCGCACGCGCAATTCGGTTTTGTTCCATACTTCGCGTACGGGGGATTTTTCCTATTCGATTCCCTTGAAGCCAAAGGTTTACGAACTCCACCTCTATTTCGCCGACACTGCGTACACGCCCGGCATTTCTATGGAAGGCGGCGAAAATACGCGCTTCTTCAACGTGGTCATGAACGGCCATATCCTGTTGCGGAATTTCGATGTCATTGCAAGCGCGGGACCCAATACGGCTTACGAGCGCGTTTTCAAGGACGTTCAGCCGGATAAGGACGGCTATTTGCATCTGAATTTTACGCGTGAGGTGGGGGTGCCGTTCCTGAACGCGATCGAAATCCTACCGGCCGCGCCACATCGGACGCGGCCCGTGCGAATTTCTACACAGGACGGCGGGTTTACCGATAAATCCGGGGTGTACTGGCAGCCCGATGACTACTTCCTGAACGGGCGCTCGATTGCGAAGTACGGCATTGTGGCCGGACGGGCCGATTCGCAAATTTTCGCGCGCGAACGGTACGGCAATTTCTCTTACGCGATTCCTGCTGCGCAGGATAGTACCTATCAGCTCAACTTGTATTTCGCCGAAACGTTCTTTGGCGCCGACGAACAGGGTGGCGGCGGGGCAGGTAACCGCGTTTTCGATGTCTACTGCAACGGAGTCGCCTTAATCAGACGGCTCGATGTCTATCGTGAAGCAGGATCGGCCCATCAGTTGACCAAGACATTCCACGACATTGAACCGAATGCGCAGGGGAACGTGCTGATCTCGTTTGTACCGCGAGAAAATTACGCGATGGTTTCAGCCATTGAGCTGATCGACGAAACGCCTCAGTGAATTTCCGGCTCAGGAGTTCACTTTAGCCGCGGTCGAAGACGAACGGCTGCCCAGGCCGTAAGAACCCAATTTATGAAAATTGGTGTGGACGATTTATGGCAAAGTTTCGCTCACTCTGAACGATGCTCGAGCGGGAGCACGGCAGAACGCACTCCGCTAACCAAGAACTTCCAAAAAAGCTAAGTGCGTATTCGGGAGAAGCCGATATGCGTTCCGGGAGGATTGGCGATAAAGACTCCGGATGATATCAATAACGATACGGTGAAGCCGATACCGTACCGGCGGCGTGCCGAAGAAGGATCCCGTGGGCGGAATAATCATCGGCAGGAATCATTTTGTGAAGTTCCCATGAAGTGCGCTGGACGGACCGCCGACGGCTGTGGGCTCAAGTAACAGGTGGAGGAGGCAGATTGCCGCAAAAAGAGTTGCCGAGGCGCAGATTTAGGAAGAAGCGGGAACGCTCCCGGCAAACGAGCCGCGCGACTGAGCGAAGAAGAATCTCCCGGTGCTGCTGCGCACACGCTGAAGTGCTCTGAAGATGTTAAACGGTGCCAGGCTGGTCGCAACGTTCATTGAAAGCAAGATTTCGCAGGCATTCATGATACTTGGCAGCTAGTCGTGATACTTTGAGCAACGGTAATTTCCCTCGAGAGACATGATGAAGCGAGATCGACCGCGATTGATCGCAGGAATGATCGCCTGCACAGCAGTCTGGTTACTTGAACCCGCAGTACAGCGCAGGATGCAGAGAATCCGCTATACCTGAACCTGAATTTATCCGCGAAGGAGCGCGCGAAGGATCTGGTGCATCGCATGACGCTCGAAGAAAACGCGTCGCAGTTAGTAAATCAAGCGCGTGCGATTCCGCGGCTGAAGGTACCGGCGTACGACTGGTGGAGTGAGGCGCTGCACGGGGTGTTCTTCCGGGTACGCAGTTTCTGCGAAACGAGGGCAACCTGGTACCGGACAACCTCCTGACGACTCCTATCCGGCCTTACCCGCGGTCACAACGGCGCAAAGCGGGCACATTACACCGAACTCCGGAAACAGACGGCGGCCGGCCAAAGAGGGAAAACCTTCGCTGCGGGGCCAGACCTTCAACACCTCAATGGCATTGCACACTGTTGGAGTGTCGACGGTCCTTAGAAACTCCAGCAAAGCATTTTCGTTCGCTGTGTGCCTGGTTTCGGAACTCACTTGGCTTGCCATATCGTCGCGCCGATGTATCGCCTGTATCTTTATGATCCTATTGATAGATTTCGTCCTGGACACGATCTGGGGTTTGCGGAGCGGTAGATGTCGAAAGCGACGGCGCGGAAGAGAACAACGGAATAAGTCCCTCGACAAGAGTCGGGTGAGCCCAAATGCCATCGCGGAGTGCAGTGTAGGGCAACCGGGCCATCATGGCCGTCTGGACGGAGGCCATGATCTCCCCGCCATCGACTGCAATGGCGGCGAATCCAAGGAGGCGATCGCTATTCACTTCCACCAGCGCCTTTAATAATCCCCGTGTTTCAGAGAGTGTGCGCGCCCGCAGCACTGCTTCCATCGGAACCTTGAACAAGCGGTACGCGATTCCCTGAGCTTTGGCTTCCTTCTCGCTTAGCCCGATGCGTGCGAATTCTGGATCTGTGAACACGCAGAACGGAATTTGCCTGCCAGTCGTCACGCGGTTACCGCCGGTCAGATTGCTGTGCACAACACGGAAATCATCAACACTTACGTGTGTAAACTGCGGGCTACCTGCTACCTCGCCGATAGCCCAAACGCCGGGCGCGGTTGTCTTGAGGCGTTCGTTGACCTTGATGTAGCCCTGATCGGTGAGTTCAACGCCGGCCAATTCCAATCCAATATTCTCCGTGTTTGGCCGCCGGCCTGTCGCGACCAGCAGGTGACTTCCGACAAGACTCTTTCCTATCCCGCTTTGTTCGATGACAACAGTCACTGAATCGCCTGACTTCCCTGAGATCTGCCTCACATGTGCGGTCAAGACTGTGTCGATGCCCTCGTCCCTCAACAGATTGGCAAGAGCTTCTGTCACGTCATCATCTTCCCTATGAAGCAAGCGATCATTCCGATCGACAACTGTAACCCTACTGCCGAATCGCCGCATTGCCTGAGATAGCTCGATGCCCACGTAACCGCCGCCGATCACAATGAGATGCCCGGGAACCTCATCTAATTCGAGCGCTTCGATGTGGGTGAGTGGCCGTGCGTCGGCCAAGCCAGAGATGGGCTCCAATGCGGCCCGCGTACCGGTGCTGACGATTACATTGGCTCCGCGGAGGCGGCGAGTTGTTCCGTTGGCAAACGCAACTTCCAGGGTCTTCGGGCCTACAAAGCGCCCAGTTCCACAAATAAATTCCGCTCCGGTCTTCTTGAAATTGGCGAGATAGTCCTCATTCAGGCGCGATACCATCGCGCGCTTCCGGGCGCGTACCGCCTGCATATCGACGCGGATGCCGGCTGAGGTTATTCCGAACTCTTCACCTCTGTGAAAGTACGACGCGACTTTCGCGCTATGAACAACATTCTTGCTTGGCAGGCATGCAATATTCGGGCACGATCCGCCGATATACTTACGCTCGATTACCGCAACGCGCTGTTCTTGACCAGCGAATGTCCATGCCGCGAGTGTCGATCCTGTGCCATCGCCGAGGATCACGAGATCATATTCTTCCAACTGAGTCACGTTATAGTCCTTTAATCTCACCGCCATCCATGCGGAGTGAAGCGCCCGTCATCCATTTCGCTGCCGGAGAAACCATGTACGCCAGCAAATCGGCGATCTCCTCCGGTTGCCCATAGCGGCTAATTTGAGCCTGTTCCGGAAATTTATTCATCGCTTCTTCAACACTCATGTGGTGGGCCGGTGCCCATTTTTCTAGGAACGACCGTCGCCGCCCGGTCATAACTGCGCCTGGCACGATGCTATTCACTTGTACACCGTCTTTGATGCCTTGTTCAGCAAACGCCCTAGCTAGCGCGATAATCGCCGCATTGATAGTCGCCACTGCCGCGAACGTCGGACTAGGATGAAGCGCCGCGTTGCCTGACATAAACACAACGGATCCCTGCGATGCCCTTAAAGCATCCCAAGCTCGAATGGTTAATCGGCGAGCTCCATGGAGTTTAAGTTCCGCGCCCGTTTGCCACTGCTCATCTGTCATCTCGAATAGATCGATTTGTGGCACTGCTCCCGCGATGTTCAGTAGCACGTCGAGTCTTCCGAAGCGATCGAGAACGGCGCGGACAAGCGCGTCCGCAGCCTCCGCTTTGCTCAAATCCAGATCACAAACGAACGTCTCCGCGCCGGCGGCTTGTATTTGCCCTGCAACCTCCGTGAGTGCGGCTCGGTTTCGCGCAGCAAGAACGATCATCGAGAAATCCCGGGCGAGACGAATGGCCGCAGCGCGGCCGATGCCTTGGCTCGCGCCGGTTACAACCGCAACAGATTTGTTCATAACACTCTCTTTTCGAAATAAGCGCATTGGGCGCGCCTGAGACCGCGGCCGTTTTGCGCGTGAGTTTTCAAAAGTTCAGGCAGCCTGTGCGGCATTCAGGATCATCTCCACTACTTTTTCCGGTGCGGTCAGCAGGGGCATATGATCGACAGCCAGCGCTTGACTCTGTGCGCCCATGCGTTCCGCCATAAAGTGCTGTGTCTTCGGGTTGATCATACGATCTTCTTCAGCAATCAAGAACCAGCTAGGTTTACTCTTCCAGGCCGGCTCGGGTGCCGGCTCCTGAATGCATTTCACGGAGATGGGCCGCTGTACCGCCTTTGCCAGAGCAATCTGATCTGCCGTTGCGTGGTGCGCAAAGGCGTTAGCGAAGCCTTCGTCCGGCATCCAGATCCACCCTTCCTCATCAGGCGCAAGTTGGGGGGCCATAGGATGAGCCTTATCGCGGTAGAAGACCTCGGCGACCGTCTCACCTTGAGCCGGAGCGAGCGCCGCAATATACACTAGGCCGCGCACTCGTTCGTCATTCGCCGTGGCAATCACCGCTCCTGCGTAAGCATGTCCGGCCACGATGACGGGGCCTTTCGTTCGGGCAAAAGTGCGCCGGAGCGCCGCTGCGTCGTCGCTTAGCGAGCTAAGTGGGAGCGGCGCGGCCATCGCTCGCAAACCTTTCTTTGTGAGCGAGCCGATGACCTCACTCCAACTTGATCCATCTGCCCAGGCCCCATGCGCAACAATCACCGTCACGTTGTCGAGACATGTCATCGGGTTGATTCCTTAGGCGTGGGCCGGTGCTTGCGAGGGCGTCAGATATTTGCCCAGGAATTGCTTCATCCGTTCCGCGATGAAGTCGGACGAGTCCTCCAGCGCAAAATGCCCCGTGTCAATCAAGTGCAATTCGGCATCGGGAATGTCCCTCTGGTAAGCCTTGGCGCCTTCTACAGTGAAGAAGGGATCGTTGATTCCCCAAACAATCAGCATTCGCGGCTGCTTAATGCGGAAAAACTGGTGCCATTTCTCATACAGCGCCACATTGGATTGGTAATCGTAAAGCAGATCAAGTTGAATGGCGTCATTGCCGGACCTGTCGAGAAAGAACTGATCGACTGTGTAGGCATCGGGACTAATCAGGTCCGGTTCTTTTACACCGTGTGTGTATTGAAAGATTGTCGTTTCTTGCGTGAGTAAGCCTCGAACCGGCGCTTCTGTGGCGGCTGTTCGCTCCTTCCAGAATGGCTTCATCGGGTTGAAAGCTTCGCCGATACCTTCTGCATAGGCATTGCCGTTTTGTACGACAATCCCCTTAATCGCCTCCGGATGCCGCGAAGCAATGCGATATCCAATTGGCGCGCCATAGTCTTGCACGTAGATGCTGAACTTTTTCAAGCCAAGTTCATCGAAAAGGAGTTTTTCAACATGCTCGGCCAAATTGTCGAACGTATATTTGAACTGCGTCGCCTCTGGCGCGTCGCTATAACCGAAACCAATGTAGTCGGGTGCGATCACGTGGAACCGTTCGGAGATTTTCGGAATCAGCTCACGAAACATATGCGATGAGCTAGGGAAACCGTGCAAAAGCACGATCGTCGGTGCGTTCTTACTGCCTGCTTCGCGATAAAACAGTTTTCGTCCGCCCACAGAGCCGTAATGATATGTCGTCATGGAAGATCCTTCTCTGTGTCGAAAGAAGGCAGTTACCGTGCCGAACAGTAAACCGCTCAGCCCATTGACGATATCCACGCTGAGTCTGACGAACTCGCGACGGATATCCGACCCTGACGAATCGCTGTCAAATACCCGTCACGGCAAGTACCTATGCGCCCGGCCCAAAAGCGCGCTTACTAAGGCCGTTTCAGCGAATCATCCTGCGTGGTGAGGTCGCGGTTGATGCCGAGCTTTTGCATGCGGTAAAGCAAAGATGTGCGCTTCATTCCTAAGCGTTCAGCGGCGCCATTTCGGCCACCGATCACCCAGTTGCTCGCTTCCAGCGCACGGACAATGTGGTCTCGTTCCACCTCCGCAAGGCCGTTGAGCACGACTTCCTGTTGGCGATGCGCATGAAATGGCTCTAAGTCGGCGACAGGCGCACGGAGTACCGATTCAGGCGAGAGAATCACTGCTCGTTCGATGAAATTTTGCAGTTCGCGAATGTTTCCGGGCCAGCCGTACCGGACGAGCACGTCCATAATGTCGGTAGGAATTTGCTCAATTTTCTTATTCATCCGTCGCGAAAAGAGTGCCGTAAAGTGCCGCACGAGTTCCGGAATGTCCTCGGTGCGCTGCCGCAATGGCGGAACGTTAATCGGAAAGACCCTCAGCCGGTAGTAAAGGTCTTCGCGAAACGTCGACTGCTTGACCATGCTGGACAAGTCGCGATGCGTTGCCGCAATGAGCCGGACATCCACTTTGTGGGTCCGATTGCTACCGAGCCTCTCAAATTCCTGCTCTTGTAGAACGCGTAGCAATTTCGGTTGGAGTTCCAGCGGGATGTCCCCGACTTCATCCAGAAACAGCGTTCCTTTGTTCGCCAATTCAAAGCGTCCGATTTTCTGTGCAATCGCTCCCGTGAACGCTCCTTTTTCGTGGCCGAACAGTTCGCTCTCAAGCAGGCCGAGCGGAATCGCCGCGCAGTTCAGTTTGACAAAGGCCCGTTGACGGCGGCTGCTGAGATTGTGGATCGCGCGCGCAATAAGCTCCTTGCCGGTTCCGGTCTCACCCTGGATCAGTACGCTCGAATCCGTAGGCGCCACGACCGATACGAGGCTCAACGCGCTCTTCAAAGCCGGGCTATCACCGACGATGGCGCCAAATTCCGCGCGAATTTCCTCTTCCAAGTAGAGTCTTCGTTCGGTCTCTCTGTTCTTCTCCTCGGTTGTCCTTTCGTAATCCAACGCGTTCTCTACCGCAATAGCGACCTGCCCGGCTACTTGTTCGAGAAAGACAAAATCATCTCTGGAAAAGGCCCGTTCCGACCGGCTCAGCGCCGATAGCACCCCCACGACGCCACTTCGGCCGATGAGTGGCAGTTCGCAACCGGACTTTAAACCTTCGGCCATGATCTGTTCAAAGAAGCGCTGCCCTTCTTCGCTTCCGAAGCTTTCCGGGTCGTAGCGCATCTCGACGAGGCTATCGATGTGTTCGCCTTTGCCACTTTGAAAAACCTTCCCGCATGCCGATCCTTGAACGGGCACACTGCCGCCATCGTAGATGGAACCGCGGGCCTGAGGGTTGTACAAAACCGTGGTACGTAACTGCTTCCGATCAGCCTGTGGCAACAGCAATGCACAAAAGTCACAATGCGTGACACTCAGCAATTTTGTCGACAGCGCCTCTACCAAACGGCGGAAGTCCAACTTTGAGGTCATGCTGTTCGTGATTTCCAGAAGCAAACGTAGCCGATCGCGTTCGTGACTCAGTTTTTCTTCGTTGAGCTGGCGTTCGATCGCGATCCCGGCAACGTGGCCTGCATTCTCAATCAACTGACGATCTTCAATGGAAGGTGCCCGCACTTCACGATAAAGGATGGCGAACGTCCCCAGTACCGTCTTATCGCGAGCAAATAGTGGCCGTGACCATACCGCGCGAATCCCAAATGGCAACACCAAGTCACGGTAGTCATCCCAGATCGGGTCATTGAGGATATCGCTGACATAGACCGCCTCCCCGCGATAGGCAGCAGTGCCGCAGGAAGCCCCTTTCGGGCCGATACACATCGCTCCGACCTGAGCGGCGAACCCAGGAAGGCTGGGAGCCGCTGCGCAGTAGAGTCTCTTGCCGCTCTCGTCTGGAAGCCAGATGGTACACAGTGTGCCGTCGCCCCGAGACTCAACGGATCGCGCAATGATCGTGAGAACTTCAGGTAATGGAGATCCGGCCAGAATCAACTTCAGTAGATTCAGTACGGACTCTGTCGAAAAGAGGCCCGACCCATTCTGCGACATCTCGATTGCCGATACAGGTTCGCTGCGGCATTCTGTTGCTTGGTTCATTCAGCCTTCTTGCCTTGATTTTCTCAACTTTGGCGCGCTCAGCACAGCGGCTGTTCATCTGCGCGCCACGATTCAGGGTCACGAAAGCTATGCAAGGAGTGGAACTCGTAATCTGCCACCCGACTCAATCCATTGCTGCAGTATGGAATGAGGGGCAATCGCGGGGTGCTCTTGCTTCCTGGAAGTGTCGGCGCATCATATGCTTTGTCCAGGGTGAGGTAACCGCGTTAACAGCGTTTCTCATGCCGCGATCAGGCATCTGAGGCATCACCCACGCAGCACGCGTTATCATCTGAGCAACTCCTGCAAACGCGGCCAAATCCCCCGTCTTCGCGGCTTTAATCCATTGGCGAAGCGCCGTCTCCTCCAGCATGAATGGGCCTGTCCAGGGGACTGCCATCGTTTGCCTTTACTTAAGAATCCTCACTCCTTATACGTTGCCAGGGGGCCAATCGTTGAGAGCGGAAAATCCGTTTCTATATTCCTTGTAATCCTCCGAGTATTATTAAGATCTAACCGTATGACTTTTTCTGCGCGGGAGGAGAAGAAGAGGAAGATGATGAAATTCAGGCCCTGGTTCCTGATCTGCGGAACTCTGATTTGGGCGGGAGGAACCGCGCTGTACGCCGACACTCTGAACGGGAGCGGAGGCTCCTGGCAGACGTGGACCTCCGCCACTCTGGGGACGCCCAGCAACCCGGCCTATGGCGGCCCGTACTGGAATAACCTTTCCGGAGATGGTCCCACCAACAATATTGGCTGGTGCCTGGCGGGCGGCGGCGGTTGTTCTCTCGCGAATGCGCCGGGGACGCTCCCGTTCTTCGGCAACGGCAATGCAGCGGTCGATAACATCTGGTTTTCGACCGGGGGCAGTGCGCTGACAGTCTCGCTACGCGGAGTCTTTACCAGCCAGATCGCGCCAAGTGCCGGCATCGACTATTTCGGGTACTACCTGGCCGATTCGAACGGAGCGCCCATCGCGGGTTCCACCACGCCGTTATTCAACGCCGGCAATCCGCTCTCGACTGCCTCCTCTTTCTCGCTGGCGGCCAATACCAATTACGGCTTCTATCTTGAAAACGTTCAGGGACAAGGAAGCCCTAACGAAACTCAGTACTGGTTCTACTTGGATAGTTCCCAGAATACGGCGAGCAACGGCACCACGCTTGATCCTCTGCAGCACTTTACTATTTTCGATGCGGGCGGAAGCCTGTACCTCGGAATGGAAGACGCCTGGAACAGTACCAGCACGAATGTGGATTACAACGACATGATTGTGCAGATGACAACCGATCCTACTCCGGAGCCTGGTTCGACGGCGCTCGCGGCGCTGGGCTTGGTCGCGCTCGGATTCTTCGCGCGGCGAAAACTCGCTGGTAGCCGCAGCCGCTAAAAAAACTATCTTCTCCCGGAACGCCGGTGCACGGACCCCGATGACAAGCGGATTACTGCGGCCGCTGCTTCATTGCGTACCGTATCGTTTTCATCGGTCAGCAGCGGGACGACGGCGTCCAGCAGAGCCGGATCGCCGCGTTTTGCTATGACCTCGGCCGAGGTTGCCCGAATCTGCCATTTTTTATCCGAGCAGGCGTGCGCCAGCGCCTCCGACGTTTTGTGGTCCCGATCGTTGACCAGCTTTTCTTCGGCGGCGATGCGAACGGGCGTGGTGTCGTCCTTCGTCACCCGCTTCCAGGTCTCTAACCCGATGCCGCCGAAGGGCACAAACCCGATGCCCGTCTCGAACGCCAGCTTCTCCAACTGCTTCCGGTCTTTGAGCTCGTCCAACTGCGATTGCACCATACCGGGGCCTTTTCGTTCTCCTGTAAGCAGCGCGTAGAACACGTTGTAAGCGGCCGGGTCTTTTAGCACATAGAGCGCATTGGCGCCCGCAATCACTACTCTTAAATCCTTGTCCTCGAGAGTGCGGCGTAGCTTGGGCCGTGCCGAGTAGGCACTCATATCGCCCAGCGCTGTGGCAGCCGCGATTCTCACCTCCACGCTCGTGTCCTCCAGCGCGCTCTCCGCCCACTCCTGGGCTCTCCGGTTCGCGCTCATCAGCCCCAAGGCGTGTACCGCCTTCGCTCGTTTATCCGAACTCTGGTCGCTAATGCCGTCTTTGAGTATCGTCCAAGCCTGATCCACCGAAGGCCGGTCCGGCGGCGGTACGGCTGAAGCGGCTAGCACAAGCAGCATGGGCAGCATAGTTTGCGTCCCCATTCTCGCAAAAGAACGGAACTGCAGAACCGCGCGCGAGCAAACGGCCTGAACGTCGAATTACCAGCGTGCGCGGATATTTCGCCGCTCAAACTGTTCCTGTGCCTGAACGGGAGATTCCGCTAAACGCAGCGGCTGAGTTGGACTCTCCAGCAGATGGCGCAGGCGTGCCAGCCGCTGCTCCATCCAAAACAGCAGAAGCGCGAGATGCGGCAGCACACCAGCATTATCGCGCAATGCCTTTTTATTGTAAAGTACTTTTTATAGATCCTAGCCGATAATCCGGATCTGCCCGATCCCGCCCTCCACTTTCAGACGGATATTGGCTTTGGCATTATCGTACAGGCTGTTTTCGTAATGGTCGCCGCGCTTTTCAAGCCCGCTGACATCGATGCTGCCCAGCCCGCCATGCGCCTCGGCGCGCACTCCCACGCCTTGCGGAAGCTGGATGGTGGCTTGACCCACTCCGCCCGATACGTTGACATCATAGTCTCGAGAAGGATGCCCGCGCAGGTCTAGATTCACCTGTCCCGCACCCATATGCACGGTCACGCTGCGCAAATCCAGATCGCCGAGGTCGAGCCGCGCCTGGCCCGCTCCGCAATTCAACGTCAGATCGAGCAGCGCCTTATCGTTCAGTTCCAGGTCCCATAAATAATGCCGGTGGCCGCCCATGTGCGCGCCCTCCGGTTCGCGAATGGTTACGGCGGTCTGCGAGCCGACGGTGGAGGTTTCAATCCGCGGCTTCCATTCGGGAACGTTGTATTCGAGCTGGCCTTCGAGCAGCTTCTGCGCGCCGCCCCGCAGCCTCATCTCTCCGGCGGACATATCCAGCTCGACATTAGCCCGATCCGCCGAGCCCAAGCCGATCGAAACCGGTTCCTCGCGCATCGGCCCGGCCGGTGTGTTATCGAAATCGCAAGCTGTCAAAAGCAGCACAAGCGGAGTCGCTGCAATAAGCAACGGAAGAGTTTTCATGGCCAGCAGAGGATACGCAGTTTCATGCCGGTTTGTTCAGTCCGCCACCGCGAACTTCGCCAGGCGGTCGCGGATGGATTGCGGCGCGTCGGCCACGACTTCGCAACAATCTTCCTCATACCGGGTGGAGATAATGGCGGCGCGGTCGTGCAGCAGATGCAGCGCCCGCCCTTCGGCCAGCGGCAATCGAAAGCGCTGGCGCGCAATGGGATCCTGCGCCAGATGTTTATCGATCCGCTCCATAAGTCGGCCCACGCCATCGCCCGTCCGGGCGGAGACGAGCGCCGCATCCGTAGCGTTCTGGCGCGCGGTTTCGCCCAGCAGGCGATGCGTCAGCATGGCGGGATCTTGTTGGCGTTCCGCCTCGGGCAAACGGTCGCTCTTGTTGAAAACCAGCAATTGCGGCGTATTCTCCGCGCCGATCTCGGCCAGAACTTTCAGAACGTGCGCGGCCTGCTCAGATGCCGTGGGCGCGCTCACGTCCACCACATGCAGCAGCAGCGCCGCCGCGGTCACCTCTTCGAGCGTTGCGCGAAACGCTTCTACCAGCGTGGTGGGCAGATTGCGAATGAAACCGACCGTGTCGCTCACCAGAACGTGCCGCCGCGATGGCAACCGAATCTGCCGGACGATGGGATCCAGCGTGGCGAACATTTTCGCGTCCGCCAGCACGCCCGCGCCGGTGAGCCGGTTAAATAAGGTGGACTTTCCGGCATTCGTGTATCCAACCAGGCTCACCGTCGAGAGCGGGACGGCCTGCCGCTGCGACCGCTGCACGCCGCGCGTAGCGCGCACCCGCTCAATCTCAGCCTTCAGCTTCGCGATGCGTTTGCCGATGCGCCGCCGGTCGGTTTCAAGTTGCGTCTCGCCGGGTCCGCGCGTTCCAATGCCGCCTCCCAGGCGCGACATCTGCGTTCCTCGTCCCGACAGCCGCGGCAGCAGATAATTCAGTTGCGCCAGCTCTACTTGAAGCTGGCCTTCGCTGGTGCGCGCGCGCCGCGCGAAAATGTCCAGAATAAGCTGGGTCCGGTCGAGCACCTTCACTTCCAGCCGCCGCTCCAGGTTGCGAAGCTGCGTGGGGGTCAACTCCCGGTCGAAAATAACGGTATCGACGGCATCCGCCTCGATTCGCTGCTTGATTTCCGCTACTTTTCCGGAACCGACCAGCGTCGCCGCATCCAGCGCCGTCCTGGTCTGCAGCAAGCGATCCAGCACCTTGGCGCCCACGCTTCCCGCCAGCTCGGCTAATTCGGTCAACGATTCTTCCGGGCCGGTCTCGCTGCCGCGCTGCCGGCCGCCCGCGGGCGGCGGATGCCGCAACCCGGAGCCGCGCGCCAACTCCACGCCAACCACCAGCGCCCGTTCTTCTTGCTCCCGCACTTACTGGCTATCTTCGGGCTGTTCGGGCAAAGGCAAAGGCGTTCCCGGACTGCCCCCTACTCCGCTATGACCTCCCGCTCCGTGCGGCAGCCTGGAAACCACCACGGTGGAAATTGCGTGTTTAAAAATGAGCTGTTCCTGATTATTGGCCTCGAGCACCACCGAGTATTTATCGAAACTCTTGATGCGCCCCGACAGCTTCACGCCACTCATGAGATAAATCGTGAGGAACGTCTTATCTTTCCGGGCATTATTGAGAAATGCCTCCTGGATATTCTGCGCAAGCTTCTCCATTCATTTTCCTTTGTTTGTAGCGCGCGTTCGCGGTCTCGTCCCAATATTCCAACCGCCTTTGATCCCCCATCTATGGATTTTCATTCTAAACTCCTCGTTTCAAAAGGGTTTTAGTGCCGCGCAAGTGTCTGCCCCTAGTTTGGTGCCTGAAGGACCGTCTAAGAGTGACGGATTGCTCACAGACTTCTACTCGTTTCCCCGATAAGCGTGTTGTCCACCTAAAGTTTCTTGCCCGCCCTTCCGCGGGCAGGCTTATGGCGCGATAGACAAGGAGCAGTGGGAATCATGAAAAAAGCCCTCGTGGCATTTGTTTTTGCTGCCGTTATTTGCTCAGCATCCGGACCGGAGCAAAAGAAAATGTCGCGGGAACTCGCCGCCGCCGATCCGTTTTCCAATGCGCGAGTGATTGTGCAGTGGAACAACGATCCAGCCACCGAACATCATAAGGTGCTCAACCGGGGAGGCATATTACATCAGGTCCACCGGTCTATCAACGCCGGTACCTATACCTTGCCCGTCTACGAGCTGCAAGATTTAGCCAACGACCCGGACGTGAAATACATCGCTCCGGACCGGCCGCTGCGAGCGAAGCTGGATTACACAGCCGCCGCCATCAACGCCGCTGCGGTCTGGAGCGCCGGATATGACGGCACCGGCATCGGCGTCGCGGTGATCGATAGCGGCATGAGCCCCCATCCGAATCTGGCCGGCAGCCCGAAGTTGATCGCCTACTCTTACGATTTCGTTGGCGGAAACGGGCAGGACCGCTATGGACATGGGGAGCACGTGGCCGGAATCATCGCCGCCAATGGCCGCGGTTGTTCGGATTGCACGAGAATCTTCAAAGGAATTGCGCCCGGGGTGACTTTGATCAATTTGCGCGTTCTCGACGCCGAGGGCAACGGTAGGGACAGTGATGTTATCTCAGCGATCGAGATGGCGATCTCGCTGAAGAGTAAGTACAACATTCGCGTCATCAATCTCTCGCTGGGGCGCCCGGTTTACGAGAGCTACACCCAGGACCCCTTATGCCAGGCCGTGGAGGCTGCCTGGAAAGCCGGTATCGCCGTAGTGGTTGCCGCCGGGAACGATGGCCGCGACAACTCGTTTGGCGAGCAGGGCTACGGCACCATCAACGCACCGGGCAATGATCCTTACGTCATCACCGTGGGATCCATGAAGACCGAGAGTACATATGACCGAACTGACGATCTGATCGCCAGCTACAGCTCGAAAGGGCCCACTCAAATTGATCACATCGTTAAGCCGGATGTGGTGGCGCCCGGGAATCAGGTCGTGTCCCTGAAGGTGCACAATTCGACGCTGGCCACCGAAACCGGCGAGGGCCTTTCCATCTCCTATTACCAGCGTGCCCACGGCAAAGTGCAGACAGAAAATTCGGCGCATCCTGCCCCGACCTCAAATCAGTTTTTGATGTTGAGCGGCACCAGCATGGCCGCCGCCGCGGTCAGCGGCGCGGTGGCCGACCTCTTTCAAGCCAATCCCAGCCTGACACCCGACCAGGTCAAAATCCTGTTGATGCAGACCGCCTACAAGACTTTTCCGCAATCGAGCACGGTCACCGATGCCACCGGCTCCTATACCGACTATTACGACATCTTCACCGTGGGCTCCGGGTATATCGATCTCGCGGCGGCGCTCGCGGCCATCCATTCAGTGCCCGCGGGTTTCACCGCGTTATCGCCCACGGCGGTTTACCAGAGCGATAGCGGCGCGGTCGTGCTATCGTTCGATCCCTCCGCCATATGGGGCGTCCGTTCGATTTGGGGCGCAGACGTCGTCGGCAGTGCGCAATCGGTCTGGGGCGCGTCCGTCCTGAGCGGTACCCGATGTATCTGGGGCGCGTCCGTCCTTGGCGGCAGCCGCTCCCTCTGGGGCGCATCGTTCCTGGGCGCCAATCGCTGCCTTTGGGGCGCAGATTCCATTTGGGCCGCCAGTGCCAGCGGTCCGGATACCGGCACTTTCGACGAACAGTAAAGCAATCGCTGCTCCGCTTCCGCCGCGGCATCCTCACCGGTGCCGCGGCATTTTTGTCCTTGGTTACGCCCTAAGCGATGCAAATTCCCCCAGTTAAAGTTTTGTTATCGCGGCGTAGGACAGTTTGCGCGCTTGCGCAAACGGAAAGCCATCAGAGCCAGGCCGGCACTCATTAGAACAAAAGCGCCCGGACCTTGCGAGGCGTATTGTCCGGCTGGAAGAGCGTAGACAGGATACCCGTAACGCCCGATATTTGTGCTGCTCGTGACGTTTCTCGCCAAATCCGTCGAAACTGTATCGATGAACGGATCGCACAGGGACGGCGATGAAAAATGTTCGGGACACGACGCATTCGACCTCCGTTTGAGACCGCTCAAACCGAGCCGGAAGCGTAAGCGACCTAAGATGGGACTGTTTTTCGAAACTGATCGACACACCGAACCGCGGGTTGAGGGAGTATGTGTGGGAACCGGTAATCTGCGAGGCAAGATCGGGAGTGCCCGTAAACATTATTGACGCCGCGCCGGCGCAACAGGCCAACACAAGAGCACCAGTAGAAACGAGTAGGGACTTTTTCACTCGACGAAAAATTCTCCTTGAGATCGCTTAGCATTTGTAGCCGTTGTAAGGATAGGAACTGAAGATGTCACTGTCGTTAAGAAGCGGTGAACAACTGCTTGCGATCTAAAGCGAAAACGCACAACTGTTCGTATACTTGAACCTGATCCAAATGCCCCGTTCCCTCCAGACGTTCTGGCGCCGGATCAGCGACGGCATCGAAATCCAGCAGCTTTGGGCGCAATTTCACGCCGAAGCCCGTGCCAGCTACCAACTCTATTCGAAAGAGGTTGAGTGGGCGCGAGCGCCGGGCGAATCCCGCGGCCGGCGCGCCCGGCGAGTCGTCCACGGGCTGTTCTGGGCGATGATGACAAAATTGTCGCCGGGGCGCCGCACGCTGCTGTTGATCGCGCTCGTGCTGCTGGTCTTCCCGGGCTTTCATGTTCGTTGGGAACAGGGCAAATTTGACATGCCGAATCTGGCCTTCTTCGGTGGCCTCGCGCTGCTGGTTCTGCTCGCTCTCGAGCTTGCCGACCGCGTCACGATGAAGCGCGATCTCGAGATTGCGCGCGAGATTCAAGGCTGGTTGATGCCTTCGGCTCCTCCGCGGGTGCCCGGCGCCGATATCGCGTTCGCAACTCGCCCGGCCAATACTGTCGCCGGCGACTACTACGACGCGTTCCTCCGCCCTGCCGCGGCGAGCGCAAACGGCGAGCGCCTGCTGCTGATCGTGGCGGACGTCGCGGGCAAAAGTGTTCCCGCGGCGCTTTTGATGGCCACCGTGCAGGCCAGTCTGCGCACGCTCGCCACTTTGCCGGTTTCGCTGCTCGAACTCGTCGCCCGTCTCAATCAGTACGCCTGCGCTCAGAATCTGGGCGGCCGCCGCTTCATCACCGCTTTCCTGGCGGAGCTCGAACCCGTTACCGGCCGCCTCATCTATGTGAATGCCGGACACAACTGGCCGGTCTTGCGGCGCATCTCGGGCGCAACCGAGCGTCTGGAAGCCGGAGGCCTGCCGCTCGGCATCAGCCCCGGCGCTTGTTACGAATCGGGCGAGACGACGCTCGAAACCGGCGACCTGCTGCTGATCTTCACCGACGGCGTCATCGAAGCCGAAAACGATCGGGAGGAAGAATACGGCGAATCCCGCATGTTTGCAGTCGTCCACGGACTCGTCAACCGAACCGCCGCCGAAGCACTGCAGTGGCTGATGGGCTCGGTAGACGCGTTTGTCGGACTAGCCCGCCAGCACGACGACATCACCTGCCTGATTTTGCGAAGACAAACTTGAGGAAGCCGGCGCTCAAGGGCACGTTCGGAAGGTGACGAGAATTCTATGCCATTCTCTGACTTGTGCTTACAATCTGAGGAGTGGCAGTAACGAATTCTAAGATTTATAAGATCGCCGGCCTAAGTCTTGTTGGATTTTGTGCTGTGTCAATTGGTATGGATCGGGCAAACGTCGGCCCCATTATTTCTCAGGTCGGAGGTTTTTGCGGCGCTTTTGTTGGAGCGTTGGTCGCTCACCGACGAAAACGTTCGGTTGCTCGGCTGGCAGAGGCTGAACTGCCGAAGGCAGACAAGGATCTCAGCGGATCTGTTTAGCTGATCGCGCCATCATCCGCCAAGCTGGCCGGCAGTGAGTACCCGTTATTCTGTTGGCGTGCGTATCTCGGCTGCCAACGGGTCTGCGATCATCCTCCTGATGCTTTTATGCGGCTGCACGAGAGAGTCACACCCAAGTAAGAACAACGTGCGGCACGACGTAGATTTAAAGATCGGCGAAGAATCAAGCGGAAGAGAAGTTGTCGTAGAAGCAGGACAGACCTTGACCGTCAGCTTGCCCGAGAATCCCACGACCGGCTACGTTTGGCACTTCGTCAAGATTGCAGGTGTCAATCGGAATGGGACTCCGATCTGCTCAATATTGAGCGACGTTTTCCTGCCCGGCTCCGGTACGAAAACCTCTCGCCTGGGCGGCCCCGGTTTGCATCAATGGCATTTTCTGGCCGATGCTCCGGGAACCGCCACAATCGCACTACAATTGATCAGAGAATGGGATCCAAACTCTCCTAAGCGCTCGTTCGCCCTGCACCTGCATGTAATTTAGCGCCCGCTTCTGTGACCACACGAACGGTCCAGAAATCACTCGCGAGATTTTGATCCGTGAGATATGAGTACGGAATGTATGCATAACCTCCATCGCCCCAAGCCGTTCCCCAAGAGTTTCGGAACTTGAAAAATCGCTTACTATCGTCGTAGCCGACCGCCAGAATTGCATGACCGCCCATAACCTTTTCTTGAGTAGTTGGCATAGGTACAATCGCGGTTTTCGCAACTTCGGGGGTCATCATGCTCTGATATACCGTGATTCCAAACACGAAAGGAAAGCCCTCCGCCAGGCAGCCTTTCATCGTGTTGAGATCTTGAATGAGGCGCTGGTAAGTGACCGCGGTGTACTTCTTCGCGTCGGTAAAGCACTTCTGCAATGGCTTTTGCTTGAATTTTGTGATGTCGTATGGCCACTCAGTTTCGGGGCACACGCCGTCACTGGCGATGACCTTGATGCCATCGCGAATTTGGGCTCCGCTATCTTCATTTACTGTCCCTTCGATCGCGCGCTCCCCGTAATAAATGAACAGACGAGAAGGGGCGGATCCGTTCGTTTTCTTCTGTTTCATTTCATCGAACTGAAACGCCGCGGCAATCGCGTTCGCCGTGCAGCTGCCAAGTTGGCCTTGGTCGTAAACCGGCGGACACTGAGAAGTGAGATCCGCAGAGGGTGGAATGTTCTGCAGGACTGGCGTGGGCGCCGCATACATGAAGTCTCGGTGGTCCGGTAAGTCTGGAACCCATCCGAAACGGAATTGAGATGGCATAGATTCTCCTGAAATCCTCTAATGATCGAAGTGGGTAACTTGATGTCGCCCGCCCCGTGCTTGCAATCGCTGCAGCACTATTCGCTTAGCAGGTGGAATTCCAGACTCGTTCGGCCAAAAACCCGCACGATTAGCCCTGTTTTTTGCGAATTGTGAAGACGCTTTCGTCTGTCTTTAACTAAACGGATAATAGCGGTTAACAGCTAGGGCTGAAAATGCAGAAGTGAAAAGCAGTACCGGCCCGGAGGCGGCTGTTAGCATGTTCACTGAAGACCGCTTTTAGTACAGAAGCTGGAAGTTCGTGGCCGGCAGCTTTCGAATGATCCGTACCGCCCACGCAATCCGTCGATAATGCCAGCCAGCATCGCTGTGATCTTCTTGCGCTTATCTTTTTCGTAAATTGCTATGGAAAGGATTTGCTGCATAGTAATAATGTTGATCAGAATCAACAAAGGGAACTGCGTGCCATAGCCGCGCGAAATATGGATACAGTTACGAGCGGAGTAATACTGCCGTAACGGATTCGTATTCCATTGGATAAGTTTGAAGAACAAAAGCTTGTGATCGGCGCGCTTTCCCACTTCGTGTTTCAGCTCAACTGACGTGTTGATATAGATCGGCACACCTTTGCACACCGCCCTGAAGCTGTACTCCGTGTCGACATGGTCAATAACGTAGTCTTCTCTGAAAGGGCCCAGGGTGCGATATGTTTCCGCGGACATCACAGAGCCGGAAGTAATAATCGAAGAGCACGGCAATAGCCCCTGCTTCCGGTCTGTTATCGGAACGGGTCTCAAGCTAAATCTGCGAACGACATGTGCCGGAAGATAGCGGTTGACATTGATGTCGAAGATCTTTGGACCTATTAGGAAACGTGGGCTGTCCAGCGAGCGGCAAGCGTCCAGCATTTGCCCGAAATAGTCTTCTGCCACCTCTGAATCCTGGTCGAAAATGAAAAGCGTCCGGCAGCCTTTCTCGATCAGCCGTTCAAGGCCTTTATTGTATGCTCCCGCGACACCGCCTTCGTTAAAGTTTGACAGGACATCGACATTCTCAGCCTGAATACGCTCGTGGAGTTGTAAGTCCAACATCGGCGAGTTATCGACAGCGACAATCTCGCTACATAATCGTTTGAGGCGCAGCAAGTGGTTAACATGCACCTCGGATGGATTGAATAACACCATCAACGCTCCCGGAATCATGTTTTACTTCCTTTGATCCGTCTTTTCACGCAGTCGCCGCGTTTTGCCGTTCTGGTGCTCTCTCTCTGCCGTTCCTGGTGAAAGAGCCTGCAGCGGCGGTCTCGATTACAGATAAAGCTTGCATACAGGCCGATTCACCTGAGCCGACTCTAGACCGGAAAGCCGAGCAATTCTCCTGAATACCTTCATCCTCCAAAAGCTGTTTGAGAGACTTCAGCATGGCTTGGCCGCCGCCGCGCGAATCCATCTGGAAACCGCATCCCAGACGCTCAATGCGTGCAGCGTTATCGAATTGGTCGTGAGCAAACGGCGTAATGAGCTGCGGTATGCCTGCTGCAAACGCCTGGGATGCAGTGCCAATGCCGCCGTGATGTACCAATGCCCTGGCGCGCGGCAACAACTTACTTAGGGGCACATAGGAGCGCGTCAGGATATTTGGCGTTAGCTGCGGTAACCTCGTACCCTGGCTAGCCAGGAAAACGCCTCGGCAGCCAAGTGCGTTTAAGGCAGCGGCCGCGGCCGCGTAATACGACATTCCGTCGACCAGGGTGGAACCGGGAGTGAACACAACCGGCGCCGAACCTTCGGCTAAGAACTGTTCCAGTTCGGCATCGACGCCTCGGAAATCCGCTTCGTCAAATAGTGGGAACCCGGTTAGCGTTACCTTGGGCGGCCAATCGGTTTGTGGTGGGGCAAACCAGTCGGGAAACAGACCCAGCACACCTTGCGGCGAATGCATCCAACGCCCCATGATATGCCTCACTGGCGGCAATCCAAGCTCCGAACGCAAACGGTTGATGTCAGGTGCACATATACGATCCAGCACGCCGCGATCGAATGCCCATAGAAGGCCCGCCCTCAGGGGATATGGCAGTGACAACGGGATGGTGAACTGTTTGTGGATCGGAGGCATCTTCGCAGACAGGAAAGTCGATGGAGAAATCTGCAACGAAACAAGCGGCACGCCATGTTTCTCTTGCAGCAATCTGGCGCCAAATGCCCACGGGTGCGCGGCCATAATCGTGTCGTTATCGGCTTCGGTCTCCAAAAGGTCGAACAAGGGGCGTATCCTTACCGCCACAGCCTTCCATAACGTCTTCAATGAGGTGCGTGGATTCCACAAGGCGGGATTGTTGATTGCGGCGTAATACTCCTCCGCAGTTCCAAATGGCAAAAAGCGAAGCCCGCAGCGTTCGACTACGTCAGCAAACGCCGGACTTGTGCAGAACGAGACCCGGTGCCCGTGTTTCGCAAAGACGCGGCCTAATCCTAGAAGTGGATGTACATCGCCGGACGAACCAACCGCTATGACGATAATGTGCAAAACCCCATCTCCCCCTAGTTAGTAGCTACAAAGTAATTTTCGTTAGCGCGCGTGCTTTCGACAAAAGTATTGTCCTCTGCTAAAAAAACCTCTCATGATCTCGCCCGCGGCGCGCCGCGCCTGAGTACTTTCCAGATCGAGAAAGTGACCAGCTCCGGGAATCACGGCAAATTGGCTGTACCTAATAAATTGGGCAAGTGAGCGGACATCCTCGGTAGTTGTGTATTCATCCAATGCGCCGTTGATGAATAACACAGGTATTTCGATCTCCGCAAAACGATTGACGTACTGGCTGTGATCGAGCTCAAAGATCTGGTTGATGTGGAACATGATCTGCTCTTCGTTACCTTGGATCACCGAGAGCAGATATTCGTAATTGTGAGCTTTCAGCAAACGAGGAAGATATCGCCCAACAGTGCGGTTGAGCAATTGCGCGGCACCCGAAATATCCTCCTCGCGCAAGAAACGGCAGGCATCGACCATATAGTCGTACATCGCCTTGTTGATGATCGGAGAGAACGAAAGAATGATTGCCTTTTCCATCGTCGGTGGGCGCCTCGCCAACGACAGCAGGGAAGACACGCCGCCCCACGACGCTGAGACCAGGCAGTTCACATTGAAGCGCTCGATCAAGTGCAGCAGAATCTCTACTTCATCGTCCTTGGTCAATACGTCCTTGCTGCTGTTGTGCTCCCTGGACCTTCCAGCAAAAGGCAGATCGAAAAGAACAATACTTGCATGATCTTTTAAATTGCGCATGCTCTGGCTGAAAGAAGTCGTTGTCGCTAATGCGCCATTAACCATAATTGCCGTGTTGGTGGCTTCCTCTTTCCTGTAATGTTCCAGATAAATTGAGTACTTCCCCAAAACCGTTATTATTCCTGCCTCTGATTTCATATGTTCAGATCCCCGTCCGCTGGCAAAGGCCCCCAAAAAGACTCGAAAAACTCACAGTGCAATTGCGATCTTTTCCGATAGGATAAGCAACCCTAATGAATCGGTCAATGGGTATAAATACCGTAAATACTTAATACTATTGCGTGAATATACGAAATGGCGCACAATTACGGATTTCTGAGGTTTGTTTGTGCGTTTGTCAGGTTTATTGCTTCGAAATTCGGCGGGAGGAGAAGTCATGAAAAGAAAGATGCTTTTCTTCGAAAGACTGATGTATGTCGATGGCCGGACGCCCGTCAACTGCGTGATCACCGCAAGAATACACGGCGATATCGCGGCGGAGAGCCTTCGGTTGGCGCTCGAAAAAGTGCAGCGCAAACACCCGCTGTTGCGTGCGGGAGTTCTCGAGGAAAACGGTCGGCCTTATTTCGTCTTTCGCGCAAATCCACCGGAGATTCCCGTACGGATGATCGAGCGTCGTAGCAACGACGACTGGCGCGACACAACCGTCTTGGAATGGAAGACGCCTTTCGACATGAGCAGCGGCCCAATGATCCGAGTCGTCTGGATTAAATCGGAAGGCATTTCCGAATTGATGCTAGTGGGCCACCATTGCGTATGTGATGGCGCTTCGCTCGTCGCCATCTTTCGAGAAATTCTACAGGTTATTGACCGGCCAGATGTGCAATTGATTCCGTACGCGCCTATTCAGTCTCTGCATGAGTTAGTACCTCAAGAAGTTTCGTCGAATATAAAGATGGCTCTCCTTGTCAAGAGTAAAGCGTTGCTGTTCCGGTTATTTGCCTTGACTGTGAAAACCGTAAAAACGAAACCCGCCAGGCGAACCTTACCTCATCTATTGGAGAGCGGACGCGAACGAGTCCGCGGAGCTGGCTCGCCGCTGCAAAGCGGAAGGCGTCACGCCGTACGCTGCATTCTGTGTGGCTTTCTTACTGGCGTTTCGCCAGGTGAACCGTTCGAGGTTCAAGAACAAGATGATGTGTCCTGTCGACATTCGCAGGTTCATCGGATCTATCGAGCCCGGCATGATGTTCAACTATGCTCCGACTATTCCACTATCACTGAGCCGCGATCCGCAAGAAGAGTTCTGGGGTTTAACTAGAAGGCTTAAACAGTCGATAACTGAAAAGGTGGACCGTTTGAATGCATATGAGCACTTACTGACCGCCGAACAGCTCCATACCTCCGTTCCCAAACTCATCAGCCTTCTGCGGAAAAGTAAAGGAAGCTATGACTGTGCCTTTTCGAACATGGGACGTCTGGATATACCGGAGAATTACCAGACATTTCAGATAGATAGTTTTCTCGGGGTCACCGTCGCTGTTCCTTGGAGAAACGCAACTACACTGATAACGACTTACTTTCGCGGACGGACGGACCTGGCTTTCGTTTCGAACGATGGCTTTTTGCCATATGCGGAGGCGGTAGCGATTAAAGAAAAAGCTATCGAGATACTGATGGAAGCTGCCGTCATACCTCTTCCCCAGAATTTCCAGATCTCAAAGGCAGCGGCTTCCGCCTGCTAGCTTCCGGTTTTCCCAGCAGGCGGCCGCGCCCGCGATATCCTCGAAGCGTATGATCGCGGATGCGCTGCCCAGCGCCGCGGGCGACGACGAGCGAATCGGGCGGCGGATCGCGCTGCTCAGCGTGAGCGTCGGCGTGGTTCTCGCTATCGCTAAAATTTGGGTCGGCCTGCAGGCGGGCTCTGCCGCCGTTGTGTCGGATGGCCTCGAAGCTGCCGGCGATGTGCTCTCTTCCGCCATCGTCTATGCCGGTCTGTGGCTCGCTAGCAAGCCACCCGATTACGAACACCCCTACGGCCACGGGCGCTACGAAACCCTCGCCGGCCTGGCAGTCGGAGCCATGCTGCTGCTAGCCGGCGCGGCCATCTTCTGGAACGGCTTGCGCAATCTTGGCGAGCGCAGCGAATTGCAGCTTTACGCACTGTACCCCCTGGCCGCCGCCGTGATTCTGAAAATCGCGCTGGCCGGTTTGAAATTCCGTTCCTCGCGGCGCATCGCCAGCACCGCGCTCGAAGCCGACGCCTGGCACGACATCACAGATCTCATCTCAACCGCTGTCGCCATCATCGCGGTCGGCTTCACCTTGGCCGATCCCCTGCGCTTCGGAGCCGCGGATCACATTGGCGGCATGATCATCGGCGTCATCGTTTTTCTTTTATCCGTCCGCGTCGTGCGCCGTACCGTCGAACAGTTGCTCGACACCATGCCCGAGCCCCGCAAAATGAGCCAGATTCGCGAAGTGGCGCTCAGTGTCCCGGGCGCGCTCGGCATCGAGAAGTGTTTCGCGCGCCGAACCGGCTTGAAATATCACGTCGATCTGCACCTGGAGGTCGATCCCGACATGACCGTGCGCGAATCGCACGACATCGCTACCGAAGTAAAGAACGCCATCAAAGATCGCTTGCATTGGGTCGCCGATGTGCTGATCCATGTCGAACCGTCCGGGCTTTCTTCCGAAAAAACCGAGCGTGCCGCGTATTGGCGCTGGCTCCGCCGCGGCCGTTCCTGGAGCGGCCGCGAATAGCACACAATCTTTGAAATGGAAAACAAAGAAATTGCCGGCCTGCTTTCCGAAACCGCCGACCTGATGGAAGTGGCCGGTGAGGACGGCTTCCGCATTCGCAGTTATCGCAATGCCGCCTCTGTAATCGTCGGCTATCCCGAGCGCGTCGCCGACATCGTTTGCAATCCCGAGCGCAAGGTCACCGAAATTGCCGGAATCGGAAAAGGTTTGGCCGCCGTGCTCGCCGAGATCTGCCAGCGCGGAAGTTTCGAGCGCCGCGATGAAATGCTTGGCGAGATATCCCGCCTCCGCGCTCGAGCTGCTCAAAATTCAGGGCCTCGGTCCGAAAAGCATCGCGCTCCTTTATGAACATCACGGCGTCAAAACGGTAGACGATCTGGAGCGCATCTGCCGCGAGCAGAAGCTGCGCGAGTTGCCCCGCATGGGCGCCAAGCTGGAAGAAAAAGTCCTGCGCGGCATCGAAAGCTTATCGTAAGAGCGCCGGCCGTTTTCTGCTTAGCTTCGGACGCCGCACCGCCGACGAGCTAGCCGCCGAATTTTCCGCTCTGCCAGGCATCGAAAAGGTAGAGACCGCGGGCAGTCTGCGCCGCGGCCGCGAAACCATCGGCGATCTGGATCTGCTGGTCACCGGCCCGGGAGCCGCCGAAACGCTGAACCGCATCGTCGCTCATCCGAAGACTCAACAGGTCCTGGGACAAGGCCCGAACAAGGCCAGCGTGACGTTTGGCCTGGAACGCCTGCAAGTCGATGTGCGCGCGCTGCCGCACGAAAGCTTCGGCGCGGCGCTCCAATACTTCACCGGCAGCAAGGAACACAACGTCGTTCTGCGCACCAACGCCATTAAACAGGGCCTCACCTTGAACGAATACGGCTTATTCACGCTCGAAGATAACCGCCGTGTCGCCGGCGAGAGCGAAGAAGACGTGTACCAGCGGCTCGGCTACGCCTGGATTCCGCCCGAGCTGCGCGAAAATTCCGGAGAGCTCGAAGCTGCGCAGAGCGGCACGCTCCCGAAGCTGATCGAGTTATCCGATCTTCGCGGCGATCTGCACATGCACACCACCGCGACCGACGGAAGAGCCACGCTCGGCGAAATGGCCGAAGCCGCCGCCGCACTGGGTTATCAGTACATCGCCATTACGGATCATTCCAAGGCGCTCGCTATGGCAAATGGACTCGACGAGAAACGTGTCGTCGACTTTGCCCGTCAGGTGCGCGAACTGAACCGCGCTGGACTTCCGCTGCGCGTCTTCTCGGGTCTTGAATGCGACATCCTGCGCGACGGATCAATGGATCTGGCCGAAGATGCGCTCGCCGAACTGGATCTGGTCATCGGCAGCGCGCATAGCTATTTCAATCTCGAGCCGGCGGAAATGACCGATCGCTTCCTGCGCGCGCTCGAATCGCCCTCACTGCGCATTTTAGGACACGCGACCGGCCGCATTCTTCTGCAGCGCGAATCCTACCCCTTCGATTTCGAGCGAGTGGCCGCCAAAGCTGCCGAACGCCGCGTGTTTCTCGAAATCAACGCCAGCCCCGAAAGGCTCGATCTCCCAAGCGCTCTGGTGCGCGCCGCCAAACGCCGCGGCTGCCAATTCACGATTTCGACCGACGCTCATCGCACGGCCCATCTGCAAAACATGCGCTTCGGAGTCATCACCGCCCGCCGCGGCTGGCTCGAACCCGCCGACGTGCTCAATACCAAGCCGCTAGCCGAATTCGAAGCCGCGCTCAATCCAACAGAACCGCGCGCGTAAGCAAGCGGACCTCAGTTGCTAACCGGAAATATCTGGCTCTGCGTTGCCCGGTCGCCGTTCGCTGCCATCACCGTGACGTCCAGCGTATGCGTTCCATTTGCATAGCGTGTAGTGTCGAGCGAATAATTCCATCCGACATTCGGACAGCCCTGCCGGCCGGGAAAAACCGTGCAAACATCGCTGCGCGACGCGCCGTAGCTCGCAGTCCCCACTGCCAATCCGTCCACCGAGATCGTGACGCTCGCGATCGCCGCCTGATCGTCGACCGCCCATCCTCCGAACGCCGCAAGACCGCTGAAAGCGCCGCTCCACGGATTCGGAATATCGATGTACATCTTGAGCGCGCTGCCCGCCAGATTCGCCACTGTGAACACAGTCGCCGCAGTAGTATGTTGTCCGCCGCTCGAGGTGGCGATCACATCCAGCGTGTGTATTCCATCGGCCAACGTCGTAGTGTCAAGAGCGAAATTCCAGCCGACATCCGGACAGCCTGGCCGATTCGGAAAAGCATTGCAGACATCGGTGCGCGTTGCGCCATAAACCGCCGCGCCGGCCGGCACGCCGTCTACCGAGATCGAAACGCCGGAGATCGCCGCCACATCTTCAATGGACCAACCGCCCACGTTCACAACTCCGCTCAAGGTGCTCTGCGCAGTGGGAGCGTCGATTGTAATTCGCATAGGGTTGGCCGTACTCCAATTAGCGACCGTGAAGCTGGTACTCACCGAGCCAATGCTCGATGCAACGTTTGGCCGGTCCACGCCGGCCGCGACCGTCAGCGTATGCACGCCGTCGGCTAGCTGCGTAGTATCGAGCGTAAACATCCAGCCCACGTTCGGGCAATTGGGCCGCTCCGGATACGCGACGCATACATCGGGCCGGTTCGCGCCGTACGTCGCGTTTCCCTCCAGCGTGCCATCGACGAAAATTCCAACAGTATTGAGTGCCGCGTTGTCGTTGATGGCCCAGCCTGAAAATCGCGTGACGCCGGTAACCATCGAATTCTGAGGCCCGGGCTGATCGATAAAAATTCGCGTGCCGTTCACCGGCATCGAATTCGAAACCGTGAACGAACTTGCGGCAGTCGCGTGCTGGCCGCCGCGCGAAAGCGGTGATTTCCAGAGTATGCGCGCCGTTCGGAAGCGCGGTCGTATCCAGGCTGAAGTTCCATCCGGGGTTGGGGCAGTTGGCGCGGTTCGGATAAACCACGCACACGTCCGTTCGCGAAGCGCCATAAACCGCATCGCCTACTGCCAGTCCATCGATAGAGACGCCCACGCGCTCGATGGCCGCATTGTTGTCCAGCGTGTCATCCAGCGCCCAGCCGCCGAAATTAACCGTGCCGCTGAAAGCGCCGCTCTGCGCATTGGGCTGGTCAATCGTGACGCGAATCGGATTCTGCGACGAACTATTTCCGACCAGAAGTGGTGCGGTAACCGTGCCGTGCCCGCCGCCGCTCGAATTCGCCGTCACTGCCACCGTGTGCGCGCCATCCGGCAGCAGCGTCGTATCAAGCCAAAAATTCCAACCCACATTCGGGCATCCCTGCCGGCCTGGAAAAGCAGCGCAGGCATCGGCCCGATCCGTGCCATAACTCGCATTTCCGTACGCGACGCCATCCACCGCAACCGATACACTCGAAATCGCCGCAACATCGTCCAGCGCCCACCCGCCAACCAGCGCCACGCCGCTATAGGTCGTGCCGGCGCGCGGGCTGTCAATCGCCATTCGTATCGGATTCGCCGCCGCCCCACTCCAATTCGCAACCGTGAAGCTAGCGCTGGTCGCCCCCGATTGCCCGCTAGTCGATGTAGCGGTAACCGAAACCGTATGCGTGCCGCTCGCAAGTGTGGTCGTATCGAAGGTAAAGGACCACCTAAAGTGTGGCAGCCCGCACTCCAGAGGTCGCCGGGTTGAAAGTTACCGAGACCGAGCATGTCTCCGCCGGTTGCAACACGATACCGCATGTAGTTGTCGGGTAAAATTCCCCATCCGTTTCGTCCTGAGAAAATCGTATGCCGGTCAATGTTCGACCGCTCGAATTCGTAAGCGTGACCATCTGTGGGCCGCTCCGGACCCCAACCTGCTCGGTTCCGAACGACAAAGTAGCCGGGCTAAAGGACACATCCTGCCCGAAAAATTGCGCCGGCATGCACAAGCCCAAAGCCAACAGCAGAAAATATCGCACGAGTCCTCATGCCATAAGTTGCCGTCCCGCGGATTAATTCTCGCTCGCACGAGGTGTACAATCCGTTGTACAATTACGATTGTGAGGACGCTCAACATCAGCGAGTTTCGGAAGCAGTGTCTCCATCTGCTCGACGGTCTGCCCGCCGATGGCATTGTTATTACCAGGCGGGGGCGGCCCCTGGCCAAGGTGACGCCGGTTCCGTATTCCTGTTCCGGCTTAATCGGAAGCCTCAAAGACATGGCGTCCGATCCGCAAGACGATCTTTTTTCGACTGGAGCCGCCTGGGATGCTCAATCTGGACACTCATATTCTGATCAAGGCAATCGAGGGAAGCGTCACCCCGCACGAGCGCGCCGTCCTCAGCGAAGATCCTGAATGGAGCATTTCGGGGATCGTTCTCTGGGAAATCGCAAAACTGAACGAGCTAGGCCGCCTTCGCTATGGCCTCGACCATGAACCCCTGGCGGCTGCCTTGGACCAGGTGCATGTTTGGCCCATCACCCGGCAAGTGTGCCTGAATCTCCGCGCTCTCGATTTCCAATCCGACCCAGCCGACGAAATAATTGCCGCGACGAGTTTGACTCATCGCATTCCGCTCCTGACCCGAGACGCCCGCATTCGGCGATCCAAGCTCGTAAAGTGCGTCTGATGGGTTAATTGTTCGATGACCTACTAGGGGCTATGAAACAAAGAGTCAAACGGGAACTATTTGCGGAATGTGGGAATGTGGGGAATGTGCGGCTGAATGACGCAGCGACGGATGCGACTCATTCACTGATTATTGACGCAGCCGCCTACTTGACTTGGCAGACGCCAATCGGCGCAATTATCCACTACTTCGTCGATTTCAGAGACAAGGGTGTCCACAGGGGGCCATGCTAATGAACGCTCAAATTCGGAGTCGGTTAGCCGTTGCATTGTGCTTTGTGGCTGCCGTATTTTCTTCCGGCTCGCTATTGAGGGCGCAGAATGAGGGTGTGCCAAAAAGTGTAGCTATCGCGGTGCGAGTGTTGGATGGCCGAAACGGCAAACCTATCCCGAACCAGCGGGTCTTGGTTTTCGTTGGAGGGTCTAGTAAGGTGGCGAAGAGTCACGCGGAGCACACGGATCTGACCACCGATAAAGATGGCCCGGGGATCCTCAGAATCTACCCGAGCCAGACGCAGTCGATACAGGTGTGGGCAGACGGTCGTGTGCTCTGTTATCCCAATCCCAACCAAAGAAGCTTCAACGTCGATACGGTCATGTCCACCGGAATCGCGACGCCGAATAGCTGTAGCGGAATAATGAAAGACCCGGCACCGGGTCACTTGATTATCTTCGCCCGACCAGCGCGTTTCATGGAAAAAATGAAGCGTTAGAGGCAAGAAGAGCCTAGAGGTGCCAGTTCTCGCTCGCCGCCACAGCCCTGGAACTCTCGAACCAGCTTGGTTTTCGTGGGTTGGCACTCGACCAGTCTGCCTCGACCGCCACCTGAGTCAGAACGCCCTGATCTCAATCACCGCTCCGCCCAAACAATCCGCTCCCAAATCCATCAATAACTTACACCCGAAATCCAGCTCCCAGCCGTTCTCGTCGCCCCCTTCCGAATGCTATTCTCCCTCCGGGCAAACACGCCCATCCGGAAAGGAAACCTCGTTATGTCCCCCCGTCAAGCCCGCACAGAACGCCGCGCCGCCGAGCGCAAAGCCAAAAAAACTGAAATCAAACGCCTCAAAGCCGAAGCTGTCGAAATTGGCTTCGTTCCGCAAATCGCGTCAATTGCCGCGCCCACTCGGAACTCGAACAGGAGTGATGAACCAATTGGCTTCGTTTCGCAAATTCCCCCGCACCGCCTCTCCGGCCGAACCCGCCCGACCCACTCCATTTCCGAAGCTCGGGATGCCGCGAATCGCCGCAACGCGCTCCACTCCACCGGTCCGTCCACACCGCACGGTAAATTGGCTTCGTCTCGCAATTCCCTGAAGCACGGCCTCGCCTCCGGCGAACTGGTCATCGCGCGGCGAAGATCCCGCCGCCTTCGAAGCCCTGCGCGACGACCTCCTCGAAGAACATCGCCCCGCCAATCCAACCGAAACTTTGCTCGTCAACGAGTTAGCCCAGTCCTATTGGCTCGAACAGCGCGCCATCCGGCTGCAAAACGAATGCTTCTCAGAAAATGGCGTCGACGAAAAGCGCCTATCCTTATACCTCCGCTACGCGACCACCTACAATCGAGCCTTCCACAAAGCCTTAACCACCCTGCTGAAGCTCCAAAAAGAACGACCCAGAACCGGAATTGGGTTCGTTTCGCAGCGGGACCAGTTCGTTCGGCAAAATGAACCTTCCGTCAATCCGAACCATAGTTCCCGTTTCGCAAAATACGCCATCTCTTCGCCTCCTCTTGCGGTGGGTTCGTTTCGTTAGGTTGCCTCCGCGTGCCGCTATCCAACGATGAATTCCCAGATGCGGACACCAGTTCGTTTGGTAATCTGGTATTATTCCCGTGAAATCAGCATGTTGGGCGGCCCTCACCCGTTGGCCGCTGAAATGCTTCTTACAGAATTGAAATTGTTATGGGCATGGATGTTCCTCGCGGGAAAGAAGTAGCCCGCCGGCGTTTAATCAAGCGGATCGTGATTGGCGTCGTAGTGCTGGCCGCAATCGGCGGCACCACCGTTGCGCTCGCGCGTCTAAAACCTGCAGCTCCCTCGGTAGACATGAGCGGACTTTGGCCAGGTACGGTGAAGCGCGGTCCTATGGAAATGCAGGTGCGCGGCTTGGGCGCTTTGAAGCCGGAGCAGATTTATTGGATCAACGCCGCCGTCGATTCGCGCGTCGTCGATATTGTCCGCCGCGCAGGTACCGACGTTATCAAAAAAGGGGCCGTGATCATGGTCCTGGCCGATCCGGATCTGGAACTCGCGGCGCAAACGGCCGAATGGACGCTCAAGCAGGATCAAGCCGACCTGGCAAATACTAAGGTGAAGCTGGAAAGCGACAAGCTGGACCAGAAGGCCACCTTCGCCGAGCTGGAATCGCAATACACGCAAGCCAAACTGACAGCCGATCGCGACCTCGAACTCACGCGGCTGAACCTGAAGAGCGATCTGGAATCAAAGCTTTCGGTCGATTCGGCAAATCAGTTTCGAAACCGCGTTGCGCTCCAGAAGCAACGTCTTGCAATCGCCGACGAGTCCATCAAAGCGCAAATCGATGCACAACAGGTCGTAGTCCAAAGCGCTCAGGCCGCCTACGACGAAAAAGAGAAACAGGTCGAACAACTAACAATCCGCTCGCCCATTGAGGGCCAGTTGCAGGAAGTGGACGTCGAAGTCGGCCAACGCGTCCCGTCCGGCACGCTGCTTGCGAAAGTGGCCGACCCGACGAAGTTGAAAGCCGTCTTGCAAATCGCTGAGACGCAGATGAAAAGCGTTCGAATTGGGCTCGATGCGAGCATCGACACGCGAAATGGGCTGATTCCCGGCCGCGTAAGCCGTATCGATCCGGCGGCTCTGAACGGCACCGTCGGAGTAGATGTCACGCTGATGGGCCCTATGCCGCAGGGTGCCCGTCCGGAGTTGAGCGTGGACGGCACTATCGAAATCGAGCATCTGGATAACGTAGTTTATGTGGATAGGCCTGTTTCCGGCGAGCCGGACACCACCATCGGTTTGTTCAAAATAGATCCGGATGGCAAGGGAGCCAGCCGCGTCAACGTGAAGCTCGGCGCCGCCTCCGTGAATACCATTCAAGTGAAGGACGGGCTCAAGGTCGGCGACCGTGTGATCCTGTCCGACATGTCGCAGTATGATGCGTACCAAAGAATTCGATTGAACCAGTAGAAGCTGGAACACGTATTTGAAACTGATACAGGAGGTCTGAAAGCAGCAATGAATGCATCCGAGCCGTTGATCCATCTGGATGGCGTAACCAAGGTGTTCGTCACCGATGAAGTGGAGACCCACGCTCTCTCGGGAATCCATATGGATATCCAGCGAGGCGAATACGTCTCTATTTCCGGACCCTCCGGCTGCGGAAAATCGACGCTGCTGGCCATTCTGGGGCTGCTCGATTCCCCGAGCTCCGGAACCTACATTCTGAACAACAAACCGGTGCAGAGCCTGAAGCTCTCCGAGCGCGCGCGCATTCGCAACCGCGAGATCGGCTTCATCTTCCAGGCCTTCAATTTGATTGGCGACCTGAACGTCTACGAAAACGTCGAGCTGCCGCTCACCTATCGCGGTATGCCTGGCAGCGAGCGCAAGAAGAAGGTTCACGAAGCGCTGGAGCGCGTCGGCATGTCGCATCGCATCAAGCACTATCCTTCGCAGCTTTCCGGAGGTCAACAGCAGCGCGTTGCCGTTGCGCGCGCGCTGGCCGGCGATCCCTCCATCCTGCTTGCCGATGAGCCAACTGGAAACCTCGATTCGCAAAATGGCGAGCAGGTCATGGAACTGCTGCGCGAACTCCATCGCGGCGGCGCGACCATCTGCATGGTGACTCACGACCCGCGCTACGCCCGCTACGCCGACCGCTCCATTCACCTCTTCGACGGACGCGTGGTGGAGGAAAACATGGAAGTCCCGGTATGATGCGAAACATCGACATCGTCGCCGTCGCCGTCCTGCTGTTCGGTATCGCGCTGTTCACTCACGCGCGCCGGCTTGTCGTGTTCCAAGTGAATCAGACTCACGGAATCCGCTTTTCGCCGCATGGGCCGTATTACCGGCCCATGGTTATCAAACCAGACGTTCGGCCCATTCCGCATATGCGCGACTAGTCTCGCGCTAGCTATGCGTCGCATCTGCTTCGATCTGTATTGATCGCCCGCGTGGCTTTAGCCGCTTCCCTCATCCCGATCCGGTCGCTGCTTTACGCTATGAATGAGATCCAATGATTTCTCTTCGCAATATCGAAAAATATTTCGAGCACGGTCCTACCAAGACCTTCGTGCTCCGCCGCATCAACGTTGACATCAAGGAAGGCGAGTTCATCTCCATCATGGGGCCTTCCGGGGCGGGGAAGTCCACCCTGCTGCACCTGCTGGGAATGCACGACAGCGCCTGGACGGGTGAGTATCACTTTTTCGATCATCCAATTCACCGGATGAGTAAGAAGGACCGCTCCGAGCTGTACAAAAAGTACATCGGCTTTGTATTTCAGAGCTACCATCTGCTCGATTCGCTGACGGTTTACGAAAACCTCGACATCCCGCTGTCCTATCGCAACATCAAGAAGTCGGAGCGCCAGAGCATCGTGTGCGACTCGCTCGATCGCTTCAACATGGTGGGCAAGAAAGATCTTTATCCAAATCAACTCTCCGGAGGACAGCAGCAGCTTGTCGCCGTCGCCCGCGCCATGATTGCGAGCCCGAAATTGATTCTGGCCGACGAGCCAACCGGCAACCTGCATTCGAGCCAGGGCAAAGAAATCATGGAGCTGTTCAAACGGCTCAACGACCAGGGCACCACCATAGTGCAGGTGACGCATAACGAGAAAAATGCCGAGTACGGGCACCGCATTATCCAAATCGAGGATGGTTGGATCACACAAAATTAGATGCCACCCCGAAACAGAACCGCGACCGCAAGGGAGCGGACTTCGCTCCGCTAGAGCGGAACATCATGCCGTCTCAAATGCGTATTCTCGTCGCCGACGATCAGCCCGATGTGCTCGAAGCGGTGCGGCTGCTCCTGAAGCGCGAAGGTTTTAAGACCGAGACGGCCGAATCCCCGGCGCAGGCTCTGCAGATGATAGAGAACCGCGATTACGACGCGGCCATCATCGACTTGAACTATACGCGCGACACGACCTCCGGCCAGGAAGGGCTCGACCTGCTCGCCAAGATTCAGGCTCTCGATGGGATGCTGCCGGTGATCGTAATGACCGCTTGGGGCAGCGTCGATATCGCGGTGGAAGCGATGCGCCGGGGCGCTCGCGATTTCATTCAGAAGCCCTGGGAGAACGAGCGGCTCTCCTCTATCGTCCGCACCCAACTCGAATTGAGCGAAGCGATCCGGCGCGGCCAGCGATTGGAGGCTGAAAACCAGCTTCTGCGCGCCGACCACCTGCCGACCATGATCGCCCAATCTCCGGCCATGCAGCCTGTGCTGGAGCTGATCTCGCGCGTCGGTCCATCGGATGCAAACGTGCTGATCACCGGCGAACCGGGCGCCGGCAAAGAAGTGGTCGCGCGGATGTTGCATGCCATCTCGGCCCGCGCCGCTAAGCCTATGGTCACGGTGAACGCCGGCGGGCTGGCGGAAGGTGTCTTTGAAAGCGAGCTGTTCGGCCACGTCAAAGGCGCATTCACGGACGCCAAAATGGACCGCGTCGGGCGCTTCGAATTAGCCGATACCGGAACCTTGTTTTTGGACGAGATCGCCAACGTTCCCATGAATCTGCAGGCCAAGCTGCTGCGCGTGCTCGAAGTGGGTGAGATGGAGCGCGTCGGCTCTTCGAAAACGAAGCGAGTGGATGCGCGCGTGATCTCGGCCACCAACGCGAATTTGACCGACGAAGTGCAAAACGGGCGGTTCCGGCAGGATCTGCTGTTCCGGCTGAACACCATCGAGATTCACGTTCCCGCGCTACGGGAACGGCGCGAGGATATCGCTCCGTTAGCCAATCATTTTCTAGGGAGTGCACGCGCGCCGCTATCGCAAAAGCATCACCGGCTTCGACCAAAACGCGCTGCAAGCGATGGCCGATCACGCCTGGCAAGGCAACGTGCGCGAACTGAACCACGTCGTGGAGCGCGCGGTGCTGATGGCGCAGGATAACGCGATCAAAGCAGGCGATCTGGCGTTGCGCTCGGCAAGCGGAGGCACGCCGCGCCTGGAAGATATGAGCCTGGAAGATGTGGAAGAATTCCTGATTAAGAAGGCCCTGGCGCGCTTTGGCGGCAACGTGAGCCATGCGGCCAATGCTCTGGGGCTGAGCCGCAGCGCTCTCTACCGCCGCCTGCAGCGCTTCGGGTTGTAAACGGGAACCACGTGACCGCGCCCCGGCTGAGCCATGACGCGCGGGTCCTGCTGTTCGCTCTGCTAGGCGGATTGCCGGCTGTGTTGGTGTGCGTGATTCTGCTTGCCGTGGACGGCTTCTCCGGCAGAACGCAATGGACGCTCGATCTGCTGGTGGTCTTGTGCTGGCTGGGTTTCTGCTTCGCCGCTCGCGGGCGCGTCGCCGGTCCCTTGCGAACACTCGCTAATCTGTCTGGAAGCGATGCGCGAAGGAGACTACTCCATTCGCGGGCGTGTCGATAATCCGAAGGAGCCGATGGGCGAGGTCATGCTGCAAGTAAACGCCATGGCCGCCACGCTGCGCGATCAACGTCTCGGCGCGCTGGAAGCGACCGCGCTGCTTCGCAAAGTCATGGAGGAGATCGATGTGGCCGTGTTCGCGTTCGATCCACAGCAATCGTTACGGCTGGTGAATCGGGCGGGGGAACGGCTGCTGGCGCAGCCAGCCGAGCGCGTTCTGGCGCGCGATGCGACCTCCTTGCGTTTGGCGGAATATTTGGCCGGCGAACCCGAGCAAACCATCCAGCGGTCTTTTGCCGGTACGAACGGGCGCTGGGGAATTCGACGCAGCCAGTTTCGCGAAGGCGGCGTGCCTCACCAACTGCTGGTGGTCACGGACCTCACCCGGCCGCTGCGTGAAGAGGAACTGCAAGCCTGGCAGCGCCTGGTGCGGGTTATCGGTCACGAGTTGAACAATTCTCTAACTCCCATCCGCTCTATCGCCCAGAGCCTGGAAAGTTTGGTGAAGAGCGATCCGAAGCCCGAAGATTGGACCGAAGATATGTCGCGAGGATTGAACGTGATTGCGTCGCGTTCGGAATCGCTCAGCCGTTTTATGAGCTCCTACGCGCGTTTGGCGAAACTGCCGCCGCCGAAATTCGCGCCGGTTGAAATAAACGCGCTGCTGCGCCGCGTGACCCGTCTTGAAACACGCATGCAGGTTTTCTACGAGGAATGCCCGCCGCTAACCATACAAGGGGACGCGGATCAGCTCGAGCAGGTCTTGATCAACCTGATACGCAATGCCGTCGATGCCGCTCAGGAGACGGGCGGACGAGTATTTGTGCGGCACGAGCGAAACTCTATGAATGTCGAGATCAAGGTTCGCGACGAAGGACCCGGGCTCTCCAACACGGCCAATTTGTTCGTGCCGTTTTTTACGACCAAGCGCGGCGGCTCGGGAATCGGGCTGGTGCTCAGCCGGCAAATCGCCGAAGCACATAACGGATCGCTAGCGCTGCGCAACGCCTCCGACGGTCCGGGCTGTATCGCAAGTTTGACGCTGCCGCTTCAGTGAGTGCAATGCTGCAAGGCTGCCGCGCTCTCTTGCGAGCTGTCGGCGTGGTAAGAGCTGCGCACCAGCGGGCCGGCTTCGACGTGCGCGAAACCCATCTCTCGTCCGGCTTGTTTGAACTCGTCGAACTCTTCTTGTGGAACGTAGCGCAGAATGGGCAGGTGCTTTATCGAAGGACGCAGATATTGACCCAGCGTCAGAATGTCGACGTGATGATCGTGTAAATCGCGCATGACTTGCAGCACTTCCGCTTGTGTTTCGCCGAGGCCCAGCATCAGCCCCGATTTAGTCGGAATGTGCGGGCGGAGCTGCTTCGCGTACTGCAGCATGTTGAGCGATCGTTCGTAGCGCGCACCCAACCGGACCTGCCGGTAAAGGCGTGGCACGGTTTCGGTGTTGTGATTCAGCACATCGGGATGCGCGTTCATGACAATATCCATGGCCGCGTGCGACCCTTGGAAATCGGGCACCAGCACTTCGACTCTGCAGCCCGGGACGCGTTCGCGAATGGCTTCGATGGTCAACGCGAACAGCTCCGCGCCGCCATCTTTCCGGTCGTCGCGATTGACGCTAGTGACCACGGCATAGCGCAGCCCCAAGGCCGAGCAAGCTTCCGCCACTCGCCGCGGTTCATCGTAATCGACCGCAAGCGGCGCCCCTTTCTGCACCGCGCAGAAGCCGCAGCGCCGGGTGCAGACATTGCCGAGGATCATGAAGGTCGCCGTGCGCCGGTTCCAGCACTCGCCGACATTCGGGCAAGCCGCGCTTTCGCACACGGTGTGCAATTGAAGCCGCGTAACCAGCGCTTTAAGCTCGCGATAATTCTCACCAACGGGAGCCGGCGCGCGCAGCCATTTCGGCCGCTCCGGCTGAGAAGAAATCGTGACCAGCACTGTTTTCAGTGTAGCGTTGCATATCGCTCGGCGGACTGTTATCGTCAAAGGGAAAGGCGATAACATGGTACGCACTCTCATCGCGGTTAACGAGGCAGAGTACAAACAAGTGAAGAAGGAAGCAAAAGCGCTTGGAATTTCGACCGCCGAATTCGTTCGGCGGGCTATTCGGCAAAACCTTCCCGTTCCCGGCGACAAGCCCTGGATGCGGTACGCAGGGATGGTCGAGACGGGAGATCCAGAATCCAGCCAGTCGATTGATGACATGGTTTATGGCGTCAAGGACTGATGCGTATGTCGATACTTCGGCCCTTATCGCCTTCGTCGACCGGTCAGATACATATCATCCGCTTTTTAAGCGGCTGTTCAGCGCTCCACCAGCGCTGATTACTTCAGGTCTTGTGGTGGTAGAGGGCCACGGCTGGTTCCTCCGGCGCTATGACTACCAAAGAGGGCTTCAGTTTATCAACCTCGTCGAGACATTGCCGATAGCTATAGAGCGTTTTGACCGGTCAGAGTTGCAACGTGCGAGCGCCTTCCTACGGAAGTTCGCAGATCAACAGCTTACCTTGGCAGACGCTCACGGACTGTCCATCATGAAGCAGCGCTCGATACGAGTTTGCTGGTCAACTGATCGGCATCTAGGCCTCAGTGGTGTCCCGTTGGTGCTCAAAACGTAAATCTCATCGCTGTCTGGAACCTCCTACATATCGCGGCGGTTTTCGAGTGAGCGCGACATGGTCACTTCGTCGGCGAATTCGAGATCGCTGCCGACCGGGATACCCATGCCGATGCGGGTGACTCGCGGCCCCAGCGGCTTCAGGAGTCTTGAAAGATAGACCGCCGTCGCTTCGCCTTCCACTGTTGGGTTGGTCGCCACGATGATCTCTTCAATTTCGTTCTGGTGAAGACGGTCGACCAAGTTCTTGATCTTGAGCTGGTCCGGCCCGATGCCGCGCAAAGGCGAAATCGCTCCGTGCAGCACATGGTACAAGCCGCGAAACGCGTGGGTCGTTTCGATCGGCAAAATGTTATGCGGCTCCTCGACGATGCAAATTTGCGACCGCTCGCGATGCGGATCGCGGCAGTAAAGGCATAGCTCGCCATCGCTGATGTTATTGCATTGGGCGCAAATTCCGAGCTTGTCTTTCACATCCAGTATGGCCTGCGACAGGTCTTGCGCCTCCTGGCGCGAGACGCGCAGCAGATGAAACGCGATCCGTTGAGCGGATTTCTGCCCAATGCCGGGAAGGCGTTTACATTCCTGAATGAGCCGGGCGAGCGGCTCGGCGAATTCTGCCATTCGATACCAGGCTTAGAGCAGTCCTGGCGGCAGTCCGAGACCGCCCAGCATGCCGCCCATTTTCGATTGGGCCTCTTCGTCCACCTTCTTAGCGGCTTCGTTGAAAGCAGCCGCCATCATGTCCTGCAGCATCTCGACATCGCCCGCCACTTCCGGATCGATTTTCACGCCGAGCACGCTCTTGTGGCCATCCATCCTGACGCTCACCATTCCGCCGCCCGCCGATGCCTCGACGCGAATCAACGCAATCTGCTCCTGCATCTTCTGCTGCATCTGCTGCGCCTGCTTCATCATGTTCTGCATGTTGCCGGGCATCTTCATGGCTGGTTGTGTTGCTCCCTTCCGTTACTCATTCAAATTTCGCACGGTGCGGACTTGCGCCCCGGGAAAAAGCTCCTGAAAGCGCTTCACGCCCGGATGCGATAGCGCGCGCTGGCGCAGTTCATCATTTTCGGCGGGTCTCTCGCGAGTGGACGCGGATGCGGGGTTCGCGTCGTCTCCAAGCTCCACGCGCACACGCACAGACTTTCCCGCCACTTCGGATGCGATCCGCTGCACGCCGGCATCCTTAAGCAGCAGCGCCATGGATTTGGGAGCGCGCAGCACAAGATCGCTGCCCTCCAGACGAACTTCCGAATGCTCGACCGCGTCCGCGCTGTGTTCCATGCCCGCTTTGCAGAGCGCGTCTTGTAAATCACGGCGCAGATCGCCCGTTGGTTCCGGCGCGGCTTGCTTGGCCGGGGCTTGAAAGGCAGGCGGCCGCAGCGCTCCGGTGCGGGAAGAGGCCGTGAGCGGCGGACCTGCGGCGGGCTGCGGCTTTCCTAATCCCGCCAACGCTTCCTCAATGGATTGCAGCTTGCCGGCCTGCACCAATTTAATCAATCCGAGCTCCAGATGGAGCCGCGGCTGCAGCGAAGATTGCAGCGCTTTGTATAGTTCGAGCGTTATGTTCAGGTAACGCGTCAGATCCTCTTCGCTGAACAGCTTCGCGGTCTCGAGCAGTTGCTCCTGTTGGCGCTCCGACGCCGCTATGAGTGGGGTCGGCTTGCCTGCGATTCTCGCGACCAGCAGATTGCGCCAATATCGCGCCAGCTCGCGGCAGAAATGTTGCAGGCTTCTCCCATTACGCTCGAGATCCTCCACGATTTCGAGCATGCGCGCGCCATCCTGTTGCCCGACTGCATCCGCCACCGCGCGCAGCGATTCCAGGCCGAACAGACCGAGCAGCGCGTGCACGTCTTCGACGCGCAGCGTCTTTCCGCAGCAGGCGATCGCCTGGTCGAGAGCGGAAAGCGAATCCCGAACGCTTCCTTCTCCCGCCTGCGCGATCACCGAAAGCACATCGTCGCCCGCTTCGATGTCCTCTTGCTCCGCGATGTACTTGAGGCGGTCCATGAGCGCGCTGAAATCGACCGAACGAAAGCTGAAATGCTGGCAGCGCGAGGCGATCGTATTCGGGATTTCGTAGGCCTCGGTCGTGCACAGAATGAAGACCACCCATTCGGGCGGCTCTTCGAGAGTCTTCAGCAGCGCATTGAAGGCTTCCTTGGTGATCTGGTGCGCTTCGTCGACGATGAAAACCTTGTAGCGGTCGCGAGCGGGGCGGTACCGGACGTTCTCGCGGATCTCGCGCATTTCGTTGATGCCGCGATTGGAAGCCGCATCGATCTCGATCACGTCCATGGAGTTTCCGGCGCTGATTTCGGTGCAGCTTGCGCAGACGCCGCAGGGCGTTGCAGACGGGCCGCGCTCACAATTCAAGCAACGCGCCAGAATACGCGCGACGGTGGTCTTGCCCGTCCCGCGCTGGCCGGAGAAGATGTAGCCGTGCGCCAGGCGATTGCCTTCGATTGCATTGGAAAGGGTCTTTTGAACGTGCTCCTGGCCGATCAGCTCCTCGAAGTTTTGAGGACGATACTTACGCGCGATGACCTGGTACGGACGTTTTTCTATAGTGGGCGATTGGCCTGGCATGAAACTACTTTGGGCACGCGATTGGGGCGGGCTTCAGGGCTTGAGAGCGTTTGCCAGACCCCGGGTGATCCGCGGCACACGGGCTAAGCCGCTACCGTTGCTTCCTTCCGGACCTGGCGGGGTTTACAGCCGTCCATTGCACGAAGCCCGGAGCCTGACAACTCCCAATGGTACCATCCACTTTCATTTGTGCGGTTCCAGAACGGCCTGCAATTTCTCGCCAAACAAAGTGGCCGGAACGGGCTTGGTTTCAGGCTTAGGTTGAGGGCTGGTTTGAGGGCTGGGTTCCTCGTTCGGGGCCGGCGGCCGGGGCTCGCGCGGAGCCTCGCTGAGAAAGCGATCCTTCTTCAGCAAAATGCGCTCGAGCGGTGCAATCCAGCCGGTGAATTCACCGTCAACATGGGGATCGCGCTTGAGAGCATTCCGCATTGCGTCCATTTTGGAATCCAGATTATCGAGGTGGTGCAGCAGCAGCGCCTCCGCGAAAATCGGTACTTTCGGCGAACCAAATTCCAGCTCCCCGTGATGGCTGATGATCATGTGCTCCACCAGCGTTCGCAGCTTTGGAGGGAAGCCGAGGATTCGATCGATTTTCGAATCGACCATGCGCAAGCCGATCACGATGTGGCCGAGCAACTGTCCTTCCGCGCTGTAGCTGAAACTGCGCGAATAGGAGAGCTCTTCGATTTTTCCGATGTCATGCAGGATTGCGCCGGTAATCAGCAGATCGGCATCGATTTCTTTGTAGTGCGATGCGGCGAGGCGGCTCAGTGAGCACAGCGATAGAACGTGTTCCAGCAGCCCGCCTCTGCAGGCGTGATGAATATTTTTGGCGGCCGGCGCTATTTTGTACAGCGCAGCGATTTGGCGATCGTCGAATACCGCCTCCAGCAGTGCGCGCAGATGGGGGTTACCGATCTTCGCGATCGTTTCCCGCAATTCCGCGAACATCTCTTCCGGATCGCGGTCCGAGCACGGGAAGTAATCGGCGAAATCGACCTCATCGTCCTCCAGGCGGCGCAAACGATGAACGGTGAATTGCGAGCGGTTTTGATAAACCTGAAGCAAGCCTTTGACCTTGACGAAATCGTCACGGTCGAAGCTATGCATCACCTCGGCGACGTTGTCCCACATTTTGGCTTCAATTTCGCCGGTGCGGTCGGCGAGATGAAGCGCCAGATAGGGCTCGCCGGTCTTCTTCTGCCGGATTTCTTTGGAGATTACGAGGAGGTGGACCGTTACGATCTCGTTCGGCGCCAGGTTCCCGGCGTACGGCGACTTCATAGGGCCGCTATCGCGAACTGCTCTTTCCCGTCACGGTGGTTTCGGTGCCGGGGATCGGAATCACCCAAAGCAGGCGCTTGTGACGCGTCTTCTGCTCGACTTCCGCTTTCGTGACGGTCTCCGGTTTGAGTTCAGCCGGATCCTGCCACTTGGTGTCTTGGCCGGGCGCAGCACCTGTATCGACGAAGCCGGGCTTGATCTGCAAGAATGCCTGCCTACGCAGCTCCGTCAGATACTCGCGCACCTTGGGCTGCATCTTGGGGCCGTACAAGATATTCTCGATTTCCGGTTTGGCTTCGGCTTCAGGCTCCAGCCCGGCCTTAGTGTGATCGTCGACTTTGAAGACTTCAAAACCAGTCGCCAGTTTGATGGGCTGCGTGACGCCGCCTTTCGGCAGATTCCAGACCGCATCCTCAATTTCCTTCGCCAAGTCGCCTTTCTTATAGCCGCCGAGCGTGCCGCCGTCTTTGGCCGTCATGGCGTCGGAATTGTCGCGCGCCAGATCGCTGAACCGCTCACCTTTAGACGCCTCGGCCGCTATCTGCTGAGCTTTCTTTTCGGCCGCGGCGATACCCGCTGCATCCTTACCTTCAGTCGAGATTAAAATCTCGCTCAGATATACTTTTTCGTCGCGCACAAAATCTTTCTTGTGGGCGTCGTAGTACGCTTGCACTTCCTTGTCGGTGAAATTAATGTGCCGCCCAACCTCCTGGCCGATCACTTCGCGCGTGAGGAACTGACTCTTGGTCTCGGCGAGAAAGTCCTCATAGCTCATCCCGGATTGCTGGTGGATCCAGTCGTGATACTTGTCGAGATCCGTCATTCCCGATTGCCGCTGCAGATTCGCCATGTATTTACTGACATCGGAATCGACATTGATGTTCAGCTCCTTGCCCTTCTGGATGAGCAGCAATTCGTCAATGCGGTGTTCGAGAACGTTCTCTTTCTCCTTGTCGTATTCCTGCTGGAGCTGCTGTGGAGAGGCGCCCTGCTGCTGTTTCAGCTCCTGCGCCAGCTCACGGCTCAGGCGCTGCAACTCGTCCTGGCTGACGATGTCGCCGTTTACTTTGGCAACAATCTGGTCTACGACGCTAAAACTATCGGCGCCCAGGCAAAGCGTGGCGAACGCAAGCCCGGCTAGGCACTTGTACATCATGACTTATTTTTCCATTATTGCAAGACTGGGGCAGGTCTAGTGAACTCCAAGCTCGCCGTTACCAGTGACGCTGTCCCCGGTGCGGTGATCCGCAATCTGAAAACGCAGGAAATCGTGGATGCTGGCGACAGCTCGAGCATTTTGCGATATCAGACGCACCAACCCTCCACGATCCGTTGGAACGAAATCATAAGTTATCTGTTTGCCCAATTTTTTCATCTCTGGAACACCGGGGGGCACTCGATCGTGGATGAACATGGGGACGTCGAAATCGCCCAGGGAAAACATCCGGGCGACGTGCGCGAGGTGCGCGCGAATCCGATCTCGCGTCTGAGCATCGTCAGGACCGTTCGCCTCAACCTCGATGACTCCGCCGTCCTGGAGCAGGCGGAAGTGATGCGTCGTTTTCTCGTGCGAAAACCCCATTGCCGAATCTCCCCGCCTGTCGACTCCCTGAGCATGAGGGTCCGGCTTATGCATTGGGCAGTTTTCCATTCCGTTCTGCGCGTGAATCGTTGCGCAGAAGAAGCCCAAGAGTACAACCAAGAATTTCATACACGTCTCCTTGTATGTCGTTGCGCGAGGGTCTCCAGGAGTCCGGCCCTTTCTCCTTGCGGCGTTTGTTCCACCTGCCGCTCCCAATCGCCTATAAGCCTCACGAGATCATCTCGAAGTTCCTGCAGCCGCCGAACCTGCGCTTCGAGGTCGTGCAATTTGGCTTTTGCAAGCCTCAAGACTTCACGGCACGGCGCGCCGCCCCTGTCCCGCGCCCGGAGGATACGAGTGAGCTCGGAAAGAGAAAACCCCATTTGCAGCGCTTCGCGTATCAACCGCACCCGGTCGAGCGCAGCGGGAGAATATTGGCGGTACCCCGCGCGCGTCCGCTGCGGCTTGGCTAGAATGCCGATTCGTTCGTAATGGCGCAGGGTGTCCGGACTCACTCCCGCTAACTCGGCCATCTGCCCGGAACGAAGAAGACCGGTTGAATTATCTGTCATGGCCAACTTAAGGCCAGTATGCACCTTGGAACCGGTTCCGGAGTCAAGCTAAAACTTCGACGTTAATGCCGCGGCTCCAGGCGGATGCGGACGAATAGATTCCCGCCGATCGGGTGGTGGCCGTAATAGGGCTGGATGGCGTTCGGCACCGAATACAGTTCAACGTTCGCTCCGATGCCTGTTTCGATGTGTTCGAACACGGCGAGGTCGCGCGTGTATCCGGCGGTGTATGCGCCGATTCGAAAACTGCTTCCATATGTACGGTCGAGCTGTGCCTCCACCAGCGGCTCATTGGTAAACAGTTCGTCCTTGTCCACCAACTCCGCGCGGGCGGTGATGAAGTTCTTGCGATGAATGGGCAGGACCGATTCGGCGAGGTAGGAATTGAGATTGCGCTGCGTCGCCGTGTAGTGATTGCGGCCCCAGACCAGCGTCGAGGACCAGCTCCCGCCCGGCAGGGGCTTGCTGTATGCCAGCGAGGCCGTGCTGCGAATTTGATCTCCCGGTTCAAGCGCTTCCGGATGCGCGAGGCGACCGGTTGAGAACTGCGCGGCCCAATTCTTCGATGGAAAAAACCAGATGCGGCCCGACCAGGAGTTTATAGGGCCGGCTTCGACGGTCCAGCGGTTCTCACCTGGTTCCGAGCCATAGAAACCGCTGCCTTCGAGCTTGATCTTTTTGTAGGCAACGCCCGCCGTGAGGACGTCATTTGAGATGTGGGTGGCATCCTGCCAGTGGTGCCCGATGGGCGCTTGGGGCAGTTCTGCTGCCGAAGCGCGGTGCGGGTAGGCGACGGGGCCGAGCGCAGGATCGCCCACGGGAGCAAAATAAAGCTCCAGGGTCGTGTGTTCATTCAAAGCCCGGGCGTATTCGAAGGCCAGCGCCATGATCAGATTGTGCGGATGCTGGCCGTCCACAATGGGTTTTCCAAACGCGGTCTCGCCGGTCTGGAACAGCAGCGGATAGCGGCGATCCGCGATAGTAGCGGGTTCGAGGCTCAGCATGAGCTCAACCTGAAATGCTCCGTTCTTGCCGGCGCGATGCTCGGCATTCGCCATCAGCCAATTCGTCGAGTAGAATTTGTCTCCGCCGCGCGGGCCCGATTGCTGCGTGTCGTCCACGAAAGCTTGCCCCATGAACATCGCGTTCCAGGAGCCACACGATTTCATGAGCATCGGCATGGGCCAGGAGGCCGGATTCGCCGATGTTCCGGAGGCGAGATTCATCAAAAACGATTCCGCGGGATTCGTTGCGGGCATATTCATACCAGGCATGTGCATGCCCGACTGAGCCTGCAGGGCTGAGTTCGAAGCTACGGCGAGGGCCATAGTGAAGAGCAGAGCCAGCCGCTTTGCACTTATTTGACGCACCGGATGCGCTCGATGGCTGTCGCCTTGCCGGTCGCCTCATCGGCGGCGATCACAACTCCGTGCAACTCTATGCCGTGCCGCGCGGCTTCCATGCGTCCGGTGAGGCCTGTCAGGAAGCGGCGCAGAATCATATCTTTTTCGACGCCAATGACGGATTCGTAAGGTCCGGTCATGCCGGAATCCGTCTGGTAGGCAAGACCGCCGGGAAGCACGCGCGTGTCCGCGGTTGGGATGTGGGTGTGGGTTCCGATCATGGCGGTGGCGCGGCCGTCCAGATGCCAGCCCATAGCGACCTTTTCGCTGGTCAGCTCGGCGTGGAAATCCACCACGCGAATGCGAATTGCCGGGTCCAGCGCTGCCAGTAATGCGTCCGCTTTTCGAAAAGGGCAATCGATATTCGCCATGTGCGCGCGGCCTTGTAGATTGACGACGGCGTAAGGGACCCCATTACGCGCGGTTGCGGTATAGACTCCGTTGCCCGGCAGACCGTCCGGATAATTTGCCGGGCGCAGCAAGCGCGGCTGGTGCGGGTAATAGTCGTGAATTTCCCGCTTGTCGAAGCTGTGATTGCCGCCCGTCAGAACGTCCAAGCCGAGGGCGAGCAGCTCTTCGGCAATGAGCGGCGTGATGCCGAAGCCGCCAGCGCTGTTTTCCGCGTTGGCGATGGCCAAATCTATGTGGTGCTCCGAGATCAGGCGGTTCAGATTATCGGCGACGATGCCCCGCCCGCCAGAGGCGAAGATATCGCCGATAAAAAGAATGTTCATGAAAACTTGAACAGGAAAGGAAAAGCGTTTCCTGCGAGAGCGTCCGTTTTAGCCCCCGTCATTGACCCCTAAGAGAACAGGGGGGAATCCTCCGAGTGCTTTTAGGCTTCTCCATGGCATCCGAGGACACCGGAGCCTGCACACCAGCACTTGATTCGAGCCGGACTCCATGACATTGACTATCGGATCAATTGTTTGGAGGCCAAGAGTGGACGCTCTCGCAGGAAACGCTTCGAGAACAGAATAACAGATTTAGACGGGCGGCAGCTTGCTTCTTTTTTGGAGTTGTTTGAGCAGCTTTCGGCTGCGCGCTTTCATGGCAGGCGTACCTGTGCAACAGAATTGTTCCAGCAAATCGACCATTTCGACCTGCAGATTTGGATCGTCTTGCGATAGTTCCACCAAGCCCTGGATGGCGAATGTTTTCACGATGGAACTTCGATCGTTTAAAAAATATCGCAGTCTGGCGATGGCGCGTTTCCGCTCCGGATGCGCAAGGGGCAATCGAGGGATCATGAGAGCGAGATGCCAGCGGAGTTCGGCTTCGGTAGTCTCGTCGGCGAGCCCCAGTAATTCGGCCTTGAACGGCTTCAGAAGATCGGGCCTTTGCGCAGAGATCTTCTCTGCTGCGTCCGCGCCGCGCATCCTAACGAGAGGGTCGTCGCTCCATAAGCACTCGATGACTTCCGGGAAGCTCTTCGGCTGGTCCAATACTTGGGTGACGACTTGCTTGGAACGTCCGATTGATCTCCGATCGCCTCCTCGGAGCATCAGAGCGAAGCGTTTATGCGGCATGCCTGTGCCCCGCGCTTTAGTTGGCCTGGAGGCGCTCCGCGATATCTTTTTCGGAAATGGCGCCTTCTTTTATGACTCGCCAGTAGGGTTCGGTGATGTCCACGGTGGTGGATCCCGGGCCGGTGCAAAGACCGCCATCGAGGACCAGATCGACGCGCCCGTCCATGGCGGCAAACAGCTCGATGCCGCTGCACACGGTCGGCTCGCCGGAAATGTTGGCGCTGGTCGCTATTAAAGCGTGGCCGGTCTTTTCGATGATGGCGTTCAGCACATTCGAATTCGTTTGGCGTATCGCCAGCCGGCCGGTGTTGCCGGTCACTTTCAAAGGTACTTTGGCGGAGGCGGGAACAATCATGGTCAGCGGTCCGGGCCAGAAATGCCGCGCCAGGATGTAAAAGCGGCTGTCTAACTCTTTCGCCAAGTCCTCCGCCATCAGAGTGTCGGAGACGACCAGCGGCAGGGAACGAGCGTTTTCGCGGCCTTTGGCGTCAAACACGCGCCCGACGGCTTTCAAATTGAACGGGTCGGCGACCAGCACATACAGTGCATCGGTGGGGACGCCGATGACTCCGCCGCGCTCGATCTCACGCACGGCGCGGTCGACGGCGCCTGGATACGGATTCTCTAAATCGATTTGGATAAGGTCGGTGGCCACGGAGGAGAAGTGCTCAAATCGCGAATACCGGCACTGGCTATTTCGTCAGTTTAGCGTTCGCCCAGAGCCGCTGCAACTTCGATAGCCATTTCATAGCGGCCAAAGGGCGCACTGAGTTGCGCTCCGTGTACCATTCGCCGGACGCGCTGGCACATCTCTTGCGCGATGAGAATTCCTTCGGCGCGGGCTTTTTCGGCGCTGTCGGCGCGCTTCATTCGCTCCATATATTGCGGCGGAACTGGGACGCGCAATTCGTTCACCATGAACTCGGCGTTTCGATAGCTGGTAAGCGGCCAGATGCCCGCAATGAACGGCAGTTTGTAGTGCTCGGTTTTTCTGAGATACAGCTCGAGCAGATCGAGATCGAACACGGGCTGCGTCACGACGTATTCGGCGCCCGCTTCCACTTTCCACGCGAAGCGGCGCAGCTCTTCCTCCATGTTGAGCGCGCCTGGATTTGCGCCGACGCCGATCAGCAAGGCGGCTTGCGAGCCCATCGGATTGCCTCCGATATCGAGACCCTGGTTCAGATTATTGACGATGTTGGTCAGGCCGATGGAATCGACATCGAAAACGGCAGTTGCATCCGGATACGTGCCCATGCGGGGCGGATCTCCGGTGATGCAGATCAGATTGCGCACGCCTACCGTGTGGGCGCCGAGCAACTCCGATTGAATGCTAAGGATGTTGCGATCGCGGCAGCAGAAGTGAAGGACGGCCTCAATTCCCGCATGCTGCTGAATCAACTGGCAGGTAACCTGAGCGCTTAAGCGAGCGCTGGCGCGGGGACCGTCGGGGACGTTGATGCAATCGATGCCGTGTTCGCGGCAGAGGCGCGCTCCGGCAATTTCTTTCGAAGCATCGATGCCGCGCGGAGGAAGAATTTCGACGAACGCGACGAACTTGCCGGCCGCCAGCTTTGCGCCGAGTTGCGATTTATCGCCGACCGGTACCTTGGCCAGGCGCTTCACCGCCGGTTTGCCTTCTTCGACTACGGTTGCGGCCGCGCCGCGGTGCTGCACCGGCTGCAGCGAGCGAACGTCGCCGCAAATTTGTTTGATGTGCTCCGGGGTGGTGCCGCAGCAGCCGCCGATAATCCGCACACCCGCTTGCAGAAAACGGCGCGCGTACTGCGCCATGTACTCTGGCGAGCAGAGATAGATATTTCGGCCCTCTACCGTGGCGGGAAGCCCGGCGTTCGGCATGGCGCTTAGGGGCTTGGTCGTGTAAGCGGCCATTTTCTCAATAGTTTCGAGCGCCACTTTCGGGCCGGCCGAGCAATTCACGCCGATGACATCCGCGGGCGATTCGTCGAGACGCTGCGTAAAGGTTTCGGTACTTGTGCCATCGCGCAGCGTTCCGTCGTCATTGACGGTCACTTGCGCGACGATGGTCATCTCCGGGCCGGCAGCCTCGCGCACGGCATGGATGGCCTCGCGGAGTTCGTTCAGCTCATAAAACGTCTCGATAACGATCAGATCGACGCCCGCGTTCACGAGGGCTTCGGCCTGTTCTCGAAATACGGCGCGCGCTTCGGCGAACGACATTGGACCTAGCGGCTCAATTTGCGTGCCGAGCGGTCCTATGGCGCCCGCGACGAAGGCTTTTTGTCCGGCGGCTTCGCGCGCCAGGCGCACGCCCGCTTCATTGATGGCGCGCAGCTTCTCTCCCATGCCAAAAGCGCTCAGACGGACGCGATTGCTGCCGAAGGTGTTGGTTTCGACCACCTCGGCGCCGGCTTTGACGTATTCCTGATGAATCTCTTTCACCAGTTGCGGCGAGGATAGATTCAGCTCGTCGAAGCAGCGATTGATGAAAATGCCCTTTGCGTAGAGCATGGTCCCCATGGCGCCATCGGCGACAATGATTTTCGATCGCAGCTTATTGCGGAACTCGGCGGCGCGAGTGAGTGGAATGGGCTCGACAGCAGTCATGGCAAGAGGTTTCGAAATCTTTGCGGAGTCTTGGAATCCGGTAAGTTCGATGCTTTTGGCTGGTTTAGCTAGATTGTATCGCGGTATGGAGCCGCAAGCTGACGGAATCGCCGGGCGAGGCGCTTACGAAGGCCGCGGCGCTTTGCTGGTTCATTCCGATCTCAATGTATCCGGAGCTGCCGAAATAGGCAAAGCACAGCTCGGCGGGCGCGCTTCCGAAGGTTTTGCGAAACTGATCGATCTGGTGGTTGCCAATGCGCAGCGCGAAACCGGATGCGGCGATTTGAGCGAAGGCAGACGCGCGGAAGCTGGTAATGATATTGCCGAAATGATCGACGCTGAGGACCATGCCGCGCCACAGGCCGGGTTCCGTTTGTGTGGGATTGAGATTGCCGAGCAGTTCGATTTCAGGCGCGCGAGGGCCAACGTCGGCTGGCGTCGTTCCGCCGGCAATCGCGGCCGCTGCAGGCGCGAATAGATCGCGGCCATGAAAAGTGGAGGAGGGCGAGGGCGCGCGAAGAGCGGGATTCGCGATCTCGAACGCTTTCCAGTTTTTATCGCGGGCGGCAATCATGCTGAGCACGCCATTATCGGGCGCGATGAAATGTTGATCGAGCGCTTCGAGTAGCAGAGCCTTGCGCGCAGTGCCGACACCGGGATCGACGACGATGACGTGAACGGTTCCAGAAGGGTAATACGGCGCGGCCTGATCGATTGCGTAAGCTGCGGCATGAATGGAAAACGGCGGAATCTGGTGCGAGATATCGACCAGCCGCGCGTCCGGACAAAGGCTGAGGAGCACGCCTTTCATGGTTGCGGCGTAATGGTCCGCCAAGCCGAAATCCGTCGTGAGCGTGATGATTGGCGGGACGCGAGGAGGTTGCATACGCTGTTAGAATTGTAGTGAAAACCTCCTAATTGCTGTATTTCGATAACAATGCGACAACCTTCGTTGCGCCGGAAGTGGCCGATTGCATGGCCGCGGCTGTGCGCGAGGTGTACGGCAATCCGTCGAGTGCGCATCGGGCGGGGCAGCTTGCGCGGCAACGTTTGGAACAGTCGCGCGCGACTGTGGCGGAATCGCTGGGCGCGCAGCCGGGAGAGTTCGTTTTCACGAGCGGCGGAACGGAATCCGACAATCTGGCGATTTTCGGGCTGGTCCGAAATGCGCCGGGTGAACAGAAGCACCTAGTCACAACCACGATTGAGCATCCGGCTGTTCTCGAATCGTGCCGTCAACTCGAGCGGGAAGGTGTTGCAGTCACCTATGTGGGCGTGAGTGCAGGCGGGGTGGTGGATGCGGATGCAATTTGGCGGAGTATGCGCCCGGAGACGGTGCTCGTTTCGGTCATGCACGCCAATAACGAAGTGGGGACGATTCAGCCTGTTGAAGAGATCGCGGGGCTGATTCGCGAGCGCCGTCATGCGGGCCAGAAGGTTTTTTTTCACTCCGACGGCGTTCAGGCTTTTGGCAAAGTCGAGGTAGATGTCGCACGACTGGGCGTCGATCTCTATTCCATGAGCGGACACAAGATTTTCGCTCCGAAGGGGATTGGCGGTTTATACGTGCGCCGCGGCACGCCTTTGCGCGGCATTCAATTCGGCGGTCGTCATGAGCGCGAGCGGCGCGCCGGAACTGAGAACGTTCCCGGAGCGATGGCGCTGGCTCGCGCTGTGGAGTTATGCGCGGCGTCGAACGCCGGCGAAGTGGCGAGGTTGCGGGATTTCTTCGAGCGCGAAATACTCTCTCGCGTTCCAGACGTCGAGGTTAATGGAGCTAGAGAACGGAGATTGCCCAATACGAGCAATTTGCTGTTTCACGGCGTTTCGGGAGAAGGTTTGCTGATTGCGCTTGATATGCGGGGTATGGCGGTTTCTACAGGAGCGGCTTGCAGCAGCGGCGCGGCGGAGCCTTCTCACGTTTTGCTCGCTATGGGGCGAAGCGTTGAAGAGGCGCGATCGAGCATTCGTTTTTCATTCGGGCGATACAACACGGCAGAAGATGTGAACGCGCTTATCGATGCTGTGGTTGCTTCGGCCGGCAAGCTGCGAAGCGCCGCGCGATCGGAGAAGATACGTTGCCGTCTGATGTGGGCGTCTGATTGCCGTCGCGATGTCGGGCGGCGTGGATAGCTCTGTCGTGGCCGGGCTGTTGCGGCGGCAGGGGACAGCGGTGGTCGGCCTCACGATGCAGCTCTGGAACCAGCGCCGGCTGCCGGAGCTAGTGCCGGAGGGAGGCGCGACCGGGCGCTGCTGCTCGCTCAACGATGTCTATGATGCGCGGTTCGTCGCGAACGTGCTCGGGATTCCGTATTACGTGGTGAATTTCGAAGAGCGGTTCGAACGGGAGGTTGTGAAGCCATTCGTCGACGATTATCTGCAAGGGCGGACGCCGATTCCTTGCACGCTGTGCAATAACTTCATCAAATTCGATCAGTTTCTGGAAATGGCGGATGGCGTGGGCGCGGAGCGGATCGCAACAGGCCACTATGCGCGGCTGAATTTCGATGAGGGAACTGGACGCCACCAGATGCGCACCAGCGTCGATGCCGGTAAAGATCAAACGTATTTTCTGTTCGGATTAACGCAAGGGCAACTGGCGCGCAGCTTATTTCCACTCGGGGGTATGGTGAAGTCGCAAGTGCGCGAGCTGGCGAAGGAACTGGGCTTGCCGGTCGCGGACAAGCAGGATAGCCAGGAAATCTGCTTCGTTCCGAATGGCGATTACGCTGCATTCATCGACGCGTATTTTCGGGAACGCGGCATTGATGCCGCTCAAACGCAGGGCGAGATTGTGGATACAGCCGGGCACGTTCTGGGTCCGCATTCGGGAACGCATCACTTCACCGTGGGCCAGCGGCGTGGATTGCGTGTGGCTGCCGGGGAGCCGCTCTATGTGATTGCCACCGAACCTGTGACGCAGCGGGTTGTTGTGGGACGTAACGAAGAGCTGATGAGATCGTCGCTACGGGCAAGCGGCGTCAATTGGATTTCAATTGAAGCGCCTCGCGAGCCTCGCCGCGCGCGAGTGAAGATCAGGAACAAGCACGTGCCTGCAGACGCTACGCTGCTGCCGGTTGGCGACGACGGGCGCATCGAAGTACGCTTTGACGCCCCGCAGCGGGCTATTACTCCGGGCCAAGCGGCAGTGTTCTACGATGGCGATTTGGTTCTGGGCGGCGGCTGGATCGACTAAACTCCGGATTGGCTCAAAAGAAAAACCGGCTTCAAATTCAGGCGGAGTATGCGCTGGCGGCGACGCTTATGTGGGCGCTTCGCGTGTCTGCCGCTGCCCGGGGCGAACCGGCTTGCGCGCGCGGCGGCAGGCCTGCTTGACCTCGTTGTCCCGAAGCTTCGACGAGTGGGCCTGAAGAATCTCTCCTTCGCTTTTCCGGAATTGGAAATACGGCGGCGCAATCAGATTGTGGATGGCGTGTTTCGAAGCATCGCACGCATGCTGGTTGCGCTGGCGCGCTTTCCGTCGATCGACCGGACAAATGTTTCCGAGTGGATTCACTATGAAGGCCTCGAGAATTATTTAGAGGCCAAGCGGGGGGGACGCGGCGTCTTAATCGCGACCGCGCATCTGGGCAATTGGGAACTCAGCGCGTTCGCACACGCCTTGATGACCGAAGCGATGAACGTGATGGCGCGCCCGCTCGATAATCCGCTGATTGATACGATTGTCGAAGAGCGGCGCACGCTTTCCGGAAATCGCTTGATCTTCAAACGCGATGCGGCGCGCTCGGTTATTAAGGCACTGAAGAACAATGAGGCGGTCGGCGTGTTGATCGATCAGAATACCAGCGCATCGGAGGGCGTGTTCGTCAATTTTTTTGGTAAGTTGGCCTGCGCCGGATCTGCTTTCGTTAAATTTGCGCACCATTCCGGCGCTCCTGTGGTGCCTGGATTCGCACTTTGGAACGAAGGTACCAAACAATACACGCTGCGGTTCTATCCGCGCGTTGAAATAACGGGCGACGTCGAAGGGGACACGCAGCGCATCCACTCGACTATCGAAGGTATTATCCGGCAATATCCCGAGCAGTGGATGTGGATCCACCGGCGCTGGAAAACGCGCCCGCCCGGTGAGCGGCCGTTGTACTGAGCTTGCCTGACTAAGCGCTAGGCGGTGTGATGCTTGGCTACGGGCCGCTGGTCCAGGCCCAAGACGGCGATCACAATTCCAGCGAGCGACCCGGAATGCGAGAGCGGTCCTTTGTAGGTCAAAAACCGCTTGCCCTGATTTTCGGTACACCAGCAGAGCTGTATTCCAAAGGCTTCGTCCATCTGTTCCGCGTTTCCTTGCACGCGCACCGTGCGGGTTGCGGCATTCTCCTCCAAAATCGTCAATCCATAGTGGCGCGCGAAGGAAGAAACAGCAGCCATATCGTTTGGATCGGCTGCGGTCGAAATGGCCGGGTGCTCTCGCGAACCCGATGGCAATTTGCCGGAAAGCAGCTCTTTCTCGAGATTCGCACTCTGCCCGGAACCGCTGTGGCGCAACACCAGACTTGCGGTTACTAACTCGCGATTCGGATCTGGAATGGGGTTGCAGCTGATCCGAAGGGCTGTGTTTGGGCGTGCTTCCCGGCACGCGCGCGCGTTGAGCGCTGGACCCGGAACCAGACAATGCTTGCAGCAGCACCGAGCCGTTGGGACTGCCAAGCCCGGTGCAAGCGTCCCAACCAGTTTTCGCGCTGTAGGAGCCGAGACTGCTGTCGTCGTTGTTGCCGCTCGTGATGTCGTGAAACGCGGATTCGCCGAGCGGATAGAGCTTGGGATTTAGAAATCCAACGTTCGCTCCAAGCTGCTCATTTAGAAGTGCCGTAAGAGCGGCCCACAGTGGCGCGACTGCGCTGGTTCCGCCAACCACTTGACTTTGGCCGTCGACGAGAACCTGATAGCCGGTGCTGGGATCGGCGTCTCCGGAAACATCGGGCACGCCACGCCCCACGAAACCGGTTTCCGGCTGCTTCGGCACACCGGCGGAACTCTGATAAGTAGGCAGCGCAAACACGTTGCTGACACCGCCTCCGGTAGCGCCCTCCTGATTGGCGGTCTCATTCCACACGACCTCGGAAGAAATTGTTTTGCCGGAGCCGATGAGAGTGGTGCCGCCGCAAGCCAGCGCGTATGGACTCGAAGCAGGGAAATCGACATGCAGTTTGCCGTCGCCTGCGCCGTCTGAGGAGCCGTTGTCACCGGACGCGACAGTTACCGTGACGCCCAGCGAGGCCGCATCCTGAAGAGCCGAGTTCATCGCGGTCTGCGATTGCGCCGTCCACGAATCCTCCGGGCCGCCCCAACTGATGGACAGGACCGAGGGCTTGCGCGTGGTGTCGTGCACGGCATCGGTGATCGCGTCGACAAAGCCTTGATCGGTATTGGGCGCGAAATAAACCGCGATGCTGGCGCCGGTGGCAATTGCGCCCACGACTTCGATATCCAGCATCACCTCGTCATCGGCGTCGGTACCGGGCGAGTTCTGCCCGCCGTCCACCGAAACGGCCGTCACGGTAGGTTCATTCACTCCCAAGCCGCTGAAATAAGTTTTCAAGTCGGCTGTGCTGTATCCGCCTCCCAATTCGATGATCGCGATAGTTTGGCCCTCGCCCGTGACACCGGCCGGGTAATCGTAAAGTGCCGCGACTTGCGGCGGAGTGAATGAGGTGGGCGCGGCAGCTTTCTTTCTCCTGCGAAAATGCGGCTTGGCGACGGGCCGGGTGTCCAGACCGAGCACTGCAACCACTACGCCTTCGAGTTCCTGCGGAATGCTGATGGCGCCAGTGCGCCCCCGGAAAGTGTGGCCGGTGCTTTGGACTTTGTAGCAGGCGAAAGCAACCCCGAAGGCTTTCGTCATCGCAGCCGCAGTACCGGTGAGCACCACGCGGCGCTTTTGCGGGCTGCTTTCTACCACGGTCAACTGATACTCGTGGGCAAACTTCTCTACTAGGGCAATGTCGTCCGGATTCGCTCCGTGCTGCTGGGCAAATTCGTCGTGAGAAAGATGGGCCTGTGGTCCGGAGCCCATAGCGACGGCCGGGTCAGCGCCCTTTCGCCGCAAAATCACCGTCACGCGCACAGTTTCAGACGGCTGGATAGCGCCGATCTGTTGTGAGCCGGAGGGCGGTTTCCGTTCGCTCCCCCGCAGTGTCGTTCTTTTTTCAAAAGCCATTCGGTGGATTTTCCTTTTCGTGGACTTGGCAGGACCAGTGTATCGCCTGCCCTTTCTCCGTCGCGCACTGCCTTACAATGAGGCGATTACGCGCAGAGAAGAATGGCACAGGAGATAGCGATCGAGATCCGCCGGCTCACGAGGCTGGAAGAATTCGCCGAGGCAGTTCGATTGCAGCAGGAGATCTGGGGTTTTGAGGATGTTGACCTTTTGCCGCTGCGCCTGTTCGTGGTAGCCAGCAAGATAGGCGGCGAGGCGCTTGGCGCATTCGACCGCGGCAATATGGCGGCGTTTTGCCTTTGTATTCCGGGCCTGAAGCAGCCGAGCGGTAAACCTTACCTTCACAGCCACATGATGGGCGTGCTGCCTGAATATAGAAATGCGGGTCTGGGGCGGAAGCTGAAGCTCGCGCAGCGGGAATACGCGCTGGCAAGCGGAATCGATCTGATCGAGTGGACCTTCGATCCGCTCGAGATCAAGAATGCGTTCTTCAATATGGAACGGCTGGGCGCCATTGTGCGGCGTTATGTACATAATCAATACGGCACCACGACCAGTCGCCTGCACGGCGGTTTGCCGACGGATCGTCTGGTGGCGGAATGGTGGATTCGCTCCCAAAGAGTGGAAACGATCTCCGCGGGCCAGCCGTTCGAGCGTCCCGCGGCGGAAGCGCGCGTTTCCGTGCCGATCGATATCGCGGACGCAAAGCAGCACGATCCAGTTCGCGCGCGCGAAATACAAGCTTCTATCGGTGAGCAGTTTGATGCGCAGTTCAGGGCCGGATTGGCGGTTGTCGGATTCGAAAAAGGAGATCGGGCAGGAACTTATCTGCTGGGCCAATGGGAATCAAAGTAGATCGAATTGTGGTGCGGCACATCCGCATGCCGCTGGTTCATTTCTTCGAGACCAGCTTCGGGCGCACGCACGAGCGCGATATCGTTCTGGTGGAAGCTTGCGCGGATGGCGTTTCGGGTTGGGGCGAAGTGACGGCGGGTGAAAATCCGTTTTACAACGAGGAATGGACCGGCTCGGTTTGGCCGCTGCTGATCGGCTATATTGCCCCGCGCGTATTGGGGCACGAGCTTTCCGGGGCGGCCGACGTGAACGCCCGCACAAAGCACATTCGCGGGCACAACATGGCGCGCGGCGGAATGGAAACCGCGGTTTGGGATCTCGAAGCGCGTTTAAACAACGAGCCGCTCTGGAAAACAATCGGCGCTGGAGCGCGCCGGGAAATTTCGTGCGGCGTCTCTATCGGTATCCAGGACAGCGTGGAACAACTGCTGCAAAAGATTGAGACCGAGCTGGCTGCCGGTTATCAGCGCATCAAAATGAAGATCAAGCCGGGCTGGGATGTGGACGCGATCCGGCAGGTACGCGAGCGCTTTCCGAAGATCAAACTCATGGCGGATGCCAATTCGGCTTACACGCTCAAAGATATCGAGCATCTGAAAAAACTGGATGCGTTTTACCTGATGATGATTGAACAGCCGCTGGCGCACGACGACATCATCGATCATGCCATCTTGCAAAGCGCACTCGATACGCCGATCTGTCTGGACGAGTGCATCCGGTCGGCGCATCATGCCGAGCAGGCGATCCGTCTCAAAGCGTGCCGCATCATCAATATCAAACTGGGCCGTGTGGGCGGATTCGCCGAAGCCAAGGCTGTACACGATGTGTGCGAAGCCAACCAGATACCGGTGTGGTGCGGAGGCATGCTGGAATCGGGTATCGGGCGCGCGCACAATATTGCACTTTCCACGTTCCCGAATTTCGTTCTGCCGGGCGATGTTTCGGCCAGTAAGCGCTACTGGAAGCGGGACATTATTACGCCGCCCGTGGAAGTGACCCCGCGCGGCACGATTGAAGTGACCGATGGTCCGGGGTTTGGGTACGAGTTGGATCAGGATTACCTGGAGAGCCTCGTCGTCCGGCGCGAGGTGCTGGCATGCTGAAGCCGAGTATTTTCCGCGAGTATGACATTCGCGGGATTGCGGATGAGGAACTGGCCGATGCCGATGTTGAAGCGCTTGGACGCGCGCTGGCGACTTATGTGATCCGCCACAGCGGGCGTACCTTTTGCCTCGGGTGCGATTGCAGGCTGAGCGGGGCGCGCTTGCACGATGCGCTGCTCAAAGGCTTGATTGCGGCGGGAGCGAACGTTTTGGATGCCGGAACGGTTCCGACCCCGGTGCTTTATTATTCGGCGGTACATTTCAAAGCGGATGGCGCCGCGATCATTACCGGCAGCCACAATCCTCCCGAATACAACGGCATTAAGACGGTCTGCGGCACGAGCACGTTATACGGCCAGGCGATTCAGGACATTTACCGGCTGATTTCGAGCAACGATTTCGAATCGGGCGAGGGATCCGTGAAACAAGTGGACGCAGTCACGCCATACGTCGACGAAATCGCTTCGCAGTTTCAATTCGAGCGGAAAGTGAAGATCGTTCTGGACGCGGGGAACGGCACGGCGGGGCCGGTCGTCCGCAAGGTGCTGGAGAAACTGAACGTCGAGACGATAGAACTGTTTTTCGAGATGGACGGGCGCTTTCCGCACCACCACCCCGACCCCACCGTGCTCGCAAATCTGAATCATCTGAAAGAGAGCGTTCGCAAACATAAGGCGGAGCTTGGCATTGCGTTCGATGGCGATGGGGACCGGCTTGGCGCGGTGGACGAACACGGCGCAGTCGTCTACGGCGACATGCTGCTGCTGATTTTTGCGCGCGAAATTCTCTCCCGCAAACCAGGGTCCACCTTTATTGGCGAGGTGAAATGCTCGCAAGCGATGTACGACAAGCTGAAGGAACTGGGCGGCAACCCAATCATGTATAAGACCGGCCATTCGCTGATCAAAGCGAAAATGAAAGAAGAGCATGCCGAGCTGGCCGGGGAAATGTCCGGACACATGTTCTTCGCCGATCGGTACTACGGCTACGACGATGCGATTTATGCCACTTGCCGGTTGCTCGAGATTGTTGCGAAATCGGGCAAGCCGCTTTCTTATCAACTCGAAGGCATTCCCAAGCTCGTTTCGACGCCCGAACTACGCGTCGATTGCCCGGACGATGTGAAATTCGACATTATCGCGAAAGTGGCAGAGATAGTTCGCCGGCATCGCCAGATTGTCGATATCGACGGGGTGCGAGTCCCGTTTGAACACGGCTGGGGGCTGGTGCGCGCCTCGAATACGCAACCGGTCTTAGTGATGCGCTTCGAAGCGGAATCGAAAGATCTGCTGGAAAAGTATCGCCAGGAATTGGAAGAAGCGGTGGAGGCGGCGAAGAAGGAAGTCGGGGGTTAGTTCTTTGGACCGATGCTTTCGGTTCGTCCGGCCAGGGGCTTGACGATGCTGCCGCCGCAAACTCCCACACCCGTATTCAGCAGGGCGTTCAAAAGGTTGAACAGTATCGCATAGACGACCTGTTCGGAGACGGGTTGGCGTCCCGGCATTCGAAACGTGCCGGGGAGCTCTTTCGCAATCTGCACACGAATAGCATGCGGAAGAGCGCGCCCGTTCTTGTCGCGCTGGTTGGCGATCCACAAGGGGGTCTGCAGGACGCTTCCGGACTTTCCGTCTACATAGAATTGGCAGCGCGAAAACCAGCCGAGGTTGCCGGGATCCGCCGCGTCGAACAACAGTAGAGGAGCTTGCCGATCGGGCGCTGAAAGATCTAGCGATAACACCCGGTCGCGATCTTCCATTTTGAATTCGAAGCCAGCCTGGCGCGCAATGTTGGCGACCGAATCCGGCTCCAGCTCCAGGAGCAGATATTTGTTGTGTCCAGCCTCGAGAACTTGCATGCGCCATCTACATTCTAGCGGGGTGGGTTAGGTTCGCGCTTCCTTGGCGAAATCTCGGTGCAACTTTTGGGCCTGGGCGCGATATACCTGGTGATCGGATTCGCTGAACTGCACCAGCTTGACGGTGCGTACCGGGCCGGTATGGCCGCGCAGCCACGCGGAGACGGTTTGTACTGCGATATCGGCGGCTTCTTCGATGGGATAACCGTAAATGCCGGTGCTTATCGAGGGGAAACTGAGGCTCGCTGCGTCGTGCTCGGCTGCGAGCGTCAGGCAGGTGCTGTAGCAGGAGCGGAGCAGATCCGCCTCGCCGTGCTTGCCGTCGCGATATCTCGGCCCCACCGCATGAAAAACGTATTTGGCGGGCAAATGCCCCGCCGCGGTCACGACCGCACTTCCGGTTTCGCAATGGCCGATGCGTTCGCGAATTCGATCCAGCTGCTGCATGATTTCGGGGCCGCCCGCGCGATGAATTGCGCCATCCACGCCGCCGCCGCCAGCCAACTGCGAGTTCGCGGCATTGACGATTGCATCGACCGCGATGCGAGTGATGTCGCCCTTCAGCAACTGAAGTTGTGAAAAGCCGAGCTGAATGACGAAATCCGACGACATGGGCGAACTTACAAAGAGGCAGTTATGGCGTTCAGCAGGAAATCGACATTCTCGTCCGTCGCGAGAGGACCCATGGTGCCGATGCGAAAAATCTTGCCTGCCAGCCGGCCGAGTCCGGACGCGATTTCAATGCCATACTTCTCGACTAGCCGGCGTCGAAGCTGCGCTTCGTCCAGGCCTGCGGGGGGGAGCACTGTGGTCAGATGCCAGATGCGCTCGTCCGGATTCTTCACGAACGGCGCGAAACCAATGCCGGTTAATCCCGCGATGAGCCGCTGGCTGGCGCGCAAATGGCGGGCCCAACGCTGGCGCAGGCCTTCCTCTTCGATCACGGCGAGGCCCTGGTGCAGGGCGTAGTAGAGCGGCGGCGACGGCGTGTGGTGATAAACATGCGGAGGCTGGAAATATTTGGCCATTAGTTGGAGATCGAGATACCAGGTAAACGGCTCTTCCGCGCGCTTTTCCAAACGCTCCCACGCTTTTGGAGAGATTGAGACCGGCGATAATCCAGCCGGACAGCTCAAGCCTTTCTGCGAACAACTGAAAGCGGCGTCGATGCCGACCGCATCTAATTCGACCGGCATGGCGCCCAGCGAGGTGACGCAATCGGCGATGACCAGGGCGCCCGCATTTCGCGCAGCGGGTGTAATCGCGCGCCCCGATTGATAGGCGCCAGTCGAGGTTTCGGCCTGCACGAATCCGACCACGTCCGGCCGTTCGCGTTGGATAAATTCCTCGGCTTCCGCGGCCGTGAAGACCTCGCCCCAGGGCTTTTCAAGGCGGACGACTTCAGCGCGCTGGCGCTGGCCCATGGCGGCCATGCGCTCTGCAAATGCGCCGGCTGAGAAAACGGCGAACTTCGAACCCGGCCAGATGAGGTTGGCAACTACGGCTTCCATGGCGCCGCTGCCGCCCGCGGGAACGGGAAACGTCATTTCATTGGTCGTGCCAAAAGCCTCTCGCAAGCCGGCGCGGATCTCCGACACGATTTCCAGAAAATACCGATCGTGAATGCCCACGATCGGCTGGCTCATCGCCTCATAAGCGCGTGGGTCCACCATGGAGGGGCCCGGCCCGTATAGCAGCCGCTTCGGCGGCGCGATTCGCTTGCTCGCTGTCGTCAGCATCTTTCCAAAGTAGCAAGGACCGCTATCCTTGTGACGGAAGCCGCGCGGCTGCATGCAGACGAGTGAAACGCACCTGGTGGTGCTGGAAATGCCGGAAGGCGAGAGATCGTTCCGCTGCAATCGCGATGAGTTCTTGTGGAACGCGGCCGCTCGCAACGGAATCGTCCTTCCCGCCATTTGCCACCAGGGCCGATGTTTGACGTGCGCGGGCCGGTTGCTGAGCGGCGCGGTGGACCAGAGCAGCTCAGTTGCTTATTATCCGGAAGATCGGGAAGCGGGATTCGTTCTGCTGTGTACCGGGAAACCTATGAGCGACGTTCGCGTGCGCACTCACGAGCAGTGGAATATGCGCGAGCACCGGCTGGAGCTCCGATTGCCGGCTCCGTATTCTTAAGGGTCCTCCGTTCGCGTATCGATGAGAGGCAGAATTTCGCCTGCAGGCCCGATGAGAGCGCAGTCGACAAACCGCGACGCCGCTGTCGTTTCCAGATTGATCTCCACGATCTTCGCGCGCGAGGAACGGGCGAGTGCTATCAGTCCTGCTGCCGGATAGACCATTGCCGATGTTCCGATCACCAGAAAAAGATCGCAGGACCGCACGGCGGTCTCGGCTGCATTCCAGACTGCCGGATTCAGGTTCTCGCCGAACCAAACCACTGCCGGACGCGCCATGGCTCCACATTCGCAATGCGGCGGCCGATCGAGTGGAACGTTTCTATCGGCCCACTCTGTTGCGCATTTCGTGCAGCGAACTTTCCAGATGCTTCCGTGAACTTCAAGAACCGAACGGCTCCCGGCCCGCTCATGAAGCCCGTCGACATTTTGCGTGATTAGCGTGAATTGTGGCAGGCGGTTTTCGAGTTCCACTAAAGCGCGATGTCCCGCATTCGGGATTGCCTGCGCAAGAATTTCGCGCCGCCAGTTGTACCATTGCCAGACCAATGCCGGATCGCGAGCGAAGGCCTGCGGTGTAGCCAGATCTTCCGGTCGAAATTGTTTCCAAAGACCGCCTGCGCCGCGAAAGGTCGGCACACCGCTTTCAGCCGATATACCCGCGCCGGTGAGGACGGCGATTCGTTCAGCTTGACGCAGGAGTGTGCGCGCGCGCTCGATAGACATGCATTACCCCGGTATCGCGCCAGCATCTCTGGCGGGCTCTTCCGCGGAGATTGTGCCGGGCTGATCTGGTACCAGCGTGTCCATGCGCCGCAATTGCGGAAACATCCACGACCAGGCCATCACAATCAATATTGTTCCTATTCCGCCCAGAACGACAGCCGGTACAGTGCCGAACCACTGAGCGGTAATGCCGGATTCGAACTGACCCACTTCGTTCGATGCGCCAATGAACACCATGTTCACGGCACTGACGCGGCCGCGCATCTCATCCGGAGTGCCAAGTTGAATCATGGTATGCCGGACAATGACGCTGATGGTATCCGACGCGCCTATGAGGAACAACATCGCGAGCGAGAGCGCGAGGCTGCGAGAGATACCGAATATCACAGTGAATACGCCGAAGGCAAAAACGCACCAGAGCATGATGGCTCCCGCGCGCCGCCGCAGAGGCCAATGCGCGATCACGAGGCCCATGAGGACAGCACCGGCGCCTGGAGCGCTACGCAGAATGCCCAACCCGGTTGCGCCTACATTCAAAATCTCGCGAGCGTAAACGGGCAGAAGCGCTACGGCCCCGCCTAACAATACGGCAAACAGATCCAGAGAGATGGCGCCCAGAATCAGCTTATTTCTCCAGATATATCGCAGGCCATCCAGAACGACATTGAGCGATGCGGCAGCTCGATTTCGTTCGATCGCTTTGAGGCGAATCTGGCGCAGGAACAGGAATCCTGTGAAATAGCACGCCGCAGCGCAGCCATAAACAAGTAGTGGGCTGCCGGTAACGCCGTACAGGATGCCGCCGATCATCGGGCCTGCAATGGTTGCGGTTTGAAAGATCGAAGAGCTCCAGGCAACAGCATTGGGGAAATCGTCCTGGGAGACGAGGAGGGGAACAAAAGCCTGGCTTGCTGGAGCGTGAAAAGCGCGGACGACTCCGTTCAACAGAAGCACTAAGTAAATTGGGTACGCTGAGCGGAGGCCGTGCAGAGTAAGCGCGAGCAGCAATAGCGAGCACAGCGAAAACCCGGAATAGCAGGTCTGTAGAATGCGCCGGCGCGCGATGCGATCCGCCGCGTGTCCCGCGATCAGGAACAAACAGATGCCCGGCAAGAACTGCGCCAAGCCAACCAGTCCCAGATCGAGAGGCCGGCGAGTCAGTTCATATACCTGCCAACCAACCGCAACCGATTGCATTTCTGACGAAATGGTCGTCAGGAAACGCGCCATCGTGTAATAGCGGAAATTAGTGTACTGAAAGGCCGCGCGGGAAGCTGACGCGGATGACTTGTCGTGCATTCGTGTCTGGTGCCAGTGTCCCATGCGACGTGGAGTAAAGTTGAGAGAAAGGAATCGAGAATATGTCCGCTGATCAATTTGATCGCCGCGATTTTTTGAGAAAGACAGGAAGCATGGGCGCGGGCGTGGTGCTCGCGACGAAAGCCGTTGCCGGCAGGAACAAAACGAATCCATCGCGCGTGATCGGCGCGAACGACCGGATCAATGTCGGAGTGATCGGCTGCGGCGGGCGCGGCACCAGCGACGCGGCGTCGTTCAAGAAATACGGGGAGGAGAATAATAACGCGTGCCAGCTTCTCGCGGTTTGCGACGTTTACGAGAAGCGGAAGAGAAAGCAAGCCGAGCTCTACAACGTGAAGGGCTTCTCGGATTATCGCGAGCTGCTGGCATTCCCCGGCATCGATGCGGTTGTGGTTGCCACGCCCGATCATTGGCACGCCCGCATTGCGCTGGATGCAATGGATCAAGGCAAAGATGTCTACCTGGAGAAGCCCATGTGCCACACCGCCAAAGAGGCGAAGCAACTCATGGACACTGCCAGGGAGACGAAACGAGTTGTGCAGGTGGGGTCCCAAACTACTTCGGCGGATCAATGGTGGAAAGCCAAGAAGGCGATCGCCGACGGGATGATTGGGAAGATGATTATGAGCCAGGGTTCCTATCATCGAAATTCGATTGAAGGCGAGTGGAACTATCCCATCGATCCCGGCGCCGGACCGGACGGCAAAGGCGAGAACTATATCGATTGGAAGATGTGGCTGGGCTCCGCGCCGTCGCGCCCCTGGGATGCCGACCGGTTCTTTCGCTTCCGTAAATATTGGGACTACTCGGGCGGTATCGCTACCGACCTGTTCTTTCACGTAGTAGCGCCCATGAACATCTGTTGGGATAAACCGCAGTATCCGTGGAAGGTGATGGCTTCGGGCGGCAAGTACGCATTTATAAACGATCGCGAGGTTCCGGACACGTTTAATTTGCTAGCCGAATATCCGGAGGGCCACTCGCTTGTGCTCAGCTCGTCAATGGCGAACTCGCAGCACATCCCCGGCCTGATTCGGGGGCACGAGGGCACGATTATCATGGTCGAGAACGGAAAATTTGAAAGCACGACGCCATATATTACCGTTCGACCTGAGATCGTTCGCCTGCCGGCGGAACAGCCGGATGAGAAGCGACAACGCGGTACATTTCCCGGTTATAAATTCGGAAGCGAAGAGTTCAAGATACCGGTGGATCAGTACGACTCGATGCAGGCCCATATCGGAAATTTCCTGCAATGCATGCGCACCCGCGAAAAGACGCGTCTCGACGTGGACACAGCGGCACACGCTCAGATTCTGATTAATCTTTCGGTGGATTCCTATCGCGAAGGCCGCGTGAAGTATTGGGACGAGAAGAACTGGAAAGCCGTCGATAAACCCGTCAAGGTTTAGAAGGAGCCGGCATGGGCTGGTCCAGCCGAATTTGCCGTAATCGTAGTCTTCTAACGCGATTGTCTACCTGAACGCCTTCGGCGCGTAACGCGGCCATTGCTCGAACGCGTGGCACTTAGTCGAAAATCTCAGAAAAGGGAATTTCGATATCGGTGCCGTCGAGCTTTATGGAATCGCCAGTGGCCTCTTGCATGCCGTTGCGGCGGTAAATCCAAATGCTGCGTTCCGCTGGATCGACTACCCACACGATTGGCACGCCGAAATCCAAGTACTCCTGGACGCGCGTGTTCACTCGTGAAAGCCGGTCTTCACGCGAAACCACTTCGATGCACAAAAGTGGCGGGCTGGTAAGGATCTGTTCGTCCGGTTTCCCCTGGGTAACAACAATATCCGGAATGCGATATCTGTTTGCGGCCATTCGCATTCTGAGCTCCGTCATGGGTAGAAGTCCGGTTTGCTTATACAAACTCATGAAGATATGAGCGAACCGTGTCTGCACTAATGCGTGATCTCTTTCTCCCAAATTTCGCTCCTCAACCACTCCGTCCACGTAATCCCGATCCGGGCGATACACGGTTTTCAAGTATTCGTCGACGGAAATCAGCGCGGTCGTTGCCATAGAAACAGTATCGCGCTGAATCGCGGTCTACTGTTGCGGAGCGGTGATGCGGATTCCGAGATCGCGAAGCTGGCGCTCGGGAACGGAAGAAGGCGCTTCGCACATCAGGTCGGTGCCTTTGGCCGTCTTCGGGAAAGGAATCACTTCCCGTATCGAGTTCTCGCCCGCCAAAATCATGACCAGGCGATCGAGGCCGAGCGCGATTCCGCCATGCGGAGGCGCTCCATATTCGAGCGCTTCCAGCAGAAAACCGAACCGGCGCTTCGCTTCCTCTTCCGAAAAGCCGAGCGCCGCGAAAACTTTCGACTGCACGTCGCGGCGGTGGATACGGATGGAACCCGAGCCGAGTTCGACACCGTTCAGCACGAGGTCATACGATTTCGCACGGCAGTGCGCCGGATCGGTCGTGAGTTTGTCGAGATCTTCGTCATGAACCGATGTGAAAGGATGATGCGCGGCGTTCCAGCGGTGCTCGCCTTCGTCCCACTCGAACATGGGAAAATCCACCACCCAGAGAAACTTAAACGTTTCCGGATCGAGAAGCTTGTGGCGCTCATTGTATTGCTGGGCGATCTGCAACCGAAGCTGGCCGCACGCCTGTAGCACCGTGTGTTCCGGCAGAGCGCCCTGCTTCTCGCCGGCCCAGGCCGCGAGCATCAGCAGATCGTCTTCCGCCGGATTCACGCGCGCCCGAACTTGGGCAAGCGGTTCGGCAAAATCGCGCTCCAGACGTTTCAGATCGTCGTACACGCGCAATCCGCGCTCCTGTCCGAATGCTTTAATCTGGTCGCGTTCCTTGCGGCTCAAACTCCCAATTTTCGGGATATGAATCGCAACCACGGGTAAGCCATTGCCGGTCAGCTCCGAGCCCGCGAACAAATCCTCCACGCAGTGGAAAGGAGGTACGCGCAGATCCGGTTTATCACTGCCATAGGAGCGCATTGCTTGCGCGTACGTAACGCGCGGAATCTCTTTCGGAACCGTTTTGCCCGCCGCCTCGCAAACACTCCAGATCAACGGCTCGATCACTTCCAGGACCTGCTGTTGCTGCGGGAACGACATTTCCAAATCGATTTGCGTGAATTCCGGCTGCCGGTCTGCGCGCAAATCCTCGTCACGGAAACAACGGACGATCTGAAAATATCGCTCGTAGCCGCTCACCATCAAGAGTTGTTTGAAAATCTGCGGCGATTGAGGAAGCGCATAGAAATTCCCGGGCTGCACGCGGCTAGGCACCAGGTAATCGCGAGCGCCTTCCGGTGTCGAGCGTGTCATGAACGGTGTTTCAATTTCGAGAAAGCCTTGCGCGTAGAGAGTCTGCCGCACCGCCAACGTAATTTTTGAGCGGAGGATGATGTTGCGCTGCATGCGCGGCCGGCGCAAGTCGATGTAGCGATACTTCAAGCGGATATCTTCTTTGACGTCCATCGTGTCTTCGAGCGGGAAAGGCGGCGTTCGCGATTGGTTCAGAATCCAGATTCGCTCTACGGCCAGTTCGACCTGGCCCGTCGAAATATTCGTGTTCACCGTTTCCGGAGTGCGCAACGCCACAATGCCTTCGACCGCGACAACGAATTCCGCGCTCAACTCCTGCGCCCGTTTATGCGCCGCTGCATTCTTGCTCTCGTCGAAAACTAATTGCGTGATGCCGTCGCGATCGCGCAAATGTATGAAAATGACGCCGCCAAGATCGCGCCTGCGGTGGACCCAGCCCATCAATACGGCGGCCTTGCCCGCATCACTCGCCCGCAGTTCTCCGCAACTGTGAGTGCGGCGCAAGTCGCCCAAGAAATCTAATCTCACTTCAGTCATTTGCCCTAGTTTGAATTGCGCGGCCGAAACGTTCGAGCAGCTTCTGCCTGCTGAGCGTTTCCTGCTCGCCGGATGCCATATTCTTCAGCGAGTACGACTGCGTGACAATCTCGTTATCGCCGACGATCAGCGTAAAGCGCGCCTCCAGTTTATTGGCGAGCTCCAGCATCCGTTTCAATTTGCGCTCGGTTCCCACCTCGACGGAAATATCTAACTTGCGCAATTCGCTTGCCAGCACGGAACAATGCCGCAGCGCGGTATCGCCCATTGGCGCAATGTAGAGATCCAGGCCGGGCGGTTTCAACGTTTTACTCTCTTCCACCGCCATGACCAGCCTATCTTCGCCAATGGAAAAGCCGATTCCCGGCGCAGCCACTTTCGATCCCAGGTTTTCCGCCAGCCCGTCGTAGCGGCCGCCTCCCAGAATCGCGTTCTGCGCGCCCAAAGCGCCGTGCGTGATCTCGAAAGTGGTGCGGGCGTAGTAGTCGAGTCCTCGCACCTGGCGCGGATTGACCTTGTAGGCGATTCCACGATCGTCCAAAAACTCGCGCACTCGCCGGAAATGCTCGCGATCTTCTTCGTCCAGAAAATCGAGAATTGAGGGTAGCTGGTTGATGATCGGCTGGTCCTCGGGAACTTTGCAATCGAGCACGCGCAGTGGGTTGGTTTCCGCCCTTCTCTGGCAGTCTTCGCACAATTTTGGTGCGAGTTGCTTCAGCTCGGCCCGCAACGCCTCGTTGTATTTCGCGCGCGATTCCTTCGAACCGACCGAGTTAACCGACAGCTCGAAATCGCGGATACCGAGCTCCTGCAGAATCGCGACGACCAGTTCGATCACTTCGGCATCGATCGCCGGCGAATCGGATCCAATCGCTTCCGCGCCAATTTGATAAAACTGCCGGTACCGTCCCTTTTGCGGCCGCTCATGCCGGAACATGGGACCCATGTAATAGAGCTTCTGAAGTCCGGGCTGTTGGTCGAGCCGGTGCTCAATGTAAGCGCGAAGAACGGATGCCGTACTTTCCGGACGGAGCGTCAAGGAAGTTCCATCGCGATCGTCGAACGTATACATCTCTTTGCCGACAATGTCCGTTTCCTCGCCTACGCTGCGGGCGAAGAGCGCCGTTTCTTCCAACAGCGGCGTGCGAATTTCGCGATAATTGAAGCGCGCAAGGACTCGCCGGGAGGTGGCTTCCACCTGGTTCCACACCGCACTTGCAGGCGGCAGGATGTCGCGCATGCCTTTTACGCTCTGGATCACGATTGCTCTTCCTTATAGATGGCTGTGATTTTGACGTAGTTGCGGCAGTTGGTTCGGAATCGCTCTTGCTCCTCTGCTGTCACCTCGCGGCGCATTTTGGCCGGTGCGCCCATTGCCAGCGTATTCGGGGCGATCTGCATCCCTTCGGGCACGAGAGCGCCGGCGGCGACCACGGCTCCAGCTCCGATTTTCGCGCCGTTCAGTACAACTGCGCCGATGCCGATGAGCGCGCCGTCCTCAACTTCACACCCGTGTAACACCACCCTGTGACCGACCGTTACGCGGTTTCCCACGAGGCATGGGTACAGATCGTAGTCGACATGCAGGACGCTGTTGTCCTGAATACTCGTTTCCTCGCCGATCCGGATGTAATTCACGTCGCCGCGGATGGAAACATTCGGCCAGACGCTGGATCTTTCGCCGATAATCACGTCGCCGATGATTTGCGCGCTGGCGTCGATGTAAGCGGATGGAGCAATACGGGGCGCTACTCCGCGATACGGTCTAAGCATGAAAGTGATGAAAGCGCAGATCAGCCCAATGCTGAGCCAGCGGGAAAAGAACGATTCAAACGCTCTCTTTCTAGCCATCGTAGCAAGGCGCGCAGCCCGCACGCGATGCTCTATCGTGCCGCAAAGCGCTGGCGGAAGGCGTTCTGGATGGCGCTCTCGCCCCGTGTTTCAACGCTATCTTCGATCTGTTTGCGAATCTCAGCGGATTCGCGGTGCAGTTCTAAAACCTGAAGCGCCGCTAAGGCTTCGCGCTCGCCGGCATTTCGAACCAGGTCGAGCAAAAAAGCGATCGCGGTTTGCTGGCGCGACGCGCTGATTCCTCTCAGCAGTACCTGGCTGGTTTCGCTGGCGTGATTCCGTCTCCATTGCTCGATTAGCGGATTCCAACTCTGACTGAACGCCCTCGGAGGAAGCATCGCCACGCCCCAAACGTGGCCACGAACGCCGACGGCCGCTTGCAACTCTTCGCACAGGGAACCGACAATGCGGCATGGACGGCCTACCGGCAAATTCCAGGCGGCAACTGGGGCGCATGGGTTTCGATGGCGGGTGTGATTTTTGGCTCTCCCTCGGCCGCACAGGACCCTGGTGGCGAATTGGAGATTTTTGCTCTCGGCGGAGCAAACGGCATTTATCACAACGTGCAAACAGCGCCCGGCGGCGCATGGTCTGGCTGGAGTTCGCTGGGCGGAAGCGTGATTTCGCCTCCCACTGTTGGAGTAAACGACGACGGCCGGCTGGAGGTATTCTCTGTTGGGACGGATAACGCCGGATGGCATGTGTGGCAAACCACTCCCGGCGCGAACTGGAGCGGCTGGCTCTCCTTCGGCGGTTGGATCGGAGACTCTCCATCGGTTGAGCTGGATGGAGCGGCAAATCTCGAGATTTTTGCGCGGGGCGGCGGCGGGTACCCCTATGTCAATGCTGAAGTTGTGTCGGGCGGATGGTCGGGCTGGAACTACTTGGGAGGCTCGCTGGCCGCGCCGGTCTCGGTTGCAATGAACTTCGACGGTCGCCTTGAAATTTTTGGGATAGCCGGCGACAACACCATGTACCACAACTGGCAGGTATCGGCGGCAGGGCCATGGTCGGGCTGGGCGCCAATAGCCACGCCGAGTAATACGTCGGACACGAATGGTCCGGATTTGCAGTATTTTCTGATCGACGCGGACATGGATTCGAACTACGCGAATGTGAAGGCTCAGCTGTGCCCGAACAATGTCCCGAACCTATGGCGCGGACTGGTCAACGGTCACCTCATGTTTGCGTGGCCCTGTGGCGCTCGAGTGAACATAGGATTCTGTGGATATGGCAGAAAGTCCCTGAAACATTTCCAGAGCGCCATTGACAACTGGAACAATCAGCTCTATGCGTACTATGCACAATACGCTGCAGGCGGCGTTGTACCTTTTCCAGCGGTGTTGGGTAATGAGCGTCGGCGGCCCGCAAACAATCGCGGTGTCCAGAGTGTGCAGCGAGTGCATTACCGGAGAAAACGGCGGCTATGGCCGTGGAGTAAACACGGGCCAACAATTTGATCAAAACTCGCGACTGTCATCCGTTGCCATTTACATGATTGAGGGGATGAACAACGGCGCCGCACTCGAGGCCACGTTCGCCCACGAACTCGGGCACACCTTCGGACTCGTTCATTGCGATGTGTCAGCTACGACAAATGGCCAGAAAAACGGCCCACCCCTTTATAACTGCAGCCAGACTGTCATGGCCGAAATATCCTAGTAGGTGGCCACGGCTGGGATGGAACGGCGCAGAACGCCACGCAGGGCTCAGGGCCTCAGGGAGCGGTCATCAAAATGCTTCCCGGACCCTCTAACTGCGATATCCAGGTGATCGACCAAAACCTTCCTGATTACCGCTCCTGCTTTCAATTGCCCGGCCCTCCTGCATCGCCGCCCGCCTGCACAAATGGTGCCGTCCAAGGCTTTGCCGACATCGGCCAGAGCAGCACGTATACCTGCAATGGATCTCCATGTGACGGCTGCAATTCCGCCTGTAACAACTTCGCTCCGCAGGGGTGTGGCGGTGGGGGCTGCGTTAACTGTGGCGGCGGTTCCTGTGGCAACATGTGCGGCAACGTCTGTCTGGACGGGGCGACCTGCGAAGACGGATACCCGATTGAGTGTTCGGGAGGCAATCCCTATTGTCCAACGAGCCCAATTGTCATCGACGCATTTGGCGAAGGATTTCACCTGACGAGCATGAATGCGGGAGTAAAGTTCAAAGTTCTGCCCACAGATGATTTGAGGCAGATGAGCTGGACCGACCAGCAATTCCGTAATGGATGGCTGGTGCTGGATCGGAACGGCAACGGAAAGATCGACGATCTGACTGAATTGTTCGGAGATCTGACGCCGCAGCCGACAGGCGACGATCGGAACGGGTACGTCGCACTGACAGTGTTCGACGACCCCATGAATGGAGGTAACGGCAACGGAGTCATCGACCCCGGCGACAGCGTTTACGATCATCTTCGCGTATGGATCGACGCTAATCACAACGGCGTAAGCGAGCCATCGGGAATGCACACGCTTCGAGATCTTGGTATTTTTCGTGTCGATTTGAAATACACGCTCTCCCGCTACGTGGACGCAAATGGAAACCAATTCCGGTATCGCGCCAGGATTTGGGACGAAAGCGGGCCACAGCCACAATGCCTGTTACGACGTTTTCCTTCAGGTACAGCCGCACTTGCCTTCAGGAGGGCAGTAAACAAATGACTGGAAAAGAAATACTCTCAATCGCAGTCCTCATTCTGGGCGCCTGCTCAACTGGTCCGCCCAGAGTTGCCCGGCGACTACAGCCGATAAGAGATCCGCGCTGGTGGATTACGTGCGAAAAGAGTACAAGCTGAACCAGGATACGGACCTGAAGCTTGCCATAAACGAGCCGTTCGGAAACACTTGCTATCGGGCGCTGACGTTTGTAGGCAAGAGCCCTGTAAAATCGTGGCAGCTTACGATGTATCTATCGCCGGATGGGCGTTTTCTTACTAACGAACTATTCGACACAACCCTCGACCCGGTCGAGGAGGAGCGCCGGGAAACGGCAGCGCTGATGGCCGGTCTCGTGCCAAACAAGGGAGCGAGCAAAGGCCCCGAGCACGCCCCCGTCACGATTGTGGAGTTCTCTGATTTCGAGTGCCCATTCTGCCGGAGATTCGCCGATGTGATGGACGAGGTGCTACCTGCAGAAAAAGATCAGGTCCGCATCGTTTTCCATCATTTCCCGTTATCGATGCATCCTTGGGCACGAGCGGCGGCGGAGGCCGCGGCCTGCGCCCAATTGCAAAGCAGCGAAGCGTTTTGGGCGATGCACGACCAACTCTTCCGCCACCAGCAGGAGATTACCGCCAGTAATGTGAAACAGAAGCTCATCGAGTATGCGCAAGCAGCTAAATCGCTCGATATGAAATCCTTCCGGACGTGCGTAGACGACGAAATGTCGCTCGGGTTAGTATATCGTGACATGAATCTCGCTTCCGCAAATAACATCGAGGCAACCCCCACGCTCTTCACAAACGGACATCGAATCCCCGGAATGAAAGATGCCGGTCAACTGCGGCAACTGATTGAAGAGGCAAAGAAAGAAGCGAGGGAAGCAGGTACATCCGATGCGACTTTACTCCCCCGATAATCGCATTTCAGCGCGGAAGAGAAACCCCGTTGCCCAGCTGGCCATCATCGCAGCCCTCGGTTCAGCGACCGCCGGCACCGGTCTGAGCCAGCATGGAACCGCCGAACGATGCCCCTCAAAACAGGAAATCCAAGACGCATACGCTAAGCACGACCGCAATGTTCGCCGTATCCTCACCTATATACTCTGGCCCGCCGCCGCTGCTGGACCTCACGGGTCGGAAACTAGAAGACGGGGGGTGTGAGAGCGCGCAACACGAAAGATGGGAGGCCCGTTTCAGTGGAATTATGGGGATTGGCCCCACCAAAGATCTTGGGACACGTACGCTTTCCGAAGCCACGTCTATAACTCAAACGACCATAGACATGACAGGCCCCACATACGCGCTTCCGGCGAAGCAATCCTCGATCGTGGTAATCGGAAAGCCAACTGCGGATAGGGTTTGTATTCCGCAGAGCCGCCACTATATTTACACTCGATTCGACATCGCGATACTCGAGGACCTGAAGATCGCCAAACACGGACCTCGCGCGGGTGGGCAGGTCATCGCTGCTCAATTTGGCGGAAGCGTCCGATTCCCGTCGGGGCACCTGGGGACTTTTCTCCTGGAAGACCGAGGATTCATAGAAGCAGGTAAACGGTACGTTCTATTTATGTGGAGACCGATTCGCTCCGATGACACGTATGTCATCTCGCAGGCATACCTGATCCAGGACGGATTGGTTTTTCCCGTTTCAGCGACAGCCTCCGATGTATCACAGTACGTCAAAATGCCCTTAAATGACTTTGAAGCGAAGGTGAAGAGTGTCGTCGCGAAGAATATCGATTCGTACTGAATGAACTGGTGGGGCACTGAAAGGGCGCGACCGGCCGACAGCCCAAACCGATTCGCTATTTTGCCGGAAAGCGCTGGCGAAAAGCGTTCCGGATACCGCTCTCACCTCGCTTTTCAACGGCGACTTCGATCTGTTTGCGAATCTCAGCCGATTCGCGGTGCAATTCTAATACCTGCAACGCCGCTAGCGCTTCGTGCTCGCCGGCATTTCGAACCAGGTCGAGCAAGAAGTCGATTGCGATCTGCTGGCGCGATGCGCTGATTCCTCTCAGCAGCGCCTGGCTCGTTTCGCTGGCGTGATTCCGTCTCCATTGCTCGATTAGCGCGGCAATGGCAGCCGGCAGCCGCGATGCGCCGAGGGACAGCGCCGCTTCCTCGCGCAACTCTTCGTCGCGCGAGGCCAGGAACTCCGTCACGAAGGAAACGGCATCTTCTCGTTCAATGCCCAGCAACGATTCGAGCACTTGCCCCGTGACAGAAGCTTCCCTGTCGCCCATGCGCGCTTTCAGACGAAGCAGCAGAGCCGCTTCCATGCCGTCCAATTCCTGCAGCGCTCGCGCTGCATCGGCACGAACATTGGCCTCGGCATCCGTGAGCGCCCGCATCAGGTGCCAAAGCTTGTCCTGTCTGGTAAGGTCCGCGCACTGCAGAAGAGCGAGCACACAAATGGCGCGCAGCGTTCCAGCCGTATCCACCTCTTTTCCCCATACCGGTTCCATTTGCACGTGCTGCAAACCGCGCAGAAACGCAGCAGACTCGTCATAGCCCAGATCCTTAAGAGCCTTCGAGAGCGCGTTCTTCCCCCAACACTGCGGATCGGCTTTGGCCGCATCCTCGAAAAGCCGTTCAAATGCGTTCAACAAATCCGGAACAAGAGCCTGAAGCTGCAATTCCGCGGTAAGTGCCGCTGCTTTGGCGATGACCAGATTCACGCGATCCGATAGAGCCTTCTTGAGCGCCGCTAGCGTGGCTTCCGTGACTGCCGTTCCGCGCAGCGATTTCAATGCGTCGAGTTGTTGTTCGATCTTGCGGCTCGGCATGCGTTCTCTTTGAGTATGAAAAAACGGCAGCCAATGCGGACCGCCGTTAGAATGAAAATCATGCGACGTGCCGCCCTGTGGGCGCTTTTGGCTGGCGCACTCAGCGTCTCTCCCTCTTTTTGCGCGAAGGCGCCGTTCACGTTCGACACCATGATGAGGCTCGCGCGCATCGACCAGCCGCGGATTTCTCCGGACGGCAAGATGGTGGCCTTCACCGTCCGGACCGTCGATCTGCCCAACAACACCGTGCCGGCGCAAATTTACGTGATGCCGTTGAATGGTGGAGCGCCACTCCGCCTGACCACTGCAGGCAATTCCAATACGCGACCGCGCTGGATGCCAGATTCCAAGCGCATCGTCTTCGTTTCCGATCGCAGTAACGGCTCGCAGATCTGGTCCATGAACGCGGACGGGAGCGATTCCCGGCCCATCACCAATCTGCCGACAGGAGCCGACGGCGTTACCGTCTCGCCCGACGGCAAGCTGATTTTGTTCACCAGCAGCGTGTATCCGGAATGCGCGGCCGCGAATGCCGCGCCTGGAGTCGATTACGACGCGGTCTGCAATAAGACGAACGTCGATCGAGATGCTGGCAGCAAGATGAACGCTCGCGTCTATACATCGCTTCTTTATCGTCATTGGACCCAATATGAAGGCAGGCGAAGGAAGCACCTGTTGATCGCCATGTTGGACGGTTCGGGCCCGGTCCGCGATCTCACTCCAGGAGATTTAAACGTTCCTCCGTTCTCGCTCGAAGGCCCCGAGGCGTATGAGTTTTCGCCTGACAGCGTCCAGATCGCTTATGTCGCGAACACCGATCCCGATCCGGCCACCAGCACCAATTCGGACCTGTTCACGGTTCCTGCCGCCGGCGGAGAAGCGAAGCGCATTACGACCAACCCCGGCGCCGACGAAGGGCCGCTCTATTCGCCCGACGGCAAGTACCTTGCGTACCGTACGCAAATTCGAGCCGGTTATGAAAGCGATCAATGGCGGCTTGCGGTCATGGATCTTCAGAGCGGAAAGATGAGCACACTGGCCGACTCGCTGGACAGGTGGGTGGAGGAATATACGTGGTCGCCGGATTCGACCCGGATCTTCTTTACCATCGACGACCACGGAACCCAAACGCTGTTGATGATCCCCGCCGCCGGAGGGCCAATTAGCACGATTGCGCATGGACCCTCGTCCGTTTCCGACGTGCAATTTTCGGCGGACGGCCGCACCATGCTCTATGCCGAGCAAAGCGGATCGAAGCCGACGGAACTCTACACAGCTACTTCGAAGGGAGGAACAGGAGTTGCGCTGACTCATCTGAACGACGCTGTGGTCGACGGCAGTCAACTCACGCCGCTCGAAAAAATTTCGGTGAACGTCAATGGCGCGACGGTGGAGAGCTTTGTTGTAAAGCCGCCGGACTTTAACCCGGCCATGAAATATCCTGTGCTGTTTGCGATTCACGGCGGTCCGGAGGGCGACTGGGGCGAGTCGTGGAGCTATCGCTGGAATCCGCAAGTGTTCGCGGCGGCGGGTTTTGTCGTCGTTTTGCCGAATCCTCGCGGTTCGGTCGGTTATGGACAAGCTTTTACGGATGCCGTGAACGGCGATTGGGGCGGGCAACCCTATCAAGACATCATGGCCACCGTCGATTACGTAAGCACATTGCCGTATATCGACAAAGACCGCATGGTCGCCGCGGGAGCTTCCTACGGCGGATACATGATCGATTGGATTCTCGGCCACACGGATCGCTTCAAAGCGCTGGTGACGCACGGAGGCGTTTACGACCTCCGCAGTGAAGCCGGAACAACCGAAGAACTCTGGTTCCCGAAATGGGAGTTTCAAGGGTTTCCGTGGGAAAATCCGGAGCTGTACCAGAAATGGTCGCCGAGTTCGTACGTAAAGAATTTCAAGACTCCCACCTTAGTTACGCAAGGTGAGCTCGATTACCGCGTTCCGCTTGGTCAAAGCGAACAGCTCTTCACGGCGCTGCAGGAGATGAAAATTCCGTCAAAACTCGTGCAGTTTCCCGGCGAGGGGCATTGGATTTTGAAGCCGCAGGACAGCCAGTTCTGGTATCAAACTGTGCTCGACTGGCTCAACCAATACACAAAGAATACTCCGGCGCTTCCGAAGCCTGAGGCGAGGAATTAACAAGACCTCGCTAGTGCGGCCGGCCACCTGTTTCACATGAGAAGCCTCCTTGCACTTTTTCTGATTTGCGGATTGGTTGTGCCCGTTGCGGGACAGGAGGTGTCGCAGAGCGGTCTGCGGCTGCACGCGCCGCGGGCGATGGTGAACGAGCCAGAGCGCGCGCCGAAAGCGATGATCGCGAGCGCCAACGTGCTGGCGTCGCAAGCCGGGCTTGCGATTTTGCGGAAGGGAGGCAATGCGGTGGATGCGGCGATCGCGGTGGCGTTCGCCCTGGCGGTAGTGCATCCCGAGGCGGGGAATCTGGGCGGCGGCGGCTACATGCTGATCCATTTGGCGAATGGCACGACGCGGGCCATCGATTACAAAGAGACGGCTCCGGCGGCGGCGCATCCGGGCATGTTTACCAGCGGCCTGGATTCGACGGTCGGGTACAGGGCGTCGGCGGTGCCCGGGACCGTGGCGGGCATGGGGCTGGCGCACGAGCGTTTCGGGAAGCTGAGCTGGAAAGAAGATTTGGAGCCGGCGTACCGGCTCGCGAAAAACGGGTTTCCGGCATCGCAGCGCATGGAAATCATTCTCAAATTGCAAGTGCCCGTAATGAAGCAGTTTCCGGACAGCGCGAAGATTTTTCTGCACGGTTCCGACCGGCCGTTGAAGCAGGGCGAAATAGTGAAGCGGCCCGATCTGGCGGCGACCATTGCGCGCATTCGGAAGCACGGATGGCGCGAATTTTACGAAGGCAAAACCGCGCGGCTGATCGACCGCGATATGGCGGCGCACGGCGGGACGATTCGCTATAGCGATTTGAAATCGTACCGCGCGATCGAGCGCGATCCGGTGGAAGGCACCTTCCGCGGAAACGTCATTCTTTCGACGCCCCCGTCGTCAAGCGGCGGAATCACGCTGATTGAGATGCTGAATATTTTCGAGACGTTTCCGGCGCAACTGGGCATGGAGGGTTCTTCCGAGCAACTGCACGACATGATCGAATCGATGCGGCGGGCGTTCCGCGACCGGGCCGAGTACGCGGCCGATCCGGCTTTTTTTTCTATTCCGATGAAAATGCTGACCGGTAAGGAGCACGCGCGGGAACTGGCGGGCACGATTTTGCCCGATCGGGCCACGCCTTCGGCGGCCATGCCGGTCGATACGACGCCGCACGAATCGAATGACACTACGCATTTTTCGATTGTGGACGAGGCGGGCAATATCGTTAGCAACACGTATACCCTGAACAGCTTTTACGGGTCGCAGGTGACGGTACACAAAACGGGCGTGCTGCTGAACGACATTATGAGCGCGTTCAGCAATAAGACCGGAGGGCGGAGCGAGATCGAGCCGGGGAAACGGCCGATCTCCTCGATGACGCCGACGATTGTGCTGCACCCGGACGGGTCGCCGTGGTTCGCGCTGGGCTCGCCGGGATCGGCAACGATTATCAATAGCATTTTTCAGGTGATCGTGAATATCGTGGATTCGAAAATGTCGCTGCGCGATGCGGTCGAGTGGCCGCGTATTCACGAACAATTTCTGCCGGACCGCGTGGATGCGGAGCCGGGCGCGCTGGTCTACGATGTGGCGCAGAAGCTGCGGTCGGAGGGGTATACGATCAACCCGCGGATGCGCTCGCAGGGCGATATTGAGGCGGTGATGATCGAGGATGGCACGGGATGGAAATTGGGTTGGTCCGATGGGCGGCGCGGCGGGCGCGCGGTGGGGTATTGAGCGGGAATGGTCGTCAGGAGTGTTCCAGACAGCGGCCGGAGAGCGCATCGGTTAGCTGGCCGTTGTCTACGGCGAGTTTTCCGTTGACGAGCAGATAACGGACGCCGGTGGAAAGCACTTTCGGCTCCGCGAAAGTGGCGAGATCGCGAATGCTTTTAGGATCGAAGACTACGACGTCGGCGAAGTAGCCGGTTTTGAGCAGGCCGCGGTCCTTCAGCATGAGCGTTGCAGCGGTGAGCGAGGTCATGGAGCGGATCGCGAACGGCAACGTGATGACGTGCTCGTCAAAGACGTACTTGCGCAGCTTGCGTGGGAATGTTCCGTACTTGCGCGGATGTCCGGTCGAGCCGTCGGAGCAGGTCATGACCCAATTCTGTCGCATGAAATTTTTGATGTCGGCCTCATTCATGTTGAAGGAAGCGACATCGGAGCCGCCGGCTTTAACGATCTGGAGCGCGGCGTCGAGCGGCGCTTCGTTGCGCTCTTGAGCCACTTGCGCGAGCGTTTTGCCGACGATTTCCTTGTCCTTGGACGCGGTCATCAGAAGCGATGCGGGGCCGCCGCGGTTTTCAAGATTTCGGGTCATATCGGCGATCAGGCGCGCGCGGGTGGAAGGATCGTCGATACGCTTCAACAGCGCAGCCGAGCCGCCGATTTCGGCCCAGCGGGGGATCAGTGAGGCGGTCACGCTGGTGCCGGAGGCGATGTAGGGATATTGGCTGGCGCTGATTTTGACACCTTGCGCGCGGGCGCCGTCAATAATGGCGATGACTTCCGTGCTCTTGCCCCACACGCTCTTGCCGAGCGCCTTGATGTGTGAGATGTGAACCGGAAGTCCGGCTTCGCGGCCGATGCGAATGGTTTCCTGCACCGCGGCGATGAGGCCGATGTTGTAAGAATCTTCATCGCGCATGTGGGTGTCGTAGAGACCGCCGTGCGCGGCGGCCACTTTCGCCAGCGCGATCACTTCCTCTGTGGTCGAGTAACTGCCGGGCGCGTAATAGAGGCCGGTGGACATGCCTATTGCGCCTTGTCCCATGGCGCGATCCACCAGGTTTTCCATTTGCGTCAACTGTTGCGGAGTGGGTGCGGCGCCGGACATGCCCATCACCTGGCGGCGCACCGCTCCCTGCCCTACGTAGAGCGCGGCATTAGTGCCGATGCCTTGCTGCCGCCATTTATCGAGGACGGGGGCGGGATCGACGGGACCGTCGCCGTCGTTACCGGTGACGACGGTCGCGACGCCTTGCATGAGGTAAGCGTCATTGCGCTTGCGCTGAGGGCTGGACAGATCGGCGAGTGTGTGAGTGTGCGGATCGATGAAGCCGGGCGCGACGATGAGGCCCCCGGCATCGATGACGCGAGTGGCTTGGAGGCCCGCGTTTTTGCCGATGAAGACGATACGGTCGCCGGAAATGCCGATATCGGACGGGACCGCCGCCGCGCCTGAGCCGTCGCAAAGGGAACCGTTGCGAATCAGAAGATCGAGATTCTCAGCATTGGAATTTTGCGCAAAGAGTGGCGCGCCCAGAAGGGACAAAAGAAATTCGGAGCGTGAGACAGGCATTCAGGGTTCAGGATGTCACAGCGATATAATTTCCCCCCAGGGGGAGTATTCACGTGGGAAAAGTTTTGCTTGCGTTTAGTGTATGCGCGGGTTTGCTGCTGGGGCAGGGCACCACGTCGCGGGTGGTGGGAACGGTTTTCGATAGCGTCGGCTCGCCGGTGCCGAACGCGCCGGTGGATCTGACCAACGAAGGGACGCGGACAACCTTTCACACGGTCACGGGAAGCGCCGGGACGTATGTTTTCGATTCCGTGCAAGTGGGCCAATACACCGTTGAAGTGAACGCGCCGGGATTTAAGAAATTCGTGTCGCTGCACAACACGCTGAGCATTGGCGCGCCGATGACAGTGAATGCGCATTTGCAACTCGGCAACCTGCAGCAGACCGTAGAAGTTTCGGGTACGGCGCAGGAGGTGCAAACTGACACCGCGGGGAACATCGGCGGATTGATCGCGGGGCGCAGCATGCGCGAGCTGCCGATCGTAGGAACGAGAGGGCGGAATCCGATCGACCTCGTGCTGCTGGAGCCGGGAGTGACGAGCGGCGGAAACACGGGCGGCGGAATCAACGTGAATGGGGCGCGAGACCGGTCATGGAACTACACCGTGGACGGCATCGATTCGAATGAGACCAGCGCGGGCGGCTCAGATTTGTCGCCGGTGCGCGTGAATCCGGATTCGCTGGCGGAATTCCGCGTGATCACGAGTAATCCGAGCGCCGAGTATGGGCGCAACAGCGGCGGGCAAGTGGCCATGATCACCCAATCGGGCACCAATCAGATTCACGGCGACGGGTTTTGGTTTTATCGCACGCCGCGCTTCAATGCCAACGATTACGGTTTCGATATTAACGGGCTGGGCAAAGCGCAGTTCGTGCAGAACATCTATGGCGGCAGCATCGGCGGGCCCATTATCAAGAACCGCTTGTTCGTTTTCACGAACGTGCAAGCATTGGCCGCCTATAACAGCGTGCAGGAGACGCGCACGGTATTCACGGCGGCCGCGCGGCAGGGTTTGCTGCGTTATGTCAATGGCGGACGCAATCGTCCGTCGGGAGTGGCGGGCGCTTCGGTGGACGCCAACGGCAATCCGCTTCCGGGCTTGAATATTGGCACGTACAACACGGCCGCGAACGATCCGCAGCACATCGGGCTGGACCCGGCCACCGAAAAGCTGATCAATCAACCACCTCTACCGAATAATTTCACGGTGGGCGACGGGTTGAATACGGCTGGGTTCACGTTTTCGGCTCCACAGCACGAGCGGCAGCATGATGAGACGTTCAAAACCGATTTCATTTTGAATTCGAAGAACACGTTTTTCTTCCGGGGAAGCTGGGGCGAGCAGGATACCGATTGCGACAGCGCAAACGCCGGGCTGGAAATTTTTCCCGGCACCGGGTGTCTGGTGGATACGCTCCGCTCGCCGCGGAGTTTCGCGGGGAACTGGCGCACGAATCCGGCTCCCAACATCACCAATGAGCTGGTGATTGGGCAAAACCATTACGTCTTCTCGTTCAATCAGCCGGCCAATCTCAATGGGCTGACCGTTCTCTCGGCGCCCGTGACCACGACGGCGATTTACGATTACGCGAATGCCCGCACCATCACGACCTGGCAGGGAGTGGACAATTTCACCTGGGTGACCGGTCCGCACACGTTGAAATTCGGCACCAATCTGCGCTATCAGCGCGAGGTGGATTTGCGCGGGTCGGTGGGCGGCTACGATTCTACGACCGACGTCGATTTCAGCACCGCGGTGGACACGGTGGATCCTTCCACCTTTCATCTTCCGGCGGGTTTAAACTCCTCTTTCGATTTGCCGGATTTCCAAAGCGATATCAATTTTCTGCTGGGCCGGGTGGGCAACGTGGAGCGCGGTTTCGTGGCGCAGGGGAACCAGTTCGTGCCGGGTTTGCTGAACTTCGATGCGCACTGGAACGAGTTCGATTTCTATGGCCAGGACACCTGGAAAGTGACACCGCGCCTCACGCTCGATCTCGGTTTGCGATTGGAGATGAAGCTGCAACCTCGCTCTCCGACCAATGTCATCACGCATCCGAATCAGGCGGTGGCGATCGGAGCCGGCCCCAGCGATGATTTGAGTTGGGTCGGGGGTTCGCTGTACAAAGACTCTCTCGACGACCTTGGTCCTTCCATCGGCTTCGCGTGGGACCCATTTGGAACCGGCAAAACGTCGATTCGCGCCGATTATCGCATCGCCTACGACCGGCTGGACACGTTCTCGCTGTCCTCCGCATTATTTGCCAACCTGCCGGGTACGACCTATGGACTTGACGACACCAGCTATGGTCAGGCCGGGGGACGGTACTCCAACTTGTCGCCGCTGGCTCCGCCCACTCTAAGTCCCACGCAATTGCTGACTCCCGCGCCGTATTCTTCGAGCGCTATTACGGTGGTCGATCCGAATTTCAAAATACCGACCACGCATGAATGGGATTTCAGCCTGCAACGCGAGCTCTTCAAGAACACCGTGTTCGAGGCGGATTACATCGGCCGCCGGGCGTATCACCTTTTCGGCGCTTACAACATCAACCAGGATCAGATTTTCAACAACGGTTTTATCGATGCGTTCAACACGGTAAAAGCGGGCGGCGATAGTCCGCTGATCGACTCGCTTACCAGCGCGGACAGCCGCCTCAAGCCTGGCGAAACCGGCTCACAGATGGTCCGCCGGTTGTATCCGAGCTACTTCAGCCTGAACTCGGTGGCCCAGCTTTCGAACGCCTTGGCGCAGCGCATCCAAACCGGTCCAAACGGCCCGACTTCGGTAGTGGCGCTTTCCGGCCAGAACCCGTTTTTCTTCATTCCGTATCCGCAATTCAGCGGCGGTGTCAATGTGATCGATTCGAATGACTTCTCGACATACAATGCGCTGCAAGTGAAAATCCGGCGGCAGTACGCGAGCGGATTGACCGGACAGTTCTCTTATACCTTCTCGAAATCGCTCGATACGCGCTCTTTCGATCCGGCTTTCTCGATTGTGTCCACCGCGAATTTGCAGTCCGCCTCATCGACGCCGCTCAACATTTACAACCGGCGCCAAAATTATGCATTGTCGGATTTCGACCGCACGCACGTTTTTCAGTCGTTTTGGGTGTATGAAATTCCGTTCGGCAAAGGCAAGCGCTACTTCGGGAGTTCCAACGGTTTCGTGCAACGGCTGGTGGCGGGCTGGGAAGTGAGCGGCTTCCTGACGCTCGAATCAGGCACGCCCATTACCGCGTACTCGGGCAGCTACACGGTATCGAACATCCGGCAGACGCCGGCGAACTGCAATAACTGCCCGCGCGACATGGGATCGGCGTTCGCCAATCCGGCGAACAACGGAAACATTTACTACTTCACTGACGCGCAGATCGGGAACTTCAGTATTCCGGGCGCGGGGGATTACTCGAATACGGGGCGCGACTATTTCCGCGCGCCGGGATATTTTGATATCGACGCTACTTTGGCGAAGAACGTCTATTTCACCGAGCGGTATTATCTGCAGATCCGCGCCGATGTCAGCAATTTGACGAACCATCCGAGCTATGGCGACCCGACGCTGACTTACACCAGCGCGACCTTTGGGGAAATCCGGGACAGCACAGAATATAATTACGCGCCGCGAAAGATACAGCTTGGATTGAAGTTTTATTTTTAGGTTGCGCGAGATTACGAGAGACGGATGCTCTCCTCTCGATGAGACAATCGGTACTTGCCGCAACGCCAGGATCCAAACATCGCTCTCGAACCGGAGCTTGAGCTGCGGCGGCCCGTAGCGTACCGGGAAGAGGCTTTTCTCCAGAGCCAGGAATCGCGTCCGCTCCGCATCCTGTCGGAATATCTGTGGCCGCTCGCTCATTTTCAGGAAGAAAAGATCCAGGACACCATCGTCTTCTTCGGTTCTGCGCGCATCGAAGAAGGCGGCCCGCTCGGCCGCTATTACCAGGAAGCGCGCGAGCTCGCGCGGCTCGTCACCGAATGGGCCGAATCCATTTCTCAGCCAACCGACCAGGCCGAACCACACCGCCACCGCTTCGTGGTTTGCTCCGGCGGCGGTCCCGGCATTATGGAAGCTGCCAATCGCGGCGCCAGCGATGCCGGCGGAAAAACCGTGGGGTTGAATATCGGCCTGCCCTTCGAGCAGCGTCCAAACGCATACATCACGCCAGAGCTTTGCTTCGAATTCCACTATTTCTTCATGCGCAAATTCTGGTTTGCGTACCTCGCCAAAGCGCTGGTCGTCTTCCCCGGCGGCTTCGGTACACTCGATGAGCTAACCGAAATCCTGACGCTCGCACAAACCAAAAAGCTCGAAAGCAAAATTCTCATCGTGCTCTACGGCTCCGAGTATTGGAATGAGATCCTCAACTTCAACGCGCTGGTGAAATACGGCGTCATCTCCGAATCCGATCTCAATCTGTTCCGCTTCGCCGATACGCCGGAAACCGCGCTGCAGATTTTAAAAGAAGGTCTGACGCGCTATTATCTCGAACCAGAGAGTGCTCTGCCGCATCCGGCTGAAGAAGCGCCGGAAATCGCCCGCTCGCGAACGTCTTAAGATCCGCCCCGTCGTCCCTGGGGCGCATCGTCTGGAAAAGAAGAATGCTTTGCGGACAGCGAAGAAGATTAGCAATTACTGCGGCTTGTCGCAATCAAGGCGGAGTGTTAGCGAATCGAAATCGATGGTGACCTGCTGCGCCAAGTTCAGTACGTCCAATCCGAGGCGCCCGTAATACCACCTGCTGTCAGGGGTCGTTTCCGCAAGCAAAATGTGCGCCGGACGAAGGTGCGTGTCGAATCCGCCGGCTCGGAGCGTCAGGTCCGGCAGAACCAACTCCGGCACACGCGATTTGCCGCCGACGCTATTCTCGACTTTTGAACTGCTTGCCCCCGCGCTGACGATTTCGGGAAACTGCCTGGCGAATGGGGGCCATATCTCGCTGGCTTCGGCGCCCGTATCCAGCACGACCGCGAGGTGCTGCTGCCTAAATTGAACGCTGGTGACCGGGTCCACCCCGTCAAAGCACAAATTGGGCGGCGCACTTTTCGCGTCCGTGTTTGGAAAGCCAATATCGAACGTGGTTTGCCTGCCGAATCGCATGGTCCGCAAGGCGAGCAGAACGGGAATACCGAAGGCGCCTTGCTGCGCCGGAGAGATGTTGCGGAATATCTCTTCGCTGTCGCCCAATACCAGGAATGCGACGTTCCGGATTTCGACATTTCCTATCTGGAGGCGCTCCGCTACGGCCACGCGGAAAGCGGTTTCGCGGCCGGTCGCACCGTGTACTGTGACGGCGCTGTCCCGAACGGCGAGTCCCAGATTCCGCGCCTCCGATTCGCTCATAAAGGAAAAATTGGCGTCGGAATCGACGAAGAATTCCACTGGTTGCGCTTCGATTGAGGCGGCAACGTAAAGCTTCCGGCGAAACATTCCGCAGGAGACGGTGGAGGGTGCAAATCGAGCTGTGGATTGATTGGGCAAACTTCGAATCATCTGCGCCAGGGCCGAATCGCCGCCCATTTGAGCCGCGGCTTTCTGGTAGAGGCCCTTCCGCAAGTACAGATAATTCAGCCATTTCGCGGCATCGTTGGCTTCGGAATCGGAACCGGTTGCCAGCACCGGTTGGAGGGTGCTTTCGGCTTCGCGCAAGCGATTGAAAGCAGCCGCAACGGCTCCCCGGTAAAGAGCGGGCGCCGCGGAACTCAGCGCATCCTGCAGCGCAAACCATCGATGCGCGTCGTAAAGCGCTTTCAGGTCGGCCTGGCCGGCGCGGAGCAGCGGAGTACAGATCAAGCAGGCAGCTAGAGCATAGGCGCGCATTCGCTATCGTGTACCCCTGATTCTCGTATCGGCGGGAGGCGAGCGTCCTCCAGATCGGCTCGTACGTTTTTTCTTCGATTGCAGCCGTAACAGTAAGCGCCCCTGCTCCATCCCCGAAGTGGAGAAAATGAGTGGCTGAATCAGCGGCTGAGGTTGTGGTGGTGACCGGCGCGTCAGCCGGCGTTGGGCGGGCCGTCGCTCGTGAGTTTGGGAAACGCAAAGCAGCCGTGGGCCTGATCGCGCGCGGGAAGGCGCGCCTCGAAGCGGCGAAAACCGAGATTGAGCGGCAAGGCGGCAAAGCGCTGGTGCTGCCCGTTGACGTAGCGAATTCGGAGGAAGTGGAGGAAGCGGCTGCGCGAGTGGAGCGAGAGCTGGGCCCAATTGACGTGTGGGTGAACAACGCCATGACCACGATCTTCGCCCCCATTACGCAAATCGAACCTGCCGAATACAAACGCGCCACTGAAGTGACGTATCTCGGCTGCGTGTACGGCAGCATGGCCGCGTTGAAACGCATGCTTCCGCGCAATCGCGGCGCTATCGTGCAGGTCGGCTCCGCTTTGGCTTACCGCTCTATTCCGCTGCAGGCGCCTTATTGCGGTGCTAAACACGCCATCGTGGGTTTCACGGATTCGCTGCGCTGCGAACTCATCCACAACCGAAGCGGCGTGCACGTTACGGTGGTACATCTACCTGCCATGAACACCCCGCAGTTCAGTTGGTGTCGCACCCGCCTGCCGCGGCACCCGCAGCCCGTGCCGCCGATTTTCGAACCCGAAGTCGCCGCTGAAGCGATCTATTTCGCGGCGCATCACAAGCGGCGCGAGATCTTCGTCGGCGGCCCTACCGTGACCGCTATCTATGGGCAAGAGGTTGCGCCCGGTTTCGCCGACTGGTATCTGGGACGAAATGGCTACGATTCCCAGCAAACCTCCGAGCCTGTCGCGCCCGATCGCCCCAACAACTTGTTTGAGCCGGTTCCGGGCGATTACGCCGCGCACGGTATTTTTACGCAGCAGGCTAAAAACTTTAGCTTGCAAGCTTGGGCGGATTTGCACCGCGCTCCGTTGGCTGTGGCAGCCGGCCTGATCGGCGCGGCGTGTTGGTTATGGAGAAGAAATGGCTGACGACCGCGCCACCTCTCTTGCAGCCGAGTTTCGGCATGGAAGCGGCGCGCTGCTCGACAATCGCCGGGTTGTGATCGGGCTCTCGCTGCTTTCGGCCAGCGTACTGGGCGGGATTGGTCTCTTCCAGACCGGAATTCTGAAAAAGCTTCCAGACCCTCCCTTGCCTCACTTCGATTCGGATGCAATCAACAGCTCTGCAAAAGCCTACGCGCTGCTGGAAACTCCCGATGCGCTACTAGGCGCGGCCAGCTACGCCGTGACGGCGTGCCTCGCTGGAGCCAGTGGTGCGGACCGCGCGATATCGGCTCCTTGGGTTCCGCTCGCGATGGGCGCCAAGGTGGCGCTCGATGCCGCCCTGGCCGGACGCCTCGCCGTCGAGCAGTGGACCAGCTTTCGCAAATTCTCGTTCTGGTCTCTGCTGGTTGCGGGCGCGACTTTCGCCGTTGTGCCGTTTGCGCTGCCCGAAGTCAAGCGTGCGCTGCGGATCTCTTAGCGCGTTGGAAAAATCCAGCTCCAATCAGCAGCAGGGCCGTGATGCCGCTGAGCAGCGCTCCCAGGTAGAAGCTGCGCGGGCGATACGAAAATTGAACGATGTGAGCGCCCGCGGGCAGTAGCACGCCTCGAAACATATAGTCCGCGGCAAACCACTGCGCTTTGCGCCCGTCTACTTTGACAGTCCAGTCCGGATCGGCCGTGTCGTTGAGCATCAGAACGCCGGGTCGCTTGAGCGACGCTCGAAGCATTACGGATTGCGAGAGGTACGACGCGATTTCGGCGGGCGCGGCCTGCGCCGCCGGAGTGCGGTTGAGTTCCTGCAAAGCCGATTGCGTGGCATCGTCCAGCTTCGACTTATTCAATACGACCGTCGTGAAAATGTCGACCGCGGGATCGGCCAGCTTCCGCAACATTTCTTCGTCGCTCGCGGCCAGGTCCACATGAGAGAAGACCGCTGCGCGCGGCAAGACGTGATCATACTCGTACACCTGCGCGTTTCCGTGAAAAATGTGCTTAAAAGAGATGGCTTCGTCTCTTGGATCGCTGGCGAAATGGAAATTCGACCAGCCCGCCCAGTCGAACGCCGTGTCTCCGCGCGGGCCCGGGTCGGTGGAGAAGAGGAGATCGACCGTCTGCCCGCGAAAGGCGCTGAGGTCGAGCGCGCCGTCCATCCATTTTCGTTCTCGCAAGTTGTGCTTCGGGTCGATGTAATTTGAGAAAAGCTTGCGGATTTTGCCTGTGGCGTCCTTCACTTCGATGGTGAAGCCGACTCCATCGCCCGGTTTATCGAAAGCCGCCGAAGAAATGCCGTAAGCGAATTGAAAAACAGGCGATACATCCGGAACTTTGACTCGATACGGCAGGCGCCTGTAGGGGGGATGTTCTCCCAATGTCTCCCGGCCTCACCATTGATTTCGAAATTGGACTTCCCGATGTGCGCCGCGGTAGGGAGCTATGGTCTTGCGCGAGCACTTCCTCTATCCGCTTGTTCGGGGTGCTATAGGGTTCGACGCTTGCCAGATACTTCACCGACGACAACTGAAGCAGACGCCGCTCCAGTGGGGTGTTGAAATTGTAGTAGTCGCCGACGCCCAGAAAGCAACTCTGCAGCTCCGGCCCCATGTTTTTTGCATTTGGAAAAAAATTGGATAAAAAAGGAAAGTACTTGTACTCGTAAATGGCGTCCAGGTCGCGAATATCGTACAGGCCAAAAACGCCGGCCCAATCTGGCGTCAAGACCCAACCTCTCCCAAAAATACGATCGTGGCCGCCTGACTTACTCTTCAGAAAATCCACAAAAGGCGCGCCGCGGTATGGGTTTTCCGATGTATGCGGTAATGCAGTGTAAATATAAGAGACCGGAACGATGTAAATAAGCGATAACTCGGCCGCCAGCCAGAATCATAACGAAAATTCCCGTTGCGGCGCTCTGCCATTTCTGAAGCGAAGACGGTCTGTTGCGCCCGAACACGGCGACCCATAACACCAAGCACACAAACAGGCAGGCGGGAAGCACGATTATCATCCGCACCATGCTTGCTTTGTCGCCGCCAGCCCGCCAGTTCGCTCGAAACAATGTGTCTTGCCTGTACCCAAATAAAGGCCAGAGCGGAAAGGCAAATCCCCAGCGCAACACATTGTTCGCGCCTGTTGAAGTCTCTGCGAATCAGCCGCTCAAGCCCAATCGCCGACAGCATGGACGCACTGATGGAAAGCTCCGCTGACGAATACTTCGGGAAATCCAGCATGCGAAATAAGGGCAGCGCGCCAATAGAATTGATGAGCAATCCGTATCTTTTGAGTAGGGTTAGAAGGACGCACAGCAAAAAAAAACCGGTGATGGCATTTAGAGTGCGATCGCGATCGGCCGTGCGGCGCCACATCCGGACAGAAGCAATTACTATCAGAGCGAATGAGATAAGTCCGAAATACGCTCGCGTAGCCGAATGCACCTGGGCCGCAACGTTTCCAATGGCGTCTTCAAAAAGAAGCGGAAACAGATAAGTGACAATCGATAGGTTCGGCACATCGTGAATAAGACCGAGGAGATATCCGGTGTGAGCTGGATCGTGTGAGTTAGTCGAGTGTCGAAGAAATTCCAGGAATGGAAGAAGGAAGAATGCAGAAAGGGCAATTCCGACGGCACTCGCCAGAAGTAACCGTAGTATGTGAGACCGCCAATCTGTGCGCAACTCTCGGTCCCACAAGAGTCTAAAAAGTAGATAACAATAGACAAAGACAAACAGCAGGAAAGCGCTTTCGGGCATGCCTCCCAGAAAGACCAGCAGGATAAACACAGCGAATGCGATGAGTGTCTTATAAGTTCTCCGGCGCAGCAAATATTCCGCGGCCACTAGCCCCGCCGGCAGCAAGACGTCAACGCTCAGGTGAGGTAAGGTTAGGAACAACATGTAGTAACCGGTGAGCATCGTTGTTACGCCGCCGGCCAACGCCGCAAAAAACGAGACAAACAGCCGAAGATAGAGATACGAGAAAATGCCCGCGATAAACAGCCGGATCAGAATGTACCAGTTGTAGGTTTTCGGCGTGAGATGGACGATCAACGCAAGCGTCACCGGATAGAACGGCTGGGATTGCATGTTGGCCGCGAGCGGCTGCCCATAGCCTTGATACGGGTTCCAAAGCGGCAGAGTTTTTTCCTGAAAATACTGGTTGTGGAGGAGTCCAAATTCGGGTTCGCTGAACCAGGCTCCGGCGCCCGGATCGACTACCTTGTGAAGCGATTCCTGCACGCGGCTTCCCGTCCAGGACCCCTGAAGGAAGATGCTCGGCGCATCTTGGGCGCTCTCGAGAAGCGTTCTGGTGCCCCACAGACATTGCCAAAAAAGAGCGTGCAGGATAAAAATCAGGACCAGGGCCGCGCCGCAGGCTTCGCATGTGAGGACTCTTCGGAGCGAACGGTGGATAATAGCGGGCACTGCCTCCATCTGCATTGGATCTTTGAATATAGCTTGTGAGCGGCAGCGGCCTCGGAGAGAATGGTGACTTCATGAAATTTACAGTTTTAATATTTTTGTGTGCCGCACTTTCGGCATTCACATACGCGCAAAGCGCAAATATGCGCGGTTTTCTCGCGAAAGATGTGCCCCAGGAACAGAAGCTGGAACACCAGGCGCAAGCGGTTCCGGATTCAGCGCGGCTTCGCCAGTACATGGAATACATCTCCGCGCATGCCCACAATGCGGGCTCGCCTGCATCCAAAGCGGTCGCTGAGCACATTCTCGGCATGCTGAAAAGCTGGGGTCTCGATGCTCATATCGAACAGTTCGAAGCGTTGATGCCGTACCCGACCGTGCGGCGCGTCGAAGTGGTGGGGCCGAAGCCGTTCGTCGCGAAATTGAAAGAGCCGGTGGTCCCTCAAGATCCCACCAGTCGCGAGCCGAATCGACTGCCGCCGTATAACGCGTATGGCGCGACCGGTGATGTCACCGGCGAAGTCGTGTATGCGAACTTCGGCGTCCCAGACGATTACATCTGGCTCGCGAAGCAGGGAATCAATGTCAAAGGCAAGATCGTCATCACCCGTTACGGAAAAAGCTGGCGCGGCATTAAGCCCAAGGTGGCGGCCGAGCACGGCGCCATCGCCTGCCTCATCTATTCCGATCCGCACGAAGACGGATATTTCGAAGCGGATACGTATCCTAAAGGTCCGATGCGTCCGCCGGAGGGCGCGCAGCGCGGCAGTGTAATGGACATGCCGCTGTACCCCGGCGATCCGCTTTCACCGGGATGGGCGTCCGAGAAAGGCTCGAAGCGTTTGCCGATTTCCGAAGCCAAGTCGCTGATGAAGATTCCGGTTCTGCCGCTTTCGTATGCCGACGCGCAGCCGATCCTCGAACAGCTCACCGGCCCGGTAGTGCCCGTAGACTGGCGCGGTTCGCTGCCGATTACGTATCATGCCGGCCCTGGCGCCACGCGCGTCCACATGAAAACCGACTACGACTGGACCAGCAAACCGCTGTACGACGTAATCGCGACCATTCCCGGCTCGGAAGCGCCGGACGAATGGGTGATCGCGGGCAATCATCACGATGCCTGGGTCAACGGCGCGGACGATCCCGTTTCGGGTGCAGTGGCCTTGCTCGAGACCGCGCGCTCGCTCGCGATGCTGCAGAAGCAGGGCTGGAGGCCGAAGCGAACCATCAAGATCGCGCTCTGGGACGGCGAAGAGTTTGGCTTGCTCGGCTCGACCGAATGGGCCGAAAAACATCAGGACGAGCTGAAGCAGAAAGCTGTCGCTTATTTCAACTCCGATAGCACCGCGCGCGGCTGGCTGCACGTAAGCGGCTCACACACGCTCGAAGATTTTGTAACGGAAGTGGCGGGCTCCGTCGAGCAGCCCGGCACGAATACAAATTTAGTGGAGGCATTACTGCATCGCCCGCCGGCTGAAAACGGCGAAGGCATTCCGCAACCGAGAAAAGAAAAAACCTTCACCATAGGCGCTCTGGGCGCGGGTTCGGATTATGTCGCGTTTCTCGATTATTTAGGAGTAGCCAGCATGAATGCGGGATTCGGCGGCGAAACCAAGAGCGGCATCTATCACTCCCTATACGATTCCATCTATTGGTATGAGCATTTCTCCGATACCGATTTTGTCGACGGCCGGGCGCTTTCGCAATACACCGCGACCGCGCTTATGCGGATGGCCGATTCCTCCGTCCTGCCGTTTGAATTCGGCCATTTCGCCAAAACAGTGAACGGCTATCTGGACGATATCGGGAAGGAAGCGCAAAAGAGCGGGCAGAAGCTGGATTTCTCGGCGCTCCGCCAGCAGCTCGCGACACTAAAAGAAAGCGGCGAAAAGTACGATTCGCTGCTCGCGACCGCAATGGCGAAGGACAGCGTGGATGCCAGCCGCCTGCATGATTTGAACGAATCGCTGATGCGCACCGAGCGTGTGCTCACGCGGCCGGAAGGCCTGCCGGATCGCGAGTGGTACAAGCACCAGATCTATGCGCCCGGCCTCTATACCGGATACGGAGTGAAAACGCTGCCCGGCATTCGAGAGGCTGTGGATAGCAAAAATTGGACGCTCGAAAGCAAAGAGGCGCAAATCGTGGAGCAATGTCTCGCGCAGATGAATCAGGTGGTCGACCAGGCGATCAATCAGCTCTCTGCTCTGTAAAACGATCAAGGCGATCAGCGCACGGCAAAGCCTGAAACGTTCTCAACCGCCGCTTCAATTTCTTCGACGCTTCGCACGTGGGCCATGCGCGGGCCCGCGTGCAGGGCGGCGGCCAGATCGCTGAGCCGTGCTGCCGGCCCGGCCGCGTAAACTTCGACACGGCCATCGTTCAGATTGCGAACCCAACCGGAGAGTCCCAGAGCCCTGGCTTTGTGCTCGACGAAAAAACGAAAGCCGACGCCCTGGACCATTCCTGCTACAAACCATCGCTTTGCGGCGCTGCGCTCCATAGAAAACATTTTCGGCCACGAAGCTTTGCCACACTGAAAGAACAGCATGGGATTTCCAGTTCACCGCCCGCGGCGCCTGCGGACTTCGGAAGCGATCCGGCGCCTGGCGCGCGAGACGCATCTGACGCCTTCGCAGCTCATCCTGCCGCTCTTCGTCTGTCCCGGAGAAGGCGTGCGAAAGCCGATCGGCTCCATGCCCGGCCACGCGCAACTCTCAATCGATAACCTGGTGCGCGAGGCCGAAGAATGCAAGGCGCTTGGCCTCGGCGGCGTGATTCTTTTCGGCATTCCCGATACAAAAGACGAGCTGGCATCCGGCGCTTATTCGCCCCAAGGCATTACCCAGCGCGCGCTTCGCTCGCTGAAGAAAAACGTTCCCGGACTGCTCATGATCACCGACGTTTGTAACTGTGAGTACACCAGCCATGGCCATTGCGGTTTCGTGAAGGATGGCGACGTCGACAACGATGTCACGCTCGATTGGCTTGCAAAAGCAGCCGTCTCGCACGCCGAGGCCGGAGCGGATATCGTTGCTCCCAGCGACATGATGGACGGCCGTATTGCCGTTATACGCAAAGCGCTGGACGCCGCTGGCCACATCACCATGCCGATCTTGTCGTACGCGGCGAAATACGCCTCGGTTTTCTACGGGCCTTTTCGCGAAGCGGCGGAATCGGCGCCTCAATTTGGCGATCGCCGCAGCTATCAGATGGACCCCGCCAACGGCCGCGAAGCGATGCGCGAGATTGCACTCGATCTGGAAGAGGGCGCCGACATGATTCTGGTGAAACCCGCGATGCCCTATCTCGATATCGTTCGCGAAGCGCGCCGGCGATTCGACGTCCCGCTGGGCGGGTATCAAGTTAGCGGCGAGTTCAGCATGATTATGGCCGCGGCGAACAACGGATGGCTCGATCTGGACCGGGCGATTCTGGAATCGCTGACCTGCATTCGGCGCGCCGGCGCGGATTTTATTCTGACGTATTTCGCGAAAAGAGCCACCGAGTTGATTGGCTGAGCGGAGCCGTCCTATTCGTGCCGTAACACTGCTATCGGGTCCACTCTCGCTGCTCGCCGCGCCGGAATATATGCGGCCGCGGCTGCCACCGCGGTTAGCAGAATCGAGACTGCGGAGAACGTCCACGGGTCCGTCGCGCGAACTCCATAAAGCTGGCTCGACAGCAGGCGTGTTGCGCCGATTGCGCCCGCTAATCCGATAACGATTCCCAGTACCCCCAGCCGCACGCCGTCTTTGAGCACGATCCCAAGTACCTGGTCCCGTTCGGCGCCGAGTGCCATCCTGATTCCGATTTCACGCATCCGCTGCGCCACCGAGTAAGCCATCACGCCGTAGACTCCGATTGCGGCCAGCAGCAAAGCGAGGAACGCGAAGCCGCCCAGAAGATACGTCAGAAAATGGCGTAACGCCAGCGGCTGCGATGCGACTGCGTCGAGCGTTTGTATATCGGAAATCGGTTGATTTGGATCGAGCTCTCGAATCACGTGCCGCACCGCAGGAACGATAGACAATGGATTCCCGTCGGTGCGAATCAGGAGCTGGCGCGGCGTGAGGAGCCACGGATGCTGCGTGTAGGGCACATAGATTTCCGGTAGAAAGGGCTGCTCCGGACCCTGAGTGCGGACACTCGCGGCGACACCGACGACCGTCAACCACGGCGCGTTACCCCAGGGGATCTTGATCCGCTTCCCAATCGCGTTTTGACCTGGCCACTGTTGGCGTGCGAGCGCTTCATTCACAATCGCCACGTGTAATGCGCTATCTGTATCGCGATCGGCGAAAGCTCTTCCCTGGACCAGCGGTACGCGCAAAACCTTGAAATACTGCGGACCGATCGCGAGATAATTCGCGTCCGGCATGTCGGCATCTGGCGGGTGCGGATTTTCTCCCGTGACGAAGCCTTGACCCGCCCAGCCAAAAAACGGAACACCGCGCGAGACAGTGGCGTATCGAATTCCAGGCATCGTGCTCAGGCGTGCAAGCAGCGTGTGATAGAAATCGGCCTGCTGTTGCTCGTTATACTTCACGTCATTCAGCGGAACACGCATGGTCAAGACGTGATCGGGTTGAAAACCGACATTTATGTGGCCCATGTATAAAAGCGTTTTAACCATGAGCCCGGCGCTCACCACTAACACCAGCGCGAGCGCAAATTCAGCCGATACAAGCAGCCTGCGGACCTTCCCGGCGCTCGACCCTGCGGTACTCCCGCGGCCGCTTTCTTTCAGCGAGCTACTCAAATCCGAATTAGAAATCCCAATCGCGGGCAGCAATCCGAACAGCATTGCGGTCAACAACGCAACAGCCGCGACATAGCAGAGCACCGCAAGGTTTACGCCTGCCGTTTCAATCCCGGGCGTGTCCAGCGGAGCAATCGCGATCAGACCCTTGGTCCCGAGGCTCGCAATCCAGAGACCGAGCAATGCTCCAACCGCGGAAAGCAGCAAGTTTTCGGTGAGCAATTGCGTGATAAGCCTGCGCCTGTTCGCACCGAGCGCCTTGCGCACCGCCAATTCGCGTAGGCGAGCTACGCCGCGCGCTAGCAACAGGTTTGCGAGATTCACGCAAACGATCAGCAGCACAAGCGCGACCGCTGCCAACAAAATAAGCAGCGCCGGGCGCGAGTCACCAACCACCTCGTCATGTAATCCGACAAGCGCCACTCCCCAATCCTTGTTGTCCGGATACTGTTTCTCAAGCCCGGCGGCAATCGTGTTCATCTGCGCTTGCGCTTGCCGAAACGTGACGCCCTGTCGCAAGCGCGCGATCGCGACATAGTTATGGGCCGTTCTCACTGGATTGCTGAGATCCAGGGCGGAGATCCAGATCTGCGCATTCGCGTCCAAAGATCGTGAGTAAACATCGGAGAAGCCGGTCGGCATGATGCCGATAACCGTGTAGTTCTCGCTGTTGAGCGAGATCTGTTTCCCAACAATGGAGCGGTCGCCGCCGTATCGGCGCTGCCACAACGCGTGCCCGAGAATCACAACGCGGGCGCTTCCAGGCCGGCCCTCCTCGGGCAGAAACGTACGCCCATAAAGTGGTTGAACGCCCAGCACTGAGAAAAGATTCGGAGTAACTTGCTCCGCCGCAACTTCTACCGGTTCGCCGTGGCCGGTCAGGTTGAAGGTGAGAAACGGATCGACAAGCGCCATATCGGCGAAGACGTGATTCTCTCTTCGCCAATCTTTGAAATTTGCCGCGGAAACAATGTTGTGATACCAGCCGCGATGCGGATTCTGTTCCCACACCACCACCAGCTTGCCGCTATCTTTGAACGGCAGCGGGCGCAATAAAACGGCATGAACAATGGAGAAGACGGCCGTGTTGGCGCCGATCCCCAGCGCCAGCGTTAGCGTCGCCGTCAGAGAGAAAACCGGCGATTTGCGCAACTGCCGAAGAGCGTAGCGGCAGTCCTGCAGAATGTTTTCGAAAAACAGAACGGTGCGCTGTTCCCGCAAATCCTCTTTCATCCGGGTGATCCGTCCAAACTGGCGCTTCGCCGTATTTTGCGCTTCGTTTGCGCTCATGCCCTGACGCATGTAGCGCTCTGTCAGAAGCCTGAGGTGGGCATCCAATTCTTCTTCAAGCTCGCGCTCGTCCGCACGTTGCCGGAAGAGCGCTTTCAGCCGGGCGATACAACTTCGCATCGAAGGCTCCTTTGGACATCCCATAGAAGAGCTTATCACACGTGGAGCGGCCCTCCAGGGCTGCTATGCCGGCTTTCGAGCCGGCATTCTTGTTGTCTTGGGAGTATTACGGCAAAGGCAGCTTGCCCGAAAGATAATAGCGCTCGGGCTGTGCGCGGCGCCCGGCGCCCTGATTGCGCACCACATGAACCGCCACGGCCTGGCCTGGTTTCAAGGTGGTCTGCAGTTTCATCACATCATCGGGCGAGGAAACCGGCTGGCGATTAATCGAAAGAATGGCGTCGCCATCCAGCATTCCGATATCGTCGGCAAACGAGCCTGGATCGACGGCCACCACCTTCACTCCATCTTTCCCGTCGATTTGGAAATCCTGCCGCTCTTTCGGCGTCAGGCGCACTATGGTGATGCCGAATTTGGTCGGCGCAGCGTTGGGGGGTAGCGGAGGCTGCGGCTGGCTCTCGCCGATTTGCGGCTCGCCTTTCCATACCACCGACCGCTCCTCAATCGGCACTTTGAAATCGAGGCGCTTGCCGTCACGGTCCACCGTAAACAAAGCAGTCGATCCAATCGGCAGATCGGCCACTTTGTTGATCAGCTCCTCACCATCTTTTATGGGACGGTCGTTCATCGCCAGAATGACATCATCGTCCTTCATGCCCGCTTTCCCCGCCGGGCCCTCGGGCGAGACCTTATCGACCAGCACGCCGTGACTCAGCCCGAACGCTTCCAGCGTGTCCGTCTGGCTAACGCTGCGGGTCCACTTGATTCCAATCGAGCCGCGAATCACTCTGCCTTCCCGGATGATGTCGTTGTAAACCTTTACCGCCATATTGGAAGGCAGCGCAAACCCGATGCCTTCATACGAACCGCTGCGAGTCGCGATCATCGTATTTACGCCAATCACCTCGCCGCGAATGTTCAGCAGCGGGCCGCCGCTGTTGCCGGGATTGATCGCCGCATCGGTTTGCAGAAAGTCCTGAAACGATTCCACTGGCAAATCGCGGCTGGTGCGCTTGGCGCTCACGATTCCCGCCGTCACGGTAGCTTGCAACCCGAACGGAGAACCGATCGCAATCACCCAATCGCCCACCTGCACACTATCTGAATTGCCGATTTCTACCGGTACCAGCGGCGCCTTCGCGTCGATTTTAAGCACCGCCAGATCCGTCTCTTTGTCCTGCCCCACCACGCGCGCGCGATACTCCGTCCCGTCGTCGCCGGCGAGCTTCACCTTGATGCGGTCCGCTTTCTCCACTACGTGATCGTTGGTGATAATATAGCCGTTTTTGTCGACCACGAAGCCCGTGCCCGAACCTTCCGTGCGGAACGAGCGCGGCTCCTGGTTGCCAAAAAACCGCTTGAACATATCCGAGGGATTCTGGTCGTCCGGCTGTTGGGAATCGTCGTCCTCGTCGGGATTGTAGCTGTGGCGTGCGTGTTTGCCCGGTTTTGGTAAGTAATCGGACTCGATGTAGACCACCGAGGGTTCCACCCGTTTCGTGAGCTTCGTAAACTCGTTTGAAATCGGCACGGCTTGCGGAATCGTAAGCGGCGTCGCGTCGGGAGCGGCGGCGGTAGTCTGACGCTCCGCCTTTACGCCGGTGTTGATGATGGTTCCGATCGCGATCCCGACAACCAGCGTGACCAGCAGAAGCGCAAAGCTCAGCAGCTTTTGCTGCTTCAATTTCTTGAGGAACGGCATGGGAAAGGCTCTTTCGCGAGCGGTATCTAACAGTATAAAGAAGTTACGAGTGCTCGCTGTATTTCCGATGTGGAGCGTGGGCGGCAGGTTTCAACTCTACGGCCAGGATGCCGGTCAAAATCAACGCCGCCCCGAACAGCCCCGGAGCGCTCAAGCGTTCGCCTCCCACTACCACAGCGGTCGCCAGCGCGAATACCGGCTCTAACGCAAAAATCAGCGCCGTGCGAGTGGCCGTCGTGTACTGTTGTCCCCATGTCTGTAGAGCGAATGCGATCGCGGTAGCGAAAACAGCGGTCAGCACAATAGCGAAAACCACCTGCCTGCTCCAGACTGCTTTGGGTGGATCGAGCGGCAGCGAAATGGCGGATAGAAGCGCCGCGCACGCGATCTGCCCCAAAGCGACCGCTTCAAACCGCTCGCGTTGCGAAAAATAGCCGAGCACGATCAACTGAAAAGAGAACGCGACCGCGCAGCCGATGGTCAGCAGGTCTCCCCGATTCATGCGTATGTGGCGGTCGAGGGACGGCAGCGTGAGCAGCAGCACTCCGGCAGTTGCGATCGCAATGCCGCCCATTTCGCGAACTTTCGGCCAGCGCCGGTATAGCGCCGCGATGATCAGTGGAACCAAAACGATATACAACCCGGTGAGGAATCCCGAATTTCCCGCGCTGGTGTACTTCAACCCGAAGGTCTGCAGCATGTAGCCGAGCCACAGAAACACTCCGGCAAGCGCGCCGCCCCGCAATCCGCGCCACACGGCAGCGGCATCCATGCGGCGCAGTGCGGCGGTAAACATCGCGAGCAGGCACAAACTGGCGAGCGAAAACCGAAGTGCCAGGAAGTAGACGGTCGAGATATCGACCAGCGCCCGTTTGACCACCACGAACGTGGTGCCCCACACCAGCGCGACCACTGCGAGCGCCAGATCGGCTTGCCAGCGCTGGGGTAACTTGGTTCGATTTCGTCCGGCGATTGCGGTCGTCACGCTTCGGTTGCGTCGCGAGTGCGATCTTGCCTGGCGAGCGCCCCAAGCAGCAGAAGCACGCGCCGCAAACCCAGCTCCCGGCCGTCCGGCTGATACCACTCCTCTCGGGTGTGAGCACCGCCGCCTTGCCCGCCCGTTCCGATCGAAATCGCCGGAAGCCCCATCGAGAGCGGAACATTCGCATCCGTCGAGGCGCAATCGATTCGCGAGCGGATGTTCAAGTACGCATCCACCGCCAAAATCGCGCGCAGCAGGGGCGAGCGCTCCGGAAGCTTGCCGCCGGGCCGTGAGCCGAGTTCTTTGATTTTGGCCGTGAGCCGGCTGGAACGCGGCGCGCGGTTCTCCCGCTCCAGGCTGCGCTCCACCGCAGCCGTTAACAAGCCGCTTAATTCGTCCAGAAGCCCCGTGTCTTCGGAGCGCAAATCGAGTTTCGCGCGCGCGCTGGACGGGATAGAGTTGATACTCGCGCCGCCTTCGATAATTCCGAAATTGTAAGAGCAGCGGCCCCTGTTCTCGGCGCTCAGATGCGCTTCCGCCGATTGTAGAAACGAGCTCACCACGTCGCCGATCGCGTGAATCGGATTGGGCGTGCCGTAATCGTTCCAGCTATGTCCACCCGGACCTGAGAAGGCAATTTCGTAGCGGCGGCTCGCCAGCGCCTGCGCCGTAATGTGATCCGTCGCCGGCCCATCCAGTACGACGAAGGCTTTGATCCGCGCCAACTGCGGAGACTGGCGGCACAAATATCGCATGCCGCTCAGATTGCCTTCCCCTTCTTCACCGACATTGGCGGCCAGCAGAACAGACCCGGCCAACTCGCGCAGACCCGGCGTTTCCGCCAGCACCCGAGCCAGCGCCAATAGCGCCGTCAGGCCCGATCCGTTGTCCGCGGCTCCGGGCCCAAACAACCGTCCATCCGGCGCGAAATAGACGTCTTCCGGACGCCGCGGAGCGAAAACGGTATCGAGATGCGCGGAAATCACGAACAATGCGGCGCTCTCTTCGCCGCCGAAATTCGCCAGCACATTGCCCGCGCGGTCCAGCTTCGCCACCCACCCCAGCGATTCCAGTTGCGCGCGAAACCATTCCGCCCGCTCCCGCTCGAAAAACGTCGGCGCTGCAATGCGGCAGAGCTGCAATTGCCGATCGTTGATCCAGGCCCGCTCGCGCGCAAACCAACGCTGCGCGTGGAAGAAAGCCCCCTGCTCCGCCAATTGCGCGATGCGGCGAGCGTCCCCGGACACGCGCTCCATCGGCAGCGTCTTGCTTTGAGTCCCCAAGGTTATCTCTTTATGAAGTTTACTGCGGGACCCCCCACCTCGTCCCCGCAGGCAACATAACAGAACCGCGCGCGTCAGCAAGCGAGCCCTGGATCCGCGGCCACATTGCTAACGCCGTGCCACCAGGCTTCGCCACCGTTCGTAAACCGGCGGTTATACTAATTAGAGTTCCCCTGCAGTATGAATACCTACCTCAAGTTCGGAATCTTAATGGTTCTGATTGTCGGCTCTTTGCTTTGGCTTGCGATGGGGGGGATCAAAGACACCAAGACCTACTACAAAACCATCGCCGAGCTGCAACACATGGGTCCGGCGGCGCACACCGAGCGGCTGCGCGTGGGCGGTGACGTTCGGCCCGGCTCCATTGTGAAAACGGCGACGCAGGTCTCCTTCGTCCTCTATCAAGGCGCGCAAAGTTTAAATGTCGTTTATTCCGGCAACGATCCGCTTCCCGACACGTTCAAAGACAACGCATAGCTTTGGCGGACGGCCGCCTTGGTCCCGACGGCGTATTCGAAGCGAACAAGATCCAGGCAAAATGCGCATCAAAATATGAAGCGAAGCCCCCGCAAGGCGCGGTTTCCCACCAACCCACTACGCCGTCAAGAATTAGCAGCCTGGCTCCTTTGAAACCCGGCGGCCACGCGTAGCAGCATTTAGAGGCAACTCCAAGCATGGAAAATATCGGCGCATTATCGATCTTGCTCGCCTTTTGCCTGGCGGTTTTCGCGGTCGTTTCCGCGCTCGCGGGTAAATACGCGCGGCGTCCCGTCTTGGTAGTGAGCGCCGAACGCGCAGTTTACGCCGTCTGGTGTCTACTCACCACTGCGGCCGCCATTCTCATCTCGCTGCTGGTGTCGGGCGATTATCGTCTGGCCTACGTCGCTTCGCATACCGACAAAGCGATGCCGGCGATTTACAAATTCACCGCCTGGTGGGGTGGCCAGGAAGGATCGCTGCTGTTCTGGAGCTGGATTCTTTCCACCTATTCGGTAATCGTGGTCTACACCAACCGGCGCAAATTTCGCGACATGATGCCGGTCGTCACGGCCATCATGATGACCACTCTGGCGTTCTTCGTCGGCATGATCACCTTCGTCGCCAGCCCGTTTCAGATGCTGATGATCGGCCGCGGCGTCATCAACGTCGGCGATGGCACCGGCTTGAGCCCGCTCCTGCAGTGGTGGACCATGGCGATCCATCCGCCGTTCCTGTATCTCGGTTACGTCGGCTTCACCGTGCCGTTCGCCTTCGCCATGTCCTCGCTTATCACCAAACAGCCTGGCGAAGCCTGGATTCACACCACCCGCCGCTGGGCTATCGTGGCCTGGCTGTTCCAAAGCACCGGCGTTTCGTTGGGCATGTATTGGGCTTACACCGTGCTCGGCTGGGGCGGCTATTGGGGTTGGGACCCGGTTGAAAATGCATCGCTGATGCCCTGGATCGCCGCGACTGCCTTCCTGCACTCCGTCATGATGCAGGAGAAAAAAGGAATGATGAAAGTCTGGAACATGGTGCTGGTCTCCGCCACGTTCCTGCTGGCGATTCTCGGCACTACGCTCACCCGCACTGGCCTGGTTTCGTCCGTACATGCCTTCGCGCAGTCGCCCGTAAAACCATACTTCACCACGTTCCTGCTCACCGCCGTCGCGCTGACCACTTTCGCCATCGTCAAAAATCTTCCGTATCTCCGGAGCGAAGTCAAGCTGGAGAGCGTTGTCTCGCGCGAATCCAGTTTTCTGTTCAACAATCTGATCCTGCTGGCAAGCTGCTTTGCGATTCTGTGGGGCACGCTCTTCCCGGTAATCATGGAAGCGCTCACCGGCGAAAAGGAAACCATCGACGCTCCTTATTACATTCGCGTCAATGTGCCCATTGCTCTCTTCCTTATCTTTCTGACTGGCGTGGGACCGCTCATCGCCTGGCGCAAGAGTTCGCTGAACAGCTTACGGCGCGCTTTTCTGATTCCCGCCATCATCGGAGTGAGTGTGAGCGCGATATTGGCGTCCTCCGGCATGCACAAAATCGCGCCGCTGATCTCGTTCGGCCTCTGCGCTTTCGTGATTTCGACCATTCTTGGCGAGTTTTGGAAGGGATCGCGCGCTATCCAGCTCAAGGAACATTTCCCTCTGCCTAAAGCCGTTTTCGAGCTTACCTGGCGCAATACGCGCCGCTACGGCGGATATCTGGTACACATCGGTATCGTGCTGATGTTCATCGGCTTCACGGGCACGGCGTTTAACCAACATGAAACCCGCAATCTCGGCCTCGGTCAAAGCCTGCGCTTCGGCCATTACGATCTGAAACTGCTCAACGTGAATGACAGCGAAACGCCCGATTACCAGTACAGCCACGCGGTCCTCGCTGTCAGCCGAAACGGGCAGCAAATCGATCAACTCAATCCGGAAATCCGGCTTTATAAAAACAGCCAGCAGCAGAGTTCCATCATCGGCGTGCGTCGCCGCTTGAACGAAGATCTCTACATCAACTATTCCGGCGTTCTGCCCGACAACAGCAAGGCCATTTTTCAGATGTACATTTTCCCGCTCGTCTCCTGGATCTGGATCGGCTATTTCGTTCTGCTGTCCGGGACGATTATTTGTCTCATTCCAGGAAAGGTGCGCCTGCAGTACGCGCGCACGGAGGTCATAGGAATTGCCACCACGCCTGCCACAGTGCAGTCTTAAATTGGTTGCTGCATTTTTTGCAGCAATTGTCGTACTGATCGCGCAAGACCCCACCTCTTACATGACTCCCGATGTCCTGCGCGTCGGCGACAAGCTGGCCTGCCGCTGCGGTGGCTGCCGCAACACAGTGGGCACGTGCCCCATGATTCGCTGCAGTTCCGCAGATCCTCTGCGCCGGCGGATTCACGAAATGAAATCGCAAGGCATGAGCGACAACGCCGTCATTGCCACCATCGTTCGCGAGCAAGGCGTGGTCGCGCTTTCCTCTCCTCCGTCCGGCAGCCTTGGCGGCCTCCTCACCTGGATAACTCCGGCGGCCGTGCTGCTCATCGGGTTCTTCGTCTACACCTCTTACGTGCGCCGCAATCGCAAAGCGCCAGAGTCACTTTCGCCCGTGGATGAGGCCACGCTCGATCGTTTTCGTGCCCAGATCGATCGTGAACTGGAGGAATCTTCCGAACCGGACAAAGGACGCACAGATCTTCGAAAATGATTGTCGCCTTTGCAGTCGTTCTGGTTCTCGCGACTCTTTTCTTCACACTGTTTGTGCGCGCCGAAGATGTTCCCGAACCGCTTCCGGTTTCGCCTATTCAGCACCTGGAAGACCGCAAGCATGCGATCTACGACAATCTCCGCGACCTGCAATTTGAATATCGCCTCGGCAAGCTTTCCGACGAGGATTACCAGCAAACCAAACAGGCGCTGCAAAAAGAATTAGCGGGAGTGCTCGCCGAGACGGAAGAAACTATCAAGCGCCTGGGCCTCACGCCTACGCGCGTTGGTTCAAAACCGGCAGCGGCGAAGCCTGCTTCCGCCGCGCGCTGCCACAGTTTGCCCGCACTGCGGAGCGTCTTTTTCGCAAACGCTGAAATACTGCGGCGAATGCGGGAGAGCCATTGCATGAGCAAAATTCTCACTCTCGCGGCGCTGGTTTTCGCCTGCGGTTGTCTTGCCTTCGCTGGAATCGATGGAACGGTCGTTAACCGTACCACCGGCCAGCCGCAAGCGGGCGTCCACATCACGCTGGTCAAGCCAGGGCAGCAGGGAATGCAAACCATCGGCGCCACCTTCAGCGATTCCTCCGGCCATTTTGTGTTTGAAAAAGATCAGCCGGGCGGCGGTCCGCAGCTCTTACAGGCCAAGTACAACGGAATCGATTACAACAAGCTGATGACGCCGAATATCCCGACTTCTAACGTTGAGCTCGATGTATACGAAGCGACTAAATCGCCCGCCGCCGCTCACGTTGCGCAGAGAATGATGGTCTTCGAGCCGTCCACTAGCCGTATTGCCGTGAGTGAAACCGTTCTGGTGCAGAACCAAACGAACACGACATATCACAATGCCGCGCTGGGCGAGCTGCGCTTCTATCTGCCGCCGGCGGCGAATGGCCAGGTGCGCGTCAGCGCGCAAGGACCACAAGGCATGCCCCTGCCTCGTCCGGCGGAGAAGACCGAACAGAGCAATGTATTCAAAGTCGATTTTCCGATCAAGCCCGGTGAGTCGCAATTTGACCTTAGCTACGTGCTCCCGGTTGGCTCACCATTCACCTTTCGCGGGCGCGTGGTCGGCGTCAAGGGAATGCCCGCCGGTCCGCTTCGGCTGGTCGCGCCTCCCGGTGTGACGCTGGCAGGAAACGATATTCAATCGCTCGGAACCGAGCCGAAAACGCAAGCGAGCATTTACAATGTGACCGCGCCAGCCGATTTTTCCGTCGACATCACCGGCACGGGTTCGCTGCACGGCGGCGACGATGCCCAAGCGGCGGATACCAGCGATGAGCCGCCGGTCACAGAAGGCCGGCCACAAATTTACGCTCATCTCGGATGGCTGCTCGCGCTGGCGTTCTCCATCCTCGGCATCGGTCTGATCGTCCTGTTCCGCAATTCGCCCGTGCGCTCCCCATACGGAAAATAAGCTGCCGCCCTTTCGAATGCCTCAAGCCATTGAACTCGAGCGCGTGTGGAAATATCTATGGCGATTACCCCGCGCTTCGCGATTACACGCTCGATATTCAAGAAGGTTCCTGCTGCGCTTTGCTCGGACGCAACGGGGCGGGGAAGACGACGCTGTTGCGCATCCTCGCGGGTCTGTCGTCCTTCCAGCGCGGCGCGGTGCGCATTTTCGGCCAAGCCCCGCGTACCCTCGTGCCCGGCGCCAGATCGGCTTTCTGGGCCATGGCATTGGCGTTTACGAAGACTTGTCCGCGCGCGAAAATCTGCATTTTTTCGCTCGCATCGCCGATGTCGAAAACGCACGAAAAGCCGCCGATCTCTGGCTCGAGCGTGTCGGCCTGGCTCGTGCCGCATCCATTCCGGTCCGCCAGTTCTCACGCGGCATGCGGCAGCGCCTCGCGCTGGCTCGCACGTTTCTCCACACCCCCAAACTTTTCTTGCTGGATGAGCCGTTCACATCGCTTGACGATCGCGCGATTGGCATGCTGAGCGAATTGCTTCTCGATGCCCGCCGCCGCGGAGCAACCATCGTGCTTTCCACCCACCAGATTCGCGAAGCGCTGGCCGTGGCGTCGCACGTTGCGCTTATCGAAAACGGCAAATTGCGCTACGCCGGAGAGCGCACGCCCGAGATGCTGGACGATCCCACGCTCCTCTACCGCCTCCATACGGAGCTCGGAGCTGCGTGAGCACGCGGCCCCTGCGTCAAGCGCTCTCGGTAGCGCGCAAAGATCTGGCAATAGAATTTCGAACGAAGGAATCGCTGAACGCGTCCGGCGCCTTCGCCATTTCGATCCTGGTGCTCTTCAGTTTCGTATTCGACCCGTTTTCTGAAGACATGCGCCAAATGGCGGGAGGCATTTTGTGGCTGGTTTTCGCTTTCGCCGGCGCACTCGTCTTCAATCGCGGATTCGCCCGCGAGCTGCCGAACGAATCGCTCGACACGCTACTCGCCTCTCCGCTTTCTCCCTCGAGCCTGATGCTCGGCAAAGCCGCCGCCGTTTTCATCACGCTGCTGATTGTCGAATTCGTCTCGCTCATCGTCTTGGGAATTTTTTACGACGTGCGCTGGTGGGTGCGCGCAGCGGAACTCTCCGGAGTTTGCGCGCTCGCCACCTGGGGAATTTCCATTGTCGGAGCGGTATTCGGCGCGCTCACCGTCAATCTGCGCCTGCGCGAGCTGATGCTCCCGGTCATCGTCTATCCGCTGCTGATTCCACTGCTCATCGGCGCCATCGAAATCACGAATACTCTGCTCACGAATCAACCGCTCACAGATTACGAATGGCTCTGGGGACGCGTGCTGCTGGTCTTCGATATCGTGTTTACGGCTCTCTCGCTGGCACTCGCGGAGACGATTTTGGTCAACTAGTAATAGAGCGAAACTCTTAGAAACGATGCGCGAAAAAATTGCTATCGGGCTGGCCGCTGCTGCGGCGATTCTGCTGGCCTATAATCTCTATCAAATCTTTCTCGTGCTGCCGAACGACGCTTTGCAGGGCGCCATCTATCGCATCATGTACTTTCACATACCGGCCGCCATTACCGGCATGATCGGCTACTTTATAGCGCTCGTGTTCAGCATTCTCTATCTCAGCTCCGGCAGTTTCCGTTGGGATTCGCTCGCTGCTTCTATCGTGGAAGTGTCGCTGGTCTTTTCCGTCGTCAATATTGTCACCGGCAGCATTTGGGCGCGGATTATCTGGGGCATCTGGTGGACCTGGGATTACCGGCTGACCTCGGCTTTGGTTTGCGTGCTGATCTTTTTCGGGTATCTCATGCTGCGCAAAGCGATTGAAGAGCCGACCCAACGCGCTCGCCTCTCCGCCGCGCTATGCATTTTTGGCTGTGTGGACGTGGTGATCGTGTGGAAGTCGATTGAATGGTTCCGTACCCAGCATCCCGGACCGGTGCTCAGCATCCGAACCGGGGGCGGGAATATCGATCCTGCCATGGAGCACATGCTCTACATGAATTTCTACGCGATTCTTCTGCTTGCAACGGCCCTGGTGTTGATTCGCACTCGCCAGGAAGCCACCGCGCGCGAAATCGATTCGCTGCGGCGCTTGGCAAACGCCGCCTGAAAGGAAACTATGGACACTCGCAATTTCACTTTCATGTTTTACGGCTTCGCAGCCGCATGGGTCATCGTGCTGGTGTACGTTATCGGCCTGGCGCGCCGCGGAGCGCGTCTCAAGAAAGAGCTGGATGACGTGAAGCAGCTCATGGCCGCCAATCAGTCAGGCCAATCAGCCGGCCAATCCGCGCCATTCGAAGATCGCGTGCGCTGAGGCGCAGTGCCTAGACGCGCAACGCCGCTTCGGGCAATCTCTGAACGCCCGCCAGCGTCGCCATTTGGTGAGCCGGAGGAATTCGATCCGGCTGTACGACTAAAGGAAGCAGAACCGTAAAGGTGCTTCCGCTGCCGGTCTGGCTCTCCAGCGAGATCTGCCCGCCCATCGCTTCCGCCAGATTCCGCGCGATCGAAAGCCCCAGGCCGGTCCCGCCGAACTGCCGCGTGTTGGAGCTGTCGGCCTGATAGAAAGGTTCAAAAATCGCGGCTTGCTTATCCGCCGGAATGCCGATGCCCGTATCGCGCACCGCAAGGCTCACAATATGATTCGGCCCCGAACGTCCGCGCGACTCCACCGTCACGCAGATCTCGCCTTTGACAGTGAATTTCACCGAATTGCTCAGCAGGTTGGACAAAATCTGCCGGATCCAATGCGGCTCGCCCCAAAACCGTTTCGGCACTTCGGCCGTTACGTCGAAGCTCAGCTTCAGATCTTTTCGTTGCGCCAGGCGCGCCGCGGAATCGATTTCCGCTTTCACCACTTCGCGCAAATCGAACTCTTCCTCCTCGCGTAGTCTGTGCAGCGGCGCCCGTCGTCGAAAATTCAAGAATGTGATTGATCGCCGAACAGAGATTTTCACCCGAGCTCTTAATCAGCTCCAGATACTCTCTGCGATCCGGCTCCATCTCGTTCTCCATCAACAGCTCCGTCATGCTCAGAACTCCGTTCAGCGGAGTTCGAAGCTCGTGGCTCATGTTGGCCAGAAATTGGCTCTTGGCCCGGCTCGCCGATTCGGCTGCATGCTTCGCAGATCGAAGCTGCTCTTCAGTGCGCTTCAACTGATTGATGTTCAGTGCCATCCCCTGTATCTCGGGAGGGTTGCCATCGTGAAACTCGGTCAAGGTCGCGCTGTGCAGCACCCAAACGCTCGAGCCGTCCGTCCGGTACAGTTGTGTTTCGCGCGCTGGAAGCCGCTTGGTCGCCCTCACCAGATCGACGTAGCTGTTGCGATCGTTCTCCGGCATGTGTAGGTGGCGGATGATTTTCCCCAAGACCTCGCTCCGGCTCTTATATCCGAGCAGTTCGAGACCCGCGTCATTTATGTCGATCATCGTGCCATCCACACGCGCCCGGTAAACGCCCACAACGCTGCGCTCGAAAAGCACTCGATAGCGCTCCTCGGTGGATTGCAAGCGCATCGATTGGGCCGAGAAATATCTATCGGCAATGGTGGCTGCCACCGCCAGCGCCAACAGCAGCAGCGTTCTGCTCGCAATTCCCATGCCGCCGAGCCAGGAAACGCCGATGGTATTGGAAAGATCCACCTGCTGATTCGAGTGCCAGAAACGAGCGGCCGCCATTCCCGTGTAATGCATGGAGCAGATGGCCACGCCCAGAAGAACGGCGGCCGCCACTTTATGCCAGCCGGCCAGTTCGCCCCGGTACCGTAAACTCGCCAAACCCACGCCCGAAACTACTACCGCAATCACCACCGAAAGCGCGACGATGCGCCAGTCCCAAGTGCAGGTGCAGGGCATACGCATGGCTGCCATTCCGATGTAGTGCATGGTCGCGAAGCCGCCGCCCATCGCCAGCGTTCCGATCGACAGCTCTTTACGGCCCGCCGTTTCCCGGCTGGTGAAAAACAGGGCGATCGCCGACGCCAGAATCGCCGCAATCAGCGACAGCAGCACCAACGGTACATCGTAATAGACCTGCACCGGCAGTTCAAAGGCCAGCATCCCGATGTAGTGCATGGACCAGATCCCTGTTCCCAGTGCGAACGCGCCGCCCGCGATCCATATTGGCTTAAACTGGGCGCCCGCCGCCGTCACTCGCTCCGCCAGTCCGAGCGCCGCGTACGCTGCGCATATCGCGATGAACACCGAAAGTGCTACCAGGCGATAATCGTAATGGGTGGAGAGCATGGCCGGTTCCGGGGGACACCCGTTCTCTACACCCCTTATCGGTAATAGATTGCGCGTTTTTCAAAGACTTGCCAGTGTTTCCACCAGCTTTGTGCTACGCTGTAAGGGTAAAAATCGAGATTAAGGTAAAGACGAGGAGTATCGTTTTCTAGCATGGCCCTCGCGGCAGAGCAAAAATCACAGCTCATTGGCAAGTACAGAATCCATAAAACCGATTCCGGCTCGCCGGAGGTTCAGGTTGCTATCCTGAGCCAGCGCATCTCCCAATTGACTGAGCATTTAAAGACGCATCAAAAAGATCATCATTCCGAGCGCGGTTTGCTGACGATGGTCTCCCAACGTCGAAAGCTGCTTAAGTATTTGAAAGGGCGCAATCCGGAACGCTACAAAGCTGTGATCCAAAGCCTCGGCATCCGCCGCTAGCTAGGAACGGTTCTCAGGCAGGTGCCACCCGCGAAACACCGCTTGCCGGGCGCATTGAAAGCCGGCTCGAGCGGACCTCCACACTAAGCTCTTAGTCCTTCACTTAATCCCGAAATGAGCCCGCCAATGACTTGGCTGGGCATCGGGAATTTATAAATGTCACATACAGTTGAAATAGACCTCCAGGGGTCAGTGGTCTCGATCGAGACCGGTAGAATCGCCAAACAGGCCGGTGGGTCTGTGGTGGTTCGTTCGGGAGATTCGGTGGTGTTAGTCGCCGCCACTTCCGCGGATAAGCCCAAGCCGGGCGCCAGCTTCTTTCCGCTCACGGTGGACTACCGCGAGTATACGTACGCCGCGGGCAAGTTCCCAGGCGGCTTCATTAAACGCGAGGGCCGTCCTTCGGAGAAGGAAATCCTTACCAGCCGTTTGATTGACCGGCCCGTCCGCCCGCTCTTTCCGGAGGGTTACGGTCACGAGACTCAGATCATCGCCATGGTCCTCTCGGCCGACCCGCAGCGCGATCCAAGCGTGCTGGCCATCGTGGGCGCGGGCGCCGCATTAGCCATTTCCGATATTCCGTTCCATCACGTTCTGGGCGGCGTGCGAGTGGGATTGATCAACGGCTCGTTTCGCGCCAACCCGAGTTACGACGAGACCAAAGATGCCCGGCTGAACATTGTTGTGGCGGGCACCGAAGAGGGCATCGTCATGGTCGAAGCCGGCGCCAATCAGGCTTCGGAAGCTGAAGTTCTCGAGGCGATTGAATTCGGCCACGATTGCTGCAAGAAAATAATCGCGGGCATTCGCCAGCTTGTGCAGAAGGCCGGCAAAACCAAGCGCGAGTTCACCTCGCCGGTTACGAACGAACAGATGCTTGCTACCATCTCCGGCGCCGTTCGCGCTGAGCTGGTCGACGCTCTCAATACCCAGAAACACGGCAAAGCGGAGAGCCATAGCCTGGTCGACGGCGCCAAACAGAAAGCCGTTGCGCTGTTCACCGAGGAAGCGCAGCAAGCCGAGGCGGTCAAGGTCTTCGACCATCTCAGAGAGCGCATCTTCCGCGACCAGATGTTGCAGGAGCATCATCGCCCGGATGGCCGCGCGTTCGACGAAATCCGCGCCATTACCTGCGAAGTCGGTGTGCTGCCCCGAACGCACGGTTCGGCGATTTTTACGCGCGGGGAAACGCAGGCGCTGGTCACCACCACGCTCGGCACTAAAGACGACGAGCAGCGGATTGAGATGTTCGATCTCAGCGAAACCTCCAAGCGTTTCATGCTGCACTACAACTTTCCGCCCTTCAGCGTGGGCGAGGTCGGGTTTATGCGCGGCCCCGGCCGCCGCGAAATCGGCCATGGCGCTCTTGCCGAGCGCGCTCTTTCGCGCATGATTCCAGACGAGCAGAGCTTCCCTTATACCTTGCGCCTGGTGAGCGACATTCTGGAATCGAATGGCTCCAGTTCCATGGCCAGCGTGTGCGGCGGGACGCTATCGCTGATGGACGCCGGCGTGCCCATTGGAGCGCCCGTGGCCGGTATTGCCATGGGTCTGGTGCTCGAACGCGGCTCTTACGCCGTGCTGACCGATATAGCCGGCGCGGAAGACCATTACGGCGACATGGATTTCAAAGTCGCCGGCACGCGCGACGGCATCACCGCTCTCCAGATGGATATCAAAGTTCCGAACGTGACCACCGGCATTATGAAGGAGGCTCTCGAGCAGGCCCGCGTCGGGCGGCTGCAGATTCTCGACAAGATGCAGGCTGCGCTCCCGGCTTCGCGCGCGGAGCTTTCCCAATATGCGCCGCGAATCTACACTACCAAGATTCCGACCGATAAGATCCGCGAGCTGATCGGCCCCGGAGGCAAGGTCATCAAGGGCATCATCGAGCAGACCGGCGTCAAGATCGACGTCACCGACGATGGAACCGTCAACATTTTCGCTTCCGATGGAGAATCGGCCAAGCGGGCTTTGCAAATGGTCGGCGACATCGCAGCCGTTGCCGAAGTGGGCAAGACCTATCTCGGCAAAGTGGTTCGCATCGCGGATTTCGGCGCGTTCGTCGAGATCTTCCCCGGCACCGATGGCCTGCTGCACATCAGCGAAATTTCCGAGAGCCGCATCAAGAACGTGCGCGACGAGCTCAAAGAAGGCGACCAGATCCTGGTCAAAGTTCTCGCTCTCGAAGGCAACAAGATCAAGCTGAGCCGTAAAGCTATTCTGAAAGAACAACGCGAGAAGCTCAAAGCCGGCGCCGGAACCGACTAAAAACAATCTCAGGCTGGTTTCTAAGACTGATTTCTAAGATTGGTTCTGCTGCGGGCCGCTTATGGCGACACATATCTATACGAGCGTCGCAGCGAACTATCTACCGAAGGCGCGTGTTCTTGCCGGTAGCCTGAAGCGCTTCCATCCTGAGTTTCAATTCCATGTCGTCCTGTGTGACGCCGTGCCGGAAGGGTTCTCGCTCGACCGCGAGCCCTTCGACTCGCTCCTTACGCTGCACGATCTGGGCCTCGAAAATCCTGAACAATGGATTTTCAAACACACGCTGATCGAGTTGAGCACGGCGGTAAAGGGATTCGCGCTCGAGAAGCTGCTGGCGCTGCCGGGTTGTACGGAAGTCTTGTTCTTCGATCCCGATGTTGTCGTCCTCTCGCCTTTGGATGGTTTGCTCGCGGAATTCGCCAGTGCTTCCATTCTGCTGACGCCGCACCTCGCGCAGCCGGAAACCACGCAAGAGGCAATTGTCGATAACGAGATCTCGGCTCTGCAGCACGGGATCTACAATCTCGGCTTTCTCGGCATCAAGAATTCAGCCGAAGGCCGGCGCTTCGCCACATGGTGGAGCGCGCGCCTCAAAGAGTTTTGTTATGACGACATCGCGCGCGGCGTCTTCACAGATCAACGCTGGGCCGATTTGACGCCCGCCTATTTCGCCGATCACAAGATCCTGCGCGATCCCGCTTACAACGTCTGCACCTGGAATCTCAGCCAGCGAACCGTAACCGGCTCCGCACCGAGCGGGCTTCTGGTCAACGGCGAGCCGCTGGTCTTCTATCATTTTTCCGGTTTCGATAGCGGCGCGCAACAAGGCATGCTCGACAAATACGGCGCTCAGATGCCGGCTCTTTACGAGCTGCGCGAGTGGTATATCGCCGAATGCGAGCGCCAAGGCCAGAACGAACTTTCGGGCGTGCGCTGGGCCTATGGATTTTTCGAGAACGGCGAGCCGATTCTGAACGTGCATCGCAAGCGCTACCGCGAGCAGGGCGATTTGCAAGCTGCTTTCCCGAATCCATTTTTGACACGGGATGTCAGCCGGTCGTATCTGCACTGGTTCAACCGGAACGATGACGCCCAGATCGCAATCAAGGCATCCGATTCGATTGATTTTCCCGCCACTCCCGAGTACCGTGTATTTGTTCTAGCCCGGCACGGCGATGCAGCGTTTCTACAGGAGACTCTCGATCGTGTCCATGAGCGCACGTCACCGGGCCACGAAATTCTAGTGATAGAAGGCGAGAGCTATGACGGGCTATTCGAATCGGTTCTGCGGCGGTTTGGCGACAAGGACGCGCTGCTGATCCGGGCCGGAGCGATTCCGCCGGACATGTGGGATCTGCGTCTGGCATGGAGCGCAGTCCGGCAGCCGGGTATCGCGACTGTTTCTCCGGTGGACGAGCGCCTGCTCGATCCGTCGGGACGTTTGCGCTCCGGCGGCGCGGACGATTTGCTCGACCGTTTATGTTATTCGCACCGGCAGCCTGCCGATGTAGAAGTCGCATCGTTTTCGCGCGACTGCGTGTATGTCCGAGCGGAGGCGCGGTCCACCATTTTATTGAAGGAAGCGGCGCGGCTGCGTTACTCTCATGTGCTGGCGACGCATGTGTGCATGGGAATGCGGCGGCCACGTGAAATCGGGCCGCCATCCATTTCTCCGTCTGCCGTAGAGCGCCTACAGGACCGCATTCGCGCGCACGAAAGCGCTAACTGCGCGTATCTGCCGCAAGTAGTGAAATGCATGACCGGCGCCAATCTCCACATCGTGCACAGTTGGGGTGGAGGCGTAGAGGAATGGGTTGCCGAGTATTGCCGGGCAGACCGCGTGCACGACAATCTCGTTCTGAAATCGTTCGGCGAGTTTGGCGCATTTGGTAGCGAGCTGCATTTATACCGGCACATCGACGATCCGAAGCCGCTGGCAGTCTGGCCGCTCGAACCTGCCATTAAGGCGACTGCGACTTCGCATTCCAGATACGCCGCAGTGCTGCCGGAGATTCTGCGGCAGCACAATATCCAGCGGATTGTCGTTTCTTCTCTGATTGGCCATTCGCTCGAAGCGTTACGGCAGCCGGTCGCGACGCTGTTTATCTGTCACGACTACTATCCGTTTTGCCCGGCCTGTAACATCACGTTCGATGGAGTGTGCCGGTCGTGCGAGGAGACCCGGCTGGTTTCCTGCATTGAAAACAATCCGCACAATCGCTTTTTTCCGAATGTGCCGCCGTCCGAATGGCTGCACATCCGGAGCGAATTCGCGCGAGCGGTGAAGCATAACGGTGTAAAGCTGATCGCTCCCTCGCCTTCGGTGCGCGACCACTACGCCCGGCTGTGTCCCGATCTCGCTACCTCGTTTCGCGTTATTCCTCACGGAACGGGAGCGCTCGCTGCTCACGGCATAGAACCAGAGTTTGAACATGAGGGCCCGCTGCAGGTGCTCATCCTCGGAAATCTTGCGCCGCATAAAGGCGGTCTTCTGCTGGAGTGCATCGTTCCGGAACTGCTGCGCTTCGCGCGCATCACGCTGCTCGGTTGCGGAGACTATGGGCGGCCTTATGCCGATAATCCGAAGATCACGGTGGCTCCGCATTATAAGCGCGATCAACTCCCGAAGCTGCTAGGCGATCTGAAGCCGGATCTCGGTCTGTTGCTTTCGGTTGTGCCGGAGACGTTCAGCTACACGCTGCGCGAGCTGCAAGATTTGAGAGTGCCGGTATTGGCGAGCGATATCGGCAGCTTTGCCGATCGCATCGAGGACGGCATCACGGGGCTGCTCTGCGCGCCGGAACCTGCGGCGATCGTACAGCGGCTGCGCGATGTCGATGGGGATCGACAGATCCTGCGCCGCATCCATGAGAATTTGAAGCGCCTGGAGAGCAGCGGCGTCGAAGCCATGCTGCGAGCGTATGAGGATCTCGATCCGACGCGCTACTTGCCGCGTAAATACTTTGCGCCTTCCACAGCGGCAGAGGTGCTGGCCGAAAAGAGACTGCAACTGTTCTGGAGAACGGCCTCCGGTTCTTTCGAAGAGAGCGACAGCGTAAGCGCCGCACCGCTGGGCCGCGAGCGGCAGATCGTGCGACTCTACTTTCTGGCGCCAGCCGAGCCTATTGAGCAGCTTCGTCTCGATTTGTCGGATGAGCCGGGATTGTTCTTACTGTACGATCTGGTCTTGCGCGATCGGGACGGGGGCGTGGTTTGGAACTGGAAGCACGATCTTGCCGGTCTTGAATCTACATTTCATAAAGACATCTCCTTTTTCGAATCCGGCAGCGGTTCTCATGCGCTGCTCTATTTTTCCGGCGGCGATCCGTATCTGCTGCTTCCTATCGAGGCGGGTGACCTTCAGTCGCTGAAGGGCGGCGGCTGCGTGGAAATCGACTTCGGCCTGCCATTGCCTGAGGATTGCGTCACTGCGATGCTTGCCTCGGCGCAGACTCCGGAACGCGCGCGGGTGCAAGCGGAACTTCGCGCCGGTATTGAGCGGGAAAAGGTTCTGACGCGCGAGCGCGAAGCGCGCGTCCACGAGTTAGAAACCGCGATAGCCGCAGTTGAAGACTCATTGTCGTGGCGGCTTACGCGGCCGATGCGCGCTGTGGCGGCTTTGGGGCGCAGCTTCCTGCGGCGCCCGCACTAGAACCGTAATCCCCGATCCCGCGGGTCCTTCGAGTTCGAAAAGTTTGCGGTAGGGGATTTTGTTTTGCGCGACATCCAGCGCGATTTGCGGATAGAAATCGAAGTTCTCCGTTCCAGGGTAGAAGCGCTCGAAGCCGTGCGTGTAGACGAGGTAATCGGCGGCGTGCGGGCCGGTCATGTCCGTATGATCCAACCAGGTCATATAGTGCACCGGATGGTTTTGGGCGGCGGAGAGGAAATCGAAGTAGTAAAAGTTGAACAGCAGGTCGCTTTGCGTGGTCCGGGCCTCGGCGGAATAGCCTTTGGGAAAGCGCGTGGCGACGTCGGCAGCGATCCTTGCCTCGGTTTCTTTCAGGCGGTAGTTTCGCGCGTCGACGGGATGATTGTCGAGGAAGCATTGCGGTGGATTCAAGGCATAAGCGCTGTTCAGAAGCTGCAGATCGCCAGCGCGAATGGGACCGACGGGCAGGATATCGAAGGAATTTTGGAGCGATATGAAACAAGTAAGAAATGCTGTTGCGATAAGACCTATTCGTCGCCACATACGGCGCGGCGGTAGACACCAGGCAGTTACAGCCAGCGCGGCGAAGGTAGGCAGCCAAGTGACTTCGAAGCGGACGGATTTGTTAACAGTAATTGCCAGCGCGATTGCCGTACTCAGGGCGGTTAATAGCAATACTCCCCAAGCGCGGCCGATTCTGAATGGATGTCTAAGTATGGCGACCAGACCAATGAGGGCCAGTACGGTAACAAAAATGGATGGTCCGGCGGAAAGATCGGCGAGTATCCAATGGGGATAGTAGTAATACAAGGTAGAGGCGGATATCTTTGCATGGGCTATGACGGCGGGCAGATTGGCGGCGTACCAGGGCCACGCAAGGGCGAAGGCAATGAATGCGGCGAACAGTACGTTGACAGAGGTTTTGAGACGCTGGCGTGCAGATGCGTTGCGAACATCGAGCCACCAGCAGAACACAACGGGCAATATCAGGAAGAATGGAAATGGGAACTTCGTTAGCACGCCGAGACCCATGACAATTCCGATGAGGACGCTAACGCCTGTGCTGCGCCAGCCAAAGCGAATGAGCAGGTCCATTGCTATTACTGTGAAAAGCAGGACTAGCAGCTCAACATAGTAATTATGAGTCAATCCGTTGACCAGGGGCATGCACAGTAAGATCACGGCCGCGGCTGCGGCGTATAGCTTGCCGAAACAATTCCGGAACAGTGAGTAAGAAGCAAATCCTAATGCGGCAAAGGTAAGGATAAGTTCGATGCAGAAGGGCAGAATCGGATTCCTGGTGAACAGCAGCAATATCCCGCCGGGAACACAAACCAAGGGAGCTTTGAAGCCGAGGGCGTTGCGGTAGCCGGCCCAGGCGCCGGCAAGCGTTCCAGTTCGAAGGCCGTTGGCGATGCTGAGCGCTCCTCCCATGTAATGAGCCTCATCGGAGGCGGTGAATAGCGCTCGCGACATCGAAAAATAGAGGACGTGGGAAAGGCACAAGAGCGCGAGTACGATGAAAAAGATGGAAACCACCCAGCGACCGAGCTGGCGATCCGGTTTGGGGAGAGGTGGCGTGTTGGCAATTTGCGAGGCGAACGAGAGTGGATCGACGCCGCTCATTTCAACTACGATCTGACCGCCAGAACAACCGGGCACTAGCAACGAGGCTCCCGTTGGAGGGTTCAGAACGAGCACTCCGGCGCCGGCGGCTGCGGCCACGCAGTCAAATCCGGAGCGCTTCAAGTCCTCGATTTTGTCAGCCGGTCGTAAGTTCGATAGAAGCTCGCCGCCGGCAGTGCGGGCGGAAACCTGATGGAGTTCCAGAAACGCGGGGGTGTGGGTCAAGAGCAGCTTCAATTGCACGGGAGGCGCGGGTAACGGCGGTATGGTCAGCAGGATCTGCGACGGCTGCGCGGTTACGGTGTGGGCCAGGCGAACGCTGGCGGCTTCGGTGAAAGCCTCGCCCTCGCTACGCCAGAAGAGTTGAGTGGTAATGTCCTGATCCGCGGGATGCTTCCGTCGCGCCGACCAAAACTTTTCTTCCAAAGCGGCGGCACAGATTTCGTAATAGCGCCTCATTCGATGGAACGTCAGTCTGGTCGGCAAACAAAATGGAAAGCAGTTCAGCTGTCGGGCGCCGGGCCGGGTTTGAGCACCACGCCGAGGCCGTTGCTATGAGGAAATTCGGCGGTGGCGAAGGATTGGCGCAGTTCCTCCAGCAGTTTCCAAACTCCGAAATCGCTGTGGCGGACGGTTGAATCGTGCAGCAGCAAAATCCCCCCCGGCTTCAGCTTGGGCCACCAGGTGTCGAAATCGTGCCGGACGGCTTCGTAGGTGTGAGTGCCGTCGACATGCAGAAGATCGATACTCTCGTTTTCGAAACGGCCTGCGGCTTCCTCGAAAGTCATTCGCATCAGATGCGAGAACGCGGCGTAATGCTGGCGGTTGTGCTCGTCCACTTCGCGAAAAACTTCTTCGCCGTAATTGCCGGTGTGAACGTCTCCGCGCCAGGTATCGACGGCGTAGGCTTGCGTGTTCGCGCCGCTTTCGGCGATGGCCTGGCAGAACGCGAAATACGATTCGCCAAAGTGGGTTCCCAATTCCACGAAAACGGATGGGCGCAATCCGGCTATCAGATCGCACGCAAACGGAATGTGTCCCGACCAATCTCCTACGCCATGGTTGCGGTATCGCAGCGGGGAGATAGTGAGCGAAGGCAGATCAAAAGGGAGCACGGGAGTAGCGCCTGATCCTTTCGCTAGCGGCCGCGATGACGATCACGAGATTTGCCAGCATCATGGGGTAAACCGGAAACCCGTAACGGTCCGCCGCCATCAGCGTGAGGGCGTGTAAAAGCAGGAACGCGAGAGGAATTGCTGTGAGGGTGAAGGCCACCGGGTCGGCACGTCTGATCGCGATTGCGAGCCAGCCTATTGAGAGCAGGGAACCGGCCAGCACCAGCCAGGTATAGAGATGCATCAGCTTCAGAAATATTTTTCCGAGCAAGGCTCCTCCGCCGTACGGAGGCGGCGTGAATTGTACGAGCTTCGGGTCCCAGAATAAGGATTTGTCCAGACTGTCGCTGGCTGGCCAGAGGGTAAAGACGTAGCGGGAGAAAAACCAGTTTTCGTCGTCAACGCGATTGTGATCGGGGACGCCAAGGAAATAGATCATCGATTTGATCGCGCCGGTTGCATAGCGCAGCGGGTAGCGGGCGATGAGGCGCAGGCATCCGGCCTTGCTATAGAGAACAAACATTTTATGGAGGAGGATATCGTTCGATCCTGCGATGGAAAGTCCATCGATGGGTAATCGGCCGTGCTTGGTTTCTTCGCGAATGGCGGCTTCGTATTCGTTTTTGACGGGCGCCAGGATGCGATCTTCCGGGGGGACCATTACCTGTTTGAACATGCCGGCTTCGATGGTGTATTGGCCGACATTGGAAATGTGTTTGGCGGTGAGGTGCATCCAGGGATAGGCGAGCAGCCAGGGTAGGAGGGCGATGATTAGGGCGTGCGCCGCTCCCTTACGGTCGCGGTTCTGTAGGAAAAAGGCTAGGGCGGCGATGGGGGTTAGATAGAGGATGGTGGGGCGCCAGTAGTAGCCAGCGGCTAGGATCAGGGCGATCCAGTGCGAATTTATAGTTCGTGGTTGCCAGTAACGACCAGATCAGCAGCGATAGCCAGAAAAATATTCCGGTTTCGGAGAGCAGCATGTGCTCGTAGCCGGTCAGAATCGGATAAAACGCGGTGACGAGTAGCACAATCGCGGCGATGGTTTCTCCGGCGACTTTGCGAACAATTGCGCCGAGCAGCAGCACACCGGCGAGTCCGAATCCCGTTGTTACCAGCAGCGCGGCTTGCGGTTGCTCTCCTCCGAACGCGAACGCGCATTTGAGGGAGAACGGAAACAGCGGCGTTCGCACGAAGTTCCACTGCGCGTCGAAGGATGGCGTAAACAGTATGGTCGCAAGATGGGCGTACTCCATGCCGTCGTAGGAGACCACCAGCGGTAAAAACAGTAAATGCACGAACGTGAGAATGACGACAACGGCAGAGGCGGCGCGGAACACCTAGATTCCCGTCCAGCGGATAAAAATAGCGGCGATGATGCCACCGCAAATCGGTCCTAGGATCGGCACCCACGCGTAGCCCCAATCGGAGCCGCCTTTACCGGCAATCGGCAGAAACGTGTGCGCCAGGCGCGGTCCTAAATCGCGCGCCGGATTGATCGCATAGCCGGTGGTTGCTCCGAGCGACAAGCCGATGCTCCACACGAGCGCGCCTACTAAGACCGGACCTAAACCGGGAGCGACTCCGCCAGGGGCCAAGCGCCTGGAAACGAGGGCCGCTGCGACCAGCACCAGCACAAAGGTGGCTATCACCTCACTCACGAAATTCCAGATGGGCCGCCGTATGGCCGGTTCGGTGGAAAAGCACAAAAGTTTTTTTAGCGGGTCCTGCGTGGGCGCCCAGTGCGGCATATAAAACAGCCACACCAGCACCGCTCCGACGATTGCTCCGAGAATCTGCGCCGGAATATAGGTGAAGAGACGCTCGGCGTGTCCGGTCATCAGCACGGAGGCGACGGTGAAGGCGGGATTCAAATGCGCGTCATTATCGCCCATGGAGATGCTGACCGCGACTCCTGCGAAGACGGCCAAACCCCAGCCGCTGGCGATGGTCAGCCAACCGGCATTTTCCGCTTTGGAGTGCTTGAGCAATACGCCGCCCACGACGCCATTGCCCAAAAGAATCAAGACCATGGTTCCAACGAACTCTCCCCAAACGGCGTCGCTCAGCATTGTTCCCAATTCCTGGCGCGTTCCAGCGCCCGTTTCCAGCAGGCCTGGCGTTCGCGGCGTTCATCTTGCTTCATTTGCGGAATGAAGCGGTGGTCAATCGACCACTGTTTGGCGATGGTCTCCTGGTCTGGCCAAAAGCCCACCGCCAGCCCCGCTAAATAGGTTGCGCCGAGCACGGTCGATTCGGCATTCGAGGGGCGGGTGACCGGCACGCCCAGCAAATCGGCTTGAATCTGCATCAACAAATTATTGCGCGACGCTCCTCCGTCGACTCGCAGTTCCTGGAGCGGCACGCCGGAATCGCTTTGCATGGCCCCGAGCACATCCGCCACTTGAAACGCGATTCCTTCCAGCGCGGCGCGGGCGATGTGCGCGCGATTGCTTCCGCGCGTTAATCCGAGCAGCGTCCCGCGCGCATACTGGTCCCAATGCGGCGCCCCCAATCCGGAGAAGGCGGGGACGAGATATACGCCGCCACTGTCGCTCACGCTGGCCGCTAACGTTTCGACTTCTTCGGCAGTGCGGATAATCTGCAACTCGTCGCGCAGCCACTGCACTACGGCGCCCGCGATGAAAATACTGCCTTCGAGCGCATAACAGGTGCGGCCGTTTATTTTCCACGCGATAGTCGTGAGCAGTTTGTTGCGCGAGGCGACCGGCCGTTCGCCGGTATTCAACAGCATGAAGCTTCCGGTTCCGTAGGTACACTTCACCATGCCGGGTTGCGTGCACATTTGACCGAACAGCGCGGCGTGTTGATCGCCCGCGATGCCCGCGATGGGGATTCGCTCCAGCAGCCCGGTTGTCTCGCCGCAGATGGCGCTCGATTCCACCACTTCGGGCAGCAGCGCTCGCGGCACCCCTATCAATTCCAGCAGATCGTCATCCCAATCGCCGGTATGCAGATTGAAGAGCATGGTCCGCGAGGCGTTCGTGACGTCGGTGACGTGGCGCGCGCCGTTCGTCAGTTTCCAGATGAGCCAGGTGTCGACGGTTCCGAAGGCAAGCTCTCCGCGCGCTGCACGCTCTTTCGCGCCTTCGACGTTATCGAGAATCCAGCGGATTTTGCTTCCGGAAAAATAGGCGTCGATCACCAATCCGGTTCTGCTCTGGATGGTTCCTTCGTGGCCTTGCTGACGCAGTTCGTCGCAAAAGTGGGCGGTTCGCCGGTCCTGCCAAACGATGGCGTTGTAAACAGGCGCCCCGGTTTTTCGATCCCACAAAATGGTGGTTTCGCGCTGATTTGTGATGCCGATGCCGGCTACCGATTGCGGCGTAGCCCCGGCCTGTGCCATGGCTTCGGTTGCAGCGCCGGCCTGAGAAGACCAGATCTCCTGCGGGTCGTGCTCCACCCACCCCGGCTTCGGAAAAATTTGACGAAAGGGAGTTTGCGCAATGCCGTGCACGCGGCCATCGCGATCGACGAGCATGGCGCGCGAACTGGTGGTGCCTTGATCGAGCGCCAGAATATAACGCATTTTTCGAGACTATCAAGTGCAGGAAATGAACCGCGGCTCGTCAGGTTTCGTCCCAAGGGTCCACTTGACAGAAGACTAGTTAATGTCTACAATGTAGGCATAGTGGCTGAGCTACTTGGCACTTTTGAACAGGCTGTCTTGCTGGCCGTCTGGAAACTCGCAGACGAAGCGTATGGACGCGCTATTCTGCGCAGCGTTCAATCCGGTCTCGACCGGGAAGTTGCTGCGGGGGCAATATACGCGACGCTCGATCGCCTGGAAGAAAAGGGGTTGATTTTTTCGCATCTGGACGAAGGGACTCCGGTACGCGGCGGTCGCGCACGACGTTATTACCGGCTTGCCGCGATGGGGATCAGCGCTCTGAACGAATCTAAGGCGGCGCTGGAGCGGATGTGGCGAGGCGCAAAGTGGCCGTTGGTAAGGCAGGCATGATTTCGAAAGCACCGCCGCGCTGGCTGGAACGTATGCTGTTGCTCTTCTTAGCGGCGCGCGACCGGGACACGATTTCAGGCGATCTGTTGGAAGAATACCGGGAAGAGCAGTTGCCGCGCTTAGGTCCGATGCGAGCGAATATTTGGTACCTGCGCCAATCGATCAGTTTCGGATCCATTCGGATTATAGGAGGACCGCGCGTGAAACTATTATTGACCCTGATGTGCCTGTTTGCCGTAGCCGCTGGAATCTGGCTAGGCGTCATGGAGAACATCCTGAAGCACGATGGTTATGCGGTGCGTACGGCGATTGCCGCTTGCATTGCGGCTCAAGGTCTGGCTACCTTGCTTTTGCTCCTGTTTAACGGCCGCTCGGTCTTTCGTGGTCTGGTCCTGATGGGCGCTGTAGGAGTGGCGCTGGTGGGAGCCACCGCAATTTTGAAGACTCTGCGAGGGACGCATTTTGAAGGCTTCGTGCTCCTCATCGGCTCGGCGTTGGTTCTGCAAGGCGCATTGACTTTAGCGGTGCTGCTCCGAGCAGGTTACGGCAAAATGGGCTCTATCGGGACGTAAATGTAGGAAAGGCTCAGGTCGACGCCGGCTATGCCGGAACCGACGAGCGCTGTTACTGGAGACTCTACTGTCCAGGAAGATTTGCTGTTCCGGTTCTGTTTAGCTGGCTGCTCTTAGCCAGTGGGGCGGCTGGGTTTTGCCGTGCCGGTCGGAGAATGCGTCGGCAAAAGTACGCGTCCGCTGCACCGGCTTGAGCCAGCGGGGACGGAAAAAGCGGACGTAGCAAACCATGCAACGCCATGGAAGAATTGCGAAACTCAGCGCGCGTTCGGCGGGGTTCTTTCGATGGGAGCGTTGAATTTCCGGGGAGCCGCATTTTGGGCAGCCCTTCAGTATAGGCATGCGGGCGTTACTGAACATCTGCTTTTTAGAGCGCGGCAGGCGGCGAGCCGTTGCTGGCGAAAAGGTACTAGTCGGGAGCCCCACGCTTCACTAGTGTTCAAGCAGCCAGAATCTGTCTCACTATTTCGCAACATTCCGGGCGACTTAAATAATCCGAATGCGCGCCGATGCAATGGGAAAGGTCGTGAAGCTGCACGTTGGAAGGAATCGCGGCCGGATCTCTCGGCCCGTCGAGCCCCAGCGCGTGGCAATCGCCGCCCCAATCGCCGAACGGAAAGGCGAGCTTTAAAATATCGTCCCGATTGGAATAAAGCACGTGCACCGAATCGCAGCAGGCTGGAACGTTTTCAAATTCAGCGCCGCGCTCGAAGGCGCTCCAATCGACGGCCGCACCCATTAAAATGAGTTTCTGAATTCGAAATGCGCCGCCTTTTAAAGCGGCCAGCGCAACCCGCGCGCCGAGGCTGTGGGTGACGACTTTCTCTCCGCAAGAGCGGAGATGCCGCATGGAAAATACATCGCGTAAGCGCCAGCCGGCGAGCTCCGCGCGACCAACGGCCGCGAGAAAGTCGAGCGGATGACATCCGCCGGGCCAGGAGTACAGCGCGCAATCCTGCGCGAGCGCTGCCGAGAACGCAGTGTAATCCTGGGCGACCTGGGCCTCCGTGCGGTTGTAACCATGCACCAGAATCGGCTGGCCGAGCGGCCCTCCCTCAAAAAACTCTTTTTGGCCCGCGACGAGATGCGGCCCGAATTGGTCTGCGCACGTGCTCGATTGGCGGCACGAAATGAGCGTCAACATGGCCCACACGTACCGCGCGCGCAGGCCGCTCAGCGGCTGCAAACACCGCCAAGTTACTGGCACGTAACAAAATAATTTTTTCCTGAAAACTGCTACTGTGAGGGCCTTGTTCGACGCATGGAAGAAGAAGGCGCGCGACTTTCATCCGCATTCTAATCAGGCCGCTTTTTACCAAACGAACTCACCGATCAGGACCGAGCCGCGGTGGCTTTGCGAAACGAAGCCACAGTTCGGGCGCGGCGATTCTCACGTTACAATTGGTCCGTGCCCCGGTTCCCAGGCGTCGATTATCTGCAATTCGACTCGCTTTTGAGCGACCAGGAACTGCTGGTGCGGCAAACCGCACGCCAGTTCGTCGATGACCGTGTTCTGCCAGTTGTCCGCGACGCTTTCAATAACGCCGCCTTTCCAACCCAGCTCATTCCCGAGATGGCTCAACTCGGCTTTCTGGGCGCGAATATCGAAGGCTATGGCTGCGCCGGCATGAACAACGTCGAGTACGGTTTAGTGATGCAGGAACTCGAACGTGGCGATTCCGGGCTGCGCAGCTTCGCCAGCGTGCAGGGCGCGCTGGTAATGTATCCCATCCTTAGTTACGGTTCTGAAGAGCAAAAGCAGCGCTGGCTTCCGAAGCTGCAATCCGGGGAAGCGATTGGCTGCTTCGGTCTGACGGAGCCTGGCTTTGGCTCGAATCCTTCCGGCATGCGCACCACAGCCGAAAAACGCGGCGATGCGTGGGTTTTAAATGGCGAAAAAACCTGGATCACGAGCGGTTCCGTCGCCGATGTGGCAATTGTCTGGGCGCGCACCTCCGACGGCTTTCGCGCCTTTCTTGTCGAGAAAGGAACGCGAGGTTATTCCGCCAGCGATATTCACGGCAAGCTATCCATGCGCGCCTCGGTCACGTCCAGTTTGCATTTTTCCGATTGCGCCATCCCGGATGCCAATCGACTGCCTTGCGCCAAAGGACTTAAAGCCGCGTTGGCCTGCCTCTCGCAAGCCCGATTCGGCATCGGTTGGGGCGTTATCGGCGCGGCGATGGATTGCTACGAGACTGCGCGCGCCTACACCATCGCTCGCAAGCAGTTTGACGACCGGCCGCTTGCGAGCCATCAACTCGTGCAGGAAAAACTCGCCTGGATGATTACGGAAATCAGCAAGGCGCAGCTACTCGCCCTGCATGTCGCCAAATTGAAAGACGCCGGCAAAGTGGATGCGGCTCACATTTCCATGCTGAAGCGCAACAACGTGGCGATCGCGCTCGATTGCGCGCGCCTGAGCCGCGACTTATTGGGGGCGAACGGCATCATGGACGAGTACCCGATCATGCGCCACATGTGCAATCTTGAAACCGTCAAGACGTACGAAGGGACGGATCATATTCATACTTTGGTGATTGGTGAAAAAGTGACTGGGATTCCGGCGTATCGTTAGATCCGCTCGGCGAAAGACAGGAGCGCGGTGGTGCTCATCGGCTGCTTTATTGTATCGGTTGATTTGGCTGCCACTACAATGGCGAGATGGCGGCAAAAAAGCTGAATGAGCACGATATAACCGCGGCGCTGCGGCGGCTTCCGGGATGGAGCATCCAGAATGAAAAGCTGCATCGCGATTACAAATTTTCCGATTTCGCGCATGCGTTCGGGTTTATGGCGACAGCGGCGGTGCTCATTGAGAAGATGAATCATCATCCCGAATGGCTCAATGTCTATAACCGCGTTTCGGTGGATCTGATCACGCACGATGCAGGCGGAATCACGCCCAGAGACATTGAACTGGCTGAGCTGCTCGAAAAAATCGCAAACCAACTCGGCTGAATCCCTCACCTTCATGAAATCGATCTTTGCCGCATTACTTCTGGCGAGCTCGCTTGCCGCCGCGCAAGAAAACTCTTCGGCGCAATACCCGCAGGCGGACGCAATTCTGAACGAGGCCGTACAGACGGGCCTGATTCCGGGCGCCGTGCTGATCATCGGGCATAACGGGCAGGTGATCTATCGAAAAGCGTATGGCTCGCGATCGCTGGTGCCGCGCCGCGAACCGATGACGGCGGACACGATTTTCGATGCCGCATCGCTGACGAAGGTGGTGGCGACGACTCCCTGCGTCATGAAGCTTTTCGAGGCTGGCAAGATACGGCTGGACGATCCGGTCACAAAATACCTGCCCGAGTTTGACGGCGGGAAAAGCGATATCACAATACGGCTGCTGATGACGCACTTCTCCGGTCTGCCGCCCGATTTGATTCTCAAGCCGCGATGGAGCGGTTATGAAACCGGTATCCAGAAAGCTCTGGCGACCTATCCGATTGCGCCGCCGGGAGCGCGTTTCATGTACAGCGATATCAACTTCATACTTATGGGAGAAATTGTGAGGCGGCTATCGGGCGAGACTTTGCCGCAGTTCGCGCACGAGCAGATCTTTGCACCGCTCGGGATGCACGACACGCAATTTCAGCCTCCGGCTTCTCTGCGCGAACGAATCGCGCCGACACAAATCGATCCGGATACGGGCAAGCCGCTGTGGGGAGTCGTACACGATCCTACCTCGCGCTACATGGGTGGAGTCGCGGGCCATGCGGGACTGTTCACGACAGCGGACGACTTGGCGAAATACGCCGAGATGTGGCTTGCGATGGGCGAGCGCGACGGCGTGCGTATCTTTGAGCCCATGACGGTGAAGAAATTCACCGAGCCGGCGAGTCCGGCGGATCAGCCCATCTTGCGCGCTCTCGGATGGGACATGGACTCGCCGTTCTCAAGTAACCGGGGTGAGTTGTACCCGATCGGTTCGTATGGCCACACTGGTTACACCGGCACCGAGATGTGGCTCGACCAGACCACCGATTCCTTCGTGATCCTGTTGACCAATGTAGTGCATCCGAATGGAACTAAATCGCTGAGCTCTCTACGCTCGCGGTTGGCAACATTGGTAGCGGCGTCCTTCGGCATTCAAGTACCGCAAAGCGTCTCGCTGACCAGCTACAACGAAACGATGAGGGGCGCGGGCGTGCATCGCGCCATGAATCGCGATGCGAAAACGATGACGGGGCTGGACGTCCTCGAGCAGGACGGTTTTCGCGAGCTGAAGGGCAAACGAATCGGCCTGATCACAAATCAGACGGGCTTAGATCGCAATGGACATCGCAATGTCGACGCGATGCTTGCCGTGGGCGTAAAGGTGGTAACGCTTTTTTCACCGGAGCATGGCATTAATGGCATCGAGGATACAAACGTCGGCAACAGCCGGGACACGCAAACGGGGCTGCCGGTCGTCAGCCTGTATGAGCCGAACAAGCGGCGCTTGAGGGCGGCTCAAATGCAGAATCTCGACGCGGTGGTTTACGACATTCAGGACGTGGGCGCGCGCTTCTACACGTACTCGTGCACGATGCTATACGCGCTTGAAGCGGCGGCGAAAGCGGGAAAACCGTTTTGGCTTTTGGACCGCCCGAATCCTATTACAGGCGTACACGTAGAGGGCCCTGTGTTGGATAAAGATCTGGAATCGTTTGTAGGTTGTTATGACATACCGCTTCGCCATGGAATGACTTTCGGCGAACTGGCGACGATGGCGAATGCGGAGCAGCATTGGGGCGCCGACCTGCACGTCGTCAAAATGCAGAATTGGGAGCGCGGCGACTGGTTCGATTCCACCAGTTTGGATTGGGCGAATCCGTCGCCCAATATGCGGAGTTTGAACGCCGCCTTGCTGTATCCCGGTATCGGAATGCTGGAATACAACAGGAGTTATTCGGTCGGCCGGGGAACGGACGCGCCATTCGAGCAAATCGGCGCCGATTGGATAGACGGGCAAGCGCTGACGCGCTACTTGAATTCGCGATTTATTCCAGGTGTACGGGTTTATGCCACGAGATTCCGGCCCACTTCCTCCAATTTCGCGGGGAAAGAAATTGAGGGCGTCCGTTTCGTAATTACGAACCGGGAGGCGTTCGACAGCACGCGTCTCGGAATCGAACTCGCCGCGGGGCTGCAGAAACTCTTTCCGGGAAAGATCGATTTCGAAAAGTGCAGGTCTCTGATAGGAAACCACCAAGCGATCCAAGAGCTCGCATCGGGTGAGGGCGCGAGCTCAATCTGGATGCAAGCCCAGGAACAAGCGACACAGTTCGAGGCGCGGCGCAAGCCGTATCTGCTCTATTAGCGGCGGAAGCGCTCAGGCTTCCATAGGCTGTACGCTCTGCTTCGTTTTGCTTCCCGGCGGACGGCCGCGGCGCCTCGGCTCCGCACTCATTGTCAGCAATTCGGAGGAGTTATCCTCACCCATCGACACAGCCGCGGCTGCATCTTTCAGCCAGGCGGGCGGACGGCCGCGGCGTCTTCCACGCCCGCGGGCCAAGCGCTCCAGGGTAAGTATTGCTTCTTCAATCTGCTCCCGCTCAAGCCGTAGCTCAACCAGCATTTTATCGACGTCCAATTGGATTCCTCCTCGCAGAGTCACACGCCCATACCACCCGAATGGCAATACGATACGTTTCGCAAGACGTGCACGATTCAGACGAAGTTTAATAGTTGTTTGAGGTGGAATTCAAGGATAACTAGATCTATTAAATTGTCGAATAGTCCTAGTAGTACTGTCTGATTTCCTGCTTTAACGCAAAAGTCAGATCTTTTCCGAACCTGTACTACGTGCTGAGTTTTTCCAGTAAAAATAGAATGGCACGCCCAAAGCCATAAGCCCAAGGCCCATCAGGGATTCACGAGGGCGGGTCTGGAGTGTGCTGAGCAACAAGAGAGCAGCCACACCGATGAAAAGTACTGGAACTAATGGATACCCGATCACATGGTACGGCCGGGGCATTTCAGGTCTTTTCCTGCGCAGGACAAAAACGGAAATCGCGGTTAATAAGTACAATATCCAGCTACCGAATATCACGAAATTGTAGAGATCGTCGTACCATCCGCTCAGAACGACGATACACGACCAAGTGCAGAGGAGAATAGTGGAATTCCCGGGAGTCTTGTATTTGGGGTGGACCACAGCGGCTGTCCGAAAGAACAAACCATCCCGGGCCATCGCGTAAGGCACGCGCGAGCCGGACAGAATGGAACCGTTCAAGGCGGCGAAAATCGAGATCAGGACCGCAATCGTCACTGCGGCCGCCGCAGCCCTGCCATGCAGCGCCGACATCATGTCCGCTGCGACACGATGGCTTCCGCCGACCTGCGCCGGGCTGAGAACGTAAAAATACGCGATATTGATCAGAAGATAGGTGGCGATGACGGCCGTAGTGCCTAGAATCAAAGCGCGCGGCAGGTTGCGCTGGGGCTGGCGAATTTCCGAGGAAACCATGCTGACGTTATTCCATCCGTCGTAAGCCCACAACGCGCTGACCATAGCGGCGAAAAATCCGGCGATGCCGGCGGCGCTCGGAATGCGCGATGCAAAATGCGAGAAATCGCCTTTGCCGGAGAAAATTCCGACTACAATGATGCCCGCAATCAGCAGCATTTTCACGGAAGTAACGAACACTTGCAGGTTCCCGCCGGACCGCACGCCGATATAGTTGACGCCTCCCAGGATCACAATTATGGCGATCGCGACGAGTTGGCCGTAATGGATCTCGAGCAGAGTTCCGCCTGGGCCGATGTGCAGCGGTACCACTGCGACTGAGATGCCGAGCACCGGATAAAAAGCAGTCAGATAAGTATAGAAACCGGCGGCGAGCGTGGCAATGGACCCGCTTTTGGCGACCCAGAATTGCGTCCATCCATACAAATAGCCCCAAAAAGGACCGTAAGCGGCGCTCAAATAAACGTATTCGCCGCCAGCTTCCGGCATTGCCGCCGCGAGTTCGGCATAGGTGAGCGCGCCGAACAGGCTCAATACGCCGGCAATCACCCAGACGATAAACAGCTTTTCGACGGATCCCAGATAGTGAATCATCGTTGACGGCACCAGGAAGATACCGCTGCCGATGACCGTGCCGATCACGATGGAAATGGCGCTCCACAACCCGAGAACGCGCTGCAGACTGGGGCCGGACTCGAATTCGCGAACCGGCATCAGGCCGTCACACGCACGTAAGGACGTTCCCGAAGAAGAAAACTCGCGCCGTAGCCAACCACGAACGTGGCCGTTGAGCCGATCAGAACATACCAGGTGTAGGCCACGCGGTCGCGCAGCACGAAAGTGGCAATAAAGCCCGCGCTCATACCGAGAATGGCGGACCATTGGCCGGGGCGTTTGGTAAGCACGCCCAGAAGGAAGACGCCCAGCAGCGCGCCGTAAAGAACCGAAGCGATGGAAAGCCCGGCTTCCAGAACGCGGCCCCAATGGCGGGCGGCGAAGCCGACCCCGAACAGGATGATGCCCCACAGCACGGTTGCCCAGCGCGCCAGTAATAGATACTGGCTTTCGGAATGGTGGGGCCGCAGCGGTCGAAAGAAATCCATTACCGTGGTGGAGGCGAGCGCATTTAAGGCCGCGCTCAAGTTCGACATGGCCGCGGCCAGGATAGCGGCCATTACCAGACCGGCAACGCCGATAGGCAGGTGGGCCCAGATGAAGTTCGGGTAGGTGCGCTCCAGGATTCCCGGGGCGGAGCGGCCCGTTTCTTTGTAATAAACGTACAGCAGCACCCCGATCATGAGGAAAAGCGCGAATTGGAAGAAAACGACGACCCAACTGGAGAACAGCGCCAGACGGCTGTCGCGCTCATTGCGCGCGGAGAGCAGGCGCTGAACCAGAAGCTGCTCGGTGCCGTGACTTGCGGTAGTGAGGAAGCAGCCGCCCAGCAGTCCCGCCCAGAAACTATACGTACGATGGAAGAACGCCGCCGAAAAGGAAGCGCGAAAGTCGAAGAGCTGGAATTTGTGCGCGGCGTGACCAGCGCTTACGATTTCAGGCCATCCGCCAGGAATCAGGTGCAGAATTAGGAAAAAGCTCACCAAAGCGCCGCCGATATAGAGCAGCATCTGGATCACGTCGGTCCAAATCACAGCCGTCATGCCGCCTTCAAAGGTGTAGAAAAGCGTCAGGGCGACGATGACCGCGATAGATAACAACTCGCCCGTGCGCAGGATGATGGAGACCACGATGGAGACGGCGAAAACGCGAACGCCTTCGGCCAAGGCGCGCAGCACCAGGAAAGTGGCCGCCGTGAATCTTCGGACGCGAGGCCCGAAGCGGCGCTGCATCAATTCGTACGCGGTGTACATTTCTCCACGGAAGTATTGAGGCAGAAATAGAGTCGCGACGACAATCCGACCGAGCAGATAGCCGAAAATGAGCTGCAGAAAAGTAAAATTGCCGGCAAACGAGAGCGCGGGCGTGCCGATGACCGTGAGAGTACTAGTCTCCGCCGAAACGATGGAGAACGAAATGGCCCACCACGGCGCGCCGCGGCCACCTAGAAAATAGTCCTTTAGAGTCGTTTGGCTTTTCTTGAATTGCGCTCCAAACCAGGTAATAAATAGCAGGTATACTGCGATAACTGCCAAATCCGCGGGGCGCATGGAAGTGGGATGATAGCACGTAGCGCGAATTGCCCGGGTTCTGGTTCCAGACGTACCAAAGGAACAAGTTTCCCAGGCGCGGCATCTAAATTGATGAGAACGCTTGCGGGTCAAGTGTCTATCGGCTATACTCCGGCTTTGCGCATCCGATTTGGGGGATGCCAAGTCGCACGCTGTGGTAGCCTTGCGGCCAGAGATTGGCTGCAGGAAAGATCCGCATCCAGAATTTGAAAACGTAGAATTCCTCTGAGGGAGGTTGTCGTGGAGTTTTCCTTATTGAGAGCGAGCAAGTCGATGGTGGCGACGGGCGCTATCGCTCTCCTGACCAGCTTGGTTTCGGTACCCATTGCCACCGCTCAAAATACCGCAGGGCAGCAAGCGGCGGGTCAGCAACCGGCGGCCACTTCCGACCAGCCCAAGAAGAACTGGAAAGATCGTGCGGAGTACGACCTGTACATGAAGATGGCCCAGACGAAAGATCCGAAGGAACGTCTGCAGCTTCTTAATACCTGGAAGGACAAGTATCCGCAAACAGATTATGAGACGGAGCGCGACCAGGCTTATGTCGCGACGCTGGCACAGATCGCACAGACGGATCCGAGTCAACGGCAACCTCTGATCGACAAATGCGAAGAGGTGCTAAAGAAAGATCCAAAGAACTTCACGGCGGCATACTGGGTTACGGTAGTCGGTCCGCAACTCGGCGGAGCGAGCCCATCGCCGGAGCTGATAAGTCAGGTGCAAGCGGCTGCGCATACCCTACTCGACAGCGTCGATACGGCGTTCGCGCCCGACAAGAAGAAGCCCGGAATGAGCGACGCGGATTGGGAAAAGGCGAAGAATCAAATTGTAGCGTTAGCGCATGCCGATCTCGGTTGGGCAGCAGCGGCAACTAAGGATACGGCCACAGCGGAAAACGAGTACAAAGCCAGCCTGCAGGCCAATCCCGACCAAGGTCCGGCATCGGCGGTCTACGCGAAATTGTTGATCGACGACAAGAAGTTTCCGGAGGGTCTGTTCGAGTATGCGCGAGCCGCCCAGTATACCGGACCAGGGCCGGCGCTTCCGGCGGCCACGCGCACCCAACTGCTGAATTATTTCAACACGGCTTACAAGCAGTACCACGGCAGCATGGATGGCGCCGATCAACTCCTGGCGCAAGCCAAAACCAATGCGCTGCCTCCGGGGCCGCTGAACATTAGCAGTCAGGCGGACCAGGCGAACGCGGCAGCGGAAAAAACGAATCAGAGAATCGCTTCCGATCCGGCATTCAAGCTTTGGTATGAAATCAAACAAAGCCTGACGGGCGATCAGGGCGATCAGTTCTTCGGTAGTAATGTGAAAGACACGGAGATTCCAGGCGGAGCCGAGGGAGTGAAGAATTTCACCGGCACCGTCATTTCCATCGATCCGCCGGATGCGCCTACAAAGGTTGTACTTGGTGTGGAAGACCCCACCAAGCCGGACACCACGCTGCTGTTCTCGAAGCCGCTGCCCGCCTCAGCGCTCGACAAGATCAAGGTAGGCCAGACGTTAGATTTTTCGGGGATCGCGGATAGCTACACGAAAGATCCATACATGCTTACGTTTAAGGATCCAACGGTTCCTGGAGTGCAAACCACTGCTCCGCCGAGGAGAGCCACACGCGGACGCCGGCGCGGGTAAAACGGGCTTACAAACGGCCTACATTTTGTAGCGGCCGAGATCCTCGTCGTTTAAGTTCTCGAGCCATTTGCGCAACTCCTCATTGTTGACCTTCTCGGAAACATTGGCGGAGTTGCGCGAGGACTGCAGCACCTTTTCTTCGACGTAGATGGGACAATCGTGGCGAAGCGCCAGAGCCAGCGCGTCGCTCGGACGCGAGTCTACACTGATCAGCCGTCCATCGCGCTCCAACCAGATCAACGCGTAAAAGGTGTCCTCTCTCAATTCGCTGACCACCACCTTCTTGATGGAGGTATCGAGGCCCATTAGCAAAACCTTTATCAGATCGTGCGTCATGGGGCGGGGCGTGGTAACTTTTTCGATCTCAAGCGCGATCGCGTTCGCTTCGTAAATGCCGACCCAGATCGGTAGCACGGAATCGCCCGCCAGGTCCTTCAATACCACAATCGGCATATTGGTCATGGGATCCATCATCAGACCGCGGATCTTCATCTCTACTTCCATATTTCCTCCCCCACTTACTACTATTGGACGAAAACTTCGCGCAGACGTTCACCCGCAAGGCTGTTCGGGCCGGAACGAGTCACCAGAACATCGGTATACTGCCCGATCAGTGTTTGGTCGCCAGAAGGAGCGGCGAGAACCGGGTCGCAGAAATTCAAAGTTTTGTTTTGGGTTGTGCGGCCAATCCATTGCCCGGTGGCGAGGTTGTAGCCTTCCACATGTACCTGCTCCGCTTTGCCGACGTAACGGGCGTTGCGGCGGATCTGGATAGCGCGCTGGCGTTCCTGCAGCAGCATCAGGCGGCGGGTTTTTTCTTCTTCGGCGATGTGATCTTCGTATTGCAGAGCCGAAGTGTTTGGCCGCTTGGAATATTTAAAAATAAACATGGAATCGTATTCCACTTCTTCGGCTAAACGAAGCGTCTCCTGGAACTCCGCTTCGGTCTCGCCTGGGAAGCCTACGATGATATCGGTTGTAATTGCGATTTCACGTTTGGCGTTCTTCATCCACTCGATGCGCCGCATGTACTGATCGCGCGAGTACAGACGCTGCATGCGCGAGAGCACGGCCGTCGAGCCGGATTGCACCGGCAAATGAACGTGATTACACAGCGCCGGGTTCTCGTCGATCACGTCTACGATACTCTTGACGAAATCGCGCGGATGGGAAGTCGTGAAGCGGACTCGCCGTATCCCTGGAATGCTGCCGGTACCGGCAAGCAGCTTCGAAAAATCCCAGCCGGCCGGAGAGGGATCGCAATAGCTGTTCACATTCTGACCTAGCAGTTGAATTTCCGTGTAGCCGAATTCCGCCAGCGACTCGGCTTCGCGCATAACACTTTCGCTGGTGCGGCTGCGCTCGGGACCGCGTGTGAATGGCACGACGCAGTAAGCGCACGCCTTATCACAGCCCTCGATGATAGTGATGTAAGCGCGATGGGGATTATCGCGTCGCGTATATGGCGTATCGAAAGTTTCTTCGGTATCGAGAGATAAGCCGGTGACGCGCCGGTTGCCCGCCTCGAGCTGAACCAGCATCTCCGGCAACTTCGTGTAGCTCGCAGAGCCGGCGACCAGACTCACATGCGGCGCGCGCTCGAAAATGCGCTCGCCTTCCTGCTGCGCTACGCATCCAAGAACTCCGAAAATCTTTCCTTTGCCCGCTGCGCGTTTGAATTGCTGGAGGCGATTGAAAACTTTCTGTTCGGCTTTGTCGCGGATGCTGCAGGTGTTATAAAGAACCAGCTCGGCTTCTTCGGGCTTGTCTACTTGGGCGTAGCCGCGCTCGAGCAGCGTGCCCACTACCTTCTCGGAGTCATGGGCGTTCATCTGACATCCGAACGTCTCGATATAAAAGGTCTTCATTGAAAGCAAGGACCGAGGCCGGGCGCGTTATCCATGCAGCAGGCGCATAAACCAACCGATGCCGAAAAGAGCAAGCATGAAGCAGCCGAAGCAGTACGCGGCATAGCGGAGGCGTTCGCGGTCGGTGCGCTTGGTGACGAGTCCTAGAACGACGCTGGCCAGCAGCGCGAAAAGAATCGAAGCTTTGAAATGGTCGAGATTGATATGCATCCCGGAGATTAGTCCTTTTGGCGAGTGGTGATTTCGTAAGCGTCGACCATCGCGAGAATATTAAGCAATCCGGCGGCTACGATAAATTTCGCGCCGTATTCCGGCGTGTGGCCCGCCTGCTCGGGTGGCGCGTAGCCGAACCAAACAGCGATGAAATAGAAGAGCCCGGTTGCGAGGTCGCCCAGGAACCCGCCGTATTGGATGAGCCTCGACAGAATATCGCCGGTCGCGCTGGGCTGAAACATAGGGCCGCGCGTCAGCAGGCCGATCGCGAACGCTGCCAACACGGTGACGAATATAATGGCGGCGCGGCCGGGGCGCTTCAGCAGAAAATGGCCTGCGCCCGGGATGAGCCAAGCCAGGACAACTGTGAGAAAAGGTGAGCGTAGCGGAGCCGAAGTGCTCGCGCCGGCGGAAATTGCGGGCATTACTTTGATTTTAGCCGTATCGCTTCCAGCGGGGCGGGCTAGATTACAATAAGAAAGTTCGCCCACCCCGCGGATGTGGCGGAATTGGCAGACGCGCTAGATTCAGGTTCTAGTGTCGGAAACGACGTGGAGGTTCAAGTCCTCT
>CAWBDW010000013.1:0-44789 GCA_963787545.1 uncultured Acidobacteriaceae bacterium
GCCGTGCCGGAGTGCCGGATGATATCGGGCCGATGATCGCGGCGCTGTTGTCCGATGAAAATCGCTGGGTCAACGGGCAACGCATTGAGGTCTCGGGCGGTATGGCACTATGATCACTCGGAGAACGCACGAGAAGTCGTGTGTCGTCGCGAACGATAGAAGTTAATCCGGGTTTACGGGCCAGGACGTCACTCCCGAGCAACAGCTTCCCCAGCAGCAAACGCTTGACGCAAACGCGAAACGTGAAGCTCTGCGCGCTCAGGCAAAAGCGAGTGTCAACGCATGCGGGAATCCGAAAGCAATATTTGTCTTGACAAATTTATTATTCGGTGGCCAAATGAGAGCATGCCGGCAGCGCTCCAGATCGTTCAGAGTCCCGATAAAGCTGCCGTTCTGCTTCAGCCCGGACGGCTCGATCTGTTGGAGCGTTTGTCCGAGCCTGATTCCGCCGCCGGACTCGCGCGCCGATTGGGAATTCCGCGCCAGAAGGTGAACTATCATCTGCGCGAACTGGAGCGCGAAGGCTTTGTCGAATTGTTCGAGGAGCGGCGCAAGGGGAACTGCATCGAACGGGTGGTTCGGGCGACGGCGCGAGAGTTCCTGGTCGCGCCGCACGCGGGCAAAGCGACCGTGGCGGATCGATTCTCCGCCGCGTATCTGGTGTCGACCGCGGCGCGGGCGATTCGCGATCTGGCGACGCTCTGCCTGCGCGCCGGCCGGGCCGGAAAACGCATCGCGACGCTGACGCTGGAGACGGAAATTCGCTTCCCGTCGGCTGAATCGCGCGCCGCATTCGCCGAAGAGTTAACCGCGTCGATCGCGCAGCTTGCGGCCAAGTATCACAACGAACGCGCCGAAGGTGGACGGCGATTCCGTCTCATCGCGGCGTCCTATCCGGCGCTGAAGCTGGAACAATCGAGCAACGAATCCGCCAACCTGGAGTGAATATGAGTAAATCCCACGAGACCATCATCGATATTAAAGCGACTCCCGAAGAAGTTTTTCGCGCCGTCACCGATCCCGGGCAAATCGTCAAATGGTTCGCGCCCTACGCCCGCGTCGATCCGCGCGTCGGCGGAGAATATGACATCTCGTGGGACCCGGAGATGCAAGGCGGCGGCGTGATCTCGGTCTGGGACCCGCCCAAGCATTTTGCCCAATACTCCGAGCGTTCGGTCGCGTATAACTGCGAAGGACAGCCGGTGGATACCGGCGCGACACAAAAAATCGCCATCGACTACTACATCGAAGCGATCGGCGATGGAATCACGCGGCTACGTCTGGTCCAGTCCGGTTTCGGGCCGGAGGCGGCGTGGGACGACGAGTACGAGGCGACCAAGACCGGGTGGGCGGATTTCTTGAAGAAGCTGAAAGAAATACTGGAGAACTAAATGCCCTGGAGCACAATTGCGCTCGGCTCGACAAGCGAAAGGTTCGCCCCATGTGGATACGCATACCAGCCCCGGTATTATGCTGCGCACTCACTTTTCCCGTTTGCTGCTTCTCCTAGCAACCGCCATCCAGGCCGAAGAAGATTCTCACTCCCGAGCAGCAGCTTCTCCAGCAGCAAATGCTTGACGCAAACGTGAAACGCGAGGCTCTGCGCGCTCAGGCAAACCAGGTGTTCGACGCCGAGATGGCGCAACAAAAAGCCGGGTGACTGTCCCGCCGCCCAAAACACGTACCAATTCAATGTCTGCTTCGGCAAAGCGGTCGGCGTCACAGACCAGAGCTTAGCGTTGGCCTAAGCATGCCGGCTGAAAAATACGCGTGGCGTCCGGCTCCGGGCGTGCGGTCCACCAGCGAGGTGTTCATGCATATCGCGCTTGCGAACTTCTATCTGCTGAGTGTTACGGGGCCGCCGATGCCTGCGGAAATCAAATCGAACAGCATGGAGAAGACCGTGACCGCGAAACCCGAAGTAATCGCGTGGCTGAAGCGTTCGCTGGACGCTGTCAAGAATGCTCACGCGGCTATTAAGCCGGGCGACCTTCCGCGAAAGGTCAAGATCGCCAATCGAGAGGCCACGGTGGATGGCATGTATCTACGAATCATCATCCACGACAACGAGCACATGGGGCAGTTAGTAGCGTATGCGCGGATGAATGGGATTGTGCCGCCCTGGTCCGAAACCAGCGCCAAGTGAAGCGCCGGGGCGAGTACCTGCGCGCCAAGCTGACTTGCGGTTCCTGGCCGAGGACGGCCATTCTACGGCTTACCGGCAAACCGCCCAAGTGAAATGGTTTCGATAAACATGCGGGGATTTCACTGCTCCGAGCTGTTCGCCAAACGCCTAAATGACTCTGCCGGACTACCTTGACTTCGCCTTTGAACAACCCTACCATATGACCTCAAGGGTGAAACCCGCTCAGGTGATCGGCCAGACTATCTCCCACTATCGCATCCATGCCAAGCTCGGCGAAGGCGGCATGGGCGCCGTATATCGTGCGCGAGATTTGAGCCTCGGCCGCGAAGTAGCACTCAAGTTCCTTCCTGCGGACATGGCAGCGGATCCGCAAGCTCGCAAACGCCTTCTAAAAGAAGCACAGGCAGCTTCTCGTTTGAACCACCCGAACATAGCCACCATCTATGAGGTGAGTGAATGGCAAAATGTGCCTTTCATTTCCATGGAGTTGGTGACGGGGAAAACGCTCAAGCAAATTCTCCCGTGCGGCGGCCTCGCTCCCGTCCAATTCTTGGAGATCGCTCGTCAAATCGCCGAAGGGCTGCAGGAAGCGCATCGCGCAGGCGTCTGTCACCGTGACATCAAGCCCAGCAATATCATGCTAGACTCCCGATCGCGGGTGAAAATCCTCGATTTCGGGCTTGCTGCTGTGCTGGAGCACGAGCGCACCGGGGGCGATACCGAAGAGACCTTTTCTACCCGTACCGCGGCCCAAAACAGCGTGGCCGGCACTGTTTGCTATATGTCTCCTGAGCAGCTTCGCGGTGAACCGGCGGGCGCTCGCAGTGATATCTTTTCCTTCGGAGTTCTGTTATACGAATGCCTCAGCGGGCGGTTGCCGTTTCGCGGTGAAACCTCTATAGACGTCCTTCACGCCATCCTGCGCGAGCCGCACAAACCTCTGCGCGAGCTTTTGCCGGACATCTCTCCTGAATGGGAGCATCTTGTCAACCGCTGCCTGGCGAAAGTCGCCGGCCAGCGCTGCGCTTCCATCGATGAGGTTCTCGAAGCCCTTCGTGATATTGCTGCTCCGTCCCTCCGGCCGGAAAAATCTCTCGCCGTGCTGTACTTCGCCAATCTCAGTGGCGACAAAGAGGACGAGTACTTCCGCGATGGTATGACCGAAGACATCATTACTGAACTCGCGAAGATCAAGGAACTTCAGCTGTTTCCTCGATCGGCGGTTTTCGCGTTTCGCGACAAGCCTCTTCCCGCTACCCAGATTGCCCAGCAGTTGACCGCCGCTTACGTACTCGACGGCAGCGTTCGCCGCGCTGGCAGCCGTTTGCGCATCACCACGCAGCTCGCGGAGACACGCACCGGTCACTCCGTCTGGGCGGAGCGCTATGACCGCCAACTTGAGGACGTCTTTGCTATCCAGGACGAAATCGCGCAAAACATCGCGCGCGCCCTGCGCGTCATGCTCACCGAAAAAGAAAGACGAGAAATCGAGAAGGTGCCCACCAGCGAGGTGCAAGCTTACGATTATTACCTTCGCGGCCGGCAATTCTTTTATCAAATGCGGCGCAAGGCCTTCGAATTCGCCCGCCAGATGTTTGCAGGCGCTATCGCCATTGATCCTGGATACGCGCGCGCGTATGCCGGCGTGGCGGATTGTTGCTCGCTCCTGTACATGTGGTTTGAAGCCAGCGAAGACAATCTGAGAGAGGCCGTCGCCGCCAGCCGCCGCGCCGTTGAGCTGGACCCCGAATCGGCGGAAGCCCACGCTTCGCGCGGCTTGGCCGAATCGCTCGGCAAGAACTATGAAAGCGCCCAAGAAGAGTTCGAGACATCCATTCGCCTGAATCCACAATTATTTGAGGCTTATTACTCCTACGGCCGCGTGTGTCTTGCTCAAGGTCAGTACGAAAAAGCCGCCGGCCTCTTCGCCAAGGCCAGCCGCGCAAAATCCAGACGATTATGAGGCTCACGCCATGCGGGGTGGCTGCTTTCGCGCACTGGGCCGCGAGGAAGAAGCCCGCCAGGCACGTCGTGATTCTTTGCGAGCGGCGGAACGTCGCCTGCAGCTTCACCCCAACGATGTGCGTGCCCTTTATTTGGGGGCAAACGCTCTTTACGAGCTCGGCGAACGGCCGCGCGCCCTCGAATGGGCCAGCCGCGCATTATTTATGGAGCCCGAAGAACCTAATGTTCTTTACAACGTCGCCTGTCTCTACGCGCTCCTCGGAGAAACAGACAAATCCCTCGACTGCTTGGAGAAGGCCTTTAGCAAGGGTTTCGGCTACAGGGAATGGATCGAGAACGATCCCGACTTCGCCTCCCTACGCAGCGATCCACGCTTCCAGGCCTTGATGCAGCGCCTCTCCGCCGACCGCGCAAAGTCCGCACTGTAGTGCAATTTGCTTCCGGGACGCGGCCGGTCACAAACGATCGATTCCCGAGTATGTCTTACCTGCCCCTACAGTCACAAACAGCGTTGTGGAAACCGAGAACGACATTCCTCGCCTATCGTCTGGGATGTGGGACAAGACGCAAGGTGATTTCTCCGAGGTAGTCGCGAAGGGTAGATCGATAGACCCTTCGCCGCTACCGGCGACGTATCGAATTGCCTCCCAGTTTTCGGATTGCCCGTTACTCGACCGGAACTGAAAATTGATCTCGATCGAGATTCAACTACTCAGGTTGGTTCCACTCACTCATGGCTGAGATCGTGACGCGCGATCAGAGGAGGTAAGGCACCAGCGCAGCGGTCTGATGAGCATAGATGGCATACGCCTCGCCGAACTGTGAACGCATCCACTGTTCCTCCATGCGGAGCTTGATCCAGAACGCGAGAAAGAAGAGAACGAAAACGATTGTAGAACCAGACCATTCAGGACCTCAGGCCGCTGAAGGTGTTTACGCAGGTAAGCAAGGGAAGTTCCAGAGCACGCGATATGTCGCCGCCCCTATGCCGATCAAACGCGCATCCCATCATGCTCTCACTCGACATCTTTTCTATTGAAACAGTACCAAGTAGTGGGTATGATACCAACTATCTGGTACGGACTGAAATGTCGATAGGAAACCAAGCAGTCGAAAACCAAGCTCCGGGAAGCGGGCTTGCACGTTATCCGGGCCAAGGGCTACGCAGTTTCGACCGTCGATCATATCTGCCACAAGGCCGGAACTACCAAGGGCAGCTTCTTCCATCACGGGAGACCATTCAGGTCGACCTTGGCATAGACCCTGGTGACGGCTGCGGAGACATGTCCTAGATGATCCCCCGTCTTTGGAGTGAGAACCCTTCTTCTAATCGAGGCATGGCACACGGTGCCGAGTATGCCGCATATGGCCGCATCGGCAACGCTAGATTGGTCGCAAAATGATCACCGACATCGAGCAGATCGAAGCACACCGCCCGACGCTGACGGGCCATTGCTATCGGATGCTCGGCTCAGCAGTCGACGCCGATGACGCCACGCAGGAAACCATCATCCGAGCTTGGAAGAATGCCGATCAGTTCGATGGACGGGCAGCTTTACTGACCTGGTTGTATCGGATCGCAACCAACGTTTGCATTGCTGAACTGTCCCATCGCAGGCGTAGGGCGCGCCCAATTGAAGAGCGCCCAGCCGGTGTACCTACCGATCCGTTGGTCCAGCACCCGAGCACTCATTGGATCGAGCCAATCCCGGATGCGCGTGCAATACCAGCAGACGCAGACCCTTCCGAACGCGCGATGCTGCGGCAAAGCATCCGGCTCGCGTTCGTTGCTGCTCTCCAGAGTCTCGCCCCAAAACAGCGCGCAACGTTACTCCTCGTCGAGGTGCTCGGCTGGTCTGCCGCCGAAGTGGCGGAAACACTGGGCACGTCTATTGCTTCTGTCAACAGCGCACTTCAGAGGGCCCGCGCTACTCTCGCGGGCCGGAATTTGCGCGCCGTCCCGTCCGCACTGACAGAATCCCAGGAACAGATGCTGAATCGATACGTCGCCGCTTTTGAAAGGTATGACGTCGATCAGTTGGTAGCGCTGTTGCGCGACGATGCGACGTTCTCCATGCCCCCTTACGCTCTATGGCTTCAAGGCCCGGAGTCGGTGCGCTCATGGCTTCTGGGTATGGGCGCGGGGTGCCGGGGTTCCCGCCTTCTGGCAACTGCGGCATGCGGTTCGCCGGCTTTTGGTCAATACAAGGCAGACCCCGATGGTGGGCATAAGCCGTTCGCCTTAGTCGTTCTTGAACTCTCCGGCGACCACATCGCAGGCTGGAACTCGTTTCTGGACACGGAGACGCTTTTCCGCAAGTTCGAATTGCCGCTACACCTTCCCGCGTGATCGTTGAGCGATGCGCGATAGCAATATTTCCCGCCCGCACCGATGAGTTTGGGTAGATTCATCAATCTAACGGTTATAGGGGCGGAAAAGAAGTTAGCAGCGCGATCAGGGGAAACCCGTGATAGTCCCGGCTCGGTCAGAGCACAGCGGTAATTAGCTCGTTGGGCAGGCGTGTAAGAAGCACGCAAGTCTGCGGGCCCTCACACCCTGATGCGTCCTGGAATGGAAAAAATCTTATGAAGCTTTTAAACTTGCCGATTAGTGCCGTATTGTTGGTTTTCTTTCCACTCGGCGGCCTGCTTTTCGGCCAGCTAACGAGCGGAAACATTCAGGGAACGGTATATGACCAGTCAGGTGCCACTGTGCCTGGTGCGGCTGTGGTTGCCAAGAACATCGCCACAGGGGTGGAGAATTCGACATTGTCCACATCAGCTGGTGAATATCGTATTCAGAACTTACTCGCTGGTAAGTACTCGGTGATTGTCGACGCAGGCGGATTCACCAAGTCGATCGTAAATCACATCACGGTCGACATCAATCAAACAGTGACGGTTAACGTGACGCTGCAGATCGGCAAGGCTAGCACGACTGTTGAAGTGAATACGTCAGCTACCAGTATCGACACTACAACTGCTCAGGTTCAAAATACCTTCGAGGCTAAACAAGCCGCCGACTTACCTTCGGCCAGCAGCGGCTCGGGTGTGATCAACCTATCGCTGCTCAGTGCCGGAGTGACTACCAGCGGCGGGTTGGGATACGGTACGGGGCCGTCTGTCGGCGGCCAGCGTCCAGCGAACAACAATTTCACGATCGAAGGCGTGGACAATAACCTCTTGTCAGTCACTGGACCGGCCGTGACGGTGCCAAACGACGCAGTATCTGAGTTCAGTGTTCTTCAGAACCAGTTTTCGCCGGATTTCGGCCATTCTTCCGGCGGTCAATTCAATGAGGTAGTGAAGAGCGGAACCAATGCGTTTCACGGAGCGCTTTACGAGTACTTCCAGAATCGAAATCTCGATGCCGCTGATAACTTGAACTTCGTCGAAGGTAATCCTTTACATCCCCGCTTCGATGAGAATCGGTTTGGCGGCAACTTCGGCGGTCCAATCAAGCACGACAAGTTGTTCTTCTTCGTCGATTACGAATATAACCCGATCGGCGGAACCGCCTCCACTTACTATTACGCTCCTACCGCTGCCGGGTATGCCACGCTTGCCGGATTGCCCGGTATTAACGCCAACAATCTGGCGCAATTTCAGAAGTATTTGGGTACAGGCACAACGGCGGCCAACTCTTCCACGCTGCCTAACCAGGCGCCCATTCTGGTTGCGCCCGGCCCGGGCAGTAACGAAAGTCTCGGGACCGGTGTCTTTGCCGTTACCGGGGCTCCTGGCGCGCTTTCAATCCCGGTAGGAGAAATCTCTTCGTCGCTCCCGGCATTTACAAACAATGAATTTGGAGTAGGCTCGGTTGATTACAACATCTCAGATAAAGATTCCCTCCGAGGACGGTTTATCTTAAACCGAACTGGAACCATAGATAGCGCTGGCTTCCCTTCCGTTTTCTTCGCGACTGAACCCGTGAACGCGTATCTCGCGACACTCTCGGAATATCACACTTTCACGCCCACTCTCCTCAATGAATTCCGACTGGGATTCAATCGTTTCAACCTGACTCTTCCAGTCGGTGGGAATCAGACGTTCCCCGGCCTGGATCAATTTCCCAACATAAACGTGTATGAGCTAAATGCAGCCTTCGGCCCGGACACGAGCGCACCTCAATACACTATCCAGAATCTGTATCAGGCTACCGACAATCTCAGCTGGACAAAAGGGAGTCATAGTTTCAAGTTCGGCTTCGATGGCTGGAGTTCCATTTCGCCTTCGAGCTTCACCCAGCGGTCGCGTGGTGACTATGAGTGGAGTTACCTCTCAGATTATCTGTACGACACCAACCCGGACGGAATTGCGCAGCGCTCCCTGGGGCATCCGACCTACTATCAGAACCAGGCATACCTTAGCTTTTACGGCAACGACAACTGGAAAATTACGCCCAATCTGACTGTCAATCTCGGATTGCGTTACGAGTACCTTTCTGTTCCGCTGGGCGAGAACAGTCAATCCTTGAACGCCAGCGCCAGCGTTCCCGGTTTGATCACCTTCCATTCGCCTACCGCCCAGAAGAAGAACTTTATGCCTCGCGTCGGCTTTGCTTACTCACCCGGAAGCAGCGGCAAGACTTCCATTCGCGCTGGGTTCGGCATCACCGCCGACGTGCTCTACGACAATCTCGGAACTACCACTTTGCCTCCCCAGCTAAGTACGACGGTCGATGTGACCGGCTTAAATCAAACCGGCTTCCTGGCTGGAGGAGGAATTCCGCCTAACACCTCCGTCGCCATCCCTGAGGGTGCCGCCGCGATCGCTGCCAACCGCCGGCTTCATTCCGAATCAGAAGCGGCCCGAGGCCTATAACTGGAACTTCGGCATCCAGCATGTCTTTGCGAATAATTATGTCTTTGAAAGCCGTTATGTCGGCACGCGTGGTCTGTTCCTGCCGATGCAGGTCCAACTAAACAGACAGCCCACCGCCAATTCATCGAACGCTTTGCCGGTTTACTTTGCGATGCCGAGCGTAGCCACACTGAACTCGCTCACCAGTACCTTGCCGGCCCTGCAGACGGCATACGACAACGGCGGAAACATCGTGCCTGCCTACGCCAATGCTGGTTTCGTGAGCCCCATAACGGCTTTTATGCCAGTCGGGAACTCCACGTATCATGGGTGGTCCAATCAGTTGACTCGGCACCTATCGAACGGATTGCAATTTCAAGGTTCCTATACCTGGAGCCATGCCATAGACGATTCCACCGACTGCGCTCGACTCGACGGTTCTTGCGCCGCGCCGCCCTCAGGATTTTCAAAATCTGGCAGATGGAGCGCGCTTCGTCCCTGCTGGATCATCGCAATCGCGTCGTGTTTTCCATGATTTACGACGAACCTTCTTTTAAGAACAGAAACTGGTTCATGAAAAACATCGTGGGGAACTGGGAATTCGCACCCGTCTACCAGTATCAGACTGGCCAATTGGTCACGCCCCAGAGCGCTGTGGATTCCAACCTGAACGGCGACAGCGCGCCGGATCGTGTCATGGTAAACCCCGGTGGAATGAATAATGTCGGAACGGGCACCACGCCGCTGTGCTCCGGCCCAACTGCTCCCGTCTGTCCGGCGGAGCCCTCCGGAGTGACGCCTCCTATCGTTGCTTACATGGCGAATAATCCCAACGCCCGCTTCGTTGCTTCACCGGAAGGTACCCTGCCAAACGGCGGAAGGAGCCTTCTCACCATGAATCCTATCGACGACATCGACATTACGGCCCTGAAACGGTTCAGCTTAACCGAGCGCGTTAACCTGGAATTCTCGGTTCGCGCCTTTAACATCTTCAACCATCCCCAATACGTTGGAGGGAACCTCAGCGACGTCGCTGGACGTGGCCTATGGGGCAGGTACGATTGCCGGCGATTTGGCGCGGACCGCCATTGAGCCAACCTCGGCGAATTTCGCGCGGTGGAGTCAGGCGTTTTCCAGCAATCCGCGTCAGCTGCAGTTGACTATGAAGTTGACTTTCTAAACTTGTAGAAGGGTGGTCGCGTTCTGTCTATTAAAACCCGGGGACCAGCGCTCTTAAGCGTTGCACTCACGGTGATCGTTGGCGTGAACAACGGGGTGCACGCCCAAACGGTCGATAGTCAATATGCGCAAATGGCGCCTGTCGCTGAATATCTCGAGACCGACGCCGAGGCAGAGATAGCTCTGGCACGCAGCGCTGCCCCGGTCGCCGTCTCCCGCGACGCCACCGTATTGGTGCTGAAGCGCAGCGGGTACGAGGTGGCGCAAAAGGGCAAGAACGGCTTTGTCTGTCTTGTCGAACGCGCTTGGATGGGACCACTGGACGACGCAGGATTTTGGAACCCGAAGGTCCGGGGAGCCATTTGCTTCAATCCCCCCGCGGCGCGGTCCGTTTTGCCGATCACTTTTAAGAGGACCGAGTTCGCCTTAGCTGGCTTGACGAAGGCTCAAATGAGTGCCCGCCTCACCGAGGTGGTGGCGCGCAAAGAACTCCCGGTGCTCGAGGCCGGATCGATGTCCTACATGATGGCGAAAGGCAGCTACTTGAAGGATGCCGTGGGACATTGGCATCCGCACCTCATGTTTTATGGCAGCCGATCCGACGGGTCGGAATGGGGCGCCGATGTCGAACACTCACCTGTTCTCTTGAACCCCCAGTTTCAGGGTGCCCCAGAGCCTTTTACGACCTATATCGTGCTGGTACCAAACTGGTCCGATGGCAGCCCGGCGCCTTTGCACGGTCACTGATAGCGCAGCAAGGATCTCTTTTCGTGCTTACAAAACGGCTCAAAAAGGTCGCCTCACGAACCGGATTATAAAGCACACTAAGCCTGGGGGAAACGGTCATAAGGACCTGCATTTCCTCTTGTCAGGCCGCCGAGTCTCTGCCGCCAGACGTAGTTCCCAATCAGATTGATGTGCTCCTGCGCCAGGGGCGACACCTGTTGCAGAAGATTTTCCTAACGGGGCTGCCGCGGGTCGCTGCGAGGCAAGGCCGGGAATGTTCAGCAGCGGGCCTTGTCGACAACTATCCGGTGACGCATTCCTTGTAGCAACCAGCAAGGAACTTTCGCAGTGAATCGTCTCCTCTTAACTGGATACCCCGACTCGGTATGCTACCAACTGTACGGTATGGAGAGATCGATAACAGCCGAGCCCCGGCACGAATCAAAAACCAAACTGCTAAATGCGGCGCTGCATGTCGTCCGCACGAAGGGCTACGCGGCTACTACGGTCGAGGACATCTGCAACGAAGCAGGGGTGACCAAGGGCAGCTTTTTTCATCACTTCAAAAGCAAGGATGAACTCGCACTCGCGGCCACGGCGCATTGGGGAACCATGACGGAAGGTTTTTTCGCGGCCGCGCCGTATCACAAGTTACGTGACCCGCTGAAACGCCTGCTCGGCTACGTGGCTTTTCGCGAGGAGATTCTTCAAGGCGAGTTGCCCGACTACACGTGCCTGCTCGGAACGCTGGTTCAGGAAACCTATTCGACGCACCCTGAAATTCGCGCTGCTTGCGACCGGGGCATCTCTGCGCACGTCGCGGAATTGACCCGCGATGTCGAAGCCGCCAAAAGACTCTACGCCCCGAAAGCGACGTGGAGCGCGGAAAGCGTCGGCTACTTCATTCAGGCTGTCCTGCAGGGCAGCTTCATTTTTGCTAAGGCAAAGCAAAGCCCGGATGTCGTGCGCGAAAGCTTGGCACATCTGCGGCGGTATCTCGTAGCTCTATTCATTCAAGCCAAAAACAGCAAACGAAAGGAAACAAGATCACCGTTGAAGCGACAGTAGCCGCGGCTACAAGTTACACACGCAGGGGCAGAGACTGAGATAGCGACGCTCTCGCTACTCCACGTTCACGTCACTTTGCGATTCGGAAATCATCTGATAAGCGCCACCCGCATGAGGACTCCGTTCTGCTTTCCCGCGGGGATGTCATAATCCACGGTCACCGCCCAATTGTTAGCGTAGGCATCCCGCAGCAAATCCAGCATTCCCTGGCGAGCCACTTGATTGCCATCGGTGCGCAATTGAAACCCATAGCTGGGTGTGGTCTTATGATCCAGCTGGATCACCGCATCAATGTCGAGTTGATCGGGACCGTATTTAGTTCCCACGTCATGGACTCGAAGGAATGTAATCTTACCGGTTATTTCTACTGGCATGGCAAATCTCTTTTCTGTTATTGAAGTGCTACTCTTATCACCGTTCCGTTGCGGCAACTCGTCCGGTGAAAATCGATCAAGACCGGGAGGTTCTTGGCATAGGCAAGACGCAACAAGTTAAGCTTGCCCCGGTTCACGAGCCTGTTGTCATCGGTCCTCAGTTGCAACCCGAAGGCTTTCTCGGGCTGCGTGTCCAATTGAAAAATCACTTCGGCGTCAATGAAATCGTTTGGCGGCCCGTAACCGGTACCGACATCGTTAACGCGCAGGAATTGAATTCGTCCGGAAACCTCTTCCAAACTGCCGATCGGGAAATCCCAATCGGGCGGAAGCGGGCTCAATTTCAACAGCCCTCTGTCCGTCGTCGCCACATAAAGCGAACGGTTGCAGAAATCAGTCACATAGTCGTAGGTTGAATTCGTCGGCTGAATGGCGCTGGCGGAACTCAGCAATAGATGATCCCAGTTTGTACCGTCCCGCGTGTAGAAAACGCCTGCTGGTCCAACGGCAAAACGGTACCCTGAATGGTTGGGATCGAAATTCATATCGCGCAGCAAAACCGGTTGTGCGGTTCCGTCGTCAACGGCAAAAAATGGAAATGCCCCATTTTCCGTCAGGTTTCGCTCCAGACTGGTTTCCTCTGTCCAGTGAATCCCTCCATCCTCGCTGCGCCAAACATGATTCGCATCCAGCACGTAGAGCCGGTTGGGCCGGTACGGATCCACAAAGAATCGCTGTGAAATCCCCGGTGCCCCCACTGGAGGTGCGGCCTGGTTGCCCGGCACAAGCAACTGCCAAGCGCTCATGCCGGCGGTCCATTTCCAAAGCCTTTGCTGCCCGTGAATCGCACTCGACGCCGGGCTAGGCACTTCCGCATCGCTCACATAGTAAACAGGTGAATCGTGTCCGCCAGAAGCTTGCACGACACTCGCGTTCAAATCAGGCAGCGCCGGGCCCACTTGGAATACTTTTACTCCTGGTCCCTCGCTCGTGGCGCTTGTTGTCCAGTCGTCGGAACTGGTAATCTGACTCAACGCGGTAGTGCGCAGCAGTATAGATGTGGTAGGCAGAAAACGGATTGTAATGAAGTCCCCATCCGGCCGCGGGGATTGCCCCGGTAGCGTCAGCACGAGCGGACGGTAGCCCCAGTTGCACCACCAGCTCACAGCATTCCAACCCCAGTTCGCGCCATCCGGCCGTGGGCGCAGCTTCGGAGGACCTGGAATCTCATGTACGTCGGGGGTCCCCACCGCACCATTGGGCACGTTCCCGGCTGATGTCGTGTAGAGTTGCAGATTGTTAGGTGCGTCTCGCGGTGCAAAAACGATGAGGCGGTTGGCTTGCGCCTGATCACTAAAGGTGCAGTCGTTATCGCCTCCGTCATAGTTTTGCGCCTTCCAATTTGCGCCGCCATCAGTCGTATAGAAGCCTGCGTTGTGAGTTGTTCCAATACAAATGGCCGGCGGTTTTCCCGGCCGCGGGCAAATTGCCGAGTTCACGATGGTCAGTGTCGAAAGGCCATTCCCTTTTGTCCAGCTTCGCGCGCCATCGGAGCTTATATAGACTCCGCCATCGTTGATGGCAAATATCATCCCCGTGGCGCTAGCAGCGTTTGCGCCGCGATCAAAATTTGGCGTAACCGCTAGTCCGTGCGGATCAAAGTGATGTGTCTGGTCGATCCAGATCCACGCAGTGCTGTCGCCGGGCTCTCCCAACGAAAGGTTTACCCGTTCCTGGTCGCCGGCGATCAGGATCAACTGCCCGCTCGGGCTCGCATGCGCGATCACGTAACTCGCTCCGCTGGGTGTTCGCCCTGGCCCTCTCGGAATCGCAGGAAGCTGAGTCCAGATGCCGCGATTGGTGGTGGGAAAGGCCGTAAAGTCGCCTTTCGATAGCGTCCGTGAAGCGTCTAGAATGTAGATCACGGCCGGATTGAGCGGGTTCACCGCTAATGCTTGTGCACTCACGCCGATCGCAGAATTGAACGGCTCGCCCAAAGCGGGGCCCGAAGCGCTGGCGCTCCAGTGCGCTCCGCCGTCCGAGGAATACCAGACGCCCGCGCCTCCCACCGCGTAGACACGGCGTTGTGCGCCTTCCGCTGGCCCTGCGGCGGCATGCCAAAAAGTCTGATTCGCCTGCGGTACGGTTTCAGTCCAGGTGGTGCCCCCGTCGTTGCTGATCGCCACCGCATACTGCCCGGCAGCGTAAATCAATTGCGGATTGTCGGGCGCGATGGCAAGCGTACTTGCCGGGGCCACAGCCGCGCCCTTTTGGAATACATGGACGCGTGACCACGTCGCACCACCATCCGTTGAACGGTACACGCCGCTTAGCGAACCGGGTGACCGGGCGTCCGGTCCCGTCGTCGCAAGCACTAGATCGGGATTCGCTGGTGAAACAGCAAGGTCGAAGATCGTCGCCACCGGAAGGCATCCTGGCACCGCTGTTACTCCGGATGGCGGTTGCGGCCATTCCAGATGCCGCCAGTTTGCGCCGTGATCGTCAGAGCGCCAAACTCCAGAGTGCCCGCCAATATACACCCGCGATCCATCCGTTGATATCGCCACGCAAAGCACCTGTCCCGACACCTCTTGTCCGCCGAGAAGCTGGGTTGTATTTTGGGCCCGTGGGCTAACATCTGTAATCTGCATAGTCGCTCATCCTTCTAAAGGCATTCCGCTATCTGAAATGTTTCGCGCGGCGACAATTCCGTCGCGCCGCAAGATTTGTATGTACCCGCGGTTTTGCGGCATACGCGTACGGACACGTTGTAGCGCTTCGCATTTCCCGAACTAAAGCCAACCCTCCATTGCCCTGGCCCAGTCTCTTCCTCACTCGTCATGTTGAGCTCGTCCAGCCGCCTTAGGTGCTTAGCGCTCCGCACGAATCGCTCCGCCGCCTGCACGGGCTTCGAAAAACAGCAGCGGCCTCGCAACTTCTCTGCAATCACTTCGCCGTCGTGATAGCTCGCCACAATATCCGCACAGTCCGCTCGCTCAACTCGCCCATAAACGATTCCATGCGGGAGACACACCACGTTCGGGGCAAACCGGCATCCTCCTACATGTGAAATCTGCCACACGGTGGCATCGTGGATTTCTCGCAGCGCCTCGTAAATCGTATTGCCGAACTGTGCACAGCAAAGATCGTGTGTTCCGTGCGTGCAGACCGCAACGATTTTTTCGTTTGTGGGCTCGCCCAAAAACTCTGGATCGAACGAAAGGGCATCATAGTCGCCGATCTCCGACCGATAGAGCTGCGCATCCCGCTGGCGAGGGAACGCCCAGAACACACTGAGCGGACCAGAAGTGCGGTGGCGCTGCTTAATCAGCGCAAACCGCATTTTCTGGTTTTTGGATTTCAGGTCGCCGAGGCGCATTTGGACCGACTCGGAAAACACCGCACCAGCAGCGTGTTCCCAACGGCCTCGATACTCGACAAGAAGCCAGACGTCCACTGGCTTCACCGTGCCCGCCAATTCCTCTCCTGCCGCACGCGAGTATTCGGCGCAATTCGTCCGGCTTTCCGCTAGCGGTCACCATTTCCACCATGGAAAACCGCTCGATCTGCCGCTAAAGTGTCGCCGCCCTGCAATCAAGGCGATGACCAGAATGGGCACGAGAACCAAACCCAGTTCCAGAGCGCCCGAGCCTCCATCAGGCGAAATGCCAAAAAAACGCTCGATGAAATCCATCCCGTCCTTCCCCTCTTCAAATTCAAAACGATAAAGCTTCGCGGAATTTCGTATGAGAAAGCTGCGATCTCACGGCATAGTGCGTTTTCCGCCTAATCGATACACTCTACGCTAAATGTTCTTAGCAGTCCAGTTCACCAGCCAGCCACCTGCACACGGTGCTCGGCGAACGCGTCCGCAATCTCCACATGCCATGAAGTCGAGTCCTCCGCTGCGCTTGTCCGGCTTGCGACCTAATAAGTCACGCGCTCGAAAGACCATCCCCGTGGCCGTTGTTCCACAAGTTGATAATTGGGGCACATCGGCGGCAGCGTGCAAATGGCGCTTCCGGCTCCTGTAACAAAGGCAGCGTTGCCTTGCCTCTATAGGTCGTTGTTACCTCGGAATGTCGGCTGTTAGAAAGCGCCAACGGGTTTGGGAAAACGCGTTCGCACTTTCTTGGCTTTACGCCTTCAGAAGGTCTTTGACGTAAGCAGGCTTTAAGGGGAAGGCGGCGGGCGATTTTACCGGTCGCGTCGAAGAAGGCGCCGGCGATGGCGGGAGCGGCCAAAGCGCTGGCGGCTTCGGAACCTTGACTGTAAGAGCCGACTTCAGGGTGATGGTGGAGAACTACCTTGATCTCGGGGAGATCGGCCATGGTGGCGATCGGATAGCTCATCCAATCGGATGACGTGATCGTGGAGTCATTGAAGCGGAGTTCTTCACGGAGAGTCATGCTGACGCCCATGACGGCGCCGCCTTCGACTTGACGTTTCAACTGGAGCGGGTTGATGACGATCCCAGGATCAACCACCATCGTGAGCTTATCAACCTTGATGACGCCCGTATTCGTATCGACAGTGACTTGGGCGATGCAGGCCCAGTAGGCGCCGCCGCGCATCATCAGTGATACGCCCTGTCCTTGCTTGATGCGGCCGCTTCCATTTGCGAATCCTGACCGCGTCTTCCAACCGGAACTTTCGCGCGCAGATTCCAGAACGGCGATGGCGCGTTTTTCCGTTGCGTGATCGATGCGAAATTGTAGCGGGTCGACACCGGCGAGATAAGCGGCCTCCGTAATCGCTAGTTCACGCGGGAAGTTCTGTTGATACTGGACTGGCGTGCGAAGGCTGTGATCGCGCAGGCCAACGTTGATTGGCGAAGATGCCTGGCCGATTTGCGGACCGCCATGAGCACGTTCCAGAACGGCGGGGGTAGCGCCGTAAAGCCAGGGGTCACTCGGTTGATTTCTCATCCCGAAGACCGAGCCCTTCTCGTTAGGCGCCGCCATGGTAGGCAGGCCGGCGAGGATGGCGCCGATGGGGCGATCATCTTGCATGGCGGGCATGTAGTGATCGATCTGATAGCCGGTTAGTTTGCCGTCAGGGCCGACTGCGAGTTCGATTTCGGAAAAGGCGCAGGAGGATTGGGTGGACCACTGGAGGTCGTCGTTGCGCATCCATTGAACGCGGACGGGCTTGCCAACCGCTTGGGACAGAATAACGGCTTCGTCTTCGGCACCGGCGTTGCCGCCGTTCGAGCGGCCATAGTGACCGGCTCCGGCATACGTGTGAACGATGAGCTTGTCGGGCGAGACGCCGAGCATCAGCGCAATTTCGGTGCGGAGTGCTTGTGCATTTTGGGTGTGTGCGTGAACGTGGACGCTGCCATCCGAGCGGACATCTCCCACGGCCATGGTTGGGCCGATGGGCGCGTGTTTGAGATAGGGGCGCTCGTAAGTAGCTTTAAGTTTCTTGGGCGAAGTGGCGAGAGCGGCAGCAACGTCGCCCTTCGATTCTCTGCTCGTAGCAGCGGGTACGGATTTCCAGTCGGCATCTTCTTTGAGGAAATCGAATAGGCGAGCATCGGTGGGAAGTCCTCGCCAATCGGACCACTTTGTATCAGAAGCGACTTGCTCAGAGGCTTTTATGGCTTCCCATTCGGTGGGAGCGACGACACCGACGAGATTGCCTTTGACAACAAGCTGCGCGTTCGGGAACCGCGACTTGTCGAGAGTGCCAGCGGAGACGAGCTTCGAGCCGAGCGTTTTGGGATGGATAACCCGGCCGTGAAGCATGCCGGGAAGACGGACGTCGGTGACCCAAGTTTCTTTAGCCGAGACCTTCGAAACCACTGCAGAGTTGGGGAAGGACTTGCCGACCACAGTATATTCGCTGACCGGTTTGAGCGGTGGATTGCCGGCAACCATGAGCCCGAACATGCTATGGATATCGCCGAGCACAGGAATCGTCAGATTGAGTTGCTGGCCCTTCACGAGGTCGCCGTAAGAGATGGATTTGCCGCTGCCGGAAACGATACCGTCCTTGACCGAGAGTTGATCTTTCGGCACGTTGAGTTGCTTGGATGCGACATCCAACAGCGCCTGATAGACGTAAGCCCCGGCCTTACGGATGTTGGGCATGCCATGGCCAAGAAGGTCGAAGGTGCCGCCACCGTCCGGTGTGCGATCAGTGTCGCCAGAAATTACTGTCGTGATGGCCTCAAACGGGACGTAGAGTTCATCGGCGACGATTTGTCGATAGGCGGTGAAGACAGTGCTTTGCCCGAAGTCGGATTTGCCGGTACGGATGAGGATCGTGTTGTCGGCGTGAATTTCAATGAAGGAGTTGCCGGATATTTTGCCGGTGGGAATGCCGCGCATGCCGGGCGTTTCCTCTTGCGCGCTGCTGGAGCGCACCACGACAAAACTGGCTAGCAGCGCGCCGCCGGCGGCAACGAATCCGCGACGCGACAATGAGGCGCCGAAGACGTCCACTTTCTTGTCTTGTTCTTGGGCAAGGGTCTCGAGAGTGCCGGTCATAAAATGCTCCTTGCCATAATGCCGGCGGCGCGTTGGACGGATTCAATAATCGCGGTGTAAGTACCGCAGCGGCAGAGATGCGGCGAAGGGCCCGATTTAGTGAAGGCTTCTTTGATTTGATCGATTGTCGGAGAGGGATTGCTTTCGAGCAGTTCGGTGGCCTTGATCATCATGCCGTTCTGGCAAAAGCCGCACTGCGGAGTCTGCTCGTCAATCCAGGCTTGCTGCACCGGGTGAAGAACATGAGCGGCTTCGGGTCCTGTTAGCTTCTTTTGCTTCGTCCACCGGCGGGCAGCCCTTCGAGAGTAGTCACCTCTTTGCCGGCAACCGCCGACAACGGCGTGATGCAGGAGCGGACTTCTTTACCGTTCAGTAACACCGAGCAGGATCCGCATTGTGCCAGACCGCAACCAAACTGCGGACCGGTGAGTTCAAGATCGTTACGCAGGATATAGAGTAGGGGCGTGTCGGAAGGTGCTTTGATTTCGCGGTTGACGCCATTCACGAGGATGGTTGGCATGTATATATTCCTTTCAGAGCCTTACTTCATTGTCGGCCAAGAATGTGTGGTCAGACATTTCGATTCCATTAGCATTCCGACATCTTCAGAACTGCTTCAGGAAGCCGAGCACCTTCAATGGTAATCTTTGACGCGGCACCTTCAATTCCTTGCAAATCGTCCGTCGTCAGTTCCACTTTGGCTGCGCCTAGGTTCTCCTCTAAGCCGCTGAAGCTTTGTTGTCCCTGGAATGGGCACAATCCAGGGCTTCTGGGCGAGCAGCCATGCAAGCGCAATTTGGGCGGGCGTGGCGAGCTTTGTTTCTGCAATGCCCTTCAGCAGATCGACTAGCGCCATGTTTGCCGAACGGGCCCCAGGCGCAAAACGTGGCGACAGATTCCGAAAATCGGTGCTGTCGAATTCTGTCGTCGTCTTGATCTTCCCGGTTAGGAATCCGGCGCCAAGGGGACTGAACGGCACGAAACCGATTCCCAACTCCTGACAGGCAGCAAGCACTCCGTTCTGTTCGGGATCTCGTGTCCATAGCGAATACTCGCTCTGCACGGCTGTGACCGGATGAATAGAGTGTGCACGGTGGATCGTTTTGGCACCGGCCTCGGAGAGACCGAAGTGCTTGACCTTCCCTTGCTGGATCAGTTCTTTCACGGTGCCCGCAACATCTTCAATCGGCACGTTCGGATCGACGCGATGCTGATACAGGAGGTCGATGGCTTCGACGTTGAGTCGGCTCAGGGCTGCATTCGTGACCTGCCGGATGTGGTCGGGCCGGCTGTTGAGGCCATAGCGAGTGCCGTCGGGATTGATCCCGAATCCAAACTTCGTAGCGATCACAACGCGATCGCGGAAAGGCGCGAGCGCTTCTCCCACCAGTTCTTCGTTTGTGAAAGGACCATACGCCTCGGCAGTGTCAAAAAGCGTAACGCCGCGCTCCACTGCTGCCCGAATGATCTTGATGCCTTCCTGTCGTTCCGTCGGCGGGCCGTAGTTGGCGCTCAGGCCCATGCAGCCGAAGCCCAGGGCCGACACTTGCAAACCACCATTCCCGAGTGTGCGCTTTTGCATAACTTCTCGCCTTTCTCCTGTTTTCAGGCTAAGGAGAAACGCTTCGGAACCGGTATCCCAATTCTGCCGAATCGTTGCCTGATCCTGCCGAACCGCATTTCCGGTGTTGCATTCCTACCGCAATTCGCAGATATGCTTGGGTAAGGAAGGTCCAGACATCATCGTGGAGAATACGAGCAACAGAGGCGTCACGTCGACTTCCCAATCGCATGAACTCAATGCGGAGTTAGCGTATAAGATTGCTCGGCTCATCGGCACGGCAGAAAAATTGCCAACTGCGATTCCTCGCTTGACGTTGGCCCGGAGAACAGCTTGTACTGCTGCGTGCCCGGTTACCTACGAGCCTGGCGTGGTGGTGCTCCCTCAAGGTCGCAAGCAGGTACAGATCGGCAGCGATATGCTCACCTACGATTCATCCCGATACTTGCTCACCTCGGTGGACCTGCCCACCGTAACCAGAGTGGTCCAGGCAAGCGAGGAGGCACCCTGCCTTGCCGTATCGCTGAAGCTCGACATCACGATTGTCCGTGAGTTTCTTGCGCGCGAGGAGTTCCAGATTCGCGACGAGCCGCCGGAAACTCCCGCAATGTCAACGGGTCCGGTCACTCCGGAGTTTCTCAGCGCTTGGTGTCGTCTCGTCGACTTGCTCTCGAGCCCCGAAGACATCCCGTTCCTGAGCGGTTTCATCGAGCGCGAGATCATCTATCGAATCCTGCGTGGACCCGAGGCGGCACGGTTACGAGCAGTGGCGACTTTAGGCGACCAGAGTCATCGCACGGCCAAAGCGATCGCGTGGATCAAGGCCAACTATGCGAGGCCACTTCGTATCGAAGAACTTGCGCAAATCGCCGGTATGGCGGTCTCCACCCTTCACCACCATTTCCGTGCGCTTACAACAATGGGTCCACTTCAATACCAGAAGCAAATTCGATTACAGGCCGCCAGAGCACGAATGCTCGCCGACGATGTAGACGCGGCGACCGTCGCCTTCGAGGTTGGATACGAAAGTGCGAGTCAATTCAATCGTGAATACAGTCGCTTGTTCGGCCAACCACCTATTCGTGATATCAGGACTTTGCGTTCGCCGAACGCTCCGCGATTCGAATCGATCACTAGGGCCAGCCAAGTGTCTCAATAGCGGTCTTGTTCCGTTTATTCAAGCATGTTCGCTGTCCCCGTGGATTGCGGGGGATTGTCGGGGACCCGGAACTAGATGCCGAACACCATAGATCCGCTGTAGTCGAAGGATAGAGTTATCCGGGTTTACAGGCCGGCACCTTTCCGTATTCGACAGATCTCTATCGGAAGCGGCCCGGCAGAAATCTCCGCCACAAAGCTTAAACGGCTATATTCAAGCAAGCGAGAGGTTCGCCCCATGTGGATACACGCACCAGCCCTGGTATTATGCTGCGCACTGACTCTTCCCGCTTTCTGCTTCTCCCAGCAACCGGCATCCAGACCGAAGAAGGTGCTCACTCCCGAGCAGCAGCTTCTGCAGCAGCAAATGCGTGACGCAGATGTGAAACGCGAGGCTCTGCGCGCTCAGGCAAAACAGGTGTTCGACGCCGAGATGGCGAAACAGAAGTCAGGTGATTGTCCCGACGCCCAAAACACCTACCAATTCAATGTCTGCTTCGGCAAAGCGGTCGATGTCACAGACCAGAACTTAGCGTTGGCCTAAGCATACCGGCTGAAAAATACGCGTGGCGTCCGGCTCCGGGCGTGCGGTCCACCAGCGAGGTGTTCATGCATATCGCGCTTGCGAACTTCTATCTGCTGAGTGTTACGGGGCGCCGATGCCTGCGGAAATCAAATCGAACAGCATGGAGAAGACCGTGACCGCGAAACCCGAAGTAATCGCGTGGCTGAAGCGTTCGCTCGACGCCGTCAAGAACGCTCACGCGGCTATTAAGCCGGGCGACCTTCAGCGAAAGGTCACGATAGCCAATCGGGACGCCACGGTGGATGGCATGTATCTACGAATCATCATCCACGACAACGAGCACATGGGGCAGTTAGTAGCGTATGCGCGGATGAATGGGATTGTGCCGCCCTGGTCCGAAACCAGCGCCAAGTGAAGCGCCGGGGCCGAGTACCTGGGCCCGAAGCCGACTTGCGGTTCCCGGCCCGAGGACGGTCGGCCAAGTATCGCCTTGTGATAAAACGCATGCATGGATCGAAGGTCGTTTCTTGCCGGTTCACTAACAGCTCTGGCAGGCAGTACCGAATCTTCGGGACAAGGATCCAAAGCACAAGGCCCGAAGATGCGATTACGCAACACCCAGCGTCCACTTGCCATCACTATGTGGGATTTCTCATGGCTGGAGCGGCGCTGGTCCGGAGCGGGCTACGAGGACTGGGATGTGGCGCTGGACGGGCTTGTTCTGCGCGGCTACGATGCCGTTCGCATTGACGCTTATCCGCACCTGGTGGCGGCGAATCCGAACGGAACATGGGAGCTTGTACCGTGTTGGAATACTCAAGACTGGGGAAGCCCGGCAAAAAACATTGTCCAGGTACAGCCGGCGCTCAATCAGTTCATTCGAAAATGTGCTGACCGCAAACTGCGTGTGGGTTTATCTACCTGGTTCAGGCACGATCCTGATCAAGTGCTGATGGGTATCCACACTCCGGAGGATCATGGCCGGATTTGGAAAGTGACGCTCGACTCGATCGCTCAGGACAACTTACTTCCACACATTCTGTACGTTGATCTGTGCAACGAATGGCCACTTGACGTCTGGGCGCCATTTCTGCCCAAGGGGTTCAAGAGGAATTCAGCCGAAAACAGTGACTGGATGCGGCGCGCTATCCAGGTGGTGCGTAGCGCATATCCGGATCTTGATTACACGTTTTCGCAAACCAGTGAATACGAGACCTGGAAGCAGCAGGACGTCAGCATGCTCGACTTTATGGAACCTCACATCTGGATGGCTCAGGCCACGGGATACTATGATGCCGTAGGCTACCATTACGAGCGCTTCGATCCCGTTGGCTACATCAACCTGGTGAACAACGCCAAGCGGATCTACTTTCAGCGGCGCAACTACTGGGACGGCAAGTTGAAACAGCATATCGAGATGTGTGCTGAATGGTCGCGCGCTTCCGGCAGGCCACTAATTACTACGGAATGTTGGAGCTTGGTGGATTATAAGGACTGGCCGTTACTGGAATGGGATTGGCTCAAACAGTTATGCGAATTAGGTGTCCGTACCGCAGCAGCCACAGGATGTTGGGTTGCGCTGGCAACGAGTAACTTCAATGGACCGCAATTTGTAGGCATGTGGCGCGACGTAGAATGGCATCGAAGGATGACCTCGGTTATCCATTCAGCTTCCGTGAACTTGGCCTCCAATCGTCTAGTATCCGGATAGGCCGTGACCCTGGCACCATCTAGTCTCCTGTATCAGAAGTTCCTTTAGAGGCCATGTCTCACGCGATCAGGCCGAAACCGAGCCGGAAGCGTAAGCGACCTAGCCGGGTTGCTTAGCTTAGAAGCTGTTAACACTTGGCAACTTCCGGGTTCCCGATAATCCCCTGCAATCCACGAGGAACAGTGAACATAGTTGAATAAACGGAACAAGGCCGCTATTGAGACACTTGGCTCGCCGTCGTGATCGATTCGAATCGCGGAGAGTTCGGCGAACGCAAAGCCCTCACATCACGAATAGGAGGTTGGCCGAACAAGCGACTGTATTCACGATTCAATTGCCTCGCACTTTCGTATCCAACCTCAAAGGCGACAGTCGCCGCGTCTACATCGTCGGCGAGCACCCGTGCTCTGGCGGCCTGTAATCGAATTTGCTTCTGGTTTTGAAGTGGACCCATTGTCGTGCGCGGCCGGAAATGGTGGTGAAGGGTGGAGACCGCCATACCGGCTATTTGTGCAAGGTCTTCGATACGAAGTGGCCTCGCATAGTTTGCCTTGATCCAGGCGATTGCTTTGGAGGTGCGATGACTCTGGCCCCTAAAGTCGCTACTGCCCGTAGCCGTGCCGCCTCCGGTCCACGCAGGATTCGATAAATGATCTCGCGCTGGATAAAGCCACTCAGGAACGGAATGTCCTCGGGGCTCGCGAGCAAGTCGACCAGACGATGCCAAGCGTTGAGGAACTCCGGAGTGACCGGACCGGTGGACATCGCGGGAGTTTCCGGCGGCTCGTCGGGGATCTGGAACTCCTCGCGGGCAAGAAACTCACGGACGATTGAGATGTCGAGCTTCAGTGAGACGGCAAGGCAGGGCGTATCCTCGCTTGCCTCGACCGCCCTGCTAACGGTGGGCAGGTCGACCGAGGTGAGCAGGTATCGGGATGAATCGTAGGTGAGCATATCGCTGCCGATCTGTACCTGCTTGCGACCTTGCGGGAGCACCACCACGCTCGGCTCGTAGGTAACCGGGCACGCAGCGGTACAGGCTGTCCGGCATGCTTCACGCGGCCGGGTTATCCATCCCAAAACGCTCGACTCGAAGCTCGTCTCCGCTGGCACTCTCGACAGTCGCGTACTTTGATCCGTACAGTTATCCGGGTTTACGGGCCAGCACCTTTCCGTATTCGACAGATCTCTATCGGAAGCGGCCCGGCAGAAATCCCCGCCCTGAACCTTAACGGGTATATTCAAGACAACGAGAGGTTCGCTCCATGCGGATACATGCGCTTTTTTCTGCTTCTGAATTTGCGGGCGGCTTCATACACGCACCGGCCCTGGTACTGGGCTGCGCACTTACTTTTCCCGTTTGCTGTTTTTCCCAGCAACCGCCATCCAGGCCGAAGAAGGTTCTCACTCCCCAGCAGCAGCTTCTCCAGCAGGAAATGCGTGAGGTCGGCGTGAAACGCGAGATTCTGCGCGCCCAGGCAAAACAGGCGTTCGACGCCGAGATGGCCCACCAAAAAGCGGGTGATTGTCCCGACGCCCAGAACACGTACCAATTCAACGTCTGCTACGGCAAAGCGGCCGCGGCCACAGACCAGAGTTTAACGACCTATGAGGATGCGATACGGAATCTCCTGGACCTGAGATATCCCAATCTCACCGGCCAACCACCCATGCCCGGGCCCGCCGGACCGAACCAGACGCCGGAGGACGCTGTCGCGGAATTCGATCGTATGGAGGATCTCTGGCATTCCTATCTTGATACAGCGGCAACTGCCGCTTTCCACCAATTCGGCGGCGGCACGGGCGGACCCAGCTTTAGCATGGAGACCCATCTCCGGCTCGTTCGTAGCCATATGCTAGAGCTAAACGACCTGTACGGTATGCTGCTTCGCCTTTGATGAACGTTTCATGCACGCGCATGTGATACGTTGTTCGCCAAAGGCTATGTTTCTCTACCGTGCTGTTCTACTGTTAATTTTCCTGGTATCCGTCATGCCACTCGACTCAGGCGCCCAATCCACTCCCGCCGATTCTCAGGGCTGGCTTCTTGTCGCCAACAAAGGCGCCGAGACTCTCGGCATTGTGAACCCTGCTGAAGGCAAACAGGTCGCCCAGGTGCCGGAGGGCGGCATAACCGGCCATGAAGTCGCCGCCGCGCCGGACGGAAAAACCGCCTATGTCCCTATCTATGGCAATTCCGGTGTCGGCAAACCCGGCACCAATGGCCGCAATATGGTTGTGATCGACCTCGCCTCTCGCAAGGTAACCGGGAACGTCGAATGGAGCCATGGCGTGCGGCCCCACTGCGCTGTCTTTGGTCCGAAAGACGGCATGCTGTATGTCACCACTGAGCTTGATAAAACCATCTCGATCATTGATCCGCAATCGCTGAAGATCGTGGGCGCCATTCCAACCGGCCAACCGGAGTCCCACATGCTCGCTGTCTCTCACGATGGCACGCGCGGGTACACGGCCAACGTCGGTCCCGGAACCGTTTCGGTGCTCGACATGCAAGGACGCAAGACCCTGAAGGTGATTCACATCTCCGGCCAGACACAGCGCATCTCCATCACGCCCGATGACAGCATGGTGTTCACCGCCGACCAGACCCAACCTCGCTTGGCGGTCATCGATACGCATAGCGACACCATCAAGACCTGGATTCCGTTGCCCGGTCTGGGCTATGGCACGGCCGCAACTTCCGATGGCCGCTGGCTGGTCGTTGCCGTCCCAACTGTCAATAAGGTCGCGGTCGTCGATCTCAACTCTTTAAAGGTCGTGCACACCATCGATGTCCCGAAGGCCCCGCAGGAAGTTCTGATCGGTCCGGGCGACAAGGTCGCGTATGTCTCCTGCGACGCCAGCCGCCAGGTCGCCGCCATCGACACCTCAAATTGGACGGTTTCGAAGCTCATCGACACAGGCAAAGGCGCTGACGGACTCGCCTGGGCTGCGGGGCAATAGCGCGAAATGCCAACACCAACAGCCGCGGATGAATATAAGGATCGCCTGGCTGCGTACGTCAAAGACAAAGATCCGATGGCCATGCAGCGGGACGCGCCAGCCACGCTTGCCCGTCTCATCGAACGCGTCCCCACGGAAACACTGAAGCAATCACCCGCGCCGGGCAAGTGGTCCATAGCCGCCATCCTCGCTCATCTTGCCGAGGACGAACTTGCCAGCAGTTGGCGCTACCGCCAAATGATCGAGAACAACGGCACGCCTTTGTCGGGCTTCGATCAGGAATTATGGGCGAGATTAGGCGATTACGATTCGTGGGATCCTCGCGTCGCGCTCGAGATGTTCCGCCTGTTGCGCGAGGCCAACCTCCGAATGCTTACCAATCTCACGCCTGAGGAATGGCAGCGCTTCGGGATGCACTCCGAACGCGGCAGGATGACGGTGAAAGATCTGGCGGCTCAAATGGCCGGCCATGACATGAACCACATCGAACAGGTACGGCGGATCTTAGCCCGGTAGCTTTACCTACTAACGACAGCACCCAAGCCGCGTCCAATCGAAAAGCTGTCCATATGAAGACCAACACAGAAACTTTAGGCCACCCATCCTCGTTCACCGGCAAGGAGTCGTCACGAGTATTTTTTGCCGTAACGCCATTTGCGCTCGCCATAGCACTGATCTGGCCGTTCGGTGGAACACGTAAGATCGAGATGAATGCCGCACAATCCGTTCCAGCCGCAAGAGGGGTGGTTTATCTCGGTCACGACCCTAATAACAATACGAAAGTGGATCTAAAGGTTACCTATCTGGCCCACCCGAATTCGCTGACCCCGCCCGCAGCCGATTACGTGGTCTGGATTCAAGCGAACGGTCGCTCCCCCGAAGATCAGGGTGAGCTGCATATCGACGGCAATCTGAAGGGTGAACTCAAGATCGTGACTCCATACAAAGATTTCACAATTTTCGTAACTGCGGAGCAAGATCCTCGGCCGCAATCGCCGGGCGAGCAGGTGCTTACAGCCCAGGTTGCAAAATAAGTTATAGGTTTGTCTTGGGAATCGTGTAGTATTCGTACACCGTCTTCCACGTAAACTCTGCACCAGGTTCAATCGCAATCGAGAGAAACGGCTCCACAGCCACCACCGTCCGTATCGACCACAAAGACTCGCGCAACAATGGACGGTCTGTATGCCAGCTCAAACCCGCTCCCAAACGGCTGTTCTCAATCCGAGTTTGATTGTCGTTCGGACTATCGCTGAATCCCTCTAACGCTGTCGCCACTGTGTCGTGGTCTCTTAAAGTCTTGAGGTAAGCAAGCTGGCGGCCGCGGACCTCCGCCAACTCGCCTTTGAGAGGCTGCGGCGTCCGAATCGCAAAAGGAACCGAAATCGTAACTCCAGGCCCTGGCGGCTGTTGATCCAGCACGAGGAAGTTATGGTTGTAGACGGTTGTGTGAATCGCCCGCTTTCCCGCGTTCTTGAGAATGTGCGTGAGGACCATTTCGGTCTTGCCTTTCGTCAGTTGCACAGTCTTTTGATAGACGTATGCGTATCCCGATCCGGCATCGTCAAGCTGTTGCGTCAGCTCCAGCCCGTCAGGATGCTCCCGAACCGTCCACTTACCCCCATCGGCGATTTCGTAGAGTTGGTAGTTATCGTACTTGCTATCGCTCGCCTTGCGCAGCGCTCCAATTCCGATCTTGACGAAAGTGCCGCCCGGTTTCGCTTCGTCGTATCCTATTGGGCCAAACTCATCCACCGGACCGGTGATCGCGCTGCACGGGCCGGCGACGATATCCGCATCCCGGTAAACGAAATCATGAACGGATGGGTCGGTTTTGTTAAACCACTCGCCATAGTAGTCGTGCCCGTTCGCTTGCAGGCTAGAGATAACCCCGGACCAATCGAAACGGGTACCGCGATAAAAGCCGCGCTGCGCATCGGGCAAATAGATCTTGGCCCGAATCGGACCATTCGTAATCTCAGCGCTAGGGTAGTTCACGGCAGTGGCCATCTCGATGGGAGCCGCCCAAATGATCGCGGCAGCGACAACGCTAGCGTATCGCAAAACAGAACGAGTTTAGCAACTCCAAGCCACTTGGGGACACCCCGGGCAAGCTCAGACAACCTGCCTGGGTCCGAGTAGCAGGCGTGTCCCCCGTCTGCAACTGAGCCACTTGGGGACACCCCGGGCAAGCTCAGACAACCTGCCTGGGTCCGAGTAGCAGGCGTGTCCCCCGTCTGCAAAGCCACTTGGGGACACCCCGGGCAAGCTCAAACAACCTGCCTGGGTCCGAGTAGCAGGCGTGTCCCCCGTCTGCAACTCACTACTATTACAGAACCGCGACCGTAACGGAGCGTTGTCCAACAACTACTGCCACCCGCCCCCCAGCGCTTTATACAACTGCACCACGCTCAGTAACTCGCTCAACTTAATCTGCCGCAAACCTAACTCAGCGCTAAACAGATCCCGATCCGCATCCAACGCATTGAGCTGCGTATCCACCCCGCCGCGGTAGCGCACATAGGCCAGCCGCTTCCGATCCTGCAGCGCAGTCACCAGCGCTTCCTGCTGCACCCGGCTCTCCCTGACCCTTTGATGGGCAATCAGGGCGTTCGACACTTCCGTAAATGCGGTCTGAATCGTCTTCTGATATTGAATAAGCGCGCTGTCTCGTTGCGCTCTCGCCAATCTTACATTCCCCCGGACACGTCCGGCCGTGAATATCGGTTGGGTAAGTTGCGGGACAAAGCTCCAGGCGCTATTGGGCCCGGTAAAGAGGCTCGCTAACTGAGTGCTTTGTCCGCCGATAGAGCCGCTAAGCGCCAACCGCGGGAAATACTCGGCTTTCGCGACTCCGATTTGCGCATTCGCCGCGATCAGGTTCTGCTCGGCTGCGCGGATATCGGGCCGCCTCTCCAGCAGCGTAGACGGCAAGCCCGCGGGCACTTCAGGCGGCAGCATCTGCTCGTTAAAACTGCGCTCGCGGACTACCTTGCCTGGATTTTCTCCCAGCAGCAGAGTAATCTGGTTTTCTGTCTGCTCGATTTGCTGTTGAAGCGAGGGAATGGTTTCGGCGGCCGTATCAACCAGTTGCTCCGCCTGCCTCAAATCAAGCAACGTCGCGATCCCGCCGCCCCGGCGCGATTGCACAAGTTGCAGCGAATCCCGCCGCGTATCCAAGGTTCGCTCCGAAATTTCCAGCTCATAATCCAGCTCCCGCAGCGTGAAGTACTCGGTCGCGACATCGCTCACCAGCGTGACAACCACCGCTTTGCGATTTTCTTCAGCACTGAGAAGATTCGCGCGCGCGGCTTCGGTTGATCGGCGTAAACGTCCCCAAAGATCTACTTCGAAAGAAAGTAAATCGAGCGATGCCTCGCCCCAATTGCGATTCTGCGATTGCACGAACGAAGGCGGCAGCGGGAATGAGCCATTTCGCGACAGTCGCGTGAACTCGACATCGCCGCTGGCGCCCACTTGTGGAAACTGATTGGACCGCGTGATCCCCAGATTCGCCTGCGCGGCCTCGACCCTGGTAACCGCATCACGCAGATCATAGTTCTGCTGGAGAGCCGTTTTCACCAACTCCTGCAGTTCCGCGTCTTTGAAAACCTCCCACCACTTCAGGTCCGCAAACGAATTTGCCTGCGGGGCCGGCAATGGCTCCGGAGCGCGAAAGGTTTGCGGTATCTGCACAACCGGGCGATGATAGTTCGGTCCGACAGTACAACCCGTCATCCAACCCGCGGCCACCAAAACGGCAATCGTTCGATAACTCATATCAATCCCCCTGCACCGGCTCAGCGAACATTTCTGCTGCGGGCGCATGTTGCCGCGCGGCGCCCGAAAGCTTCTCGACCAGATAGAAAATCGCCGGAATAAAAAAGATGCCGATTCCACTAGCGGCGAGCATGCCGCCAATCACCGTCGTGCCCATAATCTGGCGGCCAACCGCACCCGCTCCGGATGCGGTCCACAGCGGCACGCATCCCAGAATGAATGCGAACGAAGTCATCAGAATCGGACGCAAGCGGAGCCTGGCTCCCTCGAGCGCGGCATCTACCAGACCCATCCCTTGCTCATATTTGTCCTTCGCGAACTCAACGATCAGAATGGCGTTCTTAGCGGCAAGGCCAATCAGCATCACCAGCCCGATCTGCGAGTAAACATCGTCCTCGATTTGCACCATGTAGACAGGTAGAAAATGACTGAGAATCACGCGCCGCAGCCACAGAACTGCAAATGCTCCGAACACGGCAACCGGTGTGCTCAACAGCACGCTGAACGGCAGCGACCAGCTTTCGTACAGGGCCGCCAGAATCAAGAACACAAACAACAACGAGAAGGCGAAGATCACCCACGAAGGTAATCCCTGCTGCGCTTTCTTCTCTTGAAACGACATGCCCATGTAGTCGTACCCCATTTCGCGCGGCATGGTTTGCGCGAATGTTTCCTCCAAGGCCTTCATCGCCTGGGCGGAGCTGTAACCCGGCGCGGCGCCGCCGACGATTTGCGCTGACCGGTACAGGTTGTAGCGCATGGTGAATTCAGGGCCCGCGCGCGGCTCGAACTTCGTCAACGCGGAGAGCGGCACCATCTCGCCTTTGTTGTTGCGCACATAGAACTGGCCGATATCGTCAAGATTCTTGCGATAATTGCCCTCGGCCTCCACGTAGACCTGCCATTGCCGCCCGAAACGATTGAAGTAATTCACAAACACGCCGCCCATATAGGCCTGGATGGTCTTGTATACGTCGCCGAGCGGCACGCCTTGCTTGAGTACCTTATCGCGATCGACGTCGATGAACTGTTGCGGCACGTTCGGCAGAAATGTACTTACTAACCCCCCGATTTCCGGCCTTTTCCGCGCGGCCGCCGTGAACTTAGCTAAGTTGTCCGCCAGAAATTGAACATCTTTGCCCGCGCGATCTTCCAGTACAAACGTGAACCCGCCGGATGTGCCGACTCCCGGAATCGCCGGCGGCGAAAAGCTGATAGCAAATCCATCCGGCAGCTTTGCTAATTCCCCATTAACATGCTGCAGAATTTGCTGGTACTGTTCTCCCCGGCTCTTGCGCTCATCCCAGTCTTTCAGCGTGACGAAAAAGAAACCGTTGTAAGTCGTCCGTACAAAACTGAGTAAGCTGAAACCGGCAACCGTGGTGGTGTATTTGACACCCGGAGTTTCCGCCAGTATTTTCTCGACTTTGCTGCAGACCTCCTCCGTTCGCTCGAGCGAAGCCGCGTTGGGAAGCTGCAGATGCAGGAAGATGTAGCCCTGATCTTCATCCGGCAAGAAACTCGACGGAATCCGCCTACCGATCAGCCCAGCGGCCAAGCCGAAGATGACCAGCATCGCTAGGGCAACCCCGCTCTTTCGGATAAGCCCTCCCGACCACCGCACGTAACCATTCGTCGCACGTCCAAACATGCCGTTAAACCAAGTGAAAAATCTTCTCAGCAGCCCATGTCCTTCTTGCTTCGGCCGCAACAGTAACGCGGAGAGCGCCGGACTGAGGGTCAGCGCATTAAACGCCGACAGAATCACCGAGATCGCGATGGTGACCGCGAACTGTTGATAAAGCCGCCCGGTAATGCCCGGTATGAAAGCCGTTGGCACGAACACCGCTGAGAGTACGAGCGCGATGCCGATAACAGGCCCGGAGATCTCTCGCATCGCTTGTAGGGCGGCCTCCTTAGGCGCGAGACCTTCCTCAATATGGCGTTCGACGGCTTCCACCACGACAATGGCATCGTCGACTACCAGCCCAATCGCCAGTACCAGCCCGAATAGCGACAGCGTATTGATGGAGAAACCGAACACCGGGAAGAAAACAAACGTGCCGATGAGCGAAACGGGTACGGCGAGCAATGGAATCAGCGTCGCGCGCCAACCTTGCAGGAAAATGTAAACCACGATAGTTACCAGCAAAATCGCGATCCCGAGCGTCACAACGATGTCCTTAATGCCTTCGGTAACCGAGCGCGTCGTATCGAGCGATACCACGTAATCCATATCCTGCGGGAAGCGCTGCTTCACCTGCGCCATCAGTTTTTTCACACCGTCAGCGGCTTCCACCGCGTTTGTTCCGGGTAGCTGATAAACCGCCAAAATGGCGCTCGGTTTTCCGTTTAGGCGGCCGACGATCGTGTAATCCTGTGCGCCCAGCTCCACCCGAGCCACATCTTTCACCCGCACCGTTCCGCCATCCGGCAGCTCGCGGATCACGATTTGTCCAAACTCTTCCGGCGAAGTCAAACGGCCCTGCGCCCGGACTGAATATGTGTATTCCTGCCCCTTGGGTCCGGGTGCCGCGCCAACCTGGCCGGCCGGGTTCACCGTATTCTGCGTCTGAATCGCCGAAACGATTTCAGGCACAGTTACTCCGAGCTTCGCCAACTGGTCCGGTTTCACCCAAAGACGCATCGCATACTGACCCGCGCCGAATACCTGCACATTCCCGATGCCGCGCACGCGCGTGAGTTGGTCGTTCAGATTGATATAGGCATAATTAGCCAGAAACTTCGCGTCATAAGTCCCATGCGGAGAGTAAAGCCCAATCACCATAAGAGGGGCCGTTACCGATTTCTGAACTGTAACTCCATAATTGGTGACATCGGCCGGTAACTGAGACGCGGCCTGAGTCTCGCGCATTTGCGTGAGGATCAAATCCGTATTCGGGTCTGTCTTCACATCGAAATCCACGATCGAGGTCATCTGCCCGTTCGCGGCATTCAGCGAATACATGTAGTTGAGATTGTCGACGCCGCTCATCTGCTGCTCGATCGGTGTCGCGACCGCCTGTTCCACCGTCTGCGCATCGGCGCCGACATAATTCGCCTGTATCTGAACCTCCGGCGGAGCAATGCTCGGAAACTGCGATACCGGCAGCGTTGCGATGGTGATCGCTCCCACAATCACCATCAGAATCGAGATGACCATGGCCACAATCGGCCGGTTGATGAAAAACCGTGACAATTTACTTACCTCCCGTCGTCTCTGTCTGTTCGCTGAATGGTTTCGGGTTGACATGCATCCCCGGAGCGATCTTCTGCACGCCCTCGGCGACTACCCGCTCGTCTGGCTTCAGCCCATCGGTGATCATCCACAGGGAGCCGATGCGATCGCCCACTTTGACTGCCTTAATACTCACCACATTCCGGTTGTCTAAAGCAGCCACCTGATAGCTGCCTTGCAGCTCACTAACTGCACGCTGCGGAACAAGCAGCGCTCCGGCTATGTTTCCGATCGCCGCGCGAACCCTTCCATACTGGCCCGGCCGCAGAGTATTCCCAGGATTTGGAAACAGTCCTGTAAGTTGAATCGCCCCGGTACTCTGATTTACCTCGCGATCCGCGAAGGCAAACTTACCCTTGTGCGGATAGACAGTTCCATCACCCAGGATCAATTCGAGATCTAGCTGTTTCAGCGGCGTATCTCGTCTCGTGAACCTGAGATATTCCTGTTCGCTCACCGTAAAGTTGACCTTAATCGGATCAAGCGTCGAAACGGTCGTGACCGGGTTGCCCGCCGGACTGACCAGATTGCCTACTTGCGTCTGCGCGACACCCGCGATGCCATCTATCGGCGAAGTCAGCCGCGTGAAACCGAGATTCACTTGGGCAGTCTCCAAACCTGCTTTCGCTGCTTGCACCGCCGCGGTCGACGCTTGAATCTGAGCCTTGGCAGTTTCGACTTGCGCCTTGGCTGCCTCTACTTGCGCCTTCGAGGACAAATTGTTCTGCGTCGCGTTATCCAGATCCTGCTGCGTGATGGCCTGCTGCTTCGCAAGCGGAATGTAGCGGTCTTCATCCAGTTGCGTTCTGCGTTGATTCGCCTCCGCACCCACAAGCTGTGCCCGAGCTTGCAGCAACCCGGCCTTCGCCTGCGCTAACTGCCCGTTCGCTTGCGCCAGTTGACCCCGCGCCTGATCGACTGCCGCCTGAAACGGCCGCGGGTCGATTTCAAATAACAACTGTCCTTTTCTAACGAAAGATCCTTCCGAATATTTCTGCGTGAGCAGATATCCGGTTACTTGCGCCCGGATCGCCGCGTTCACCATCCCATCCAGCGTGCCGATCCATTCGCGGTAGATGGGGACATCGCGCTGTTCCACCGGAACCACCTCGACATCGGGCGGTGGTGGCGGACCGGCGGCCGATGTTGCTTTGGTGCAGCTAGCTGCGGTCAACGCCGTAACAACCAAAAGAGCTGCTGCCCAAGTTTCAATTCTCTTGTTGAATAGAGTACGCATTTTTCTCCCCCTCTCAATTCCGATCGCGCGATGGACCGCATCCGTTCCCCAGATGCGCAAGAAATCTACGGAGCGGCCGTTGTTCCCCAGTGTTGAGGTTCTCGAGAACGTCGTTCGTATCCACGCCGCTCGCCGTGAACTCAGCGCCCTCATTCCGCATCTGCTGCAGTAGTCCCTCGCCGTTTTCGTCGATGAAAGTCACATCCGTCAAATCGACTAGGCATTTACGGCCGTCCGATTCCTGGCGCCTTTGCTCCCAATTCGATCGGAGCTCGGCCACCCAGGGTCCGGTCAACTGTCCACACAGAATCCACCGCTGCTCAGTGGCCGTCCCTGCGTTTGTGATCTTTAACATCCGTCCCGCCTTTTTCCAAAGATGCAAATGCACTTATAGAACCAGCCGTGCGGATCGCACCGGTAATCCATAACCTGCTGCTAAATAGGAAGAAACGGAGTTGAAGGAACTGACAGTAACTGCGACTGCCGAAATGCCGATGCCGAAAGCCCGGGCTACTACCGAGTTTTCGGCACCGGCACTTACTTCGCTGTGCGCGAGACGCGGATGCCCAGCTTCTGCATGCGCGATTGCAGCGTGGAGCGCTTCATACCTAACCGTGCCGCGGCGCCGTTCGTGCCCGCCACCGTCCAGCTTGTTTGCTCCAGTGCATCCAGTATCTGCTGCCGCTCTGTATCATCGAGAACCGCACGCATGTTTTTCCCATCCCGCTTTACTGCTTGGGAAAGTCGAAACCGGAGAACGCAGCTCATCGGTTGGCACTTCCAGCACCGGGCCGCGCGAAAGGATCACCGCCCGTTCAATAATGTTCTGCAGTTCCCGAATATTCCCCGGCCACTCGTACCCAGCCAGAGCGCTCATGGTGTCCGACGGAATCGTGCCGATATGCTTGCCAATCCGCCGGCTGAACTGCTGCACGAAATGCCGGACCAGGAGTGGAATGTCTTCCGGACGCTCACGCAGCGCCGGAACGCGTATCGGAAAAACATTCAGCCGATAGTAAAGATCGGAGCGGAACTTCTGCTCCTCCACCATCGACACTAAGTCGCGATTGGTCGCGGCGATCAAGCGCGCATCGGTGTGCAGCGTGCGCGCGCTTCCCAGCCGTTCAAATTCGCGTTCCTGCAGAACCCGTAACAGCTTAGGCTGCAACTCGAGCGGCACCTCGCCGATTTCGTCGAGGAAAACAGTCCCTCGATTTGCCAGCTCAAACCGTCCAACACGCTGTGCGATCGCGCCGGTGAATGCCCCTTTCTCATGCCCGAAAAGTTCGCTCTCGAGCAATCCCGTAGGTATTGCGGCGCAATTCAGTTTTACGAAAGCATTCGATTTCCGCGAACTCAGATTGTGCAGCGCGCGCGCGATCAACTCTTTACCAGTCCCCGTTTCGCCGTATATCAATACGGTTGAATCGGTGGGCGCCACCGTTTCCACCTGTTTCAGCACGCGCCGCAGCGCCTCGCTCTTGCCGACGATCTCTTCGAAATTCAGCTCGCTCCGAATCTCATCCTCGAGATAAAGCTTCTCCTGCGCGAGCCTATCCTTAAGATCGGAAATTTGCCGATAAGCCAGCGCGTTATCCACCGCAATCGCAACCTGGCTGGCTACCTGGCTCAAGAACGCCACATCGTCGCTCGAAAATGCATCTTCGCGCATGCTGCCGAGCGTCAAAACGCCCAGCACGCGCTTCCGGCCAACCAGCGGCAGATGGCAAATGGATTTCGCGCCCGCCTCCTGCTCGTGCCCATTGAGAAGCATGGGCTCGCCAGTTTGGAAGACATGAGTAAGTGCCGGTTCTTCCGCCGCCGATGGCTCGAATCCTTCGCGAACGCTGCCGTCGTTCTCGGGAAAATCAAGCGCATAGATGCGCAGCCGCCCGTCTTCCGGATCCGGCAACGCCACACCCGCGCCGTCACATTGCATGACGCGCCGGATACTCGCTGAAATCTCCCGGAGTAAATCGCGCAGGTCCAGATTCGAAACAACGCGGTTCGTCAAATCCAATAAAAGTTGCAAGCGTTCCTGAGCGCGCTCGGACGCCCGGAAATTAATCGTGTCGTCCATAGCCAGCGCGATCTGGCTCGCCACTAACGATAGGAACTGGACTTGCTCCTCCGAATACGCATTGCGCTTCCGGCTCGCAATTGCAAGAGTTCCAAGCCGCCGGTGCGCTGTGCTCAGCGGAAGCGCGCACACCGAACGAAGCCCGGCTTCAATAAGACACTGAGCGGTCTGCGAGAAAAGCATTGTTTCCCGCACATCCGGAATCACCAATGCGCGCTGTTGCTGATACACCCACCACGCAATGCTCTCCTCCTTCGGCACGGCCGCTGGCGGAATGCTGGGCTCCTCGCATTCTTTGCAAAAATGCCAATTGATCTTATTGGCGGCTTCGTCGAATTGTGCGATCGCGTCAAACGGGACAACTTGACTGAGCTCGTGAACCAGAATGCAGAACAATCCGCTCGGATCGTGCTGCGCGCGGATGGACGCGGCCAGCCGGATTAACGACTCGTATCGCGCGGTGGCCAACTCCTCCGATTCCATCTCGAGTACCGCGCTTGCCATGCTCAACGGATGTACCCCATTGTCCTGTGATGCGGCGCCCACCTTCGAAGATGCGGCCGATTTCATTCAGCAGAAAACTTCTTTATCACCAGCGCGGTAGAACGCGTTTCCAATTTGGATCGACGTGCCTCCGCATCTCGGCTTCGTCGTCGCGCTTACGGTACGGGATCTTCTCATACCGCTCGCAACCGCGCGCAAGCTGGTCGTAATCTAAATCCACCCCGAGGCCCGGCTTGTCTGCAATCGCAACCGCGCCCTCATCAAAAGAAATGCGGCCTCCAGCGACGACCTCGTCTTTCTCCGATTGCCACGGATAATGCGTATCGCACGCATACGCCAGATTGGGGCAGGCAGCGGCCACGTGCGTCATCGCCATCAGGCTGATTCCAAGATGACTGTTCGAGTGCATCGAAACACCCATCCCCAACACCTGGCACAGATGCGATAAATACTGCACTTGCCGCATGCCGCCCCAATAGTGCGGATCCGAAAGTACAATCTGTACCGCCTCCGCAGCATGAGCTTTCATCACATCGGCAAACTGCGTTACCGCAACGTTGCTTGCCAAAGGCGTATCGATCCCTCTCCGAAGCAAACTCTTCCTCACTTCCGCCATGCCCTCCAATTCCGGGCAGGGATCTTCGAGATAACCTCCGCCCGACAACTCCTCGCGCAGCGACTCCCCAACCGAAATCGAAGTCGGCACCGACCAGGCACAGTTCGGGTCAATCCGCAGCGGAACGTTCGGCCCGAACTCGCCGCGCAGTTCGCGAATCGTCTCAACCTCCAGGTGTGGATCCAAAACTCCGCCCTTGAGCTTGATCTCTCGAAAGCCATATTTCCGAACCATCTGCCGGCACGCGCGCACGGCGGCCCGCGCATCGAGCACTTCGCCGTATTCATCCTCATACTGCCCCTCGCCCCCACCGCCCGCATGCTTATAAAAGAGATAAGCGGAAAACGGCACGTGACCTCGCACGCGGCCTCCAATCACATCGCATACCGGTCTTCCTATCGCTTTGCCAATGATGTCGAGACAAGCGATTTCAATCGCCGCAAATGTCCGGTTATTTCGATCGAGCGGATTCTCTCCCGGAACCAGCCACGTCTGGCTTCGTCCGCCCGGCACATCCGGCGCCGGAACCGCTTCGCAACAGATCTCGCGCCCACAAATCTCGCGCCCACAAATCTCGGCGATAGAGAGCCGCTAACTGAAACGGATCGCGGCCGATAACATGCTGCCGCGCATTCTCAAGAGCCGTCAGCGGCCCCGTGCCGCCGTATGTTTCGCCGACGCCCGTAATGCCATCATCGGTTTTGATCTCGACAATAGTGCGCAGCGCCCACGGCGCATGCAGGCCATAGGAACTCCGCAGCGGCGGATCGGCTATCGCGATCGAATGTAGCTCGAACGAACAGATTTTCATGGTTCGATTTTTCAGGGTTCGATTTTTATAGATCGATAATGTATCGTGTCATGAAGTTTAGCCGAAGACAGTTGCTCGCCAGTCCGGCGCTCCTGATCGCCAATCGTGTAATATCCGCGGCGCAGCGTTTCAACCTCTATGCCATCGAGCGCCCTCGTGTTCTCAAAGCGGCGAATGCCTATCTGAAACAGCAGCCCATCACCGTCACCGCCTACCATAGCCCCCGCAGCGCCGGCGGCCCGCATGACTATTTCTCCGAAGGAGATTATTGGTGGCCCAATCCTAAAGATCCGAATGGTCCCTACATCCAGCGCGATGGCATGTCGAACCCTGGCAATTTCGACGCTGATCGAAAAGCGTTGATCCGTTTGAGCCTGCAAGCTCCAGCGCTGTGCGCCGCCTGGCTTCTCACCAAGCGCCGCGAGTATGCCGAACACGCAGCAAATCATCTGCGCGCCTGGTTCGTCGACAAAGATACGTTGATGAACCCGAACCTGCAATACGCGCAGGCGATTCACGGCCGCACCACCGGCCGCGGAACCGGAATTATCGACACCCTTCAATTAGTGGATGTAGTTCGCGGCGCCGCCGCCATCGAACCTTCCGGCGTGCTTACTAACGAAGAGCTGCGGGCTCTCCGCGAATGGTTCGCCAATTACCTGCTTTGGATGACAACTTCCAAGAACGGGCAGCAGGAGCGCGACGCCAAGAACAATCACGGCACCTGCTGGGTATTGCAAGTTGCGGCCTTCTCCACCTTCACCGGAAATGCGGAGCTGCAGAACTACTGCCGCGAGCGCCTCAAAACCGTTCTCATGCCCAACCAGATGGCCGAAAACGGCAGCTTCCCGCTCGAGTTGCGGCGCACGAAGCCCTACAGTTACTCGTTATTCAATCTCGAAACCATGTCCGGCATTTGCCAGATTCTTTCCACCACCGCTGACGATCTGTGGACGTTCCAGCTTCCCGGCGGGCGAGGCATCGCCAAAGCCGAAGCTTTCATGTACCCGTATATCGCCGACAAGAGCAAGTGGCCGTACCCGCACGACGTGATGTATTTCGATCAATGGCCGGTTCGCGAGCAAAGCTTGTTATTCGCCGGCCTCGCCCTGCACAAACCCGAGTATCTTGCTCTCTGGCGCTCGCTCAATCCCGATCCCACTACCGAGGAAATCATCCGTAATTACCCCATCCGGCAGCCGGTGCTCTGGATGAATTCCTCCATACCGGGCGATATTTCCGTTGACACCCTTTTACTTCCGCACTAGACTGTGTAGCAGCATTTGATCTAGAGCGTTTCACAATATGAACCGCTAAGGATTGAGCGAAGGGGTTTGAAACATGAAATTCTGGTGCGGTTTCCTTTTCGTCGCCTTGCTTGGATGTCTTGCCTGGGCCCAGGGCGTCACGGGAGTCATTTCGGGCACGGTCACTGATCCGTCGAAAGCTCCCATCGCGGGCGCGAACGTGACAATCACGAACGCTGACTCCGGTGTAACCGCCTACGCCGGAAAAACAAACAGCAGCGGCGTGTATCGCGCGCCAGATCTTCCAGTCGGACGCTATAACGTGAGCGTCTCGGCGACCGGCTTCAAGACACAAAACGTTTCCGATATTCACCTCACCGTCGATCAACGCGCCGATATCGGCGTCACCTTGCAGGTCGGTCAGGTCGCCGAAACGGTTACGGTCGAAGGTTCGAGTGAAGGCCAACTGGCGACCGATACTTCATCGCTCGGAACCACCATCACGCCCTCTCAAGTGCAGAATTTACCGCTGCCCAGCCGCAACATTTTGAACCTGCTCGCCCTGTCGCCCGGAGTCTCCACGGGCAACGACATAACCAGCCAGGGCGGATTGAATACGGCTCAGCTTTCTATCAACGGCAGCCGCACCCTCAACAGCGAATTCCTGATCGATGGCGTTTCGGTCGTTACCGGTTCCACGGGAAGTCCGCAAACCCTGCCGCCGCCCGATTCCATCCGCGAATTCAAAGTCCTGACCTCTTCCTATTCGGCGGAATACGGCCGGACCTCCGGTGGAATCGTCACGCTTACCACAAACTCCGGCACCAACCAATATCACGGCGCTGCCTATGGTTATTTCCGCAATGAGGATCTGGACGCGAACAGCTACTTCAATAATCTGAACGGCAAACCTCGCTCCGAAGACCGGTATAACCTGTTCGGCGGCAAGATTGGCGGTCCCATTTCCATTCCGAAAATTTATAACGGAAAGAACAGGACCTTCTTCTTCATCAATTACGAGGGCCTCATCCAAGCCAGCCCCTACAACAACATCACATCCATTCCTTATGGTCCGTACGCAACCGGCGATTTTTCAGCCTCGAAGACACCCGTCTACGATCCCACGACTAAGAAACCCTTCCCCGGCAACATCATTCCTTCTAACCGGATCGATCCCGCGGCTCTGAAGATCCTGAGCCAATTGCCTGCGCCGAACTCCTCCGGTGTTCTGAACACCACCGACAATATCCTGACGCAGAATTACCTGTCGGTCGGATCGAGTCATCCCACCACCAACCTGGGCCTTGCCCGAATTGATCAATCGATCTCGGAAAACACTCGCTTTTTCTGGACCTTCGTTCACTTCAACAATTATTCCCCGCTCGCGCCCGCGCTCCCCGGCAGCGCTCTCGAGACCCAGGTCGGCCCCAGCAATACCACTGGCTACGAATCCACCGCCGGCCTGACCCACACCTGGACGCCCACGCTGATCACGGAATTCCGTTTCGGGTTCTTCCGCAATAACTCGGAAATCACTCCGCCGAGCCTCGGCGTCGACACCACCAGCACCTTTGGCATCGCGAATGCGTTCGGCATCGCGTCGCCGGAATTCGGCATCGACGGATTCACCACGCTCGGCAGTAATTCCAATACGATTCGCACTCAAATCGACAATAATTATCAGACCATCGTCAATACCAGCAAATCTCTCGGCAACCACCTGATTCAATTCGGAGGCGAGCTCCGCAAAAATCAGTTCGACGACTATAACCCCATCGCCGACGTAAACGGAAGCTACACCTTCGACGGCTCCATCACCTCCGCGAAGAACACCACCGGCGACCCCATCAACGGCCTCGCCGATTTCCTCCTCGGCGATATCAAGACCAGCTCTTACTCCCTTCCTCAACCATTAATCGGAAGACGCAATTACAATGTGGGCTTCTTTATCCAGGACGATTGGAAAATCCGGCACAATCTGACGCTGAATCTCGGCCTCCGCTGGGAATATGAATCGCCGTTTACCACCGCCAACAATGAATACGGGCGCGTCGATCCCACCACCGGCCAAGTACTCTTCGCGGGCAAAGGCGGCGTCTCCGATACACTGAATCTGACCGCTTCAAAGCATAACTTCGGGCCTCGCATAGGCTTCGCCTACAGCCCAACCTCCAAGACTGTAATTCGTTCCGGGTTCGGCATCTTCTACGCCGGAATCTTTTCCGACCTTGGCGGCCAGGTGTTGTTCCCTGGCTACAATGTCGAGCAATCGTTTAGCAATCTTGGAACCGGCATCCCTCAGCCGTTCAGGCTGCATCAAGGGATGCCCTACGTAGCTACTAATAATCCGCAGAATCCGCAAGCCAATATCGCTCAATTCAATTCGCCGTCGAATCCGTTGACTCTGACAGATTACGACGGCTTCACCCAAGTCACTCCGCTGCCGTATGCCGAAGAGTGGAATTTCGGCGTGCAGCAGGAGATCGCCAAGGGCACCATTTTCGATATCAATTATGTCGGATCGAAAGGCGTCCATCTCGCCGTGAATCTTCCCACAAATACGGTTCCTTACGATCCCGCCATCGATGATGCGGTGGGCCTGGCGAACACAACGCTCGCGACTCAGCTTGCGCGGCCTTTCCCCACCATTGGCAGCTTCAATTCTCTGAACATGGAAGGAAGCTCCACTTACAACGCATTCCAAGCCAGCGTCAATCGCCAGTACGGCGACAATCTTACTTTTATGGCCAGTTACGTCTGGTCGAAATCCATCGACGATGCCAGCGGCTTGTATAGCTTCTCCCAACCTTCCGGTCTCAATCTAGGCCAGTTTCCGCAGCAGTTTCTCGGGTTGAATAAGGCGCCCAGCGAGTTTGATCGCACCAATGCGTTCAATCTCGCCCTGGAATATAAAACCAAGGGCAATCGTTGGGTGCGGAACTTCGAAATTTATCCCATGCTCAGCGCCCAAAGCGGCATCCCGATTTACATCGGCGAAAGCAACGATAATCCTGCGCAGACCGGATCGAATCAGCAGCGCCCGAACGATCTCAATCCCAACGTCAGCCTCTACACCACTGAGGCGCCCAATGGAGTCGGAGTCCAGTACCTGTTGCCGGTCAGCGCGTCCAATTTTCCGCTCGCGCCCGTCGGACCCTACTTCGTCGGATCGGGGAACGCGCGCACGCAGGCTCTGCCAACCGAAATCGGCGATCTGGGCCGCAACGTGGTCCGCGCGCCAGGCCAATTGGATCTCAACGTCTCGGTAGGCCGCGCTTTCGATCTTACCGAGAAATTCAAATTCACAATTCGCATGGAAGCCTACAACGCGCTAAATCACACAAACTTTGCGGCCCCAAGCAGCAACCTGACGTTGGCCGCGAACGCCCGCCGGTGTACCCTATTTCAACTCGCCGACTTACGGCCTCATTACTTCCGCCGGCCAGCCCCGCTTCCTGCAATTGGTGGCGCGCTTCGATTTCTGATGGTCAGCCGCCGCGAATTCGTCGCAGCCGCGAGTTCGTTTCTCATACGCGACGAGCGGTTGTTAATGATAACGGCCGCCGAAGCGAAACGCATGCGCGCTGCCGCCCCGCGACGCATCCTATTCTGGTACATTCGCCGAAAAGGCTTTGAAAGCCGGACCGTGGAGCGTCACATTTCACAGACCGAACGCAAACAATACAGCCGCCGGTCCGAACGACTATTTCAGCGAAGGTCCCTACTGGTGGCCTAATCCGAATAATCCGGCCGGTCCATACATACGACGCGATGGGCAACGCAACCCGAATCGCTTCGTAGCCAATCACAACGATATGGGGACCATGTCGGAGGCGGTCTCGCGCTTGGGATCGGCGCATATTTTTTCGATAAAGCGCGGTGCGTTCCGCACGCAGCCGCGATTCTCTCGACCTGGTTTCTCGATCCGACGACCCGCATGAATCCGAACCTGGAATACGTGCAGGCGATTCGCGGCGTTACCACGGGCCGTGGAATCGGTCTGATCGATACTAATTCGCTCATCCATGCCGTGCAAGGCATCCTATTACTCGAAGCCGCGGGCGGATTCGACGCCGGTCTGCTCACCGGGCTGCGCCAATGGTTTTCGCATTTCCTCGAATGGATGACCACCAGCCGCAAAGGTCTGGATGAGAAAAAGAGCGGCAACAATCACGCCACCTGGTGGGCAGCCAAAGTTGCCGCCTTCGCCGCTTTCGCCGGAAATTCCAGCGCGCTCCGCCTCGCCTGAACGACTATCGCGACTATCTGGTTCCCACCGAGATCCGGCCAAACGGTAGTTGTCCCAGAGAAGAGGCGAGAACCAATTCGCTCGGCTACTCCGGGTTCAACCTGGATGCCTTCGCCACCATCTGCCGCCTGGCCCAATCGCGGGCGTCGATCTCTGGCATTCCAGAGTCGAGACCGCCTTCGACTATCTGATTCCCTACGTGCTGCATCCCAGCACCTGGCCCCACCAGCAGATCAGTCCCTTCAATCCAAGCAGCATTGTCTTCCCCGGCCTGGCAGGCATCGGCCTGCCCTCCCCGAAACTGCTCACCGCCTACAACCAGCTCCCCCGAGCCAAAACCCCGTGGGTGCAA
>CAWBDW010000014.1:0-26807 GCA_963787545.1 uncultured Acidobacteriaceae bacterium
ATCTTCTGCACGCCCTCGGCGACTACCCGCTCGTCTGGCTTCAGCCCATCGGTGATCATCCACAGGGAGCCGATGCGATCGCCCACTTTAACTGCCTTAATACTCACCACATTCCGGTTGTAAAAGCAGCCACCTGATAGCTGCCTTGCAGCTCACTAACTGCACGCTGCGGAACAAGCAGCGCTCCGGCGATGTGTCCGATCGCCGCGCGAACCCTTCATACTGGCCCGGCCGCAGAGTATTCCCAGGATTTGGAAACAGTCCTGTAAGTTGAATCGCCCCGGTATCTTATTTACCTCGCGATCCGCGAAGGCAAACTTACCCTTGTGCGGATAGACAGTTCCATCACCCAGGATCAATTCGAGATCTAGCTGTTTCAGCGGCGTATCTCGTCTCGTGAACCTGAGATATTCCTGCTCGCTCACCGTAAAGTTGACCTTAATCGGATCAAGCGTCGAAACGGTCGTGACCGGGTTGCCCGCCGGACTGACCAGATTGCCTACTTGCGTCTGCGCGACACCCGCGATGCCATCTATCGGCGAAGTCAGCCGCGTGAAACCGAGATTCACTTGGGCAGTCTCCAAACCTGCTTTCGCTGCTTGCACCGCCGCGGTCGACGCTTGAATCTGAGCCTTGGCAGTTTCGACTTGCGCCTTGGCTGCCTCTACTTGCGCCTTCGAGGACAAATTGTTCTGCGTCGCGTTATCCAGATCCTGCTGCGTGATGGCCTGCTGCTTCGCAAGCGGAATGTAGCGGTCTTCATCCAGTTGCGTTCTGCGTTGATTCGCCTCCGCACCCACAAGCTGTGCCTGAGCTTGCAGCAACCCGGCCTTCGCCTGCGCTAACTGCCCGTTCGCTTGCGCCAGTTGACCCCGCGCCTGATCGACTGCCGCCTGAAACGGCCGCGGGTCGATTTCAAATAACAACTGTCCTTTTCTAACGAAAGATCCTTCCGAATATTTCTGCGTGAGCAGATATCCGGTTACTTGCGCCCGGATCGCCGCGTTCACCATCCCATCCAGCGTGCCGATCCATTCGCGGTAGATGGGGACATCGCGCTGTTCCACCGGAACCACCTCGACATCGGGCGGTGGTGGCGGACCGGCGGCCGATGTTGCTTTGGTGCAGCTAGCTGCGGTCAACGCCGTAACAACCAAAAGAGCTGCTGCCCAAGTTTCAATTCTCTTGTTGAATAGAGTACGCATTTTTCTCCCCCTCTCAATTCCGATCGCGCGATGGACCGCATCCGTTCCCCAGATGCGCAAGAAATCTACGGAGCGGCCGTTGTTCCCCAGTGTTGAGGTTCTCGAGAACGTCGTTCGTATCCACGCCGCTCGCCGTGAACTCAGCGCCCTCATTCCGCATCTGCTGCAGTAGTCCCTCGCCGTTTTCGTCGATGAAAGTCACATCCGTCAAATCGACTAGGCATTTACGGCCGTCCGATTCCTGGCGCCTTTGCTCCCAATTCGATCGGAGCTCGGCCACCCAGGGTCCGGTCAACTGTCCACACAGAATCCACCGCTGCTCAGTGGCCGTCCCTGCGTTTGTGATCTTTAACATCCGTCCCGCCTTTTTCCAAAGATGCAAATGCACTTATAGAACCAGCCGTGCGGATCGCACCGGTAATCCATAACCTGCTGCTAAATAGGAAGAAACGGAGTTGAAGGAACTGACAGTAACTGCGACTGCCGAAATGCCGATGCCGAAAGCCCGGGCTACTACCGAGTTTTCGGCACCGGCACTTACTTCGCTGTGCGCGAGACGCGGATGCCCAGCTTCTGCATGCGCGATTGCAGCGTGGAGCGCTTCATACCTAACCGTGCCGCGGCGCCGTTCGTGCCCGCCACCGTCCAGCTTGTTTGCTCCAGTGCATCCAGTATCTGCTGCCGCTCTGTATCATCGAGAACCGCACGCATGTTTTTCCCATCCCGCTTTACTGCTTGGGAAGTCGAAACCGGAGAACGCAGCTCATCGGTTGGCACTTCCAGCACCGGGCCGCGCGAAAGGATCACCGCCCGTTCAATAATGTTCTGCAGTTCCCGAATATTCCCCGGCCACTCGTACCCAGCCAGAGCGCTCATGGTGTCCGACGGAATCGTGCCGATATGCTTGCCAATCCGCCGGCTGAACTGCTGCACGAAATGCCGGACCAGGAGTGGAATGTCTTCCGGACGCTCACGCAGCGCCGGAACGCGTATCGGAAAAACATTCAGCCGATAGTAAAGATCGGAGCGGAACTTCTGCTCCTCCACCATCGACACTAAGTCGCGATTGGTCGCGGCGATCAAGCGCGCATCGGTGTGCAGCGTGCGCGCGCTTCCCAGCCGTTCAAATTCGCGTTCCTGCAGAACCCGTAACAGCTTAGGCTGCAACTCGAGCGGCACCTCGCCGATTTCGTCGAGGAAAACAGTCCCTCGATTTGCCAGCTCAAACCGTCCAACACGCTGTGCGATCGCGCCGGTGAATGCCCCTTTCTCATGCCCGAAAAGTTCGCTCTCGAGCAATCCCGTAGGTATTGCGGCGCAATTCAGTTTTACGAAAGCATTCGATTTCCGCGAACTCAGATTGTGCAGCGCGCGCGCGATCAACTCTTTACCAGTCCCCGTTTCGCCGTATATCAATACGGTTGAATCGGTGGGCGCCACCGTTTCCACCTGTTTCAGCACGCGCCGCAGCGCCTCGCTCTTGCCGACGATCTCTTCGAAATTCAGCTCGCTCCGAATCTCATCCTCGAGATAAAGCTTCTCCTGCGCGAGCCTATCCTTAAGATCGGAAATTTGCCGATAAGCCAGCGCGTTATCCACCGCAATCGCAACCTGGCTGGCTACCTGGCTCAAGAACGCCACATCGTCGCTCGAAAATGCATCTTCGCGCATGCTGCCGAGCGTCAAAACGCCCAGCACGCGCTTCCGGCCAACCAGCGGCAGATGGCAAATGGATTTCGCGCCCGCCTCCTGCTCGTGCCCATTGAGAAGCATGGGCTCGCCAGTTTGGAAGACATGAGTAAGTGCCGGTTCTTCCGCCGCCGATGGCTCGAATCCTTCGCGAACGCTGCCGTCGTTCTCGGGAAAATCAAGCGCATAGATGCGCAGCCGCCCGTCTTCCGGATCCGGCAACGCCACACCCGCGCCGTCACATTGCATGACGCGCCGGATACTCGCTGAAATCTCCCGGAGTAAATCGCGCAGGTCCAGATTCGAAACAACGCGGTTCGTCAAATCCAATAAAAGTTGCAAGCGTTCCTGAGCGCGCTCGGACGCCCGGAAATTAATCGTGTCGTCCATAGCCAGCGCGATCTGGCTCGCCACTAACGATAGGAACTGGACTTGCTCCTCCGAATACGCATTGCGCTTCCGGCTCGCAATTGCAAGAGTTCCAAGCCGCCGGTGCGCTGTGCTCAGCGGAAGCGCGCACACCGAACGAAGCCCGGCTTCAATAAGACACTGAGCGGTCTGCGAGAAAAGCATTGTTTCCCGCACATCCGGAATCACCAATGCGCGCTGTTGCTGATACACCCACCACGCAATGCTCTCCTCCTTCGGCACGGCCGCTGGCGGAATGCTGGGCTCCTCGCATTCTTTGCAAAAATGCCAATTGATCTTATTGGCGGCTTCGTCGAATTGTGCGATCGCGTCAAACGGGACAACTTGACTGAGCTCGTGAACCAGAATGCAGAACAATCCGCTCGGATCGTGCTGCGCGCGGATGGACGCGGCCAGCCGGATTAACGACTCGTATCGCGCGGTGGCCAACTCCTCCGATTCCATCTCGAGTACCGCGCTTGCCATGCTCAACGGATGTACCCCATTGTCCTGTGATGCGGCGCCCACCTTCGAAGATGCGGCCGATTTCATTCAGCAGAAAACTTCTTTATCACCAGCGCGGTAGAACGCGTTTCCAATTTGGATCGACGTGCCTCCGCATCTCGGCTTCGTCGTCGCGCTTACGGTACGGGATCTTCTCATACCGCTCGCAACCGCGCGCAAGCTGGTCGTAATCTAAATCCACCCCGAGGCCCGGCTTGTCTGCAATCGCAACCGCGCCCTCATCAAAAGAAATGCGGCCTCCAGCGACGACCTCGTCTTTCTCCGATTGCCACGGATAATGCGTATCGCACGCATACGCCAGATTGGGGCAGGCAGCGGCCACGTGCGTCATCGCCATCAGGCTGATTCCAAGATGACTGTTCGAGTGCATCGAAACACCCATCCCCAACACCTGGCACAGATGCGATAAATACTGCACTTGCCGCATGCCGCCCCAATAGTGCGGATCCGAAAGTACAATCTGTACCGCCTCCGCAGCATGAGCTTTCATCACATCGGCAAACTGCGTTACCGCAACGTTGCTTGCCAAAGGCGTATCGATCCCTCTCCGAAGCAAACTCTTCCTCACTTCCGCCATGCCCTCCAATTCCGGGCAGGGATCTTCGAGATAACCTCCGCCCGACAACTCCTCGCGCAGCGACTCCCCAACCGAAATCGAAGTCGGCACCGACCAGGCACAGTTCGGGTCAATCCGCAGCGGAACGTTCGGCCCGAACTCGCCGCGCAGTTCGCGAATCGTCTCAACCTCCAGGTGTGGATCCAAAACTCCGCCCTTGAGCTTGATCTCTCGAAAGCCATATTTCCGAACCATCTGCCGGCACGCGCGCACGGCGGCCCGCGCATCGAGCACTTCGCCGTATTCATCCTCATACTGCCCCTCGCCCCCACCGCCCGCATGCTTATAAAAGAGATAAGCGGAAAACGGCACGCGATCCCGCACGCGGCCTCCAATCACATCGCATACCGGTCTTCCTACCGCCTTGCCGATGATGTCGAGACAAGCGATTTCAATCGCCGCAAATGTCCGGTTATTTCGATCGAGCGGATTCTCTCCCGGAACCAGCCACGTCTGGCTTCGTCCACCCGGCACATCCGGCGCCGGAACCGCTTCGCAACAGATCTCGCGCCCACAAATCTCGCGCCCACAAATCTCGCGATAGAGAGCCGCTAACTGAAACGGATCGCGGCCGATAACATGCTGCCGCGCATTCTCAAGAGCCGTCAGCGGCCCCGTGCCGCCGTATGTTTCGCCGACGCCCGTAATGCCATCATCGGTTTTGATCTCGACAATAGTGCGCAGCGCCCACGGCGCATGCAGGCCATAGGAACTCCGCAGCGGCGGATCGGCTATCGCGATCGAATGTAGCTCGAACGAACAGATTTTCATGGTTCGATTTTTCAGGGTTCGATTTTTATAGATCGATAATGTATCGTGTCATGAAGTTTAGCCGAAGACAGTTGCTCGCCAGTCCGGCGCTCCTGATCGCCAATCGTGTAATATCCGCGGCGCAGCGTTTCAACCTCTATGCCATCGAGCGCCCTCGTGTTCTCAAACTGGCGAATGCCTATCTGAAACAGCAGCCCATCACCGTCACCGCCTACCATAGCCCCCGCAGCGCCGGCGGCCCGCATGACTATTTCTCCGAAGGAGATTATTGGTGGCCCAATCCTAAAGATCCGAATGGTCCCTACATCCAGCGCGATGGCATGTCGAACCCTGGCAATTTCGACGCTGATCGAAAAGCGTTGATCCGTTTGAGCCTGCAAGCACCAGCGCTGTGCGCCGCCTGGCTTCTCACCAAGCGCCGCGAGTATGCCGAACACGCAGCAAATCATCTGCGCGCCTGGTTCGTCGACAAAGATACGTTGATGAACCCGAACCTGCAATACGCGCAGGCGATTCACGGCCGCACCACCGGCCGCGGAACCGGAATTATCGACACCCTTCAATTAGTGGATGTAGTTCGCGGCGCCGCCGCCATCGAACCTTCCGGCGTGCTTACTAACGAAGAGCTGCGGGCTCTCCGCGAATGGTTCGCCAATTACCTGCTTTGGATGACAACTTCCAAGAACGGGCAGCAGGAGCGCGACGCCAAGAACAATCACGGCACCTGCTGGGTATTGCAAGTTGCGGCCTTCTCCACCTTCACCGGAAATGCGGAGCTGCAGAACTACTGCCGCGAGCGCCTCAAAACCGTTCTCATGCCCAACCAGATGGCCGAAAACGGCAGCTTCCCGCTCGAGTTGCGGCGCACGAAGCCCTACAGTTACTCGTTATTCAACCTCGAAACCATGTCCGGCATTTGCCAGATTCTTTCCACCACCGCTGACGATCTGTGGACGTTCCAGCTTCCCGGCGGGCGAGGCATCGCCAAAGCCGAAGCTTTCATGTACCCGTATATCGCCGACAAGAGCAAGTGGCCGTACCCGCACGACGTGATGTATTTCGATCAATGGCCGGTTCGCGAGCAAAGCTTGTTATTCGCCGGCCTCGCCCTGCACAAACCCGAGTATCTTGCTCTCTGGCGCTCGCTCAATCCCGATCCCACTACCGAGGAAATCATCCGTAATTACCCCATCCGGCAGCCGGTGCTCTGGATGAATTCCTCCATACCGGGCGATATTTCCGTTGACACCCTTTTACTTCCGCACTAGACTGTGTAGCAGCATTTGATCTAGAGCGTTTCACAATATGAACCGCTAAGGATTGAGCGAAGGGGTTTGAAACATGAAATTCTGGTGCGGTTTCCTTTTCGTCGCCTTGCTTGGATGTCTTGCCTGGGCGCAGGGCGTCACGGGAGTCATTTCGGGCACGGTCACAGATCCGTCGAAAGCTCCCATCTCGGGCGCGAATGTGACAATTACGAACGCTGACTCCGGCGTAACCGCTTACGCCGGAAAAACAAACAGCAGCGGCGTGTATCGCGCGCCAGATCTTCCAGTCGGACGCTACAACGTCAGCGTCTCGGCGACCGGCTTCAAGACACAAAACGTTTCCGATATTCACCTCACCGTCGATCAACGCGCCGATATCGGCGTCACCTTGCAGGTCGGTCAGGTCGCCGAAACGGTTACGGTCGAAGGTTCGAGTGAAGGCCAACTGGCGACCGATACTTCATCGCTCGGAACCACCATCACGCCCTCTCAAGTGCAGAATTTACCGCTGCCCAGCCGCAACATTTTGAACCTGCTCGCCCTGTCGCCCGGAGTCTCGACGGGCAACGACATAACCAGCCAGGGCGGATTGAATACGGCTCAGCTTTCTATCAACGGCAGCCGCACCCTCAACAGCGAATTCCTGATCGACGGCGTTTCAGTCGTCACCGGTTCCACGGGAAGTCCGCAAACCCTGCCGCCGCCCGATTCCATCCGCGAATTCAAAGTCCTGACCTCTTCCTATTCGGCGGAATACGGCCGGACCTCCGGTGGAATCGTCACGCTTACCACAAACTCCGGCACCAACCAATATCACGGCGCTGCCTATGGTTATTTCCGCAATGAGGATCTGGACGCGAACAGCTACTTCAATAATCTGAACGGCAAACCTCGCTCCGAAGACCGGTATAACCTGTTCGGCGGCAAGATTGGCGGTCCCATTTCCATTCCGAAAATTTATAACGGAAAGAACAGGACCTTCTTCTTCATCAATTACGAGGGCCTCATCCAAGCCAGCCCCTACAACAACATCACATCCATTCCTTATGGTCCGTACGCAACCGGCGATTTTTCAGCCTCGAAGACACCCGTCTACGATCCCACGACTAAGAAACCCTTCCCCGGCAACATCATTCCTTCTAACCGGATCGACCCCGCGGCTCTGAAGATCCTGAGCCAATTGCCTGCGCCGAACTCCTCCGGTGTTCTGAACACCACCGACAATATCCTGACGCAGAATTACCTGTCGGTCGGATCGAGTCATCCCACCACCAACCTGGGCCTTGCCCGAATTGATCAATCGATCTCGGAAAACACTCGCTTTTTCTGGACCTTCGTTCACTTCAACAATTATTCCCCGCTCGCGCCCGCGCTCCCCGGCAGCGCTCTCGAGACCCAGGTCGGCCCCAGCAATACCACTGGCTACGAATCCACCGCCGGCCTGACCCACACCTGGACGCCCACGCTGATCACGGAATTCCGTTTCGGGTTCTTCCGCAATAACTCGGAAATCACTCCGCCGAGCCTCGGCGTCGACACCACCAGCACCTTTGGCATCGCGAATGCGTTCGGTATCGCCTCGCCGGAATTCGGCATCGACGGATTCACCACGCTCGGCAGCAATTCCAACACGATTCGCACTCAAATCGACAATAATTATCAGACCATCGTTAATACCAGCAAATCTCTGGGCAACCACCTGATTCAATTCGGAGGCGAGCTCCGCAAAAATCAGTTCGACGACTATAACCCCATCGCCGACGTAAACGGAAGCTACACCTTCGACGGCTCCATCACCTCCGCGAAGAACACCACCGGCGACCCCATCAACGGCCTCGCCGATTTCCTCCTCGGCGATATCAAGACCAGCTCTTACTCCCTTCCTCAACCATTAATCGGAAGACGCAATTACAATGTGGGCTTCTTTATCCAGGACGATTGGAAAATCCGGCACAATCTGACGCTGAATCTCGGCCTCCGCTGGGAATATGAATCGCCGTTTACCACCGCCAACAATGAATACGGGCGCGTCGATCCCACCACCGGCCAAGTACTCTTCGCGGGCAAAGGCGGCGTCTCCGATACACTGAATCTGACCGCTTCAAAGCATAACTTCGGGCCTCGCATAGGCTTCGCCTACAGCCCAACCTCCAAGACTGTAATTCGTTCCGGGTTCGGCATCTTCTACGCCGGAATCTTTTCCGACCTTGGCGGCCAGGTGTTGTTCCCTGGCTACAATGTCGAGCAGTCGTTTAGCAATCTTGGAACCGGCATCCCTCAGCCGTTCAAGCTGCATCAAGGGATGCCCTACGTAGCTACTAATAATCCACAGAATCCGCAAGCTAACATCGCACAATTCAATACGCCCGTCGAATTTTCTCAATCTGACCGATTACGACGGCTTCACCCAAGTCACTCCGCTGCCGTATGCCGAAGAGTGGAATTTCGGCGTGCAGCAGGAGATCGCCAAGGGCACCATTTTCGATATCAATTATGTCGGATCGAAAGGCGTCCATCTCGCCGTGAATCTTCCCACAAATACGGTTCCTTACGATCCCGCCGTCGATGATGCCGTGGGCCTGGCGAACACAACGCTCGCGACTCAGCTTGCGCGGCCTTTCCCCACCATTGGCAGCTTCAATTCTCTGAACATGGAAGGAAGCTCCACTTACAACGCATTCCAAGCCAGCGTCAATCGCCAGTACGGCGACAATCTTACTTTTATGGCCAGTTACGTCTGGTCGAAATCCATCGACGATGCCAGCGGCTTGTATAGCTTCTCCCAACCTTCCGGTCTCAATCTAGGCCAGTTTCCGCAGCAGTTTCTCGGGTTGAATAAGGCGCCCAGCGAGTTTGATCGCACCAATGCGTTCAATCTCGCCCTGGAATATAAAACCAAGGGCAATCGTTGGGTGCGGAACTTCGAAATTTATCCCATGCTCAGCGCCCAAAGCGGCATCCCGATTTACATCGGCGAAAGCAACGATAATCCTGCGCAGACCGGATCGAATCAGCAGCGCCCGAACGATCTCAATCCCAACGTCAGCCTCTACACCACTGAGGCGCCCAATGGAGTCGGAGTCCAGTACCTGTTGCCGGTCAGCGCGTCCAATTTTCCGCTCGCGCCCGTCGGACCCTACTTCGTCGGATCGGGGAACGCGCGCACGCAGGCTCTGCCAACCGAAATCGGCGATCTGGGCCGCAACGTGGTCCGCGCGCCAGGCCAATTGGATCTCAACGTCTCGGTAGGCCGCGCTTTCGATCTTACCGAGAGATTCAAATTCACAATTCGCATGGAAGCCTACAACGCGCTAAATCACACAAACTTTGCGGCCCCAAGCAGCAACCTGACGTTGGCCGCGACGCCCGCCGGTGTACCCTATTTCAACTCGCCGACTTACGGCCTCATTACTTCCGCCGGCCAGCCCCGCTTCCTGCAATTGGTGGCGCGCTTCGATTTCTGATGGTCAGCCGCCGCGAATTCGTCGCAGCCGCGAGTTCGTTTCTCATACGCGACGAGCGGTTGTTGATGATCACCGCCGCTGAAGCAAAACGCATGCGCGCCGCCGCGCGGACGCACCCCATTCTGGCTATGCTCGCGGAGAACGCCTTGAAAGCCGGACCGTGGAGCGTCACATTTCACAGACCGAACGCAACCAATACAGCCGCCGGTCCGAACGACTATTTCAGCGAAGGTCCCTACTGGTGGCCGAATCCGAGTAACCCCGCCGCTCCGTACATACGGCGCGATGGACAACGCAACCCGAATCGCTTCGTCGCCAATCACAACAATATGGGGATCATGTCGGAGGCGGTCCTCGCGCTCGCGATCGGCGCGTATTTCTTCGACAAAGCGCCGTGCGTTCCGCACGCAGCCGCGATTCTCTCGACCTGGTTTCTCGATCCGAAGACCCGCATGAATCCGAACCTGGAATACGGGCAGGCGATTCGCGGTGTCACTACCGGCCGTGGAATCGGTCTCATCGATACTAATTCGCTCATCCATGCCGTGCAAGGCATCGTATTAATCGAAGCCGCGGGAGGATTCGACGCCGGTCTGCTCACCGGGCTGCGCCAATGGTTTTCGCAATTCCTCGAATGGATGACCACCAGCCGCAAAGGTCTCGACGAGAAAAAGAGCGGCAACAATCACGCCACCTGGTGGGCAGCCAAAGTGGCCGCCTTCGCCGCTTTCGCCGGAAATTCCAGCGCGCTCCGCCTCGCCTGGAACGACTATCGCGACTATTTGGTTCCGACGGAAATCCGCCCGAACGGCAGTTGTCCCAGAGAAGAGGCGAGAACCAATTCGCTCGGCTACTCCGGGTTCAACCTGGATGCCTTTGCCACCATCTGCCGCCTGGCCCAAGTCGCGGGTGTGGATCTCTGGCATTCCAGAGTCGAGACCGCCTTCGACTACCTGATTCCCTACGTGCTGCATCCAAGCACCTGGCCGCGCCAGCAGATCAGTCCCTTCAATCCAAGCAGCATCGTTTTCCCCGGCCTGGCAGGCATCGGCCTACCCTCCCCGAAATTGCTCACCGCCTACAACCAGCTCCCCCGAGCAAAAACCCCCTGGGTCCAATTTGTCGATCTCTTAATTAGAAACGCATAAGCTCCGAACGACGGGCCCTGCAAGCCCTAACCGCGATCAAGCATAATCGTCAACTTAGTGGCGGTTGGTTCGTGAAGGCAAGCTCTCACTTACCGTACTGCTCGTCCCAGCGTGGAACACGACAACAGGGAGAGTTCGAAGTCTTCAAATCGAGCCGCACAAGTCTTCGTAGTTCCGCTGAGCGTCCCTCGCAAGACGAAGCGCCTCACCTATGACCCGATCGTAGGACAAAACCGCGTCGACCGCTCCCTGTTTGGATCTATTAAGGAGCGTTGTCACTCGAGGCCACGCCGCGATGGAGTTCTTTATTTCGAGATTTCTACGTCGTGCATTTAGAAGAATCTCGACCATAGCTCTTAATGAAGTTCCGAATGTTTTGAAGTCAGTCTTGTCATCAGCAGTGAAGCAGTCACTATAGGTCAAGACTTCAAACGCGCGTAGACGAAGGCTCGACGCTGACCAGGTAGTGTTGTACAGAGATGATTGGGACCAATGGGTCGCGCAACACTCGAAATGGCGGCCCTATCGGGGACTGGGACCGGGAAGCGGAGCTAAACGCCCTATTCAAGTAAAGGCGAACGCAAGGCGAAACGCGGCGCCATTTGTCGCGTCTCACGATTAGGTAACGCACATGCCACTTCAAGATCTTCAGCAAAGCCCGATGATGAACCATCTTCTGGAATCCCTCGAGCGTGGGGAGGACATCGGCCATTACGGAAGGCTTGTCTTTGTGATGGTCGGCCAGCATTTCCTGTCAGAAGACGAAATGCTCGATCTGCTGACAAAGGATCCGGACTGCGACGAAGAAAAAGCCCGCAGTATTTTCGCGCAAGTCACAGCTCACGGCTACAATCCGCCGAAGCCGGACCGCATTCTCGCCTGGATGAAAGAACAGGAATTTCCGATCTGTGACACCGCAGAGCAGGATAAGGACAGCTGTAACGTCTACAAGTCGCTGAAGTTTCCACCCGAAGTGTATGAGCGCATCGCGAGCTATTATCAAGGCTCGCGATAGCGATTCGGCATTAATTCTGTCTAGCTCGTCGGCTACTCGTCATGTAAACGTTTAGGGAACGACAAGTCCGCCCTCCGTCCGGTAATGTCTTAAGTAGCCATGTTAGACGACAACTTGAAAATCTCAATGCGATAGATCTACCCTTCGCGACCTGGATCAACCAGGCATCCGCGTTAAGGATTGCTTAGACCAGGTTTCACCGGAAGCGGTTTTGTCGGCAGTGCGTAGTCAGGAAACCCGCGTACCAATTTAAAAGTTCGGTCCCATCGAGTGCGGGTAAAGAAATGCTCCCCCAGATCGATCGCGTGCGTCAGCAGCGAACCTGCAGTGTCACCGGTTAAGTCCTCCGTGGATGCTCGATATGACCAATAAATCAGGAACGGTTTGCCAATAACGTTGTCCCGGGGAATAAAGCCCCAATACCGGCTATCAGACGAATTGTCGCGGTTATCGCCCATCCCGAAATAATGATCCTTCGGGACAATCACCTCGCCAGCGCTAACATCGTGATCAAGCATCTGCTGTTGTGCTTGCCCTGCCAGGTCTTCCTTTACCGGACGGCAGCACGGCCAAGGGAAGTTATCGAGGGCAGGGTCGTACGCATATTTGTGGTACACGTACGGCTCGTTGAGTCTTTTCCCGTTTCGGTAGACCACACCGTTGGTGATCCTGATACGATCTCCTGGCAGCCCGATAAGCCGTTTAACCAAAGTTTGCTTTATATCCGGTGGATAACGAAAGACGATTATGTCTCCATGCTGTGGGTCCTCGTAGGGCAAAAGATGCTTGCCTATTGGACCAGCCGGCGCATACGCCAATTTGTCTACGAGAAGGTGATCGCCGACTACCAGAGTATCCTCCATCGAACCCGTTGGGATGACGAATGCTTCGCAAAGTGTCGTCGTTCCAAACAGGAGGAGAAGGACGGTTACTGCCCACTCCGCAATTCCGTTTCGACTCTTGTGCGGCCTCGGTTCAGGGGCCACAGGAGAACTTTTCAGTTTTGACATTCCGGTATGGTCACAATCTTATCTGAATGACTGCAAGACGAGTGGTCAAGAAACCGACGTGCGGCTTCAGTATGTGTTACGGCTACACGCAATCCTGTGTTCCATCCCCGGCACTGAGATGCTGTGTCGCCGTACACATTTAGGGGGCTCCCAATTCTTTAACTCGCTTTTTCGCCTCATCCACCATCGGCCCGCGGTGCGCCATTTTTTCGTAGGCCTTGAAAGCTTCAATCGCGCTTGCCCGTTGACCGGTATCGGCGAAGATCAAACCCAGCAAAAATCGCGCTTGCGGAACTTCTTCGGCTAGATCCGATTCGATTGCCGTTTCACACAGCCCGCGCGCCGGACTTTTCGAAATACGATTGCGCTTTGGCCCACTTCTGTTTCGCCATAAGGGCCTCCCCTTTCCCGTACGCTTCCTGTGCTTCCGCAGGAGCCTTTAGCGTCGTGACCGAAACAGAGGCGCCCTCATGTTCTCCAAGACGATGCATCACGATCACTGACCCGTTCCTCACCCATCCGGACACATCTTCATACCCAGGCAGAGAGATTTTCCAGATGTTACAAGCAATCGGTCGCGGGTTGCGGAAATCCATTGGTTGTGAAGCGGAATAAAGCGTGACCGTACCGTCTCTAAAGACTTCGGCTACGCGGCACGCTCCCGGAACATCCGCGATCACGATTTGGGGCGCAACATTTAACGCTGCACCGTCTTCGAGCACTATCTTTGCTTTGATGAGCATCCGTTGCTGCGGTGCATTTGGCGTGGTGTGCTGCTGCGAGAGCGGCCCGCGCGGGTTCGATGACGCGTCATATTGCGCTGACAGGCGCGCCCCCATTGCCGATGCGAACGCAATGACCAAGGCTAAATAAAAGGCCCTCCTGCTCGATTTGAGCGGAGAGTTTAGGCCCGCTTCAGGTCTGCAAGTCCGCAAGCGCGTTCCTCCCGTCACTGCGTCGACGGTTTTAGCCGTCTGAACGTCACAATTTTCGAAAGCGCCACTTCGTTCGGCAAAAATCCATTTCGCGCCCACCCCAAATCTCCAGTTCAAAAATCCTCATATTTATTTCCAGTGCACTTTCAACAGCTTCCCACCTATTTACCCGCCGCGCCGCACTGAGCCATCCGACACTTATACGCGTAAGCGCACACGGCGTTGGGTGCCCGTTGTGCGCAAGGAAGCAGCGCGGAAGTATGAGCGAATATCTCTTACAAGATGAAATCGAAATCTCGCCGGACCCGGAAGAAAATCCGCAGCAGGAAAATCCGCCCGCCAAACCCGGCCATGCAACCGGCCCCATCACACCCGCGGGTAAGGAGCGCTCCAGCATGAACCGCCTCATCCACGGCTGCCGCTCGGAAAAACACGTCCTGCCCGACGAAGATCCCGAAGAATTCGCCTTCGTCGTCCGCTCCTGGTTTGAGAACTATAACCCCGAAGACGACATCGCCGAAATGATCGTCACCGAAACCGCTCTCGCCCATTGGCATTTCAAGCGCAACAGCAAACGCCTCGCGGAAATCGAATGCCGCGTCCCGGGCGACGCCTGGCTCTGGACTCCCGAGCACATCAAGCTATTCACCACTTTCTCCCGTTACAAAACCACCACCGAGCGCAAATTCCGGCGCTGGTTTCAAGATCTCGAATCGCACTACGACCGCCTGCACCGCCGCGAACACCTCGACAAGCTCGCCCAAAACAAACGCGTCGCCATCGAAACCAAATGGCTCGAGGGCAAAGCAAAAAAATGCGCGGAGCATCTGAAAATCAAGCAATTCGTCAGCGTCGAGAACCCTCCCAACGCTCCCGCCCGCACCTCCTGCTCGCCCACCAATGAGCAAATTCTCGCGCAAGCGGCCGAAAGCTCCTCCAAGCCCCTCCTGGTCGAGCGCATTATCACTTTCCCCAAGGGTGTTCCCGCCGAATACGATTGGCTCACGCCCAATTCCATCCAGAAAACCAATGCCTGCTGGGCCGAGCAGCGCCTGTTCTATTCCGAATGGCGCGAACTCGCCAAACTGGAAAAGACCTCCGGCGCCGGCCACATCGGCACGCTAAGCCTCCTCCGCCGCGAGCCCTCGTAGCTCGCGCCCCATCTTGAGACTTTTATTCGTGTTAATTCGTGTGCATTCGTGGCTACCGAACTTCGATAGCCCGCGAGATAGCCGTGCAAACGGCTTTCAGCTTCGGCGCCAACGATCGCGCATGTGCCACATCCATGCGAAAAACAGGTCCGGAAATACTCAATGCGGCGATCACCCGGCCATCGGGTCCGATGATTGGCGCGCCAATGCAGCGCCCCTCGATTTCGTTTTCCTGGTTATCGATCGCGTATCCCTGCTGCCGTATTTTTTGAATCTCAGCCAGCAAGGCAGTCTTCGTCACAATCGTATTCGCCGTCAGCTTGGGCAAGCCCTTCAGCCGTACCAGTCGGAGAATCTCTTTATCCGCGATGCCGCTCAACATCACCTTGCCAAGCGCCGTGGCATGCAGATGCCGGCGATTGCCCACTTTCGACGACATGCGAACCGCTTGCGCGCTCTCCAGCGTCTGAATCACCACCACCTCGCCCGCATCCAAAATTCCCAGATTGATGGTCTCCTTGCACTGCGCGCTCAGTTCCGCAATCAAAGGCTGCGCCGCCCGGCTCAGAACCTCTTCGATCGGCGCGGATCGTTGCAAATCGAACAGCTTTCGCGCCATGCGGTAATGCCCGTGCTTATCCCGATCCAAATAGCCGCGCGTCTCCAAAGTATTCAGGATGCGGTAAACCGTCGCCTTCGGAAGCTCAACCGAGCGATGAACATCCGCCAGCCTCAGGCCGCTCGAAGATTCCTTGATCGTTTCCAGAATGTCGAGAGTTTTGTGAAGAACGAGTACCCCGGTTGCGGGGGATTTTTCTGTTGACACTGTTCTCTATCCCTAATAAACTGTGTAGCGTAATGCGATCTATACTGTACCACGATGTGAACCGCACTGGGCTCACCGAGAGCGATTGCGTTATCCGCGCAACCGATTCCAAACCAGGGCGCACCTCTTGGTTGCAACCCGGATCGTCTCCACTCGAGCGCCTGCACTATGGACGAATCATACTGAACTCCACTGACGAACCGATACACTTCGCCAACGAAGGCCAGGAAACCGGCCTGATATGCCTGAAAGGACGCGCCGGCGTCGAGACCGCGGGAAAGCGCTTTGAATTGGGTCTCTACGATGCTCTCTATATTCCGCGCGAAGCTGAAATCTCCGTCAAGGCCGCTGCCGAAGAGTGTGATTTGGCGGAGATCTCTGCGCCGGTCGAACATACTTATCCTCTGAAATTTGTCTCGTTCAAAGAAGTCCAGCAAGATCCCGGTCTGCACTTCAAAACGGGCGGCCAGAGCAGTAAAAGAGATATCAATATCTTGATCGGTAAAAACGTCCAGGCGGGAAGAATTGTGGCGGGCGTCACTTTTAGCGAACCGGGCAATTGGACCTCGTGGCCGCCTCATGAGCACGCCGAAATGCTCGAAGAGGCTTACCTTTATATCGATATGCCGCGTCCTGCCTGGGGCGTCCAGTTCGTTTACACGAATCCGCAGCAGCCGGAGCTCGCGGTTCCCGTTCGCGAAGGCGATTGCGTCGTCATGCCGCGTGGCTATCACCCGAACGTAGCGGCGCCCGGAGCATCCATCAATTTTCTTTGGATCATGGCGGCTCACCGCGAAGTCGCCGATCGCCAGTTTGGGGTGGTGAATGTTCAGCCGGAGTACGCCGGCGGCGCTACCGGACTCGAAACTGGCCGCGAATGATTCTGGACGCCTTCCGGCTTGACGGAAAAGCTGCCTTGGTGACAGGCGCCTCAACCGGTTTAGGCGCGGCCATCGCGACAGCGCTTGCCGAAGCCGGTGCCGAAGTTGCATCCCATGGCAACCGGCACCGCGCCATGATCCAGGCGGACTTGAGTGATCCAGACGCTGCGCGGCGCATCATGGATCAGACTCTCGATCGCTTCGGAAAAATCGACATTCTCGTGAACAATGCGGGAATCATCCGGCGCGCTCCCGCGGTCGATTACCCGTTCGAAGATTGGGCGGCCGTGCTGGATGTGAATCTATCCAGCGTCTTTCGTCTCAGCCAACTCGCCGGACGGCAGATGATCGCGCAAGGCGGCGGCAAGATTCTGAACATCGCGTCGCTGCTCGCATTTCAAGGCGGAATTACTGTGCCCGCCTACGCCGCATCGAAAGGTGCCGTCGCGCAGCTCACCAAAGCGTTGGCTAACGAGTGGGCCGGAAAAAACGTCAACGTAAACGCCATCGCGCCCGGCTACATGATCACCGATAACACCGCCGCGCTGCGTGCTAACGAAACACGAAACCGGCAGATCCTGGAACGCATTCCCGCCGGACGCTGGGGAGATGCATCCGATGTCTGCGGCGCCGCGGTCTTCCTGTGTTCCGAAGCGAGCAGATACGTGCACGGCCACGTGCTGGTGGTCGATGGAGGCTGGCTCGCGCGATGAAAACAACGGCGCTGCTTCTAATCAGCCTCAGCTTCCTCCAGGGCGCTTCGCGCATCAACAGCATAAAACTCACCGTCACAAACAAGACCGATGTGTTGCAGCCTGCGGCCGACGTAACGGTCCGAGTCTCAGATCTTCTCCGCAGTCGCCCCCGGCTTCCGGGCCACTCCCGGTTTCCGGGCAACTCCCATTGTCGTCACCACCAGCGAATGCCGGCGCGCTCGAGACTACTGAGTTGCCGTCGCAAGCGGACGATCTCAACGGCGACGGCAAGGCCGACGAGATCGCATTCCAGATCGAGCTCAAACCCAACCAGACGCGCATTGTCACCATCTCCTACGGCCCCGCCGAACTTCTGAGCCATCTACGTTCGATCTATCCGCAGCGCACTGACATGAAATTCTCGCGAAAGTTCGAAGGGCTGGGCTGGGAATCCGACGAGATCGCGTGGCGAATTTACTTCGATAAGCGAAACGCCATCGATCTATACGGAAAGCGGCGTCCCGGTCTCTACCTCAACTTGTTCAGCTCGCCCGATTACGTCTACCACCAGAAGTCGCCGCTAGGTCGCGACATCTTCGATGTAGGGCAATCCATCGGCATCGGCTCTGTCGCGGCTCTGGTCAATGGGCAAGTGGTGCGGATATCCGATGTTGCGGAACGCAACTGGCGCATCCTCAGCAGCGGGCCCGTGCGCTCCATCGCAGAGATCGAGTACAAAGGTTGGCAGGTCGGCGGAAAGAGTGTGGATCTGATCGACCGCTTTACCCAATGGGCAGGCGAACACGATTTCGAGCAGCGCCTCACTATTTCCAACCCGCCCAACTTGGTACTCGTCACCGGCATTCCAGTAAAACCCGCGATACCTCTCATGTCTCTCCCCGACCGGCGAGATGACTGTTCTCGCCACCTGGGGACATCAAGTCGTAGCGCCTGGAATGAAGGCCGCGCACAACGATCTTCCAGACGAAAATCTCGGTCTCGCTGTATTGATTCCGCGCGACGAATCGCACACTGCCGCGCCCGATCCCGCCAATCACTTCGTCCAGATTGTTCCGAAGGACGGCGCCGCGCAATGGTACGTCGCCGCCATGTGGGACCAGGAAAACACGGAAGCCATGATCGTCAACGATCCGGATCCCGCGCATCGCAACGGAGCGGGTACGCTGATGCCCGCCCTTCCCACTCCCACGCGCGATAGCTTCGTCGATTATCTTTCCGCCACCAGCCTGCGCCTCGCGCGGCCCGTTGCGCTGGAGATCCTCGCCAAGACGCCTACTGCGCCCTCGAACGCGCATCGAACTTATTCGGAAGCCATCGGCTTATTGCGGCAATCCGTAGATCGAACCGCCCATCACTGGCTCCCAATTGTCGAAGCGACGCAGCCTGGAACAATGGACAAATACGTCGGCCTCGGATTCTTCACCGATGGCGACCAGACTACCGGCGAGTGGAAAGAGCAAAAAGGCTATTTCTGGACCGGCGGATTCTGGGTCGGCGAGTTGTGGAAGCTTTTTGCTTACACCAAAGACGTGCGCTACAGGAATTGGGCCGAAACGTGGAATGCGCGCCTCCTCGGGATGGAGCACAAGGAAAATCACGACACCGGCTTTCTGAATTACTATTCCTCCGTGCTGGGCTATGAAGCGACAAAGGAAGCAAAGTATCGCGACGCTGGATTGCGTGCGGCGGCGCGGTTGCAGCAGCTTTATAATCCGCTCACGAACTTAATAGCGTCCTGGGGCGTCAATGGAGACGACACCATCATCGACACCATGATGAACCTGCAGATCTGGTGGTGGGCCTCGCAGGAAACTGGAGATCCGCACTGGCGCGAGTTGGGATTAAAGCACGCGCTCAAGTCCGCGCAGTGGCTGGTGCGCCCCGATGGCACCGTGATCCAGTCCGTCCATTACAATCCGGGCGACAACCGCCAGGAATTCCATTCCAGCAACCAGGTGCTCGCATTTCCGAATCATGCGTCACCGGGAGCCGAAGTGTTCACGCACACTCATCAGGGATATGCGGCCGACACCGATTGGTCGCGTGGCGTAGCGTGGGCGGTTTATGGATTTGCCGAAGCGTATCGCGCCACGCGCGATCCGCGGCTGTTAGAAACCGCCGAAAAAGTCGCGGCATCGGCAATAAACAACTTGCCTGAAGATCAAGTGCCTTGGTACGACTTCACCGATGAAGGCGTCCATTTTAGAAATAAAGACTCCTCGGCAGCCGCGATCCTGGCGGGAGGACTGCTCCGCTTATCTGAGTTGACCAAAGATCCGGCGCGGCGAACGCTGTACAGGCGCAGCGGTGAAGAAATTGTGCAGTCGCTCATCGATCGATACCTCACCAGTTCCGGCGTGCTGCTTCATGGCTGCGGGACGCGTCCGAAGGACGGCATGTTGATTTACGGCGACTACTATCTGCTCGAATCGCTGCTCTGGCTGAATGGGCATCCATCATGAAATTCCTGTTCTTACTCCTCACCGCATCCTTGCTGGCAAAAGCTCAAATTTACGTTTCACCAACCGGAAACGACACGAACGCGGGCACTCGCGACCACCCTATACGCACCCTGGAACAGGCGCGGGATCTTGTACGTCGCATGAATCACAAGACTGTATACCTTGCGGGCGGAACTTACCGTCTATCCAGTCCACTTACTTTAACTCCACAGGATTCCGGCGTCACCTATGCCGCTCTACCAGGGCAAAAGCCCGTGATCGGCGGCGGCATTGCAGTCACCGGATGGAAGTGCATCGACGCAAACCGCAACCTGTGGTCCTCGCCCGCCCCGCCGGAATTGAAAAACACGCGCCAGCTTTACGTCAATGGCGTTCGCGCTCAACGAGCCAGAGGACGCCTTCCCGTAACCCTCACGGAGACCGAAACAGGGCTACACGGCAAGTTCTCCCGTCATGGCGAATTGGAAAAACGTCTCCGATATCGAGTTTGTCTACACCGGAGGCAATGCCGTATGGTCGGAGAAATCATCGGGTCTCGGCGCCTGGACCGAACCCCGCTGTCCAATCGCGTCGATCAATGGAACCAGCATCACAATGGCGCAGCCTTGCTGGGATAATTCGACGAAACGCGTTATGTTACCCAGTGGAGCGCGAACGGCCAACTTAGTCGGCCCGAAGAGCGTCGGGAAAGAACCGGAATATGTGGAAAACGCCTACGAACTGCTCGGTACACCGGGCCAATGGTATTTCGATCGAACTGCGCGAGTGATCTATTATGTCCCGCGAAAAGGCGAGAACCTTACAGACGCCGATGTGGAAGTCCCGATACTGGAAACGCTTGTCTCCGGAGACAACAACCGCTGACATCACATTTTCCGGCCTTCAATTCTCGTACGCTACTTGGCTGTTTCCGAGCAGCTCCGGAAGGGTTTTCAGAGATACAGGCGAACTATATGGTTACCGGAGCCGGACGGATACGCCAAACAAGGCCTTTGCCATCTCGTCCCCAACGGCGCATGTCCTTATGGCAATTGGACCAAAGCGCCAGGGAACGTCTCATTCCGCGACAGCCACCAAATAAAATTCATCGGCGATGCCTTCGTCCATTTGGGCGCGGCTGGATTGGATTTAGGAGACGGATCGCAGTCAGATCTCGTGCAAGGCTGCACCTTCACCGATATATCGGGAAATGGCTTGGAACTGGGCGGCGTCGATAAGCCGCTCGCGCCCCCCGAAGAATTTACCACCGGAAATCAGATACTCAACAACCATATCTACTCCATCGGCGCGGAGTTTCGCGGCGGAATCGGCATTGTCGTCGGCTACGCCAGAAACACGCGCATAGAACACAACCAGCTCGATCACCTTCCGTATGCGGGCATGTCGATCGGCTGGGGCGGCTGGCCGGACAAAATCAAACAAGCGGGACAGGAGAATTATTCCGAGGGCAATATCATCGCCCACAACCTGATTTTCGATTACATGCTGGTGCTGGCCGACGGAGGTGCAATTTACACACAAGGGTTGACGGGCAAGTCTCTTAAAGACGGTGAACAGGTTATGGGCAACGTAGTTCGCGATCAGTTCAGTACCGGGCACGGTATTTATACAGACAATGGATCCTGTAATATCACCGTCGCGAATAACATCATCTTCAACACCAATTTCGATAACTGGGGCTCGCGGCACAAAGACTACTACGACGGTCAGGATGGAAAGAACTTCGACCCGCTCGCGATCGAGAATAATTACTGGCAGCAAGGCGGCCGCGATACATCCCAGGGCAATGTGATCGAGGAAGGGAATCACCTCATCGACGCCCTAAGCCAGGCGCCCAAGGAAATTCTCGACAGCGCCGGTCTGGAGCCTCAATACCGGCACATTCTCAACGATCGTTTCGGGAGAACAAGCGCCCCCGAACCTCCAAGCAGGGTCGCAGCAGCCGCTGGAAATGGGGCCGCCTACGTGACTTGGAGTCCATCTGTATTCGAAGGCGGCGAGCCCGTCCGTTCCTATACCGTGACCGCAAGTAATGGCGCGCAAGCCAGCATTTCTGCCGCGGACTTCCTTACTAACGCCTATGTTGAAATACCGAATCTTACAAATGGCAACGAGTACACGTTTACGGTGGTTGCGACAAACAGCACCGGCGTCACCGTCCCTTCGCTACCATCACTTCCCATTTCAGTAAGTAACGCGCCAGCGGCTACGCCCGCTGCACCGGCCAACGCATTCGCTCTTCCAGGAGTAGGCATGGCCAGCATCCACTTCCAAGCCCCGCCACAGAACCGCGACCGTGAGGGAGCGGACCCAATCATCGCCTACGCAGTTACCGTCAACCCCGGCGGCCGCAAGGTTATCTTCAAAGGCCGCCGCGTCCTGGTTCTAGAAGGCAGGCACACGACCTTCGACGTCGTCGACAATCTTAAGAAAGGCGAAACGTATACCTTCAGCGTGGCGGCTGTTACTCCCGGTGGCGAAGGCGCTGGAACTGCCACTAAGCCGGTTACCATTCAACAGTAATAATAATGGTCCCGCTCCTCTTTCTCATAGCGCTGTTTGCATCGCCTCTCTCGAGCCAGCCACACCTCCTTCTCAATCGCAGCGATATTCAGCGCATGCACGAAATAGCGGCAAAGCAGCCCTGGGCCGCGCACGTAATCGATCAATTGATCCAGGAAGCGGATGAGTGGCCGGCACAGCATCTGCGCCAGTTCGGTCTCTCCAAATGGGCGCTCCCAACGGAAGGAGCTGGCTGGTCGCACGATTACGTCTGCCCTGTACATGGCGTGCGCCTCAAACAGGAGGGTAAAAAGAACATCTGTCCCATTGATGGCAAGGATTATCACGGCTGGCCGATAGATAACGTCGTTTACATGATGCGCAGCGACGACAACGCTCGTGCCGCCCGCGATCTCGGCCTTGCCTACTGTCTTACAGGTAAAGCCGAATATGTACAAAAGGTGGATCGCATTATCAATGCCTATTCTGAGCTCTACCCGAAGCTCCCCATCCACGACAACGACAATCACCTGAATACCAAGCGTGGCGCACGGGTGATGTCGCAGACGCTGTCGGAAGCGAAGTGGATCGTACCGCTGATCTTCGGCTACGACCTGGTCCGCGATGCGATTCCCGCCGATGACCGCTCGCGCTTCGAATCGAAGGTGCTCCGCAACGCAGCGGCGGTAATTGCCAGGAACAACATGGGCACCAGCAATTGGCAGAGCTGGCATAATGCTGCTCTGCTCGCCATCGGGCTTGAGCTTGGCGATCGATCCCTGACAGAGTTAGCCATCAATGGACAAGGCGGATTCAAGTTCCAGATGCGCGAAAGCATAATGCCGGATGGCCCATGGCTGGAAGGCTCATGGGGATATCATTTCTTCGCGCTGGACCCGCTGCTGCTGACGCGCGAGATGGCGGTACGGGCTGGTATTGCGGTGCCGGAAGCCGCGGCTCTCAAGAGAATGTTCGATGCGCCCCTCCAATGCGTGTTCCCGGATGGAACGCTTCCGAACTTCAACGACACTGGCCTTGGGAAGCTTTCATCGCAGGCGCGCTACTACGAAATTGGCTACAAGATTTTTCACGATCCCTTGTATCTGACCGTTCTCCACGACGCGCCGCGTGGATTGGATGCATTGCTATGGGGAGTCGCGGAACTGCCCGCCGGCCAAACGCCTGTCCTTGCGAGCGAGCTTCTTCCGCATGCTGGTCTCGCGACCCTCCGCGTCCGCGGCAGCGATCATACCGTAGCTATCAAATTCGGTCCGCACGGAGGAGGTCACGGCCATTTCGACAAATTGACCTTTATCAGTTACGCGAACGGGAAGCACTTGGCCGTCGATCCTGGTACGCAAGCTTATGGCGCCCCGACACATAAGACTTGGGACAAAATGACGGTCGCCCATAATACGATTTCGGTCGATGAGCATCGGCAAGCAGCGGCGACGGGCCGGCTCCTTGAATGGTGCCCTTCGCCCTATGTGACTGTTATTCGCGCCTCGGCCGGACCGGTTTACCCGGGCATTGAACTGGAGCGCACGCTCGTACAGACCGGCGAATATATACTCGATGTCTCGACAGCTCGTGCGACGGACGGAACGGCGCACCGCTTCGATTGGCTGTATCATAACTTCGGTAATTTGTCAGTTAGTCTGCCGCTCAAGCCATACACCGCGCTGCCGCAAACGGACGGTTATCAACACCTCACAGGCGATCAGGCGGCTGAAGTACCCGGAGCATGGAACGCTGCGTTTCTACAACCCGGTTCGAACCTGAAGTTGTATATGCTGGGCGCACCAGATACAACCGTAGTAACTGGACAAGGTCTGGGTCCGAATCTTCGTGTTCCCGTGCCGTTTGTAATGGCGCGTCGCGAAGGGGCGGAGACACGTTATGCCGCGCTATACGAACCCTACGTCAATTCGCCTCACGTGAAAAGCTTTCACGAATCGGGCGGAGGCGGCTTCGTGATCGAGATGCCCGACTTCAGCGACGAGGTGACAATCGAGCCAGGCAAATTCATGCTCCGGAGAAAGATTGGTGGGAAGCTGCTGCGGCTTGCCGATTGCGCTTCGGCTGCACAATGATCGGCTCGCCCTTCTTCGTTTCAAAGCTGAGCAACGGCCCGGTCAGCGTTTCCACAGGAGCGCCATTGCGGTGAATCTCAATCTCGGCGTTCGCCCATGGATTGCGTAGCCGACACGGAGCGCCTGCGTTCGAAACCAATTCCACCGAATGGGCTGTCCCATTCGTCATCGAAGAAGTTACTAAGAACGCGCCGCGTGCAAGCAGCGTAAATCGCGCATCCCAATCCTTGGGCCACGCGGGGAATACTCGAACCACCGGCTCCTCCCCTGGCGCGGCCGGAGCGCTCTGCAATAACGCGAGATGAAGCGCTTGCGCGGCGCGGCCCAACCGCTCCGCATCTAATCCTTGCGGGCCTTCCCGCAATGTCATACGATTTGCGAGAACACCCCCGTTCCGGTAGGCCGTCTTGCGTTCCGGCGTGATCGCTCGAATCTGATTCGCAATCAAGTAACGGACAGCTTCGCTGCGTCCGAGAATCGATGCCGCGATCGGCAGCTTCGAAAGCACCCCAACGGGTGTCTCCGCCGTGATGCCGTGTGGGAAGTACGCGTCGAAGGTGGTGTTCGCCAGGCGCAACATCCCGGCATCGCGCGATTCCAGGTTGCACAGGTCGAAGAACCACATCGGCAGACTGTTCTGGTCGGGCAATATGCCGCCGCCAACCTTCACGGCAGGCGTTCGTCCACGCGCGAAGACTTGCGGACCGTGATAGCCGGCCGGGCGAAGCGCATCCGCATCCGAACTGATCGCGAGCGGCGCCAGATTCGCGAGAAAGTCCCGCCACACGGGCCGCATGCCGGCATCCAGATCGAGAATCGTGGAAGCGCTCAGCAGCACCGCAAAGACGCCGCGGATCGACGAGAGATCTTCATCGGTATCGCGAGCGCCCCACACCGATTCATTGCTGTTGGCATAGCGGAGGTGATACTTGCCATCGGCTTCTTTGCCGGCATTGGGATGATTTCGATAGAATTCGGCCGCGCCGCGCAGCATCGGATACGCTCGCGTCCGCAGCCATTCCCGATCTTGCGTGAACTCGTAGCGGCGCCAGTAAAGGTAGGCGATCTTCGCGGTTGAGCCAAAGATATGACTGACGTTTCCGTACGGGCCGTACCCGCGATCCGTAGTCTCCCATCGGCCTTTCTCGTATCGCCCCGAAGCCATCCAGTTCCAGCGGCTCGAATGCGGGTGCTTTGTCTCGGAGTATGTTCGAAACCGCTCGGACCGCTGCGCCCATGGTTTCCGCATGAGATAGAGCTCGTGCATCTCAGCGGCCACATCCTCGGGGAGCTTTTCGAGCCCGTCAAAATAAGCCGTTTCGGGAATATACATTCCCTGGCTTCCCCATTGTTGGCGCGCCGCGACGCAGCAAGCCTCATACATCCCGCTGTACATGTCGAATGCCGGGTCCAGCAGCGAAAGCCGATTCGTCTCAAACAAGCCTTCGTAATAGCAGCTCAGATTTGCAAACCAATGTTGTGCGCCCCAGGTTCGTAGGTCGCCTCCGGTATTCCAGAGCATCCCGTTGAACTTCGGCGGGAGCGATCCGCGCGAGCTCGCGCCCATTACATACAGGAAGTAATGATAGTTCTGCTCGATGAACTCTGCGACGCCGTCGCTGCTGTGGAGCTGAACTTCGCCGCGCGACCAGAAATCGTGCCACCAATCCGCCGTTTCGCGCGCCAGCGCACGATAGCCTTTCGCCGCGGCAGCTTCAAGCTGCGCCCACGCCACCATCTCGGTTTGAACGCCGCGGCCACGAAGACTCGTCGTTGTGCCGCTCGAAGAAGCTGTTCGTGTAGCTGTTGTTGGCGTAGACGTCCACGCGATTGATCTGAGAACGCATTTGGGCCGGAGTGGTCCAGACCAGCGTGCCCATGCGCCCGTTCCCCAAGGGCATGCCCTCTTCGCTGCGCGCGACGGGCTGGTCGTAGACTAAGTCGGCGCGCGAGATGCGGCTTTGCTCGCCAGGCGTTTTGTCTCTGCTCGTCTGCGCCGCCGCGACTGCAGCCAATCCAGTGCCGAGAAAAGCGCGGCGTGAATGACCGGAATCCATATCTTTATTATTTCGGCTCCGGATGGATCGTTAGGGCGTTCGTGTCCTAGTCATCTCAGAACAGA
>CAWBDW010000015.1:0-58319 GCA_963787545.1 uncultured Acidobacteriaceae bacterium
GCTTCGTCGTATCCTATTGGGCCAACTCATCCACCGGACCGGTGATCGCGCTGCACGGGCCGGCGACGATATCCGCATCCCGGAAACGAAATCATGAACGGATGAGTCGGTCTAGTTAAACCACTCGCCATAGTAGTCGTGCCCGTTCGCTTGCAGGCTGGAGATCACCCCGGACCAATCGAAACGGGTACCTCGATAAAAGCCGCGCTGCGCATCGGGCAAATAGATCTCGCCCGATCGGACCATTCGTAATTTCAACACTAGGGTAGTTCACGGCAGTGGCCATCTGAATCGGAGCCGCCCAAATGATCGCGGCAGCGACAACGTTAGCGTATCGCAAAACAGAACGAGTTTAGCAACTCCAAGCCACTTGGGGACACCCCGGGCAAGCTCAGACAACCTGCCTGGGTCCGAGTAGCAGGCGTGTCCCCCGTCTGCAAGCCACTTGGGGACACCCCGGGCAAGCTCAAACAACCTGCTGGGTCCGAGTAGCAGGCATGTCCCCCCGCTGCCTTGGCAATATGAGTTCCAAACCACTTGGGGACACCCCGGGCAAGCTCAAACAACCTGCCTGGGTCCGAGTAGCAGGCGTGTCCCCCGTCTGCAACTCACTACTATTACAGAACCGCGACCGTAACGGAGCGTTGTCCAACAACTACTGCCACCCGCCCCCCAGCGCTTTATACAACTGCACCACGCTCAGTAACTCGCTCAACTTAATCTGCCGCAAACCTAACTCAGCGCTAAACAGATCCCGATCCGCATCCAACGCATTGAGCTGCGTATCCACCCCGCCGCGGTAGCGCACATAGGCCAGCCGCTTCCGATCCTGCAGCGCAGTCACCAGCGCTTCCTGCTGCACCCGGCTCTCCCTGACCCTTTGATGGGCAATCAGGGCGTTCGACACTTCCGTAAATGCGGTCTGAATCGTCTTCTGATATTGAATAAGCGCGCTGTCTCGTTGCGCTCTCGCCAATCTTACATTCCCCCGGACACGTCCGGCCGTGAATATGGGTTGGGTAAGTTGCGGGACAAAGCTCCAGGCGCTATTGGGCCCGGTAAACAGGCTCGCTAACTGCGTGCTTTGTCCGCCGATAGAGCCGCTAAGCGCCAACCGCGGGAAATACTCGGCTTTGGCGACTCCGATTTGCGCATTCGCCGCGATCAGGTTCTGCTCGGCTGCGCGGATATCGGGCCGCCTCTCCAGCAGCGTAGACGGCAACCCCGCGGGCACTTCAGGCGGCAGCATCTGCTCGTTAAAGCTGCGCTCGCGGACTACCTTGCCTGGATTTTCTCCCAGCAGCAGAGTAATCTGGTTTTCCGTCTGCTCGATTTGCTGTTGAAGCGAGGGAATGGTTTCGGCGGCCGTATCAACCAGTTGCTCCGCCTGCCTCAAATCAAGCAACGTCGCGATCCCGCCGCCCCGGCGCGATTGCACAAGTTGCAGCGAATCCCGCCGCGTATCCAAGGTTCGCTCCGAAATTTCCAGCTCATAATCCAGCTCCCGCAGCGTGAAGTACTCGGTCGCGACATCGCTCACCAGCGTGACGACCACCGCTTTGCGATTTTCTTCAGCACTGAGAAGATTCGCGCGCGCGGCCTCGGTCGATCGGCGTAAACGTCCCCAAAGATCTACTTCGAAAGAAAGTAAATCGAGCGATGCCTCGCCCCAATTGCGATTCTGCGATTGCACGAACGAAGGCGGTAGCGGGAATGAGCCATTTCGCGACAGTCGCGTGAACTCCACATCGCCGCTGGCGCCCACTTGTGGAAACTGATTGGACCGCGTGATCCCCAGATTCGCCTGCGCGGCCTCGACCCTGGTAACCGCATCACGCAGATCATAGTTCTGCTGGAGAGCCGTTTTCACCAACTCTTGCAGTTCCGCGTCTTTGAAAACCTCCCACCACTTCAGGTCCGCAAACGAATTTGCCTGCGGGGCCGGCAATGGCTCCGGAGCGCGAAAGGTTTGCGGTATCTGCACAACCGGGCGATGATAGTTCGGTCCGACAGTACAAGCCGTCATCCAACCCGCGGCCACCAAAACGGCAATCGTTCGATAACTCATATCAATCCCCCTGCACCGGCTCAGCGAACATTTCTGCTGCGGGCGCATGTTGCCGCGCGGCGCCCGAAAGCTTCTCGACCAGATAGAAAATCGCCGGAATAAAAAAGATGCCGATTCCACTAGCGGCGAGCATGCCGCCAATCACCGTCGTGCCCATAATCTGGCGGCCAACCGCACCCGCCCCGGATGCGGTCCACAGCGGCACGCATCCCAGAATGAATGCGAACGAAGTCATCAGAATCGGACGCAAGCGGAGCCTGGCTCCTTCGAGCGCGGCATCTACCAGACCCATCCCTTCCTCATATTTGTCCTTCGCGAACTCAACGATCAGAATGGCGTTCTTAGCGGCAAGGCCAATCAGCATCACCAGCCCGATCTGCGAGTAAACATCGTCCTCGATTTGCACCATGTAGACAGGTAGAAAATGACTGAGAATCACGCGCCGCAGCCACAGAACTGCAAATGCTCCGAACACGGCAACCGGTGTGCTCAACAGCACGCTGAACGGCAGCGACCAGCTTTCGTACAGGGCCGCCAGAATCAAGAACACAAACAACAACGAGAAGGCGAAGATCACCCACGAAGGTAATCCCTGCTGCGCTTTCTTCTCTTGAAACGACATGCCCATGTAGTCGTACCCCATTTCGCGCGGCATGGTTTGCGCGAATGTTTCCTCCAAGGCCTTCATCGCCTGGGCGGAGCTGTAACCCGGCGCGGCGCCGCCGACGATTTGCGCTGACCGGTACAGGTTGTAGCGCATGGTGAATTCAGGGCCCGCGCGCGGCTCGAACTTCGTCAACGCGGAGAGCGGCACCATCTCGCCTTTGTTGTTGCGCACATAGAACTGGCCGATATCGTCAAGATTCTTGCGATAATTGCCCTCGGCCTCCACGTAGACCTGCCATTGCCGCCCGAAACGATTGAAGTAATTCACAAACACGCCGCCCATATAGGCCTGGATGGTCTTGTATACGTCGCCGAGCGGCACGCCTTGCTTGAGTACCTTATCGCGATCGACGTCGATGAACTGTTGCGGCACGTTCGGCAGAAATGTACTTACTAAGCCCCCGATTTCCGGCCTTTTCCGCGCGGCCGCCGTGAACTTAGCTAAGTTGTCCGCCAGAAATTGAACATCTTTGCCCGCGCGATCTTCCAGTACAAACGTGAACCCGCCGGATGTGCCGACTCCCGGAATCGCCGGCGGCGAAAAGCTGATAGCAAATCCATCCGGCAGCTTTGCTAATTCCCGATTAACATGCTGCAGAATTTGCTGGTACTGTTCTCCCCGGCTCTTGCGCTCATCCCAGTCTTTCAGCGTGACGAAAAAGAAACCGTTGTAAGTCGTCCGTACAAAACTGAGTAAGCTGAAACCGGCAACCGTGGTGGTGTATTTGACACCCGGAGTTTCCGCCAGTATTTTCTCGACTTTGCTGCAGACCTCCTCCGTTCGCTCGAGCGAAGCCGCGTTGGGAAGCTGCAGATGCAGGAAGATGTAGCCCTGATCTTCATCCGGCAAGAAACTCGACGGAATCCGCCTACCGATCAGCCCAGCGGCCAAGCCGAAGATGACCAGCATCGCTAGGGCAACCCCGCTCTTTCGGATAAGCCCTCCCGACCACCGCACGTAACCATTCGTCGCACGTCCAAACATGCCGTTAAACCAAGTGAAAAATCTTCTCAGCAGCCCATGTCCTTCTTGCTTCGGCCGCAACAGTAACGCGGAGAGCGCCGGACTGAGGGTCAGCGCATTAAACGCCGACAGAATCACCGAGATCGCGATGGTGACCGCGAACTGTTGATAAAGCCGCCCGGTAATGCCCGGTATGAAAGCCGTTGGCACGAACACCGCTGAGAGTACGAGCGCGATGCCGATAACAGGCCCGGAGATCTCTCGCATCGCTTGTAGGGCGGCCTCCTTAGGCGCGAGACCTTCCTCAATATGGCGTTCGACGGCTTCCACCACGACAATGGCATCGTCCACTACCAGCCCAATCGCCAGTACCAGCCCGAATAGCGACAGCGTATTGATGGAGAAACCGAACACCGGGAAGAAAACAAACGTGCCGATGAGCGAAACGGGTACGGCGAGCAATGGAATCAGCGTCGCGCGCCAACCTTGCAGGAAAATGTAAACCACGATAGTTACCAGCAAAATCGCGATCCCGAGCGTCACAACGATGTCCTTAATGCCTTCGGTAACCGAGCGCGTCGTATCGAGCGATACCACGTAATCCATATCCTGCGGGAAGCGCTGCTTCACCTGCGCCATCAGTTTTTTCACACCGTCAGCGGCTTCCACCGCGTTTGTTCCGGGTAGCTGATAAACCGCCAAAATGGCGCTCGGTTTTCCGTTTAGGCGGCCGACGATCGTGTAATCCTGTGCGCCCAGCTCCACCCGAGCCACATCTTTCACCCGCACCGTTCCGCCATCCGGCAGCTCGCGGATCACGATTTGTCCAAACTCTTCCGGCGAAGTCAAACGGCCCTGCGCCCGGACTGAATATGTGTATTCCTGCCCCTTGGGTCCGGGTGCCGCGCCAACCTGGCCGGCCGGGTTCACCGTATTCTGCGTCTGAATCGCCGAAACGATTTCAGGCACAGTTACTCCGAGCTTCGCCAACTGGTCCGGTTTCACCCAAAGACGCATCGCATACTGACCCGCGCCGAATACCTGCACATTCCCGATGCCGCGCACGCGCGTGAGTTGGTCGTTCAGATTGATATAGGCATAATTAGCCAGAAACTTCGCGTCATAAGTCCCATGCGGAGAGTAAAGCCCAATCACCATAAGAGGGGCCGTTACCGATTTCTGAACTGTAACTCCATAATTGGTGACATCGGCCGGTAACTGAGACGCGGCCTGAGTCTCGCGCATTTGCGTGAGGATCAAATCCGTATTCGGGTCTGTCTTCACATCGAAATCCACGATCGAGGTCATCTGCCCGTTCGCGGCATTCAGCGAATACATGTAGTTGAGATTGTCGACGCCGCTCATCTGCTGCTCGATCGGTGTCGCGACCGCCTGTTCCACCGTCTGCGCATCGGCGCCGACATAATTCGCCTGTATCTGAACCTCCGGCGGAGCAATGCTCGGAAACTGCGATACCGGCAGCGTTGCGATGGTGATCGCTCCCACAATCACCATCAGAATCGAGATGACCATGGCCACAATCGGCCGGTTGATGAAAAACCGTGACAATTTACTTACCTCCCGTCGTCTCTGTCTGTTCGCTGAATGGTTTCGGGTTGACATGCATCCCCGGAGCGATCTTCTGCACGCCCTCGGCGACTACCCGCTCGTCTGGCTTCAGCCCATCGGTGATCATCCACAGGGAGCCGATGCGATCGCCCACTTTGACTGCCTTAATACTCACCACATTCCGGTTGTCTAAAGCAGCCACCTGATAGCTGCCTTGCAGCTCACTAACTGCACGCTGCGGAACAAGCAGCGCTCCGGCTATGTTTCCGATCGCCGCGCGAACCCTTCCATACTGGCCCGGCCGCAGAGTATTCCCAGGATTTGGAAACAGTCCTGTAAGTTGAATCGCCCCGGTACTCTGATTTACCTCGCGATCCGCGAAGGCAAACTTACCCTTGTGCGGATAGACAGTTCCATCACCCAGGATCAATTCGAGATCTAGCTGTTTCAGCGGCGTATCTCGTCTCGTGAACCTGAGATATTCCTGTTCGCTCACCGTAAAGTTGACCTTAATCGGATCAAGCGTCGAAACGGTCGTGACCGGGTTGCCCGCCGGACTGACCAGATTGCCTACTTGCGTCTGCGCGACACCCGCGATGCCATCTATCGGCGAAGTCAGCCGCGTGAAACCGAGATTCACTTGGGCAGTCTCCAAACCTGCTTTCGCTGCTTGCACCGCCGCGGTCGACGCTTGAATCTGAGCCTTGGCAGTTTCGACTTGCGCCTTGGCTGCCTCTACTTGCGCCTTCGAGGACAAATTGTTCTGCGTCGCGTTATCCAGATCCTGCTGCGTGATGGCCTGCTGCTTCGCAAGCGGAATGTAGCGGTCTTCATCCAGTTGCGTTCTGCGTTGATTCGCCTCCGCACCCACAAGCTGTGCCCGAGCTTGCAGCAACCCGGCCTTCGCCTGCGCTAACTGCCCGTTCGCTTGCGCCAGTTGACCCCGCGCCTGATCGACTGCCGCCTGAAACGGCCGCGGGTCGATTTCAAATAACAACTGTCCTTTTCTAACGAAAGATCCTTCCGAATATTTCTGCGTGAGCAGATATCCGGTTACTTGCGCCCGGATCGCCGCGTTCACCATCCCATCCAGCGTGCCGATCCATTCGCGGTAGATGGGGACATCGCGCTGTTCCACCGGAACCACCTCGACATCGGGCGGTGGTGGCGGACCGGCGGCCGATGTTGCTTTGGTGCAGCTAGCTGCGGTCAACGCCGTAACAACCAAAAGAGCTGCTGCCCAAGTTTCAATTCTCTTGTTGAATAGAGTACGCATTTTTCTCCCCCTCTCAATTCCGATCGCGCGATGGACCGCATCCGTTCCCCAGATGCGCAAGAAATCTACGGAGCGGCCGTTGTTCCCCAGTGTTGAGGTTCTCGAGAACGTCGTTCGTATCCACGCCGCTCGCCGTGAACTCAGCGCCCTCATTCCGCATCTGCTGCAGTAGTCCCTCGCCGTTTTCGTCGATGAAAGTCACATCCGTCAAATCGACTAGGCATTTACGGCCGTCCGATTCCTGGCGCCTTTGCTCCCAATTCGATCGGAGCTCGGCCACCCAGGGTCCGGTCAACTGTCCACACAGAATCCACCGCTGCTCAGTGGCCGTCCCTGCGTTTGTGATCTTTAACATCCGTCCCGCCTTTTTCCAAAGATGCAAATGCACTTATAGAACCAGCCGTGCGGATCGCACCGGTAATCCATAACCTGCTGCTAAATAGGAAGAAACGGAGTTGAAGGAACTGACAGTAACTGCGACTGCCGAAATGCCGATGCCGAAAGCCCGGGCTACTACCGAGTTTTCGGCACCGGCACTTACTTCGCTGTGCGCGAGACGCGGATGCCCAGCTTCTGCATGCGCGATTGCAGCGTGGAGCGCTTCATACCTAACCGTGCCGCGGCGCCGTTCGTGCCCGCCACCGTCCAGCTTGTTTGCTCCAGTGCATCCAGTATCTGCTGCCGCTCTGTATCATCGAGAACCGCACGCATGTTTTTCCCATCCCGCTTTACTGCTGTGGCAATGGGAAGTCGAAACCGGAGAACGCAGCTCATCGGTTGGCACTTCCAGCACCGGGCCGCGCGAAAGGATCACCGCCCGTTCAATAATGTTCTGCAGTTCCCGAATATTCCCCGGCCACTCGTACCCAGCCAGAGCGCTCATGGTGTCCGACGGAATCGTGCCGATATGCTTGCCAATCCGCCGGCTGAACTGCTGCACGAAATGCCGGACCAGGAGTGGAATGTCTTCCGGACGCTCACGCAGCGCCGGAACGCGTATCGGAAAAACATTCAGCCGATAGTAAAGATCGGAGCGGAACTTCTGCTCCTCCACCATCGACACTAAGTCGCGATTGGTCGCGGCGATCAAGCGCGCATCGGTGTGCAGCGTGCGCGCGCTTCCCAGCCGTTCAAATTCGCGTTCCTGCAGAACCCGTAACAGCTTAGGCTGCAACTCGAGCGGCACCTCGCCGATTTCGTCGAGGAAAACAGTCCCTCGATTTGCCAGCTCAAACCGTCCAACACGCTGTGCGATCGCGCCGGTGAATGCCCCTTTCTCATGCCCGAAAAGTTCGCTCTCGAGCAATCCCGTAGGTATTGCGGCGCAATTCAGTTTTACGAAAGCATTCGATTTCCGCGAACTCAGATTGTGCAGCGCGCGCGCGATCAACTCTTTACCAGTCCCCGTTTCGCCGTATATCAATACGGTTGAATCGGTGGGCGCCACCGTTTCCACCTGTTTCAGCACGCGCCGCAGCGCCTCGCTCTTGCCGACGATCTCTTCGAAATTCAGCTCGCTCCGAATCTCATCCTCGAGATAAAGCTTCTCCTGCGCGAGCCTATCCTTAAGATCAGAAATTTGCCGATAAGCCAGCGCGTTATCCACCGCAATCGCAACCTGGCTGGCTACCTGGCTCAAGAACGCCACATCGTCGCTCGAAAATGCATCTTCGCGCATGCTGCCGAGCGTCAAAACGCCCAGCACGCGCTTCCGGCCAACCAGCGGCAGATGGCAAATGGATTTCGCGCCCGCCTCCTGCTCGTGCCCATTGAGAAGCATGGGCTCGCCAGTTTGGAAGACATGAGTAAGTGCCGGTTCTTCCGCCGCCGATGGCTCGAATCCTTCGCGAACGCTGCCGTCGTTCTCGGGAAAATCAAGCGCATAGATGCGCAGCCGCCCGTCTTCCGGATCCGGCAACGCCACACCCGCGCCGTCACATTGCATGACGCGCCGGATACTCGCTGAAATCTCCCGGAGTAAATCGCGCAGGTCCAGATTCGAAACAACGCGGTTCGTCAAATCCAATAAAAGTTGCAAGCGTTCCTGAGCGCGCTCGGACGCCCGGAAATTAATCGTGTCGTCCATAGCCAGCGCGATCTGGCTCGCCACTAACGATAGGAACTGGACTTGCTCCTCCGAATACGCATTGCGCTTCCGGCTCGCAATTGCAAGAGTTCCAAGCCGCCGGTGCGCTGTGCTCAGCGGAAGCGCGCACACCGAACGAAGCCCGGCTTCAATAAGACACTGAGCGGTCTGCGAGAAAAGCATTGTTTCCCGCACATCCGGAATCACCAATGCGCGCTGTTGCTGATACACCCACCACGCAATGCTCTCCTCCTTCGGCACGGCCGCTGGCGGAATGCTGGGCTCCTCGCATTCTTTGCAAAAATGCCAATTGATCTTATTGGCGGCTTCGTCGAATTGTGCGATCGCGTCAAACGGGACAACTTGACTGAGCTCGTGAACCAGAATGCAGAACAATCCGCTCGGATCGTGCTGCGCGCGGATGGACTCGGCCAGCCGGATTAACGACTCGTATCGCGCGGTGGCCAACTCCTCCGATTCCATCTCGAGTACCGCGCTTGCCATGCTCAACGGATGTACCCCATTGTCCTGTGATGCGGCGCCCACCTTCGAAGATGCGGCCGATTTCATTCAGCAGAAAACTTCTTTATCACCAGCGCGGTAGAACGCGTTTCCAATTTGGATCGACGTGCCTCCGCATCTCGGCTTCGTCGTCGCGCTTACGGTACGGGATCTTCTCATACCGCTCGCAACCGCGCGCAAGCTGGTCGTAATCTAAATCCACCCCGAGGCCCGGCTTGTCTGCAATCGCAACCGCGCCCTCATCAAAAGAAATGCGGCCTCCAGCGACGACCTCGTCTTTCTCCGATTGCCACGGATAATGCGTATCGCACGCATACGCCAGATTGGGGCAGGCAGCGGCCACGTGCGTCATCGCCATCAGGCTGATTCCAAGATGACTGTTCGAGTGCATCGAAACACCCATCCCCAACACCTGGCACAGATGCGATAAATACTGCACTTGCCGCATGCCGCCCCAATAGTGCGGATCCGAAAGTACAATCTGTACCGCCTCCGCAGCATGAGCTTTCATCACATCGGCAAACTGCGTTACCGCAACGTTGCTTGCCAAAGGCGTATCGATCCCTCTCCGAAGCAAACTCTTCCTCACTTCCGCCATGCCCTCCAATTCCGGGCAGGGATCTTCGAGATAACCTCCGCCCGACAACTCCTCGCGCAGCGACTCCCCAACCGAAATCGAAGTCGGCACCGACCAGGCACAGTTCGGGTCAATCCGCAGCGGAACGTTCGGCCCGAACTCGCCGCGCAGTTCGCGAATCGTCTCAACCTCCAGGTGTGGATCCAAAACTCCGCCCTTGAGCTTGATCTCTCGAAAGCCATATTTCCGAACCATCTGCCGGCACGCGCGCACGGCGGCCCGCGCATCGAGCACTTCGCCGTATTCATCCTCATACTGCCCCTCGCCCCCACCGCCCGCATGCTTATAAAAGAGATAAGCGGAAAACGGCACGTGACCTCGCACGCGTCCTCCAATCACATCGCATACCGGTCTTCCTATCGCTTTGCCGATGATGTCGAGACACGCGATTTCAATCGCCGCAAATGTCCGGTTATTTCGATCGAGCGGATTCTCTCCCGGAACCAGCCACGTCTGGCTTCGTCCGCCCGGCACATCCGGCGCCGGAACCGCTTCGCAACAGATCTCGCGCCCACAAATCTGCGCGCCCACAAATCTCGCGATAGAGAGCCGCTAACTGAAACGGATCGCGGCCGATAACATGCTGCCGCGCATTCTCAAGAGCCGTCAGCGGCCCCGTGCCGCCGTATGTTTCGCCGACGCCCGTAATGCCATCATCGGTTTTGATCTCGACAATAGTGCGCAGCGCCCACGGCGCATGCAGGCCATAGGAACTCCGCAGCGGCGGATCGGCTATCGCGATGGAATGTAGCTCGAACGAACAGATTTTCATGGGTCGATTTTTCAGAGTTCGTTTTTTATAGATCGATAATGTATCGTGTCATGAAGTTTAGCCGAAGACAGTTGCTCGCCAGTCCGGCGCTCCTGATCGCCAATCGTGTAATATCCGCGGCGCAGCGTTTCAACCTCTATGCCATCGAGCGCCCTCGTGTTCTCAAACTGGCGAATGCCTATCTGAAGCAGCAGCCCATCACCGTCACCGCCTACCATAGCCCCCGCAGCGCCGGCGGCCCGCATGACTATTTCTCCGAAGGAGATTATTGGTGGCCCAATCCTAAAGATCCGAATGGTCCCTACATCCAGCGCGATGGCATGTCGAACCCTGGCAATTTCGACGCTGATCGAAAAGCGTTGATCCGTTTGAGCCTGCAAGCACCAGCGCTGTGCGCCGCCTGGCTTCTCACCAAGCGCCGCGAGTATGCCGAACACGCAGCAAATCATCTGCGCGCCTGGTTCGTCGACAAAGATACGTTGATGAACCCAAACCTGCAATACGCGCAGGCGATTCACGGCCGCACCACCGGCCGCGGAACCGGAATTATCGACACCCTTCAATTAGTGGATGTAGTTCGCGGCGCCGGCGCCATCGAACCTTCCGGCGTGCTTACTAACGAAGAGCTGCGGGCTCTCCGCGAATGGTTCGCCAATTACCTGCTTTGGATGACAACTTCCAAGAACGGGCAGCAGGAGCGCGACGCCAAGAACAATCACGGCACCTGCTGGGTATTGCAAGTTGCGGCCTTCTCCACCTTCACCGGAAATGCGGAGCTGCAGAACTACTGCCGCGAGCGCCTCAAAACCGTTCTCATGCCCAACCAGATGGCCGAAAACGGCAGCTTCCCGCTCGAGTTGCGGCGCACCAAGCCCTACAGTTACTCGTTATTCAATCTGGAAGCGATGTCCGGCATTTGCCAGATTCTTTCCACCACCGCTGACGATCTGTGGACGTTCCAGCTTCCCGGCGGGCGAGGCATCGCCAAAGCCGAAGCTTTCATGTACCCGTATATCGCCGACAAGAGCAAGTGGCCGTACCCGCGCGACGTGATGTATTTCGATCAATGGCCGGTTCGCGAGCAAAGCTTGTTATTCGCCGGCCTCGCCCTGCGCAAACCCGAGTATCTTGCTCTCTGGCGCTCGCTCAATCCCGATCCCACTACCGAGGAAATCATCCGTAATTACCCCATCCGGCAGCCGGTGCTCTGGATGAATTCCTCCATACCGGGCGATATTTCCGTTGACACCCTTTTACTTCCGCACTAGACTGTGTAGCAGCATTTGATCTAGAGCGTTTCACAATATGAACCGCTAAGGATTGAGCGAAGGGGTTTGAAACATGAAATTCTGGTGCGGTTTCCTGGTCGCCATCTTGTTGGGATATCTTGCTTTTGCCCAGGGCGTTACGGGAGTCATTTCGGGCACGGTCACTGATCCGTCCAAAGCTCCGATCGCTGGTGCGAACGTGACAATTACGAATGCCGATACGGGCGTCACCGCCTATGCTGGCAAAACTAACAGCAGCGGCGTGTATCGCGCGCCAGATCTTCCAGTCGGACGCTATAACCTGAGCGTCGCGGCGAACGGCTTCAAGACACAAAACGTTTCCGATATTCACCTCACCGTCGATCAACGCGCCGATATCGGCGTCACCCTGCAAGTCGGTCAAGTCGCCGAAACGGTTACCGTCGAAGGTTCCACTGAAGGCCAACTAGCGACCGATACTTCCTCGCTCGGCAGCACCATCACGCCCTCGCAAGTGCAGAACTTGCCGCTGCCCAGCCGCAACATTCTCAATTTGCTGGCGCTCACGCCAGGCGTTTCCTCAGGCGGCGACATTACCAGTCAAGGCGGTCTGAATTCAGCTCAGCTTTCCATCAACGGCAGCCGCACTCTCAATAGCGAATTTCTCATCGATGGCGTTTCAGTCGTCACCGGTTCCACGGGAGGTCCGCAAACGCTCCCACCGGCCGATTCCATCCGCGAATTCAAAGTCCTGACGTCTTCCTATTCGGCGGAATACGGCCGAACCTCCGGAGGAATCGTCACTCTTACTACAAACTCCGGCACAAACCAGTATCACGGAGCGGCATATGGATACTTCCGCAATGAGGATCTGGATGCCAACAATTACTTCAATAATCTGCGCGGCAACCCGCGCTCGGAAGATCGCTATAACTTATTCGGCGGGAAGATTGGCGGCCCGGTTTCCATTCCGAAACTCTATAACGGAAAAAACAAAACCTTCTTCTTCATCAACTACGAAGGCCTCCGCCAGGCGGCGCCGTTTGCCCATACTTCCAGCGTCCCAAGCGGAGCCTACGCAACCGGCGATTTCTCTGCCTCGCCCACGCCCGTTTACAATCCCACAACCAAGACAAAGTTCCCCGGCAACAAGATTCCTGCCAGCATGCTCGACCCTGCCGCTCTGAAAATCCTGAGCTCCGTTCCTGCGCCGAACTCACCTGGCACTTACAACAAGACCGACAATATCTATACGAACAACTATGTGTCGGTCGGATCGGGTCATCCCACCACCAATACCGGGCTTGCCCGCCTCGACGAATCGGTCTCGGAGAACACGCGCCTGTTCTGGACGTTCGTTCACTTCAACAATTTTTCCCCGCTGGAACCCGCTTTCCCCGGCAGTCCTCTGGAGAACCAGGTCGGTCCCAGTAACACCACCGGCTACGAATCCACCGCCGGCCTGACGCACACCTGGACGCCCACGCTCATCACGGACTTCCGCTTCGGCTTTTTCCGCAATAACTCGGAGATCACACCCCCGACTCTCGGCATCGACACCACCGGCAGCTTTGGTATCGCCAACTCGTTCGGCATCGCGGCGCCCGTCTTCAATATAAGTGGCTTTTCCGGCCTCGGCAGCAATTCCAACACCATCCGCACCCAAATCGACAACAATTACCAGACCATCCTAAATACCAGCAAGTCTCTTGGCAATCACCTGATTCAGTTCGGCGGCGAGTTACGCAAGAATCAATTTGACGACTATAATCCCATTGCCGACGTCAACGGAAGCTATAGCTTCGACGGTTCCATCACATCCGCGAAAAATACCTCCGGTGACGCCGTCAACGCCTTGGCCGATTTCCTCCTCGGCGATATCAAGACCAGTTCGTATTCTCTTCCTCAGCCTCTAATTGGAAGACGTAACTACAACGTCGGCCTATTCATTCAGGACGATTGGAAAATCCGGCCCAACCTGACTTTGAATCTAGGCTTGCGCTGGGAATACGAATCCCCGTTCACAACCGCCAACAACGAATATGCGCGCGTCGATCCCACCACCGGCCAAGTACTCTTCGCCGGCCAGAACGGCGTCTCCGATACTCTGAACCTGACCGCTTCCAAGCATAATTTCGGACCTCGTATCGGCTTCGCCTACAGCCCAACATCGAAAACCGTGATCCGTTCCGGCTTCGGCATCTTTTACGCCGGCATCTTTTCCGATCTCGGCGGCCAGGTATTATTCCCCGGCTATAACGTAGAGCAGGCTTTCTCTAATCGGGGCACAGGCGTGCCGCAGCCGTTCAAGCTCCATCAGGGAATGCCCGCCGTTGCGACCAATAATCCTCAGAATCCGCAAGCCAACATCGCGCAATTCAATTCGCCGTCGAATCCGTTAACCCTGACCGATTACGACGGCTTTACCCAAGTTACTCCGCTGCCCTATGCCGAAGAGTGGAACTTCGGCGTGCAGCAGGAGGTCGCAAAAGGCACCATTGTCGACATCAACTACGTCGGCTCGAAAGGCGTGCATCTGGCCGTGAATCTTCCCACCAACACAGTTCCGTATGACCCGGCCGTCGATAACGCCGTGTCGCTGGCAAATACAACGCTGACCACCCAGCTCGCGCGCCCGTTTCCCACCATCGGCAGCTTTAACTCTCTGAACATGGAAGGAAGCTCCACTTACAACGCGCTCCAAACCAGCATCAATCGCCAGTACGGCGACAATCTCAACTTCGTCGCCAACTACGTCTGGTCTAAGTCCATCGACGATGCGAGCGGACTATACAGCTTCTCCCAACCTTCCGGTCTCAATCTCGGTCAATTGCCCTCGCAGTTTCTCGGGTTGAATAAAGGGCCGAGCGAGTTTGACCGGACCAACGATTTCACGGTCGCTATTGAGTACCGGACAAAAGGCAACCGTTGGGTGCGGAACTTCGAAATCTATCCGATGTTGACCGCCCACACGGGTCTGCCCATGTACATCGGTCAGAGCAATGAAAATCCCGGTCAGACCGGAACGGACCAGCAGCGGCCCAATGATATCGATCCCGGCGTTAGCCTCTACACCACGGAAGCGCCCAATGGAACCGGAGTCCAGTATCTTCTGCCGGTAAGTGCATCCAATTTCCCGCTCGCCCCAACCGGGCCTTACTTCGTCGGAACAGGTAAATCACGCACGCAAGTGCTGCCAACCGAGATCGGCGACTTAGGCCGGAATGTCGTGCGCGCGCCGGGCCAACTCGATCTCAATGTGTCCGTGGGCCGCGCCTTCGATTTGACCGAGAGACTGAAATTCACAATTCGCATGGAAGCCTACAACGCGCTAAATCACACTAATTTCGATGCGCCGAGTAGCTACCCTGGCGTTAGCATCGAATACTGCTGGCCAGCCTTACTTTAATTCGCCGGATTTCGGCCTCATTACCACAGCCGGCCAGCCCCGCTTCCTGCAATTGGTCGCGCGCTTCGATTTCTGATGGTCAGCCGCCGCGAATTCGTCGCAGCCGCGAGTTCGTTTCTCATACGCGACGAGCGGCTGTTGATGATCACCGCCGTCGAAGCGAAACGCATGCGCGCTGCCGCCCCGCGGACGCATCCCATTCTCGCGGCATTCGCCGAAAAAGCTTTGCAAGCCGGACCGTGGAGCGTCACCTTTCACAGGCCCGACGCAAACAATACAGCCGCCGGTCCGAACGACTATTTCAGCGAAGGTCCCTACTGGTGGCCTAACCCGAGTAGTCCAGCCGGTCCATACATACGACGCGATGGGGAACGCAACCCGAATCGCTTCGTAGCCAATCACAACGATATGGGGAGCATGTCGGAGGCGGTGCTCGCGCTTGGGATCGGCGCATATTTTTTCGATAAAGCTCGGTGCGTTCCGCACGCAGCCGCGATTCTCTCGACCTGGTTTCTCGATCCGACGACACGCATGAATCCGAACCTGGAATACGGGCAGGCGATTCGCGGCGTTACCACGGGCCGTGGAATCGGTCTTATCGATACTAATTCGCTCATCCATGCTGTGCAAGGCATCCTATTACTCGAAGCCGCGGGCGGATTGGACGCCGGTCTGCTCGCCGGGCTGCGCCACTGGTTTTCGCACTTCCTTGAATGGATGACCACCAGCCGCAAAGGTTTGGACGAGAAAAAGAGCGGCAACAATCACGCCACCTGGTGGGCAGCCAAAGTGGCCGCCTTCGCCGCTTTCGCCGGAAATTCCAGCGCGCTTCGCCTCGCCTGGAACGACTATCGCGACTATCTGGTTCCGACGGAAATCCGCCCGAACGGTAGTTGTCCCAGAGAAGAGGCGAGAACCAATTCGCTCGGCTACTCCGGGTTCAACCTGGATGCCTTCGCCACCATCTGCCGCCTGGCCCAAATCGCGGGCGTCGATCTCTGGCATTCCAGAGTCGAGACCGCCTTCGACTATCTGATTCCCTACGTGCTGCATCCCAGCACCTGGCCCCACCAGCAGATCAGTCCCTTCAATCCAAGCAGCATTATCTTTCCCGGCCTGGCAGGCATCGGCCTGCCCTCCCCGAAACTGCTCACCGCCTACAACCAGCTCCCCCGAGCCAAAATCCCCTGGGTCCAATTCCTGGATCTCCTAATCAGAAACACATAAGTTCAACGATTTTTTCTCTACAAGCCTGAACTATTGGTAGCCCCCTTGCACTTCTACAGGAAACGACGTATAGTCTCTTGTAGAAGCATAAAGGGAAATACCGTGGCGGACCCTCGACTCGACCTGCCGCAAGGCACACTAGACCTTTTGATCTTAAGGACGCTGGCGCTCGAGCCCCAGCACGGATGGGGTATCTCGGAGCGAATTCAACAGACGTCGCGCGACGCTCTGTGTGTGCAGCAGGGATCGTTGTATCCGGCTTTGCATCGTTTGGAGCGGCGGGGTTGGATCAAAGCGAACTGGGGTACATCGGACAACAATCGCCGCGCCAAATATTACGAACTGACGAAATCCGGCCGGCGGCAGCTCGATATTGAGACTCAGACCTGGAATAGGCTGACGGCGGCCGTCGCTGACGTACTTGGGACAGCATAGGAGCGCTTTGTCGTGTTGCGCGATTTAATCATTCGGTTGCGTTCCCTCCTGCGCCGTCGCACGGTCGAGCAAGAGTTGGACGAGGAACTGACGTTCCATCTTGAACGGCAATTTGAAAAAAATCTCAACGCGGGTTTAGAGCAGGAAGAAGCGAAAAGGCGTGTTCGACTCCAGTTCGGCGGGAACGAGCAGGTGAAAGAAGAGTGCCGCAGGGCGCGAGGCGTACAGCCGTTCGAAAACTTCCTGCAGGATGTGCGTTATGGCGCGCGAGTTCTGCGCAAAGCACCCGGTTTCACCATAACCGCGCTGCTAACGCTCGCACTCGGGATTGGCGCGAACACGGCGCTGTTTTCGGCAGTGTATGGTGTTCTGCTGCGCCCGCTGCCATTTTCGGATGCATCGCGGCTAGTTGTCATGAATGAGACGACACCGAGGGTTGGTCGGGTGGCAGTGTCTTTTCCGAACTTCCTCGATTGGAGAGCGCAGGCGCGCTCGTTTTCTGCGATAGCTGCGGCGACGGGAGTAGGATTCGATCTGACCGGCGTCGATCGGCCCAGGAGTATCAGCGGACAGGCCGTGACTGCAAATTTTTTACCGATGCTCGGTGTCCATCCTTTGCTGGGGCGTAATTTCACGGCAAAAGAGGATCAGCCAGGTACGGCGCGCGTGGTGCTTCTGAGCTATGCTCTGTGGCAATCGGAATTCGGAGCAAAGACCGATGTGGTGGGCCGAACACTCTCGCTGGACGGGCACGGTTATACCGTGATCGGTGTTTTACCGCAGCAGTTTCGCTGGATAGAGAAGACTGAGGTGCTGGAGGCGATGGGCGCATGGGCCACCAACAACCCGGATTACCGAAACCGAGGTGACCGCGGAGATACGGCGGTTATCGGGCGATTGAAACCGCACGTCGAACTGCCGCAGGCCAGGGCAGAAATGGAGGGCATAGCCGCGCGCCTCGCTCGTTTGTATCCGGAGGCTAATGATCAGTTCGGAGTCGCGCTGCAGCCGATTCGCGATGTATTCGTTGGCGAGATTCGTCCGGCCGTTCTGGTGCTCTTTGCTGCCGCCGGCTTCGTACTGCTGATTGCCTGCGCAAATGTGGGGAACTTGTTTGTAATGCGCGGGATCAGTCGGGCGCGGGAACTATCGCTCCGCATAGCCGTTGGCGCAAGCGCTCAACGCATCATTGCTCAGATGATTGCGGAGAGTTTGCTGATCACCACCGTTGGGGGGCTCGCCGGCTTGGCCGTGGCGGCCGCGGCTATAGCCGGTCTCGTGAAACTGATTCCAGCGGACCTGCTGGCTGGGGCAACAGTGTCTCTGAATGGGCCCGCCCTCTTCTTCGCCATCGGCCTCGTAGCGGTTTGTGCTTTCGTTTTCGGACTCGCGCCCGCAATGCAGGCAAGAAGAAGGGATGTGCAATCGGAGTTGCAGGAACGCGGGCGATCGACCAGCGCCGGCGCACGCTCCACGCAGTGGCGCGAGTTTCTTGTGGCAGGCGAGGTTGCGCTGGCGCTGATTCTGCTAATCGGGGCGGGGCTTATGACCAGGAGTCTCTCGCGGCTGCTTGCCGTCGACGCCGGCATTCGCACCGAGCATGTACTGACTATGCACATCAGTCTCCGGGAAGCGCAATATGACAAAGATCCTGTAATTTTGAACTTCTGGACTCAATTGCTCGAACGTATAAGCAATTTGCCTGGAATTGCAGCGACGGCTTTGGGCACTAACCTTCCACTCACCGACGATCATTCGCGCACCGACATCACCATTGAGGGTATGGCGCTGCCCAAGCCGGGCAGTTTTCCGCATCCAGATATGCATGCCGTGAGTCGCGGGTACGTGAAGACGCTAGGGATCGACCTTATCCAAGGGCGCTCGTTCACGGAGGCAGACAATGAGCATGCTCCGCTGGTCGCCATGATCAACTCACGGCTCGCTCAGCAGTACTTCGGCGGCAGCGGGGCACTGGGAAAGCGTATTATGCTGGGGCATTTGGCCACTGAACGTGCCCCGAAATGGATCACGATTGTGGGCGTGCTCCATGACACGAAGCTGTACGGACTCGCCAGCCCTTCCAGGTTGGAGGTTTATCTTCCGTTGCGGCAGAACGTAACTGGATCCATGACACTGGCCGTAAGGTCGACTCGTGATCCAAGTGCCGTCGCGTCCGATATTCGGAGCATTGTCAGTTCTATCGACCGTGACCAGCCCATTACGGAATCGGCGACCATGCATCAACTTTTGCAGGACTCGATTTGGAGCCAGCGCACCACGTTTACACTCCTCGGATTCTTCAGTGCTATCGCCGTGCTTCTGGCCGCAGTTGGTATTTACGGAGTAATCTCATACTCGGTGGCGCAGCGGACCCAGGAGATTGGTATTCGCCTCGCGTTGGGCGCGCAACCAGTCGATGTCTTAAAGATGGTGCTCGCCCAAGGCGCAAAGCTTTCCATTGCGGGGCTTGTGATCGGATTGTTAATGGGAGCAGGATTGACACGCCTGATGTCGAAGCTTCTGTATTCCGTAAGTGCACTAGACCCAGTGACATTTACGCTAATGACGGTTACAGTTGCGGCCATTGCGTTGCTTGCCTGTTACATCCCGGCGCGGCGATCACTGCACATTGAGCCGATGACCGCGCTGCGCTGCGAGTAACCGAAGACAAACGCGGACAGAGAAACAAACGCTCCATCGAGACAAACGCGGACGGAGGGAGAATAGTCGAAGTGGCGCCTCCATCCGGGACTGGGAACCGGGAAGCGGAGCCAAAGGCCGTGTTCCATAAAGGCGAACGCAAGGCGAAACGCGGTGCCATTTGTCGCGTCTCACCATTAGGTAAACGCACATGCCCGTTCAAGATCTTCAGCAAAGCCCGATGATGAACCATCTTCTGGAATCCCTCGAGCGCGGGGAGGACATCGGCCATTACGGAAGGCTTGTCTTTGTGATGGTCGGCCAGCATTTCCTGTCAGAAGACGAAATGCTCGATCTGCTGACAAAGGATCCGGACTGCGACGAAGAAAAAGCACGCAGTATTTTCGCGCAAGTCACAGCTCACGGCTACAATCCGCCGAAGCCGGACCGCATTCTCGCCTGGATGAAAGAACAGGAATTTCCGATCTGTGACACCGCAGAGCAGGATAAGGACAGCTGTAACGTCTACAAGTCCCTGAAGTTTCCACCCGAAGTGTATGAGCGCATCGCGAGCTATTATCAAGGCTCGCGATAGCCTGGGTCAACCAGGCATCCGCGTTAAGGATTGCTTAGACCAGCTTTCACCGGAAGCGGTTTTGTCGGCAGTGCGGAGTCAGGAAACCCGCGTACCAATTTAAAAGTTCGGTCCCATCGAGTGCGGGTAAAGAAATGCTCCCCCAGATCGATCGCGTGCGTCAGCAGCGAACCTGCAGTGTCACCGGTTAAGTCCTCCGTGGATGCTCGATAGGACCAATAAATCAGGAACGGTTTGCCAATAACGTTGTCCCGGGGAATAAAGCCCCAATACCGGCTATCAGACGAATTGTCGCGGTTATCGCCCATCCCGAAATAATGATCCTTCGGGACAATCACCTCGCCAGCGCTAACATCGTGATCAAGCATCTGCTGTTGTGCTTGCCCTGCCAGGTCTTCCTTTACCGGACGGCAGCACGGCCAAGGGAAGTTATCGAGGGCAGGGTCGTACGCATATTTGTGGTACACGTACGGCTCGTTGAGTCTTTTCCCGTTTCGGTAGACCACACCGTTGGTGATCCTGATACGATCTCCTGGCAGCCCGATAAGCCGTTTAACCAAAGTTTGCTTTATATCCGGTGGATAACGAAAGACGATTATGTCTCCATGCTGTGGGTCCTCGTAGGGCAAAAGATGCTTGCCTATTGGACCAGCCGGCGCATACGCCAATTTGTCTACGAGAAGGTGATCGCCGACTACCAGAGTATCCTCCATCGAACCCGTTGGGATGACGAATGCTTGGCAAAGTGTCGTCGTTCCAAACAGGAGGAGAAGGACGGTTACTACCCACTCCGCAATTCCGTTTCGACTCTTGTGCGGCCTCGGTTCAGGGGCCACAGGAGAACTTTTCAGTTTTGACATTCCGGTATGGTCACAATCTTATCTGAATGACTGCAAGACAAGTGGTTAAGAAACCGACGTGCGGCTTCAGTATGTGTTACGGCTACACGCAATCCTGTGTTCCATTCAGTTTTGGGAGTAGTTCGCTTTAGGCGCCGTTGAATTGGGGTTATCGGAAACTGTATCGATGAACGGAATCGCACACCAGAGGCGATGAAAAGCCCACACGCCTGGACCCTTGAAACCGAGCCAAGGAGCGTGAGCGACTTAACCCGGCCATCCGGTCCATCCACTGTTTTTCGAAACTGAGCGCCGAACGGCGTTGTATCCGATACTTCCGAATGCCGCTCGAACCATCACGGATCTGGTGTTTATGTCTCGTTATCATCGATCATCATGGCAGCCACTAGTCAAGTTCTGATCGACGTTCCGATGCCGATCCGCACTCCGCGCTTGACGATTCGGCCGAAACAGGTTGGTGATGGCGCCATTACATCGGCTGCCGTTGCCGAAACTTGGGAAGAACTGAACCGTTGGATGCGATGGGCGGAAAATAGAGATGCGTTCACGACCGAGTTGATGGAAATTCGCAACCGGCAGGTTATGGCCAGCTTCCTGCTGCGAGAAACCATCGAGCTGATCGGAATCGAAACAGAGACTGGGAAGGCTGTGGTCTGGTGTGGATTCCACGACATCGACTGGAAAGCTCGCCAATGCGACACCGGGTATTGGGTCCGTAAAAGCGCTCAATGTCAAGGAATAGCCACGGAGACGGCCAACGCGGTGCTGCGCTACGCTTTCGGTGCGCTCGGAATGCAGCGGGTCGGTCTCACTCACTCGAGCGGAAATGAACCGAGCCGCCGCATTGCTGAGAGACTTGGTTTTACTTTTGAAGGGATACAGCGGAGGGCGAACATGCTCCCGGGTGGCAAATCCGCAGACAAGTACTGCTATGCCCGTTTCGACGTTGCTGGTCTACCTGACTTAGAAGTGAGGTGGGGATAGATTGCGTCAGATCGGCTGCACGATGTGCAAACCGGGATTTGGACTCATTAATCGTGTGTAACGGCGAAGAGCTTACAAATCCGGGCACGCCTACTGGAACCTAGTGCGCACCCTGTTCGCACTCGATACCAGACGAGAATGGCGTTTTTCGTTCCCTATCTGGCCAGTTTCCGAATGGCCCGTTAACCACCCGGGTAGGTGATATGCTGACCCGCGTGGCAACTGCGCCTGCGATTCTTCCTACGCAATCCGCCAGGCACGATTTGCTGACTCTCGCCTCGGTCGGAATTGTAGCTTGCGTTTTGGCCGACATGGTGCATGAAGCTCTCGGCCATGGAATCGCCGCGTTGCTGACCGGTGATCGGATATTGTCTCTTTCCACGGTGGCGATTCAAAATGCTGCGCCCAACCGGTTTCTATCGGCTGCCGGCACTTTGGCCAATTGTCTTGTCGGAGGTACGGCCCTCCTGCTATTGCGCCGTGCCCATAAGCTGACGTCCGCAGCCTACTTTCTTTGGATTTTCGGCGCCTTCAATCTACTCAATTCGGGGTACCTGGTCGTTTCGGCCCTTCTAAACAACGGTGATTGGGCTAACGTAATTGCAGGTCTCTCTCCGCCTTGGGCCTGGCGCTGCGCCATCGGGATTACGGGAGCTGCCGCGTATGCGCTGTCCCTCCGCGTGACTGCAAGATCTATGAGGCGCTTAGTGGAAACCCGGAAATCTGGCTTAACTGAAATGCAGCGCCTCGTCTTGCCTGCTTATTTTGCCGGAGGCGCAGTCATGACGATCGCCTCTATCTTCAATCCGATTAGCCCCACCTTGATTTTGCTCTCTGGTGTCGGTGCTTCCTTTGGCCTGAATGCGGGCCTTCTTTTCCTGCCCGCAATGATCGCCCGTAACCGCGGAGGCGAGTCAGTCCTTACACAGCACATACCCATGAGCTGGCCCTGGCTAGCCCTCGCGGCCATTTTCGCTGGCCTTTTCATCGTGGTCCTGGGCCCCGGCATTCATTTCTCCAAATAAGGTGCGCCGTTCTGGGCCGATTGTCGGCCATCCGGAAAGTGGATGGATTAAGAACGGCAAGTCCGCCTCGCATACGAAATCCTGATCGCGATTGCGAGGCGCCGAATATTAAGGGGAATTCTTGGCGCGCCGGTTCGCAGCTTTTTACTGGACTGCTCCCTTATTCGTCGTCAGTGTTGCTCAGGCAGAGTGTTAAGAACGGACTCGACGTAATCGCAATTGTTTTTCTGTCGCAGTTTGTGATAGTCGTCGGCCCTGCTTTTGAGGGCCCTTGGAGATACTGCTCCACTACAACACCGCGGTTGAAGGCATCCGCATTCCTGCCGCCATTTGCCGAAACGACACTTTTACGGGCTTGTCCTTGCTGCTCAAGTCGACCGCGCACGCCAGAAAAATCAGTGAAGTGACGAAAACTCCTCGCATACTCCGGTCGTCTCATTTTGCCGACGTTGATCCCACAACCGTTCTGGCCAAGTACAAGGACCGAAGTCGGCCAGCAACACTCGACGATCTTGCTGAACGATCATCTCAAGATGGCGGGAAGGACGCCCGTGCGGAAGTGACGGGCGACGTAACGTGGACCGAACTCCTCAAAGACGGTTGTCTGGCCGAGTATACGGTTGGCTTTAAAAACATCGGAACTAGCGCCTCCTGTTCTAAAGATCTGGACCGCAAAAGAGCCGCCTCTACCCGCGATTGCAAAGTATCTCGCACCCGTGAACTCCTCGACGCCGATCCGATTCAGGCCGTCACGTTCACACCCGACGAATTTGGAACCCGCTACGGCCCGGAGTTAGCGATAAAGACACATCCGCATTTCTCGTCCGACGACAGCCCGGCCGAATATTGATGTTCAGCCTCGCCTTCCCGGAGCAGGGGCACACGGCTTCCTCGTGGCTCGACTATAGATGGGACTACGCGTGCGGTGAACCTGGAAAGAAGTAAACGTGCATCATCGGACAGCGATCGACCGCAGGTACACTAACCTGTTTCTCCTGGCCGGAATGCAGCGACTTGTCCAACATGCCTGCCAATCCGCGACAAGTGGATTCCAGAGTTGCGGACCGCGTCCCCGGCACTGCGATGCTGTGTCGCCGTACACATTTAGGGGGCTCCCAATTCTTTAACTCGCTTTTTCGCCTCGTCCACCATCGGCCCGCGGTGCGCTACTTTTTCGTATGCCTTGAAAGCTTCAATCGCGCTTGCCCGTTGACCGGTATCGGCGAAGATCAAACCCAGCAAGAATCGCGCTTGCGGAACTTCTTCGGCTAGATCCGATTCGATTGCCGTTTCACATAGCCCGCGCGCTTCGGTGATCCGTCCCAAATGATAGTCTGCCTCCGCGCCGTAATAGTAAACGGAGGGATAGTTCACCGGATGCATGCTCACGGCCCGCTGCACCTCTTGGAGTTCCTTTTCCCACTGCCCGCGCCGACCGTCTAGCGCAGCCATTTGCACAACAGGCTTTAGATATTTTGGGTCGGCAGCGGTAGCTTTTGACAAAGCGTTCTCAGCATCGTCGAAGCGGTTTTGCTCTGCGTACGCTTGTGCGAGTTCACTCCACGCCGTCGAATAGGGAGGATAAATCTGAACGGACTTTTCGAAATACGATTGCGCTTTGGCCCACTTCTGTTTCGCCATAAGGGCCTCCCCTTTCCCGTACGCTTCCTGTGCTTCCGCAGGAGCCTTTAGCGTCGTGACCGAAACAGAGGCGCCCTCATGTTCTCCAAGACGATGCATCACGATCACTGACCCGTTCCTCACCCGTCCGGACACATCTTCATACCCAGGGAGGGAGATTTTCCAGATGTTACAAGCAATCGGTCGCGGGTTGCGGAAATCCATTGGTTGTGAAGCGGAATAAAGCGTGACCGTACCGTCTCTAAAGACTTCGGCTACGCGGCACGCTCCCGGAACATCCGCGATCACGATTTGGGGCGCAACATTTAACGCTGCACCGTCTTCGAGCACTATCTTTGCTTTGATGAGCATCCGTTGCTGCGGTGCATTTGGCGTGGTGTGCTGTTGCGAGAGCGGCCCGCGCGGGTTCGATGACGCGTCATATTGCGCTGACAGGCGCGCCCCCATTGCCGATGCGAACGCAATGACCAAGGCTAAATAAAAGGCCCTCCTGCTCGATTTGAGCGGAGAGTTTAGGCCCGCTTCAGGTCTGCAAGTCCGCAAGCGCGTTCCTCCCGTCACTGCGTCGACGGTTTTAGCCGTCTGAACGTCACAATTTTCGAAAGCATATGAGACAGAAACGGCGAACAGGCAAGCGCCACTTCGTTCGGCAAAAATCCATTTCTCACCCGCCCCAAATCTCCAGTTCAAAAATCCTCATATTTATTTCCAGTGCACTTTCAACAGCTTCCCACCTATTTACCCGCCGCGCCGCACTGAGCCATCCGACACTTATACGCGTAAGCGCACAGGGCGTTGGTCGCCCGTTGTGCGCAAGGAAGCAGCGCGGAAGTATGAGCGAATATCTCTTACAAGACGAAATCGAAATCTCGCCGGACCCGGAAGAAAATCCGCAGCAGGAAAATCCGCCGCAGGAAAATCCGCCCGCCAAACCCGGCCATGCAACCGGGCCCACTACCGCCGCGGGTAAGGAGCGCTCCAGCATGAACCGCCTCATTCACGGCTGCCGCTCGGAAAAACACGTCCTGCCCGACGAAGATCCCGAAGAATTCGCCTTCGTCGTCCGCTCCTGGTTTGAGAACTATAACCCCGAAGACGACATCGCCGAAATGCTCGTCACCGAAACCGCTCTCGCCCATTGGCATTTCAAGCGCAACAGCAAACGCCTCGCGGAAATCGAATGCCGCGTCCCGGGCGACGCCTGGCTCTGGACTCCCGAGCACATCAAGCTCTTCACCACTTTCTCCCGTTACAAAACCACCACCGAGCGCAAATTCCGGCGCTGGTTTCAAGATCTCGAATCGCACTACGACCGCCTGCACCGCCGCGAACACCTCGACAAGCTCGCCCAAAACAAACGCGTCGCCATCGAAACCAAATGGCTCGAGGGCAAAGCAAAAAAATGCGCGGAGCAACTGAAAATCAAGCAATTCGTCAGCGTCGAGAATCCTCCCGACGCTCCCGCCCGCACCTCCTGCTCGCCCACCAATGAGCAAATTCTCGCGCAAGCGGCCGAAAGCTCCTCCAAGCCCCTCCTGGTCGAGCGCATTATCACTTTCCCCAAGGGTGTTCCCGCCGAATACGATTGGCTCACGCCCAATTCCATCCAGAAAACCAATGCCTGCTGGGCCGAGCAGCGCCTGTTCTATTCCGAATGGCGCAAACTCGCCAAATTCGAAAAAGCCGTCAACACCGGCCACATCGGCACGCTAAGCCTCCTCCGCCGCGAGCCCTCGTAGCTCGCCCCCACCCTGAGGCTTTTATTCGTGTTAATTCGCGTGCATTCGTGGCTAACGGATTTCGATAGCCCGCGAGATAGCCGTGCAAACGGCTTTCAGCTTCGGCGCCAACGATCGCGCATGTGCCACATCCATGCGAAAAACAGGTCCGGAAATACTCAATGCGGCGATCACCCGGCCATCGGGTCCGATGATTGGCGCGCCAATGCAGCGCCCCTCGATTTCGTTTTCCTGGTTATCGATCGCGTATCCCTGCTGCCGTATTTTTTGAATCTCAGCCAGCAAGGCAGTCTTCGTCACAATCGTATTCGCCGTCAGCTTGGGCAAGCCCTTCAGCCGTACCAGTCGGAGAATCTCTTTATCCGCGATGCCGCTCAACATCACCTTGCCAAGCGCCGTGGCATGCAGATGCCGGCGATTGCCCACTTTGGAAGACATGCGAACCGCTTGCGCGCTCTCCAGCGTCTGAATCACCACCACCTCGCCCGCATCCAAAATTCCCAGATTGATGGTCTCCTTGCACTGCGCGCTCAGTTCCGCAATCAAAGGCTGCGCCGCCCGGCTCAGAACCTCTTCGATCGGCGCGGATCGTTGCAAATCGAAGAGCTTTCGCGCCATGCGGTAATGCCCATGTTTATCCCGATCCAAATAGCCGCGCGTCTCCAAAGTATTCAGGATGCGGTAAACCGTCGCCTTCGGAAGCTCAACCGAGCGGTGAACATCCGCCAGCCTCAGGCCGCTCGAAGATTCCTTGATGGTTTCCAGAATGTCGAGAGTTTTGTGAAGAACGAGTACCCCGGTTGCCGGGGATTTTTCTGTTGACACTGTTCTCTATCCCTAATAAACTGTGTAGCGTAATGCGATCTATACTGTACCACGATGTGAACCGCACCGTGCTCACCGAGTGCGATTGCGTTATCCGCGCAACCGATTCGAAACCAGGGCGCACCTCATGGTTGCAACCCGGATCGTCTCCACTCGAGCGCTTGCACTATGGACGAATCATATTAAACTCCACTGACGAACCGATACACTTCGCGAATACAGGCCAGGAAACCGGCCTCATCTGCCTGAAAGGACGCGCCGCCGTCGAGACTGCGGGAAAGCGCTTTGAATTGGGTCTCTACGATGCTCTCTATGTCCCGCGCGAAGCTGAAATCTCCGTCAAGGCCGCTGCCGAAGCGTGTGATTTGGCGGAGATCTCTGCGCCGGTCGAACATACTTATCCTCTGAAATTTGTCGCGTTCAAAGATGTCCAGCAAGATCCCGGTCTGCACTTCAAAACAGGAGGCCAGAGCAGCAAGAGAGATATCAATATTTTGATCGGCAAAAACGTCCAGGCCGGAAGAATTGTGGCGGGCGTCACTTTTAGCGAACCGGGCAATTGGACCTCGTGGCCGCCTCATGAGCACGCCGAAATGCTCGAAGAGGCTTACCTTTATATCGATATGCCGCGTCCGGCCTGGGGCGTCCAATTCGTTTACACCAATCCACAGCAGCCGGAACTCGCGGTTCCCGTTCGCGAAGGCGATTGCGTCGTCATGCCTCGTGGCTACCACCCGAACGTAGCGGCGCCCGGAGCCTCCATCAATTTCCTTTGGATCATGGCGGCTCACCGCGAAATCGCCGATCGCCAGTTTGGCGTGGTGAATGTTCAGCCGGAGTACGCGGGCGGCGCTACCGGACTCGAAACTGGCCGCGAATGATTCTGGACGCCTTCCGGCTTGACGGAAAAGCGGCCTTGGTGACAGGTGCCTCAACCGGTTTAGGCGCGGCCATCGCTACAGCGTTTGCCGAAGCCGGTGCGGAAGTTGTGTCCCATGGTAACCGCCACCGCGCAATGATCCAGGCGGACTTGAGTGATCCAGACGCTGCGCGGCGCATCATGGATCAGACTCTCGATCGCTTCGGAAAAATCGACATTCTCGTGAACAATGCGGGAATCATCCGGCGCGCTCCTGCGGTCGATTACTCATTTGAAGATTGGGCGGCGGTGCTGGATGTGAATCTATCCAGCGTCTTTCGTCTCAGTCAACTGGCCGGACGGCAGATGATCGCGCAGGGCGGCGGCAAGATTCTGAATATCGCGTCGCTGCTCGCATTTCAAGGCGGAATTACCGTGCTGGCCTACGCCGCATCGAAAGGCGCCGTCGCGCAGCTCACCAAAGCGTTGGCGAACGAATGGGCCGGGAAAAACGTCAACGTGAATGCTATCGCGCCCGGCTACATGATCACTGACAACACCGCCGCGCTGCGGGCCAACGAAACACGAAACCGGCAGATCCTGGAACGCATTCCCGCCGGACGCTGGGGAGACGCATCCGATATCTGCGGCGCCGCAATCTTCCTGTGTTCCGAAGCAAGCAGATACGTACACGGCCACGTGCTGGTGGTCGATGGAGGCTGGCTCGCGCGATGAAAACAACGGCGCTGCTTCTAATCAGCCTCACCTTACTCCAGGGCGCTTCGCGCATCAACAGCATAAAACTCACCGTCACAAACAAGACCGATGTGTTGCAGCCTGCGGCCGACGTAACGGTCCGAGTCTCAGATCTCCAGAAAGTCGCCCCCGGCTTCCGGGCCACTCCAATTGTCGTCACCACCAGCGATGCCGGCGCGCTCGAGACTACCGAGCTTCCCTCGCAAGCGGACGATCTCAACGGCGACGGCAAGGCCGACGAGATCGCATTTCAGATCGACCTCAAACCCAACCAGACGCGCATTGTCACCATCTCCTACGGCCCCGCCGAGCTCCTGAGCCATTTACGTTCGATCTATCCCCAGCGCACTGACATGAAATTCTCGCGAAAGTTCGAAGGTCTAGGCTGGGAATCCGACGAGATTGCGTGGCGAATTTACTTCGACAAGCGAAACGCCATCGATCTATACGGGAAGCGGCGTCCGCGTCTCTACCTCAATTTGTTCAGCTCGCCCGATTACGTTTACCACCAGAAATCGCCGCTAGGTCGCGACATCTTCGATGTCGGGCAATCCATCGGCATCGGCTCTGTCGCGGCTTTGGTCAACGGGCAAGTGGTGCGAGTGTCGGATGTCGCGGAACGCAACTGGCGCATTCTCAGCAGCGGGCCCGTACGTTCCATCGCAGAAATCGAATCTAAAGGTTGGCAGGTCGGCGGAAAGAGTGTGGATCTGATCGACCGCTTTACCCAATGGGCCGGCGAACACGATTTCGAGCAGCGCGTCACCATTTCCAACGCGCCCAACTTGATACTTGTCACCGGCATTCCCGTAAAACCCGCGATACCTCTCATGTCTCTTCCGGACCGGCAGATGACTGTTCTCGCCACGTGGGGACATCAAGTCGTCGCGCCTGGAATGAAAGCCGCGCACAACGATCTTCCGGACGAAAATCTCGGTCTCGCTGTATTGATTCCGCGCGACGAATCGCACACCGCCGCACCCGACGCCGCCAATCACTTCGTCCAGATTGTTCCGAAGGACGGCGCCGCCCAATGGTACGTCGCTGCCATGTGGGACCAGGAAAACACGGAAGCCATGATCGTCAACAATCCGGATCCCGCGCATCGCAACGGATCGGGCACGCTGATGCCCGCCGTCCCCGCTCCCACGCGCGATAGCTTCGTCGATTATCTTTCCGCCACCAGCCTACGCCTCGCGCAGCCCGTTGCGCTCGAGATCCTCCCCAAAACGGCCCCACCGCCCTCAAACGTGCATCGAACGTATTCAGAGGCCATCGCCTTATTGCGGCAATCGGTAGATCGAACCACGCAGCACTGGCTCCCAAATATCGAAGCGACGCCGCCCGGAACCATGGATAAATATGTCGGCCTCGGATTCTTCACCGATGGCGACCAGACTACCGGCGACTGGAAAGAGCAAAAAGGGTATTTCTGGACGGGCGGATTCTGGGTTGGCGAGTTGTGGAAGCTCTTCGCTTACACAAAAGACGTCCGCTACAAAAATTGGGCCGAAACGTGGAATGCGCGCCTCCTCGGGATGGAGCACAAGGAAAATCACGACACCGGTTTTCTGAATTACTATTCCTCCGTGCTGGGCTATGAAGCGACAAAGGAAACAAAATATCGCGACAGTGGCTTGCGTGCGGCGGCGCGCTTGCAGCAGCTTTATAATCCGCTCACGAACTTAATCGCGTCCTGGGGCGTCAATGGAGATGACACCATCATCGATACCATGATGAACCTCCAAATCTGGTGGTGGGCCTCGCAGGAAACTGGAGATCCGCAGTGGCGCGAGTTGGGATTAAAACACGCACTCAAATCCGCGCAGTGGCTGGTGCGTCCTGATGGCACCGTGATCCAGTCTGTCCATTACAATCCCGGCGACAACCGCCAGGAATTCCATTCCAGTAACCAGGTGCTCGCCTTTCTAAATCATGCGCCACCCGGAGCCGAGGTGTTCACGCACACTCATCAGGGATATGCGGCCGACACCGATTGGTCCCGTGGCGTAGCCTGGGCGGTTTATGGATTCGCCGAAGCGTATCGCGCCACGCACGATCCGCGGCTGTTAGAAACTGCCGAAAAAGTCGCGGCGTCTGCAATAAACAACTTGCCTGAAGATCAAGTGCCTTGGTACGACTTCACCGATGAGGGCGTCCATTTTAGAAATAAAGACTCCTCGGCAGCCGCGATCCTGGCGGGAGGACTGCTCCGCTTATCTGAGTTGACCAAAGATCCGGCGCAGCGAATGCTGTACAGACGCAGCGGTGAAGAAATTGTGCAGTCGCTCATCGATCGATATCTCACCAATACCGGCGTGCTGCTCCATGGCTGCGGGACGCGTCCGAAGGACGGCATGTTGATTTACGGCGACTACTATCTGCTCGAATCGCTGCTCTGGCTGAATGGGCATCCATCATGAAATTCCTGTTCTTACTCCTCACCGCACCCTTGCTGGCAAAAGCTCAAGTCTACGTTTCACCAACCCGAAACGACGCGAACGCAGGCACTCGCGACCGCCCTATACGCACCCTCGAACACGCGCGGGATCTTGTGCGTGGCGTGCTCCCGATATCGCCGGTAAACCGTTCGGTTCGCCCGAGATGAGGAAGGCGATGGAGGACATGATGTCTGCATTCGAAGACGACTTGACACAGGCTTTGATTCCTTTCATCGATTCAAAATTCCGCACCATAGGCGCTTCATCGTTTTATCCCGGCGACATCGTCGGCAGCAGACGTAGCGCTCGCGATCTGTTGTCGCGGCTTGGTGAACGGTATCACCGCAATCATCATGACGTAGCGATCATCAGCTTTGCAGTTTACAAATCTTTTACGGGTTGGGCGACACCAAAACGAGCGACTTGTGGGACCATCTCCTTCGTGCGATCCTCGAGTCCTGCTTTTCAAAGCGACGAGTTCAACATCCGGAAACACCATCCAGATGAACGAGACCCTTTATTCAAGGGAGGAACAATGAAACAAATCTTATGTATAGCTTTACTGCTGTCGATTGCGCCCGTTGGATATAGTAAGAGCAAAGACGGCAGCTTTACAGGCGAGATTATGGACAAGATGTGCGCCCAAATGAATTCCCACGACAACATGATGAAGTCCGAGGGCGCCAGTGATGCCAGGGATTGTACGCTGAAATGCGTCAAGGGCGGCGGCAGCTTTGCGCTCTACGATTATGCAAATAAGAAGGTGTACGCGCTAGAGAACACTAAGCAAGTGCGTCAATATGCAGGGCAGCGAGTTCAGGTTACCGGTACTTACGACAGCGACGCGGACATGCTTCACATCAAGAGCATCTCCCCGGCCAAATAGCTTGTGTGCACACAGGCGTAAGGATTGATAGCCGGGCCTCCTCAGCGCCGCGCACCGTGCTTTCAAAAATAGAGAAGTAGCTTTGTCAGATTCCACTGTCCTCATTCTGGACGAGGCAGACACGGGCAGCCGCAGCTGCTCCGTCATTGTCTGGCGTAGCTTGGTCATGGAACGACCTCCTTCTGGTCGTTCCCGCACTATGCCGAGATACAGATGGTTTACCGATAACTCCGCGTTTCGGAGGTTGCTGTATCCGTTGTTTTCACCAGCGGCACGCGGATCGCGAAGCAGGCTCCATGAGTCGCCGTCTTTTCCGCCCACAGATCGCCGCCGTGATCGAGAATTGTTTGCCGCGAAAGCGCCAGGCCTAAACCCAAGCCGTTCTTTTTACCAAAACTCGCGAACGGTTGGAACAAGGTAGCCCACGCCTCTTCCGAGAGCCCCGGGCCAGTGTCCTGCACTCGAATAAGCACCGTAGACAGTTCCTGGCGCGCGCTGATGGTTAAGCTTCCGCCGTTAGGCATCGCTTCCAGCCCATTGTTCAGGAGGTTCGTGAAGACGCGCTCTACGCGTCCTCGTTCAGCGGGAAGCTCGATCTCGCCCGGCACGTCTACAGTAATGGAAACGGACTGCGAACATGCAGTACGGGCGATAGAATCGCAGGCCGCATTTACGATTTCGCCAAGCCGGCACAGCTCCATCGGCTTCGCCTCGCCACGTGAAATGTCCGAGAGATCCTGCAACAGTTCCTGGATCCGCCGCGATGCGCGATAGATATTCATCGCTAGTCTGAGCGATTGCTCGGGAGTGAGGTCCGTGTCCACCAGCATCTCTGCGCCGCCGTAAATTGCCGCTAACGGATTTCGCAGGTCGTGAACGATAGAAGTCGACAGGCGAGCGATGGTGGACATCCGTTCGTGCCGGATGAGCTCTTCCTGCGCTTTGCGGATAGAGTCGCACATTTCATTGAAAGTGCGGGCCAGCCGTCCTAACTCATCTTCTCTTTCCACCGGCACGCGGTAATCGTAGTTACCCGCCGTAACTTCTTCAGCCGCGCGATCCAGACGCTTGACAGGTTCAAGAATCCGCCGAGCCAGCAGATATGTCAGAGCAAGGCTGAGCGCAATCGCAAGCAGCCAGATCAACTCCACGTTGTGCTGGAGTTCCGCGAGCGCATGGCCCGGCGCGATAAAAGGGCGGATAATATACAAACCGCCGACAGGTTTATCGTCTATATCTTTTAATTGCGTGCCGAGCACAAGGTAATCGGTCCCATGTAACACGGTACGCCGAAGGTCGCCGCGAAGATCGCGACCCGAATTGAAGTCACGGGCTTCCGCTAAGGGAAGACTTGACGCAACCAGCTTATTTCCACAGGCAAACGCAAACTCACTGCCATGGGTCGAGGTTTTCAGGCCGTATGCAAGTTTGTCGCTGATATCAAACGCGACGAGTAACACGTTGAGCAATGCCTGGCCATTTCCAGCTTGCACGTACACCGGCGTAAGAACCAGATAATAAAGGTGCCGTCCACGACAAACGTAACCCGATGCCTGATCGGGGAAACGCATGAAGGCCGATCGCATGAAGCTTGCAGGCAGCGCAAGATCCGGATAATCGCCCCCTAAGGAAGCAATAACGCCGCCCGTTGGATCAAGCACCAGGAAGACAGCATCTTCTTCAGAAATCTGGGACCATAACTGCGCAGCCGTATCGCGGATCGTGGCGCGATCACCCGTCATGAACGCCGCTCTCACATCCGACATCGAGCTGATAATCCGGCTGACGGACTCCAGCGTATGAGCGCGCGTGCCCCACAGGGCTTTGTACGCCTGTAGACTTGTTCGGACTTCCTCTTCCAAGCTATGTTCACTGACCCGTCCGACATAGCTCTGAACCATCCAGCCGGTAATTCCGAACAGTGCGGTGGCGGCAATTGATGTGGACAGGAGAATGCGCCACAAGAGCGAAATACTCTTGAATTGGAAAACTTTCATTTATTTGGGCAGGGAATAGGAATGCTCGTCGCTACCCGGAGGGTATTCACGCCCATACTTGTTCTTATGCGCCACTGGAAGGTAGCCGGTCTCTGAGATAGTGACTGGAGATAATGCGGTTACGTTCTGAGTAATCGAAACAACTCTCGTAAGCTTCTGAAGCGTTTCGGGGGTAGCTCTTTCGTGAAAGAAGCGCAATTGATAGCGGCCTTCCGGCACATCTTGTATCGAGAAGCTCCCGTCCTCTCCCGTTATCGCAAAGTATGGCGAATCCACAACGACAATGATGGCCGACATGGAAGGGTGAATGTTGCAAAAGACCCGTACGATACCTGGATGGCTGAAGCGAACCGATCGGGACGTGCCCGGCGGATATAACGCGACATCGAAAACTTGCCCGTCGAAATTAGAGAACGCGTTGTGAAATATGGGATCCTGGTTTGGAAAATCAACGCTCGCGCCAGTGGTAATGACAAGAATGTGCGGCGTAAACCTCTTGTCTTTCTGGAGCATCTGCGCGTGTTTTCGGGCAATGGGTATTATCTCGCGATCTAGCGGTTCAAGCCAAACCACGACGTCTGAAAAATCCTTATGCCTGGTGACGGCGGAACTTTTTGAATCGGTCAGAGCAATTCGGCCCGTGAAGGTTGCCGCGCCCGCTTGCCGGCCGCCGACGAGCAGAATGAGCAGCAGCAATGTATGTGCTTTAAAAGAGATAGCCGAGCGCAAGGTCATAGTGATTGTGAATCTCATGGATTCCGGAAAACGATCGTGTTCGCATCTGAAGACCTTCCAGGCCGATTACTACGTTAGGCCCGAGATGATATAGCAAATTAGACGCATACGTAACGTTCCGCACCGTGTCGTACGAGCTTGCGTAGCTAGCATGGTCGCCTTCGATGCCTCCGAACAGATTAATGGTAATCCGACTTGTAATTGGAAAAGACAACTGGCTCCAACCACCGGAGCTGTCGACAGGACGAGCCGCACCATTTCCAAGAATGGTGAACCCGTTTCCGAGAGCGCCCAGGCCGGCGACATTTTGTCCCTTGTAAACGGTGCCGGTCAAGTCCAATTTCGAAAAAGGAACTATATGCCAATCCAGGGAAGCGATCTGAGAGCCTACCGAAGAGCCGGCAACATGCGTTGAGCTCACATGAAAGCCGGGAGCAACTTCGATTCGGCGAACATCATCGAACTTGTGCCAGAACGCTAATCTGCCTTCCACCGCCGGTCTTGCCAATTGTAAAGAGCTGGAGAATTGAATGGGTACGGTCTCATAGCTCTCGTCTGTCTGCATTAGGGCCACTTGACCTGTCAAACCGGTGTTTTGCCCGAAGTGAACCCGTTCTTCATAGCGCGCCTGCGGTAGCCATAACCACAGATTTCCAGCTCCGGCGAGCGGCGGTATTCCGACCTCGGCGAGGGAATCGGGCGCATAGGGCGAGATCAGAGGCTTGTCCTGCCCGACAGTAAAGCTGCGATTCGCCCAATCAAATGAAAGATCAGCGCGGCGCAAACGCAGCCAGTTATTCCCCGGCTCGGCAGATCCAGCCCAGAAGTCCATCATGAGAGATCCATTGACGTGGCCACCTCCGGGTAATGACGGCCCCTGGAATTCGAGGCCCAGGAGTGTTTGCCGCAGGGTGGCGCCCGTGGTTGCCGGACCGGAGACCAGGTTGTAGCTTGCGGCTTCCGTGGCAGAGGATCCGCTATTTGCGAACGCGTTGAACAGCAGCATCCCATTCAAACGGACTGGGAATTTTTGGGAAGCCTCTACTTTGGTTTGGGCCTGTTCTTCGATACGATGCTCATCCAGAGTGAGGCGGTCATTTGTTACTTCTTGGCTTTTCTGGGTCGGCGGGGTAGCTTCAGCGGTTGTGTTTTCCGCTTTAGATGTAGCCTTTATTTCGGCCTTTAAAGCCTGGACTTGTTTGATCAGCTCGCGATTCTGTTCTTCGAGTGAATCCAGGCGCTGCAGGATCTGCAACATTACTGCTTGCGAATCGGACGTCGTCTGCGCGCACATCGTGACGGCAGAAATGAGAATCAGGAGCAAGAATTTACTTTGCATGCAACAGGCCCTCCAGAGCATGACGTATTTCAGCGGGCGAATATGGCTTCGTGAAAAAAGCGTTTGCACCTAAACTTCGCAAACGGGCCGGCGTTTCCGGGCGGCTGTCGGCGCTAATCACCACAATCGGCAGTTGTGAATAGTGGTCATTCGCGCGTATCGCTTTGATGAGCTCGAAACCATCGATATACGGGAGGTTCAGATCTGTGACTACGGCAACTAAGTCGAGGCGCCTCGCACGAAGAAGGTTGAGTGCGTCACGCCCGTTAGGCAGCGTTACGATCCGTATGCCATCGAGCGCGGCAAGAGCGATCTCCAGCGGCACAACATTGTCGCTGTCTTCCACAATCAGGACGGTATGAGCCATGACGATCAGCTCTAGGGTAAGAAGCGGTAGCCAACTCCGTGTACCGTGAGGAAATGTCTCGGAAGGCCGGGGTCGGGCTCCAGCTTCTGGCGCAAACGAACGACGTGCGCATCAACCGTTCTTGTGTTCGGGTACGATTCATATCCCCAAACCGAATTCAGAATCACATCACGGGTCAGAGTCTTGTCGGGATTGTGCAGAAAGAACGTTAACAGATTGTATTCGGCTGGCGTGAGTTTGACTTCGGCTCCCTTCCGCGTCGCAATCCGACGATCGAAATCGACTTCGACGTCCTCAAAGCGTATCACCTTTTGCACATCCGGCCCCGATCGCCGAAGCAGAGCGCGAATCCGGGCGAGCAATTCGCGCGTCCCGAACGGCTTCACGATGTAATCATCGGCGCCTATTTCGAGTAAGAGAACTTTATCGACCTCATCGCCGATCGCACTCAAAATAATTATTGGCGTCTGTATACGGTCGGCTCGGAGCTGCTTACAGACCTCCACGCCACTCATGCCAGGAAGCCGCAGGTCGACCAGCAGCAAGTGGGGCTTGAGTGAGAGAGCCTTCTCGAAACCGGTCTTTCCATCGCCGACGAGAATGGGCATGAAGTTCTCCCGCTCGAGCATGACTCCGATTGTTTCTCGCAAGCTCTCATCATCATCGATGACGAGGATTTTCTGCATAGGTATTCCGAATTGTAGCCGGTATGACAGGCGGCTTCACACCAATCGTTGGGAAGCACTCCGGTTTTACAAATCTTTTACAGCCCGAAGACAGCATCATGAGCGCGTTTTCAGGCGCGATCGTCACAAAATCGTTTACAACAGCTTTACGAATTCAAAACACTCGTTAGGCTGATTTTCGCCTACGCTTCGTTCAGGGCGAGGTGAGTCGAAACTGTTGCGGAATCGTCGCAGGCCTTAGGGGTTCGCTGCAACATTCGCCGCAGACGACTCTTCCTGGCCCTCAGGAGCAAGGTGAGCGTACAACCCATACCGATTGACACGTTTTATTTGAAGATAGCTGCGCATCGTGAGTACTCGGTGCTGTGGAGAATCACGGCGGTCTGCGAACGGATTTCAGCCGCGCTGCTGCTGTTGCTCTTGTCGCCGATGCTGATTGTATTCGGGACGCTTGCGGTAATACTGTCGCGCCGCGGACCACTTATCGCACATCGGCGCATGGGCTATCGCGGCCAGGAGATTTGGGTACCGAAGCTGAGGACGATGTGGGACAGCAGAACGGCCTGGAATGTGAGCTCATTCGTAGAGAGGCTGAGCTCGGAATCGTTGCCGGAGTTGAAGATGCGGCGCGATCCCCGAGTGACGAGCCGGTTCGCCGCGCTGTGCCGAAAATATTCCATAGACGAGCTGCCGCAATTATGGTCGGTTGTTCGGGGAGAGATGGCTCTGATTGGGCCGCGGCCTCTGACAGCCAAAGAACTGGAAGTATATTATCGCTCCGATCTGCCAAAGGTGCTAAGCGTCAGGCCGGGCATTACTGGGCTGTGGCAGGTGAGAGGCCGTAGCCGCTTGACGTATGCACAAAGACGAAAGCTGGATCTTTTCATGATTCGAAAATGGTCCATCGGTCTTTACGTCCGCATTTTGGCGGAAAGCGTTCCAACTGTGCTAGCGGGAAAAAATGCCTGGTAACTTATCCCAGAACCGTAGCACTGCGCGCCATCCATGAAAATCCTGTGCGTGGAGCAATTCTCTGAGCTGGGAGGAGGTCAGCTCACGCTCATCGATCTGCTGCCCGCACTCGAGCGACGCGGGTGGCAGGTGCAAGTTGCAGCTCCGGGAGAAGGTCCATTTTCGGACGCGGTTCGCAAATTAGGTTTCCATGTAGAGACTCTTGCATCGCGTTCTTATTCGAATGGACAAAAGTCATTGCGCGATGTCGCTAAATATTTGTGCGAAACGCCCAAACTCACGCGCGCGATTCGCCGGATTATCTCGACGCAAGATATCCGGCTGCTCTATGTGAATGCACCGCGTTTGCTTCCCGCCGCAGCACTTGCCGGGCGAATGGATTCAGTCCCTTTGGTCTTTCATTCTCATAACCGCATTGTGCAGTCTGCTGCAATTTTCACCATGGGACAGGCGCTTCGACACGCGCGGGCGCGAGTGATAGCGTGCTGCGAGTATGCCGCTGAGCCCATAAGGCCGTTTGTGAAGCGGGAACATATCTCGGTTCTTTATAACGGCGTGGCTCAGCTCTTGACCCGAACACCCGATTTCACAAAGAAGATCCGGCGGATCGGAGTCATCGGCCGTATTGAGCCGGAAAAGGGGCAACTGCACTTCGTTTATGCGGCACGTTCCGTGTTGCGGCTGTTTCCGGACTGCAAGTTTGTCGTGATCGGCGCTCCTTTATTTTCGGGAACTGAGTATTTGAATACGGTGATTGGCTCCAGTATCGGTTTGCCTGTTGAGTTTCTTGGGTGGCGAGACGACATTGGCGCCGTGCTGTCCAATTTGGATTTACTGGCGGTTCCATCCGCTCCGGTCGATTCGGCTCCGCGCGTGATCCTGGAGGCATTTGCCGCGCGCGTGCCGGTGGTCGCATTCGGATCGGGAGGCATTCCAGAGCTGATCCGCGACGGCGAGACCGGATTTCTGACCATAGCCAATACACCTGCCGCACTGGCAAATCGCATTCGATCGATACTAACGATGAATCCGTTCTCGATAAGAGCAGTCGTCGATCGCGCTTACGAATCCTGGCGAAATCGATACAGCCTGGATATCTATCAAAAGCGAGTAAGCGACTTTATCGCGCAGCATTACGATCATCCGCCGGCCGATATCCATTGAGGTACTCGATGCGCTGCGCAATTGTTCATTATTGGCTGCTTGGCATGCGGGGTGGGGAAAAAGTCGTCGAAGCCCTGTGCAAACTGTTACCGGACGCCGACATCTTCACGCTTTTCTACGATCCCGAGCGCGTTTCGCCGGCAATCCGCTCGCATCGGGTGAACGTATCGCCACTCAATCGCTTTCGCCGACACTACCGGTCTCTTTTACCACTGATGCCGATGGCGCTCGAGCATTTCGATCTGCGAGAGTACGATCTGGTAATCAGCAGCGAATCGGGACCGGCGAAAGGTGTTATTACGTCCACCCATACGCGGCACCTTTGTTACTGCCATTCGCCGATGCGGTATCTATGGGACCTTTACCCCGCTTACATCCACGAGTGGACCCGTTCGCCTGTTAAACGCAACCTGATGGCAATCTTCGCTCATTACCTGCGTATGTGGGATTATGCCTCGGCTGCTCGTGTCGACGATTTCGTGGCGAACAGCCGTAACGTCCAACGACGTATTTGGAAAGCGTATCGGCGAGCATCGGACATCGTCTATCCTCCAGTCGATGTCGAGTCCTTCTATAAAAAACCGCCGGACGACTATTATCTAGCTGTTTCGGAGCTAGTGCCGTACAAGCGCATCGCCGATGCCGTCCGATGCTTTTCCCGCATGAAACGCCCTTTAAAAATCGTGGGCGATGGTCCCGAATATCCGCTTCTCAAGCGCATAGCCGGACGTGAAATCGAGTTTTGCGGACGCGTATCTCAATCCGATCTGAGAGATCTCTACGCGCACTGCCAGGCCGTAGTCATGCCGGGCGAAGAAGATTTCGGCATTGTCCCCGTTGAGGCGATTGCCAGCGGAAAGCCGGTTATCGCGCTGGGAAGAGGCGGCGTGCTGGAGAGTGTTCCGGAATATGAGCCGCGCGCGGGATTCTTTTATGCCCATCCCGGGGACGATTTTCTGGAATTGGCTGTCAGGAGATTCGAGCGCGAGGGAGCATCGGTTTGTTCAGCGGCACTGCAAGCTGCCGCGATGCGGTTTTCCGCGGAGCGTTTTGAGAGATCGATGCGCGCATTGATCTTCGAGACCCCCACGAACGAACGCAGATCTCCTGTGAGTTCGGATGCTTACGCCTCCGCACGTTGAAGCGGTTTCGGCGCGGGGAAACCGCTTTTACAAAAGCTTCACACAGCGATAACGACATCCCGTTGTATGAGCCGTAAGCTACGGGTCAGATCCTGCATGCCGTTCTCCGGTTGAAACCATTGAAAACTCAGGCACACACCCCCGGTATTCACATGATCTGGAGAATCGGTTGCGCACTTGCGGCCGTATTTTCCATAAACGCCACGGCAGGCGCGCAGCAGGCACCGGGTAACACCTACGTAGGCAGTATGGTTTGCAAGACGTGCCATCCGGATGTCTGGTTCAGGTTCTACAAAAATCCGCATTTCAAGAGCATTGCGAGCGGGACGGAAAAGCCGGCGGACACAGGATGCGAAGGCTGCCACGGGCCTGGAGGCGCACATATCAAAGCTCATGGAGGAAAAGCGACCATCATTGCTTTTTCTCAAACCACACCGAAACAAGCGCTGGACGCTTGCTTGCGATGCCATTCCGAAACTCTGTCCCGCGCCAATATTCGCCACTCGCCTCACACGCTGAACGGCGTCGCTTGTACACAGTGCCACTCGATTCACAAATCGCAGAGCCCTAAATTTCTGTTGGCGAAAAGCGAGCCGGAGCTTTGTTACGAGTGCCATAGCAACGTGCGGGGCGAATTTTCCATGCCTTTCAAACATCGCGTCAATGAAGGGTTCATGGCATGCAGCGATTGTCACAACCCGCATGGGACGTTCGCTCCAACGTGGCGAATGGCAGCGCGTCCCGCGCTTGTGGACCAGGCGCTCGGCAACGAAGAAGCCTGCCTCAAGTGTCATACCGATAAACGCGGGCCATTTGCGTTTGAACATCCGCCGGTGCGCGTTGAAGGGTGCGAAATGTGCCACTATCCGCACGGCTCCACGAATTCCCGGCTGCTGCGCCGCCCGGTTGTCTTCACGCTCTGTCTGGAATGCCATAACGGTGCGGGCAGTTTTGGGCGCTCGGGAACTGGAGTTCCCATGCTTTCACAAGCTCACAACATGGCCGACCCAAGGTATCAGAACTGCACGAATTGTCACGTGCGCATCCACGGGTCGAATTCAGATCCGCTGTTCCTGAGATGAGAGCGATGCGTGTTGTTTGGACAGCGATTGGAACTCTCTTGCTGGCGGCGTGCTGCACAGCACAACAGCCGGCCTCGCCGACATCCGAGCCGGCCGGTTCCGCGCGCGGAGACAACTGGAAAGATTACAACATCACCGATTCGTTTGAAACCGGCTACCGTTTCGTGAGCATTAGCGGAAACGAAGACAAATATAAAAGCGACGAAAACTTTGGGAACGGAGTTCGGCTGCTAAACAGTTTCTTCAGCATCAATTCGAAAGATGGCCATGGTCCGCTGTTTGACGAAATCGTAGTCACCACGAACGGACTCGGCGGAGACCCTTATCGCTCCGCTACAGTTCGTGCTCAAAAGGATCGCCTGTATGAATACGATCTGCTCTGGCGGCACAGCGATTATTTCAATCCCGGGCTGACAACGGACGGCGGCCAGGGCCAGCACCTGCTCGATACGTCCTATACGCTGCAGGATCATAACCTGAAGTTGTTCCCGCAATCGCGTATCCGATTCTCACTAGGCTACAGCCGCGATACTCAGGATGGAGCCGGCCTTTCGACCGTGCTGCTCTTCAACCCAGGCGGCCAATTCGATCCAACGGGCGACATTTTTCCGACGTTCACAAACGTGAGGCGCATTCAGAACGATTACAGACTCGGCGCCGAACTGCATTGGTTGGGCTTCACCTTCAACGTGACGCGAGGCTGGGAAGATTTCAAAGACGACACACCGTATCAATTCAGCGGATTTTCCGGCGGAGACAATGCAGCCAATATCACTTCTCTCACCTCGTTCTTTAGAAATGAGCCGAATCATGGCACCAGCCCATATTGGCAAGCCGGTCTATTTCGCAATACCAGGCTGCTGAGCATTAACGGCCGATTTACTTACACCGGCGGTCTCCGTTCTTTCCTTTCGAACGAAACTGCCCTCGGCACGAATCAGCTAGGCGCCGCTGCGAATCAGCAGATCATTACATATGGCAACGCGCAGCGCCCCGTAGCGACAGGCAACCTAACCGTCAGCTTGTTTCCTACTTCGAAGCTCACAATCGTAAACCAAACGTCCGTTTACAATGTGAGGACCGAGGGCGAAAGTGCATATCTACAATTCGACAATGCGACCCAATCGGCGAACCTGCTCTATTTCCAATACCTCGGCATTCGCACTGCCGCCACGCAGACAGATCTCTTGTACCACGTGACCAAATGGTTCGATTTGCATGGCGGCTACGAATATTCAAACCGGCGGATAAGCACGGATCAGCAGTTCGCTTTGGCTGGTACACCAGCTACAATTCCCTACTCGCAGACAGACGAGTTGAACTCGGGGAGCTTTGGCCTCCGGCTTCGGCCGCTAAAGCCGCTTACGATTCTCGTGGATGGTGAGGTGGGTCGTTCCAACCGGCCGTTCACGCCGAAAGGAGAAAAAGACTATAGCGCCTTGGCCGGCCGTATTGAATATAAGTTGAAGAACCTTAAATTCATCGCTTCCTCGCACAGTGATTACAACGAGAATTCGGTAGTGCTCTCGGCGTTTAGCTCGCATAGCCGCATCTATTCGGGTTCTGCTTCCTGGAGCCCACGATCCTGGTTTGCGTTTGACGCTAGCTATACAAAATCACATCTGGACACTCTGGGCGGAGTTGCATTCTTCGCGGAATCTCAATTGTTCCAGAACCAGGTTTCTTATTACGTAAGTAACATACATTCGGGAACCTTTACCGCGAGGTTGACTCTCAAGAAAGCCGATCTATATCTCGGTTACAGCATCGTCGAGGATACCGGCGATGGGCGACCGGCCGCAATTAGCACCATTGTCGGCCCTGATCTTTCCGCGTTTCAAACGGCGCAGACATTTCCTTTGAAGTTCCAAGCTCCGCTCGCTCGATTATCTTTTCGCATTTCGGAACGTGTCAGATGGAATGTTGGATACGAGTATTACGGCTATCACGAGGATTTTTCGAGCGGCGAAAACTACCTCGCCCACACGGGGTACACAAGTATTCTTTGGAGCTTTTGAGTTCGGGCAGGTCCAGAGATGGCGGCAAAACCTCTCATTCTCGCGGATGCCAGGTGGTTTGGTGCGCATGGCATCGGGCGTTTCGCTCGCAATGTTTTGAGCCGTTTGCCAGACTGTACGCAACTTAAGTCGGGGCCAAAGCCGCTGTCGATTGCCGATCCCTTGTGGCTGAGCTATCAGATCATGGCCAAGCGTCCCTCCGTGTTTTTCTCGCCGGGCTTTAATCCACCTGCCTTGAGCACTACGCCGCTGGTCATTACGATTCACGATCTCGCCCACATCCAACTGCCGGTGTTTGCAACTTGTAGCCGCCGCCTCTACTACCGATTTTTAGTCAGACCTGCATTAAACCGGGCCTATCGTGTGGTAACCGTCTCGGAATACTCCCGGATGGAAATTTTGAAATGGACGGGATTGCCTGAAGGCTGTGTCGTGAATGTGGGCAACGGAGTTGATCCGATGTTTAAGCCTGAAGGAGCAAGCTATAACCCGGGCTTTCCGTACATTCTGTTTGTCGGCGCTCTTCGCCCGCACAAGAACTTAGGACGCCTGTTCTCTGCATTCGAGCGTATCGACTGCGCCAATCTGCATCTTCTCCTCACTGGCAAGAGAACCCGCGAAGTAGAACTTCAACTGCAGGGGCGCACGATCGAAAAGCGGGTTCGATTCATGGGTTGCGTAAGGGACGAAGATCTTCCGGCGCTTTATCGCGGTGCCATTTGTCTTGTTCTGCCGAGTCTTATCGAGGGCTTCGGATTGCCCCCTTTGGAGGCGATGGCCTGCGGCACACCCGTGATCGTCTCGCGCACAACAGCCTTGCCTGAGGTGGTTGCCGATGCGGGCCTCCTGGTCGATCCCTTAGACGTCAACGACATCCGGCGCGCTATCGAACGCATGCTGGGCGATGCCGGTTTGCGCCAGAAGTCGCTTGAGGCAGGCCTGTTACGTGCGCAGCTCTTCTGCTGGAACACGGTCGCGGCAAAAGTTCGCAGGGTCATTCAAGAGGCGGCGGATAGCGATGGGTAGCGATTCTTCTCTCTCCGAAACAACTGGCCCTGCTGCAAAAGGGCACTTTCGATTTCAGCCCGCGACCAAAGTATGCTGGCCGATTGTTTGGTTGTGGACTCTGTCCATCAGCCAGTACTGCTATAGGTACATTCTTCAAGTCAACGACCCAAGCACATCCCACCAGTACAACGCCACGCCGGCCGTCCTCAGCGCGCTCAAGTATGCGGTTTTTCTTATCTTTTGGTTATATGCATTGATCCGCTTTGTGCATCGCCCGATTGTCGTTCGCAAGGGTCTTGTTACGCCCTCTATCCTGACACTCCTTTCTCTTTTTGCGCTATTGCTGGTTTATCTAATCAGAGTTGCGTTTATGCCTGGCGACCTCATCGACACCACTATATGTGGCGCCGAACTGCTTCCCTGGATGTCTTCCGTTTTCCTGGTTCCCCTAATCTTCCAAAAGGACCATAGTCTGACTCGCACGCTCATGACATTTGAGCGGCTGATTTTCTGGATAGCGTTCCCGTTTTGGGCGATGACGATTGCACTTGCCGCCGCTGGTATCCGATACCCTGCTCTCAGTTATCCAGGCCTGCTTGTCAGATTCGGCGGTATCTTAGACGACCCAAACGGTTATGCCTGCCTGGCTTTGTTTTTGCTGACTCTGTCGACCACTATTCGAAATGCAGCCTGGAGGGTTCGCTCTCTGATTTATGTGTTCATGCTGATTGGCACTTTGTCGCTTACCGGCTATACGACTGCGCTCATTATGTTATTGCTATGTGGGCTTTTGCGGTTTCTTAAAAACAGTCCATCTGGTAGCCGTTCGTAAACGGCCCATAACCGTTTTGCCGATTTGCATTCTCATAGGTCTTGTTCTCACGGTACTGATGGGATACGGAGCAAGAGACGCTATTACTGATTTCGCCAGCTCCTTATATTCAGCGAAAACCAACAGCGCCTCTGCTCACTTCTCGAGCCTCGTTCCAGAAGACAGCATGCTTGATATATCGTTTCCACTGACGTTTTTGTTTGGGGATGGGGGCTTTTCAGAAAACTTTTACTGGCGGCTCCTCATCAATTTCGGCTGGATAGGATTTTCGGTTGTTGGCAGCGTGTTGCTTCTATGGCTTTACTACTCCCTGCGTGGTGCGGCACGTTGGCGGCATTCAATTGCTCCCTGGGCGATTGCTGTGCTCATCGGATCCAACGGAATCGCCTACTTACTTACGTTTCCATTGAATCTAATCTTTTGGTCCACGCTGGCATTGGTGGTACAAGAAAAGGAGTCTGACAAAAGACCGGGTCTAGCACTTCCTGCCGAAGCAAGTCACAGTGTAATGCGCTCCTGGCTCGGGAAATAGCCAAATATCCTTGAGACCGGCGGAATCAAGAGCATCATAGAGATTCCTTATAGAATACGGATTAATTTGCATCAGCGGCTCCTCGATTGCCTTGTTCTGCAATAGGTTCCAGATACACCTCGTCGCTGGAAAAGCATGCTTGCTAACGTAAGCGACCCTTTTCATCGCGGAAACATCCGTGTCGATCGGCACATGTAGGGCGCAGACGCCGCCAGGGGCTAAACGGGCGGCGAGATGTTTCGCAATCGCCAAGCCGCGTCTGACAGGAATATGCTGTAACGTGATGAAAGAGTGTACTAGCTGAACGCCGAAGGAAACCCGTGAGACCGCGTCATCTGAAAGCACGAACTCCACGTTTGAAATTCCAAATTTAACACAATTGTTCGCCGCTTCTTTCAACATCTCCGCGGAAATGTCCACGCCAATGACTTTCCGGAAGCGTCTGGCTAATGGAATTGTCAAGCGCGCAACGCCACAGCCAAAGTCGACGGCGGTATCGAGGGACAGCTCGGGGTAGAGAAGCTTTAGTTTTCGAAGAAGCGATTCCGAATACAGCTCTCCTGACTCGAAAAAGCTGCTAACATGCTTCTCGAGAGAAGCTCTTTTGTACTTTTCCTCGAAGAGAACAGCACGGTAGGGATCAAAGCGGCCCCACCTTTTCCAATGGGCATCTGTGCTTTCCATAAGCTTTTCAACTGCGAATACGATTCGGACTCCTTAGGGCATTTCCGGTTTTGTACAAATGGCTGAATGGCGCCTGACGCATGAGCTAACAAACGACGCCTCTCCTGTTGGCGCGCTCCATACTGGTAAACCGTGGAGCCGAAGCATAACAGCCATCGCCCCCACCATAAACATGGCGAGCACGACAGATGCCGCGGCAGCGCCCTCCGCCCCAAACAGAGAAGCGAGTAAAAGGGTCAGTGGAATGCCCGCGGCGGCGCTCACCAGCATAATGCGGCTTATTATCTTATCCATTTCGAAGACCAACATGGTTTGTGTTCCGAAGACGCTTATCAATCCGAACAGCAGCGGCAAAGGCGAAAGCCACTTCAAAACGTAAATAGAATGAACAAAGTACTGGCCCAAGAATAAGGAACAAACAGGCCGCGCCAATGTGAACGTCGCAATCGAGGCGAAGAGCGAGATTAGGCCGATTGAGACGAGGCTCTTGCGGATTAGCTGTAAAGCTGAGAACGGTGATCGCGCCTTTGTAGCCGTAATGTGGGGATACAAGGCTTGGCTGACCGGACCGAGTAAAGAAATGACCGCTTTGATTAGCTTGTCTGCAGCGCTGAAGTAGCCGATTTCGCTTCTAGTACCTACGAGGCCGAGGATGACTGTAGTGCTCGATGTGGAGAGATACAGTGCAGACCCGGAGATAAACAGGGGCCACCCTTGTTTGAAGGTATCCGCGATATCGCTAAGTTTCGGTGGATACCAACTCAGTTCGCGCCGTTTCCAAAGCGCAGGAGCAATCAGAATAGTAGCTGTCAGTTGAACGCTTGCTTGGATCGCAGCGGCTCGCAGGTAATCCTGCTCGTGCCGCACCAATAGAAATAGCGCCGGCACCGTCAGAAGACGTGCGACGCCGAACGCAACCGCGGCAGTTTTCATTTGCTCCAACCCCTGAAAAAGCCACACTGGAAAGAATGCTGTACCGATAACGTACAGAAAACTCGCGGCATAGAGCTCAGGTGTTTGGCGCAATTTCGGTATCGAAGCAACCAGCAGCGCCAGCGCCATGCCGCTGGCAAACATCAAAATCGCTTTTGCATAAATAGTCGACCAGAATATTCGCGAAACGGATCCCGGATTGTGGCGGTTGGAGGCTACGGCCCTGGTCGCGCTGAAATTGAATCCGTAATCTGTGAGGAGATCGAAGTAAAGGACTACGCCCTGCGCGAAGGATAGAAGGCCGAACTGAGCCGGCTCGAGTACACGGACCAGATACGGAACGGTCAGCAACGGCGCGCCATAGCTTAAAACCTGCAACAGAGTGAGTGCGGCGATGTTTTCCTGCAAACGTTGGCGGGGAGTCATGAGTGGCGGTGCGGAACGGCGTCAGCTCTCGTTCAGTTGTGAACGAGCCGTGAACAAGATCCAGAAGCTGGTCACCAGAAGCGCCAGAATCGCGGCCGAGATCGTCAGAACAGCCCGTGGCGGCCAACTCTTTCTCTCCGGCGCTACGGCACGATCAATCACCTGAACCAGTGGAGACGCTTTCGCTTCGTCCAGCCGAGCGGCTTCGTATTGTTTCGACAGAATTTCAAACAGCGCCTCGTGATATTTGACGTCGCGATAACGCCGTAAATATAGAAGCCCCACCTCTGGGAGTTGACCGGCAGGAACTTCGGACGTTCCCGGAACGTGCTTGCCCTGCTCGAGCTGTTCTAATTTAGACTGCAGCGCACTTACTTCGCGCTCAGCCATTCGCAAACGCGGATTATCGTCTCCCGCGTATGTTTTCATTGCCTCCAGTTGGGCCTGTCGCGTGAGGATCTCAGCGTGCATCTGCGATACCGCTCGGATAAGGCCTTCCGCTTGCCCCGTAGGCGCTACTAATCCGGTCGATTGTTGTGTGTCCCGCAGCGCGATTTCAGCATCGGCCAGCGCATCTTTTTCTTTGACAAGCTGATTCTCAAAAAATACTCGGCGTTGTGATGCCTCTGTCAGCGCGAAGTGAGAGTTCTGTTCTGCCAGTTCATCCACATACGCATTGGCCAGCCGCGCAGCTCGGTTCGGATCCCGATCCTCTACACGGATGTGAATGAGCGTGTCCTTGCTTCCTTTGATGCTTGTGTTGCGCGCCAATTGCTTGCGCGCTGTGTAGTAATCTTTATCGCGGTAGACCTGTTTCAGTTTGAATTTATCGATCAGACTGTCGGCAATTGTGCGACTCTCGAGAATGCCGACATAAAGATCGGACGGATTCCGAAATCCAAAGCCAGACAAAACACTTAGGCCGGATAAACCCGCCGCTGGCCCGAGGCCCGCTAACTGTGCCATCGCCGATAAAGAGGATTGTGCCTGTTGGGGTGTAAGAATAACCGCTTCCGCCGTATACTTGGCTGGTATTAAAAGCGCGATGGCAGCTGCAACCGCAGCTGTAACGATTACTGACCGGCCCAGCGTCGATTTACGCCCGGATAATACTCGGAAGATCTCTGGCAAAGAGACTTCGGACGGATTAGACGAAACTTCGGGGTCAACTAGTATTTGGGATTGGCTGTCGGACGTCACGTTCGCTCCTGTCAATGCAGAATGTTTACCGCAGCCGCGCCCAAGGCCAGGTTGCTAAAGATTTGTGACCAGTCCATCAGACCTCGCACAAAGGTGGTTCTGTTTACGTAGGTCGGCACCACCAACGTGTCTCCGGGATGCATGGGGAGTGCATCAAAACTTCGTGCAAAGAGCACTGCGCCCGTGCTGCGGCTCACCACCGAGCCATCCGCACGAACCACAAACATGTGGCCTCGGTCCGCCGAACGGGAGGGGCCACCGGCCTTCTTCAGGTAATCGCTTACCCGCAGGTCTTCTTCATACAAGAAAGTCGCTTGTTCGAATACGGTTCCGATGACATTAACCGTTGAGGGGCGGCTCGGCACATAAAATCGATCGCCGTTCTCAAGAGGCAAGTCGGGCAATGCATTTAGTCCTCGACTGTTCGGATCCAGATCCATAACGATCCGGCCGTCCATCGGCACTTTTCTTAAGCGATCGAGCAAATCGCGCTGCGCAGCCACGGAGGTCTGAGCCGTGGCAGCTTGCTGCGGTGAGATGACGCGACTGGAAAGATTGGCGGCGCCCTCATTCATATCGCGTTCGAGTTGGCCGAGAAAATCGTCGTAGCGTTTCTGTTGTTCGCGCCGGGTCGATTCGCGGGTAAACTGTGCTCCATACAAATAAGCGCTTTGTGTCAGGCCGCCGGCTCTGGTTACCAGTTGACGTAGGGTCTCACCTGGCCGCAGGGTGTACACGCCCGCCATCGCGACTTCGCCTTCGATCCGCACCTGCTTCGCCTGCTGGGCTCGCGGAACGGAAAAATCGGCTTTTGAGAAAATCGTGACAACATCGCCCGGCTCGAGCGGCTGATCTTGCGATGAATCGTGCCGAAGGACTAGGTCGCCTAGTTTGAAAGGAACAATCCGCGTGGCTAATGTCTCTCTGTCCATCCGTTCGATAGCGGCGTATTCCCAGTTGATCTCCGGAGCGGAGGGTTGAATGATGTTACGCGGTATAAAGTCTCGTAGCGGAGGAACGTTATCAGCCTCCATCGCCGCGCCCAACGAAGTATCTGCCTGTAAGTTGCGTGGCTGTTCGCGAAAAGCGACCTGAACGGGCTGACTTCGATCCGCAGTTGACGCGGGCGGGTCAGCCGGAACTGTAGAGTCCTGTCCGTTTTCCGCCACAGCGAATTGCTGTTTGCTGTCGCCCGGGAAATCCGTTCCGATGTTCGGCTCGCCGACCGCGGTCAGGCGATTGCGCTCTTTCCAGTAATCGCGCGTCAGTAGAGATTCCTTATTCGGAATCAGATCGCTTAAGCGCATGCCCGCGTGCCACGGAAATCTACCCGGATCGGCAACGTTCCCGCGGAGCGTGACCGCATTCTCAAACCGGGGCACTATGCGCTGCAGCCGGACAATATCGCCGTTCCGAAGCTCGATTCCCAGACCTTGCTTCGTCAATGGAATTCGCTGCACTTCCAATGTAGCTCCATCCGACACGCGTTCCAGAACAGCCTGCTGCACAGCGGCGAGGGGAGACAAGCCGTCCGCCACCCGGAGGATGTCGCCTAATGTCGTATTCTCTTTAAGCTCATAGATGCCCGGATGCTCGACGCTGCCGGCGACTGCAACGCGGGGACCCGCGGAGGGGATTAGAATAACGTCCCCAGACGATAGCCGTGAATCGTTCGATTTGTCGCCGCGCAGGAGCAAATCGTAAAGGTCAAATCCGCAAATCGTTTTGCCATTGCGCTTCAACTGAATGTCGCGCATTGACCCGCGAGAGGATGGGCCGCCGGAGGCAAATATCGCATTGATCAAAGTGCTGAACGAGCTGACCGTATAAGAGCCTGGCCGGCGCGCTTCACCCACGACGAAGATCTGAATGGAATGAAGGCGGCCGAAGGTGACACTTAATTCGAAATTTTTGTAGGTGTGCGACATCGCCGACTTGATAACCGCGGCAGCTTGCGATTCGTTGAGGCCCGTTACCTGGATTGGCCCCGCGTCCGGAAGAATAATTTCGCCCGTCCGGTCCACAAGAAAGCGGTGCGAGAAATTCAGTTGGCCCCAGACGCTCAACTGCAGTTCATCGCCAGGCCCGATCACGTAATCCGGGCTGACCGGGATTCGATCGACGGGCGCGAAGGTTGCCGGTACGCGCTCAAACAACGATGCTCCAAAAATTGGCAGAATCTGGCCGGTTGACGCTGCTACATAGCGCTGAAACTCCGTGGGCGGCTCTTTGATGTAATACGCGGGCCTGGTTTCGGACTGCTGCGTTGCTCCCATTTGATTACTAATTGCCGGGTAAGCTGGTGAAGAAAATTGCGAAGGATAGGCGTTCTGCTGCGAAAACGACGGACTGAACCCGCTCATGTCGCTATATGGGCTATAAAGCGCTCCGGCATTGGGTTGAATGCACTCGGCGTAGGGATCGCCGTATTCGGCTGGAGTGCACACCGGATATCCGGCTTGCCGCTGCGGCGATAAGAATGGTATGAGTTGGTCCGGGCGCGTTGGAGAGGAAGGGATCTGTTCCGGAACTTGTGCAAACAGCCCTGCCGCTGTAGTAATCCCAAGGAAAATCAGTAACGGGAATGCCCAATAACCTGTTGCGGTATTGTGAATCACTATTTGTTGCCTGTCAGTCATTGTGTGACGACCAATCGCTCTTTTCCAGTCCTGAATGGAGGTAATTGCTTGTTTTTACAACCGTTTTACAAGTCTGCAATCTGTTTCGGTGCTTTCGGCGGTTCCGGAGCGAGTATCTACTCAGGTAACGCGAACAGGTAAGCAATGAGCGCATTTTCCTCTGCAGAAGAGAAGCGATAGGGAGGCATGATTGAGCCTGGAGTGAATTTTTGCGGCGATACGAAATGCGCTTCGACCCATTCTCTCTTGCGCCGGTCTGCCAGTCCATTTAATGGAGGACCGATGCCGCCGCCAGATCCGTTGACTTTGTGACAGCTTCCACACCCACTTACGACATAAGTTTGCGCGCCCGCTACAAAGTTCGGCGGTATAGTTTCTAGTTTCGACGCCGTTTCGGGTGTCAGACTCTCAATAAACAACGCCAACGCATTGAGTTGCGGTAACGAAAAATGTGTTGCAGTAGCCTGACTGTCCGGAAGGCCCTGGCTTGGATCTTTGAAGTGTTGAATCAGCCAGGCGCGGGGATGGTGCACTTCGGAACTCGTCAAAGTTGGGCCTGGTTTCGGATTTCCAACCAGCAGGTTGTGACATGTCTCGCAACGCGCGGAATGGAAATAGCCGACTCCTGCAATCTGTTCCGGTGAGAGTTGTGCCCATTCGGTAGCGGGCGCTGAAGCCAGGAGGAGAGAGGAGCCGGGAGGCGAGCTCACTACCGCTGCGGCTGTCAAAGCGCCCCATCCTGCGAACACAAGGACAACAACAGCGCTCGAAAGAATCCGGCGACTTACCTTGTGGAATTGATTGCGATCGATAAACGGAACAGCGAAAAGCGCTATAACGGCCAACGTAGGCAGTACCACCGTCCCGAGCGGCTCCAGCGATCCTTGAAAGAGTTTTAGAAGTTGGAACAGAAACAGGAAGTACCACTCCGGCCTGGGCACATAAGTCGTGTCCGTTGGATCGGCCAGCCGCTCGAGCGGAACCTCCAGCAGCGCGGCCGCTGCAAAAAGAATCGCGAACGTGACAAATATGCCGACGATGTCTCGAAAAACCTGCCGCGGATAGAATTTCTGCGCTGCGCCGGATTCGAGCCGGTTGGGTGTGATCCCATGCCGGCGCACCAGATAAACATGCAACGTTATGAGAGTAACGGCCGTGGCTGGTAGCACCATGGTATGAAAAGCATAGAATCGTGAGAATGTAACTACTCCGATACCATTGCCTGCCCCAAGCAGGCGCACAAGAAAATCGCCTACGAACGGCGCCGTCGCGACGATTCTGGTGGTCACCATCGTTCCCCAATACGCCCGGTTATCCCAGGGCAGCAGGTATCCGGTCAGTCCAAACGCCAAAACGAGCAGTAAGAGAGCGGCGCCCGCTATCCATGTAGCCTCTCTAGGCTTTTTGTACGCACCGTAAACAAACACCTGCGCCATGTGAATGAACACCACGATAATCATCAGGCTGGCGCCCCAATGGTGCAGGCCGTGGATCATTCTTCCGGCTGCGACTCTTTGAATGATGTAAACCAGGCTTTCGTATGCCTCGCCCGGCGTCGGAGCGTAGTTGAACGCGAGGAGAATCCCGGTTACGGCCTGGGTTACAAAAAGGAATAGCGCGATACTGCCAAAAATGTGCGGCCAGCCCGCGGATCCCGGGATTTCTTCGAGAAGAAATTTCCGAAGCGCTGTTTCGAAACCCGTGCGGTGATCGATCCAACCAACAGTTGAACGGATCCGATCTTTCATCGCTAGGAATTTCGCCCCGCCTGAATCGGCCCGAGCCACAACCTCGAGCCTTCCATCTTGATTTCATAGCGATCCAACGGCCGCGCAGCGGGACCCGACAGGACAGCACCCGTCTGCGAAAACGATGAGCCATGACAAGGACACGAAAACTGTTTCCGCTTAGGCTCCCATTGATAGGCGCACCCGAGGTGAGTGCATAAAGGCGAGAATGCCGTCAGCGTGCCATCACCATTCAGCACGACCCAAGCATTTGCCTTTTCGCTTCGGATTTTCCAGCCATCTACGCGGGTGCGATCGAATGTAATCTCCTGGGGATATCCAGGATGCAGCTCGGGCGCATCACCAGCGTCCGCCCATTGGTTTTGGCTTTGCTCTCGTGGTTTCCCAAAGAGGTAAGCCCCAGCCGATCCCCCCAGTGCCACGGTAATCATAGATGTAAGTGCATAGATCGATCCGGCCAAAAAGCTCCGGCGTTTGAGAGTCGTTTCGCAGTGATCACTCATAGACAAGACCATGCTACTTAGAAACAAGAGTGTTGCTGTTATGGCGCTGTAAAACTTAGGTAACTGCTAGAGATCTAACGTCAGGCCCGCCGCAATCTGCAACCACCTGCGTCTATTTACAGATTCTTTACAGAATCTGGACGGCTCCCCTGCATGACTGCGTCACGATGCCTGAAGGAGCATTCGAGCAGGTGTGCGTACCCCGATTTCGCTTGGACATATCGACGTTCGCCCTTTTGGGATGCTTGCTCATCACCGCGATGTGTCCACCTCCGCTCGCGGCAGAAGAGCGCCGGTCGGATTCCGCGCGAGGATCTGCATACGTTCCGCTCGATAGCTGGGTCTATCCTGTCTTGAAGCGACTGGCCGCTATGGGCTACGCTCCCGATGAAGAGAGTTTAGCGGCACCCTGGACCAGACAACAATGCCTCACGCTGGTCGCGGAGGCCGACGATATTGCATCGCGGCGGTCTACCAAGCTTTCAGCAGGCATGATGAACAACGAAGCATTACGCCTGATCTCCGTGCTCAAGACCGAATTCAGTAGCGAGAATGAGGCCTCCGATACCCTCCGAATCGAATCTCTTTACACGCGCTTCATTCAGATCGCAGGCACCCCTTTGCGCGATAGCTACCATTTCGGACAAACCATTGCGGACGATTATGGACGCCCATACGCCGAGGGTGCTAACAATGTGGACGGATTTTCAGCTTACGGAAACTCGGGCCGGTTCTCAGCCTATTTTCGCGGCGAGTATCAGACGTCTCCGACCGGAGCGCCATACAATCTGCAGACCCGAAACTTTATTGCCGCCGTGGATCAAATCCCGGTTCCAGCGGCATCCGGAACGCCTGCTATAAGCCGATTCGACCCCCTCGAAATGTACGTTGGCGCGCAACTGGGCGATTTCAACGTCACCATTGGAAAGCAAAGCATTTGGTGGGGGCCCGGTGAAGACAGCGCCTTCCATTTCAGCAACAACGCAGAGCCGATGTATATGGTCCGTGCCTCTCAGACAACCCCGATTCTCTTGCCTGGCCCTTTTCGACTGCTCGGCCGGATTCGTACTCAGTTCCTGCTGGGCCGGCTGTCCGGACATGAGTTTCCGCCTCGTCCTTGGATGAATGCTCAGAAAATCACGTTTCAGCTTACTCGGGATTTTGAACTTGGGTTCACCCGAAGCGCAATTTTTGGAGGAGTTGGGCATCCGCTGACCGTTCGCAGCTTCGTGCGGAGTTTCGTCAGCTTTTCGAGTACGGGCAGCACGACGTTTGGCTCCGCCAGTGATCCAGGCGACCGGCGCAGCGGCTTCGATTTCAGGTGGCATCTGCCGAAACTGCGCCGATATGTGACCATTTATTCGGATTCCCTCGCCGATGATGAGCCGAATCCCCTGGACGCTCCGCGCCGCTCGGCCTGGGGTCCTGGCATTTATCTGACGCAATTGCCGCGGCTGCAAAAGCTCGATTTACGCTTTGAGACTTACTCGACTTGGCTATACCGCAAGGATTATGGAGGGTCATTTATATATTGGAATAATCAATATCACGATGCTTACACGAACAATGGCGAGGTGCTGGGAAGCTGGGTGGGACGTGACGCTCGCACTTATGCGGCCTCCTCCACCTATTGGGTATCGGCCAAAGATAAACTCACCGCCGGGTTTCGCCAGACGAAGACGGGCAGCAACTTTGTTCCGGGAGGCGGCACTCAGACCGACGTTGCTTTAAATGCGCAATGGCAGATACGGCCGGAGTGGCTGCTTACCGCATCTGGCCAGTATGAACGCTATTTCATTCCCATCCTGGGAAGACCTCAACGCGATATTACGGCCGGGGTGCAAGTGACCTTTTATCCCACAAGCTGGAAACTACAACGCTGATCGAATGTCACTGCTGAGCAATCAATGCACTGCGAACCGGAGCAGGTATGGGAACGCCAGGTTTCAAAGCACTCCAAAGAATCCGATTCATTTCATCCGGGTCTGCGCGATCATAGCCGGAAAGATCCAAGCGTAACGACGCCTCAGCGCCAGGTCCTTTTGCCGGATTCTTCGCAAATAGATCCGTCTGCGGCGGCAGGTTGCCGTATGGTGTGTAATCGGGCTTCGCCGTAAAGGCTCTGTACATTGGTGTTGCGGCCCGGTCGAATTGTGTCATGGGCGGAAGTCCGAGTATCAATTCCATGGTGTGAATCATCGACGCTGTCGTATACATCGTGCTGTCCACCACTGCACGCTTGATATAAGGCGAGATGGCTAGACCAACCGTCCTCCTGCAGTCGACATGATCCGGTCCGTCTTGAGCATCGTCTTCGATCACAAAGATTGCGGTTTCTGGCCAGAATCGCGTGTGAGAAACGGCTTCGACAATCTCACCGAGCGCCTGATCGTTAGAGGCAACCATTGCGACGGGAGTGTAGTGCCCAGGCCGCAATGCATGTGTATGATCTTCGCCGAGCGACATGACCATGAACCTCGGCCAATGGCCGTTTTTCTCCGCTTCCTGCAATTCGCGTATAAAGATTTTCGCCAGATCGGGATCGCGTCCTTTGGTGGGGTCTGTCCAGCCACTGGACGCGATTTTGAGCCAGGCTAAACTGGCATGTCCTTCGAGCCCCTTGGCGACAAAGCGCGGTCCCTCGTTGGGTCCAGAGTGAAAATAGGCGAATTCTCCGTAGGTTCGGAATGTCAATCCATGGCGTGCGCAATTGTCCCACAAGTATCCGGCTGGCGACGAACGCAGCCTTTCGTCGGCGCCCAATTCGCTTTCGCTCGCTTTGGGCTCTGGCCGGCCACTATAACTTTGTAGCCATGCTTGGGACGTAAATGCTGTCGCGTATGCCCCATCGCTCCATTGATGCCCATTTTCCGAGACTTCACCATTTACAAACAGATTATCGAGTAACACCCATTCGCGCGCCATGCGGTGGGCATTTGGGGTCACCTGCTCTCCGAACAGTGTAAGTGAGGAATCGCCATTTCCCTTTCTTAAATCCCCCAGTACCTGGTCATAAGTGCGATTCTCTCGGATAATGTAAAGAACATGCCGGATGCGCGGAAAGACATTTCTGCGAATCTTTTCCGCATTCGCGATCTCTTCCGTGTTGTGCTCCGCAACAGGAAAATTGTGAATTACCTGCTGAGTGAATGTTTCCAGCTGCCGTTCGTTGGGGACTTTCAGGACGGATATGTAGCCGGCAAGCGCGTCGCCGACAAAATCGTAAAATTTCTGCCGTCGGGTTCCTTTCGCGCTGCGGTGCCCAGGGCAGGAACATTGGCCCGGGATCGAAGCCCTTTCGTACTCCAACGTACAGTGTCTTACCGCCGGGCGCCAATGCCAAGGCAGATGGGTACCAGCCGGTTGGCAGAAATCCCTCCAGCTCCGAATGGCCCGAATGAGTGATATCGATGACGGCTACATCGTTGTTATCTGCATTCGCCACATATAGGCGTTTGCCGGCGGAATCAACAGCCACCGCATCGGGCGTCGAGCCGACAGGATCCGCTGGATGAAGAGAAGTCTTGATTGTTTCGACAACTCGCTGTCCTTCCAAGACACTCACGCTGTTTGAGCCGGCATTTGCGACAAACAACCGTCCGTCGGGCCCAAACGCGAGATCGGTCGGATGAATGCCGGTTGGAATTCGCGCAATTAGCTTGAGCTTCGCGGCGCTGAACAGGTTGACGGATTCATCACCCCAATTTGATACCGCGAGAACATCTCCGGCGGGTGAAAGCGCGGCACGATAAGATCCATAGGCGGAGGCGGCGCTTGCTTCCACCATATAAGTATGCGGTGAAAGCCTGTACACCGTATCGTTGTTCATATTCACAACGAAGAGTGCACCCTCACGTCCGATCGCGATACCAGTGACGTACTGATCTTTGCGCGCCAGACCTGGAATCCGAATTGGCGTCTCCATCGAAAGCCCGTTCCGCAGAACCTTTGCTCGCAATAGCGCTGCATCGAAGGCCGTCGAAGAGAGTTCGTCTTTATGCAGGAGTAATTTATTTAGCAGGCCGGACGCATCGACCGCACCCCCGCCGGTAATAAACAGCCGCCCCGAGCCATTCTCAAGCGCCATATCACCATACGCCTCACCGAGATTTGCGCTCGAAAGTACGGTACGCGAATAGGCGTCAATTACCGTGACACCCTGATGATGAAATCCGGACGTTAG
>CAWBDW010000016.1:0-189296 GCA_963787545.1 uncultured Acidobacteriaceae bacterium
CGTTACGGCGTGCGTGTCCTAGTCACCTCAGTCAAAATGAAGCGACCAATCCTTCGCAGAAGCGCGGGTTACGCTGCGAAGAGTTGAATCCGGCGGCGCAGGGCCGCATACGAAAGGAATTGGTCGCATGTCTAAGATACGGTTTATTGGTTTGGATGTCCACGCGGGTACGATTGCGGTCGCAGTGGCAGAGCCCAATGGAGAAGTTCGCTCGCTGGGAGTGGTCGCCAACTGCCTGGCGGCGATTCGCAAGCTGATAGCGAAGCTGGGCCCGGTGAAGCAGCTGAAAGCATGCTATGAAGCCGGTCCGACGGGGTATGTCCTGTATTGGCAATTGACACAGTTGGGCGTATCTTGCGAAGTGATTGCACCGTCGCTGGTCCCGACCAAGGCGGGCGATCGGGTGAAAACCGATCGGCGCGATGCCGAGAAGTTGGCGCGCTGTTACCGTAACGGGGATCTGACGGCGGTGTGGGTTCCCGATGCGGCGCATGAGGCGTTGCGGGATCTGGTGCGAGTGCGCGAAGATGCCCGTCAAGATCAACACCGGGCCCGGCAACGACTGGGCAAGTTTCTGCTGCGGCACGGAGCGCAACCACCGCCCGACATCAAGAAGAAATGGACCGCCAAGTACATGACCTGGCTGCATGACCACGTGCACTTTGCCCAGCCGGCGCTGGAAGCCACACTGGCCGACTACATGCACGAAGTCCATCACACCGGCGAACGCATCGCCCGACTGGAAAAGGCCATTGACGAAGCCATTACCAAAGCCCCGGAACAGATTCGTTCTGTGGTGGCGGCCCTGCAAGCGTTGCGCGGCGTAGCACAAATAACGGCGGTGACGATCGTCGCCGAAACAGGCTCGCTGAGCCGCTTTTCGAATCCGCGTCAGTTGATGAGCTACAGCGGTCTGGTCTCCAGTGAGTACTCCAGTGGCAATCGCATCCAACGAGGTGGCATCACGAAAACCGGCAATGGTCATCTGCGGCGCGTCTTGGTGGAAGCAGCTTGGGCTTACCAACACAAACCTTGGGTAGGCGGCTTTCTGCTGAAACGGCAACAGGGTCTCGATCAGAAAATCAAAGACATTGCCTGGAAGGCGCAATGGCGTTTGTGTACCCGCTACAAAAAACTGGCAGCTCACGGCAAAAACAAACCGCAGATCGTTACCGCCATTGCTCGCGAGTTGCTGGGCTTTGCTTGGGCGATCGCCGCAGAAACCGAAATTCAACCGCAGCGGCAAGCTGCCTGAGAAAGGTCCTTTGCACAGTTTGCAAGCAGCACCGGCGGCAGGCGAGGGGGTCACGGCCAGGAGAACCCTCCACTGTTTTGTGCGATACGGCCTCGCGCCCGAACTCGCGTCCTCAGTCCGAGGCAGCTCCCGACGGATCACGATTATGCGGTTCCAACCCGCGGATATTAGAGTGATCAACCGTCGCACTTGCCTCTCGCTGCCACCCGTGCTGCTTGCTGTTTTCACGCTCCTGGAACTGCTCTCACGAGCATTTCCAGATCGCGTTTACTTTGGGTTTTCGTGACCCTTGACAAGGTCGCTTCATATTAAAACAGGAACTTCACTGCAAGCTGTAGCTCTCGCGGCGTATTCGCGATGCTGCTGATCACCCCAGCGGAACCGTAACTGATGCTTCCATTCGAGAATGAGGGTGCAATCGAGTTGCCCGGAATCCCGAGCACCATATGGTTGAACACATTGAATCCTTCGGCGCGGAACTGCAGCGTTTTCGTTTCGGTGATTGGGATATCCTTCGCCAGAGCGAAATCCACATTGATCCATCGCATGGATCGCAAGTTGCCGATGCCGGAGTCTCCGAAGCCATAACCTGGCCCCACTGCGAGCGACGACGGACTCACGTAGCAGGCAGGGTTGTACCACTGGGATACGCTCTGGCTACCCGTAAGCGCGCAACCGGGAAGCACACTCGGCCTGGTGTAACCGGTGATGCTCCCTCCTGCATTGGAAAGATTCGCCGGATCAGTGCCGAGCGGCGCAACGCCTGCAATCGAGGCCGGCACGCAGTTCGTCGCCGTCGCCGAGGCGCAGACATTGCTTGCGCCGCCCCAGCTTGGGTTAAAGTTTTGGCCGGACCGTGCCAGGAATGAGAAATTTGTCTCCCAGTTGCCGAGCACCCATGAAACCGGTCCATGTGTCAGCCAACGCTTTCCGTGTCCGAATGGCAGTTGGTAGACCGCGGTCCAGGTGAAGACCTTCGGTATGTCATACGCGCAGGGTCCATAGGCTAAACGACTGTTAAAGTAGTACTGATTAGGATCCGACTCGTTTCCATTCTCGGCATTAAAGTCGCCGTTTGTATCGGCCAGACACTTCTCCCAGGTAAATGCGACAAGAGTTTCTAGTCCTCCTGAGAAGCGCTTCTGGAACTGAGCCTCTAATGCGTTGAAGTTCGAATAGCCGGTGGACTCCGAGTAATTCCAACCCTGGGCTGCAAACGGCATATATTCTTTTTGGTTAATGGCTGCGCCCGTTAGCGGCGGAGTCGGGCACTTGAACCCCTGGGCCGGGTTGTCCTGGCAGAAGGGGCCGCCTTGCGGGTAATTGGCTTTACAGCAGAAGTCCAGCCGTTGCGTCTTGCTTCCCACGTAGGCGACGGAAGCCATGCTCGTGGCCGTCAACTGCCGCTCGATTTGGAAGTTCCACTGCTGGGAGCGCGGATCGCTATAGTTTGGATCGTTGGTGTAACCGCCGAAGGTGGAACCCCAGGGCGTGGGCGCCACCACGATGGGGTTGCTGCCCACCAGGCCCGTGAGCTGAGACGTACCGTAGCCGCCGTACGGGCCGCAGCTTGCGGCGCTATTGCAGATGGGCGCAATCGTCGGTGCCGAGGCCGTTCCTATCGGCGCGGTATTGAGCGTATCGGAGACGCCTCGCGTCCAGGGCCAGATGGAACCCTGCAGCGTATTCTCCACATATTGGCTGCGGTAACTGATTGGATCGTAGAAAATTCCATAGCCAAGCCGCATCACGGTTTTCGGCAGGAACGTCCAGGCGATGCCAATCCGCGGGCCGATATTGTCCTTGATGGCCTTCAGCGCGGTTTGATTGGGCGAGAACACAATATTGTTGAGCGTGTTGTATGCCACCCCGCCGACGTTCACTTGAAACGCGGGATTGGCGCTGTTGAGTCCTCCTGGAACGCACGGCGGCATTTCAGGCGAGGCGCAGCCTTGCGAGTACGCGGCGGTTTGCTTCGACCCAATGAGATACTGCTGGCCGGGAAGGTTTAGCGCGTTGATGGTCTCGCCATTGCTGACGAGCAGCGCGACGGCCGGGTCGTAGTCATACCGCAGCCCGAGATCGATCGTCAGATTGGAGCGCACGTGCCATTCGTCCTGGACGAAAAAGCCGATGGGCGTCATCCGGGCGTGGACCTCCTCATACTGAGGCACGTTCACGGTCAATGCGGAAGGTAGATCCAGCATCATTGATGCCAGGGCATTGCCTTGATTGCTGCCGCAGGAAAAGAGACCGGAGGAATTCGTCGGGCAGGTCTGGGCCGTGCTGGAGACGAAAGTCTCATACAAATTGGTTTCCAACCGGTTCTCGTAGAGATACTCGCCGCCGAAGTGGATATTGTGGTTCCCATGGATCCAGGTAAACGAAGTGTTAAAGTCGTGCTCTGGATTTCCACGGAATTGCGGCCCCACATTGCCGATTCCGTTATTGGCTGAACCAATATAGTTGGCAACGTTCAGGAAGAAGCCGGCGGTTGCGTCCAAGTTCGAGAAGCCAGCGGAAGACTCGGGTTTAAAGCCATCCGGGTTGGTCGCGTTGACCTGGACAGGCCGCACGTTCATGCCGCCGCGCACTTCCATAACGAGGTTCGGGGTGAAAATATGGTCCCAGGCGCCGCCAATGTTCCAGGTGTGATACGGGCTAGGCGTAATGGACGTGGTGCCCGCTACGATTCCGTTATTGGTGTCCCAGAGCATGTAGGCCCGGCCAAATACCGTGTTCCTTTCGTTGAAGTGATGGTCTATCCGAATATCGAAATTGTTTGCATTGTTGATATTGCTGCGGGCATCCAGGCAATTGTCCACTGCGAAAGTGAGATTGGGCGTGAACGCGCAGTTCTTATATTCCGGCGCGGTGTACGCCGCGATTGCGGCAGACAGCTTCGAGTCGATCAGGGCGGACGGAATTTTGTTGCATGGGCTCCCGCCCGCCATCTGCACTCCGTATCCCGCTTGACCAAAAGCTAAGCCCGGATTCTGCAGGGGCATCGGACTTCCCGACGGATCGCACGTGAACCGCACGGCCGAACTCTTCCCCGATTCGGCGAACGGATTGTAAATCGTGTTTGGAGTGATCGCCGTCTTACTCGAATTGACCGCCCCGATTAGTTCGGGACTCACTGTGCCGCTGAAGTCGCCGGAGAGTTCCTCCGGAGTCGGAACCGTGACATAAGTGTTTGCCGGCGTCGAATAGCGCCAGCCTTCGTAAGCAAAATAGAAAAACGTCTTGTTCTTGATGATCGGACCGCCAACGGCGCCCCCGAATTCGTTTTGGGAGTAGCCTACCGGCGAGGTGGGCGTGCCCGAAAGGATCGCGGACGCGGCCGACGCAGTGATGGTACCCGCAGTCACTTCGCCTTGCAGTTTGGCGGCCTCCGCCGCGCAGTTTGCCGGTGTGCAGAAGCCTTTGAACGGGTCTCGGGCGTCGAATATCTGGCTTCGAGCGAATTCCCAGGCTGAGCCATGAAATTGATTCGTGCCCGACTTAGTAACGATATTCACCACCGAACCCAGCACATTTCCGTATTGCGCGTCGTTGTTGTGCGACTGCACCTTGAATTCCTGTATCGTGTCGGCGATCGGCGGGACCGCCCAACCGCCGCCCCGGTTGTCGGTGTCGATGATCCCGTCCATATACCACGCGTTCGAGCGGTTAGGGGCGCCGTTCACCGACGGCCGGTAAATGGTCGAGTTGGGAATGGCGATATTGCCGCCGTCCGCGCTACCGGCGCCGTTGCCGCCCTGCGCGGTATTCACCGGATTGACGCCCGGTTGCAAGATGAGCAATTGCGTGAAATTGCGGCCGTTCAGTGGCAGTTCGGTCATTGCCTGCTGGTCGATGGTGGTGCCCAGTTCGGTGCTCGCCCGCTGGATCATCACGCCGACCGCGTCGGCATTGACCGTCACGGTCTCACTGGTGGAGCCCACTTGTAGCGTGATGTTTTGAGTCAGCGTCTGGTTCACGTCTAGCTTAAAGGCCGGTAGCTCGACTTTCTTGAAACCGCTCCTCTCCACGCTGAGCGTGTAGCTGCCGGGCAAAAGATTGATGATGGTAAACGCCCCGGACTGATTCGTGTCTTTCTGGTTAACGACGTTCGTCTCCTGGTTGACGACCGTTACCCTCGCATCCGGCACGGTGCCTCCGGAAGCGTCGCGCACGATGCCGGTCACGACAGCACTCGGCGTCTGACCAAGCAACATTGCGGTGGAAATCAAACAGGCAAAGATTAACGATGCGAGACGATACACGTGTCACTCCTTGGCTTCGGCGACGCGCGATGTACCGGTGCGCGAGGCGAACTCCAGTACCCAATTGAGTTCAATTGTATAACTTTGGCGGAAGCTGTCAAGACAAACTTGTACTGTCTTTATCGCTACATGTAGCGGTAAAGTTATCTTGACTCGGGCGGACGCAAGACTTAGACTAGGTATGTTTTCTTTATAGGGAGGTATTTTTGGCTGTCCGGATGAAGGACATCGCAGAGGACCTTGGCGTCTCGCTGATGACGGTTTCGAAAGCGCTTCGCGGCCATATCGATATCAGCGAAGAAACCAGGGACCGCGTCTTGCGGCGCGCGCGCGAGCTCAGGTACCAGCCGAACTGGGTGGCGCGCAGTTTGGCGACTCACCGCACCTATATGGTGGGATTGGTGATTCCCGACCTGATGCATTCCTTCTTTGCGGAGGTGGCGAATGGCTTGGCAAAAGGCCTGGGTCCGTTCGGCTACCAGATTGTTGTGGCGAATTCGAATGAGAATCCGGAGACGGAGCGCAGCGAAATTGAAGCTTTGCTGGCAAGGAGTGTCGACGGCCTTGTGGTTGCGTCGGCTTTTCGCGACTGGAAGCACGGGATGCCTGGCGCTCTGAAGACCAGCAAAGCGCCTTATGTGCTAATCGATCGAATGCCGCCGCACATGAATGTAAATTATGTCGGCACGCGCGATGAGGAAGTGGGCGCCCTGGCAACCGGTCATCTATTGGCGCAGGGCTGCGCGCGCGTAGCCCATATCCGCGGTCCGGACACGCCAAATAGCCTTCGCCGTTTTGACGGATTTCGGGAGACTCTCGAAAAGAGCGGCCGAAAATATGTGGCTGAGCATGTCGCCATCGGTGGCCGCGACGATGAGGGTGGCTATCGGGCCATGAAGCAGCTAGTGAACCTGAAGCGTCCGCCCGACGGTGTATTTTGTTACAACGATCCGGTCGCCGCCGGGGCGATCAAAGCGGTTCTGGAGAGCGGGTTGCGCATACCCGAAGATGTGGCCATCATCGGGGCGGGGAACGTTCACTATTCCGACCTGCTTCGAGTGCCGCTATCGACAATCGACCAGGGGAGCTCGACTATCGGCGAAACGGCGGCCAAGATTCTGCTGGATGGGCTCGGGAAGAAAATTGCTCCTCCGCCGCAATGTGTTTTGATTCCGCCGCGGCTCGTCATTCGCGAGTCGAGTTCGCGCAACGGAAAACAGATTCGGTGATTTGACCGGTGGCCGCCTGAAGGCGGCTGCAGCCAGGATTGGCTGCCCCACTAGGATTGCTTTTTCGGGATAGGCGGAGGATTTATGGAGCGATTCGCCCGGCGCAAATGGTTGCGGCAATTACCGGCGCCGATACTCGCCTCGCTGGGCATGGCCGCCGGGCCGGGCAATGCCGCGGCGATTCGAAACGATTCCGGCACCCGCATTTACAATATCCGAGACTACGGCGCGAAGGGCGACGGGACGACGCTTGACAGCGCGGCGGTGCAGTCTGCTATAGACGCCTGTAACCGGGATGGTGGCGGCACGGTGCTGGTGCCGGCCGGGAACTTTCAGATTGGCACGCTGGAACTCAAAAGCAATGTCACGCTGCACGTGGTGGCGGCTGGGAAATTACTCGGGAGCGCCGAAGGGACGCATTATCATGCGGTCGATGCCATTCCGTTGCATGGCGATTCGACACTCGAGGATGGCAACTGGGCTCTGATCTTCGCGGCGAATGCGAAAAACATAACCGTGGAGGGTCCGGGCATGATCGACGGGCAAGGGCTGCAATTCCACTCTCCGAGCCGCGGTGTCGCGCCGCCCAGCGGACTCGGCGGCAACCGCCGGCCGTACACGCTTCTTTTCTACCGTTGCGAGAATCTTGTGATTCGCAATATCGAACTGGTCCGGAGCGCCTATCATTGCGTACGCGTCATCCAGTCCTCTTATGTCCTAATGAATGGACTTCACATCCACAATCGCGTAAACGGCAACAACGACGGATTCCATTTCATAAGTTGCGAATATGTTGGCATTGTCGATTGCCATGTGCAATCGCAGGACGATGCTTGCGCGCTGTTCGGCAGTTGCCGGTTTGTAACGGTTACGAACTGCACGTTCAGCACGCGCTGGTCGGTTTTCAGATTCGGCGGTGGTGTTGCGGAGAACATCACGGTTTCTAATTGCGTGCTGTATCAGGTATACGGATGTCCGATTAAATTCCATGGCGGCCCCGGATCGCGTTTTGAAAACATGTCGTTCTCGAATCTGGTGCTGCAGGATGTGACGGGGCCAATCAACATCAGTGTTGGGCCATCCGCGCGCCCATCGTCGAACGGTGGTGCGCCGGCAATGGCTCGCAATATCTCCTTCAGCAACATACATGGCACCGTCACGACGAACCCGGGGCCGCTGCCGGATTACCCGTTCAAGAGTAGCTATCGCCCGGGCGAAGGGCACTCCTGCATTACGCTGAACTGCGTTGGCGAATCGATCCTCGAAAACATCTCATTCGATAATGTGCACCTCACGTTTGGAGGCAATGGTACGGCCGAAGACGCCGCGCGGCGCGATCTGCCGCAGATTGCGGGCGAATATTTTATGCTGGGACCCATGCCTGCTTACGGTCTATACGCGCGCAATGCGCGAGGCCTCACGCTGCAAAACGTGCGATTCCAGGTCAGCCAGCCGGATCTGCGTCCGGCGCTGATTTTCGATCACGTAGAAGATGCGGCGATAAACGGATTGAGCGTTCAAGCGAATCGCGAGGCGGAATCGGCGTTGCGCTTTATAGATTGCAAGCAAGCCTTGTTGACGGCCGCGCGCATTCTGACACCGGCCGCGGTTTTCCTTCAGCTCGAGGGCGCTGCGAACGACGGGATTACGATTGACGGCGGCGATCTTTCGAAGGCCGCTTCGCCCCTCGCGTTTAAAAACGGGGCGGTTGAGCAGGCGGTAAAACTACGCTCCTGAGCACGAGTCTCCCCGTAACATCGGAGGGTGAGTCAACCTTCGATTATCGGGCTGATCTCCGATACCCATGGGCTCCTTCGTCAGAAAGCGTTGGAAGAGCTGCAGGGATCGGATCTGATCATTCATGCCGGCGATATTGGAAACGCTGGAATTATCGAACAGCTACGTGCGGTAGCACCTGTCGTGGCGGTCCGGGGAAATATCGATAACGGCGCTTGGGCATTGCAGTTTCCGATGACGGCAGTTGTCGAGGCGGGTTCTGCGTTGATATACGTCCTGCACGACATTAAGCGGCTTGATCTCGATCCTGTTGTTGCGAAGTTTAACATCGTGATCAGTGGACATTCGCACAAGCCTTCTCGAACGGAGCGTTCTGGGGTTGGTTACGTGAACCCCGGAAGCGCCGGACCGCGGCGTTTTCATTTGCCGGTAACGGTTGCGCGTCTCAATTTGATTCCGTCACCGTGGACGGTTGATTTATCGACCTGCTCTGAAATCGCTCGGCCAACGCCCGTGTGCCCGCGGAAGCTGCAGGCGGTATACTCAACCGACTCACGAATGGGATTAAGAATTGGCTGGAGTTGTCCGGATCGCCGTGGCCTCTCTGCTCATGCTGGGATCTTGTGCCGCACTGGCAGGAACGCCGCTAGCCGTCTTCCCGATCAATCCGGAATCGATCGCGCAGTTGCGCAAACAGCATCCGCTCGCCTCGGCTGAGGTGAACGAATCCGGTCTATAAACGGAATCAGCGATATCAGGGTTTCTGGCTAAGTGACGTGTTGAAGGATTTAAGCGTGGGAGGTCATCCGGAAAGCGACGTGTACGTGCGTTTCCGCTGTAAGGACGGGTATCTTCCGATCATGCCGCTGGCTCGCGCGATGGCAGGCACGGGGTTGATCGCGATCCGCGACGCAAATGCTCCGCAAGGTGAAGACTGGCAGCCTTTGCCTGCGAGCGAAAAATCCTCAACTCTGGCGCCGAGCTATCTGGTCTGGATTTCGCCTCCAGGCGACCCCGACGAATATCCATGGCCGTGGCCCCAATGCCTTTAGAGCCTCTACCGACCGCAGTGCGACCTCGTGCAATTCGGCTTCGGTCATCTTGCCCGCACCTGGGATTTCGCGTTCGATCACGAACTTTGGCATAGATTGCTCCTCTCCCGCGAAGGTCATTCAATGGTAGTAGTGGAAAGTGATCTGTCCCGGTTTTTTCGCTTGGATGTTTTTCCCTGGATGCTGCGGAATAACGCCACTCGAATATAGCTCGCGTTATGTGCCGTTGACGTGGCGATATCGAAAACAGGTAGTTCGCGGAGCGCAAGACAACGGCTCCTACACATAAATCCGGCGCACGCGCGCGTGAATTCCGCACAAGACGCTATACGAAATCGTCCCGGCCCAGCGCGCGATCTGCTGCGCATCAATTGCAACGTTCCCTTCCGATCCAAGCAGCGTCACCGCGTCCCCAACCTTCGTCTCCGGAGACTGGCTTATATCGATAGAGGTCAAATCCATCGAAACGGCACCCAGGATGGGCGCCAGTTTCCCGTTTACGATCACGCTGCCGCGGCCTGACAAGCGGTGTGGAACGCCATCCGCGTAGCCCACCGCCAGAACCGCTACTCGCATAGGACGAGGCGCGCGGAACATTCCGCCGTAGCCGATCAGCGCTCCTGCGGGAACGTCCTTCACCGATAAAACCGTCGCCCGCCACGTGAGTGCGGGTTTGACCTCCAGAATTCTGGCCGGTGCGTGGCCGCGCGCTGGAGAAACGTAGCCATAAAGCGCATGCCCGGGCCGTATCATCCCGCGCCAGGCGTTGCGCCGTCCGTATGCGACGGGGATCGTGCTGGACAGATGCATCAACTTCGGCATGAATGCCTGCGCGCTCGAGTCCTTGGGCCACTTCGTCGAATAATGCCAATTGCTCATCGGTCTGGCTGGTCTGGTAATTCGACGATGACGCGAAATGCGTCATCAAGCCCTCGAATTCCGTGTGCCGCGCGGCGAGAATCGCTTCTCCGATGGCGCCCGCGCTCGTACGAACGCCCAGCCGCCCCATCCCGGTATCGAGCTTTAGATGATACCTGCACTTTTCCCCGCGCGCCGCCGCCAGCCGGTCCAATTCGGCGATATCTTCGAGCGAATGGATCACCGGCGTGAGCCCGTTGGCGAGCAGCGCCTCGCGCGTGAACGGCAGGAAGTCGGCCATCACCAGAATGCGCGTTTGAATGCCAGCCTCGCGCAACGCCACGCCTTCCTCCGTGTTGCTTACCGCCAGCCAGCGCGCACCTTCGCGCTCTAGCGTGCGCGAGACTTCAATTGCGCCGTGGCGGTAGGCATCGGCTTTCACCACCGGCATCACTTCGACATTTGCGCCCGCCACCTTTCGAATGGCTTGAAAATTCGCCGCGATTTGCGCGCGCGACACCTCTACCCAGGAGCGGTACGGACGTTCGTTCATGACCGTGAAGTGAGCTGCCGGAATAGATTTTCGTAGGCGTCCGTCACGACGTCCCAACTGTACAGCTTTTCAATTCTGCGCATGGCGCGGCAGCCCCAGGCCGCGCGCTCCTCCGGCGATGCATTCACCGCCCACTGCAGCTTCTCCGTCAGATCGTTTGTAAACGGAATCGCAGCGTCGCCTGCCACTTCCGCGCTTTCCGGCGTATTCAGATATAAGACCAGAGCGCCGCGCCCCATCGCTTCAATCAGAGCCGGATGCGTGCCGCCCACCTCCGTCGCTTGCACGTACACCGCCGAGTGCGATTGCAACTGATGATAGCCTTCCCCGTAAACCGCGCCCGGAATCACAACTCGCGGATCGCGCGTGTCTTTGACCCGCCGGATATACTCAGCCGCATACGGAGCGTCCCCCACCAGCGCCAGCTTGAAATCGGTGTTCACTTTCTCGAATGCTTCGCGAACCAGCAAAGCGTTGTTCTCCGGCTCCATGCGGCTGACGTAGAGCACGTATCGCCCGGGTTCCAAGCCGAGCGCGCGAACGAAATCGGTTCCTTCCACCTTGCCTTTGTCCGCGCCGTACGGAATGAAGCGCGATTGCTTGCCATACCGCTCTAAATAATATTCGCGAATCTTCGCCGCATCCGTCACAACCGCTGAGCAGCACCAGGTCGCAAGCCACTCGGAAAACAGGTACCACGTTTTCGCGGCACGGTTCCACTTCTTGCGAAACCGCTCCAGCCCGTCCACGTTGAGCACGGTCGGCATGCCCAATAATCGCGGCCAGGGAGTGAAGACCGCGTTCGCTGCGTTGCAATACAGCACCACGTCAAAGCGATGAAACAGCAGATCCAGGGTGGAAAGAGCGGTATGCGCCATGGTGTCGAAATATTTGTGCCGGATGGTCGGCAGATATCGCAGCCGCACGCCTCGATATTCGCTTTGTTTCTGCCGCTCGCGGCAATAGACTGTCACCTGGTGCCCACGCTGCACAAGGTGCGCCGAGATCTCTTCCGCAAAAGTTTCGAAGCCTCCATAGCTGGCGGGAATGCCGCGAGTGCCGAGCAGAGCGATGCGCAATTTCTATTTCTACCTGCTCGCGATCTGTTGCGCTTCGAGCGCCGCCGCAATTTCCGAAGCGGGATAACTCACCGGAGCGTTCGAAAACCAAGCTGCGATGTATTGCTTCGTCACACGCCGTGCGCTCATAATTTGCTTGCGCTTCCTCCAACTTCGCCGCAAATTTCGAAACAGCAGCGGGAAGGCGGCAAGCGAGCTGGTTTCGCGCAACAAGCATGCTGCTATCACCACGCAGTCGCGAATCGCGATCGACGCAAGATTCCGGAGATAAAGATCGGCCGTGATGTTGGCGATTCGCATCAGAAATCGGTTCTTCACCGAATGCATATTGAGGACCGGGTCGATGGCTCGCCGGTTTTGCGGCAGAACGGTACGCACGTGGTAGGCCACGGCGCGCGGCATGTATAAACATTTCCAGCCTAGAAGCTGCGCGCGCCAAGCGACGTCGGCATCTTCGCGATACGCAAAAAAGGCCGAATCGAAAAACTCGCCCTCTACGGAAATGTTTTCGATCATGGCTCGCCGGTAAAGCGCCGCTGCTCCGGTAACTCCAAAAACATATTCCAGGCGATCGTATCGGCCGTCGTCGGGCTCGCGGCTACCGCGGTCGAAGTGCCGTAAGGCCGGGGTGAAGAAAATGCCGGTCGAATCGAAAACGGGATTTGCTGGAATCTCAAAATCGGCCGCCATCGCCAACAGCTTGCCTGAGATGCTGCCGATTTCGCCGCTTGTTTCCCCGGCCGCGATTAGCGTGGCGATGAAGTCCCGAGTCAGCCGCACGTCGGGATTTAGGGTTAGAACCCAATCGTTCTCGCTCAGTGCGATGGCTTGGTTCTGCGCGGCCGCAAAGCCGGTGTTCCGGGGATTGTAAATCACTCGCGCGCGGGTTTCAAACTCGCGTAAAATTTTGGGCGTGTCGTCGGTGGATGCGTTGTCGATCACGACAACGTCAATGTGAGGATAGTCCTGTTCGAAGACATACTGCAGGGAGCGCCGGATAAATGGGGCGCTGTTGTAGGTCACGATGGTTACTGAGACGGAACCCGGCACGTTCTCAGGCCGCCTTCACCAAACTGAAATAGCAGCGCCAATACGGATTGAATCCAACCTGCCGCTGCAAACGATGAATCTCGCGCTCGCTTTCCAGAAAAATGCTTTCGATGTCGTCCGCTTTTTGGAACGGAAGGCGCTCGCGGAACGAGGACCAGCGGCGGATTCCTTCCCATTTGCCGTGAATCGCCGCAAGAAGATGACCCTGCTTCGCGGCTGCTGCGAGCGCCAGTAACTGACCGATCAAAACCGGCCATGCAAAGCGGCGCAGGGTCTCCGCGGAGTAGTATTTTGCCAAAATCAGCACCTGGTTGCGGGCGGTGAGAAATAGGACGCGTCCGCTGCTCTTGCCGAGGGTGGTCTTGCTGCCGTGCAGCGCAACCGCGGCGGGGTCGTAAACGCCGCAAATTCCGGCGAGCGCGCAGCGGACGCCGAAATCCACGTCTTCGTAATAGGATTCAAAGCGGGTCTCTAATAACCCGATCTCGTCGAAAACCTGCCGGCGAAAAAGCGCCGCGGTCATCGGCGCCGACGCTATTTTCCGTTTGGTGGACCAGATTGCGCCATCGCGCTTTTCGAAACCGCAGCGCCACGCATACGCCGCGCGGGAAACCAGGTCCCAACTGCCATCGATCACATCTTGATCGTCTGGGCGAAGCAGTTTGCCCACTGCGAAAGATGCGTTTTCCCGCTCCGCGCTGGCGAGCAGGCGCTCAATCCAGGCTGGTTCCAGCACGACGTCGTTGTTGACGATCAGCAGCCAATCGCCCGTGGCGTGTTGTATTCCTTCGTTCACGGCCGGCGCAAAGCCGCGGTTTTCAGGAAACGCAATCAGGTCAACCGCGAATTCTCGTGCAACCAGTTGCGTGATATCGGTACTGCCGTTGTCCACCACGACGATCTGGTCCGGAGGACGTGTTTGTGCTTTGAGGTTTTTGAGGATGGACGTGAGCAGATCGGCGCGGTTCCAAGTCGGTATGATTGCCGAAACGCCCGCCATGCTAAAGCTGCTCGTAAATCGGCTTCAAATCCAGGACAAAACCAGCCACCGGTCCTTCGCCGGAGACGCGTTCGGGGTCTTTCAACTCGACTGCTTCGCAGCCCGGCTTGTAAATCGAAACGGTTTGCCTCTTGGGGTCAATCAGCCAGCCGAGTTCAACTCCATTGCGCAAATAGGCCAGCATTTTCTCGTGCAGATCTTTCCGGCGATCGGTTCGAGAGCGCACTTCAATCACGAAAGCTGGAACCAGGTGCGCAAAATGCTCGCGGTCCTTGGGAGGAAGCGCCTTCCATCGCTCACGCGGAATCCAACATGCGTCCGGTGAAAATACGCTGTTATCCGGAAGAGTAATGCCTGCTTCAAGCCCCACAACAATCCCGCGTCTGTCCTTCTTGGCCCAATTTCGCAACTCCGCACAAATCTCGAGTCGTAATAAGCCGCTATCGAAACCAGCAGGCGCCATGATGATGATCTCTCCCTCGGCGTTCCTCTCAATCCGAAGCAACGCATGCTCCTGGCAGAAGTCAAAGAACTCGTCGTCGCTGAGTTGCGGGTCCGGACGCAGGACGACTCGTTCGAGCGTCGCAACGTCGAGAGCGAGTGGGAGTAGCGCAGCCATAGCCCTATCTCTAAACTACTGCGTTTCGCTGAATTAATTCGCGGTACCAGTACGCGCTGAGCTTCGGATATCTCTTTTGCGTTTGATAATCGACGTAATAAATCCCAAAGCGCAGGTTGTATGCGTCGGCCCATTCGAAATTGTCGAGCAGACTCCATAGGAAATAGCCGCGAACCGGGAAGCCCTCGGAAACGGCGCGGTGCAGCCTTCCAATATAGTTGCGCAGATACATAATCCGGTCCGTGTCATAGACGTGGCCATCGGGCGTCAGCACGTCGGCCGAAGAGCAGCCGTTTTCGGTGATATAGATTTCTTTGACGTTCCAGATTTCGGCGGCGTGGCGCGGCCCCCAGTACAGCGCCTCGGGCCCAACGTATAGCCACTTGGAGAACATGTGAGGGAACGAAGACGGATTCTTCACTGCCATGAAACCAAGCGTGGAATCGGCCGCGCGGATGTAGGCGGGCGTGTAAATATTGATGCCCAGAAAATCAAGCGGGCTGCCGATAATCTGCAGATCCTCAGGCGTGAACTTGGGAGCGTTCGCGCCCTGAGCTTGAAGATACTCCTCCATGTACTTGCCTTCCATAATCACTGTCAGGTAAGGCGCATTCAGCACGCGCGTAGCCTTCGCGCTCGCTTGCACGTGCGGCTCCGATTCAATCACCGGAACGCCGGCGGTGTAGTTTTCGGCCAATCCGACTTTGGTTCCGGATTTAGCGTGTGCGCGGATGGCCCGAACCGCCAGCCCGTGAGCGAGTACAGCGTTATGCCGCGCCTGATTAAGGCGCGCGGGATCCAGCTTCAACCCCGGAGCGAACGGGCCGCCTCCATAACCCGCGTCGATGAACGAGGAGAACTCGTTCATGGTGAAGAAGTGCTTCACCCGATCGGACAATTTCGAGGCTACGTATCCGGCGTACTCGCCGAACGCCTTTGCGGTGTTCGCGCGATTCCCAACCGCTGAAACGATCCTGCAGCGCCTGCGGCAGATCCCAATGGAAAAGCGTGCAGAACGGTTCAATGCCATTGCGCAGCAGTTCATCCGTCAACTGCTCGTAATACGCAATACCCGCTTCGTTCGGCTGGCCCGTGCCTTTTGGAAATACGCGCGGCCACGAAACCGAGAAGCGGTAGCACTTCGCTCCGAGCCATTTCAGCCGCTGCACATCCTGCTTGTACAGGTGGTACTCATCGTCTGCCACATCGCCTGTTTCGTTGTGGTAGGTCTTGCCGGGAGCATGCGAGAAGGTGTCCCAGATAGATGGCCCCCGGCCGTCAGTACGGGCCGCGCCTTCTACTTGATACGCAGCGGTCGCGCAACCCCAAAGAAAACCGCCCGGAAATTCGTAATAGTTGGGCCGAGGCTCGGCCGCCATCGCGTGCTCCGGCGCCTGCAGTGCCGAAGAACCGATCGCCGCGGCTCCGAATGTCTTGCCAAAACTCCGCCTCGAGAATTCGTTGGACATGAATATGTTGGCTCTCGCGTACAATGTAGCAGCCCGATGCGCTTCCTGCCGCTGCTGCTGCTCGCCATTTCTTCCGCGTTCGCCCAGACGATTGTGATTCAAGCCGGTACCGTGATCGACGGCAAAGGCGGCGTGCTGCACAATCAGCAGATCAGGATTGAGGGGACGCGCATCGTAAGCATCCGACCTGGCCGCGCACCGGCGACTTACAATTTGAGCCGCATGACGGTAATGCCGGGCTGGATCGATACGCATGTTCATCTCGCCTGGCACTTCGATAAAAGCGGCAAGCTCGCCCGGATTCAAAACGAGAAGCCGGAAGAGACCGTGCTCTATACCGCGGAGAATGCGTGGCTGACGCTGTTTGGCGGCTTCACAACCGTTCAGGGCGTGGGTTCGCGATTCGATGCGCTGGTGCGCGACCGCATTAACCAGGGCAGTCTTCCCGGCCCGCGCATTCTTACTTCCTTCCGGCAGATCACCAAAGATTCCGGCGATCCCGAACAACTTCGCGCGCTGGTGCGGAAGACGAAGGCCGATGGCGCGGACTTGATCAAGCTCTTCGCCACATCGGGTTTGGGAGCCGGTGGAGGGCAGACCATGACGGACGCGCAGATTCAGGCGGTATGCAGTGAAGCCAAAGCGCAAGACCTTCGTGCGGTGGTGCATGCTATTGGCGATCAAGGCGTGAGGGCGTCGGTGCTGGCCGGGTGCACTTCCATCGAACATGGAGTTTTCGCCAGCGACGATACGCTCGCGTTGATGGCGGAGCGCGGAACGTATTTCGACCCGAATTTTCTGGTTCTGTACAACTATCTGGAACAGCCGGACAAATTCAATTTTTCAGAAGCTGTGGTCGAGAAGCTCCGGAACGCGATTGCGCCAACGGGCGATGTACTGCGGCGCGCGCGCAAGCACAATGTGAAAGTTGTGCTCGGCACGGATGCGGTAGCGGGTGCGCACGGGCGCAACGCCGAAGAGTTTATTTACCGCGTCAAAGACGGTGGCGATACGCCGATGCAAGCGATCGTTAGCGGCACCTCCATGGCGGCGGAAGAGCTCGGTTTAGGCGGTAAGGCAGGCGTGATCGCACCGGGCGCCGATGCGGATCTCGTTGCTGTGGACGGCAATCCACTGGAAGACATTACGGCGGTGCGGCGTGTCGTCTTCGTGATGAAAGGCGGAAAGGTTTACCGCAACGCTGGCCGCTGAGAATGTCAATCGCTTGATTTCCGTATTGCGCCGCAGGATTTGCGAATCACCAACTCTCCATCGAGCAAAATGTCTCGCGCCGGCGCGCGCGGCGTGCGAATGCGATCTAACATGGTACGCAGAGCCGCTTCCCCAATTTCACGGGTGGGTTGGCGCACGGTGGTCAAGGGCACGGGCAGCAAACTCGCGTACGACACGTCGTCAATTCCCACGAGGCGTATATCTTCCGGGACCCGTACGTTTCGTGCGAGAAAAACATGCATCAACTGCCCTGCGATCCGGTCGTTCACGCAAACGAACGCATCCAGAGACTTGAGTTTGGGCTTATGAGTCCATGAAGAGGCCGGCTCTTTTCCCTGGTCCACATTTGTAGATTCGGTAATGGGCCGCAAGCCGTGCTCTAGAATCGCCTCGCTGTATCCCGCTATCCGGTCGGCGATGGTCGATGCCGCGCCGTGATAGCCAAGGAAGCCGATTTTCCCGCATCCCATCTTGATCAGATGTTCTGTCGCGATATAGCCGGCCCGATGGTTGTTGATGCCTACCAGATCGGGACGGTTCCGTTCCGGGCTTTTTGAATTTCTGCGGTCCAGCAGCACAACGGCGATTTCCGACTGCTTCAGCGCCGTCAGAATTCGGCGGTTTACTTTTTCCGCGTCGCTCTCGAATTCCAAGGGAGCAAAAAAGACGCCCGACACTTTCCTGGAAATGTACTGCCGGCACAGACGCCAGGCTTGCTCTGCCTTGCTAGCGTGCCGGTCGGCATGACCCCAGAGCAGGGCGTGCCCGGCCGCCTCAGGCGCATTCGCTATGCCTTGGCAAATAGGTTCGAAGATTTCGGTTTCGCCCAGGTCCGGAATGAGAAGACCAAACAGATGCGCCCGCCCGGCTCTGTCCAAATCTCGAACGTAGGTGCCCGATCCGGCAATACGGTCGACGAGGTTCGCGTTTTGGAGTTCGCGAACGGCACGGCTCACCGTGATTCGGGATGCTCCGGATTTATTCACCAGGGCTGCTTCGCTTGGAAGCTTTTGGCCTGGCTTGTAGCGTCCCGACGCAATGTCGGATTTTAAGGATTCGAATAAGGTCCGATACTTAGGCAACAGAGTAGGAGGGCGCTTCGCGGCCATCAGCAAGCAGATATAGCAGCTTTCTTGCTTAACACGCAACCGATCGAGGCGCAGCCAATCTAAAATATATGAAGAGGACGTTGTACACGAATACTGTCCTTCCTCCCTGTCGCCAGGAAGCACGTCAAGTCTCAAACTTCTGACGGGCACTTCAAATCGAAAGGAATTTAGTATGGAGCAGACAGGGAAACAGTATCTTTTTGTAAGCGATTTTGACCAGACCTTAAGCTTTAACGACTCAGGACTGGTCCTGAGCAGGTTGTTAGGCTTGCACGGTTTTGAAGAGCGCGTGACGGGTCTTTCAAAGATCCACCTTGTGCAGCAAGGCGGTGAACTCAGCTACCTGCTCCTGCATGACCCGGAATTTCGGTGTGTTCGTAAAGAACACCTCACCGCTGTCGGGAAACAGCTCCGTCTCAAGGAGAATATTTCTTTGCTGTCCTCCTTGCTTCAGAACCTCAACGGCGACGAATTCTCGTTTCACGTTGTCTCCGCGGCGCCCGAAGAAGTAATTCAGTCGGCGCTCGAAGGCGTGGTTCCGCCGGAGCACATTCACGGAACGCGCTTCCGCTATAGCTTGGATTCCGGCGAAATCGACTCCATCGTACGCCTGCCGGCCGGCTACGGAAAGGTCGCGGTGGTGGATGCGCTGCGCGCTCAGATGCGAATTGGACCCGATCGCGTGGTTTATGTGGGCGATGGCAGCTCCGATGTCCACGTGATGCTTCACGTGAATCGTTTGGACGGCCTCACCATTGCCGTTTCGGAGAACAAATACCTGACACCGATTGCGCGGCGCACCATCCTAAGCGACGATGCCTGCAGCGTGCTCGTGCCGATGCTTGAGGATCTCTTCGATTGGAACGCGGCCAAAATCCGCGCGTTTTTCGAATCGCATGGCTTAGCGGTGCAGGAATGGGACAAGGTTCGTACAGACTCCATCACGCTGTGTCGAACGGCGATGCCTTCCCAAGCCAGCGTCAATTAATCGATCGCGATCCGCGCCGCTGGAGCTCGATCAGCTCGCGGGCGTCGAACCGCCCGAGGCCGACGCTGCCGAAGAGCGATGCTCGGTGGAGGGCTGTGCACGCTCATCGTATTTCCCGAATATCATCTTCCCGGCCGTAGTCTGCAGGACGCTGGTTACCGTGATGTCGACGGTCTTTGAAATCAGCCGGCGCGCGTTATCCACCACCACCATGGTTCCGTCGTCCAGGTAGGCGACGCCTTGGTTGTATTCCTTGCCTTCTTTCAAGATAAAGACGCGCATGGCTTCGCCGGGAAGCACCACGGGTTTCAGTGCGTTCGCCAGCTCATTGATATTGAGCACGTGCAAACCCTGCACTTGCGCCAGCTTGTTCAGATTGAAATCGTTGGTGACGATTTTGGCGCCGGTGTCCTTGGCAAACTCGATCAGCTTCAGATCCACTTCGCGCACGACCGGGAAGTCACGAGAGGAGACCTCAATTTGCAAGCGCGGCATGTTCTGCAGCCGCTGCACGATGTCGAGCCCGCGGCGGCCGCGATTGCGCTTGGCCGAATCGGAGGAATCGGCGACCATTTGCAGCTCATGCAAGACAAACTGCGGGATGACGACTCTGCCGTCCAGGAAGCCGGATTCGGCGATATCCGCAATCCGTCCATCGATAAGAACGCTGGTATCGAGAACTTTCAGAGCGGCGCCGGTGCTTTCCCGGTTGGCAAGGATACGAATCGCGTCCAGATCGATGAGGCCGGATTTCGCAACGCCTACGAGAAGGCCGATAAATCCGCAGAGCAGCGGCGCCAGCAGCCGGAAGAATTGGACAGTTTGCTCGCCCCCAAAAGACCGTCCGTCCATGAACCCGGCCAACACCAGGCCAAGCACGCCGCCCAACAGAGCGCCAAAGCAGCCCCCCAGCAGCGCCGCTACTCCAGCGCGCCGGACGCGCAGTTCCAAAAGATTGATAGCGACTCCGGCCCAGAAACCTAAGATCGCGGCCGCTAGGGTAGAGAAGCCAAAAGGCCGGAGAAGCGCGGCCAGCGCGGCGATCAGCGCCACGAATCCGGCGCGGAGAAGAAAGGTATCCCAATAAGAGCGATTCAAAATTCAGACCTTTCCCTATTAGTGCCTGGCCTGCCGGAAATTATCCAAAGTAAGACAAAGCGCGCAAACGGTGTTGCGCGAGTATACCACTTTTAAGCTAGATGAGAGAGGGAGAAGAGAAGCTGGAGATGTGAAGCTGAGGAAGGACTCGCGCGCCCTAAAGCGCCTTAGCGAGTTCCTCAGCGAAAGCGCTCTGGCGGCCTTGTGAGTTCGCCGAACGCCGGTGATTATTGCTGTTTCCGGTCTTTCGCGGTTGGGCGCTGGGGCCCGCCACGGGGCCACGCCTAAAACGATCAGTGGGGGGAGCGCTCTTGCTCACGCCCTTGCCTTTCGGCGGTTGGGCCGGGTTGGCCCGCAGTAGACGGTCTTCGAGAGGGGCGCGGTCAAACCGGCGGATGATGGCATTCATCTCCTCCTGATTTGGCGATTCGATGAAAGCGAATCCCTTCGATTCTTGCGTTTCGGGGTTGCGGATGACCTTAATATCGTCAGCTACCAAGTTTTCGGACCCAAGCCAAGACTTGATGTCGTCCTTGGTCACCCACGTAGGGAGATTTCCGAGGAAAACGGTAAAGCTCATTTATTTAATTGTTTTATGCTCCGTGAGGGAAGTTGTACGAGGCGCGCCCCGCAGGAATCGCTTCCCCCGAGGCTATTAGCATACTAGCATAGGGCGTGCAACCACGTAAACCCCAAAATCGGTTTAATTCGTTGCTGCATAACGGCTATCTGATTTCTTAGATGTCTGTGACCGGGGTTTTGATGGCACGAATTTCACCCGCAAGGTTAGCAGCTTTCGAAGCGCTGGATGCGGTCGCGCAAGGCGCCTATGCGTCCGATACCTTACGCAAGCGGACCAGGAATCTAGATATTCGTGATGCGGGATTGGCCGCCCAAATCGTTTTTGGATGTCTCCGGCATCAGGCGCAGCTGGATTACCTGATTTTTCTTTATTCCGGACGCAAGGCGACACAGCTCGACCCGCCGGTGACCTTGGCTTTGCGCAGTGCAATTTTTCAATTGCGGTATCTCGAACGCATTCCTGCGCATGCCGCCGTGCAGGAAGGCGTTGAACTGGTGAAGCGCAGGTGCCGGTCGGCTGCGGGATTCGCGAATGCGGTGCTGCGCAAAGTGAACCGCGAGCCCGTGCATTGGCCGGATGAAGAAATCGAATTCTCGTGCCCCGATTGGATGCTTACGCGCTGGAAACAGCATTTCGGGTTCGAAACCGCGCGTCGCATCGCTCAAGCCGCGCTCCTCGAACCGCGGGCTTACATCCGGGTTGCCCCTGGATCGGAACCGCCGCCGGGCGTTCTGCTCGAAGCCACAGCCGTTTCCGGCTGCTTCCGGTTGGTATCTGATAACCCGAGCCTGCGCCAGCACGATATCGGCTCGCAAGCCATTCTGCCGCTGCTCGAACTCCGACCGGGTGACCGCTACCTCGACCTTTGCGCCGCGCCCGGCAACAAAACTCTGCAAGCTTTGGAAACGCCTCTGTCGTTCGCAGTGGCCTGCGATATCAGCCCGGCGAGAATTCGCAGCATCCCGCCGGTTTGTCCGCGCTTGGTTTTGGATGCGACCCGGCCGCTCCCGTTCGTCCGCCATTTCGACAAGATTTTCATCGATGCGCCCTGCTCCGGGACCGGCACGTTGGGCCGCAATCCGGAAATCAAGTGGCGCCTGCGGCCGCAGGATCTTGACAGGTTCGCCGCGCGGCAGGCGCGCATTCTGGAAGAAGGATCGAAGCTGCTCGCCGGCGGGGGGAAATTGCTTTACGCTACGTGCTCGCTCGAACGAGAGGAGAACGAAGCCGTAGTCGCGCAATTCCTCGCCCAGCATCCGGATCTAAAATGCGAGCGCGAAACTTGGCGCTTACCCGGACGTGACGAAGGTGACGGCTTTTACGCGGCGCTGATTTCCTGGTAGCATGGTCGTGAGGGACCGGCAACTGCTATTGCGGACCCGTCCGGATTCGGCTACAGATCGATTTCGATCTTCAGCTCAGTCCGCCGCCGTCGTAGCAGAACTACGGCAACGAGCACCATTAGAAGGTCCATAACGGAGCCTCCTTTCTGCTCCGGTCAGTCGCAGGGCCCGCTCTTATCAGCGGGCCCTGCGCATTTAAGGAGCCCAGGTGCTCCAAATGCGAAGCTGCACTTCCTGCGACGCCAAAGCAAAAGTTTGTTAGTGCGGCCGCGAAGTTGTTCTTCTTATGCGGCCTGCTATTGCAGCAGCCGCTCCAGCTTCGATCCGGGAAAGATCACGGTCTCATTCCGCTCCGGCCCATTGGAAACCGATCCAATCTCCACTTCCGTTTTCTCTTCCAGGAACTTGAGATATTCCCGAGCGCGAGCGGGCAGTTCGCTCCACTGCGTAATCCCGCGCGTCGACTGCTTCCAACCGGGCAGCTTCTCAAAAATCGGTTGAATCGCTTCCATCCCTCGCGTGCTGGCGGGCATCAGTGTCATCGTTTTGCCGTCCACTTCGTAAGCCACGCAAACTGGAATCTCCTCCAATTCATCCAGCACGTCCAGCTTGGTAATGATGAGGCTGTCGAATCCGTTCACTTCCGCCGTATAGCGCAGCAGCGGCACATCGAACCAGCCGCACCGCCGCGGCCTGCCCGTAACCGATCCATATTCATTGCCCGCGCGCCGGATGTGCTCGCCCAATTCCGTCAAATCCTCCGATGGAAAGGGCCCGGCCCCCACGCGGGTAATGTATGCCTTCGAAACGCCGACGATCCCGTCGATTTTCGTTGGCGGCACGCCCGTCCCGGTGCACGCGCCGCCCGCCGTCGCACTCGAGCTCGTTACGAACGGATACGTGCCGAAATCGATGTCCAGCATGGTGCCTTGCGCGCCCTCGAATAGAATGCTCTTTCCATCGCGGATCATCTCGTTCAACAAATGCGCGGTATCGCAAGCCATCGGCCGGATCTGCTCCGCAAGCTGGCGGTAGCGGTCCAGAATCTCTTGAAAGTCCACCCGCTCCGCAATGTGGAACGCGGTCGCGATCAACTGCTTGTCTTCGGCTAGATCGCAGTACAGCTTTGCGAAATCGACATCGACCAGGTCCGCCACCCGGATGCCGCGCCGCGCGATTTTGTCTTCGTAGCACGGTCCAATTCCCCGCGAGGTGGTCCCGATCGCCACCCGATCGGCGCGTCCTTCCGAAATCTTCTCAATCGTTCGGTGAAACGGAAAAATAACATGTGCACGGTTGCTGATCTTCAACTGCGTTTTCACGTCGATTCCCATGGCTTCCAGCCCGGAAATCTCTTCCAGCAGTGCAGCCGGATCGATCACCACTCCGTTTCCAATCACGGCCAGAACGCCGGGCCGCAGAATCCCGCTCGGAATCAGCTTGAGAACGAATTTCCGCTCGCCAATGAACACCGTGTGCCCGGCATTGTGCCCTCCCTGATACCGCGCCACCGCCGGAAAGTTTTCGGAGAGCAAATCGACAATTTTGCCTTTCCCTTCATCGCCCCATTGTGCTCCGAGCACAATCAAATTACTCATGTGTTTACTGCCGCCCGCCCAAAACTTTTCAATTGTAACGCAGCAACCCCAACGCCCTTAAAATCAGCCACTTGACCCGGGGCGCGCGGGGCTATTTACGGTCCGGGGCTGTGCTACCCTTGGCACGATGCAGATGTGTGGCGTCTACCAGGCGCTCGGTCCCGACGTTTTCCATCAGCTAGTCCGCGGCATCTCCATTGGCAAACTCAAGACCTACAAAATTTACGAGCGCTTCAAATTGCGCGCGCACCTGGTAAAACTCAATTCCGAATCGTTGCGCAAGGCCGAACCTAAACTCTGGGCGCGCATCGAAGCGGGCGACGAAGAGTTCGCAACCGATTTATCCCAGGTTTTCCTGTTAAATCACCTGGACATGGTGATCGATGTTCTTAATCTGCTTGGCATCCCCAATGAACAAGGTTTTTTCGACAAAGATCTCGATCCGAAGCAATATCTGACTAGCGGCTGGCAAGATCGGGTTTTTAACGAATTCGCAGCGAAGTACCAGCGCGAAATCCTGCTCTTCTATATCAACCATCTGGATTGGGAATTGAATAAGAGCGACCAGGTGTTTCTTCCAGCGGCGTGAACATGACGGATGCGAAATCGTTTCACGAACAGGTGAAACGCGGCGATTTGGATGCAGTGCGGGCCGCCTTGACCGAAGATCCATCGCTGCTCGACGCGACCAACGAATCCGGCCAAAACGCCTTTTTGTTAGCCAAGTACTACCGGCAGGAGCGCATCGCGCAATATCTGCTGAGCCTTAACCCCAAGCTCGACGTCTTTAATGCTTCCGTCGCCGGCCGAACCACCGAAGTGCTGCGCAAGATCGACGAAGATCCCGCGCTGCTTGAGGCGCACAGCAGCGACGGCTGGACCCCGCTGCATCTGGCTGCCTTCTTCGGCCACCCCGATCTCGCCAATGCGCTGCTCGATCGCGGAGCGCCGGTCGATGCGCCTTCCACCAACGCCATGCGGAACACTCCTCTGCATGCCGCGGCCGCGGGAGGCAATCTTCCGCTGGTCCAAATCCTCGTGAAGCGCGGCGCCGACGTAAACGCCCGCCAGGAAAGCGGTTGGACCGCTCTGCATTCCGCCGCGCAATCCGGCAATCGCCCCATCCTCGAGTTCCTGCTGGCCAACGGGGCCGATGTCCACGCCCGCGCCGCCAACAATCAGTCCGCGCTCGATTTAGCTCTTTCGAAAGGTCATCACGAAATCGCCATGCTGCTCGAAGAGTTAGGAGCGAAACTGCAGTAAACGATGGCGCTCGAGGGCCAATTGGAAGAGCTGCGGCGGGCCACTCTCGCCGCCTTCGCCGCCGCCGGTTCACTGGAGGAGCTGGAGGAAGCGCGCGTTGGCGCGCTAGGACGTAAAGGCGCGCTCGCCCAGATCAGCAAAGATTTCGGCAAACTGCCGCCGCAAGACAAGGCGCCGTTAGGCAAGCTGCTGAACTCCGTCAAACAGGATCTCGAAAGCGAGTTCGACCAGAAGAAGCGGCGCTTTGAACAAGCCGCTCTCGCCGAACGCCTCGCCCGCGAGTGGATCGATGTGACGCTGCCCGCGCCCGGCCCGCGGCCCGGCAGCCTGCATCCCGTTACGCAGCTTCAGCAGGAACTCGAAGACCTGTTCACCTCGCTCGGTTTTGCAGTACTCGATGGCCCGGAGGTCGAAACCGAAGAACACAATTTCGACGCGCTGAACATCCCTCCCACGCATCCCGCCCGCGACATGCAGGACACGTTTTGGCTGTCGAACGGCCATCTTTTGCGCACACACACTTCCGCAGTTCAGGTGCGCGGAATGCGCAAACTCGGCCCTCCGCTGCGGATGATCGCGCCCGGCCGCGCTTTTCGAAATGAAGAAGTCGACGCCTCGCATGAACACACCTTCTATCAGCTCGAAGGCATGATGGTTGATCGTGAAGTCTCCGTGGCAAATCTCATCTATTTCATGAAAACGCTGCTCAGCTCTGTCTTTCGGCGCGACGTCGCGGTCCGTCTCCGTCCGGGCTATTTTCCTTTTGTCGAACCAGGTTTTGAGCTGGATATTCACTGCCTCATCTGCGACGGCCAAGGCTGTGCGGTCTGCAAGCAAAGCGGCTGGGTAGAGCTTCTGCCCTGCGGCCTGGTGCATCCCAACGTGCTGCGCTTAAGCGGCATCGATCCCGAAGTATGGGGCGGCTTCGCCTTCGGCCTGGGCCTCACCCGCCTCGCGATGATGCGCTACGGCATCGACGACATCCGCCAGCTCCAGGGCGGCGATCTGCGGTTTCTGAGCCAGTTTTGCCAATGAGAATGGATTACAGAACCGCGACCGTAAGGGAGCGGCTTAGGAACCGCGCTTGAAATTCTCCTACCGTTGGCTCGCCGATCTGGTGCCCGGCTTCGATATGGAGCCCGCCACGCTGCAGCGCCTCATCACCATGAAAACCGCCGAATGCGAAGGGATCGAAGCTGTCGGCGCGCCGTTGGCTTCCGACTGGATTATCGAAATCGATAATAAGAGCCTCACCCACCGTCCCGATCTGTGGGGCCACTACGGCATGGCTCGTGAAGTCGCTGCTATCACCGGCGGATCGCTCCACGATCCGGTGAAGCCGCAGCTTCTTCCGCGAGGCGATCCGGCCATCACAATCGAAATAGAAAATCCCGCGCTTTGCCCCCGCTACTCCGCGCTCGTTTTCGAAAATGTGGTGGTCGCTCCATCGCCGCTCTGGCTGCAAGCCCGCCTTGAAAGCCTCGACCTGAATCCCATCGGCAACATCGTCGATATAACGAACTTCATCCTGGCCGAGCTTCCGCAGCCGATGCACGCCTTCGATGCCGATAAGCTCGCGGGCGGCATTATTTTTGTTAGAACAGCGCGGGCGGGCGAACAATTAGCCGCGCTCAACGGCGAAACCTACACACTTTCCGAAGCCGATCTCGTGATCGCGGACGCCTCCGGTCCCATCGCGCTCGCGGGAGTCATCGGCGGGGCCGCGACCGCCATTTCCGAATCCACCACACGCGTGGTTCTTGAAAGCGCGAACTTCCAGGCGGCCGGCGTTCGCCTCACCTCCGGCCGCCACAAGCTGCGCACCGACGCTTCCATGCGTTTCGAAAAATCGCTCGATCCCGAAAACACTATCCGCGGATTAGCGCGAGCCGTCGAGTTGTTTCAACAAATCTGCCCGGGCATTCGCGTTGCCGGAGGTGTCGCCGATCACCACACGCCCTTTCCGCAGCCCGCGCCCATTCTTTTGCCGATGAGCTTCGTGGTCCGCAAACTCGGCGCCGATGTTAGCCAGGAGCGCGTCATCCGAATTCTGCATTCGCTCGGCTTTGAATCCCGCCAGACGGCGCCCGGCCTGGTCGTGACTGTCCCCTCCTGGCGCGCCACTAAAGATATTTCGCTCAAAGACGATCTGGTCGAAGAAATCGGTCGCATGGTGGGATATGACCAAATCGCTCCCGCCGCGCCGCTGGTGGCCTCCGTAGTTCCACCCTCGAATCCTATGCGGACTTTCCTGCGCGGCGTTCGCGCCCAGCTTGCCGCACAAGGCTTCACGGAAATCTACAACTATTCGTTCGTCACCGAAAGCGAAGTTGCGAAATTCGGGTTCGCCATCGAATCGCACATCGCAGTGAAGAATCCCATCGCATCGGAGTTGACCCATCTCCGTCGCAGTTTGCTGCCCGGAATCTACAAGAACATCACCGCCAACGTGCGCCATTACGCCGAGTTCCGCATCTTCGAGATTGGCAAAGAACTGCACCCCAATAACGAAATCACCCATGCCGCCGCTGCGCTCTACAACATTCGCGGCGAGGAACAGGATTTCTTTGAGCTCAAGCGTGTCGTCGAATGCGTGTTTCCAAGCGCCCGCCTGAAAGCCGCCGAAGCCCGCTGCTACGAGCACCCTGCGCGAACTGCGGAAATCCAGTGGCACAACACAACCATCGGCCGTTTGTTCGAACTTCATCCTTCGCTCCTCGAAGCCGAAAATATCGAAGGCCGCGCTTTTCTGTTTGACGTCGATCTCGAAGCCGCCCAAAGCATCGCATCCGCCCGCGCCATCCAATACACCCCGCTGCGAAAATACCCCACCAGCGGTTTCGATCTCTCTGTCGTAACGGCGCTGCATACACCTGTTGCGGATATCCAGGACCGGCTCGCCACAATCGCGGGATCCGATTTGGCCGCGCTCGACTTCGTCCGCCAATACGATGGGCCGCCGCTCGCCGCCGGGCAAAAAAGCGCGACCTACCATCTGGAAGTCGGATCGCTCGACCACACTCTCAGCGCCGAAGAACTGACTGCCATCCGCAACCGCATCATGGAAGGCATGCGCGCTCAAGGCTTCGATTTCCGGGGCTGATCGTTTTCTTGAGATACTAAAGACCCGGTGCCTGCTCTCTCGCGGCTGTCGAACGGAGTACTACTGCTGCTTGTTTGCGCGCTGTGCCAGGCGCAAATGCAGATCGGTTCTGTTCCGAATCAGCCCGCCAACACAACACCCAGCGCCATCAAACGCGATCCAATTAGCGGAACTGTTTACAATTCCGCGACGGGCGAGCCGGTCGGACGCGCGCTGGTCAAAGTGAATGCCGGCCGCGATCAACTCTACGCGTTTACCGGCAGTGACGGCCGTTTCCAGATCGACGGCGTTCCCGAAGGCCCGGCCATGATCACCGCGCAGCGGCCCGGCTTCCTCGATGCACAACGCAGCATGCAGCCGTTCTCCCGCGCTGCAAGCTTTGCAGTTGGCCCGGGCAATAACGATTTCCGCGTCCCGCTGCAACCATCCGCGCGAATCACCGGCACGGTTTTGGATTCAGACGGCGAGCCAATCGAAGGCGTGCAAGTGCAGGTCACGATCGGACAGGTCGTCCAGGGGCGAAAAGTCTGGATGAACCGGGGCGGCGGCATCACCGACGATAGCGGCACGTACGCCATAGAAAACCTGGAACCCGGCGATGCATACGTTCACACGGCCAATCATCCGTCGCCTCCCGGCCAAGTGTTTCCGGGGCGTTATTACCCGGATGCGGACGATACCGCGAGCGCGCAGGTCGTCCCATTGAATGCCGGCCAGCAAGCGCGCGCCGATTTTACGCTCCGGGCGGTACGCGGGTTCAACGTGAGTGGAACTGTCGCCGGCCTCCCGCCGGGAATTGGGTTTCAAGTTTGGGTCGAAGGTCCGAATGGCGATCGGCGCAGGTTCCCCTATCAGTTCGATGTCGCGCTCGGGCGGTTCACTATCCGATTGGTTCCCGCGGGTTCCTGGGATTTTCATTTCGGCGCGAACGACCAGGGCCGGATGTTCGAAGGCGAGCGGCAGGTGACAGTCGCCGAGACAGATATCAAGGGACTGCAAGTCATCTTGCAATCCGGCGCCGATATTCCGGTCGAGATAAATGATGCGCCCACTCCCGCTCCTCAGGCCCAGCCCCCGGTCGTCTTCACCGGCAGCGCGGTAGGCCTGGCGGAGCGCAGGTCCGCCTTCTGCCGGAGCAATCTAATCAGAATCGGCAATACTATTCAAGACCCATGCCGAATCAAGAACCCCCGCGCATGGAAGTGTCCGGCGTTCCTCCAGGCAAATATAGAGTGCTGGTCCAGGCCTTTGGGTTCGGGCAGTGTGTCGACACCGTAACCTCGGGCGGAACCGATCTGGTTCACAATCCGCTAATCGTAGCCGCCGGCGTCGACCCGGCGCCCATCACCGTGAATATGCGCAACGATTGCGGCACTGTCACCGCAACGGTCCATTCGGATAAAGAAAACGCGGCCACCGTGCTCCTGCTCTTCTCCGATTCTGTACCTTCCGATCCGCAGATGCGATTTTTGCAGCCAAATGCGAATGGCGGCAATGCCACCTTTGTGAATCTGAGTCCGGGCGATTATCGCCTCTACGCCTTCTCAGATTTGGACGGCTTGGAATATATGAATCCGGATGCGCTGCGCAATTTTTCCGCGCAGCAATTCACTGTCGATCCAAGCGGAAAAGCGAATGTCACGGTGGATCGCATTGACAGGAGCGGCAAGTGACGGCGCGCTGGTTGGTGGCGTTTTTCGCAAGCCTCGCATTGGTCGCGCCGGTATACGCTCAGAATTCCTACGGTATCGCCGGCATCGTGGTGCAGCGTCCCGCCAATCGCCCCGTGAAAAGCGCACGCGTAACCATTACCCGCAACGAGCATCCCGGCCAGCACTGGACTGTTGTGACCGCCGAAGACGGCCGCTTCTCGTTCTCGAATCTGGCACGAGGCAAGTATTCGCTCGCCGCCCAGTATCGCGGAAGATCGCGCACCTACCAGCAGCACGATGAATTCTCAACCGGCATCGTGGTCGGTCCATCGCTCGATTCCGCGAACATCATTTTCGCTCTGCCCGCCCCGGCTGGCATAGCGGTCGCGGTCAAGGACCAGGAAGGCGAACCGGTCGCCAATGCGCAAATCATTCTATTCGAAAAAAGAGTCGTTTCCGGTTGGGATCAGATCGTGAGGGCGGGGCAGGGAAACACCGATTCCAGCGGCGCCAAGCACTTTGCGCATCTGAGCCCCGGGACTTATTTTGTGGCAGCGACAGGACGCCCCTGGTACGTCCAGCCCAACTTCCCCGGCCAGCAGGAGCCAGCTACAGATCAGCAGCGCGCCATCCGGGAGCAGCTCGATGTCGCCTATCCCGTCACCTATTATTCGGGTGCGCTCGATGCCCTAAGCGCTACGCCCATCACAGTCACTGAAGGCAATACCGCCCAAATCGAGATCACACTGACGTCAGAACCGGCGCTGCAATTAGAATTGAGCGGGAATATCAGCATGCCTCAATTCTGGGCGATTGGTCCCGGAGGCGTACTGTTCAATGTCCCCGGAACGGGGGGAATTAAGAGCACAAGCGGAGACCGTGAACTGACCGGCATTGCGCCGGGGCAGTATGTCGTGTCGGCGGCCCGGTTCCAGCCCGGCCCTAACGTGCTTGGCCCGGAGCCGCTGGGAAGCGCCCGGCTCGACATGACCCACAACGCGCAACTCGACGCATCGCAACTCGCCAACACCAGCATTTCCGGACAGATTTCTTTCGACCGCTCGCAGCGGCCAGGTAATCTCGCAATCGTGCTGGTAAACGTTCAAAATAGCCAGATCGCGTTCGGGCAAGCGAACCAGGACGGATCGTTCCAGATGAGAACCAGGTCGGGTGGAAGCGTCCAGCCAGGCCGCTATGAAATTCGATTGGCCGATGTACCCGGCCTCTACATCAAATCCATCGCCGCCAAAGGGATGAACTATTCAAACGGCATTCTCGAGGTGCAGGACGGAGCATCGGCGCAGCTTTCCGTTACGATCGCCGCCGGCGAAACGACCGTAAACGGCATTGCGCTCGAAGATGGAAAACCCGCCAGCGGCGCTCTCGTGCTGCTGGTTCCAGAGGACAAAAATCAGGGAACCTATATGCCCCGCGACCAGAGCGATAGCGATGGCACGTTCGGGCTCAGGAGCGCGCATCCAGGCCGCTACACGCTCATCGCTATCGACGATGGAAGCGATCTCGCGTATCAGGAACCCGGCGCTCTGAAACCGTATCTTGCAGCCGGGAAAACCGTGGATGTGCCGCTTGCAGCGGATGCCAAATTAGAGGCTGACGTACAGAAGCGCGTTCGATAAGACGACATGCCGTTGCAATTGCATTAAAAGCCGCCAACTTATGCGGGGTCTGAGTCTTTCGCCGCGGAAGACCGTATATGCTACAAACGGACGCATGGACAAAACCATTCGCAAGTACACCAACTTCGATGAAATGAAGATGGCTGAGTACCGCTTCTGGCAGAGCCGCCCAGTGCATGAGCGTCTCCATGCGGTTTCCGAACTTACCCAGGAACAGTATGCGATGAGGGGCGCGGTTCCGGATGTACCAAGACTTCAAAGAACTCTTGTTCGTTTTGAACGCGCACAGCGTTAAGTATCTTGTGGTGGGGGCCTATGCCGTGTCCATTCACGCGCAGCCACGGGCAACCAAAGACCTGGATATTCTGGTGAAGGCTGATGCAGTGAACGCGAACGCGGTGTTCACGGCCCTGGCGCAATTTGGAGCACCGCTTCAAGATTTCACACCCGCCGATTTTGCAGAGCATGGCCCGTTCTTTCGCATGGGCCGTGAGCCGGTGGGTATCGACATTTTCACGGCGATACCCGGCGTTGAGTTTGAGGCAGCATGGCAGCGGCGGCTGGAGGTTGTTGTTGACCCGGCGAGCGGGCTGAAGGCGAGCTTCATTTCCCGCGAGGACTCTGATAGCTGCGAAACTAGCGTCCGGCAGACCGCAAGACCTGGCCGACATTGAGGCGATCCGCAAGGCAGCCGAAGCCAAGGGCCAGCGACCGAACTAAACAACAACTTCCGGCCGCTGCCGGATTTCCATGCAACCTTTTCCCATCGGCAAAACTTTACCCGGATTTAAGGCGCAGTTCGGATCGAACAGCGCCTTAAATCGCTTAATCAAATCCAGCGTCTCTTCCGGAAAAAGATGGGCCATCAGCTCCATCTTCTCCATCCCCACGCCATGCTCGCCTGTTATCGATCCGCCCGCGCCAATACAAAACTCCAGAATCTCTTCGCCCGCTCGCTGCGCCCGCTCGAGATCTCCCGGCTTGCGCGGATCGAATGGCAGAATCGGATGCATATTCCCGTCGCCCGCATGAAACACGTTGCTGATATCGATGCCGTACTTCCGGCCGATCTCACCAATCGCCCGCAGCGTCCGCGCAATCTGCGTCCGCGGAACCACGCCGTCCTGCACATAATAAGTTGGACTTACCCGCCCGATCGCCCCGAACGCGTTCTTCCGGCCCTTCCAGAGTAATTCGCGCTCCGCCGCCGATTTTGCGGTCCGCACCTCGCGCGCGCCGCATCCCTGGCACACCTGCGCAATCTCCTGCGCCTGCTCTTCTATGGCCTCTGTAAGCCCTTCCAACTCGATCAGCAGCACCGCCGCCGCATCCAGCGGATATCCCGCGTGCGTGGCCGCTTCCACCATCCGCAGCATCGGCCCGTCCAGCATCTCCATTGCCACCGGCGTGATGCCTTTTGCCGTGAGCGCGCCCACAGTGTCGCCCGCTTCGTCGGTCGAATTGTAAATCGCGAGCAGCGTCTTCACCGCTTCCGGCTCCCGCATCAAGCGCACGCCGATCTTCGTCACCAGCGCCATGGTGCCTTCCGATCCCGTGAGCAGCCCCACGAGATCGTAGCCGGCCAGGTCCTGTTCCTTCCCGCCCGCGCAAATCACGCTTCCATCGGGTAGCACGGCCTCCACCATCACGACGTGATTGGTCGTGACGCCATACGCCAGCGTGTGCGGACCGCCCGCGTTCTCGGCCACATTCCCGCCAATCGTGCAAGCCCGCTGGCTCGATGGGTCCGGCGCAAAAAAATATCCGTACGGTTTCGCCGCCATCGTGATATCCAGATTCACCACGCCCGGCTGGACCACCGCGCGCTCGTTCTCGATATCGATCTCGAGTATCCGGTTCATCCGCGCAAACGAAATCAGCATCCCGCCCGCCCGTGCAATTGCGCCGCCGCTCAGCCCCGTTCCCGCGCCGCGCCCCACAATCGCCAGATTGTGCCGCCGCGCCAGCTTCACGAGCGCCACCACTTCTTCGGTCGTGCGCGGAAAAACCACTACGTCAGGAAGCGATTTATCCACGCCGCCGTCGTATTCGTACAGCTTTAAATCATCCGCCTGCGACAACACCGCCCGCTTGCCAAGTACCGCTTCCACCTCGGCCACGACCGTTCTGTCCATCGCCATAACCGGCGGCGCGTTAGAGCAGACCCTGGACGTACTGCGTGATATCGTCGCTGGTCCAGTCCTGATTGCTGATGAACTTCCGCAGAATGCGGCCGTTCTCGATGATGTATGTTTCCGGAATTTGAAAAGTGCCGTACTCGGCGCTCACATCCGAGCTCGGGTCCCGCGCAGTCTCGAACGATACCGGAATCCGCTCCAGAAAATTGCGGTATTTTTGCGAATTCTTGTCCATGCTGACGCCCAATACCACTACGCCCGATTTCGCAAACCGCTTCTGTAGTTGATCGAGCGACGGAATCTCTTCGACGCAGGTCGGGCACCACGTCGCCCAAAAATTCAGGACTAGCACCTTGCCGCCGAAATTTGTGGGACTAATCTGCCGGCCCTCGTCGGTCTTGATCGAAAACTGCGGCGCACGATCCCCTTCCTTAGCCGACGAGTCCTTCAAACTAAACCCGATAAGCCCAACAAATAGAATCGTTAAAACGCCAAGAAGCGCCCGCAGCGCATTATTTGTGTTCACAGTACTACTCAAAACCGAGCCGCGACCAGAGGGAGCGGAGTTCACCCGATAATCCCAGTATCCAACGCCCCACCTCGCACATCCAATATGCGGCAATGTTTGTCACCCGCAAAGCCGAATTCTCAGCGTCTCACGTCTGCCGCATTCCCACGCTGAGCGAGGCGCAGAATCGCGAGCTCTACGGCGGAGCGGCAAACCCCAACGGCCACGGCCATAACTACCTCCTCGAAGTCACGGTCGAAGGCGACCCGGATCCCGTCACCGGCATGGTCATCGATCTCAAACAATTGAAGGACGTCATCGAAGAAGAAGTAATTGCGAGAATGGATCACCGCTTTTTGAACTTCGAAGTCGAGCCCTTCAGCGCCCTGATCCCCACTGCCGAAAACATCGCGCGCGAAATCTGGCGCCTGCTCGATGCCCGGCTGCAGGATTCCGGCGCGCGCCTCGCCAAAGTCAGGCTGTTCGAAACCGCCGACTTGTACGTCGACATTCTTCGGGAGAACTGCTAATGACGACCGCCGTCACGCGCATTTACCGCTTTTCAGCCTCGCACCGGTTGCACTCGCCGCAGCTCGGGGAAGCCGAAAACGCACGGCTTTATGGCAAATGCAATAACCCGTTCGGCCATGGTCACGATTACACGCTCGAAGTCACCGCCACGGGCCGGGTCGACGAGGCCACCGGCCTCCTGTTCCCCGTCTCGAACCTCGATCGCCTCGTCCAGGAGAAGATCCTGCAGCTTTTTGCCTCCCGCAACATGAATCTCGACGTGCCGCAGTTTGCCCGTCTCGTGCCCACCACCGAGAACCTCGCGCTGGTTATCGCCGGCCTGCTGCAGCGCCATTGGAACGCTTATCTCGGCGGAGCGGCGCACTTACAGCGCGTTCATATTCAGGAAACGGATCGCAACAGCTTCGAAGTGCTCGTCGCGGTCGCCGAAAACCGCGCCATCCTTAAAGAAGAAGAAAATGAGAGCATCACAATCCATGCCTAAGGCCAAATCCACCGCCATTCGCGAAGTCGGCTCGCTCAAGAAGAAGAAGAGTTCCGTCATCGAGTTTCAGCCGAAAACGCCCAAAATCTCCATCGCCGCCAACATGCGCGAAATCCTCGAGGCGATTGGGGAAGACCCCACGCGCGACGGCCTGCTGCGCACCCCGGAGCGCAGCGAAAAAGCGCTCCGCTACCTGACCAGCGGCTACTCCGCCGATCTCGGCCAAATCCTCAACGGCGCGCTCTTCGATGTCGAATACGACGAAATGGTCATCGTGCGCGATATTGAATTCTTCAGCATGTGCGAGCATCATCTTCTCCCGTTCTTCGGAAAAATGCATGTGGCCTATCTTCCCGGCTCGAAAGTCATCGGACTGAGTAAAATTCCGCGCATTGTCGATGTCTTCGCGCGACGCCTGCAGATCCAGGAACGCCTGACCCAGCAAATCGCCGAAACGCTCCAGCAGCTGCTCCAGCCCCGCGGTGTCGCGGTCATCTGTGAAGCCCGCCATTTCTGCATGATGATGCGCGGGGTCGAAAAACAGCATTCCGGCGCAATCACCAGCGCCATGCTCGGCGCCTTCCGAGACAACGTAGAGACGCGCAATGAGCTGCTTTCGCTCGTCGGCCGCCGCTCGCAAATGATCTGATCCGGCCCGCCTCTTTCTGCGTGTTAGCATCGGGTCATGGCTGACCAAAGCCGCCTATTCCAGGCGGGCCCGGACCCGTTTGGCCGGATGTGGAACGTCCAGTTCCGGTGGCTGCAGACAGGGATCTCCATTCGCCACGCCGACACCGTCGACGTTAAGTTTTTCGTCACCCCGGAAGGCGGTTCTACCGAGGAAAAAGTCCTGGCTCTGCCCCAATCCGAGCTGCTCAAACTCACCGCCGGCCGCGGTCAGAAGCTTACCGACCCATTCTGCATGCGTCTCGCCGCCACCCATCTGCGCCGCATGATTGAAACCTCAGAAGATATGGATAAAACGCTAGTCACCTTGTCGCCTGAAGAACTCGCCCGCTGCGACCGTGAATTACCCGGTGAAACAGTTCCGCGGCACGTATGATCCATTCGAGCGTATGGTAACGGCCCCGGCTGCTGCACGCCTTTAAATCAGAAGAGGAACTTATGGTGACTTGCCCGAAATGTGACGCCTCCATCGACGTCGAAGAAGAAGAGCTCGACGAAGGCGACGTGCTCTCCTGCGACGAATGCGGAGCTTCCCTGAGTGTTATCAGTCTCAACCCCGTCGAGCTCGAATCCGAAAACGGCGCCGGCGAAGATGAAGACTACGATCTCGACGAGGACGATGAAGAAGGTGAGGAAGACGAAGAGGAGGAGGAAGAAGAGGAAGAAGACTGGCACTGAGGTTGTACTAAGCTTTGTGAAACCACTCCTCATTCTGCTCGCGATGGCCGCCTTCCTCTCCGCCGCTCCACAAGCTCAGGCTCCCGTCATCGGCCAACCGGGTACTTCCACTACGCGCTCCATTGAAGGCGTTATCACCGATGCCAAAGGAGCCCCCGTACCCGGCGCTGTCGTTTTGTTGAAGGACACCAAAACGCTGCAAATCCGCTCCTTTATCGCCCAGCAGGATGGCCGCTATCGTTTTTTTGGCCTCAGCACCGACATCAATTATGAGCTTCGCGCCGAAGCGAACGGCATGACCAGCCCGCAGAAGACCGTTAGCGTATTCGACAGCCATAGGCTGGTCAAATTGAATCTCAAGCTCAAAAAGAAGATGAAAACCACCTGATGAATTCCAGCCAAATCGTGCGCCGGATACGCAAGGCGGCGATCGTTCCCATCGTTCGCGCGCCGAACGCCGAAACCGCCATCGCCGCCGTCGTTGCGCTCGCTGAAGGCGGGCTCGATTGCATCGAGGTCACTATGACGGTGGATCGCGCGCTCCACGCGCTGGAAAAATTGAGCGCGCAGTACGGAGATCGCCTTCTGCTTGGAGCCGGTACCGTGCTCGATCCCGAAACCGCCCGCGCGTGCATCCTAGCCGGTGCGCAGTTTATCGTCACCCCCGCTCTTAACCCCAAAACCATCGAAATGGCCAGGCGTTATGCCTGCCCCGTTTTTCCCGGCGGCCTCACGCCTACCGAAGTCTTGGCCGCGTGGGAAGCCGGAGCCGACGCCGTGAAAGTTTTCCCCTGCAACGCCGTTGGGGGCCCCAAATACATCAAAGCGCTGAAAGCGCCGTTCCCTCAAATTGAACTGTTTCCCACTGGAGGAGTAAATCTCGAAACACTCCCCGCCTTCCTCGCGGCCGGATCTCTGGCCGTCGGAGCGGGTGGGGAACTGGTCGATTCCAACCTCATCGCCGACCAAAGGTTCGACCTCATTACCGAACGAGCGCGCGAATTCCGCCAAGCCGCCGCCGGCGCGCGGCCATCCTAGGCGGCTTCTAATACCGAGGCACCCCCGGGTCGATGTCCCGGCTCCAACGGTCCATCCCGCCCGCCACGCTGTAGCAGTTTTCAATCCCATGCTCCCGTAGCCAGGCCACCACCTGCAGGCTACGCACCCCGTGGTGGCAAACTACCAGCAGCTTCGATTCCTCCGCCAGTCCCTCCAGCTTCTGCAATTCCGCCGGCACCGTCTGCATGGGTACCAACCGCGCGCCGTCAATCCGGGCCAGCGCATACTCCTCCGGCTCCCGCACGTCGATCAAAGCCGCCTCGCCGCCCTTCAGCAGGCGTGACGCCTCTTGCGTTGTCAACTCGAACGACTCTGCCATGCCCGTACCCCTAACTTGTAAGTATCACAGTTTCAGCGGCTTCTATCCTCGGTGGGAGTACTGGGAACATTTTTAATTCCATTTGTTTCAAGAATATGCCTCCCCGTGCAATACTTACTGTCAAGAAAGTAGATCGGCATGGCCCTGCTCAGCGAAGCGATCGCCCGTTACCACAAGCTCCTCGCGTCCGATCCCTATCGCGACCTCGCCTGGGCCGAGGAACTCCAGGAGCGTATGCGCCAGCGCGGCCTCACGGATTCCGGCCGACTGCTGTCGCCTGTTTTACGCCCGCAGTTTATCTCGCGCCGCCAGCTCGAAATGCTCACCCGCGCCGCCGAGCATCTTTCCGCCATCCTCGATCGCATCGAAACGCTAGCGCTCCAATCGCCTGGCCTGCTCAATCGCCTGCAAATGCTGCCCGCCGAGAAGATGCTGGCCGCCATCCCGGTCGGCTATCCGCGCTTCAGCGTCACCTCGCGCATGGATGCGCATCTGGAAAACGGTTCGCTCTGCTTGCGAGGGCTCGACACCTGCAAGCCCGCCGCGCTCGCCTCCGCCGATATTCTCGCGGACCTGTTTCTCGATCTCCCCATTCTCAAAAGCTTCAAGCGCGGCCGCTACAAGCTGTCCAAAGTGGGCGGCGGCCTCAAACGCTTGCATGCCGCCGTTCTCCATGCCTGGAAAGATTTTGGCGGACAACGCGCGCCTAATATCGCCATCGTCGAATTCGGGGAACAGTTCGGGTTCGGCGCGAGCGAAGGCCGCTTTCTTGCCGAAGCCTTTGCCCAAAATGGCTCCGCCGTCCGCGTCGTCGCGCCCGATCGCCTGCAGTACGCAAACGGCAAGCTCCGCGAAGGCGATTTCGAAATCGATCTCGTCTTTCGGCGCGTTCTGACGCGCGAGCTACTGGCACACTTTGATCTTGGGCATCCGCTGCTCGTCGCCTACCGGGACCGCGCGGTCTGCGTGGTCAACGATTTCCGCTCGGAGCTGGGTCAGCGCCGCGCGCTCTTCGATCTGGTCACCGATGAGGCGCTGACTTCCAGCCTCCCGCTGCCCGATCGAAAGCTCATTCGCGCCTTCGTCCCCTGGACCCGCGTAGTTGCGCCCAAAAAAACCAAGTATTGGGACCGCGACGTCGATCTCCCGCAGTTCATCCTTGATAGCCGGGAGGAACTCGTCCTCCGCCCCAACCAGGATGGCGGCGAGCACCACGTCTTCATCGGCGCCGCCATGACGCAAGCGGCTTGGGAACGCGCGCTGCACATCGCCATGCGCGCTCCTTATGTTGTGCAGGAGCGCCTCTGCTCCGCCCACGAGCGCGTTCCAGTCTTCCAATACGGCGAGCTGCACCTCAAAGAAGCCGAAGTTTCCGTCCACCCGCACGTCTTCAACGGCAAGATGCACGGCGCCTCGGCCGCACTCGAAACTTTCTCCGCCGGTTCGGCCACCCCGCTCGCGTTGGCCCCGGTGCTGGTACTAGAGAACTGCTGATTGCGGGGCGAGCGCTTTCGCCTGCCGCCGGATCAATCCGATCCCTTATTTCGGTATCGGCCCGGCGCCGAGCGATACCTCACCAAGCGACTGAGCATCACGACGCACCCACACTGGCCGCGGCTGATCTCCTCCGGTAATCGGAGCAGCGGCAACCAACCGGTAGTTTTTGCCGGCCAGCTTAAAGGTGATTTCCCCCCAATTCACTTCGCCTTGCACTGCGCCCGGGAACTGGCGAAGTGCAAACGTGTAACTGCTATTCGAGTCCGTTCCTAGGTTGACGCTTTGCGTCTCATCGGTAGCAATGGCCGTCGCGCCATTAATTTCAGCAATTACCTGATCCGAGCTGGTCAGAACAGGAGATCGAAGTACCAGCTTGTCGGAGGCGGGCTCCAGCGGAAATCCAAATGCGATCCTCGGCTGATGGTCCAGTACATCGCCCTTCAGATAGAGCGTGCCCCCGCCCTCGATTGGAATCGCAAGCGATTCGCCCGGCTTGTAGTGAACCGTTGGGGCGGCATCCAGCGGCACTCCTCCTTCTGGCCTGCCTAGAAGCGTCGCTCCGGCGGAGTTGACTTCCATTTTGGCGGGCACTGCCCGGCAGCGGAGAACAACATCATCACCTGACACACTTTCCACCTTCACTCTCAGCGCAGCTGCCACCGGCGCTCCATCCAAAAAACCGAGCGTGGCTTGCGTGTCGTCATAACCCTGTTTGGCAACAGTGTAGTGGAACACGGCGCCACTTTCGTGAAGTCCGTATCCGAACTCAAACCAAAGTGGTCTGGACTGGGCTCGAACCACGGAGACCACGGCAGTTGCCAAAACGAGACAGGCGATAAGAGCGGCGAGTGCAAATCGCGGGACAGATACGCGCCTCCACAAGAAATCGAACGGACGCCTTCGGGGAGCTAGCTTCAATGGTGGAAGTTGTACGGCCTCAATCGTCGCCGCCAAACGCAATTCCGCACCCATACGCGAGTAATCGTCCAGAATTCGACGGCATGACTCACAGGCTGCGATATGTTGAGCACCAGTCCGTGGGATCTGTTCTCCATCGTAGAGAGCCGACACGTACACTTCAGCTTCCTTGCAGTTCATTGGGCCTCCTTCATCCAAATGGTTCGCAACTGTTGGCGGGCAGAATGCAGCCGGGATCGAATGGTTCCAACCGGGACTCTGAGGATATTCGCTAGCTCCTCGTAGGAATAGCCTTCCACCTCGCGCAACCAAAGCACCGTCCGCAGGTCTTCCGGTAACTGATTCAACGCATCTCTGATGGCCAGACCATCTGTCGGAGGGCACGCCCGTTCGGCTACCGCCGCAGCATCAGGTTTGTGATGGCGCCACCAATCCGCTGCCTTCTTCCGGGCGATACCGAGCAGGTACGCTCTGATGCCGCCGCGCTCGGGATCGAACGATGCCGGTCGGCGCCAAAGATGGAGGAATGTTTCCTGTGTCAGGTCATCGGCAACAGATGAGTTCCCCAACGAGAGCCGCAAGAAATCGCGAACGGGCGCGCCTTGCTCCTGGTACAAACGGTTGAACGCCGCAGGTTCGGATAAGCTGTCTTGCTCTTCCATACGCGCTCCTGCATCCTATTCGCGGATTGGCACGAAAAAGTTCGGCAGTCATTCAAAGCAGAAAAAACTTGACGGCTTTTCTAGACTGTGTATACTGATTATACACAGATGCACGGGGCACTCACACTCTCTCAGTCCGACAAGCGCCCCATGTATCTCCAGATCATGGAGCAAATCAAGCAGCGGATTGCCATCGGCGACTGGGCGGAAGGCCAGCCCATCCCCTCGATCCGCCAAATGGCCGTGGACCTTCATGTGAGTGTCATCACGGTCAAGCGCGCCTACTACGAACTAGAGCGGGAAGGAATCATCGTGACGCAGCACGGCAAGGGTTCACACGTAGCTTCCACTCCGGGACTGGGCGCGCGCCTGCGCGAACAGGAACTCGAGCAGCATCTGGAACAGGCCATGCGCATTGCTGCGCAACTGGGCATGCGGCCCGAAGAGCTTGAAGATCGATTGCGCGAAACGGGCGACCGTCTCGCAGAAAAGGAACTGATATGACAGATCTCGCCACAGATCTTGCTGTAGAACTGCGCGGAGTCAGCAAGAAATACCGCTATTTCACGCTCGACAATATTCACCTGAAACTCCCGCGGGGACAGATCATGGGTCTGATCGGGCCGAATGGCGCCGGCAAATCCACCACTATCCGCATCTTGATGGGGCTGGTTCATCAGGATTCGGGCGAAGCTCGCGTGCTCGGGCACAGCATGCCCGCCGAACAAGTCGCTGCTAAATGGGACATCGGTTTCGCATCGGAGGACATGCGCCTTTACGATTCGATGACTCTCGCCTGGCACATGAATTTCGTCCGATCGCTCTATCCGGCTTGGGACGCCGCGTACGCGCAATTGTTGCTGAAGCGCTTCGGCCTGCGAGCGGAGCAGAAGATCAAAGGACTCTCGCACGGACAGCGTGTTAAAGCAACTTTGCTCCTGGTCCTGGCGCGGCGGCCGAAACTGCTGGTTTTGGACGAGCCCACAACAGGTCTCGATCCGGTGGCGCGCCACGAAATCCTGCGCGAGCTGACCGATGTCATGGCCGACGAGGGCCGTGCCGTTCTGTTCTCATCGCACAATACGCAGGATGTCGAACAGATTTGCGATCAGATCACGTTTATCGATCGCGGCCGCATCATCGATTCCATGGATAAAGAGTTGTATCTCGACCGTTGGCGTCGGCTCCGCCTCGAGGTGCCGCACGGAGTCGAGTTGCCGGATTTGCCCGGAATTATCAACCTCAGACAGGACGGAAGGCTCGCGATTGCGACGGCCAATGCCTTTGTGCCGGATCTCGCTAGCGCGTATGAGAGCACAGGCGCCCGAGTGCAGCGCGTCGAGAACATGACCCTCGAAGAGATATTCGTTGCAAATGTAGAACATAGTCGCGAGGAGGTGGAGCTATGAAAGGCTCGGTAGTCCGACAGTTGATTTTGAAAGATTGGCGCCTGCATCGAATGCAAATCATTTTGTCTATCGCAGGAGGAGCGGCTGCGCTCAGTGTCGTTCAAATTCGCAGCGAAGTGCCCTTCGTTCTCGGCACAGTGTGGTTCTTCATCGCTCTGATTTTAATGGGCAGCATGCTCCCGAGTTCGAATATCGTCAACGAAAGAAAAAAGCAAACGCTTCCGTTTCTGATGAGCCTGCCCGTCTCGGCCCTGCAATATACGACAGCCAAAATCATTTCGACGTTCGGGATGTTTCTGATTCTCTGGCTCGCCCTCGTGGCAGGTGCGCTCTCGCTGATCGCGAAACGCAGCGACATTCCGCACGGGTTCATCCCCATGGCGCTCGTGCTGGCCGGCCTCACTCTGGTTGGATTCTGTCTCGTTGCTGCCGCCGCAATCATCAGTGAATCCGAAGGATGGTTCATAGCGGCCACCATCGTCTGCAATTCATCTTATGGCGTCGTCTGGTATCTCATCGTGCGCGTTCCCGCGATCCGGCATGATGCAGTCGCACCTGTACCTGTCTGGAGTCCCACAGTGCTGATGTTGTTAGGCGTTGAGTTCTCACTAATCGCTCTGAGTCTGGGGCTTGCGTTTCTTGTTCAATCCCGAAAGCGGGATTTCGTGAACTAGCCGAAAGGAAATACTATGCGATACGTGTGTCTGTTTGTCCTTAATCGCCTCGGTCGCTGCACGCTCAGGATGGTGCAGCAATTTACAAGGAGCGTTGCGCGTCTTGCCACGACGCGCCTGCGCCGCGTGTTCCATCTTTGAGCAGCATAAAAGCGATGAGTGGCGAAGCCATCTACGTGGCTCTGACGCGTGGCGTTATGAAGACTCAGGCATCGGGTCTTTCCAGTGCTCAACTCTTCGCTCTCATCGGCTTCATTGCGCCGACAGGTGACCCCCACGCGGCCGCACCTGACCTCACCCGCACCTGTAAAGCCCAACCGCTCATTCGCACGGCCGCGAACAATGCGCAATGGAATGGCTGGAGCACACCCGTTACCAATTCGCGCTTTGAGGACGCGGTCTCCGCCGGTCTTACCACCTCCGATGTGGGCAGACTCAAGCTCAAGTGGGCCTTCAACCTCGGCGACGTTACCGACGCGCGGTCACAGCCTGCCGTTGCCGCCGGCCACGTATTCATTGGTACCGCCACCGGAGCGCTCTACGCGCTGGATGCCGAATCCGGTTGCACCGTGTGGGGATTTCGCGCCGCACACGGCATTCGCGGCGGCGTCGCCATCGGTGCCGCCGGCGGCACACCCGCCGTATTCTTCGCCGATGGCTCGGGAACTATGTACGCACTCAACGCTCAGACAGGCGAGTTGATCTGGAAGGTTCGACCGGTCGATCATTTCGCCACAGCTGGCGACGGCCACGCCTCGTTATTACAACGGCGTAGTGTACCAGGCCTTCTCCTCGTTCGAAGAAACGTTGGGCGCCGATCCAAAGTACCAGTGCTGCACGTTTCGCGGCAGCGTCGTCGCCCTCAATGCCGGCTAACGGCGAACAAGCTATGGCAGAGTTTCACCATCCCGGAACCCGCCAAGCCTACGCGCACGAGTGCGGCGGGAACTCAGCAATACGGTCCATCCGGAGCAGCCATCTGGTCGACTCCGACGATTGATGAGCAACTCGGCGCCCTATACGTCGCTACCGGAGATAACTATTCGGATCCTCCTACCAACACGAGCGACGCGATCGTTGCCATGAATCTCAAGACCGGCAAGCTGCTGTGGTCCACTCAACTCACCGGCGATGACGCCTTCAACGACGCGTGCTCTATCCCCGTACCCGGCAATTGCCCCGCCACGCACGGCCATGACTACGACTTTGGCCAGTCGCCCATCCTCGTCAGCCTCGGCGCCGGCAAACGAGCCTTAGTGATCGCACAAAAATCCGGCATGGCGCATGCCCTCGATCCCGACGCAAAGGGCAGGATTCTCTGGCAGACGCGGGTCGGCAACGGAGGTCCATTAGGAGGCAGCCAGTGGGGTTCGGCGTCGGATGGGGAAAAGGTCTATGTGGCCATCTCCGATCTTGGACTCGGCGCGGTGGCGGATCCGAAATCGCCCAAGGGCTATCGACTCGTGTTGGATCCCAAGAAAGGAGGCGGACTCTACGCTCTTGATCCTCGAACCGGCAAGATCGAGTGGAGCACCCCGGCAACGCCTTGCGCCGCGTCTCGAACGGACTGTTCGCCCGCGCAATCTGCCGCTCTCACCGCCATTCCCGGCGTAGTCTTTTCCGGTTCCGTCGATGCTCACCTGCGCGCGTATTCAGCATCCACCGGCAAGGTCCTGTGGGATACCGATACAGCGCGGAGCTTTAACACAGTAAACGGCCAACCCGCGCATGGCGGCTCAATGGACGCAGCGGGTCCGGCAGTAGTGAATGGCATGGTCTTCGTCAACTCCGGTTACGGCTCATGGGGCGGCATGCCAGGAAATGTGCTGCTAGCCTTTTCAGTGCAGTGACACAAGACACTGGCGGAGCCAGAACCGTCACAATAGCTGCGATAGAACAGGAGGGTCTTGTCAAACAAGCTTCGATAACCGCTGCGGCGCTCCCGTTGAGTCCGGCAACTCGAATTCCAACGCAACTTCCGTCGAATAAAACCACATAGCGCGCTTGCTTTACCCATTAAACGCCGCTATAGTGTCTTTATCCGGGCACCAGCCCCAATTGACGTCTATGCGTCTCTATAAGACCACAGCCAAAGATTCGCGGATCGATTCCACGTATCTTTATCCGGAAGCTGCGGTCATCGCAATCCCGTAAAGTCTTCCCAGTCGTTTTAGTGAATTAGTAACCTCGCGCTCTTATCGCGCGAAATGGAGCTGGTTATGGAAATACAATCTTCGGCAGAAGCGCAAGCCGAGCTGACGCCCCGGCCGCATGCAGGCGTCTGGCGGACCATCACCGAAGCAATCAAAGGCACGCATCAGGACTTCACTCAAGGCTCAATCAGCCGCGCCGTGTTCCTGCTCGCGATTCCTATGGTGCTCGAGATGTTTATGGAGTCGCTATTCGCTTTGGTGGATACGCTTTGGGTCTCGCGCCTGGGAGCGAACGCAATCGCGACCGTTGGGCTTACCGAATCGATGCTCGCGCTCGTCTTTTCGGTTGCGCTTGGTGTCAGCTTTTCGACTACGGCCATGGTAGCCCGCCGAACCGGCGAGAAGGATCCGGAGGGTGCCGCAACCGCCGCTATGCAATCCATCTTTTTGGGTATAGGAGTCGCACTCGCGATGGGCATTCCGGCCATGATCTTCGCGCCTGAATTGCTAGGTCTCATGGGGGCCGACAGAATACTCATTCTCGGCGGTTATAGATACACCGAAATCGTATTCGGCGGGACAGCCGTTGTCATGCTGCTGTTCTTGAACAATGCTATCTTTCGTGGTGCCGGCGATGCCTCCGTCGCCATGCGGGTATTGTGGGTTTCGAACCTCATCAACCTGCTTCTCGACCCATGCTTCATATTCGGGCTCGGGCCATTCCCGAAACTCGGCGTTACCGGCGCCGCCGTAGCCACACTTACCGGCCGCTCCTGCGGTGTGCTCTACCAATTTTGGTTGCTGACCAACGGACATACGCGTGTGCGCCTCACCGCCGGCCATTTTCGAATCGTCCCGCCGGTGATCGCCTCTCTGGTTCGCGTATCGTCTACCGGCGTGCTGCAATTCCTGATCGCACATACCAGTTGGATTGTGCTCGTTCGGATCATCAGCACCTTCGGCAGCCTGGCTGTCGCAGGCTATACCATAGGCATCCGCATCTTCATGTTCATCATTCTTCCCTCTTGGGGGATGAGTGGTGCCGCGGCCACGATGGTCGGCCAGAATCTCGGCGCGAAAAAACCGGAACGCGCCGAGCGCGCCGTTTATATTACAGCCGGGTATAACGCCATCTATCTTGTGGCGATCGCCTTCGTGCTGATCTTCGCACCCCATATCATCGTGTCGTTCTTTTCAGCCGACCCGGTCGTCTCGCGGTTTGCCGCCGATTGTCTGCGCATCATCGGCTATGGCAACCTGACCTACGCATTCGGCATGGTGATGGTGCAGGCCTTCAACGGCGCCGGCGACACGGTCACCCCGACCATGATCAACATCGTCAGCTTCTGGCTCTGCGAAATACCGCTCGCTTGGCTCTTGGCGAATCACACGCCGCTCGGCGTCAACGGCGTGTTCACCGCGATCCCCGTCGCGAACACCGTTATGACCGTCATCAGCCTTGCCGTGTTCGCGCGCGGTAGTTGGAAACGGCGCCGCATCTGAATAGCCGCGCCGAACGTCCAGCATGAGACTATCTTCTGAACGGCTTTCATAACTAGCCCAGACCCCCATCCCACTGAACGCCCATTTAGGTCGATCATCGAGTGGAGTATACTGAAACACATGCCAAGCCGCGAATCCCCATTTGCAAAGTGAGATGCTCCAGGGAACTCTCGACATGTTAGTTCTCCGCACGCTAATCCTGGGCCCGGCCCACGGTCACACCATCGCGCATGCCATTGAGCATGGCTCGGAGGAGGTCCTCCAGATTGAACACGGCTCGCTCTATCCCGCCTTGCATCGGCTGGAGGATCGCGGCTGGATTGCATCCTTTTGGGGAACTTCGGAAAACAATCGCAAAGCGAAATATTACCGGCTGACGCAGGCCGGACGGAAACAGTTGATCGCGCAGACCACGCGTTGGGAGCAGGTGGTCCGCGCGATAGGCCGCATTCTGAATCCCGCTGCGGAGTAACGCCGATGAGCTTACACCGTTTTTTCCGGCGCGCGAAATCGGACCAGGAACGCCTCCAAGAGATCGAGTCCTACCTGCACATTGAGACGGAGGACAACATCGCTCGCGGAATGCCGGAGGACGAGGCGCGCGCAGCAGCCCGCCGGAAGTTAGGAAACAGCACTCTGATTCGAGAAGAGATTTATGGCATGAACACCATCGCCTTGCTGGATTCGCTCGCGCGCGACGTGCGTTACGGAGTGCGCACGCTGCGCCACAACCCCATGTTTACGGTCGTCGCTTTGCTAACTCTCGCGATTGGGATTGGCGCCAACACGGCCGTCTTCAGTGTCGTCAATAGCGTGCTGCTGAGGCCGCTGCATTATCCGAACGCGCAGCAATTGGTGTCGCTCCGGCAGATTGCCCCTGGGGCCGCGGGACTGGCGAATTTCTCCGACGGTCTTCTTCTTTCGCCGTCGATGTATTTCACGTATGCCGAGCACAACCGCGCGTTTCAATCCTTGGGCGTGTGGGTCGCCGACACTGCGAACGTCACCGGCCTGGCCGAGCCGGAACAAGTCCGCGTGGCTGCCGTTAGCGACGGCGTGCTTCAGGCGCTCGGCGTTTCACCCGCACTCGGCCGCTGGCTCTCACAGGCCGATCAAATTCCGCCCAGCCCGAAAACTGTAATGCTCAGCTACGGCTATTGGCAGCGGCGCTTTGCGGGAGATCGGTCGGTGGTCGGGCGCAATATTCGAGTCGATTCGAACAGTGTCCAAATCGTGGGCGTTATGCCCCAGGGCTTCCGGCTCGTGAATGACGACTTCGACCTGATTGCGCCGGTCGCCTTCGATCGCAGCAAGCTTATCTTGGCCGGCTTCGGATTTCACGGAATCGCTCGGCTCAAGCCCGGAGTCACGATCGCGCAAGCCAATGCCGACCTATCGCGAATGCTACCTATCTGGATGGACTCCTGGTCGAACGGCCCCGGCATCGATCCGCACTTCTACGACACCTGGAGAATCACGCCTGCGATTCGTCGGCTGAAACAAGAGGTCGTCGGCAATATCGGCGACGTCCTGTGGGTAGTGATGGGGACCATTGGTTTGGTGATGCTGATCGCCTGCGCCAACCTGACGAATTTATTGCTGGTGAGGGCGGAGGCGCGGCAGCAGGAACTTGCTATTCGCGCCGCGCTCGGCGCCGGTAGAGGCCGAATGGTCCGGGAGCTTCTCATTGAAAGCGTGCTGCTGGGGCTCATGGGCGGCGCGCTCGGTGTCGGGCTCGCTTACGGCGGCCTGCGCCTTCTCGTGGCGATAGGCCCTGCCAATCTGCCTCGCTTGAGTGAAATATCCATCGATCCGCGCGCACTTTGGTTCACTCTGGCGCTTTCGTTGCTCTCGGGTCTGGTGTTCGGCTCCATTCCGGCCCTGAAATACGCCGGTCCACGGATTTCCTTGGCTTTGCGCAGCGCGGGACGCACCTTGAGCCTCAGCCGCGAGCGCCATCGCGCCCGCAATACTCTCGTCGTCGCTCAGGTCGCAATGGCTCTGGTGCTGTTGGTGAGCGCCGGTTTGATGATTCGCACTTTTCAAGCCTTGCGAACCATCGAACCGGGATTCACGCATCCGGAGCAGCTCCAGACCATGCGAATCTCCATTCCGGCTTCGCTCGTCGCGGAGCCGGAACGAGTCATCCGAATACAAAACGAGATTGTGGACAAATTAGCGGCGATTCCGGGAGTAGCCTCTGCCGCATTTGCCGACGAAGTGCCGATGGGTGGGCCCGCCGGCAGTTGGGACACCATCTATGCCAGGGACGCGATTCGTCCCGGCGAAGCCGCCGCGCTCCGGCTGTTCAAGTTCGTTTCTCCCGGGTTCTTCCACACCGCCGGCACGCGAATCATCGCCGGCCGCGAGCTCACCTGGAATGAGGTCTATGGCCGCAGGCCGGTGGCGATAATTTCTGAGAATCTCGCCCGCGAATTGTGGGGTACGCCATCCGCTGCGGTTGGCAAACGATTCCGCGAGTTTTCGAGCATGCCATGGCATGAGGTGATCGGCGTCGTTCAGGATGTTCGCGAAAAGGGAGTTCAGGAGAAAGCGCCCGAAATCGTGTACTGGCCTTCGATGATGGATGACCTCTATGGGCCCCACTCGTTTGATGCCGTGCGCACCGTGACGTTTGCGATTCGAAGCCGCCGCACCGGGACCCAAAGCTTTCTCAACCAGGTGCGGCAAGCGGTTTGGTCGGTGAATGCAAGTCTGCCACTAGCCGCGGTACGGACGATGCAGGACATCTACGATCAATCGCTCGCAAGAACATCCTTTACGCTGGCAATGCTTGGAATCGCGGGCACGATGGCGCTAGTCCTCGGCATTATCGGAATTTACGGCGTAATCTCGTATGCCGTCTCGCAGCGCAGGCGTGAAATTGGAATTCGTCTGGCGCTCGGGGCCCAGCAACGCGAGCTGAAACAGATGTTCGTGCGCCAGGCGCTCATGCTGTGCGGCCATCGGCGTCGCAATCGGGTTGGGCACAGCGGTAGGGCTGACACGCCTGATGAAGTCGCTGCTATTCGGGATCAGTCCGCTGGACCCGTTGACTTACATGGCGGTGCCACTCGTTTTGGCCATCGCCGCAATTCTCGCCAGTTATCTGCCGGCGCGACGGGCGGCAGCGGTAGATCCGGTAGAAGCTTTGCGAGCGGAGTAGCGCCCCCGCTAAGCCGCCGCCGAGGTCTTATCCGTCAGTGCCGCCACGCCCGGCAGTTCCACTCCAGCCAAAAATTCCAGCGACGCACCTCCGCCGGTCGAAACGTGCGAAATCCTATCCGACAATCCTGCGCTCTGGATCGCTTTTTCCGAATCGCCTCCGCCCACCACCGAGACCGCCCCCGATTCAGCCACCGCTTTTGCCAGTTCCACCGTCCCCCGGTCGAATGGAGGCATCTCGAAAATCCCCATCGGTCCGTTCCAGATTATGGTTCTCGCCCCGCCGATCGCCTTCGCGTATTCCTCGATCGTTCTGGGCCCGATATCGACTGCGATTTGATCCGGCCCAATGCGGCTCACTATTTCGCTCTCGGCTCCCGCCTTCACCTCGCGAACCACTACATGGTCCACCGGCAGCAGTAACTTCGCGCCCGCCGTTCCCAGAAGCTGCCGCGCCAGTTCCACCTTGTCTTCCTCCACCAGTGATCGCCCGGTCGGCTCGTTTTTCGCCCGCAAAAACGTGTAAGCCATCGCCCCGCCAATCGCCAGCCGGTCCACCACCGTAACCAGATTCTGTATCGCCTCAATCTTGTCCGATACCTTGGCTCCTCCCAGCAGCGCCAGGCACGGCCGCTCGGGGTTGGTCGTCACGCGCGTCAACCATTCCAGCTCCCGGTTCATCAATAAACCCGCCGCCGCCAGCGGTAAATACGACACCATCCCCACGGTCGACGCGTGCGCCCGGTGTGCCGATCCGAAAGCATCGTTCACATATAAATCCGCCAGCCCCGCCAATTGCCTCGCAAATTCAGGATCGTTCGCCTCTTCTTCCGGGTGGAAACGCAAATTCTCCAGTAACAGCACCTCCCCCGCTTTCGGTTTCATGGCGGCCACCTCCGGCCCGATCGAATCCGGCGCCATTGCGACTTGCTTCCCCAGCAGCTCGCTCAGCCGCGCCGCCACCGGAGCCAGGCTCATGTCCGCGCTCGGCTTCCCCTTTGGCCGCCCCAGGTGGCTCGCCAGAATCACCCCCGCACAGTGCTCGATCGCATACTGGATGGTAGGTAGCGCCGCTCGAATTCGCTTATCGCTCGAGATCTCTTTCCCCCCTGAAGTCAGGGGTACATTGAAATCCACCCGGATGAAAACCGTTTTGTCCTTTAAATCCAGATCCTTGATCGACAATTTGGCCATGCTGCCATTGTAGGAAATTCCGCGCGGAACAAGGAAACGCCGGGTCCGATGGAAAAGCCCTGTAGAAACTTAGGCCCCAAACCGAATAGTACTTTAGGTGAGGAAGAAGCAAATAGCGGTCCGAAACTTGCTACCGATTTGATGGTTGGAATTATAATCCAAAGTAATAGAACGGAAGTTTGGATCGCTAGTACGTAAGTACTTCTCTTGACATGAGCTCTCTCGCAGACAGCACTCCGACCACGCCGATTCGCGTCTTTATCGCCGACGCGCACCCCATCGTCCTCCAGGGCCTGCGCAGCGTGCTGCTCGAACATTCCGCTCTCCAGCTTGTAGGCGAAGCGAACGACGGTCCCGATACTCTGGAGCGCGTCGTCGAGCTTGAACCCGACGTCGTCCTTCTCGATCCCAAACTGCCCAATTCAGACGGCCTGCACGTCTTGCGCGGCATTCAAACCCGTGCCCCGAAATCGAAGGTCATCCTCTTCGCCGCTGCCGAACATAAAGACGAGTTTGTAGAAGCCATGAAACTCGGCTGCTCCGGCATCCTGTTAAAAGAAGCCCCTACCAACCTCATCGAAAAGAGCATCCAAAGGGTCTACGCCGGGGAAATCTGGCTCGATTCCACCACGACTGCGGCTGTTATCCGCCAGTTCGCCTCGCCCTCTGACTTTCAAACTCCGCACAGCAACGGCAAACCCTCCCGCGAGCGAGCGCAACTCAGCCAGCGTGAGCGCGAGATCATTATCTTAATCGCTCAAGGCTACAAGAACAAAGAGATAGCGGAAAAAATGTTCATCACCGAACAAACGGTGAAAAATCACCTTCACAATGTCTTCGACAAGCTAGGTGTTTCCGACCGCCTCGAGCTAGCTCTCTACGCCATCCACAACAGCCTCCACCTGAAGCCCTGATATCTCGCTGGACTTCAGCCCAGCTTCTTTCCCGCATGCGCGACAATCGAGAAGATAATCTCTCCGCATGTCCCTGCTCGAAGAAATCACCAGAACGTTTCTTCGTTGGACCAACGGCCGCTCTGCCGCCCCGGAGGAAACTGTTTTCCGCCCCGCCGGGCAGCGCCAAGTCGGCGCGTACCGCATCCTCGAGCGCCTCGGCTTCGGCGGCATGGGCCATGTCTATCTCGCCCTCGATACACGTCTCGACCGGCGCGTCGCCCTCAAGTTTCTTCCTCCCGATCTCGCCTCCGATCAAGCTCTGCTGCAACGCCTCGAACTCGAAGCCCGCACCGCCTCCGCGCTGAATCACCCCAACATTCTTACCATCTACGAAATCGGCGAATTTGCCGGCGAGCGCTTCATCGCCAGCGAACACATCGACGGCGTGACATTGCGCACGGCTCTGGAGCAGCGCGCCGTGGATACCGGAACAGCGATCGATATCGCCAGCCAGGTCGCTTCGGCGCTTATGGCTGCTCATTCCGCCGGGATCGTGCACCGCGATCTCAAACCCGGCAACATCATGATCCGGCCTGATGGCTACGTGAAAGTTATCGATTTCGGCATCGCCAAACACCGCACGCGCTCAGGCGGCAAACACGCCAACTTGGATCTGACCACCCCTGGAGCCATCGTCGGCACCCTCGCCTACATGTCGCCGGAGCAGGCGCGCGGCGAAGAAGTCGATGCTCGTACAGATCTGTGGAGCCTCGGCGTAATTCTCTTCGAAATGCTGGCGCGCGCACGCCCCTTTGACGCCCCAACCGAAACCGCGCTCATCGAGGCTATTCAAAACGATCCCATCCCGCCTCTGCCCGCAGCCAAATCGCGCGCCGCCGCTGTCGACCGCATCCTGCAATCCGCGCTCGCAAAAAATCCTGCCAGGCGCTACCAGACCGCGGGCGAAATGCTGGCCGATCTCCAGCAGCTCAGCCAGGCTTCCGGTTTGAGCAGCCGCATCCGGCCAGTCATCGTCCGGCGCAATCCCGCGCGCCAAATGGCTTTCCGCCGCAGCACTGCTCATCATCCTCATCGCCGCTACGGCCCTATGGTGGTGGCCGCTCGGCGGAAAACAGCGCCTTCTCGGCCCGCATTTGTTCCAAGTCGAATCGGTCCGTCAAATCACCTTCAACGGCCGAACCACCCTCGCCGCCCTCTCGCCCGACGGCAACTATCTAGCATTCGTCACCGGCGCGCCCGGAGGTCAGCAAGCGCTGTATTGCAAGCAGGTCGATTCCTCCACCGACGAGATGAAAATCCCTCCGCGCAAAATCTCCTACGAAGGACTCACATTCGCGCCTGACAGCAAATCCATTTTTGAAATCGAGAAGGACGAAACATTCACCGGTCGCCTTTACACAGTCCCCATTCTCGGCGCTCCGGCTGCTCACCCCATCCTCGAAGACATCGACGGTCCCGTAACGTTTCTCCCCCTCGGGTGATCGATTTGCCTTCGTGCGCTACGTCAGAACGCAAAGCGAAATCTTCCTCGCCTCACCCGACGGCGGCCATCTGCAAAAGCTGGTCTCACTCCAAGTTGGCCCTCTCGCGCCGCCTCGCGTGGTCTCCCGATGGCCGCCGCATCGCAGCCTTCCTCTATCGCTATTCGCCAACCGAGGGCGGCCAGGAAGTCCTCGATCTGATCGATCTCAACGGCCGCGAATCGCGAAGAGTTGTCACGAGCTGGCAAACCATAGGCCAATTTTGCTGGACGCCCGACGCCCGTAGCCTTATCCTTTCCTGTACCACTCGCGGCGAAGGCCGCTACCAGGCGCAGCTCCGCCAGCTCGATCTGAAGACGGGCCGCGCCTTCGACATTCTCAAAGATCTCGCCGGCTACAGCAGCGCCAGTCTCACGCGCGACGGCGCTCAGCTTGCGGCCGTCAAGCAGGAAACCAAAGCCTCGCTCTGGATTTCGAATCCATCCGATTTCACTAGCGGCCAAAGCGCCTCCGCCGAAACCGAAGGCCGGCCTTCGCTCGCCTGGGCCGGAGACCGCGTCCTGATGAATTCCGGCCGCACCGGATTCCCGAATCTCTGGCTTTTCGACCCTGCGTCTCAAGCGCGCGCCGCTCTCACGAACGAGCCACACGTCGAGCAGGATGCCGCCACCGTTCCCAATAGCGCCTCCGTCGTCTTCAGCTCCAATCGTGATGGCGACTTCCATCTCTGGCGCTTCGATCCGCCCGGCAATCGCTACACCCAACTCACTTTTGGCCCCAATTACGACAACAGCCCCGCCATCTCGCCCGATGGCCAGTGGATCGTCTATACTTCCTGGATTTCGAACACTCCGCATCTGCGCCGGGTGCGCATACTGGCGGAGCCAGCGAGCAAATCGGTAATGGTCAGGCGGAAGATCCGCAAATTTCACCGGATGGACAGTGGATCGCTTGCCGATTTGAAGATCCGGCTACATCGAAATGGGCCATTGGGCTGATTGCATTCGAAAAACCGTCCGCGCCGCGTGCAATCCCCGGAGCCGAATTTCCAATCCGCTGGTCCCCGTCCGGAAACGAGCTGACCGGCGTTCGAACCGATCCCGACGGAGCTTCTAACATTTGGTCGATACCATTGAACGGTTCCCCGCCGCGCCAGCTCACGCGCTTTGATGCCGAAACCATTCTCGCTTTCGCCTGGTCTCCCGGCGGACGCCGTCTCGCCTGCCTGCGCGCCACGGTAGGCGGCGACGTAGCTCTATTCAAAACCCAAAAAAACAGATAGACTAATTACCTAACCGACAGAACCGCGACCGTGAGGAGCGGAATGCTCGAAAAGGAAAACATCAAAATGAATCGAACCAAATCAAGCAAGGCAACCAAAACGGCTTCGAAGAAAGCTCCCTCGAAACCCGCTGCAGTCGCAACTAAGGCCGCCGCTCCCAAAGCCTTCGTCATGGCCGCGAAAGGCCAGAATCCCCCCACCGACGGCAATTAACCTCCGAGAAGCGCAGCCTGGTCGATGTCTGCGCTTTCACTTGTTTTAGCCCACCATACTTGACTCTGGAGTGCGCTCCAGAGTGTATGTTGGAAGCGCATGATCAGGAGCGGCCTGCAGATTGGACGAGTCTCCAAACAGACGATTCAGTTCATCCGGCGCGCTCAGCAACTGGGATTTTCTCTTCCCGAAATTCGCGAGCTGCTGGTATTCCAGCGTGACGAAGGCGAGAGCTGTTCGCATGTGGTGAGGGTCATTAATCCGGCACGTGCTGCGATGGCGGAAGCTTTGAATGCCAATCGCGCACGAGCTGGCTTCCGCCGAGCGCACCGAATTCGGTTGCAGTTTGAGCTTTTGCGGCGTGCCCTTGCAGCACGCACGGCAGCCCCGGGACGGCGTGGGCTTGAGGCAGCGGCGGGATGCTCGTATCGCGCGATGAAAAGTTGAAGTTCGCAACCGGGTTGCCGATCGCGGGGGACGCATCCCGCAGCGTTAAAGGCGCCAGACTCCAGCGCCATTCGATCAGCTTCAGGATTGCGGTGTGGTCGTAAACGGTGGAATCTACTTTGTTCGCACCGCGCGTAAACGGCGAAGCAATAATGGCAGGTACACGGAATCCGAGCAGAGCTTCCCCGTTCACCAGATTGGTATCCACGTTATTGGGAGCAATCACGCGAGGCGGAGCCACATGGTCGAAGAATCCTCCCCATTCATCAAACGTCACAATCAGCACGGTGCTGCTCCACTTCGGCCCGCCAGCCACTGCGTGGAACACCTGCGAGAGGAATGCATCGCCATTGCGGATATCTGAATGCGGGTGATCGTCATTGCCAAGCCCGTCATCGAGCTCTGTGAATTTGGGATCGACGATCGATACGGCAGGAAGATTGCCCGATGCAGCATCGGAAAGAAAGCTGTCGAAGGTAGAAGAGGAAGACAGGTATTTCAAGCCCCAGAGCGCGAGAAACGGAATGTTCCCGAAGTAGTAGCGATGGGAAACTCCGGCTTTGGAGAGACTGTCGAAAATTGTGGGCAAACCGGAAAGCGAAAGCGTATTGGAAAGGCGGTCGGTTTGTGCCGCCAACAAGAACATGCGATTTGGGAAAGTCTCTGCTTGGATAGGTGCAAACCAGTGATCGCAAGTAGTGTAAGCCTGGGCCAGCGCAGCCAGGAACGGCAGATCGTGCTCGCCGTAATAACCAATGCTGTAGATATCGTTACCCGGCACGCGCAAAAATCCATCCATTTTCCCGCCGTCATAGGCGGTGTTGTTGGGAGTGCCGTACGAGTTATCGGGGACGCTATGGCCGCAGCCGGTGTAATCGCCACTTAGCGCATACACCGGGTGAACGGCTCCGGATGCGTCTTTGAAGCTGAGGCCGGCGGGTATGCCTTCGGCGCGCGGAAGCCAACCCAGGAAGTGATCGAAGCTGCGATTCTCCATCGTGACGAGGATCACGTGTTCTATGCCGGAGTCTTGCGGACGGATTGCCACCGGATTGGGAACAGGGCCGGGTGGAGGGGCAGGATGTACAGGCACGCGAGTGGAACATCCCATTGTCAACCCGAGCGTGCCGAGGCCGTTAGCGAGCAGGGTTTGCGTGAAGGTGCGGCGATTCATGACGTGGTGAGAAAATGTCGAATCTATAACCTGCAAATCAGCAGTTCGCGCTCGTAGACCATTTCGGGCGGAAGATGATCGTGCAAGTCGATGAAAAGTTCCTCGTGCCCGATCACTTCCGAGCGCCAGGCGCGCCCGTCGAAGGCTTCCAATTCGTCGAACTTCTCCTTTGGAAAATCGAGCCCGGTCCAGTCGATGTCTTCATAGCGCGGCATCCAGCCGATGGGGGTTTCGCGGCCCGGAACACGGCTGTGGGCGCGCTCCACAATCCAGCGCAGAATGCGCATGTTCTGGCTGTAGCCCGGCCACAGGAAATTTCCTTCGGCATCTTTGCGGAACCAGTTGACGTGGAAGATGCGGGGCGTGGCGCTGAGCGAGCGCTGCATGGTGAGCCAATGCCGGAAATAGTCGCCCATATGATACCCGCAGAAGGGCAGCATGGCCATGGGATCGCGGCGCACTTTTCCCACCGCGCCCGCTGCGGCGGCGGTCGTTTCCGAGCCCATGGTGGCGCCCACATACACACCGGCGCTCCAGTTGAAAGCTTGATACACGAGCGGCGTAGTGTTGGCGCGGCGGCCGCCAAAGATAAAGGCGCTGATGGGCACGCCCTCCGGATTCTCCCAATCGGGGTCGATAGAAGGACATTGCGAAGCCGGAGCGGTAAATCGCGCGTTGGGATGCGCCGCTTTCCGGCCCGTCTCTTTGCCGATTTCCGGCGTCCAGAAGTTGCCCTGCCAGTCGAAGCATTCCGGCGGCGGTTCCGGCGTCAAGCCTTCCCACCAAACGCCGCCATCGGGCGTGAGGGCGACGTTGGTGAAGATGGTGTTTTTGGACAGCGTGGCGATCGCGTTCGGATTCGTTCGGGCGGAGGTGCCCGGCGCGACGCCGAAAAATCCCGCTTCCGGATTGATGGCTCGCAGCACTCCGTTTTCGCCGGGCTTAATCCAGGCGATGTCGTCGCCAACGGTCCACAGTTTCCATCCCTCGAATCCTTTCGGCGGGATCATCATGGCGAAATTTGTTTTGCCGCAGGCGCTCGGGAACGCCGCCGCAACGTAGGTCTTCTCGCCATTTGGATCCTCGACGCCGAGAATCAACATATGCTCGGCCATCCAGCCCTCATCGCGCGCGATATTGGAAGCGATACGCAGCGCGAAGCATTTCTTCCCGAGCAGCGCGTTGCCACCATATCCGGAGCCGTAGGACCAGATCTCGCGCGACTCGGGGAAATGGACAATGTATTTCTCGTCGTTGCAGGGCCACGGAACGTCTTTCTTGCCGCGCGCGAGCGGCGCTCCCACGCTGTGCATGCAGGGCACCACGCGCTTGACGTCCTTGTCGATCTCGCGAAACACCGGAAGGCCGATGCGCGCCATGATCCGCATGTTGACCACGACGTAGGGGGAATCGGTCAACTCCACACCGATTCGCGACATCGGGGAATCGATCGGCCCCATGCTGAACGGCAGCACATACATGGTCCGCCCGCGCATACAGCCCTTGAATAGCGACTTCAGCTTCCTGCGCATCTCGAAGGGATTCACCCAATTGTTGGTAGGCCCGGCGCTTTCTTTCGAAAGCGAGCAGATGAAGGTTCGATTTTCCACGCGAGCCACATCGCTCGGATCTGAGCGCGCGTAATAACAGCCCGGCCAAAGGTCCTGATTCAACTTGATGAACGTGCCGCTCGCCACCATCTGCTCACAAAGCGCGTCGTTTTCCTCCTCCGACCCGTCCACCCAGTGGATGGCCGCCGGCTTGGCGAGGTCGGCCATTTTTTCCACCCAGCGAATCAAGTGTTTGTTGCTGCTTAGGGGGGTTTCTTTGTGAGTTCCCGGTGCAACCGCTAACGTGGAGGTGTTCATATTGGCAACAATTCACTACTGTACAGTGATTAACAGCCGAGCGATCGGCAGACCATGTCGTCTAATCCATCTGAAGCAAATCTCGAACGCGATCTTTCATCCCATTTTGTTCGAGTAGTGGAAGAAGCTGCCATCGCCAGCGCCCGCACCATGGGCGAGGGCGACCGGAAACATTCCGATCAAGCCGCCGTGCAGGCCATGCGCGAGGCCTTTGAAACCGTTCCGATAGACGGCAATATCGTGATCGGAGAAGGCGAGCGCGACGAAGCGCCCATGCTCTACATCGGGGAGCATGTCGGCGCGCCGCCCGTCGACGGCCGCGCGCATGTGGGTGTCGATATCGCGGTCGATCCGCTCGAAGGGACCAATCTGTGCGCGACCGGAGCGCCAAACGCGATTGCGGTGCTGGCGGCGTCCGAACCGGGGGGCTTGCTGCACGCTCCCGATTGCTACATGGAGAAAATCATGGCGGGTCCGGCGTGCCGCGGCGCGCTCGATCTGGACGCACCGGTCGCTCAGAATTTGAAATCGATCGCCCGGCGCCTGGACCGCGATGTCAAGGACCTCACGATTATTGTTCTCGACCGCCCCAGGCACGCGCAATTGATGGCCGATATCCGGCGCGAAGGCGCACGCATCCGGCTGATTGGAGACGGGGATCTATCGGCCGCCATTGCGGTCGCGGTGCGCGGCAACGGCGTTCATGCGGTGATGGGCATCGGAGGCGCGCCCGAAGGCGTGCTCGCGGCGGCGGCCATGCGCTGCCTGCACGGCGAAATGGTGGGACGCCTGGTGATCGATACGCCTGAGCTGGAAGAGCGTGTATCCCGGATGGGCATTAAGAATCCAAAGCGAATTTATACGGCTGGGGATCTGGCGATGGGAACCCACATCGTTTTTGCCGCCTGCGGGGTTACCGATGGCGCGCTGTTGCGGGGAGTTCGTTTTTTTGGCGAAGGCTATCGAACTCATACCCTGCTGATGACTTCCAGCAACAACAGCGTGCGGTTCATCGACGCGGTACACATGAATCGCAAGCCCGGACCGCGCGGAGTTCGCTTGTATTGACTGGATCGCCTCCGATTATAGATGCGACGCAGCCGCACAGTATTCCGCGGGCGGCTGCTCGGTATTTTGACAGGAAGCCGTGCTGGTAAAGATTCCGGTACTTAAACCGTTGCCGTTAAAGGAAGTTTAATGTGAACTTCAGGACTCCTTCACCCTCAGTTTGAGACTATACTCAATGAGAGCACTCAGTGCTACTACTTGAGTACGGACTCAGTGCTACCACCAAAGTAAAAAGGAGATATCTAAGAATGAAGAAGATCATGATCGCCGCCCTGGGCCTTTCGTTGCTTCCTGTCGGCGCTGTTTTCGCACAGAACACGTCTACCAGCAGCACTGATACGAGCAGCACTATGACCACCAAGAAGCACAGGCGTCACAAGAAGGGCTCGTCCACCAGCGACACGGCGAGCACCACCACTAGCACCTCAAAGCGCTAATTTCCGCCGTTTATCGGCTAAAGTTCAACGCGGCTCTGGACGCCAGACGTTCCGGGCCGCGTTTTTCTTTTCCCCGCCTCGCGCCTCTTTGCGTAAATCCAGAATCAGGCGCATCACCGCCATCTCAATCTGGTCACGCACGGCCATGTAGATGTCTTCGTTTTTGCCGATCGGATCGTCCACTTTCCAGTTCTGAACGGGAATCTGCAAGCGGGCCGGCAGCTTGACGCCGCTCATATTCACAATCAGATCGACGCTTGAGACATCAATCGAATCGAGACTCTTCGGATGCTGAGCGTCGACGTTGATGTTCTTCTGCTCCATTACTTTGCGGGTAAGCGACTGAACGATTGGGGCGGGGGAGAGACCGGCGCTGAGCGGCTCCAGCACATCCCGCCCATAGCGGCGCGCGAAGCCTTCCGCCATTTGGCTGCGGCAGGAGTTTCCAATGCATAAAAAAAGCACTCGCTTCACGTAGTTCCAGTTTAGCGGACCAACTTAGCAACGCTGTTCGCGGCGGCTTTCTCAACGAAGCGCCGGTGAATGCGGTCGTCGGCGCTCAATTCAGGATGAAATGTGGCGGCCAGATGTTTGCCCTGCTCCACCAGCACGGGGTGATTGCGATAGCTCGCCAGAACCTTGGCAGCCGGGCCGACACGTCGAATAATCGGCGCGCGAATGAAAACCGCTTCCGCGGGCCGGCCCTCCAGGTCGATTTTCGCGATGCGGCTATCGATCTGGCGGCCATAGCCGTTTCGCTCCACCGTAAGATCCAGCAGTCCGAGCGAGCGCTGACCCGGATTGACCACTTCCGAGGCAAGCAGGATGGCGCCCGCGCAGGTTCCGAAAATCGGCTTCTCCGCCCCGAAGCGCTCGAGCGGCGCAAACAGGTTTTCCGCATCCAGCAGTTTCAGCATGGTGGTGCTTTCGCCGCCCGGAAGGATGAGCCCGTCGATGCCCTCCAGATCTGCCGCGCTACGCACTTCCACCGCTTCGCCGCCCGCCCGTGCGATGGCTTTGCGATGGGCTTCGAAATCGCCCTGCAAGGCCAGCACGCCGATTTTCGGTTTCACGGGGTTTACCAGCCGCGCACCTGCATCAGCTCGGATTCGGGCATTTTGGAAACATCCAGACCGGGCATCGCTTCGCCCAATTCTTCGCTCGCTTCCAGCAGTTTCACCGGGTCGCGGTAATAGGTCGCGGCTTTCACGATGGCCTTGGCGCGCGCCTCCGGATCGGACGATTTGAAAATGCCGGATCCGACAAATACCGCTTCGGCGCCCAGTTGCATGACGAGGGCGGCATCGGCCGGCGTGGCAATTCCACCCGCCGAGAAGTTCGGCGTCGGCAGTTTGCCGTTTTCCGCCACGTATTGAACCAGCTCCAGCGGCGCCTGCAGATTCTTGGCTTCGTGCACCAGTTCTTCCTTGCCCAGTACGGTGAGCTGCTTCATCTCTTTGACGATGGTGCGGATGTGGCGCACGGCCTCGACAATGTTGCCCGAACCCGCTTCTCCCTTGGTGCGAATCATGGCCGCGCCTTCCGCAATGCGGCGCAGCGCCTCGCCCAGGTTTCGGGCGCCGCAGACAAAGGGCACTTTGAAGTCGCGCTTATCGACGTGGTGCTCCTCGTCGGCGGGCGTCAGCACTTCGCTTTCGTCGATGTAATCGACGCCCAAGGCTTCCAAGATGCGTGCTTCCATGAAATGGCCGATGCGCACCTTCGCCATCACCGGAATCGAGACGGACGTCATGATTTCGCGAATGATGCGAATCTGCGACATGCGCGCGACGCCGCCCTCTTTGCGGATATCGGCGGGAACGCGCTCGAGAGCCATTACGGCAGCGGCGCCCGCATGCTCCGCGATGACGGCCTGTTCGGCGTTTACGACGTCCATGATGACGCCGCCTTTTAGCATCTCGGCCAAGCCGACTTTCAATCGGAATTGATCGTCCTGGAAGTTCATGTTGGGTTCTCCTGTTCTGATTTGCGCCTTGCCTACACCAGTGCGGCGGCGGGTTCGAAAGTAACGTTTGCCGGAGTAAGCGCCAGCTCCGCGCGGGAGGCTTCTCCGAGAATTTGAATGCCGCGCGCAATCTCTTCCGGAGGTAAACCGCCGAAGCTGATGCGCAAACCGCGGCTATGGCCCGGGCGCACGGAAAAATAGCGCCCCGGGAGGAAATTCACGCCTCGTTCTTCGGCGCGGCTGAGCAACGATATCGGCAGTGAGCGGGGCCGGCAATTCGATCCAGAGATTCATACCACCCTCAGGTTGCGTATACGTTGCGCCGGGCGGCAGATAGCGTCCGCAAGCGCGCAGCACGGCTTCCAGCCGCCTTCGCCCCGGCTGCGCGCGTCTGGGTTAAATGCCGCTCCAGCTCTCCGGATTCCGCAAAACGCAGCAGCACCGCTTGCGAGAGCTGATCGGAATGCAGATCGCTGATCTGCTTGGCCTCGGCCAGACGCGCGACGACCGCGCGCGGAGCGATTACCCATCCGACTCGCAAGCCCGGGAACGAAACTTTGGAATAGCTGCCCAGCAAGATGGTGTTCCCGCTTTCATCGAGCGACTTCAGCGTGGGCAGCGGCTTCCCTCGATAGCGCAGCTCGCTATAAATATCGTTTTCGACCAGCACCACGCCGATAGCGCTGCGCCAGGCCGACGATCCGCTTGCGCCGCTCGAGCGAGAGCGTTGCCCCGGTCGGATTCTGAAAACTGGGCGTCGACGACTCAGCAGGCGCGGCCGGTGCCGTTGCATCGCTTCTTCCAACGCATGCCGCATCGATTCCGCCGCGATCGACGGGCACCGGAATCAGGTTTGCTCCGGCGCGCGAGAAAACTCGCACCAAGCCCGTGATACACAGGATTTTCCAGCGCCACGCTCTGGCCCTCCGAGGCAAACAGGCGCGCCAGCAGATCGAGCGCCTGCTGGCATCCGTTGGTGACGATCAGATCGTCGCCGCTCCGCGCAATTCCTCGCGCCGCAGCTTGTTCGAGCAAATAGCGGCGCAATGGAGGGTATCCATGCGGGGAGCCAAGCTGCAGGATTTCGGCGGCATCGGCGCTGTCGATCACCTGCTTCGCCAAGCGGCGGAAGGAGGCTAGCGGGAAGGCTTCTTCGGCAGGCCGTGCGTTGGCGAAACTGATTCGAATATTCTGCGAAGGTGACGGCAGCGCAGGCTCGGACGGACTCAGCAGCGCATCCCAGTCGGTAGCCGCGGCGCTCGTTTCGTCCCGCTTGGTAAAAAAGCTTCCGCGCCCGACATGGCCTTCAATAATGCCCCATTCTTCGAGCAGCGCGTAGGCGGCGGAAACGGTAGTGCGGTTCAGTCCAAGTTGGCCAGCCAATTCGCGAGTGGCGGGGAGCCTTTCGCCCGGCGTTACCCCGTTTTGGCGCCAAGCAGTTGCGATGGAATCGGCCAATTGTCCATATAAGGGACGGTCGAGGGTTGCATCCAGCGAGATGTTGGTGAAATCCACCATTCGTGTTTAGCATACCAAATTGGACTGGCGCTGCCAGCCAAACGCTCCGGCCGAACGGCGACACGCGCTGGAACCCAGGCGCAAAAGATCGCACCATTCGCTTCGCAAACGGTTGGGCTCTCTTTTAGTCTTTTCGTGAAGGCGTTCAAAACGTCGAGCCGTTTTGCCGCTACAATCGCCATGTTGTGATCGGCTTCGCTGACCCGCACCAGATAGATGAGCCGAATGTGGGCGGGTCGCCGCGGAAGTTGGAACGGGAGCGGCGGGGCATTCGGCTCCGGAATGGCTTTTCCATTCCGTGTTCGCTCCGCCGATGCAAAACGGAGCCGCACGCCATCTCTGGCGGCCGTGATGTCGTAGTTCGAAATGTCATAACCCCGAGAATCTGCCGCAGGCACGACGATGCGGAGCATCCCTCCCGCTTCCAGATCCATATAAGAGTTATCGTTCTTCGAGACGGCCGCGGCAGTGGGTACGCGAACGCTCTTGCGGGAGCATCCGGCGGTTGCGGCCAGCAGGCCTGCACACACTATAAAGAATGAGAGCCGCATTCCGTTCCTCCTTGACAACCGATCCGCTATAGCGAATTATAGATGGTATGTCTACCGTAGGCAATCTACCCGATAGACTCGAGTTCCTGCAAGGCACGCTGGAAGTTCTCATTCTTCGCAGTCTTCGGCTCGGCGCGAATCATGCTTATGGCGTTGCACAATTTCTTAGGCACCAATCCGGGCAGGAATTCGTGGTCGACAATGGGTCGCTTTATCCAGCTTTGCAACGGCTGCTGCAGCGCGATTGGATTAAGGCGGAGTGGAAAACCTCGCCGAAAGGGCGGCGTGCAAAGTATTACCGCCTCACCCCGGCTGGACGGAAACAACTGGTAGCTGCAACCTCGAAATGGCGGAGGTTCGTAGAGGCGATGGGCCGAGTGCTGGCGCCGGAATCCTAAACAGATGCGCGAATGGTGGTCGAAATTCTGCGCTGTGTTTGGCAGCCGGCGCGCGATTGACGAAGATCTGGACGAAGAGCTGCGGGCGCATCGCGAACTGGAGATGGAAGAAAACGTCGCACGCGGCATGACGCCGGATGCGGCACGGCGGGCGTTCGGGAACAACGACGTTGATTAAGGAAAACGCCCGGAATGCGTGGCGATTTCCGTTCGAAAACTTTCTCGGCGACATCGTCTACGGCGTGCGGATGATGCGCAAGGCTCCTGTGTTTGCGGCGGCGGCTGTCGTGACGCTGGCTCTCGGTATAGGGGGGAACACCGCGATGTTTACGGTCATTCGCGATGTTCTGTTGAAACCGCTGCAGTACCGCCAGCCCGATCGTCTGGTTCGGATATCGATAGACAACTCGCGGCAAAACTATCGCGATGTGGGATTCACGCTAGTGCGCTATCAGGAAATGAAGGCCGCAGCCCGGTCGTTCACCGAACTCGCCGCCTTTTTCATCGCGACGGAGCACATGACGCTCTCCGGAGCCGCTGCGCCGGAACAGGTCAATGCCGCGCGCGTCTCGGCCAACTTCCTGGAAGTTCTCGGCGTCAAGCCGCTGCTGGGCCGCAGCTTTCTTCCTGCAGAAGACAAGCCGGGCGGACGTTCCGTGGCGCTGATCAGCGCACGCTTGTGGAGCCGCCGTTTCGGCCGTGATCCGGCCATCACCAGCAGAACAATCGCTTTGAATGCGACGCCGTACACGATTGTCGGCGTACTTCCGGAGGGCTTCGAGTTTCCATCCGCCGGCTTGGACGTGTGGGTAACAAGGCCGGCTGAATACTCCGAAATTGCGCCGCGTTTTTGGAACCACCTCACGGTCTTGATTGGCCTGGGCCGTTTAAAGCCGCATGTCACCATCGGGCAGGCGCGCGCTGAATTCAGCGTGCTGAATCGCCAATACATTCTGGCCCATCCTGGTCTCGCGGATGCCGGACCGGGCGTATCGGTGCGAGTCGTTTTCTTGCGAGATCAACTGGTTGAAAATGTCCGTCCCATGCTTTGGGTCCTGTTTGGCGCTGTAGGTTTTGTGCTCCTTATCGCGTGCGGCAATGTGGCCAGCCTGCTGCTGGCGAGAGCCAGTTCGCGTTCGCGGGAGTTCGCGGTGCGCGCCGCGCTCGGGGCTGGCCGGGGACGGCTGATCCGGCAGTTGCTGGCCGAAAGCCTGCTGCTCGCGTTCGCGGGCGGAATTCTCGGTCTTCTGCTGGCGAAATGGAGTTTGAAGGCCATCGCGCATATCAGCGCCTTCCCTGTGCCTCGTTTCGGGGAGATCCACCTGGACGGAATGGTGCTGGCATTCACGATTGTCCTTTCAATAGCCACGGGCATTTTCTTTGGCTTGTTCCCGTCCTTTCAGGTGTCGCGGCCCGCTCTCAGCGATCTGCTGCGGGAGCGAACCGGGGATAGCGGCCACGCGTCATCGCGCAGAGCAGCTTTCGGCGTCAGCATCCGCAGTCTGCTGGTAGTAGGACAAGTAGCTCTTTCGGTTATGCTGCTCGTCGGCGCGGCGCTCCTGCTGGAGAGTTTTGTCCGTCTTCATAATGTGAACCCCGGATTCCAGACCTCTCATTTGCTGACTATGCGCATCAATCTGCCGCCGGCGCGCTATGACACGGCCCAGAAGAAACAAACGTTCTTTAAAGATCTGGTCCGGCGCGTAGACGCCGTGCCTGGAATTCGCAGTGCGGCGGCAGTGCTGACTCTTCCGATGAGTCCACGCAGTGCGACCGGCATTCAGGTATTGGAACAGCCGGCCTTAAAACTGAGCGACCGTCCCGCAGTGCAGTTACAAAGCATCACGCCAGGTTATTTTGAAACCGCAGGAATCCCGTTGCGTGGCGGGCGTGAATTCACGGATCGAGACAACGTAGATGGAGCGCCGCTGGTGATTATGATCAACGAAGCCATGGCGCACCGCTTCTGGCCGGACTACCCGCGCGGGCAGGACCCAATTGGCCAGCAGCTTCTAATCGGCAACAATACTTCGAACCCATTCCAGATTATTGGCATCGCGGCAAATGTCCACGAACGCGGATTCCCTACCGATGCTTACTCCGAGATCTATTTGCCCGATCACTCGTATCCATTGCAAACCGCCGGTCTCCTGGTCCGGACTGAGGGCGATCCGAATCGCTTCATCGGCGCCATCCGTCGTCAGGTGCAGGCGATCGACCCCGATCAGCCCATTGCGGCGATTCAGATGATGGGCGAACTGTTGGACTCATCCGTTGGGCAACAGCGATTGACTCTGCTGCTACTCGGCTCGTTCGCGGCAATGGCGCTGTTGCTCGCCGCCATCGGCATTTATGGACTGATCGCGTATTCGGTGGTGCAGCGGACTCAGGAGTTGAGTATCCGGCGCGCGCTCGGCGCCCAGCGTAGCGACATTCTGCGGCTAGTGGTTGGTCACGGCCTCGGTCTTACCTTGGGAGGGTTGGCGTTAGGAATCGCGGGCGCGTTCGAGTTGACCCGCGTCATGGCTGGATTGTTATTTCATGTGAGTGCAACGGACCCTAGGGCGTTTGCTGGAGTTGCCCTGGTCTTTATTACGGTAGCGCTTGCGGCCAGCTATATTCCGGCCCTTCGCGCCACGCGAATCGATCCGATGAGAGCGTTGCGATAACTATGATTGAGGAGAAAGCATATGCCCAAAACGCGATCCAATCCGATTTCCATGCCGGCTGGTGGCTGGAACGTCCGCAGGGTAACCACTCATCCCGGCGCCATGCTGCGCGCGGAATTTCTGAAGCCGCTTGCATTGTCCGCTAATAAGCTCGGGCTCGAGCTGCGCGTTCCCGTGACGCGGGTCACCGAGATTCTTCATGAGCGGCGGGCGATCACGGCCGATACGGCGCTGCGCTTGGCCCGCTACTTCGGGACCACGGCCGATTTTTGGATGAATCTGCAGAAGGCTTATGAGCTGAGTAAAGCGCGCGTGGAAACCGCGAAACGGATTCAGGCGGAAGTACACCCGCGCGAAGCAGCTTAAGGCCGCACGATGAGGCCGCTCGGCAGTTTGGCGTAAAAGGCGTTCCGCTGCGAAGTTTCCATGACGCGCCCGTCGAAAATGGTCGCGACCACTTTTGTGTCTGCGATCTTTACCGGGTCGATCTGGAAAATATCGTCGGACAAAACCACTACGTCCGCCAATTTTCCAGGTTCGATAGATCCTTTGATGTTCTCTTCGAAACTTGCGTACGCGGAACCCATGGTGTAGGCGCGGACCGCTTCGGCTACCGTAATCTTTTGCTCCGGAATCCAGCCGTTGGGATGCTTGCCATCCAGAGTGCGGCGCGTCACGGCTCCGTAGATTCCCATCAGCACGTTCATGGGCGCAACGTCCCAATCCGATCCGAAGGCCAGCGTCGCTCCCGAATCAAGCAGCGAGCGAAACGCATACGTTGTTTTCGCGCGCTCCGGACCAATCCGTCTTCTCCGCCCAACGTCCGTCGTCGATACAGTGATACGGCTGCATTGATGCGATGACATGCAGTTGCGCGAAACGTGGGATGTCGGAAGGAAGCAGGTGCTGCGCATGCTCGATGCGCAGCCTCCGGTCGCGCGGCCCGTGCTCTTTTTCGACGCGCTCATAGAAGCCGAGGATGATGTGGTTGGCTTTATCGCCGATGGCATGAATCGCTACCTGCAAGCCGGCGGCGTCGGCCGACTCGATATTGTGGAACATCTGCTCGGGATTCGCCAGTTCGTCGCTCGGGATGCCGCTGGTGGACGGCGCATCGAGATAGGGCTGGAACATCAGCGCGGTGGTCGATCCGAGCGATCCGTCGGCAAAACCCTTGAGGCCGCCGATATGCAAATGCTCGTTTCCAAAATCGGCCAGCAGACCGACGCTCGCCAGCCGATTCCAGGAGCGAAGCGGCTGGTGTCCGGAGACGCGCACGTGCAACTCGCCGTTGCGCAGCATGGTTTGATAGGCGCGAAACACGTCTGGCGAAGCGGACATGTCCTGCACGCTGGTGACGCCTTGCGAATTCGCGTAGGTCTGGGCGGCACGCACCGCGGTGATGATGTCTTCTTGCGAGGGCGCCGGAATTACTTTATCGACCAAATTTTGCGCCGCGTCTTTGAGGATGCCGGTTGGATTGCCGCTCGCATCGCGCACGATGACGCCGCCCGGCACATCTTTCGTGTTTCGGTCGATGCCGGCCAGCTTTAACGCGCGCGAATTGGCCAGCGACTCGTGACCGTCCAGCCGATTGACAAACACCGGCCAATCGCCCGTCACTGCATCGATGAGCTGGCGGGTGGGCAGGCGCGCGGGCGTCCAGTTTTGTTCGTCCCAGCCGCCTCCGGTGATCCAATGGCCCGCTGGAATTTTTTGCGCGAAAGTCTGCCAGGGTATTGCGGAAGTCCGCCTCGCTTTTCGAATAGCGTAATTGCGGTCCGGTGAGATTCGCTCCGCCGGAGTAGAAGTGGACGTGAGCGTCGTCGAAGCCGGGCAGAACTCGCCTTCCCTGCAGATCGAGCACCGGCATTCCCGGCTGCTTGAGCTTCAGAATTTCGGCGGTGGTGCCTACCGCTTCAATGCGATCGCCGCGAATCGCGATCGCTTCGGCCTCTTTCTGCGCCGGATTCTCTGTCCAGATTTTTCCGTTGATGAGAAGCCAGGTAATCAGAAGAATGGATCGCATAGGTTTCGCTCAGGCGGGCGTTGCCGCATATTCGAAGCCGACATACTGCACCTCTTCTTCGAGATCGAAACCAAAGCGATTCCGCACGCGCTGTTTCAATTCGTCGATAATCGTCACCAGGTCCGCTGCCGTGCCCGAACCGTCATTGTAAATGAGATTGGCGTGATAGGGCGCCACCTGAATGTCGCCGCGCCGCATCCCCTTGGCGCCGGCTTGCTCGAGAAACCAGGCGGAAGGCACTTTCCCCTCGCGCACTCTATCGGCCGGAATTTGTTCTTGCACGTCAGGCGGGAGTTCGGCGAAAAAGACGTTCTTGAAGATGCTGCCGGCGCAGCGCATGGCCGGCGGATACTTGGCGTCGCGGATGGTCCGAATTTCAGTTGCAATTCTGGCGAGAGTTTCCGGTTCGCCTTCGCTGAAGCGAAGAGCGGCCGATAGAATCACACATTCTTTCCGCCGCTTGAAAATACTTTCGCGATACCCGAACTCGCACGCTTCGTTGGCAAGCGTGTTCAGCGTTTCGCCATCGGTGACGCGAACTGCTTCGATAATCTCCTCAATGGAATGCCCATAAGCGCCAGCGTTGCCGTACACGGCGCCGCCGAGATAGCCGGGAATTCCGGTGAGCGTCTCCAGACCTTTCAGGCCCAGTCGGATGCTGTGGTCGACAACGTCCTGCAAAATCGCGCCGGATTCGACGCGCAGCAGCGTACCCTCGCGGGTAATGCGCGAGCCGGTATACCGAAGCACAACACCATCGAAACCGGCATCGGAAACTACCAGATTCGTGCCGCCGCCGATCACGATGCGCGGAACCGCCACGGCCTGTACGGTCCGCAAACTTTCGACAAACGCTCCGGTATCCGTGGCGTCGCAGAGCACCGCGGCTGGACCGCCGATACGAAAACGCGTATGAGCGGCGAGCGGAGTATTGAGCAGAACAGTGACGCTTGGAATAGCAGCCAGGCGGCTCACCAGCGCGGGGGGCACGGACACTTTCCCGATTATAGGTTGTGGGCTGCTAACCGCTCCAGCGCCTCTCCGGACAGGCGGCAGATTCTCCAATCGTCCAGCAGCACGGCGCCCATTCTTCGATAGAATTCGATCGCGGATCGATTCCAATCGAGCACGGCCCAATTCAGGCGCCGATAGCCTCGATCGACTGCGATTCCGGCGAGTTCCCGCAGAAGCGCCGTGCCGATTCCTTTGCCGCGGAACGCGGGTTCGACGTACAGATCTTCCAGATAGATACCGGCGCGTCCGAGGAACGTAGAAAAATTTCGAAAATAGACCGCAAAACCGGCCGGCTCGCCGCCCAGGTGTGCAAGCAGCACCTCAGCGGCGGGATTCGGGCCAAAGAGGGATGCGTGGAGCGTTTCCTCATCGGTCGTCACTTCATGCGCAAGCTTCTCGTATTCGGCCAGCTTGCGAATGAAGTTGAGCACCAGAGCGGTGTCGCTTTCTTCCGCGCGGCGGATGTGCAATTCAATGGGAACGTGCAATTCTGTTAGCATCGCATGTCCAAGATTCTCGCCCTTGTTATCGTTTCGGGTGTGGCGGCGATCGCGCAGGTCTCGCCTCCGCCCACCCCAAAGAAACCTGTGACCGATATTTATCATGGCGTGAAGGTTACCGACGATTACCGTTGGCTTGAGAATTTCAACGATGCGTCCGTGAAGCAATGGGCCGCCGCCCAAAACGCCGCTGCACGATCGTTTCTGGATGCGCTTCCCGAACGCGAAGCCGTGGCCCGCGAATTGGACGACATATTTCAACGCCGCAGTCCGAGTTACGGCTCTATAAAGCAGCGCGGGCCGATTTTTGCCACGAGGCTCGACCCGCAACACCAGCATCCGTTTCTCGTTACGCTGGCTTCGCTCGACAAACCGGAATCCGAGCACGTGATTCTCGATCCGGATGCCATGGACCCGACGCACTTGACGGCTATTGATTTCATGCAGCCCTCCGTCGATGGGCGTTACGTTGCTGTTTCTCTATCGCACGGCGGCAGCGAAAGTGGAGATCTCCACATTTACGAAACGGCGACGGGAAAAGCGCTGAAGGATGTCATACCGGGGGTGAATCGCGGAACAGCAGGCGGCGGCGTGGCTTGGAACGCGGATGGCAGCGGCCTCTATTACACGCGATATCCGCACCCCGGCGAGCGGGCGCCCGCCGATCTGGATTTCTATCAGCAGATCTGGTTTCATAAGCTGGGCGCCGCGGCCGAACAGGATAGTTACTCTCTGGGAAACACGTTTCCCCGAATTGCGGAGACGCAACTCGAGTCTTCGCGGGATGGCCATTACATCGCAGCCACGGTGCGCATTGGAGACGGCGGCGATATGGAGTTTTGGCTGCTCGCGCCCGGCAAGGAATGGCGCCAGGTCGCGCGGATTTCGGATCAGGTGAAGCAGCTCGCGTTCGGCTTTAACGACGATATCTATCTGCTTTCGAAATTAGACGCGCCGCGCGGGAAGGTTCTGCACTTAGGGGTCAACGGTACGCTGGCTGAAGCCAGAACTGTCATTCCCGAATCGGAAGTGGTTGTCGAAGGGATATATCCTTCGCGCTCTGGGCTGTTTGTCGTCGATCTGGCGGGCGGTCCTTCCGATGCGCGATTTTTGCCCGCCGGCAGTGCGGAAACCGTGGCGGTTCCGGTTCCGCCCATCTCTTCCGTATCAGGCGCCGCGCCTCTCGACGACGGCACGTTCGCTTTTCCGATCGCCAGTTATCTGAGTCCCGTTGCCTGGTACCAGTTCCATCCCGGTACGCGGCAAATCACGCCGACCGCGCTGCGCGAATCGTCTCCCGTTCCCACGGATCAGTTCGAAGTGGTGCGCGAGTTCGCAGTCTCTAAAGGATGGCACGAAAATTCCGCTCAACATTATTCGCCGCAAAGGGCTGGTTCTCGACGGCAGCCATCCGACGCTTCTCACCGGCTATGGCGGCTACGACATCAGCATGACACCGCATATGTCGATTCCAGCGTTAGTTCTGCTGGAGCATGGTTTTGTGTTTGCGGAAGCGAATCTGCGGGGCGGCGGCGAATTTGGCGAGGAGTGGCATGAACAGGGCAAGCTAACGAAAAAGCAAAACGTATTTGACGATTTCACCGCCTGCGCACGCTACTTGATCGATCAAAAATATACCCAACCCGCCAAACTCGGCATCATGGGCGGAAGTAATGGCGGCTTGCTGATGGGCGCGGCCTTCACGCAGCACCCCGAACTGTATCGGGCGGTGGTGTCGATGGTTGGGATCTACGACATGTTGCGCGTCGAGCTTTCGCCAAACGGCGCTTTCAACGTGACGGAATTCGGAACCGTGAAGGAGGCCGATGAATTCCGCGCGCTCTATGCCTATTCGCCGTATCACCACGTGCACGACGGCACAAAATATCCCGCCATTCTGTTCACCACCGGCGACAACGATCCGCGGGTCGATCCCATGCAGTCGCGCAAAATGACGGCGCGGCTGCAAGCTACCGGAACGAAGCAGCCGGTGCTGCTGCGGACCAGCAGCAAAGCCGGCCATGGCATTGGCTCGTCGCGGGACGAATTCGTTGCGCTGTTCGCGGATGCCGATGCGTTTCTGATTCACGAGCTCGGCAAATAACCTATTGCGGAATCTCCGAATCGGCTTCGTCCGGCTTCCCAGACTGCAAACGCATCTCCTGATACAGCTGGCTGAGCCGGTTCTTCATTTTTTTGAGCTTCTCGAATTTCGCCAGCTCACGACGAGAATCGTCAGTTCGTCCAAGCTCGCGGTAGAGCACGCCCAAACGAGCGGTTTTCAGATCGGAACGGCGCAGCGCAATGTCGCCTAGCCGGGACATCGATTTTTCATCGAAAGGATTGCTTGCCAGAGCGGCTTTATACTCTTTTTCCGCTTCTGCCTGCGCGGCGGCGGAAGATTGAGTGTTCAGCATTTCGGCGAGCTCGAAGTGCAGGTCTGCCCGATGCGGATCGATCTTCAGCGCCTCACGGTAGTTTGCAATCGCCGCGTCGTCCTCGGCTTGCCTTGCCAGTTCATGCGCCATAGCCTGGTGCATGCGGGCGGAGTCGGGCGCCAGCATTGCCAGACTGAGCATGGTCTCATCTGAGAGTTCCGAGTAAATCCGGTGAGCGGTGTACAAAACGTCGATATCGGTGGGTTCAAGCTGCCGAAGCACGTTGACAATTTCGGCGGCCTTATCCAGATCGTTCAGCGCGTAATCGACTTCCACCAGTTCCAATCCCGATTGCACGCGAAGCTTCTGCTCCTGCAAGTTGGGAAACGCTTTTGCCAGGTCGGCTTGTGCTTTGAGATTCTCGCCGATGCGCTTTTCGCTCATTCCGAGCAGCGCTTCGAGCTTCCATAATCTAGGATTGATCTCGAGCGCCGAACGAAGGTCCGGAGCGGCTTTCGCGTACTGGCCTTGAAAGTACCTCGAGCAGTTTTGAAGATCCTGCCGGGCTTGCTGTAAGTGAGATTGGATCTGGTGCTGAGGGTCCGCGGCCGCGGCCAGAAAAAAGACGCACGCGCGAAGGATCAAACTGCCGATCATGCGTACAGTTTTACATGAAAAGTAGCCGCAAGCGGCGCACGAGAAATAAAGCCAACACACCACTGCCCAGCAGCATAAATGTCGAGGGTTCGGGAACCTGGCCGGCAACCAGATTGTCTACCGCCCAACTCGCATCCGTGCTGCCGCCGCCCGTGCCCGATATTACGAGCGACGTCAAATTCGTAAACCCGCTCAACGCGAACGTACTGAACGACCCTTCCGCTGGCAAGGTCAGCGAAATGGAAATGGTTCCACCGCCGCTTGCCATCCCCAGCAAATCCAGAGTGTCCGCGTTCGGCGCGCCAGCAAGACCGCCGGGTGTAAGAAACAGCTTGGCCCCATCCAGGCCTGTTACGGAAAATGGTTGGCCTCCCGCACTGGTGACAGTAACGGCGGAATCCAAAGCTGGGCCGACAACTGCGAGGTATTGGCTGCCATCATCCACGCATCCGCCCGCACACGCGGCTGGATCGTTGACGATATGGAAGCTGGATGAGCTAAAGTTGAAGCCTTGAGTTGTAATTGTGCCGGATTGAATGTCGTTATCAGTTACTAGGATCTGATCGAAAGTGACAGTTTCCGCCGATAAAGGAAGCAGCGCGAACGTAAGACCGGCACAAATTAGAATTGCCTTGAAAATCACTTTTAAGGTCTCCTCAATTAACATAGATGCCGCTGATCTTCGGCTGGTCGGCGGCGCCTGTCGTGAGTTGGATAATGATCTGCCCCAGCGTGTTGGCCGTCGCGTGGAACTGTTCCTGAATCGCCCGGTTTTCCGCGCCGGTCGTGCCGATGATATCGAAGTTGGTTAATACGGGCGTGCCATTTATGGAAACGTTAAACTGGCGCTGTCCCGGCTGAGTCCAATAGATCTCGTTGAAATACAGCGTGACCGTATGAGCAGTCCCGGGCACGAAACCGCCAATGGTGTAAGTACTGGGCGCCCAGCGCTCGCTTTGAAACACCGCCTGCGGAGGTACTGGAGACGAAATGAGAGAAGTATCCACGGCAGCGGACGATGTCGAGGTGTTGCCTCCTGCGTAATCGGTGTCGGCAATGAAATTACCAACATCGCCCGCGCCGGCATCGATAAGCACCCGCCCGCTTGTGCTTTCGTTATCGGAAGTTTGTGTTACTGCGATTCCGCTGATGCTCGGGACGTCGTCCGCTCCGGGCCTGAGGCCGATAACAATTCTGCCGCTCAAGGGGTCGGCAGCGGCCGTGAAGCTTTCTTGAATGGCTTTGTTCTTTGCTCCTGCGCTCGCAAAGATATCGAAGTTAGTAAGTACCGCTTTATTGTTGATACTCACATTAAACTTCCGTTCTCCCGGTGCGCTCCAGTGCGTTTCCGCAAACCCTAGCTGTACGTTGTAAGTTGCATCCGGGATGAGCCCGGTAACAGTGTATTGCGAAGCACCTTCCCGGGCGGTTTGATACACAGCCTGCGGAGGCGCGGGCGCCGGAATCTGAGATGTGTCAATCGCGGCCGTGGTGGAAGTCGCAGTGCCTCCTGAAAAGTTCGTATCCGCAAAGAAGCCGCCTTCCGAATCGCCGCCGGCGTTAATCGCAACCGGTCCGGTAACAAGGCCGTTTGCCGGGCGGTAAACGCGAACGTAATCGACCGTCATGACGGAGGGATTCGGCGTGGTGCTGTTGGAATATCCCGGGAAATAGCCGCCAACAGCCAGATTCATGATGACAAAGAAGGGATGGTTAAAGACCCAATCGCCTGCAATATCGCTATTCTTCGTGATGGTGAAGTAGGGCGTAGATGGATCGTCTCTATAGAATTGCGCCTGGTTTGGCGACCAGATGATGCCATAGGTGTGATAACCGGCGTCATCTACCCGGCCGCCGTTTGGAAACGTAAAAGACGAGCCGACGCCATTACCGCCCGAAAATGGTCCGTGCATGGTAGACGAAGTTTTGGATGGACCATATTGCGGTACCCATTCCATGATGTCCATCTCGCCACACAGCGGCCAGGCCGCAGTGTTGAAGTTGGCGCCGAGCAACCAGAAAGCAGGCCAGATACCGGCTCCCATGGGAAGCTTCATGCGCGCTTCAATGCGCCCATACTGAAACTGCTCCCGCTGGTAAGTGATCATTCGCGCGGAAGTCCAGGTTCCGCCCGAATTGACAGCTTGAATAATCAAGTTGCCATTGCCGTCGAGGTAGGCGTTGGGTGTGCTGGTGCTGCACGGCGCGGTGTTGGAGCCAGCCGCGCAATATACTTCTTCTTCGTTATTACCCCATCCGCCGCCGCCGGTGTCGTATTTCCACTTAGTAGGGTCGGGCGCGGAACCGGCCGTGCCGTTGAACTCGTCCGACCAGACAAGCTGCCAATTCTGCGCGCGGCTTAAGCTCGGAGTCAGCCAGAGTAGAGCCGCCGTAGCGATAAAAGCGAATTGCCGAAAATTAGAGTACATCAGAATGAAAATTGCGCGCCGAGTTGAATCGTGCGCTGTCCAAAACCGTTGTTGGTGCTGTTGTAATTATTGGTTGTCGACGTGATGATGCCCGCGCTGCTGGTTCCCACGCCGGATTGGTACACCCAGCCGGGAAATTGGTCCCGTTCAGCAGCATAGTGCAGGCATTGTATCACTGCCCCACCGCCGGATTCGCGAGGTATGGATCGCCAATCAAGTCGGGAAATGGATTCCCGCCCGATAGCGTAAGTGGGCAGTTCCGATGTCGTTCAGACAGCAATCCGCTCGCTGACGGTCACGGCCCGGTTTCAAAGATGGGGCCGACGTGATCGCTGTTTAGTTCGCGTTCGACAGCACTCAACCAAAGTCTGTAGCGCATTGTTTGAATGCCCATTCCGCCGTAGCCTTTCTGCATGAAATCGGCATCGACCCAGGAATATTCGGGTGGGACGCCGTGGAGAAATTCAATCCAGCGTCTGATTACGAAGCAATCGGGGTTGCTATCTTTCGCGAGCCGTTCGGCGATTTGTTCATTCTCGGGATAACACGTAGTTACGGCTTTGCCGTCCACGGTGGCGACCCGGATGAATTGATCTACTTTGAAGCTGTCGGGGATTTGCAGTTCGTGGTTCTTGACCCAGCGCATTTGGACGGCGGCCATTTTGGCTTGAGCGAGCTCGCGGAGGTGGGCGCGGTGGTGCTCGCGGTCATATTCTTTTTCCAAGAGGTTGAACCAGCGGAGGAAATCGCGCTCGGCGGTGGCTTTGTAACGAGTTGAAGTTCTGAAATTCTTTGTGGTGCTCGCCGGTCCAGTCGCAGGCGGAAGCAGGAAGCTTGGACTCGAACTCTTCGAGGCGGCGGCGATTGCGGGTGAAGTGCCATTGGGCGAGCGCGGTCTCCTGGACGAGCATGGCGGCGATATCGTAGTTTTCCCGCTCATCGCGTAGGTATTCATCGAACCAGAACTGGATGGTGGCGGCGAATTCTTCGGGATCTTCGTGCGGGAGAACGTGTTTTTCCGAGCAGCAGCCGTGGGTGAGGCGATTCATGCTGGAGGTCGATTTACCGGTTTCGCTGAGCGGGCCGGTTGAGCGGCCGGGTTTTTCTGTTGGCGGATTTTTGCCGGGCATTTTGTATTCCGCGTATAAGTTTGCAGCAGGGGCGTGCGGCGCGGCGGGTTAAAGCGGGGGCAAGGTGTTGAAACGGCTCAGAAAAATAATTTTGGAATTTTTGAAATGGGGTTGCGGGAGGTATTTCAAAATGGGGTTTAGCGGAACGAAGTTGGCAGAAAAACGGGTATTCTTCGGAATTGGGCGCGCTGCATCATCGGTTGGAACCTTACGCTGGATGAGAACGGGAAGCCGAACATTGGGCCGTTCGATTGTGGTGGAATGGTCACCAGCCATTCGGAAACGAAAGAAATCACGCGCAGCGGTCAATATTGGGCGTTCGCATACTGTGCCCGTTCGGCCCGCTGCGGCGCACGGCGCATCGATCCGGGGGCGAGATTGAAGGGGTTTCGCACGTGGCGTTTGCGAATCCGGATGGGAGCCAGGCCGCGGTCCTCATTAATCGTGGTGCGGAGAAAGAAGTTACTTTGCGGATTCCGGGAAAGGAAGTGAAAGTGATGCTGCCTGGCGATTCGCTTGTGAGTTTGGAATGGGTCTAAGGAATAATCGCCCGGCAACGCACGTGCGGCGGCTTGGCGATTTCTTGTCTGTGTTGACCAAGCGCCGCTTGGCTGCCGGGCTAAGAAGCGTATGAGTTGGTCGCGGCGGCAGTTTGTGGCTGGTTCTTTGGCGGTTCCTGCCTTGGCGGCCGATGCGCAACAGCGCGGTTTTGTGAAGACTCGCGGAAAAGATCTGGTGAGTCCCGACGGCGAAAAGCTGAAGCTGCGCGGCATCAATCTAGGCAACTGGCTGGAACCGGAAGGCTACATGTTCCTCTTCGAAGGAGGACCGCAATCGACTCGCGAAATCGAAGCGTTCTTCAACGAGTTGATCGGTCCGGAAGCGGCCATCGAATTTTGGAAAAAGTACCGGCGGCGGTACATCACTGATGCCGATATCGAATTCGTGAAGCGCTCCGGATTGAATTCGGTTCGGATTCCGTTCCACTACAAATTCTTTCTGCCGGGCGGCGAAGGTTTTGAATTTCTCGACCCGATCGTCGCATCGTGCCGGCGCGCGGGCATCTGGGTGGTTCTGGATATGCATTGCGCGCCCGGGGGTCAAACGGGCGCCAATATAGACGATAGTTGGAACTATCCCTGGCTGTACGAGAGCCCGAAAGATCAGGATCTGCTCTGTCAATTGTGGAGAACGATCGCTCAGCATTACCGGGATGAACCTGCAGTAATCGGTTATGACCTATTGAATGAGCCGATTCCTCATTTCCCGCAGTTACAGAAGTACAACGATCGCTTGGAACCGATCTACCGGCGCGTCACTAAGGCGATCCGCGAGGTGGATACTAATCACGCGATTATTTTAGAGGGGGCGCGGTGGGCGACTAACTTCAAAGTGTTCGGCGCGCCGTTCGATTCCAATGTGATTTACGAATTTCACAAGTACTGGATGCCGCCGGTCGAGAGCGCCATTCAGGAGTATGTGGATTATCGCGAGCGCTACAACGTGCCGATCTGGTTAGGCGAATCGGGCGAAAACACCGACGAGTGGATTCAGCAATTCGCGACGCTTCTGGAGAAGAACGATATCGGCTGGTGCTTCTGGCCTTTCAAGAAGATGCAGAAAACCTCCTGCATGGCCTCTATTCAACCGCCCGAGTATTGGGATGAGATCGCCGCTTTCGCGAAACTGCCGCAAGGCACGGGCAACGCGGAGAAGTTGATTGCCGCGCGGCCGCCGCTGGAGCATTGTCGAAAAGCGCTTGAGGATCTGCTGGAGAAAATTCAGTTCAATGCCTGCCGCGTGAATGCTGGGTATCTGCAGGCGCTTGGGGTGAAAACTACTGGCTGAGTTGATGGGGAAAGTTATGCCGCGGCAATCTTGCTGCGGATCAGTTTGACAAGTTCGTCGCTGGTTGGCGAACGCCCAGTCGCTTTCTTGGAGTAGATCTGTTCGCCATTGACGAAAACATTCAGTGCACCAGGGGCGCCGGCGCGCAGCTTAATCGGAACACCGAACTCCCGTTCGATATCGTTCTTGAGGCTCACGGCCTCGGCTTTGATGTCGCTTCAAATGAAGCAGCGTTTGATTTCGATGTTCATGTTTAGCGCTCCATATGGAAAGGGTTCCGGCGAGAGCGATTTCATTTACGAGTATACATTGGTTTTCGCTGTTTCGGAGTTGGCGGGGGTGCCCCCACGTGGCTTTGTCGAAGTTAGACAGCGAAAAATACCCGGCGGTTCGATAAGAACACGCCGGGCGTGGGACAACCTTAAACCGTTGTTGTTCTGGTGACCGGTTTGTCGGTTTTCTCGTAATCCGCGGAGGCTTCCCCTGTCGAAGAAACATCTTCGGCACCGTTCTGCTTGAGCAGATCCTTCGCCTTTTTCACCCAGTCGCTGTTGTCGCAATGGACGGAGAGAAGGATACCGCCTTCTTTGATGCGGCCTGCGTAGCGTTTCGCCTCATACTCCGGAATACCCATGCCGACGAGAGCGCCGATAATGCCGCCGACTACGCCGCCGGAACCGATTCCGGCGAGTGTTGCCATGATAGGACCGGCCGCAATAAACGGCCCGACTCCGGGGATTGCTAACGCGCCAATTCCGGCGAGTAGTCCCAGGGTGCCGCCGATCGCTCCACCTGCGACAACGCCGGTCGTGGTGCCTTCCGGCGCTTTGGTTTCCTTCTTGTGAGCGAAATCTTTCGTCCCCACGTTGTCCTGCATCAGCACCGAGATATCTTCGTTCCGGAAGCCGGATGCGAGCATGCGGTCGACCGTGGTTTCGGCCGTCGCCCTGCTGCTAAAAATGCCGTAAGCGGCTGTATTTTTTCCTGCCATTCAATTCTCCTTTTTCGCCTCGAGTCAACTTACTTCTGGCGATCTCCTTTTACAGTGATTTGATTGTCAACGTTGCCATCGCCCGCGTATTTACGCGCATGTTCTTCGATAGCTCGCTTTTCGTCTTCCGAGTGAACAGGCCCTCGCAGAGTCACTCGACCGTTTTTCGCAATAATCTTGACGTTATGACCGTAAGTAGATAGAGATTTATCACTTACGACATCGCGCCTGATATGTGCGCTAATCTCACGATCGGATTTGTTGTTCTTCGCCTGATCCGCCGTGGGTGGTGAAGTGCCGCGGTCACGATCTTGTTTGTTGACCGCGCTGTTGTCCGGGGCGCGATTCTGCGCTGCTGCGATACCGGCTGGAAAGGTGAGCCCTGCCGCAAGTACTACTGCGCATACTACGTGCCTGCCGATTTGGTACATTTGTCTCCTCCGTTACAAATAGAAGCACGGCGGTGGCCAACCATCCGCAGGCGCATAGGAAGATCGCGTAACATGCTGAGAACTCCGAGGTTGCGGGTTTGTAGCGACAACGTTCTTCTAAGTGGAGTGTTTGCACATGCGGGTAATTCTTTCCAGGGGAAAGTTGCTGGCGATGCCTGCTACGTTATTGGGCAGGAGGAAACACTATGCACAATTGCAAACTCGTCACGTCATTTGCGGTTTTGGGCGCCGTTTTCAGTACCATCGCTCTGGCGCAAGAAAAAATCGCCAGCCCGCCGGCTACTGCGGAAGTCACGCTCGCGGGACAGCAAATCAAGATCGATTACTCACGGCCTTCCATGCGCGGTAGAAAGATCGTGGGCGACTTAGTGCCCTATGGGCAGGTCTGGCGCACGGGCGCAAACGAAGCTACGACGCTCACCACTCCGGTGAATCTCGACATCGGCGGAACGAATGTCCCCGCGGGCAAATACACGCTGTGGACCCTTCCTTCCGAAGGAACCTGGAAGCTCATCGTCAACAAGCAGACCGGGCAGTGGGGCACGGACTACGACCAGAGCCAGGATCTTGCGCGCATTGACATGCAGAAGGGGAAGACCGCGCAGACGGTCGAGCAGTTCACTATTTCGTGGGACAAGAAGGGCGATAACACCGCAGATCTGGTTCTCGAGTGGGAAAATACACGAGTGTGGGTTTCCGTCAAAGCGCAGTAGCGGCGAGGCCTGCCTCGGCCGGGGGCCCGGATCACCTTTCTCGAAATCATGCTTAGCGAACAGACACAGACCCAACCGCAATGGGCCGACCTTTCCGGGCGCGTTCTCGAAGGCGGCTACGAGATCGAAGACCTTCTCGAGGCCGATCGGGATCGCGCCAAATTTAAGATTCGCGTGCTCGGCGATCGCAGCGTCGATGCTTTTGTCCACTTGTTGCGGACCGGTGGAACTGCCGCTGACGAACGGCTCGCGCTCTGGGATTCGGTCCACAAGCTGTCCCATCCGAACCTCCACGTGCCGCTCGCCGCGGGCAGGACGGAGCTGGAGGGCGTCGAGCTGATCTACACCGTCCTGCGCAAACCGGACGAAACGCTCAGTGGTGCTTTGCGGAACCGGGCGCTGAATGCGAAAGAGGCCGGCGAGGTTCTCGTCAGCATTGCGCGCGCACTTGAGCGGCTTCATGAGAACCGCTTGCTGCACGGCTGCGTTTCGCCCGAGCAGATTGTCGCGTTCGGCGATTCAATCCAACTGACGAGCGAGTGCGTCCGCCCTATCAATGCATCCAATGCCTCGCAGACCGTGGAGATCGTTAAACCCAAGTACCTGGCTCCTGAGAGCAGCGGCACAAATACGACGCCCGCCGCCGACGTGTGGTGCCTGGGGGCAACGCTTTTCGAAGTGTTGACGCAAAAGGATTGCGGTGCGGGCTGCCTGGGGGAGGCGGACGCCTTGCCCATGCCTTTCTCCAGAGTTGCTCAGCGCTGCCTCGCTTCCGATCCCGAAAACAGGTGCACTCTTTCGGAAGCAATGGCGCTCTACAAGACGGACCACACTCCGAAGAAGGATCATTCCGCCGCGCCGCCGAGGCCAACCCGGATGCCGCGAACCGTTCCCGAACTGGCGCGCATTCCCGAGGTCACGCGCGCTACGCCACAGGCGCGAGAACGCACGACTGGCTCGAGGGCCTGGATCGCTTGGGTTGTAGCTAGCCGTACTTGTTTTCTTTGGTGTTTGGATTCTGCTAGCGCCGGCATGCAAGCCCACGCAGACCGGCGGCACCGCCGCCAAAAGCCGCGCTACCAACTCCGTCCGCGCAGACCGCCACAGCGGGCAAGGCTTGGGAAACGCGCACGCTTCCGGACGAAAGCGCCCCCAAAAAATCGCAGCCTGCGAACCCGGAGCCTAGTCCGGACGCGAAATTTGTGAAAGGAAACGTTTGGCGCGTTGTGCTGTTTACTTACGATCGCGTCCAGGATGCCCAAAACCGCGCCCAGGCTGTGAATAGCAAACATCCGGATCTGCACGCGGACGTATTCTCGCCCAATGGACAAGCGGGACCGTACTTAGTAACGGTGGGCGGGCGCCTGAGCCGCGAAGATGCCGCGCGTTTGCGGCGAAAAGCAGTCAGCTTGGGCATGCCGCACGACAGTTACATACAAAATTACCGGCAGTAAGTTCGTAAGTGTAAAGAAGAGAGAGCACGGGGAATGCCCTCTCAAGCCGCGTTCAAAGCTAGTTTGGTTTGTTATGCTCTCGCACTGGATGTATGAATGTTACCGTTCACTCCGCTCGGGAAGAATCCGCCCGCCGTTGCGTTCGCAACGTTCCCATACGCCAGATAGAGGACTTGTCCGGGAGTGCGAGTGTGCGTAAGACCGGTGCCCGCATCAATCGAGAAGAATTGAGAGCCGGAAGGAGGAGGAAGTATATCAACGCTGTCCAACATCATGCTGGGGACGCCGAGCTTGGCACATTGCGCACGGATGTTGGCGACATGCTCGGCTTCCGCTGCCAGGATCAGCGCCGCGGTGCCGATATAGGGGGAGCTAGTCACTGCGGTGAGTTGCGCCGCGCCACCATAAGCCGACACGCCGATATCTTCGAATACGCGAGCGATGCGTCAGGAATTCGAGTTCAGTTGCGTACGCGCCCAGCGCGCCTAAGTCGATTGGCGGCTCCGAAATCGCTGCGCTGCCGAGAGCGCCTCGAATCAGGTTGACGTGATTGCGTTCATCGTTCGCGATCTGCAGCGCGACGGTTCTCGTGAACACCGCGTTATTGGCAAAGTTGACCTGGCTGCCGTTTGTTGTAGTGTTCTGTGCGCCCGATACGCCGCCGTACTGAGCGAGAGTCATGCCTGTGGTTGCGTAGGTATAGAACTCCGCCTCCAGATATTCCAAATTGAGAGCGAAGTTAAATACATCCACAACCGACGGCGAGGACGGATCCGCACTTAGCTTGATCCCTCCGGTTGCAATGGCCGCGCCTGCCGCCGCGCCGGCCATGCCGATCTTCTTCAACAAGCTGCGCCGGTTGGGCGACTGCTCGAGTACTTCTGTAATGATACTTTTGTTAGCCATCTATATCTCCCGTGAAGTAGTAGTTCCTAATTAAATAACTTGCCATTCAGACGCTTCCGCAGAACCACGAGTCCGGCGAGAGCGGGTATAACCAGCCAGAGCGTAGCCGGTTCAGGAGTCGATGACCCGGGACCGGACAAAGGCATAGCTTCAATGTCGAGCGCGTAATTGCCGTTGCGGGCATTTCCGTTAACATCCTGGAAAGTGGTGCCGCCGGGCCCATTGAAAAACGTGTAGAAATTCGAGGGGCTGGTGCTTCCGAATCCGTTAAAAGAGACGGATGCCTGGTTGTTTGTATCCGTCAGGATCACGAAGTAATTGCCCGCCGCAAGATCGGGCTCATTCATATAGGCGTCTGCGTTCCAGCCGGTGCTTGGGTCTGTATGGCCGATCGGCGAAAAGACCCCGCCTGAGTTATCGAGGGTGAATCCGGTGTGGTCGAAAAGCGTGACATTTGGCTGGAATCCTCCGGCCGGAGTAGTCGTGCCATCCAGGTTTGTGCCGCCGCCGTAAGACGTCGTAAAGATGGTGACGTCGGACGCCGCCGTCAAATTCATGCTCTCTACAACCACTGAACCGGCCGTGCCCGACTCGGCAGTGAGCGTGCCGGTGCAGGTGGCCGGCAACATCAGCGTTCCTGTACACGCCGATGCGCTTGCCTTATAAGGTGCGACCATTACGAAAAATGCTGCCGCCGACGTTAGGGTTAGTGTGTTTTTCAACTTCGTCTCTCTCCTCACTCGCGTATACGCAGTTCGCACGGATAACGGATGAGTGACTAGTGAACATGCCAGTACTTAGAGACGCGGGGAAAGATTGTCGTAGTAATTTGGGGGAACGAGCGTCTATCAACCGGACGAATGGGGGACGATCACCGCGACGCAGAGTTAATAGCTGGGTTGCGGAAACGCGATGCGGCGGCTCTCTCCGCCCTCTATGATCGTTACGGTCACATCGTTTATTCGCTGTTCCTGCGAATTACTCGCGATGAAAGCACCGCCGAAGATCTGGTGCAGGAATTGTTCCTGCGCCTCTGGAATCACGCCCACGATTTCGACGAAGCAAAGGGTTCGGCAGGTGTCTGGATACTGTCCATTGCCCGCAACATGGCGATCGATCATCTGCGTTCGGCTGGAGCGCGCTTCGCCACACGCCTCCGGCCAATAGAGCAAGCCGAGCGGACGCATGCCGCGAAGCGGCGGCGACCCGGAATCGATCATCGATCAAACCCGCGCGATCCAAACGGGATTTGAGCAGCTTAATCTTCAACCAGAAACGAGTTCTCGAGCTCGCCTATTTCGAGGGAATGTCGCAAACGGAAATTGCGAATCGACTCAATGAGCCGTTAGGTACTGTAAAGAGTTGGATGCGCTCGGCGATTCTTCGCCTGCGTACAGCCATCAAGGGGGGTGAGGTCCTATGACACACGCCCAGATGGACGAACTGTACGAACTCTACGTGCTGGGAGCGCTCGAGCCCGAGCTTGCGGCGGAAATCGACGAGCATCTGGCACAGCCTTGTCCGTATTGCATTGCGCACGTCGCAGAGGCGAGTCATTTTGCGGCTGCCTTGGCCGGCATGGCGGAGAGCAAGCAACCGCCCGCGCGTTTGCGCGACCGAATTCTCGCCAGCGTGGGGACGCGCCAAACCTCCCGTGCGAGAGGCTGGTTCTTCGCGGTGGCCGCCTTAGGTGCGGCGTGTGTAGCGCTGTTGATCTTCGCTCTGGTCTCGCGAAGCGAAAGCAGCGGACTGCGGCAGCAAATTGCCGCGCTTCGGGATCGCGTGGGGGTTCTCGACACGCAACTGGCAGCCGCCACGACCGAGCGCAGCCAGATCATCGCCTTGAGGACCGAGCGCAATCAATTGCGCACCGCGCTCGATATCGTAAGCGGTCCCGCCACGCGCAGCGTGTCATTCGGTAAGGCGAACAATGTTCCGCGCGGCCGTGTGTTCGTCAACAACCGGGGTGGCCTGGTCCTGGTGGCCGCAGGCTTGCCACGGCTGCCCGCCAATCGCACTTTCGAACTCTGGGTATTGCCGCGCACCGGAAATCCGAAACCGGCGGGACTGTTCCGTGCTGCCGCGTCGGGCGCTTCCGTACACGTTTCGCCGACGCCGGCCTTCCCGTCGCAAACCAAGGCTGTTGCGGTCAGCGTGGAGCCGCAGGAAGGATCTCCCGCGCCCACCACAACGCCGATTCTAGTGGTTCCCTTGCAGTAAGCGCGGGTCCGGCGGGCGTTACAGCTTCGCTTCCGCTCCGGCCGGCACTGGATTGTTTTGCGAGGGTGCTTTGCCGCCCTGCGGAAGGGGAACCAGCATCTGCTCTTTCCGCATAATCAGGGTCGAGGTGTTGTAGCTGGCGAGCTCGAAACCGTGCCCGTGCGTGATGGCATCGGTGGGACAGGCTTCCACGCAATAGCCGCAGAAGATGCAGCGGTTGTAATCGATGTTGTACACTTTCGCGTATCGCTCGGCGCCGCTGAAGCGCGCTTCTTCGGTATTTTCCGCTGCTTCAATGTAGATGCAATCGGCCGGACACGCCGCCGCGCAGAGGAAGCAAGCGACGCACTTCTCCAGCCCGTTTTCATCGCGCTGCAGAACATGCGCCCCGCGATATCGCTCTTCGAGTTGGGCCGGACCATCCGGGTAGTCTTCGGTAATCGCCGGGTGCAGCATCTCCTGGAACGTGATGCTCATGCCTTTGGCGATTGCGGCCGCCGATCCGATCACTTCGCCGATTTTTGCCATTCCTATCTTCAGGTTATCGCAGGGGCTTGCGTGGAACGTCGTTTGAACGTCGATAAAATGGCTTCGTGCGGTTAGTTCTTTTGCTTCTTCTCACCGCGGTCCTCGCCTTTGCGAATTTCAAGCTCTATCTCAAGAGCGGGGATTATCACGAGGTCCGCGAATATCAGGTATCAGGCGATCGCGTCCGGTATTACAGCATCTTACAAGACGATTGGGAGGAAATTCCGATAGAGCTGGTCGATCTGGATAAAACCGAGCGGCTGCGCAAGGCCAAGGCCGAACAATCCACGCGGGAAGCGCGCGAAGAAGGCGAAGAAGAGCAGGCTGAGCGCGAGCAGCGCCGCGAAATCGCAGCCATTCCGGCTGACGTGGGCGCCTATTATCAAGGGGACAATGGCTTGAAAACCTTGAAGATGGCCGATTATCAGGTGGTCACCAGCAAGAAACGGCACATGCTGCAGGTTCTGTCGCCGATTCCTGTTATTGCGGGAAAAGCCTCAGTCGTCATCAAGGGAGCACATTCCAATTTCCTCGTGAAGGAAAACCGTCCGTCGTTCTTCATGCGCCTCGCCAAGGAAGAAAGATTCGGAATTGTAAGTCTTACGCCCAAGAAAGATCTCCGGATCGTCGAGAATATTTCTATTTTGCCGGTGGTCAAGCAAGCCGTGCCCGAGCCCAAGCAGATGGATACGTTCCAGCAGCAGCTTGCCGACGGATTGTACCGAGTCTGGCCCGAAAAAGCTCTTACTCCCGGTGAGTACGCGCTGATTGAATTTACCGATACGGGCGATAAAGACGATGTCGAACTGCTGGTCTGGGACTTTGCCGTCCAGTAATTGGCATTCGCTCAATTCGCGATCAGAAGTTTACCGCCGCTTTCTTTCACGATTGAAAAATGGTTTAGGCCGATTACCCGCTCGATGCGGCTCAAAGCTAACTTATCAAGCAGTAAGTAATAGCGCACGGGCTCGCGCCACATGCGCGCCAGTTCGCCATCCCCGATAAACACATGCGGGGCGTCCGGAGCGTTAGACCCATATTCGAGGTTATTCACCCGGCCGTTGTGAAGAAAGGCTGTGGTATCGGCATAAAAGAATACCGATGAGAACACGTAATACTGATCGTCTACGATCAACTGGCCCGGAGGCGCTGAACGAAACGCGCGCGCCAGAACTCGCGACGAGAGATATGGATCGAAGACAACCATGGCGAGCCGGGCGGCGTGGAAGAAAATCACCATCATGGCGGCGAGGGCCAGAAATCGACGGCTGCAACTCCAAACCAGCAGACCGCTCAGGCCCAGCACGAAAGCAGCCAATGCCACTACTAGCGGCAGTCGCAAATAGGCGAACGAATCGAGCGTGAGATCGCCCATATGGCCAAGCGAGAGGGTGTAGGTGGAGGGCTGTCTCGTCGTCAGCGCGCTGGAAATATCTCCGGGCGCCGGCAAATGCCAGACACGGAGCAGGAGGAACAGCAAAGCTGCGGCGGCGATCGCGGAAATCACGCCGAGCGCCACATCCCCTCGTCGCAGCCACAGGCGTGTGCCGGGCTGTACCGAGGCCATCGCGCAGCCGAGCAGCAGGGCAATCGCCGGATAAATCGGCAGCGAATAGTATTCCTGGGTTGAAGAGAAGCTGAAGAACACCAGAACGAACCCGATCCAGCACAGCGCCATCAGCCGCACGCGCGAGGCGCGGTCCCGGCCGCGATAACTGAGCCGCGCCAGGGCGGGAAAATACACGCTCCACGGAAACAGCCAAACCAGGTGCAGCAGCCAGAAAAGCGCGAGAGGAACTGTGTTGTAATCGTGCGGATAACGCCTGTTCAAAAATCGAAGCAGATGCTCATTGACCAGATAGAACCAAAGGAACCCGTGATATTGGCCGGGGCCGCTGTGTAATCCAGAGAAAAACAAGCGGCGGATTCCGGATAGCCGCCAGTAGGTGCCACGGTGCGGCAATAACTAGAAACAGTAAAATACCTGGAACAGGAACTAAGCGCCGATACGTCTCTCGACTAAGTAGCTGACCTGTAGATAGTAAGTAGAGCAATCCTGCCGCAAAAGGGAACAGGGCTCCAATCAGACCCTTAAAGAGAATGCCCGCCGCCGCACACGCCCAAAAACTGTAAGCCCACCAGCGCGGATGCCGCTCTCGATCGTCCAGCGCCCGCAGAAAGGACCAGATTGCCAGCGCAATTACAAAAGTAAGCTGGGCATCCACAATCAGAACGCGCGTGAACAGAAACAGGCCGACGCAGGTGGATAAGACCAGCCCCGCGTAGAATCCGGCGCGCGCTCCAAAAGCCCAAGCGCCCATTCGAAAGGTGAGCCAGCAGAGCAGTACCGTCAGAATCGCCAGCGGCAAGCGCGCGACATAATCGTGCACGCCAAAGATCTTGAAGAAAACCGCGATGAGCCACCATTTCAATGGCGGCTTTTCCAGGTATTTCACGCCATCCAGCCGCGCGGTAACCCAATCGCCGCTCTGCAGCATGGTCCTTGAAATGGAGGCCTGCACCGAATCTACATCGTCCATCAAGTTCGGCGGGCTGGCGATGCACGCGATGAAAATCAGCGACGCTATCAGCAAAACCAGCAGCTCGAAACGTCGAAACCCCGGTCCGGCGCCGTTCATTCGTAGCGCAGTGCTTCGGCCGGTGCGATGCGAGCGGCGCTGCGCGAAGGATGCAGCGTCGCGATGAAACTAGTCGCCAGCGCAAGCGCCGCCACCCAGATGCCGTCCGTCCAACGGCTCTGAAACGGCACATAGCTGAGCGCATAGATCTGCTCATCGAGGCGCAGCCAGCGGTAGTGATTGAATAGCGCCGCCGCCGAGTAGCCAACGGTCAGTCCGATCAGACACCCAACGCCTCCGATGATCAGCCCCTGAAGAATGAAGATCCGCTGAACCTGCTGGCGCCGCGCACCCATCGACATCAGAATTGCAACATCGCGGTGCTTTTCCATTACGAGCATGACCAGTACTACCAGGATGTTCAGCGCCGCAACGAGTTCGATCAAGCTCACGGTGATGACGCTCACGATTTTTTCCAGCCGCAGCGCGTTCAACAACGACCGGTTCTCGTCCATCCAGGTGCGGGCAATGAGCGTTGGCCCGGTAATTTGCTCCGCCTGGCGCGCCACCTCGGGCGCTTTATAGATATCGTCGAGGCGCAGCTCGATGGTGTTCACCACGTCGTTCAAATCCAGCACGTGCTGCGCCGCGGGAAGCGAAGTGAACGCCCAACATCGAATCGAGATCGTACAGCCCCGATTCGAAGATGCCCACCACGCGGAAATGGAACAGGCTGGGCGCGACGCCCAAGAGGCGTGAGTTCGCTGCCGATTATCGTCACAGGACTGTGCAGCACCAGGCCCGCCTGCTCGGCTAAACGCGACCCTAGAACCACGTCATAGTCCGTTCCCGCCGTTTGGAAGGCGGCGAGCGAGCCGGATTTGAGATGCCGCAGCATGTCGGGGATGCGCGCGCTTTTTCCCAGAGGCACGCCTTTCAGCACCGCCCCCGCTCCCACCAACGGCCCTTTGATCGCGACCTGGCCGTACAAACCCGGCGTGGCCGCGACTACATATGGCAGGCGGCGCAGTTTGGGAATCAGCTCCTCCCAATTGGCGATGCCGTAAGCGGGATTCCGCTCCAGAATGCTGACATGCGCGGTCGCGCTCAGAAGGCTGGATTCCAGCGTGCTCTGGAAACCGTTAGTAACGGCAAGCGCGATAATCAGCGCCGTCACGCCCGCCGCCACGCCCAGGATGGAGATGACCGTGATCACCGAAATGACCGTCTGCTTGCGCCTCGCCCGTAGATAGCGAAGCGCGACCATCCATTCAAAGCGGGACATTTTCGCTCTGCGCTTACGGGGCCAGATTGCGCAATCGCTCGACGAGTCCGATCTCGCCTTCCGGCCGGAGTAACGGAAACAGAATTACGTCGCGAATCGATTTCGAATCCGTCAAGATCATCGTGAGCCGGTCGATGCCGATTCCTTCGCCGCCCGCCGGAGGCATCGCGTAACTCAGCGCCCGAATGTAGTCTTCGTCCATCAGGTGCGCCTCTTCGTCGCCGCTTTCCTTGCGCGCGAGCTGCAGCTCAAAGCGCCGCCGCTGTTCCTGTGGATCATTCAGTTCCGTGAATGCGTTGGCAATTTCCATTCCGGCCGCATAGATCTCGAAGCGCTCCACAAATTCCGGTTCGTCGCGCTTGTTTTTGGATAGCGGCGACACTTCCGCCGGAAAGTCGAAGATAATCGTGGGCTCGAACAGGTGCTCTTCCACATAGCGCTCGAATAAATCCACCAAAGCCGTGCCGGGCGTCGCTTCCTTTGAATGCCGCAGCAGCCAATCGGGATCTTTCAGCCGGTCGATCGATGGCTTGTCCGCTTCCGGCCAAAATTCGAGGATGGCTTCGCGCATCGAGAACGCGCGCAAATTGCCGAAATCGAGCGCGCGTCCCCGATAATTCACCGCCGCAGAGCCGGTCGCGTCGATCGCGGCCTGGCTCAACAGTTCGCGCGAAAGTTGCATCATGCCGCGGTAATCCGTATACGCCTGGTAGAACTCGAGCATCGTGAATTCCGGATTGTGCTGCGTCGAAATGCCTTCATTCCGGAAGTTGCGATTGATTTCATAGACCCGCTCGATCCCGCCCACTACCAATCGCTTGAGATACAGCTCCGGAGCGATGCGCAGATACAGATCGATATCGAGCGTGTTGTGATGGGTGACAAACGGGCGCGCCGTTGCGCCTCCATAAAGCGGCTGCATCATGGGCGTTTCGACTTCCAGAAAGCCGCGCTGCTCGAGCTGGCGCCGCAGAGAGCTTATAAGTTTGGAGCGCGTCACGAATACCTTGCGAACCTCCGGATTCGCGATCAAATCGAGATAGCGCTGGCGGTAGCGCATCTCGATATCTTCCAGGCCGTGCCATTTTTCCGGCAACGCCAGCAGGATTTTCGAAAGGAAAAAAAGCTCCTGCGCGTGTATTGTCAGCTCGCCGGTCCTGGTGCGAAACAGGTACCCACTCACACCGATGATGTCGCCGTTATCGAGCAGCTCATAAAGCCGGTAGCTGGCCTCCGGCACTGCGTCTTTTTTGACGTAGATTTGAAGCTTTTCTCCGTTCTGCAGCAGGTGCAGAAAACCCGCCTTCCCCATGCGCCGAACGGTTAGGATGCGGCCCGCCACTCGGACACGAACGGCTTCCCCGAGTTCCTCCGCGGTTTTGCCGTTGTATTCGGCTAATATCTGCGGAATCGTGTGGGTGGAGTCGAAGGCCTGGCCGTATGGTTCGAAGCCAAGCTGCCGGATTTGTGCTAATCGCTCGTGCCGCTGCCGAAGCAGCTCATCTTCCAACGCCAAATGGACGCTCCTCGAACCTACATTGTAGAGGGAGGGCTGATAGGTAGCTTAAGTTTGGCAGAGACCGCTTGCTCACGCGCGCGGTTCAGTTGCGCCGGATAAGTCACTCGCGGGCTAGCGGCGGACGAGAACTTCGCGCAAATGATCGCGCGTCAGAAAAAATTTCAGCGAAGCCGCACTTTGGAAGAGTTTCTCTAGCGTTCGATTGTTGAAGTACTGGCTGCGCTGATAGTTCGCGCCCGCGCGCGAAACTTGCAGCAGCGTCTTGGCGTCCTGAATGCGGTAATTGTAGACCGGAATGCGCGTGGCTTTCTCGTCGGAATTAAAAAACACCAGCAGCGCGCCACCCGGCCGCATGACTCGAAGCAATTGCGCCACGGTTTGCTCCAGCAGTGGAGGCGTTAGAAACTGTAGCGCATCCCAGACCAGCGCCCCGTCGAAAGATTCGTCCGGAAATGTGAGAGTCTGGTCCAGAAATCGCTGCGCCGTACTCGCAGCCTGCTGGTTTTCCAGAAAATCGTCTCCAAAGCATTCGGCCATCGTGCCAACGATGTCGTCGGACGAAATCCGATGCCCCAGGTTGGTGATGAAAGTGATATTCGCCTGGCTCGCCCCCGCCATGTCCAAAATCGACAAATTGTCTGAGGACTGCAGGATCGAACAAAACTGGTCGAATCCGCTGCTGTGCCGCGTGAGCGCTGGAGGCGCGTCCTTTAAAGACGGCTTCGCAGAGGCTCCCTTTAGAGCGCCGAATGTCATCTAAATTGGAGCGCCAGCGCTCGCTACTTCAGCAGTGAACTGCCGGCGCCTACCGGAGTCGCCGTGGCCGGCGGTGCGGGCTGCGAATTGGTCTGTATGCTTGGCTGCGGCGCATTCGATACGGCGCCTTTAGCTGCCGGGGTGGTGGCCTTCGAAATGTCGATGCTGCCCTTGAAATACGCCCCGTCTTCGATCACGATGCGGCTGGTTTTGATGTCGCCCACCAGCTTCGCTTCTTTTTTGATATCGATCTTGTCGGTGGCATCCACATTGCCCTGAATCGAGCCGTGAATGATAATCTCGCGAGCCTTTAACCCCGCCTGAACACGCGCGTTCGGCCCAATGGTCAGCCGGTGTTCCTGGCACTCGACGGTGCCCTCCACTTCTCCATCAATGGTCAAATCTTCGCGCGCAAAAATCTGGCCTTTTACAGTTACGTTCTTCCCTAACGCGGCAGAACCGGTGCGGCCCGAATTGGTTTCGGGTTCAAAAGTTCGGGTTGGCGATGACATATTATTCATTTCTCTCCTCTGGGTTTCCACCGGCGCGGGGGCGGATGAAGCGGGTGCTCCAGCCGGCCTCTCGGGCCTTTGCGGCAGTTCGTCTTCTCGTCGTTTACTCCACATGCAAAGGGTCTCTCCTGGGGAATGCTCCCTTCAATGGTACTACTCCGCGAACAAGTACATATCGGACGGACTAAGCCGGAACATTACACCCCACGCTCCCCTTGTTTGTGATAATTGGAGCGGTGTCCCGGCATCGCGAACTCGAAGCGCGCCTCGAACGCGCTGAACAGCAGCTTCGCCTTTTCCAGCGTGTTAGCCGCTTGATGACTCGCGATCTCGACCTGGACGACGTGCTTGATGAAATAGTCCATCTCGTGCGCGATTTTCTCAATTCAGATTCTTGCCTGATCTATTTGGTGGAGGACGGCGAGCTGGTTCTGCGCTCTTCGAGCGACCCAAATCGCAAAACGATCGGCCGCGTTCGCCTGCGTTTGCACGAGGGCCTCACCGGCTGGGTAGCCCGCGAGCGCCGGCTGCTGGCCATCTCGCGGGAAGCCTACAACGATCCCCGGTTCAAATATTTCAAAGACTTGCCGCAGGATATGTTCGAAGCCTTTCTGTCGGCTCCCATCATCTCCCAAAACCAAGTAGTCGGCGTTATCAACGCGCAGCATCGGGAGCCGCGCATCCACTCCGGGGCGGATCTGGAAATGCTCAGCACGCTCGGCGAACAGGTGGGATGCCTGCTCGTGCTCTCGCGGCAAAAAACTCCGGCGGGCGCGCCGGTGTCGTGAAAAAGCGCCGAGCCGGGACAACCCGCTCCCCCGCTTCCTTCGGTCGCGGCTCAGTTCCGGGGCGGCTAGCCAGGTCAGCTCTCAGATTCCGGGACTTCCTCGATTTCCGGCTCTAAATCGAACTCCGGCTCCGACTCTGCCAAGATTGGCTTTTCCGGCGGCCGGAAACTGAGAAAGTTATAGCGGCAAGCCACGCACCGGTAGCGGTGTGCTCCGAACGTGCTCAGCAGATTTTTGCGGAACGACAGGCGGTAATTCCTTCTCGGCCAGTTTGCCAAATCGCCGCCCAGACACTTCGGACATTTCGCATAGGGGAGCTTCGAAAATAGCCAGATATTGATCCAGAAGCGCTGGCTACAATCCACACACCGGAATGGATAGCTGCCCAGGCACATCTTGAGCAATTCCAGCTTCGATTGCCGCCGCGAGCGCCGCAGATTCGCGCTTCCGCAATACTGGCAACGATATGCGGGAGTTCTCATGCCGCAAATATCTCGTTTCGCCGCGCATGCGCCGCTACATACTTCGCGCGATAACCGGCAAACGCATCCTGAAGACTTTCTAAGACCGCGCCGGTCTCGTGTAGAGGTTCGCGATCCAGTTCCCGCACCGGCAGCAGATCGCGCGTGGTCGAAGTGATGAATACGCGGTCGCTCTCTTCCAGCTCGGAAGGCATCAGCTCCCGCTCGGCAATCGTCACGCCGGGGACTTGGATCTCTTCCAGAAGAATCGCCCGCGTCACCCCCGGCAAGCATCCCGAGGTGCTCAGCGGCGGGGTCCACACCCGGTTCTCTTCAATCACGAAGATATTGGCCGACGTGCATTCGCTGATTTCGCCGCGCTCATTCAGCAAAATCACTTCGTCAAATCCACGCTCGTGCGCTTCTTCGTACCAGGTCAGGTTCTGCGCCCAGGAGGTAATCTTCGCTCCTGCCAAGGGCGATTCGGCGTGCCGCGCTTGCGGCAAATAGCTCAATTTGACGCCGCTCCCCCAGGCCGCCAAATCGGCGGTGAAGGCGACCAGGTCCGTATCGCGCCCGATTGGCGGCCCTTCGAAGATTCCACCGCGGTTGCGCACCACCGCCAGACGCAGCGTCGCATTATAGGCTTGGTTCGATTCCACCAGAGCCAGCAGCCGCTTTTCCAACTCCGCCGCCGGAATCTCGAACGGAACGCGAAGGCGTTCGGCATCCCGCTGCATGCGTCGATAGTGCCGTTCGTATGCGAACAATACGCCATCGGCCACACGCAGCGTGCTGAACACGCCCCAGCCATTCAGAAACCCTACTTGACCGGGCGAGAGCAAAACCTCGCTCGTCTCCCGAATCTCTCCGTTATGCAACAGTTTGCGATGCACTACTGGTATCTTATCGGAACGAATTGATCGCGGAAGAGCAACCGGGGGACACGCCTGCTACTCGGAGTCCGGCGGGTTGTCTGAGCTTGCCCGGAGTGTCCCCAAGCGGCTTTATCGAAGCATGTCGGCGGTTTCGAAGACGGCGGTGGTGAGCGCTGGCACTGTGGCGCTGCCTTGCTGCGAGTTGAAAGTGGATTGGCGCGTAGCTGGATCGGCGGAATGCTGCTGCACCGGGTGCAGATGGAGGCTGAGACCTTGCAGACGGCTGTCGGTGAACGTCACGGATGAGTTGGTTGCGTTGAAAATTACCACAATGTGCCTGCCGCTTGAATCGAGCTTCATCACGATCAGGCCGGGAATTTGATTGGCGCCGGTGTTTAAGAAGCTCAGGTTCTGTTGCACCTGTTCGAAGGTGGACATGTGAAACAGATCGGAGCTGGAGCGGATTTCGAGCAGCTCGCGGAAGGCCGCGCCGCTGTAGCCGATGTTGGCGGGCAGGGGCGTATAGGCGGAGTTGCCGAGCAGGGGAGTCATGATGGACCACTGCCCGCCGTTTTGGCTCGCGAGAGGAAGGCCGATGCCCCAGTTGGCGGTCTGGCCGCTCCAGTCGATTTTGTTGAACCAATCGCCGGAATCGTAGCTGTTCTGGTCCATGTCTTTGGAGCGCAGAAGATCGTCGCCTGCCTGGAAGAACGGAATTCCCTGTCCTAGCGCGATGAGGCTCATGGCGAGAACCTGACGGCGCGCGCGCGTGGCAATGCTGTCGTTCAAATTCGATTTCAACTGCACGGAATCGAAAAGATCCTGGTTGTCGTGGACCGAGCAGTAGTTCACGGCTTCAATAGGAGTGGCGGTGTAGCCGGTGGGCTGGCCGTTGTAATCGACCTGCGCACCGGTGACCGTGTTACCGGCGCCATCGACGAAGCTGTAGTCGCGGAGATTGCCGGTAAGGCCGACGCGTATCCAATCGGCGTATTGCAGCAGTTGACCCTTTTCCCCGAGCTGGGGCACATTCTGACTGGTGAAGGTACTTGAATCGGTGAAGAGCCCGGTGGCGAAGCCCTGGACGCGCTCATCGGTGAAGGGGCTGCCGCCGCGGATGCCATCGCGAATGCGGTCATTGAAAGTTCCAATGCCGTAGCCGTATAGATTGATTTGGCTCGCGTTGGGACCGATCTGGTTATTCTGCGTGTCGCCGAAATTGAAGCCTTCGCCGTAGAGATAAATTTTCGATCCGTCGACGCCGTCTTTTTGGGGCGTGAGGGCGCGCAGGGCTTGCTGAATGTGCTGCATGTTGTAAGTGAAATGGAACGACATGATATCGAAGCGGAAGCCGTCGATTTTGTACTCGCGCGCGTTGAGCACGAGCGTATCGATCATCAGCTTCTCCATCATGCGGTGTTCGCTGGCTGTGTCGGCGCAGCAGGAGCCGGTCTCGAGATTGCCGTTGGCGTCGAGGCGATGGTAGTAGCCGGGCACGACTTCATCCAGATTGGAATTGGGGTTCTCGCCGCTGGCGTTGGTGTGATTGAAAACCACGTCCTGCACGACGCGGAGGCCGGCTTTATGCAGACCTTCGACCATGCCGCGGTACTCGCGCACGCGGTTATCGGGATTGATGGCATAGCTGCCTTCGGGTGTCATGTAGTGCACCGGATCGTAGCCCCAGTTGTAGCCGTCGCTGCTTTGAATGGCGGTGACGGCGGCTTGCTGCTGTTGGCTGTCCGGAGGATATTGCGAGAGATCGCCGGTGGTTTTCCAAGTCGATTTATCTTCATTGATGCTGGCGAAGTGGAACGACGGAAGAAGATGCACGGCTTTGAGACCGCTTTGGGCGAGCGCGCGCAGATGGCGCATCCCGTTGGAATTTTGATCGTCGAAGGCCGCATACATGCCGCGATCCGAAGCGGGAACGGTGGGGTCGCCGATGCTGAAGTCGCGGATGTGGAGTTCGTAGAGGCTCAGGTCGCTGAAGCTGCGGAGGTAGGGCACGGGCACGGAGTCCCATCCGGCGGGCTTGGTTTCTTCAGATGAAAGATCGGTGATGCGGCTTTTCGCGCCGTTGAGCGCGATATCGACCGAGTATGGATCGCTGGTGATATTGGTGTCGATGGCGGCATCGCTGGGAACCCAGACGGTGACGCGGAAGAGATAGTATTTGTCCTTCCAGCCGGCCCCGGCGGTGGCGAGCCAAACGCCGTTCTGCTGCTGCATGGCCATCGTAACGTCGGGGGTTGTCTCGTTCGCAGCATTGAAGAGCAGCAGCGACACGTTTTGCGCGGTGGGAGCCCAGAGCTTGAATTTGATCGATTGCGAGTTGTCGTCGTGAAAGATGACGCCGAGCTTGCCGGGGTAGTAATAAAGATCGTCGAGAACGGCGGCATCCTGAATGCCGGTTGCGTATTGCAGCGTGCCGTTTGAAGCGATGGCGGAGAAGGCGAGCTCTCCGCGTAGCGCATTCTCAAGCGTGGTGAGAGGAACGGTGGAGGCGATCTGCAAAACGGCGTAGCTTGCAAGCTGCGGGTAACGTGTGAGTTCGTCTTGGGTGAGAGCGCCTCCGGGGGTGAGCGGAATCTCGGTGCCTCCGCTGATGCCGGTGCTCGTGACGGTCAGGCCACCCGTGAGGCTGGTATTGAGGGCATACGAGTCGCCGCTCTGCAGGTATTGCGAGGGAATGGCGACGCGGGTGCGGTCCATCCAATAGGCCTGCTCTACGCCGAGAATGCTGTTCGAGATCTGCTGCGGAGTTGGCTCCGTGGTGAAGACTGTCGAATTGCCGTGGATCACCCAGGCCTGGTTGTATTGCGTGGTCTGCAAATGCTGGTCGGGGCCGGGGTCTTTGATCTGGCCCTCGCCGCAGTTATTAATGATGAAGCCGAGATCGCCTGGGGGAGTGCCTTGCGACGGGTTCACGGTGACATCGAAATAGACGCCGTAGCTGTCGGTGCCGGTGATCGCGACCTCGCTGCTGCACCAGGAAGCATTTTCGGTGGAGGCGTTCCAGGTGTAGAGCGCCCATCCGGAATAATTGCCATCGGGCCGGTAGTAATGGATGCGGACATCGCCGGTTGGGATGGGCGTATCGGCGTTGACGATTAAGAGAGCTGGAACTAGAAAGCAACCGAGAAACAAGGAAACGCGGAGCAGTGCGCGCAATGACATGGGAATCAGGCTATCACGTCTCTTCAACGAAATCGATACAGCAGAATGCCGTATCCCACGCCGGCTTGATCTTGCGGGTGGGCAACCTGGAATGCCATGAAGCGCCCGTCGGTTGACACCACCGGATTTGAAGCTTTGAAGCCTTCGTAATCGTTGAAATACGTGAGGCGTTTGAAATCTTTTCCGGTGCCGTCCAGGCGCAGCTTCCAAATATCGATGTTCCCGGAGCCGTGCTTTCCACCGAGTTGGGCCACCTGCCGGTCCGCTTCCACGTTCGTATATAAGCCATCCGGATAAATGCCTTCGCACTCGTTGTAGGTTCCCGGAGCTTTCGACATGTTTTCTACTTTGCCGCTGTTGAGGTCGATGCTCATGACCGACGCCAGCCCTTTGGGTTGGTAGCAGGTGAAGGTCATTTTCTGATTGTCATCGTAAAAATCTTGCGCTTCGATGGTGCAGGCTTTCGTGTGGCTCTCGTAGACCATGTGCTTATCGGTGAGCCGCGCCCCACCATCTTCGAGGGCAACGTCCGCCACAAAGAGCTGTGACTCGTCCGGCGCAAGCGCACTGTCCTGTGCGGCTGTCACCGCATACGAAATTTTCAGAGCGTTCTTTGAAATCGCCGCGCCTTCCGACATCTTTTGGTCCAATGCTTGCGGTTTCGAACCGGGCTTCTTGCTGAGGAACCAGAGCTGGTTATCTCTGGTGCGGCTGGTATGAATATCGGTGAACGACTTGGGCCCGATCAGAATGTAATCTCCAGTAACAAGATGCATGACGCGCAGAAATGCCGCTGCCGGCACGTTGCACGTCAAGCAGCGGATGATTCGGGTCTTCAGATCAATGACGAATGCATCTCCAAAGCTCTTGTCCATGAAAGCGACGCGTCGATTATCGGGCGAAATATCCGCGCGCTCTCCGAAATGGGTCAGAATCTCGATATTCGAGGGGAGATGCTCTAATGGCTCGCCGGACTTCCTCTGTCCCAGGCATAGAACGGGAATAAACAGCAAGAGCCAAGGCCAACGATTCGACAAGGCAGAAGTTTATCAAAAGAGTCGTGAAGCTGATCCGGGTGCAGTTCTTAGGTTACGATCAGTAGGGTAACCCTAAATTTAGGGCTACTAAAGATTGGCAAAAGAACATGCATCTGGAGTCGAGAATCGTGATCCGCCGCAAACCCGAACAAGTGTGGAGCTTCTTAGGCGATATTTCCAACATCGCCAAATGGGATCGGGGCGTTGCCGGCGTAAGGGAGCTTTCGGAAGACCCGCCTGCGGTTGGGTTCGAATTCGATACATTTGCCGGCGAACAACGCCAGGGACGAATGTCGTATCGAGTGTCTGAGGTGGACCAGAATAATCGGCACTGCACAGTGCAGTTAACGAGTTCCACTGGAAACGCCAGGTTTTTCAAAACCGCGCAATGGGACTTCCGCGTAAAACCTGTACCGGAAGGCGCACTGCTTACCTGTTCAACCGATTTCGTCCTTCGGTTTCGCTATCTCTTCCTGGCTCCTATTCTTTACATGGCGAAGGATGCCATTCATGTCGATCTGGAGAGCTTGAAACGAGTTCTGGAGGAGTTCAACGTCCACTCTACGGATTAGAAAGAAGCAGCAAACCAGGCGATCGATCGCGATCGCCGCCGCGCGGCTGTTCAAGAAGCGTGGTTATGAGAATGTGCGGATAATCGACATCGCGCATGCAGCGAATGTCTCAGAGCAAACGGTCTACAACTACTTCCCGACAAAAGAGCACCTGATCTTCGACATGGATCAGGACTTCGAGGCGAGAATAATCAAAATCGTCGTGGGTAGAAGCTCTAAGACATCGCTCACTGCGGCTTTGCGCGCCGGCTCGCTCGAATTTCTCAAGGAGGCTAGCCGCTCTGTGGGAAAAGAAACAGGGCTTTCGGCCTCGGTTGTGATGGGCCCTGCGCTGCGCCGCGTGTGGGTAGAAATGAATGCCCGGCATGCCGACAGCCTGGCCCAGGCTCTAATTCGGAATAGCAACGGAAGGATGCACAGGGCAACGGCGAAGATCCTCGCCCGATGTATCGTAGCTATATTCGCCGTGATTCTGGAGGAAGTAGGCTTAGCAGCAATGGCAGCGGAGGAGCCGCACAGCCCTGGTGCGGGAACTTCGTCCTGTCATTGAGTCCATCATTGACGGGATAGAACACGGGTCGAGTTGAAGCTCAGCGCGGATTCGCGGTCATGGTGGAGCGGCGGCCGGATGTGATGGACCAGTAGTCGATCCACGCCTTGCGAATGCCGTTTACGCGCTCGATGAGTTCGGGGCTTGGCTTCGCGCCATGCTCGACGACCAGCACCATTCCGGTGTTGAACTGCTTTTGAGAATGATAGACGTCGGGCAGGCGCGGTCCCTCCGCTGCGATGACATCCTCGATCGTCACTTTGGTCCGGTCGGCCTTGAATATCGGATGGCCGTTCGCATCCTTACCAGCCGGGACGAGGTTTCTCAGGATGAAGAAGTCAGGCACTTCGGCGGGAGCGATCAGGCCCATAAGGTAAAGGTCGAGGTAGGAATGGCCGGTGGCTGGAACGTAGTAATCGTCATCGAGCTGCGTGAAGGTGCCGTCGAAGTTGTCCTGCCAGACGCCGCCGCCCATATTCGATGCTTCCGTGGGGCGCTCATAGGGGAATGCGACCGGCGCTTGTAAGCCTCGCGCCCAGTGCGTTGGCCCGAGCGGGATGGTCTCGCCATTTACTTTCGCGGAAACAAATGCCGCCCACCGATGGCCCATCTCATGACCGATCTGCGACATGGCGTAGTTGTACGGAGGCATTCTTCCGTCAGGCAACGCTTCGCCGAGTTGGCGCGCGTAGAAATCGATATCGTGGGTGTTCCCGGTCTTTACACCTTCGGGCGGGTACTCCTGCATTTGGTTGGCACCCACGTATACCGGTTGTATGAATTGCCACTGAAATCTCCCGGCGCTGCAATAATCCTCTGTCCGCTCTTCGGGAGCCCCGATGCCTGTCACGTGGCCGCCCAGGGGGCCGTCGCTGGGAGTGCCGGCCTCCTGATTGTCGATGCGGAAATCGGAATAATACGGAAGAAAATCGAATTTGTCGCCGAGGGCGCCGATAACGGTGCAGGTCAGATCCCGCATATTTGGCAAAGCCAGATAGTGGAATGCCTCATACAGGATCGGAAACGGGCCATCGTGCGGCGTCAGGGAGGATAGGTGCACCTCAGGGTTCCACAGGCCGGAGAGCGTTACCTCATGAACGGGTATTCGGTCGGTCACGGTTGCTGGATTTCCTGGCGTCATGACCTCGGCGGAGACTGCCAACTGATGAAGGCCCTTGAACTGCGGGGGCAGAATTCCCTGCAGGGAGATGGTGTTTCCGTTGGTCTTTACCGCGTGGGAGACACCGGGGCCGAAGGCGACGTACCGGGATGTTGCGCCCGAACGACGGCCACCGAAGCCGTGGACGGTCCACACGACGTCGGCATCAGCCCTTTCGGCGCTCGCGAGGTGGGCGCTATACGAAATGCCGTCGATTCCCGGATCGCCTTCGGGCAGTACGGGCCCGCGCGTCTCGAACGTGACCTTAAGAAAAAGGCGATCGACGACCGCAACTTTCAAATTCCGGACATCCAGATTTGGGGCGGCGGAAGTATTCTCTCGGCGGCCGGGATCGTGGCGAGTGTCCGCTCCGTGCCCGCGGTGATCATGGGGTAGAGGCCAACGATCGCGTCCCGCGCCGCAAGCTGATCGTAGGACATTTCGATGGATCCATTCTGCCGGAGCACCGCCTGGAAACGGTTGATCGTCGGCTTCCACGTGAAGTCCTGGATACCACCCCACGGCTCAGTCAGGTTCCAGGTGATCACCACCCGGTCCTTCAGTTCCTTCACGTAACGAGGTCCGGACATGCGCGGTTTCAGGAACACGCTGATCGCCGGGGCAGTGTTGACCAGCGCGCCGGCGGCTTCGGCCAATTGATCGAATCGGCCGACGGAGAATCGGCTTCGCCAATACGCTGCCTGAGGCCTCGGGCGGCGCAGAAGCGCCGAAGGTGATGGTTCCCGTTCTACCCACCACGAACCAATCCCATTTCTTGCCGGAGATAGGGAAACTCAAAATTGCGAAGCGTGACCTCGCTCCCGGTGATCTCGGGGCCGAAGTCCGGGTCCCACTGCAAAGCCAAGTTCGCGGCGCGGTAGCCTTTCCCATCGGGCGTAAAGCGCAGCGTGCGTCCCGCCAGATCGAATAGATTGGCCTTCCCCAATACGTCCTTATTCAATTCCATGACGATCAGGTTTCCCTGTGTCGCGATAGTCCCGATGCTGCGTCCTTGCTGCCGCTCCCCTTGGGCATGCGCCGGACTGCTCTGCAGGAGAATCGCAAAAGCGATCAGAAATCCGCTTCTCGAATAAAAGCGGCCGCTCCTGTTCATGGGCGTTTCGCCGGTAGGGGAATGGTTATCGCCGGATTTGTCACAAGAAGAGGAATGGTGCGAGCCGCCGCTGCGATTGCCGGAGCCGGAAGCGGCGGCGCTTTGATGGTGGTGACGCGTCCTTGCTTATCCCCGCGGAGCCACACATACAGAACGCCCAGCGCGTTCGCGTTCGGCGGATCGGGCAGGTTCACCTGCAGCGACTGCTTCTGACCGGGGCCGGGAAGCGGGGTGGGGAGACCGGCGATTTCCACTCCGGTGCTTTCATCCCACCCAACCTTCTCAATCATCTCCAGATTTTGGCCTGTGAGCAGATAGGCGCGCGTTCCGTTCTGATTTGGATTTGGATCGGCGCTGAGCGTGAAGCCGTCAACCTGCGGCAGGCGGATGATGTGCGCCAGCGTGAAAGGCTGCGATGTTCCGTCGCGTCCATTGTCGATGACGGCCTGGAGTGAACATCCGGCCGGCAGGCTGGTGGTGTCGAATGCCAGGAATAACTGGTCTTGCGACAACTGCTGCAAATTCCACTTTGCGGTCTGTTCCCCAATGCGCAGCGCGGTGGTTTGTTCCATATCGTCGGAGCAGCCGAGCCGCAGCACGCTTCTGCGCTCAATATTTTTTACATCCAGCATGGCGGTAAGCATGTAACCGGCGGGAAACTCGTCCGGCGAAACCGCAATCGCCATTCCGGTGGGCAGCGACAGCTTGGAGCTGGCGATTACCGGCAGCGGTCCCGTAATTTGAAGCGCATTGGGGAGCGTCAGCGGTTGGCTGCGGTTCTCCAGGTAGGCTTTGACCGGCAGCATGGCGCCCGGTTGAGGGCTGGATCTCAATTGGACGGTGAGGCTGCGCTCGCCGTCATTCGCGGAAGGGCTGAGATCGAGAATGGCGCCGGGAGCTTCGAGCCGCGCCAAAAGAGCCAGGCGTTCGCCTTTCAAAACGTAATGCTGTGTCGCGGCTCCCTGGTTCGCCAGAATCGGAAGATTGTCGATTTTCGGAGGATTCGGCAGGATTCTGAAAGGAACGGGATGATTTTTTCCGTCCTGTTGCGAAATCAGCAGCGCGTATTCGCCGGGATCGAGATCGTGCGTATCAATCTGCACGTCCATGTGATGCTGCGGCCCTTCGCGCAGGCCTTTCGGCAGCAGAAACCGCACGGGCTCGGCAGTAGCGAACTCGTCGTTCAACTGTTTCAAATCCACTTTGGTGGTGAACTCGAAATCGCTGCCCTCGAGCGTTACCGGAAGCTTGCCGGCTTTGGCCAGCAACTGATCCTGCGATGCGGGCTCGAGCTTCGCTTGCTTGAAATCGCTCAGCGGCAGCACATGTACATCTCCGGTCGCTTCAAACGGCGTCCAATCCCAATAGCCGGTCAAATGGTAATCGCCAGGCTGCAGTTTAGCTTTTGTGAGATCGATCTCGAGCGCATTTTGATTTCCAAGCTTCAACACCGTAACGGGAGTTTTCTTCTGCTTATCGTCGACGAGAGCCCATTCGCGCGCGCGCTGCAGATATTTCCATTCGGGCTCCGGAACGTTCACCGGAAGCGGCGTTTTCTGAGTGGTGGGAATAAAATCGGCGCCTCCGATGTGAATGACAGGCGTTGGCGCGTTGGGAATCCGGGTGGCCCAGATGTAAGCAACCCGCGTGTGCGGCGGAGTGGCGCCGGGTTGGCCGCAAAGGTTCACTCCGTTTTTAGGCAGCGGCTGCGCGAAAGAGGATCGAAATTGAGTATCGGGGAAGGCAATGGCGCGCAAGTCGAGCAGCATGGCGGTGCCTCCGGCTGCCAATCCAACCGGGTTGCCGAAAAACAGCGCGGCCGCCGAAGTTGCAAGGCTGGCGGTCTGTCCTGCGCGCTGGGCGGTCGAGCTCGCCAGCGGATTATAGGTAGCCAACTGCGGATTCATGGTCGCGAACAAAGTTTCCGCCTGGGCGGCCACGGGGGCGTTCTTATCGATCTGAACGGCGAACCCATACTGCGAACCGAAGCCGTTCAGGGCCGCATTCACGCTGGCCGAAGAACTTTCGCTGTTCGATAAGGCGGCAACCAAGGCTTCGGCTTGCGCCGTCTTGTCGGCGTAATCGGCAAGCTGCGCAATCAGCAGCTCGTCCTGCGAGAGGAAGCTTCTTACTTTTTTCTTGCTTAAACCCGCCGGACCGTAGATAAAGGCCGCGAGGGAGATGGTTCGCGTCATCTTCCACTGCTGGGGCTTGTCGGCTGGTTTGGGATCGGTGACTAGAACCGGATCTTCATTTTTCTCGCGTTTGGCGGGTACCAGGACCAGAGCGATTTCGCCCGGCCGCTTTTCTTTGCCGCGCAGGATGGGAGCATATAGCAGCGTGTCGCCTTCGCTCAGATGATTGATCGTCTCGAAGCGCAGCGGCTGGTCGCCGGCTTGCGGCGATCGCACGCGCAGATCGACCGCGCCGAGCGGGCCGCCAGCTGGACAGCTTACGATGGGAGGCGATTCGGGAACCGCCGCAGCCGGATTCACCTGCTCGGAATCCGAAGGAGAAGCGCTTTGCGCCCGGAGCACACAACAGGCCAGGAGCGCAAGCGTTACAGCTCGCAAAACCATTTCTTGTCTCAGGATATCGTGCGAACTTAGTAATGTAGCAATGTGCCCGTGAGCGCGATCAAATCTGGAGAGAAAATACCTTGTCGACTACGCAAACCCAACCCCAAACCTTGACGGAAATGCAAACGCTGGAAGATCTGTGCATCAATACGATTCGCTTTCTCTCCGCCGATGCCGTACAGAACGCAAATTCGGGTCATCCCGGCCTGCCCATGGGCGCCGCGGCGATGGCTTACACGCTGTGGACGAAATTTCTGAAATTCAATCCGAAAGACCCGGCCTGGTTCAATCGCGACCGCTTCGTGCTTTCAGCGGGGCACGGTTCCATGCTGCTTTACAGCCTGCTGTATCTCACCGGCTACGATCTGCCGCTTGAAGAGCTGAAGCGTTTCCGGCAATGGGGCAGCAAGACGCCGGGACATCCGGAGCGCGGCCACACGGTAGGAGTGGAAGTCGCCACCGGTCCGTTGGGACAGGGCTTCGGCAACGGCGTGGGGATGGCGATTGCGGAGGCGTGGCTGGCCGCGCGCTTCAACCGGCCCGGGCACAACCTTGTCGATCACTACACGTACGCGATTTGCGGCGACGGCGATTTGATGGAAGGAGTGACGCAGGAAGCGGCCTCGCTTGCCGGACATCTGCGGTTGGGCAAGCTGATTTATTTGTACGACCAAAATCACATTTCGCTGGCCGGCGCCACAAGTCTCTGCTTCACCGAAGACGTGGGTAAGCGTTTCGATGCCTATGGCTGGCACACGCGCCATGTCGAAGAAGGAAACGACACGGAAGAAGTCGCGAAGGCAATCGAAGAGGCGCGGCGGGAGACGCACCGGCCGTCCTTGATCCTGGTGCACACGCATATCGGCTACGGCAGCCCGAAGAAGCAGGACACGTTTGAGGCGCACGGAAATCCGCTCGGCGAGGAAGAACTGCAAGCGGCCAAGAAAGCGCTCGGCTGGCCTACGATGGATAAGTTCTATCTGCCCGAAGATGCGGTGAAATTTTTCCGCGATATCGGCGGCAAGGGCGGCAAAATTCAGCAGGAGTGGCAGAAGAAGCTCGACGGCTACAAAAAGGATTTTCCGAACGAAGCGTCTGAGCTGGAACAGATGATCGCCGGAAAGCTGCCTGAGAATTGGGGCGCCGATCTGCCGAAATGGAAACCGGAAGACAAGCCGATCGCGACGCGCGTCGCCGGCGGCCAGGCGATGAATGCGCTGGCCAAGCACATCCCGAATCTTATGGGCGGCTCGGCCGATCTGAATCCCTCCACGAACACCGCGCTGAAAGGGATGGGCGATTTTCAGCCTGCCGAATACGGCGGACCCGCTGCGCAGGGCGCGGTCGGCGGAGTGTGGGGCTATGCGGGGCGCAACGTCGCGTTCGGCGTTCGCGAACATGCGATGGGAGCGGCCGTAAACGGGATGGCGGCGCACGGCGCAATACTTCCCTTCAGCGCCACGTTTCTTGTCTTCTCCGATTACATGAAGCCGGCGATTCGCCTCGGCGCACTCAGCCAGCTCAAAGTGTTTTACGTCTTCACGCACGATAGCGTGGGGGTGGGCGAAGACGGTCCTACGCATGAGCCGGTGGAACAGATTGCCGGACTGCGCGCCATCCCCGGACTGAATGTGATGCGTCCCGCCGATGCGACGGAAACGTCGGAATCGTGGGCGGTTGCGGTGCAGCACAACGGCCCGACGCTGTTTGCTCTTACGCGGCAGAATGTGCCGCATTTGAATCGCAGCAAGGCGAAGAATATCGACGTCTCAAAAGGCGCTTACATTATTTCGGAGCCCGATGGCGGATCGCCCGATGTGCTGCTGATTGGTACCGGTTCGGAGGTCTCGCTGTGCATGAGCGCACAGGAAAAGCTGCAGGGTTATGGCGTAAAAGCGCGCGTGGTGAGCATGCCGAGCTGGTTCCTGTTCGAAAAGCAGAACGAGGCGTATCGCGAAAGCATTCTGCCGAAAGCGCTGAAGAAACGGGTGACGGTTGAGGCGGGCGCGAGTTACGGTTGGCGCCAGTGGGCGGGCGATGACGGGATCGTCATCGGAATAGATCATTACGGCGCTTCGGCTCCGGGAGCTGAAATTATGAAGAATTTCGGCTTTACGGCCGAACATGTGACCTCCGCCGCGCTCCGTTTGATGGGTCGGAATGAAGAAGCCGATCGGGAGTTTGGAGGAGAGACAACCAACGTCGCGCCGACGGGCCCGCACGAGGGTCATTCTTAATATGGCGTATCGCCTGAAGAAGGGAGAATCGGTTCCGGACGGCATCCGGCGAATCGTTCAGGAGGAGATTCAATCGGCTACGAGAGCGCTCGATCACGGCGGCCAAAAGCGCGGCGAAGCGATTCACGAAGCGCGCAAGAGTCTTAAGAAAATTCGCGGCGCTTTGCGCCTGGTGCAGCCGGAGCTTGGACGCGTATATCGGGACGAGAACACCCGCATGCGCGACCTGGGACGCCAGCTTTCCGAAATACGCGACGCTACCGCAATCATCGAAGTGTTCGATGGGCTGATTGAAAAGTACAACGGCAGCCTGCAAAAAGATGCATTCGCTTCCATTCGTCGCGGGTTGGAGAAAAGTAAGCGCGAAACCGAAGAGGCCGCCAACGTCGACCGGGTTGCGCAACGGGCTTCCGCGGCGCTTCGGGCGACCAGCAGGCGCGTGAAGACGTTGGCCTCTCCAGAACGATGACTTTGCGGCGATTGCGCCCGGTCTGGAAGGCCGATATCGCCGCGGGCGCGGTGCCATGGCAACGGCCCAGCGGGACCCTGCTCCGGAAAATTATCACGAATGGCGCAAGCGCGTGAAGGACTACTGGTATCACGTGCGATTGCTTGAAAGCGCGTGGACCGAAGCGATGCAAGCGCAGGAATCCAGTTTGAAGAATCTGGAAACCTGGTTGGGCGACGATCACAATCTGGTGGTTCTGCGCGGCAAGCTCGACGAGCATCCTGAGCAGTTCGGCGAAGCCCGGGAAATCAAGCTATTTCTAGCTCTGATGGACCAGCACCAGAGAGAGCTTCGCGAACAAGCGGTGTCGCTCGGCCAGCGGATCTATGAGCGGAAGCCGAAGCAGCTTACTCGCGATTTTGAGAAGCTCTGGGACGCTTGGCACCGGCAGCCCGACAGCATGAAAGAAATCGAGAAGGAAGAGCGGCAAGCGGCCAAAAAACAGCCCGGCTCCGCACCTGTGTCAAAGAAAACCGCAGTGGCGTAGGTGCCGAGGCGTTAGTGCCTAGCTTTACCGCTGGCTGGCTTTTCCCGCACGGACTGCGCCCGTGTACTCCACCGATTTCCCGCGCGCCACGCTCAGCGATTCCCATTTATCATGCGAAAAATGCTTTGCGAGCAGGACGATTTGGCCAATGTGACCGGCGTAATGTGCAATTTGCCGGTTGATGGCCTGCATTACCGAATGTGGCTCGCCGCGAATGGTGACCGTCCGGCTCAGATCCGCGTCCGATAAAGGTTCGAGCGCCTTGAAGAGGCGCTCCCAACCTTGCTCCCACATTTTCATAAGGGCTTCGCGCGTTTGCGGCGGCTCCTCGAACTCGCTGTCGCGATGGCGATCCGGCTTCTCGCCATCGGTCGTCAGAAAATCGGTCCAGCGAGACCGCATGTTGCCGGCCATATGCTTCACGATGACCGCGATCGAGTTCATCTCCTCATCCAAAACGCTGAGGAGTTGCTCGTCGGTCACCTGCGCCATCGCGCGCTCGGCCGTTTTCTTATATTGGCGGAGAACAGCTAAGCTGTCTTCTAAATAGGAAGTGGTGAATACATGAGCCATTCCCAAATCTTCGCAATCCCAGATCCAAATTGCGCTAGACCGTCTTGCGTCTCGCGCGGTATGCCAAGCCCAGTCCAATTACGCCAAGGCCGAGCAGTCCTAGCGAGGCAGGCTCGGGCGTGGAATTAATCAGCACGCCGTCCACGTTTCCGTTCGCGTCGGCATAGAATCCTACGAGTTGTCCGAGATCATTGATCCCGTTCAGCGTAGTGCCGCTGATATTGAAGCCATTGGGGGTTGTCACCTGGTTCGGATCGACGACCATCGTCCAGGTGTTCGTATTCATGTTGTACAGGAAGCCTTCCGAGGAACCGTCTGCCGCAGTATCGGTTCCAACAATCTGGCCGTTGTTGTTGATGCCGAAGAACATTGGATTCGTGCCGAGCGGATCGGTGGGAGTGGAAAAAGTTCCCCCATTATCGATGAATCCGCTCACGCACCCAGCGCAGTCACTGAAGAATCCGACAATGACACCGCTATTGTTGACGCCAGTAGCAGTGGTTGAGGTCCACGTACTCGGCACGACGAGAGGTGTAACAGTTGCGCTGGTCGTACTGTATGTAAAGCCGCTTGTGACCCCTCCTGCGGTGAAGAATCCGACAGCCTGGTTGTGGTCGTTTAGACCAAGAACCTGCGTAAATGTGGAAGCCGGCCCGTCCACATTGGCGACGGTACCTCCGATATTCGTGAAGCCGTGGTTTGCGCCGCTAGTATTGTTTACCCAAAAACCCGCCGTCTGATAGGTACCACCGCTCATCGTGTTGTTAATGGCCACGACCTGCGTCTGATCGGCGCCGCTGACGTTTTCATCCGTAAATGTTCCGCCGCTATAGGTGAAACCGTGGTTGTTGACAATAGTTCCATCGCCGAAGTAACCGGCAATGACTCCGGCATTGTTGATTCCCAAGAGTTGATTGAAGACAGGCGTCTGTAACGCATTGTCTGCGGGGTTGTTAATAGTTGTGAAAGAGGTCGCCTGGGCACCTACCGGCGCAAGCGCGGCCAATACGGCGAGGCTGAGACACGACTTCAGAATGATCTCGGAGGAACGCGACAGGTTATTCATTGATACTCTCTTTTTTTGTTGAAATGTAAGCGGTTGTTGCGGCTCCAGGCCGATCAACGTCTTCATAGATGCAAAAGAGATATATAACCTAACAAAATTGAGTGATATGGGTTCGCTGCTTTTTCGTCGCTCGAACTCTGGGTTCGGCTCTCTGTAAGCCGCCCGCCACAGCGCTCGCAGGCGAAATTCTTCCCGTCTGCGCGAAAATTCTTCACATCGTTGCAACGCGCGCCGGAAGGCGTTCGTCTGGAAGTGCGCCAAATCGTTGGGATTCTTGGGAATTGGCAGCTTAGTGCCGGTACATTGTTAGTGGCAGAAAACGTGCAACCCTTATGCCGGGAGGAGAACACATCCATGCTTTGGTACGCCTGGGTATTTCTCGTAATCGCGATTATTGCCGCCGTGCTTGGATTCGGAGGCATTGCTGCGGCATCGGCCGGCATTGCAAAAATTTGCTTTGTCATTTTCCTGGTGCTGTTTCTGGTGAGCCTATTGGCGGGCCGCCGAAGAGCACTCTAACCCGACCTCTAGCTGCGCCGCGGCTGTGTAGTGCCAGGTACGCGCAACGTGCCCGCTCTCAGGCGTGGCGCGGCATCGGGTCGGTTGTCTTGCAGAACATAAGTCGCCTTCTTCCCATCGCCAGGAGTGTGCCCGCGCATGGCAGATGAAAGAACGGGCGAATATGCGCAGTTATCCCGCCGCGCGTTCTTAGGCACCTCTGCCGCAATCTCGCCCGCTGCGCTTTCCGCGCAAAACGACGCGCGAGCTAAAAAACCGAACATCGTTATTGTCATCGCGGATCAGGTCCGCTCGGATGCCATCGGCGCGTACGGCGTGAATCCGATGAATCTTACGCCGAATCTCGACGCTATGGCGCAGCGGGGCGCCTTGTACCGCAACATGTTTACGAATCAACCGGTGTGCAGCCCGTCGCGAGCCTGCCTGTTCACCGGGCAATATCCGGCGCGCCATGGCGTGTGGCGCAACGTGGGCAAAGGCGTTGGTCTGGATTTATCCGCGAAGACCATCGCGACCGAATGTCGAAAGGCGGGCTATTCCGCGAATTACATTGGCAAGTGGCACGTGGCTGATGGCGGCCCGGGAGCGGTTCCGCCCGAGCGGCGCGGCGGATTTCTCAATCTCTGGGAAGCGGCCAACGCTCTGGAGCTGACATCGCATCCGTACGAGGGCGATCTCTACGATGGCGACGGGCGGCCCATCCATTATCAGAACGAATATCGAGTCGATTTTCTGACCGGACTGGCCAAACGATTCATTGAGGGCGTGAGCAAGAGCTCCCCGTTTCTGCTGGTCGTCTCTTATCTCGAGCCGCACCAGCAGAACGATCTCGGGCGAATGGTCGCTCCGAAGGGATATGCCGAGCGGTATCAAAATCCATTCGTTCCGGAAGATCTGAAGAGATTGCCGGGCGATTGGCAGCAGCAATTGCCCGATTATTACGGCTGCGTCAGAAAGATCGACGAAGCGGTTGGCGAAATCCGCACAAGCCTGGTGAATGCCGGGCTCGACCAAAATACGATCGTTGCGTTCGTAAGCGATCATGGCTGCCATTTCCGCACGCGGAACACGGAATTCAAACGTAGCGGCCAGGACGCTTCGATTCACATACCTTTCCTTGTCGAAGGGCCGGATTCGACGGCGGCCATGAGATTCGAGAGTTAACGGGGATGGTCGATTTCTCGCCGACATTGCTCGATGCGGCGGGTGTCTCGATTCCAGACACGATGCAAGGCCGGAGCACGCTCCCACTTATCACAGGCAGCGGGCACGATTGGCGGAATGAAATATTTATTCAAATGTCGGAGTTCTGGGTGGCGCGGGCGCTTCGAACACCGGACTGGACCTACGTAGCGGCGGCGCCGCGCGAGAACGGCGTTTTCCATCCGGCTCCCAATGCGCCCCGATACTCTACATTTCAGCTTTACGACAATCGCGCGGACCCGCATCAGCTTGTGAACCTTGCAGGGCATCGCGAGGTAAAGCAGGTTGAAGCGGACCTGCGGGAGCGTCTGGCCGCGCGCATGAAGGAAGCTGGCGATGCGCCCGCTCAGATCGAGGCGTGTGCATTCCCGTACGCGTGAGCGGAAGCGAATCTCTCAGCAGTGATTTGGATACTTTTTCCCATTCACGACGACCCAGCCGTTATCGGCGCTGCGGTTGGTTGCGCAATGAACATCGTCGATACCGGCGGCATATTGATGCGTGTTTGAAAAGTAGGCGCGGCCGTATGCGAACACCTGCGCGTTGGCGGGCGCGCTCACGACACCGTCGAGTGAATCGTTCGATACAACCTGAATCAGCTTGCTGCTGCCATCGGGAAGCGCCACGCGCAGGGAGAGCACTTCGTGATTGCCATGCGGACCTCCGAACTGCGTGCGCGACGGTCCGGTGGTCACGCCGCAGACCATGACGTTATAGACGTCGGCTTGCTGCCCGGAGTTGAGCAACTGCGACAGTTTTTGATTCACTTGCGGAGTACAGCTTGTGGGGACCGGAACGTCGCCGGCGGAGCGGGCCGCGGGAACCATCGCGGCGAGCGCAACAAATGCCAGAAGCAGTTTCTGCATAACGTTCTCTCATGTTACGCCGGTGCGATACGATTCGGTCAGGTGAGAGGGCAGCAACTCAGGGAGCAGCTTCAGCAAGGCCGCACGCCGGATCTTCGGCGCAGGCGCGGAATTATCGGTTTGTCGTTAGTAGGCATGGCCAGCATGAGCGCCGTTTCCATGCTGCAAACCGGAATCGTCTCGCATTTACCCGATCCGCCGCTCGATAGCTTCGATTCCGATCAGGTGAATTCATCGGAGACGGCCTACGCGCTGGGCGTTCCCGACGGAACGCTGAGCCTGGCGGCATTAGCCGCGAATGTGCCGCTGGCGGCGCTTGGAGGTGCAGATCGGGCGCGGCGAACGCCCTGGGTGCCCGTGATTGCCGCCGCGAAGGCGGGCGTCGAAGCGGCGGCTGCCGGATGGTATTTCTATCAGATGCCAGCGAAAGAAAAGAAGTGGTGCGGCTATTGCATCACCGGCGCGGCCGCGAACCTCGGCATCTTTCTGCTGTCGCTTCCCGAAGCCGTAAAGGCGATTTCCGTCTTGCGCGGAAAGTAAAGCGCGCACATGCACACAACGTTTCTGGTGTTGGCGGTACTTGCGCTCACGATTCAGGCACTGCTGGTATTCCTGGCATTTTTCGGACCCGAACTCCCGTACCGGATCAAGCGAGCGCCGGACGCGCCAATCGATTCCAAGTATTTTTTGGATCTACTCGCGGTTTTAACCGACGCGCAAGTGCATCGCGGCAATCGAGTCGAGGTGTTGACCAATGGGAACTGCTTTTATGAAGCCGAGTTGAGCGCGATTCGCTCGGCGGAACACAGCATCCATCTGGAAGCGTATATCTTCCTTCGCGGCGAGATTGGAAAGCGCTTTGCGGAGGCCCTCGCCGAACGCGCGCGCGCCGGCGTGCGGGTGAAGCTGATTCTCGATTACATCGGCTGCTTAAGCACTCCGAAATCCTATTTCAAAGAATTGCTGAATGCGGGAGGCCGGGTGAATTGGTACCATTCCCCGCGTCCCGATTTGCTGCCGCAAATCAACAACCGCACGCATCGCGAGTTATTGATCGTGGACGGCAAGGCGGGTTTCATCGGGGGCGCCGGAATCGCGGATCAGTGGTACAAGGCGCATAAACGTCACGCGCGCTGGAGAGATACCGTGGTGCGCGTCGAAGGTCCAGTGGTGGCGAGCCTTCAATCCGTATTCGCGCAGAACTGGCTGCGCGTTGCGGGCGAAGTCATCACAGACCGGGATGGGTTTTGGTTTGGCGACGGCGAAGGCGATTCGGTTGCGCTGGTGGTCAACAGCACGCCTGCCGCGGGTGCCACCAGGGCGCGCATTCTGTTCCAGATGCTGATCGCCTCGGCCAAAGAAAACATCTACATCAGCACGCCTTATTTTCTTCCGGATCGCAGCGCGCGGCAGGCGATTGTGCAGGCGGTCCGGGAGAGAAATGTGCAAGTGAAGATTCTCACGCCTGGGGTTCGCTCCGATTCTCCGTTTACTCGCAGCTCCAGCCGCCAGCTCTATGGGAAGCTGCTGAAGCACGGAGTGGAAATTTACGAGTATCAGCCGGCGATGATCCATGTAAAAACCATGATGGTGGACGATGCATGGGCGGTGGTTGGCTCGACGAATTTCGACCATCGCTCCTTCGAGATTAACGACGAAGTGAATCTGGCGATTCAGCACGCCGGGGTAGCGAAACGGCTGGTTCAGGACTTCGAACGCGATCTGGAGCAGAGCATACCCGTCACATACGAAGACTGGCGGCGCAAGACGCGGTACCGCGTTTTCGAGCGGCTGGAAGCGTTGCTGCAGAGACAGGAATGAGCCGTCTGCGGCTGGCCACCTATAACGTGCACAAGTGCCGCGGCATCGATTGGCGCGTGAGCCTGTCTCGCATACTGAAGGTCATTGAAGAAATGGATGCCGACGTCCTTGCGCTTCAGGAAATCTTCGCCCAGCAGGCTGCTTATCTCGCGGAGCGCATCCGGACGCCGCAAGTCTTCGCGGCTGCCAGGCAGTTGAGTGGCGACGATTACGGAAACGCGATTTTCAGCCGCTATCCAATAGCGGAAACTTACGGCTACGATTTGACAATTGAGGGCAGGGAAGAGCGGCGATGCCTGCGCGCCGACATCGAGTTGCCGGAAAATCGATTGCTACATTTTTTTGCGGTACATCTGGGCACTTCGTTCTTCGAACGGCGTCGGCAGGCGCTGAAGCTCGAATCGGAGGAAGTGCTCGCGCAGTCGGGATTGAAAGGGCCGCGCGTGGTGATTGGCGATTTTAACGAATGGACCCGCGGCTTGGTGACGCGAACGCTCTCACGCCATTTGCACAGCGCCGATGCGAAGCAGTATTTGAAGCGGAGCAGAACCTATCCTGGTGTTATCCCGTTTCTGCATCTGGATCACATTTATTACGACGATCCGTTGAAGCTCGTAGACATGCGCCTCCACCGCACGCCGGCCGCGCTCGCTGGTTCCGATCATTTGCCGCTGATCGGCGAATTCGAGTGGCTGTAAAGGCGATATGAGCGTTCCCGCATCGCAGGCAACTACCGCTTCTTCAGCCTGGGATCCGCTGCGCCAGCCGTTGTTCCGCAACCGCTGGATCGCATCGATTCTGTCGAACCTGGGCGGCTGGATGCAGGACACCGCCGCGACGTGGCTGATGACTTCGCTCACGCGCTCGCCACTGCTGATCGCGCTGATGCAGACGGCGGCGAGTCTTCCCGTGCTGCTGCTCGGTCTTCCGGCAGGGGCGACGGCGGACATACTGGACCGGCGGCGGCTGCTGATTTTCTGGCAGAGCTGGATGCTTGGGGCGGCGGCGGTGCTCAGCATCTTGAGCTTCGCGGGCAGCATCGGGCCGTGGAGCTTGTTCGGCCTGACGCTGTTGCTGAACGTGGGGGCCGCGATGAATAATCCCGCATGGCAGGCCATTGTGCCGGAGCTGGTGCCCCGCTCGCAACTGGCGGAAGCGATTTCGTTGAATAGCGCCGGATACAACCTGGCGCGCGCGGTCGGCCCTGCGCTGGGAGGCTTATCAATGGCTTTCCTGGCCAGCCTGATGGCAGGCGCGGGCATGGTCTTCGCCATCAACGCTGCTTCCTTCGTGTTCGTGATCGTGATGCTCTACACGTGGAAGCGGCAGCCGCTGCACACTACCGATCTGCCGGCCGAGCGCATGCTGGGTTCGATTCGCGCGGGATTGCGCTACATTCAACACGCGCCAGAGATCCGGGGCATTTTAATCCGCGCGTTTCTGGTGACGAGCTGCGTCGCCGCCATGTGGGCGCTGCTGGCGGTGGTGGCGCAGCGCGATCTGCAGCGCGGCGCGCTGGGCTACGGATTCTTGAACGCATCCATCGGGCTGGGTGCGGTGGTAGGAGCCGTGATGCTACCCAGAGTGCGTGCAAGATTTTCGCCCGATGAAATCGTGGCTGCCTCCTCCATCGCGTTCGCGGTGACGCTGTTGGTCATGGCGTTCGTGCATCAGACCGCGGTAGTGGTGGTGGTTCTGCTGCTGGCGGGTTTTGCCTGGACAAGCACCACCTCCAGTTTCAATATCGCGGTTCAGATCTCCGCTCCCGCGTGGGTGCAGGCACGTCTTTTGGGATCGTATCAAATGACCTTTCAAGCTGGAATGGCGATTGGCAGCGCGGTGTGGGGCGCGGTCGCGCAGCATTGGAGCACGCAGGTTTCGCTCGCGATCGCCGCGCTGGGAATGCTGGCCGGGACTGCCGCTCGGGCGGCGTTTTCGCATCGCCAGCCGGAGAGTTGGACCTGACGTCCGCCACGAGCCTGACGCGCGCGGATCCGTCCGTAGTGATCGAATTGCGGCCGGAAGATGGGCCGGTGCTGATCTCGATTCGTTACCGCATCGACCCGGCGCAGGCAGATGAATTCGTATCCGCCATTAACGAATTGAAGCCGATACGGCTGCGCGACGGAGCCATGCGGTGGGGGCTGTTCAAGGATGCCGCCGATCCCACACGCTATGTGGAAACGTTTCTAGTGGAGTCCTGGGCGGAATATCTACGGCAGCGCGAACGGCTGACGGTGAACGATCTGGCGATTCGCTCTAAGGTGTATGCCTTCCACAAAGGCGAAGGCCGGCCGCGCGTGTCCCGCATGATTTACACGCCCACTTCAGCCCGGTAAAGGTCCGTTTCTGAAATTTCTTGACGAACGCATGACCATGAATGAATGGCCGAAACCGAGCCGGAAGCGTAAGCGCCCAAACCTGGTCGCTAAGAAGCTGTAAAGATTGGCAAGCTAGGTCGCTGATGACTTAAGCGACTCTGCTTCGGTCCAACCTGAGGTCGCTGACGCTCCCTGGCTCAGTTTCAGCGTCTTGCACGAATGCGAGACGATACCGATCCCTGATCTTTGGCTTAAGTCAACGACATTGCGCTGACGCTTCCGGCTCAGATTAGACGTGATCGCGTGGTGAGACATGTCACAAAGGAACTCCGATATCAGGGCTCTAGGCTAGCCGTCTCAAACTTCCAGGCCCACCGCGCGCATCAGCTCGAGCGCATTGCTGTGCGTCACGATACCGGGGCGAAGGCGGTAATCGAATTCGACGCGTCCCTCCAGGATCTGGTCGTCGAAGTGGACATTGACGGCCGCGGGCCCCAGATCCTGCTCGATATTGGCGAGCGCGAGATCGTGCGTGGTGATTAAACCAATCGCGCCGTACTCGACCAGCTTACGAACGATTCCAGCGGCGCCGATACGGCGATCGTGCGAATTGGTTCCGCTCAAGAGTTCGTCGAGAAGAAAAAGCACGGCGCGTTTTTGTTTCGCTAATTCGACAATCTGGCCGATGCGTGAGATCTCGGCAAAGAAGCGCGAGCGGTTGTCTTGCAGAGAATCGGTGACGCGAATGGACGCTGCGGCCTGCAGCGCGGAAATGCGCAGGCTCTTGGCCGCGACGGGCGCGCCGGCCCAGGCGAGAACGCAATTCAAACCGGCCGAGCGCAGCAGCGTGCTCTTACCCGACATGTTCGATCCGCTCACGATAGCAAGGCGCAGACCATCGCCCAGGCGGAGATCGTTCGGTACGCACTTGGCGGGCGACATGAGCGGATGCTGTAGGGCTTCGGCATCAAAGCAGGGCTCTGCACCCAGGAGCAGCTCCGGAAACGCCCAGCCCGGCCGCTCAAAAGCCAGCGAAGCGAAAGAAGAAAGCGCTTCGAATTCCGCTACCGCCACGAGCCACGCGCCAATATACCGGCCGCTTTTTCGCCGCCACGCTTCGATTCCCATCGCGATCTGTTCGCGCCAGAGGACGATAGGACGGACGACGCGAATCAGCATGTGATCGCTCGAATCGAGCCAATCCATCCAGCGCCGGAGCAGGGCGATGCGCTTGGAAGCCGGCAAGCCTTCCACGTCGAGGGCGGCGCGCAGCCGTTTTAGCTGCGGCGATTCGAACTGCTCGCGCTCGAGCCGTTCGAGTAATAGCGCGAAGATGCCGAGGCCTTGCGCGGGAGTATCAACGGATTCTGTTACTGCATCGACGCGCTTGTGCAATATGCGGATCAGGATGAAATCGAGAGCGAGCAGCGCGGCGAATGGCCAGATGGGCAGCGCCTGGGCGAAGAAGGCCAACAAGGTCGCGATCCCCGCAACCGCCAATACCGGCGCAATAATTCGCAAGCCGCGGGGAAAGTGAACGGCGGGCGTCGATCCCCACTTGCCAATGGCTTCGGCATGAACAGCGGCGGGAACATCCTGGCCGAGCAGTGCGAGATCTTCGCGAAGACCCAGCCGCAAGGATAATTCGCGAACGGATTGCTGGCGCAATTCGACCTCCTCGCGCGGCGCCGGCGCCCGCAGCCAATCTGCGAGCGTTCGTTCTCCGGCAGCGGTTCGAGCAGAGGAGAGCAATTCAAACAGCGAACCCTTCCCGAATAAATCGAGATCGTCGGCATACACATGCGCAGCATCGCGAAACTGTTCGCCGGAAGCGCCGGTTCCTATCCAGTGATCCGCCAGACGCGCGAGACCGCGTTCGTAATAAGCAATGGCACGTCCGGCGAGAGTCCGCACGCGGATAACGCGCGAGTGCCGGACGGCGAGCGGAATGAAAACGGCGAGCGGAAGCAGCAGAGTCCAGACGGAGATCCAATGCGCGCCGAAAACGAGACAGGCCAGCACCGCTTCGAGAATTCCCAGGGCCAGCCGCCAATTGCCGAGACGGATGAACTGCCGCTGAAGAATTTCCTGTTGCGCGCGCCAACGGTCGCGGCGGGCGGTGTATTCCTCGAACGGGTCCATGCAGTCACAGCATAAAGGGTCGCGGCGCGGTCCGCCTGCGAACGTGTGCCTGCGAACATGGAAATAGCCATGAAACGCTCGGGATTTGCGGATTTGCCGCTGCACGGAGGGCACGTTCCCGCGTGGCTGGCCGAGCGCATGACCAAACTCGGCACGGCAATCGCTGAAAGCATCGTGCAGCAGTATGGAGCGGCGGAGTTTCTCGCGCGATTGAGCGATCCGTTCTGGTTTCAAGCGCTGGGTTCAGTAATGGGAATGGACTGGCACTCCTCCGGCATCACGACTTCTGTAATGGGCGCGCTGAAGCGCGGGCTGAATCCGCGCGCGCAGGAATTAGGCATTTACATATGCGGCGGGCGCGGCAAGCAATCGCGTCAAACGCCCGCTGAACTGCTGGCCGTCGCGGAGCGTAAGAGCCTGGATGGCGAGGCGCTGGTCCGAACCAGCAGGCTGACGGCGAAGATCGATAACAATGCGATTGCGGATGGCTTCCAGATTTATCTGCACTCCTTCGTGGTCAGCGCCGAGGGCGATTGGGCGGTGATTCAGCAAGGGTTGAATGATGCAAGCGGGCTGGCGCGCCGGTATCATTGGCACTCGGCGTCGGTTCGGGATTTTACGAGCGAGCCGCATACGGGCATTGCCGGAAAGAATGAGGGCGTCATTCTCAACCTGGTGGACCGGCGCGCGAAACCGGCGCAGAACGCGCTGCTCACAATTGCCGGCGAGCGGCCTGACAAGACAATTTCAGAATTCCGAAAGCTGGAGATGCCGAGGCATCATGACGTCCGCGCGCCAGATGTGGACCTGAAGCGGCTCGGCGCTGTTCTGGCGGTGAGCTATGAACGCCAGTTGCGGGACTTTGCGTCGTTGTTGTTAGTAGAAAACCTGGGGCCGCGCACATTGCAGTCGCTGGCGCTGATTGCGGAAGTGGTTCATGGCACGCCCGCGCGTTTTTCGGACCCGGCGCGCTTTTCGTTCGCGCTTGGCGGAAAGGATCGGCATCCGTTTCCCGTGCCGCTGAAAACCTACGACGAATCTCTGGAAGTACTGCGACGAGGTTTGGATGCAGCCAGGGCAGGCGACACGGAAAAAATGGAGGGGTTCAAGCGGCTCGAGACCTTCGTCTGCGCGATCGAGGAGCAGTATGAGCCCGTCGCGGATTTCGACCGCGCGATCGAACACGAGCACGCCATTTCGCCGAGTTTGGACGGGCGATCCGTCTTCGATGACAAGAAGCCGAGGCGCCGGAGCGAGCAACTTTCGCTGTTTTCGACCGTTCGCTGAAATTCTCACCATGGCTCGGGCCTCCTTTCGTTTCTACGCTGAATTGAACGATCACCTTCTGCCGCACCAGCGGCACAAAACTCTCGAGAAAGATTTCTACGTCGGCTCGGCCGTCAAAGACATGATCGAGAGCTTCGGTGTGCCGCATACCGAAATTGAGTTGATTCTGGTGAATGGCCAATCAGCCGATTTCTCACGCGTACTGCGCGATGGCGATTCGATTAGCGTCTATCCGATGTTCGAATCGCTCGACATCACGCCAGAGCTGCGCGTCCGCCCGCAGGCGCTTCGCGAACCGAAATTTGTGCTGGACGTACACCTGGGCAAGCTCGCGGCGTACTTGCGCATGCTCGGCTTCGACACCTTTTATCGAAGCTGTTTGAACGATCCGGAATTGGCTCGCATTTCCGCCGAAGAGCATCGAATCCTGCTGACGCGCGATCGAGGATTATTGAAGCACAGCATCATCACGCACGGATATTGGCTGCGCGAAACAGACAGCAAGCGGCAGGTCGCGGAGATCCTACGCCGGTTCGATCTGGCGCGCTTCATCCGGCCGTTCACGCGCTGTATGGCCTGCAATGGCTTATTGCATCCCGCGCTGAAGAACGAAGTGCTCCATCTGCTTCCGCCCCGCACGGCGGAACTACACGAGGAATACCAGCGCTGCGCCCAATGCGGCCGCGCGTATTGGAAGGGATCGCATCACGCGCGCATGCTGCGCTGGATACAAGAACTAACCGCGGCATAAACGGCAATGGAACGAGCGATCGTCGGATTCCATCAGGACGAGGAGCGGCATTGGGTGGCGGATCTTGAGTGCGGCCACACGCGCCACGTGCGGCATGTTCCGCCTTGGCAGAATCGGCCTTGGGTGCTGACTCCGGAAGGCCGGGCACAATTTGTAGGCGCTAAACTCAACTGCGTGCGGTGCGATGAAGCGCCAGCCAAAGACGCCGCGCGTAAATCAGAAGATTGATGCCGCAGACCGCGACGCCGATATAGACGAGCAGCGATTCGGAGACATCGGGGTAGACCATGCGATCGAGGCAATGCACCAGAAAACCGCCGCTGTAGGGATTCACGCCGGCCTCGGCTTCGAAGAACTGCTCGATAATTGTGAGCGGGCAATCGAGCGGGGCTGTTTCCACGATGATTCCCCACACCAGAGAAGCCAAATGAAAGGCCGTCAGGAAGGGATGCCCGCGTGTCCACAATGCGCCGAAAATGACCCATAGAATCCAGGCGAGATGAACCGTCAGGACGATAGCTGCCGCGGCTTGCAAGGCTCTTCGATCAGCCCTCCGGCACGCCCGCTTTCCGGAAAACGGCAAGCGAAGCGGTCAGGCCCAGCTTCGCCGCCTGCTCCGGCGGCACATCTTTCAAGCGGCCGAATACTTCGACGCTCAGCGCGTCCGTGTAGCCGATGGTATGAAGCGCTCGCAGGAAGCCGACGAGATTGATCACGCCTTCACCAGGCAGCAGGCGCTGGTTATCGTGGATCTGTTCGGGCGGCAGATTCGGCGAATCGTTGAAATGAACATGCACAATGCGGTCGCGTCCGGCATGAATGATGTCTTCGGTCGTGGCGCCGGCATGATGCCAATGCCAGGAATCGAGCAGCAAGCCGACGTTCGACCCGCATTCCTTCGCGAATTCGAGCATATCGTTCATGCGCCAGATGAATTCGTAGCGGAATTTTTTTCGTAGCTCGAGCGGCCCCAGAAATTCGAGCCCTAATCGCACGTTGTGCTTCGCCAGAACGCGGGCGCTATCGGTGAAGCGCTGCTTGTAAGTGCGCCGCAGCTCGTCTTTGGGCGTGTCGCTGGAAGGCATGATGTAGGTAACCATGCGGGGGCAGTGAATGTCTGCGGCGAATTTCGCGGAAGCGTCCAGTCTTGCAAGGCCGGCCTCGAACGTAGCGTCGTCTTTGCGAAATTCTACCGGGAAATTAATCGCCGCGGGTTTGACCTTTAGCTGCGCGAGCAATTCGTTAGTGGCAGTCTCTCCGGCTTGCATCGCAGCATCGAGCATCACATCTGTACCGGGATAGCCGACCTTGGCAGCCAGACGCGCGAAAGCGGGCCACGGAACGCGACCGGAAACCAACACGCTGTTCAGCGCCAGATACATGTTGTGATCCGCCGCGAACGCCTTCGCAAGCAGTGGCGCGCCGGCCAGCGCTTTACAAACCGCACGGCGCGTGATGAACAAATTACTCACGTGTTCGATGGTACATCCTGAAGATTCGACAGCAAGAACCGGATAGTCACCGCGTGCCCAAAAGACCTACGATCGGGTCAAGAGGAGCAAAGTTAAATGCTAAAGAAGGACAACCGGGCGCGCATTCAGAGGCTGTGCGATCACATTCGCGCAAACTGCCAGAGCGGCGCCCCGCTGCGGCTGGAAGACTTGGCCCGTGAAGCGGGTCTCAGCCGTTTCCATCTGCAGCGGACATTCAAAGAAGTGGCCGGCGTGACTCCGAAGCAATTCGTCGAGAAGTGCCGCATGGACGCCCTCAAATCGGGCCTTCGATCACAAGGTTCTGTAACCGGCGCGATTTACGAAGCCGGGTTCGGTTCCTCCAGCCGCGTGTATGAGCGCGTGGACACGCAGCTCGGCATGACGCCTCGTGAATATCGCGCGGGCGGTGCGGGCGTTTCCATTTCCTACGTTGCTGTCGACAGCCCGTTGGGCGTAATGATGATCGGAGCGACGGATCGCGGCTTATGCTTTTTGCAATTCGGCGAATCGCAGGACAAATTGCTGGACACATTGCGCAACGAGTATCCAGTGGCTGCGCTCGAAGAGATGAAGTCGCCTTTTCCGGAACAGTTCGAGTTGTGGATCGAGTCGCTGCTCGGATACTTGCGCCGCGAACAGCTCCGGCTCGATTTGCCCATCGACGTGCAGGCCACCGCCTTCCAGCTCAAAGTGTGGAAGTATCTGCAATCGATCCCTCCTGGCGAAGTGCAGTCGTATGCGGAAGTCGCGGCGGCGCTCGGCAATCCCAGTGCAGCGCGAGCGGTGGCGCGCGCTTGTGCAACGAATCGCGTTGCAATTGTCATTCCATGCCATCGTGTCATCCGCGGCAGCGGCGAGTTGGGCGGATATCGCTGGGGGCTCGACCGCAAGCGCGTTTTAATAGATGGCGAACGGGCGATGAAGTCGAGCGCGCGCGCGGATGCGCGAGTAGGATAGTGAAAGAGGAAGTTTATGGATCATCGCCTTCTCACCTCGACTCCTACGCGCCGCGAAGTGCTCGCAACGGGAACAGCGGCCGTTGCTGCGCTCGGATTTCCGAAGCTTCTCAAAGCGGAGGCTCCGGCGAGTTCGGTCGCGATTGTACGCTGCCGCAACTACACCGATTTCGAGGCGCAACTAGCCGGCGCCTTCGACCAGATCGGCGGTATTCAGAAATTGGTTCGCGGAAAAACCGTCGGATTGAAACTGAATCTCACGGGCAATCCAAGCAATTTTCCGCTGACACCCGATCTGCCCTATCGCACCAACGGCCAAACCATCGCCGCGACCGTACACCTGTTTGCCAAAGCGGGCGCCAGGCGCGTGCGTATCATCGAAAGCTTTTTCCCGGCGCGCCAGGATCTCAGCCTTTGGGCGCGCTACGGCATCGACGTGAATGCGATAAACAACCTCGGCATCGCCGTCGATTGGGAGAACGTGCAGAACCTGGGCAAATACAAGCAGTATGTCCGTCTGAAAGTGCCCTGGGGCGGCTACATGTATCCGGCCTATCACCTGAACCAGGCCTTCGTCGATTGCGACGTGTTCGCTTCTCTGGCGAAATTGAAAAATCATTGGATCGCGGGCGTGACGCTTTCCATGAAGAACTGCTTCGGCGATACGCCGTGTTCCTTGTACGGCGGCGATTGCGGTCCCAGCGGAAATGAAACTCCCACGAAAGAGCGCGCCCCCGTTCTTCACGAAGGTAAGACAAAAGCTCCATCCGGAGTGGATGCGGAGCTGCATCCCGATTCGCCTCGCGATCCCGGCTATCGCGTACCTCGCATCGTGACGGATCAAATTGGCATTCGCCCGATAGATCTGGCGATTATCGACGGAGTTGAAACGGTGCGCGGAGGCGAAGGCCCGTGGCTGCGAGGTCTTGAGCGTATGACGCCCGGCTTGATTCTGGCAGGCCGCAACCCGGTCTGCGTCGATGCGGTCGCAATGGCCGTCATGAGCTATAGCCCGCAAGCCGTCCGCGGCAGTTCGCCCTTCTTGCGCGGCGACAATACGCTGAAGCTCGCCGAAGCGGTCGGCGTCGGAACTACAGATCTGAACCGCATCGAAGTAGCGGGTGTCGCGATTCGCGATGCGCGTATTCAATTCGGCCCCGGCGCGACCGGTAAGAAGTTTCTACAGGCCTGACGCTTCGCGGAAGTCGTGATCCGCCGCTTACTGACGTGCGCGGTTCCGTAGGATGATGCGCATACAGAACCGCGACCGTGAGGGAGCGGATTTGCCACGGCCTACTATACTCGGAGCGTGTTCGGAGGCATCGAAGCGGGTGGGACGAAGTTTGTGTGTGCGGTCGGAAGCGGGCCGGAAGATATCCGAACCGCTCAATTTCCTACTTCGACACCGGACATCACCGTCGCGAGCGCGATCGATTTTTTCAAAACAGAAGCGGGCAGCGGGCTGGAGGCGATAGGCATCGGCTCCTTCGGGCCGCTAGATCTGGACCCGGCATCCTCCTCCTACGGACACATTACGTCCACTCCGAAAGCTGGTTGGAACAACCACAATCTGCTCGGCGCAGTGAAAGAAGCGCTCGGAGTCCCCGTGCGTCTCGATACCGATGTCAACGCATCGCTGCTGGGAGAAGCGCGCTGGGGCGCGGCGCGAGGTTTACCGGATGCGATCTATTTGACGATCGGGACGGGAATTGGCGGCGGTGCGCTGGCGAACGGCCAGGTCGATTCACGGATTAATGCATCTGGAGATCGGTCATCTTAAGCTCCCGCACGATCTGGCGCGAGATCCGTTTCCCGGCGCTTGTCCTTTTCATGGAGACTGTCTGGAGGGCTTGGCGTCAGGACCGGCTATGCAGGCGCGCTGGGGAGCGCCTGCCGGTACCCTGCCTCCCGATCATCCGGCCTGGGCGCTGGAGGCGCATTATCTGGCGCTCGGGCTGTGGAATCTCACTCTCGCGCTTTCGCCACGGCGCATTCTACTGGGTGGCGGAGTGATGCAGCAGGCGCATTTATTTCCGCTGATCCGGACAGAGTTCAGTCGCATCGCGAATCGTTACATTCAGCGGCCGGAGATCGTAGACGGGCTCGATGAATACATTCAGGCCGCCGCAACTGGGCAGCCGAGCGGGCGTTTTGGGAACGCTGGTTCTGGCTGCGCAGGCGCTTGCCGCAACGCTATAATAAACCTGTTAGCTGACGCGGAAGGTGGTGAAAGTTTAGTTGGCGGAAGTCCATATTCAAGACGGCGAGACGCTCGAAAGCGCGCTGCGGCGTTTCAAGCGCAAGGTCCAGCAAGAGGACATTGTGAAGGAGATCAAGCGGCATTCGTTTTACCTGAAACCAGGTGAAAAGCGGCGCACGAAGGAAGCTCTCGCTCGCAAGCGGAATCGCAAGAAGCGGCCCCGCGATTTCGAATAAGAGCACCTTTCGGAAGAAAGAAAAAGCCCGCCAGTTCGCAATGAACTGGCGGGCTTTAGTTGTTTGAGCGGTGCTGCTTGTGTGGCTTATAACGCCTTGGCTGTGCGACGGCGGCGCAATGCGAATCCGACGATGCCGAGGCCGATTCCCATTAAGGCGACCGAAGCAGGCTCGGGAACTCCAGAGGGTGGGGGCAAAACTTGGCTGTAGTCGAAGGAAAGATCTTCGCCGAACGGAGTACCGATGCTCGTATTGTAACCAGTGACGGTGAGAGTGTTCAGAAGCGTGCCGCTGGTATCGTACACACCAATTTTCCTGTTGTCAATTTCGTCGACGTAGAAATCCGTTCCGTCGAAAGCGATTCCGGTTCCGGCGTAACCGGTCGTATGGATCAGTCCCGCGGTGACCAGGTTGCCGCTCGTGTCATAGACATCGTATGTATTCGGGTCCAGTTCATCGCCGTCATTTGAAATCAGCCGACCCTGGCCGCCCTGCACGAAGTACTCCAGACCGTCGCAGAAACCACCGCACCTGGAGAGCGAGATAGTACTTAACAGGCTCCCGGTTGGCGTGTAAAGATACGCGTGATTGGTCCCGCTGTAATCCCCGATCCAGAAATTGGTCCCGTCAAAGGCTATCGTAGACAAAGCCGTCGCTCCGGCTACAGTGAAAGCTGCCCCGAGATCTGTGTGAGTGGCCAAGTCGTATCTATAAACCGTTGGCGAGCTGGCTACCGTGTAATACAGAAGATTACTCACCACCACGACACCACGCCCGTTGTCGTGCCCGCCCGCAGGGACGTTAAATTCATCGGTTACAGCGCCCGTCGTGGGATTCATGGCAATGATGTAAGCCTCTCCACCGGTCGCATTGTTCATGTACAGGGTAGTCGCGTTAGCTGCCGCCTCAACACCTAGCAAGCAAGCGAAACCCAAGAGAACCGGCAATAATTTTTTCGTTGTTGTCTTCCTGGGAACTGTTTTCCGTAATTCAGATCTCATGCATTCCTCCGAAAGTAAATTCCTACTACTTGCGAAGAGATTCGAATCATAGAAATTAATTACGTATTTAAACGTACTCCTAGTACTAATGCATAAGCCGCCGAACGGAAGATCGACGGCTTATGAACGGTCACGTTGAGTAAGAGTTTTCGCTTATAACGCCTTGGCTGTGCGACGGCGGCGCAATGCGAATCCGACGATGCCGAGACCAACTCCCATCAATGCAAGCGAGGCTGGCTCGGGCGTGCCGAGCGGTATCGTGCCAACCGGCAGAGCATCGGTGGCGTAGACGAGCATGTCAATACCTGGGGCGGTCGGCGGTTGACCTGTGTCGTGCCCAAGATACCAACTGATGTCATAAGTAGAGCCGACCGTGGTGGGGATCACCTGATAAACAGCGTCGTAGCCTTCTACCGAACCGTCACACCAGAACTGGACTCCCCCATGAGTCGGCGTATCGCTGCCACACCCACCGGGGCCAGTGTTGTTAACGACCACGCCAATAGCTGAAACGTCAATTGGCTGAATCCAGCGGCCCCAGCCGGTTGGGATGTTCTGTCCAACCGTCGCGGATTCGAATCCCGGGTCGGCGAGCAGGTTCGTCGAACTCAGGTGCAGCGTTACCGACGCGTCATCCAGGGCCCAATATGCCGGAATTTCTCTGAACGCGTAAGATACATACGTTTGCGGCATGTCCGCTACAAAGCTGGTAGTGAACAGCGTCTCGGTGGCTGAAACCGCACCGGGGTGGGCGGTCGCCAGATCGTAGATCGCCCCTGGGGGCGGGTTCTGTGCCCTTGCGTTTGACGGACTCATGACGGCCAGCCCGAAAAGTAGCGCCGATCCAAAGATTCCTAATACTTTGAACTTCACAATTGATTCCTCCTATTGTGCACTCGCACAATTTCTTGGAGTGAGATGCGGCTCATAGAAATCCATTACTAGAAATAAGCTCTAATGAGTACCAGTTAGGGCTACCTAGTACTTTTATTGAAACAGGCGCGAAAAACGGCCGCCGGGAAATCCCGGCGGCCACGAATAATCTCAGATTAAGGAGAAGCTAAGGAGAAGAGGTTAATCGCCCATGGCGCCGACTTCTTCTTGCTTCTCGACCGGCGCCGCTTTAGCGCTTCCGCCAAGCAGCCCATCGAGCGGGACGAAACCGCCTTCTGGCTTTTTTTCGCCGAGGATGTGCTCGCGATACAGCCGCATCATCTTCTCATCCTCGATTTTCTTCTTCAGCGCTTCGTCGCGGGCGCGCGTTTTCTCTTCGCGTGCGTTCTTGGCAATTCCCTTCAACTCAAGATCGTGCTGCCGGTCGGCGTGGACGTGTTCGTCCACCAGGACCAAATTGTGCTGTTTGCTCGCAAGCGGAACGGCTTTGTTGCCGGCGAAGATCTCATGCCGGCCGTGCTCTTCGTACCACTTGGTAAGCGTGGCGGTCATGTGCATCTTCTCGATAATGTTGCGCCAGCCCACGCCGGTGTTGTAAGCGCAGAAGGAAATCTCGCCTTCCTGCGTTGCGTAAGGAATGATGCACTGCTCGGTGCGGCGGAAATCGTAGTTGAAGAGGTCCTGGAACCACATGCCCGCAATAAACAGGAAATTCCAGCGGTCGCCGCGGCGCTTCTGAATATCGTCAATAGTCCGGTCGCCGCTGACTTTGCCGTAGCCTCCCGTAACTGCTTTCTTCGACATACCGAAGCATTTATCGAATTTAGCGATCAGATCGCTCAGGCGGAAATGGGTGGGCGCTTTGAACGGGTTGTAATTGCGCAGCAGTGCAAGCGAGACGGCGGCAACCGAAAGGAACCGGCCGCGGGCCGCATCGTTGATCCGCGCGATATCTTTGGCCAGTTGATCGGCATTGAGAAACGCGGTAACCGGGACGGATTCCTTGGTTTCCTTGTCGCACATCACCGCCATGCCGATACCGCAGTTGGGATGGCAGCCGCAGCTCAACTGTCCCCAATCGGCGGCGGGTCCATGCACCAGGTCCGCAAAATCGGAGAAGGTACTCATGAAGCTGATGGGGAACCAGTCGCGCACCGGTTCGCCAATCCCAGTCTGGCTCTTGACGTCGTGCGCAAGGTGAGAGAGCGTGTAGCGCTGGGCCTGACGGCGTTCGTCGGTGATCGCCTCGTCGCGGCCGGTGAAGGAAACCGGCTGGAAGGACAGGAACGGGATTTTCTTCGGGTTGTCCAGAGCGAATTGAACCACGTGCCCAACCTGTTCGTTGTTGATGCCGTTCAGAATCGTGATAACCGGCACGATATCGACGCCCGCGGTCCACAGGTTCTCGATCGCGCGTAGCTTGACGTCAAACAAATTGCCAACCGCGCGGTGCGAATTGGCGGCATTGCCGATACCGTCGAACTGGAGATAGGCATAGCGCAGGCCCGCTTCGGCGGCTTCTTTCGCGAATTCCGGGCGCTTGGCGAACTCGATACCGTTGGTTGCGGCCTGTACGCTGTTGTAGCCGACCTTGCGCGCATAGCGCACGGCGTCGATGAAGTACGGCGACAGCGTCGGCTCACCGCCGGAAAATTGCACTGACATCTGGCGCCGGGGCTTGATGGAAATCGCATTATCGAGCAGCGTCTTGATGTCTTCCCAGCTCAGTTCGTGGACGAAGCCGACCTGGTTGGCATCCATGAAGCACGGGTCGCACATCATGTTGCAGCGGTTGGTCAGATCGATGGTAAGAACGGAACCGCGCCCATGCGTAATGGTGCTGGTGCCGTGGTTGTGCAGCTTCTCGTCGTTATGCGCGCGGATGTCGCGGCCGGGAAACACGTCCTCGAGGTGCTTGGAAAACGCCGGATCGATCGACATGATGTCTTCGAAGTAGCCGTGCTCCGGGCATTCCTTCACCATCATGATTTTGCCGTCGCGCTCGACGATTCTGGCCTTGATCTCACCTACCGCTTGGTTCAGCAGGATCTTGTAATCGACCTCGCCATCGACGATTTTCTTGCGGATTTCGGGGATGCACTTGGGACAAAGAGAATCGGTTTCGCGGGGCCAGCCGAGCGGCGGCTTCGATTTCTGATAGCTTTTCAGAAGCGGCTTGTCGGACCACCGTGGCGTGAACGACGGATTCTGATGGATCTGGTTGACCCGGTCGAAAACGTTCCAGGCGGCGTTGGCGCCTACACTCACTGCTTTTTCGAAGTATTTGATCGGTTTATGCATTGCAATCACTCTAGGGCACAAGCGGTGCCGGTCTACCCCCAGTATAGGGAGCGGGTAAGTCATTGATAACGAAAAGAAAGCGAACGGCGTGGATTTGAGGTCGAAGGGACGTTTAAAGACGCTGAAGTGGGCTGCAAAAGTTCGGCATCTTCTTAGATTTAAACGGTTTAGGTAACAACAACAGGTCCGTATCTCACCAAGCGCGGTAAAAGCCATCCGATTGCGTTACTTCGACGGGAACGCCGAATAGCGAGCTAAGGTGCGCTGAAGTGAGGATCTCCGCTTTGGCGCCGTCGGCGTAAACCGTGCCTTGGCGCAGCAGAACCACGCGATCGATTTCGGGAATAATTTCTTCGAGATGATGCGTGACCAGCAGCAGGCCGACGCCGCTCGCCGCCAACGCTCGCAGGTGATGGCGCATTTCGCGCTGGGCCGCCAGATCGAGGCTCGTAGTGGGCTCGTCAAGCAGCAAAGTTTCCGGATTGTGAATTAGAGCTCGCGCGATCAGCAGCCGTCTCGCCTCGCCCGAAGAGACTTCATCGACCCAACGATGGGCCAGGTGCCCGACGTGCAGACGGGCCATTGCATCCTGCGCGGCTGCTTCCATCTGCGGCAGCACGCGATGATTCGGCCAGACGCCGATGGAACCGAAGAAGCCGGAGAGGACCAGTTCGCGGCCGGTAATGTCGCGTGTGCACTGCGTCATCAGATCGTTGCTGACGATTCCTAAATGCGAGCGCAGCGCAAAGATGTTCCAGTTCTGTTGATCGAGGATGCGAAGCCGCGTGCCTGGACGAGCAAGCGGATAGCATTCGCGCGCGATGAGCTTGACGAGCGTCGATTTACCGGAGCCGTTCGGGCCGAGAATCGCCACGTGCTCGCCGGAGCGAACGCGCAGCGTCAAGCCGTTCAGCGCCAGCCGCTCGCCGCGCTGCACGAACACATTTTCGAACTCGAGTAGCGGCGCAGCCGTCAAAATAAAAGAGAAGGGTAGCAGGCTCTCGGATTTTGGCAATTACGGCGCAGCGGATAAAAGAGCTGGCCCGCGAATGCGGGTTCGAGCTGGCGGGTATTGCGCCTGCGTTGCCGATTGAAGATTTTGACCGATTTGAATCTTGGCGCGCGGCGGGAATGGCCGGCGAGATGAGCTATCTCACGGATCGCCGCGGCGACCTGCGGGCGGACCCGCGCAATCTGCTCTCGAACGCGCAGAGCATTGTCTGCGTGGGTAAGCTCTACAACACCGGCTTTCCACATTCGACCGAACTGCGCAATCCGGAGCGCGGCTGGATCTCGCGCTATGCCTGGGGCGCGGATTATCACGACGTGATGCGGCGCGATCTGGAAAAACTCGCGGAGCGCATTGCGGAAGTTCACGGCGAGCCATTCGAGTGGAAGCTGTGTGTGGATACCGCGCCGCTGCTGGAGCGCTCGTATGCGCGAGCGGCTGGGCTGGGCTGGATCGGCAAGAACACGTGTCTTATTAATCAAGAGCGCGGGTCCTGGTTTTTTCTCGGAGAATTGCTGCTTTCGATTCCGCTGGCGCCGGATGCCCCGCCGCCCGATCGATGCGGCACTTGCCGGCGCTGTATCGATGCGTGTCCAACGGAAGCCATTGTGCCGACGGAGCAAGGCGGATGGCGGCTGGACGCGCGCTTGTGTATTTCGTATCTGACGATCGAGAAGCGCGGCGATATTCCCGCTGAACTGCACGAAAAAATCGGCAATCACGTGTTCGGCTGCGACATCTGTCAAGATGTGTGTCCCTGGAATTCGCACGCTCCCGTGAGTGACGATGCGGCGTTTGTGCCGGCGGAGTTCGCTCCCTCTCTCACGAAGTTGGCCGCGCTGACGGAAGAAGAATTTCGCGAGAAGTTTCGCAAGTCGCCGGTGTGGCGCGCCAAATACAGCGGCTTCCTGCGGAACGTTCGCATCGCGCTGAAGAATGTGATCGCGGCGCTGGCGCTGATGACCCTGCTTTCAAGCGCACGGGCGCTGGCACTCGATCGTGAAGACCCGGCGTCGAACCCGGGATGGGTGCATTTCTATAACAACGAATTCGACGACGCGATCGCCTATTTCGAGCAGCAGGTGAAGGCGCATCCCGACGATCCTAACGAATACAATCATGTGGCGCAAAGCATTCTCTACCGGCAATTATTTCGGGACGGAGCCCTCGAAAGCGAGCTGGCGACGGGAAACAGCCCATTTTTGAAACGGCCCAAGCTGCAGATGCCGCTTGCCGACCGGCAGCGCTTCAACGACGACGTAAACAAATCCCTGAGTTTGAGCGAGGTGGCGCTTCGAAAGAACCCAAGGGATATCGATGCCTTGTACGCAATGGGTGTAGCGCATGGGCTGCGCTCCAATTATTTGTTCCTGGTTGAGAAATCTCTGATGGAATCGGTGCGCGAGGTGACGGCGACGCGCAAAGCGGATCAGGAGATTGTGCGGATTGATCCGAAGTCCGTGGACGCGCGATTGGTGCTCGGACTGGACCAGTACATTGTGGGTTCACTGCCGTTCTATTTGCGGGTGATCGGCTCGATCGGCGGCTTTCACGGCGACAGACAAGCGGGTATTCGCCAACTGGAGCTGGTCCGAAAGGAAGGGATCAGCAACCGCTACGATGCCGCGGTCTTTCTGGCGGTGATCTACCGTCGCGAGCACTGCCCGCAAAAAGCGATTCCGCTGCTGCAGGATCTGGCGCAGCATTTCCCGCGGAACTATATCTTTCGCTTCGAACAGGTCCAGATGTATAGCGATGCAGGGGATAAACAGGATGCGCTGAAGGTGCTGGCGGAGATAGAGAATTTGCGGGGTACAGGCGCACCGGGCTATGCGGACATTCCCGCGGAGAAGATCGAATACCTGAAGGGAAACCTGCTGTTTTGGTATGGAGACCTGGACGCCGCGCTGGCGAACCTAAAGCATGCGACCAAAAAAGCCGATGAGCTTGATTTGAACACTGCGGTTCTGGCATGGCTAAGACTCGGACAAGTACAGGATTTAAAAGGGAATCATCAGGCGGCGGTGGAGGCGTATCGCCAGGCCGTGACGGTCGCGCCCAAATCGGGAGCGGCCGCCGAAGCGAAAAACTACATCTCGAACCCGTACCGGGGAAAGCGGGCCGCAGGCTGATGGCCGAAGCCGTGCAGCGAGAGGTCTTAAAGCGGAGCTACACTAACTTAGCGATGCAAACTGTAACCCATACCGAACCTGCGGCTTCCAAGTACGCTCTTTACCAGGAGATCTGCCATCAACTCCAGGCGCTATTGGGAGAGGAAAAGGACTTTATCGCCAACGCGGCGAATACGTCCGCGCTGCTGTTCCAGATGTTGCCGGACGTGAGCTGGGTCGGGTTCTATACCTCGGAAGGCAAGGAACTGGTGTTGGGTCCGTTCCAAGGCAAGCCCGCTTGCGTGCGGATTCCATTCGGTCAAGGGGTGTGCGGCACGGCCGCGGCGAAGCGGGAGACGCTGATAGTACCGGATGTCGCGCAGTTTCCAGGTCACATCGCGTGCGACAGCGAAGCCCGGTCGGAGATTGTAGTGCCGCTTCTGAACTGGGGAAAGGTGCTGGGCGTGTTGGATCTCGACAGCGCCAGCCTGGGACGCTTTGACGAAGACGATTGCGAAGGAATAGAGTCGGTGGTGTCCGTCTTCCTGGCTTCGCAGGCAACGCAGGATTTGCCGGATCTGAGCGAAGGAGCCGCGCGAGACTAAGCCCGGCTTCTAAACTAGTATTTGACAGTCGATTTAGAGCAGCTAGCGAGGCGAGCAAGGCAACTCGCGGCCATCGGGCAACTGCCTGCGGCGCGGGAGCACTGGGTCGCCGCGCTGCAATATCTGCCCACCGATTCGTCACAACGCGCCGCAGTTCTGCGCGAAATTCAGAAGATCGACGCCAAGCTGGCGCCGAAACCGCCGGCCAAGCCAACCGATTGGAAGAAGCGCCTGGGCCCGTTCGGCGTGCTGGTCGCGGCGCTGATTAAATACAAAACGCTGGCGCTGGTGCTGCTGACCAAGGGCAAATTTCTAATCAGCATTCTGCTGTTTGTGGGGCTCTATTGGGGGCTTTACGGATGGTGGTTCGCGGTGGGGCTGACCGGCTCAGTGCTGCTGCACGAGATGGGGCACTATCTGATGGTGCGGCGCTTTGGATTCGCGGCGGAGCTGCCGATGTTTATTCCGGGATTCGGCGCGTATGTGAAGTGGAATGGGCCGAATGTGGATGCGGGCGTGCGCGCGCAGATCTCGCTGGCCGGGCCGCTGTTTGGTTTCTTGTCGGGGCTGATCGCTTACGGGGTCTTTCTTTCGAATGGTCACGCGGTGTGGCTGGCCGTGGCGCAGTTTGCCGGTTGGCTCAACCTGCTGAACTTGATTCCGGTGTTCATCTTCGATGGAGCTTCGGCCATGGTGGCGCTGGGCGCGCAGGGACGGATGGCGGTATTGCTGGTGAGCCTGGTCCTGTTCTTCATGCTGAGCGAGTACCTGTTCCTGTTTATCGCGATTGCGACGGCGTATCGTCTGTACAAGCGCGATTTCCCGGCACAGCCGAAGCAAGGAATCGCGTATTACTTCATCGCGCTGATTGCGGCGAACGGGTTTCTGAGCTGGTTTGCTTTGAATCAGGCCAAAAGTTTGTTCGGCCGCTGATTACCGTTCCCGCCAGAAGAGCTCGGCATCGGAACGGCGGACGTAGTTGGCATCGAGCGCCGCAGGGTCTTGGCCGCCATCGCGCTCGGCACAAGCGGCCAGAGCGGGGGCGAGATGCCGGGGCGATTGCACGAACGGCATTTCCTCAAATCGAGTTCCGGCCAAGGGCAGCGGCGAGGGTGAGATGAACTGGTAGGCTGCCTCGTGCAAGCTGTTGAGCCAATCCGGGAACTTCCAAGCGGCTTCCGGAGCGATTGGTTGCAGAGCGGCGTTGTAAATGGCAGCATACACTTCGCCACGCCGGGCATCGAGTACGACGGCGCGCAGGGGCAAATTACCAAACGAACTCAGGACCTGCAGATTCGAGATGCCGGCGGCCGGTTTGCCCATTGCTTCGGCTAGACCCTTGACGGCGGATAGGCCGATTCGCACGCCGGTAAAGGAGCCGGGACCGGCGGCGGCGGCGAACAGGTCTATTTCTTCCAAACGAACCCATTTTTCCAAACGAACTTTTGCCTGATCCAAAAGCTGGTCAATGGCAGGGAAGATGAGGTGAGCGAAGCCTTCCGGGGAATGAATCGTAAGCTCAGCCACGGTTTCGCCGTTCGAACGAAGGGCGAGACTGCCGAACTCCGAGGTGGTGTCGAGGGCCAGAACGATCACGGGCCGAGGCGGTAGACCTTGTCCAGCTCATAAGCCTTGCCGTTGGCATTGATGGCGAGCAGCCGCAGGTTAAGATCCGAGCCAGATCCGGCCATGAGTTCCTTGGGAACGGTCAAATTACCAAACGAACCCACCCCGAGCAGGCGGGCGCCCGCGCCGCCGGCGACGACCTCGCCCCACCAGACGAACTGCATGTTGCGGGTGGCCCGATTGTTCTTGGTCAGCTTCGCCTCGAACGGAGTGGAGATGTCTGGAAGGATTACATCTCCTGAGGGCTCAGTTATTTCGAACGGTATTTTTGAGGAATCGGTTTCAACTTCCTGAACGGGCGGATCGACCGATTCGAAGTACACCGAGCGGAGCATTCCTTCTTTGTGCCCTTCTCTTTCGACATCCAGAATCCAATCGTGCGAGTTGTCGGGCGTGGGCTGGCTGAAGATGTCGGTGCGTTTATCCTTAAGCGGAAGCTCTTCGCCGGTGGCCGGGTTGATCCAGACGGGATTGTATTTGTGTTTCTCCAGATTGATTTCGACAATGCCGGGAGTCTGGGCGTAGGCGATGTAGCCGACCTCTTCCAGCCCGACGGCGCGCGCTCCGGAGACGTCGAAGTACGGCTCGAATTCCCAATGGCGGGTATCGGAGACGATTTTGACCCAGGTTCGGATGGCCTTGATATTGGCTTCGTTTCGTAGAGCCTGATAGGAGACGGTGGGATATTCGCCGTTCGTAGTGCAATTCCAGAGCTCGTGGCGGAAGGCGTCCGGATCGGTTGCGGTAATGAGATGGATTTCGGGCTGCTGCGTGAACTGGTGCTCAACAGCGGCAATTTCGGGATGAGGGGAGGCTTCGATCAGATAATTCATCCAGCCATCGGGAAGCAGGGGCCAGGAGGAGACGCGAGCGTCGCTCGATCGCGGATGTTGGAACGAATCGTATTTTTGCAAAAACGAACCCAAATCTTTGAGCAGCGCGCGGGAGCCCGGGACGGCTTCGAAGTGCTCGATGCCTTGCCACGTGATGTTGAGACCGCCGTAGCGGGCAATCAAGTAGCGCATGATGAGGTCGCGCTGCTGCCATTGTTCGAAACGCGCCAGAGCGGAGGAAAGAATCGCCGGCGAGGATGAGATCGACCGTGAAGCCGCGGTTGACGGCCGCGAGAATGCGGTCGTCGAGCGCAGCGAAATAGGCGAAGTTCGGCTGTCCATCGGCGGATAGCGGTTTGAGGGTAGTCTGAAGCGACAAGAGCGTACCGCGAATGTGGGTGAAGCCATCTTGCTTGCGAGCATCGAGCCAGGCTTCGAAAGCGGGCTGATCGATTTCGAGCAGAGGCGCTTCGGCGGAGAGCCACAGGTGAGGCTGCTTATTGCTGCTTCGCCAGTGGCGTAGGTTGGCGACGGAAACGAATCCGGGATTACCGGTCGCGGCGACAGCGAAGGTTGATTCCTGGTTGTCGTAGCGCTTGATCGCGCTGGTGACGTGATAGGACCAGGCGCCGGGTTCGGTCGGCGTGAAGCGGACGCGGAGCGTATGGCCTCCGTCCCAGAAAGCGCGCATGAGATAAGTCGTATGCGATGGGGAGCGGAATTCGATGTTTAGAAGTTCATCCTGGTACGGCGTGGCGCCGGGCGGCAATTCATTTTGCTGCCAATCGAAGCTCAGTTCGCACGGTAAAAAAGAGCGCGCACCTTGTGCGCAAGACGGGAGTGTGACGGCGTGGGCCGGCAGAATTGCGAGCAGCAGCCAGAGAAGGCGCATCTAAAGCCAGAATATCGTGCAGGTATTGAACGGGGAGCATGAAACAAATTCGAGGTAGAATGTCACTAAAGTACTAGAACGGAGGCAGGGGCAACTTGTACCTTTCGGACAGCGTCCTACAGGTGGAGTCGTGGAATCATTGGACTGAGCTGCCGATAGAGATATATCGAGGTTAGCGATGGACATCATTGGGGACCGTCGATTCGTGGAGGTCGCCGGCGACAAGACGCATGAATTGCCGCCGCTGCTGGTGAAGACCGTGCCCGAAGTAAAGCGGCTGGACAAGCTGATGGGAACCGCCGCCGAGATCGTTAACCAGGAAGACATGGTCCCAACTGTTGTGGCGGACCGGTTGGCGGACGAAGAGACGGTGGAGCGGCGCAAGATGGATCTGGCGCTGAACCTGGTGGATGAATACCTGGGGCTACTCAGCCATTGGCATTGGGGCGATGCGGTGATCGAATGGATCCGCCAATGCGAGATCACGTTCGGCACACGCCTGGAATTACGCAGCTTGTTGCGCAGCGATGTCTGGCCGCATGCGGGACGGAGCAGCTTTGTGACACTGCTGGAAGACAAGGCGGTGAAGACAGAGGGCGTTCAGCTTGAGAAGGCGGTGGGGCTGCGGCTGGCTTTCCGGCAGATGCCTCCCATCCGCTGCTGTTCGGATCAGTTTCTGTTTTATCTTAATAGAACAGTGGCACAGACTGCGTACCGCACGTGGCTCGATATGACACCCAGTCCGATTGCTTCACTTCCGCCGGAGCGGTTTCAGTTTGAAATCGTGAACATGTCGCTCGAGCTTCATTAGAGAAACGCTCCCAGACGGTCGCGGTTCCGTAATGCTGCTTCTCCAAAACCGATCGCGTGGGGACGAAATCTGCCGTTACATTGCATGCATCACTGCGCTTGCGGCGGTTCTTGCCGCGAAGGATATCAATAAGGCGGCCGATCTGATCCAATCGGCCGATCTGCAAGCCGATATCGCCTTTCTCGCTTCCGACGATTTGAAGGGCCGGAGCGCTGGAAGCGCCGAGGATCACATTGCCGCCGATTACATTGCAACGCAGTTCATGCGGCTTGGCCTCAAGCCCGCCGGAGATCACGGGACCTACTTCCAGAACATGGAGATCGACACCGCCGATGTCGACCGCCAGCACACGACTCTCACCGCGAAAATCTCAGGCGTCGCGCACACGTACGCGTTCAACAAAGATTTCCACTGGTCGCGGCAAAGTCTGCATCCCGCTTCGGCCTGCGGCGGGATTGTGTTCGCCGGATACGGGATAGACGCTCCGGAGTATGGCTACAACGATTTTGCGGGAATCGACGTGAAGGGCAAAGTAGTGCTGGTGCTGGGCCGCGAGCCTCAAGCTAACGACGCAAACTCGAAATTCGCGGGCACCTGGGACACCTATCATGCGTTTTATTGGGAGAAGGTTGAGGAGATCCGCAAACGCGGTGCAGCCGGTCTATTGATCGTGCAGGATCGCGTTCCCCGCAAAGTTAAGCGAACGCGTGCCAGTTCTCCAAGGGCGAGCGGTGGTCCTAGCTACGCCCTAGCGGGACAGATGTGGGACATTCCCACTTTCACTATTACGCGCGATGCCGCCGACCAGCTTCTGGCGCCGAGCGGCAAGACCATTGACGAGTTGCAGGCTTCGATCGACCGTACAATGCATCCTGCTTCGATGGAAGTTCCCGCCAGCTCGGCTTGCGTGTCGAAGAGTTTCACCGATGTTCAGACACATAACGGACGCAATGTAGTGGCGCTGCTGGAAGGCTCAGATCCGAATCTAAAATCCCAGGCGATCATCGTGACCGCGCACCACGATCATATGGGTGTTGCCAACGGTCACATCTATAACGGCGCAGACGATAATGCCTCGGGAGTTGCCGCACTTCTCGAAATTGCCAAGGCATTCGTACGGGGTGGGGTTCATCTCAAACGCAGTGTGTTGTTCATCGCCTACACCGGTGAGGAGCGAATCTTCCTCGGCTCCTACTACTACGTGACGCATCCGATCATTCCGCTTGCCCAAACCGTCGCCAATATCAACATGGATATGATCGGCAGGAATGAAAATGATGCTAATTGGCCGGTACCGCCGGACGGCAACGTCAATATGGTCAACGTGCTCGGTACGCGCTACAATCCGGGGCTGCGGAAGGTGATCGATCGCGAAAACGATCGCATCGGCCTGAAGCTAGATTACAAGATGGACGTGGTGGACCCGGATTCCTTGTGGTCCCGCAGCGATCATTTCTGGTTTGCGACCCTGCACATTCCGCAGGTGGAGTTTCAGACCGGTTTGCATCCCGATTACCACACTGACCACGATACCTGGGATCGCATTAATTATCCGAAGCTGACGAAGATCGTTCGTCTTGTGTTTTTGTCGGTTGACGAACTTGCCGATTCGTCCGAAAAGGTGGCGTTTGTGCCGACTGCGGTCGCAGCTCGTTAATAGGCGCTGATGGAAGGTTCGCCAATTTTCTCGAGTCGCCCGGGTTTTTCGGAAAAGGGTAAGTCGACCCGAATGGAGGTGCCTGCACCGGGAGTCGATTCGATGCGAAAGGAACCGTGCAAATGCGTCACCCTCTCTTCCATTCCCAACAGACCCAAGCCCTTCTCGCGTTCTGGCACGAAGCCGTGTCCATCGTCCTCGATGGTGAGGACCAGTTCGTCAGCGTTCTGGTCCAAACGAATCCGAACGTTTTTCGCGCTTGCGTGCCGGACAACGTTACGCAATGCTTCCTGAACGACGCGGTAGATACATGTCCGGTGTTCGTCCGGAAGATCCTCCGAAACAGATTCAGCGTTTACCTGCACCGAGATGTTATTAGTTCGGGACAGCTCGCGGGCTTGCCACTGTACGGCCGGGATCAGGCCTAGATCGTCAAGCATGGACGGCCGCAGTAACAGGGACATGTCTCGCACAACGGCCACAGTTCTTTCCGCAAGCCGGCGAAGATCATAGAGCTGAGCGCGAGCGCCGGAGCTGCCATTGTCCGGGAGAACAGCGGCGACATTTCCTATTCCCAGGAGAAGCGCCGAGAGCGACTGCCCGATTTCGTCGTGTAACTCGCGGGATAGCGACCGCCGATCGGACTCTTGAACTGCAATAAGACGCGCAGAAAGATCTTTCAAAGCCGCGCGAGCGTGCTCCACCTGCTCGAAACGGACAGCAGACAGGTGTTCGAGACGCAAGATGCGAAGGACGCTTGCGGCTGCCAGAGAAGTTCCGCAAACGAGAGTGAGCACGAGTAACAGGATTAAGGACCGGCGGAACGTAGAAAAGAGATCCACGATGTGTTGGTTGCCGGCATCCATCTGTTTTTGATTGACGGCGCCAATTTGATCCGCCAGATGAACGATAGTCATGCGGCGCGGCAGTAGAGAGTCCTTCATGAAGGCGTAGCCAAAGGCCCGGCGTTGAGCCGCGTTCCATTCGAGGGCAGGCCTGAGGGAATCGAAGTACGATGCGACCTCTTTTGCGAACTCATGGAAGGGGCCGCGCTCCTCGCTGCGGAGAACTCCGTTGTAGCGTGCGACGTTGGTCTTGACGCGCTCTCGAGCTTGCTGTAATTCCTGCCGATGTACGTCGGCGAGCGCAGGGTCCTGCTCCAGAAGCAGATCGCGGACGTATGTTCCCGATAAGTAGATATCCGATCGAAGCTGCTCCAGGATTCGATCGCGGTTAAAATAGTCTTCGCGAATGGTCTCGCTTCGTGTTTCGATTTTTCGCAATACGGAAAGCGCGTTGAGACCTGTGAAGGCCAACAGCAGTAAGAGGCCGCCGAATCCGAGGAATAACAGGCGACGGGTCTGGCGATCGGGTCGCGGTCTACGTATAGTTGGCTAATGCAGCAGCCCTAAGGTGTATTGAAGTGCGGCGTAGGCTTCTTCATAATCGTATTGTGCGCTGAGATTTTCGACTTGGGCTTGCGTTTGACCCAGTTGGGCCTGCGTCAGCTCTACGATCGAGGCGAGCCCCAAATTGTAGCGACCTTGGGAAAGATTCAGAGCCAGGTTGGCTTGCGCGAGTAACTGCTGGCTGGGCGCAATAGCTTCATACGCGGTCCTCGCATGTTCCCAGGAGGCCCGAACGTCGCGGGAGATTCTGTTTTGCAAATCGCGCACGCGCTGATCGGCTGCCTGTAACTGGTACTCTGCCGCGCGGCGCCGAGCTGCAAAAAGATGTCCGTTAAATACAGGAATCTGTACGTTCACGGCCGCGGATTCATACCCCAGAGGTATGCCGGGGTTAGCGTTTCCAGGCTCTATGAACGGCAAAACTCCACCTACCGCATGAGACTGATGGTCGGCCTCTTCAGATCGCGCTCCGCGTATACGAACTTCTGTGCCGCTTCTTGTTGAAGGTGAATGACTCGCCATTTCCGGGCGATTCCGATCGGCTTCCGCGATCAGCCGGTCCGGGTTGTCGGGCGGGGTGGGAGGCATGGGCTGGGAAACGAGTTGGTATTCAGCCGCCTGATTCGTACCAAGCGCCTGTCCGAGATTCGCATAGGCGGTTGCCAAGCGATCTCTTGCACGGATCAGCATCAATTGCGCATCCGAAAGATTTACTTGCGCAAAACTTAAATCGACTTGCGACTTCAGTTGATGCTGAGTCAAGGCCGATCACCTGATCGACTACTGACTGGCGAGTGGCAATCGTTTGTTGGGCAACTACAATTAGTTCCTGCGAGAGCAGAACCTCATAATAAGCTTGGTCGACGCCAAGAATGATGTCGTATCGCGTTGCCTGGTAATCCTGGCGGCTCGCCTGGGCCTGTAATCGCGAGTTGGCCACCAAATTTGGGGTTCGCCCTGAGTCGGTGATCAGTTGCGAAAGCGCGAGACCAGATCCAAAATGATTGAACAGACCGAGGATCGTTGATGGCGCCCGCGCCCAGGCGAGCGTTTACATTGGCCTGGGCGCCTGTAATGTTACCGGCAAGGCAGGGTAGTACGCGGAACGTGTTTCCGTGACGATTTCATTCGCTCGCAGGTAATTGGCTTGCGAGGCAAGCACTTGCGGATGATTTTTCAGCGCCATCGCCTCAGCATCTTGCAATGTAAGGCGCGGTCCGGTCGCTTGTGCGGATACAAGTTCCGCAAAACAAGCCATCAGCATCGGGATGGACTTACGCATGGGCCAACTCATTCTCTTGCGGTCTCTGCCGATCCTTTTTTCCGTACACGAGCAGGTAGGCGGCAGGAACAATAAAGACAGTCAGATATGACGGAGGAAGTTAGGCCGCCAATAATGGCGCGCGCCATGGGTGCATATTGCTCGGATCCAGTGCCGAGTTTCAACGCCATCGGCAGCATCCCGATGATAGTGGCGAGAGAAGTCATCAGAATGGGACGCAATCGAACGCGGCAGGCGGTGATAACGGCGTCCGAGACCGGAAAGATTTTGCTCTTCCAGTTTGTGGGCGAAATCGACGATCAAAATGCTGTTCGACCCGGCGACGCCAATCAGCATCAGCAGCCCCATCAGCGACATGACATTAAGAGTGGTTCCGGTCAAAGGGAGAATCACCAAGACTCCAATGAAGCCCATGGGAATGGCAAGCATGATGAGAAGCGGATCAATGAAAGAGCGGAACTGCGCCACCAGGACGAGGTAAAGAAGCAACGCGGCGAGGATAAAGCCCTGAGCGAAGCTCTTAAAAGATTATTCATGCCTTCGACCATTCCGCGTAAGTTACTCGTACATTTCCCGGAACCTTCATGCCGGCCACAATGTTGTCTGGATTGCGCTCGACAATCCGGCCAAGATCCTCCCCTTTGGGCGTCACATAGACGTCGGCAGCGCGCTGGATCTGATAGTGGTCGACTTCAGTAGCTGTTTCGGTATGCGATAGCTTAATTACGCTATCAAGAGTCGTCGGCTCCTTGAGGTTGGGCGCCTTTAAAGGAATGCTCCTCAGGTCCAGCAGGTTATGAATCGCCGGTCTGCCGTGTTCGTAATATTGAACTGTGAGAAAGTAATCGTTTCCGGTCTTGTAATCCAGCCAGTAATTCGGAGCGATCATCGACATTGGAATTCAGAGCAGTAATGACATTTTCGACAACTTCCTTTTCGGTCAATCCCAATTCGCCCGCATGCACGCGGTCAATATCGATACGCATAGCGGGATAATTCATGTCTTGCGGAATATAGGTCTCGCCCACTCCGGGCAATTGCCGAATTCGGTCACCAAGCTCCTGGGCCAATTCGTAATTCTGCTGGAGGCTTCGGCTCGTAACCTGCACATCGATAGGGGCCGGCATACCGCAGTTCAACGTCGCATCCACCATTGAGCCGGTTTGCACAAAGCTACGGACCTCTGGAAGCTGTTGGGCAATCTCATTTTGAACGCGGTCCATATATTCGAAAGTGCTCACCTTATGGTTAGTCTTTCAGTTCGGCTTGAACGGTCGCGGTGTAAGGGCCTATATTGCTGGTATAGAGCGCGGAAAAACCGGGCGTAATGCCAATGTTGGAAACAACCATTTTGAGGTCTTGCCCCACAGTTTGACGGATCAGGTTTTCCACTTTGGCGACATATTGGTTCGTCAATTCAATGCGCGTACCAGTGGGGGCCTTCATGTTGATCGTGAATTGACCTGCGTCTGTTCGAGGGAAAAAAGCAACGCCGAGGAACGGATAAATGGCTAAGCTCGCAATGAAAAGTCCTGCGAGCGCGAGCACCGTGAGCCCTGGCCGCCTTAGTGAACGCCTCACCCAGGATTCATAAAAATTGAGAAGGCTGTTGAAGCCGGCATTAAACCGGTCGTTAAATCTGGTCCACAAGGATCTTGGAAGTCTCCGCCGCAGGCGTAGTTGGCGTGGTGCTCCGCATGCGGCACGCTCTTCAAAAAGCGCGAACAGAAAAGTGGAATGACGGTCATTGCAACCGCGAAGGAGATGGCTAACGAGAGGCAGAAGGAGAGTGCCAGCGCCGAAAACAGGAACTTACTTACGCCATATAAGAAGGTGACCGGAAAGAAAGCGACAACGCCCACGAGGGTGGCGGCGAGTACCGCCAGTGTTACTTCCTTGCCTCCGGCTTCGGCGGCCATCATGGGTGGCTCTCCCAGCTCAAGGTGGCGATAAATATTCTCGAGTGAGATCACGGAGTTATCGATGACGCGAGAAAAGGCTAAAGCCATGCCGCCCAGGATCAACGTATTGACGGTGGCGCCCATCAAATCGAGAATGATAAAAGTAGCGAGTGCCGATATTGGTATCGAAAGCAGAACGGCCGTTGTAGCTCGCACATTACCCAGAAAGAGGAGAATCATTACGGCGGTTAGCGCGAGGCCAATGAGGCCTTCATGAAGTACCGTATTGATAGCTTCTTTTACAAAGACGGATTGATCGAAAACTACATTGGTTACGAGCTGCTTTGGGACGTCGTAAAGATTCGTAAGTAGCTTGCGGACTCCGTTGACAACCTGGATGGTATTGGTGTCACCCCCCTGCTTCATAATGGGAATATAAGTGGATTTCTGTCCGTCAACACGCACAATGTTGTATTGAATTGCGCTGGCGTCCTCGGCTTTACCCACGTCTTTGACAGAAACCCAGGAATTGCCAACAGTCTTGATGGGAACGTCGTTGAGATCCTTCATGCTTTCCGCAAGGCTGTTGGAATAAACGTAGTAATCGAATGGACCGAGCTTTACGTCGCCCGCGGGTAAGATCAAGTTGGACTGGTTTACGGCGGTCACGACATCCATCGGGCTTAGCTGGCGGGACATCAACTTGTATGGATCGACGTACACCATGACCTGGCGGTATTTGCCGCCGAACGGCGGAGGAATCGTCGCGCCTTTAACCACTGCGATCTGGTTGCGGATCGCAAACTGCGCAAGATCGTGAAGCTGGCTTTCGTTCAGGCCCGATCCCTTGACAGTTACGAGACAGACAGGCTGGCTGGAGGCATCAAACTTCAGCACGACAGGAGGAAGAGTACCGGGCGGCAATCGCCTCAGGTCGGCCAGCGCTAAATTCGATAGCTGAGTAACATCCGATTCGGCGTTGGTTCCCGGCTGAAAAAAGACTTTGATGAGGCTGACGCCCATCATGGAGCGGGATTCCATGTGATCGACGCCGGCTGCCATGGTAAAAAATCTTTCGAACCGGTTGGTAATGTCGGATCTCGATGTCTCCAGGAGGCATTCCGGAAAAGAAGGTCGCGACAACCACCTCCGGCAAGTTGATGACCGGGAAGAGGTCAACAGGCATTCTCGCAACACTGACTATGCCGATAACCGACAGCGCCAGACAGATAACAACAATAAGGTATGGATTTCGAATGGAAAAACTAGACATGGGCTAAGGAGTGCCGCTATCAATTTAATTTCAAGTTTGACTTTGGTAAGTGGGGACATCCGTCAGTTCTTGGATGTACCATCTGGCCGGACTTTAAGCCGCTCCTGTCGCTGATAACTACCTGGTCTCCTTGCTTGAGGCCTGACAGCACTTCTGCTTCAGTTGCGGTTTGAATGCCCAGCGTGACCTGGCGATCTTGAATTTTATTGGCTTCAGTCACAACCAATACACTCGGGTTGTCCGTTCCCTGGTTTACCGCCTGGAGAGGGAACGACGAATGCGTCCCCTCTTCTGTCGAGTGCGAGCGTGGCTTCCGCATATACTCCTGGAATCAGCACACCATGCGGATTCGGTACGTCGACTTCGGTGTGCATGGTGCGCGTCGCATCCGGTCACGTCGACGGAAAAGCGCGCGATCTTTCCGGGAAAGTCTCTGCCCAAAGAGGGAACCCGCACGTTCACCGGGTCGCCAAGCTTGATGTAGCGGACGTAGGATTCCGGAACCGGTATTACAAGGCGGAATAAATCTTCCTCCGAGAGTTTCACCAAGGGCAGCGCTTGAGGGGAGTTCGTACCGCCCTGCATCAAGAGTTCCGAAATTCGCGTATCTTTGAGTTACAACGCCCGCGAAATGGGGCGGTGATCTTCGAGTAATCATAGAGAGCCTGGTCATGTACCAGCTTCGATTGGGCAACAGCCATCTGGCTTTGCGCGGCTTGCATGACTCGATTTGGCGCCTTCGACTTGAGCCTCAGCTGCCAAATCCTTTCCTTGCGCGTCGTCAACTTCCTGTTGGGCCACGAGACCCGGTTTGGTCTTCGCGACCTCGTCTAGCCGGTCGTATTGGAGGTGGAGAACTTTGTGTTGCGCTTCAACTCGCCCCAATTGGTGCTCGGCGTCGGTCACCTGATCCGCTGCATTTTTGATGGTGGCTTGGTCCCCCTGCAACTGCGCTTGCAGTTCCGGAATTTCGAGGACCGCCATGAGTTGCCCTTTTTTGACGTGAGTGCCGTAATCGACGTACAGCTTCGAAACGAATCCCGATTCTTTCGCGTATACGTCGATTTCCTGAAAGGGAACAAGTTCAGACGAGATAGTCAGATAACGCGCCATGGGTCTTCTGATTACTTTTGTGACCGCTACTTCCGGGAGGCTGTTTTGCGGAGCTGGCGTTTGCTTGCGCCATGTCGCTCTTCCCGCAGGAGACCAGCGTGGCCGCGATGGCGACTGTGAGATAGGCTAGGGTCCACTTCGCGGCGCGCGGCGGACAAAAGGGTATGACAAATCGCATAACTACGAATGAATACCGAAACCGAACCCCAAGCTAGGTCGCTTACGCTTCCGGCTCAGATTCGGCGTGATCGCGTTGTGAGACATGGGTTGGTGAATTATCATTTGGGATTCTTTTCTGGATCTTTTCAGCCAATCTCTCTAGTGAAAAATTTGGAGAGCGGCAAAACTCGATAAGCTCCTTTTCGGTTTGCAGTATTTTTGCCGCCACTCTGGGAATTTGCTCGGCGATTGAGAGCGGAATGCAGTGAACGCCGTGGCGGTCGCCATGAAGTAAATCTCCGGAGTTTATTTTTAATCCGCCGATCTCAACAGGTTCGCCGAACTCGACAATGTGGGCGTAGGCGTGCGAAACCGCTATATTTCCCGCGAACGCTTGAACGCCGGCAGTTTCAATTCCCGGCAAGTCGCGGACGGCCCCATTGGTAAGAAACGCGTGCGCGCCGAGAGCTTTGGATATGCAGGCGTGAATCTCACCAAACAAGGCTCCCAGGCCGGGGGTGTGGTCCACGTCTTCGGCGACGAAGAATCGAGGAGCGGGAACCGTGAGCAGGTACGACCAGAAATCCATTCGCTCGTAATACCAGCGTCCGGCAATTGGAGTGGACGAGCTGCGAATACGCGCTGTCGCAGCATACCCGACTTTTGCGGGAAAGTGCGGAAACATGCAGTGCACGGAGCCATTTACAAAACCTTCGTTACGGGTTCTGACGCGGAACTGCTCTATCGCATTTGAAACCGTACATGTGTCGAGGCTTTGAAGCTCCTCAAGAGTACGGTTTGGCACGGCCGGCAAGAGGGAATTGTGGCGCAATGATTCCAATGTAGAGAATCGAAACTACCAAGGCCATACCGTGAGGACGTGATTTTTTCAACGGAACGGCGGTAGATCGGCTTCTACTGTGAAAATGCTGCGAGAATACCGCCTTCACACGATAGCGGCGGAATGTAAGAAGCCGGTAACATCCCGGTATTGCTCGCTGTAAAGCCCACGCGCGTCCTGCTCTGTAATGGTCATCCGATCGTTCGCAGCGGTTTGCGATTGTTGGTGGAACGAGAATCGGCGTTTCGTGTGATCGGCGAGGCTGCAAATGGACTGGAAGCAGTGATGCTGGCCGAGCATACTCATCCGGACGTGGTACTTCTGGACGTCAAACTGCCTCATATGAATGGGATTGCGGCTGCACGCGAGATCTGTTCCAAGGATAGGAACGTGGGCGTCCTTTTTGTAAGTGTCTATGTCGATGAGGAGTATGTTTCCGAGGCATTTAAGGCGGGAGCCAGAGGATACGTAGTTGCCGACTCGGCTCAAAACGATCTGATTCGCGCGATACGGGTAATTGCCAGGGGCGATAAGTTCTTAAGTCCGAGTATTACTTTTCGGCTTCCTGGCTTTTGACGAATTCGAGAATGTCGAAGTGTTTGACTTCGCGATCGGGGAAGAAGCTGTTAATGGCGGCTTGCTCGTCGTCGAAGATTTCAAAGACGGTCGTGAGCTTGGTCAAAATGAGGAGCTGAGCGCTGCGTTTCGGCACGTGCAGCAGCTTCATTGTGCCGCCAGCTTTTTCGCTGAGCGAGTGGCCGATGACTAGCGTGCCGAGGCCGGTACTGTCGATATAGTCGACCTTTTTCAGATTGAGGATGGCCTTCGTCTTTCCTTCCTCGATGAGCTGGCTAAATTTGCGCCGCAGATCGGTAGCTTCGGATCCGACGACGATGCGGCCCTGCAGATCTAGAATTGCCAATCCTTCTACTTCGCGCTGTTGCGCCTCAAGAGCCATGATGGTCCTATCACTATAGCGTGTTTGCTGATATCTTTTAGGAATCCCGGCAGACCGGGCTGGAGGTCCGAATGGCAATCGCATTTGAAGTGAACGGGGAGCAGCGCTCCGTCGATGTAGATCCGCAAACTCCGCTGTTATGGGTTCTGCGCGACACATTGAATCTGACCGGAACCAAATACGGCTGTGGCATCGCCGCGTGCGGCGCTTGCACCGTTCATATCGATGGCGAGCCGCGGCGCTCCTGCGTATTCAGCGTCGCTTCAGTTGCGGGCAAGAAGATCACCACCATCGAAGGCCTCTCGCCGGACCGCAGCCATCCCGTCCAGCAGGCCTGGATTGCAGAGCAGGTACCGCAATGCGGCTATTGTCAATCCGGGCAGATCATGACGGCCGTCGCGTTTCTACAAAAGAACGCGCAGCCCAACTCTGCACAGGTAGACGAGGCCATGTCGAATAACATTTGCCGGTGCGGAACCGCGCAACGTATTCGCACGGCAGTTTTGAAAGCGGCCGATCTTATGCATGCCGCAGGAGGTAAATCATGAGCGCGCCAGTAACAGCCGTCACGCGGCGGACGCTGCTGAAAACCGCGCTGCAAAGCAGCGCAGCGGCGTTGGTCATCGGCTTCGAGGTACCGCGCGCGAAAGGCGCTCCGGACAAGCCAGTCGTCAACCCGCTGCAGGCCTGGGTCAAGATAGATCAAAGCGGACAGGCCACGCTGCTGTATTCAAAATCGGAAATGGGCCAAGGCGTTTCGACCGCGCTGCCGATGATTTTGGCGGACGAGCTTTGTCTGGATTGGAAGGATGTGCGCGTCGAGCACGCGCCCGTCGATCGGGCATATGGAAGCCAAGGAACAGGCGGGAGCGGAAGCGTCACAGGCATGTGGATGCCGCTGCGAACGGCGGGAGCGACCGCGCGCCAGATGCTGATTACGGCCGCGGCACAGCACTGGGGAGTCGATGCGGCAAGCTGCACAGCGAAGCAAGGCGCAGTGTGGCACGGCAGCGACAAATTGCTTTATGGCGAACTGGTGGAAAGCGCGTCGCAGTTGCCGGTTCCCGATGCCAAAACGGTGGCGCTGAAGAAACCGGAAGATTTCGATCTGATCGGCAAGTCGCTTCCACGAACCGATATTCCCGCAAAGACGGATGGCAGTGCGATTTTCGGACTCGACGTGCGCGTTCCGGGCATGTTGTATGCGGTGGTGGCGCGCTGCCCTGTTTTCGGCGGCCGCGTGAAGAGCTTTGACGCGAGCAAAGCAAAGTCGATGCGCGGCGTCCGCGACGTTTTCGAAATCCCCGCGGTGGCGCAAGGCACGCATTCCTGCGGCGGCGTGGCGGTGGTGGCCGAGACCACGTATCTTGCGATGCAGGCGCGCAAACAGTTGCAGATCGATTGGGACAATGGTCCGGCGGTGAACGAAAGCAGCGAAACGCTGCGCAAGCAATTCCGCGCGCTGGTCGATTCCAACATGAAAGTGATTGTCGACCAGAACGGCACCGATGCCGCTCTTTCGAACGCGCCGCAAGAGCGCAAAATTGAGTGCGATTACGAGCTGCCGTTCGAGGCGCACGCCACGATGGAGCCGATGAATTGCACGGTGCATGTCGAGAGCGATCGCGCCGAAGCATGGGCGCCTTCGCAGTCTCCCGACCAGGTGCATGGCATCATCCGCCAGTTGACCGGGCTTGCTCCCGAAAAAATCTCGGTACACACCACGTTCATGGGTGGTGGATTCGGGCGGCGTTACCAGGCGGATTTCCCGACTGAAGCGACGCAGATCGCGCAACACGTTGGAAAACCCGTTCAGCTCGTCTGGTCGCGCGAAGACGACATGACGCACGATTTTTACCGGCCCGCTTCGTATCACCGGCTGACCGGCGCTGTCGATGCGGACGGAAATATTCTGGCGTGGCGCCACAAACAGAGCTCCACTTCGATTGCCGAGTGGTTCGATCCGCGCAGCACGCCGGAATCGTCGGAACTGGGCTCGACGACCCAGATGCCGTATTTGTGCAAGAGCTACAAGCTGGAATATTTGCCTGCGAAATCGGCCGTGCCGCGAGCCTGGTGGCGTTCGGTCGAAGCCTCCGCGATTGGATTTGTCATGGAGAGCTTTGTCGACGAGCTTGCGCATGCGGCGGGCGCCGATCCTTATGAGTTCCGCGTCCAGAAACTAGGCGATACCCGGCTGGTGAAAGATGCGCTGGAAGCACGGCAGCGTCCGCTCGATACCGGACGCTTTAAAGCAGTGCTGCAGCTTGCGGCCGAGAAGAGCGATTGGGGAAACCCGCTGCCCAAAGGAGAAGGACGCGGGATTGCGGTGCACTATTCGTTCCACAGCTATGTCGCCAACGTGGCGGAAGTTGCGGTCGAAAACGGGCACGTCACGGTGAAGCGCATCGTTTCCGCCGTGGACATAGGAACACCGGTGAACCCCGACGGAATACGGGCGCAAGTGGAGAGCGCAATTGTCTACGGGCTGACCGCCGCGCTGAAAAGCCAGATCACGATTCAGGGCGGCCGGGCGGTACAGAGCAATTTCAATCAATTCACGACGCTCGCGATGAAGGAAACGCCGCGTATAGAAGTCTACATAGTCCCGAGCACGGTAGCGCCCACCGGCATTGGAGAGCCTGGACTACCGCCCACGGCTCCGGCGCTGATGAACGCGATTTTCGCGGCGACGGGAAAGCGCATCCGAAGATTGCCGCTCGACGCGCACGATCTGGCCTGAGGCGAGAAAAGGCCCACCGTGATATTAAGGTGACGTGTGGGCCTGAAAGAATACGCGCGTAAACGGCACTTCGAGAAGACTCCCGAACCAGCTCCTAAAGAACCAGCTGTAAAAGAGGCTGCGGTAAAAGGCTCGGGGCGCGGCGGTTTCTTTTGCGTGCAGCGCCACGATGCGACCCGTTTGCATTATGACTTCCGGCTGGAAGTGAATGGCGTGCTGGTGAGTTGGGCTGTCCCGAAGGGGCCGAGTTTGGATCCGGCCCGGAAAGCGCTCGCCATGAAAGTGGAAGATCATCCACTGGATTACGGCACGTTCGAGGGCAATATTCCGAAAGGCAACTACGGCGGCGGCAGCGTCATGCTGTGGGACAAGGGCAGCTATGAAGTGCTCGGCGACGCGGACGCGCAGGCGCAGCTCGATCGCGGCGATTTCAAATTTCTGCTGCATGGCACGAAATTGAACGGCTCATTCGCGATCGTGCACATGAAGCATGCCGGTAAAGGGAACGAGTGGCTGCTCATCAAGAAGAAAGACGAATTCGCCGTTGCCGATTACGATATCGATCAATTTGCCTGGAGCGTGGCGACGCGGCGCACGCAGGAAGAGATTGCGCAAAACGTTCAGCCGGTGAACGCGGCCGATTTGCCGGGCGCGCGCAAGGCTGCGCTTCCTGCACAGCTCGATGCGATGCTGGCCACCGCCGTCACGAAACCGCCATCGGGCGCGCATTGGCTTTATGAAGTGAAATGGGACGGAGTTCGCGCACTTTGCCTGGTGAAAAACGGCTCGCTCGAGATTCAGTCGCGCCGCGGCAATCGATGCGAAAAACAGTATCCCGAGCTGCAGGAGCTGCCAGAGCGGGTGAATGCCAAAACAGTTTGGTTGGATGGGGAAATCTGCGTGCTGGACGAGCAGGGCCGCACGCGATTCGAGATGATCCAGCCGCGCATAGCGGCCAATTTGAGCAGCGTTCCGCGGCTGGTTGAAACCACTCCCGTCACGCTCTTTCTTTTCGATGTGTTGTATGTCGATGGCTACGATGTTCGCGGCGTGGCGCTGGAAGATCGCAAGCGCTTGCTGAACGCGCTGGTCGCTCCGGCCGGGCATATTCGCATCTCCGAAGCATTCGACACCAGCGGCGAACAGATGTTCGAGGCGGCGCGCAGCATGGGTCTCGAAGGCATTCTCGCGAAGGATCGCCGCAGCAAGTATGAATCGCGGCGCTCAAACTGCTGGCTCAAGCTCAAGGTTTTGAACGAGCAGGAATTTCTGATTGCGGGATTCACAAAAGGCGAACGCGACTACTTTGGCGCACTGGTGCTGGCGGTACGGGAGAACGGCAAGCTGCGGCATGCCGGCCAGGTGGGTACCGGCTTCAATCAGAAGCTGATGAAGCAGATTTATGAGCGGCTCGAGCCGCTCATCGTAAAGACGAGCCCATTTAAGGACAAGCCGAACATCCGAACCGGACTGCGAAATGTGACGTGGGTGAAACCGGAAGTTGTTTGTCAGGTGCGCTTTTTGGAATGGACCGAAGACGGCATTCTGCGCGCTCCGGTTTTCGTGGGGCTGCGGGACGATAAGACGCCGGAGGAAGTGGTCCGCGAAGACGAAGCTACGCTGAATCTGAGCAGCCGCGAGGCATCCGTAGAAGTCGATGGGCATCGGCTGAAGTTCTCGAATCTCGATAAGGTTTTCTTCCCGAAGGAAGGCTGGAAAAAACGCGATCTGCTGGAATTTTATGATCGGGTTTCCGAGTGGCTGCTGCCGCATCTCAAGGATCGGCCGCTTTCGATGAAGCGTTATCCGAATGGGATTGCGGAGGAATTCTTTTTTCAAAAGAACGCCGGCAGCCATTTTCCGGACTGGATGCGCTGCGAGCCGATTACGGAACACCATCCGCCGAAGATCAATCATTATCCGATCGCGCAGGATCGTGCGAGTCTTCTGTATCTGGTGAATCTGGGCTGTATCGATCACAATCCGTGGATGAGCCGGGCCGGCAATCTCGACCATCCCGACTGGATGCTTCTCGATCTGGATCCGGTGGAGACCTCGTTCGATCAAATCATCGACGCAACGCTTCTGGTGCGCGAATTACTGGAGAAGCTCGGGCTGAAGGGTTATCCGAAGACTACCGGCGGAGACGGGATGCACGTGTATGTGCCGCTGGAACCGATTTACACCTACGAGCAGGTGCGCAGTCTCGCCGAGCTTGTTTCGCACCTGGCTGTCGATCGCGAGCCGAACTTATTTACTACGCCGCGCAGCGTGGGCAAGCGCAAAAAGGGACGCGTTTACTTCGACTATCTTCAAATTGGTATTGGGAAAACGATTGCCGCGCCTTACGTGGTCCGCGCATACGATGGTGCACCGGTGGCAACGCCTCTCGATTGGCGGGAAGTGAAGCGCGGATTGCAGCCTTCGGATTTTCGTATCGACAATGCGATCGAGCGTTTTCGCCGTGTTGGGGATCTGTTCGCGCCCGTGCTGGCTGGTGGGCAACGCGTGGAGGATGCGCTGGAACGATTGCAGCCTAGCCGTCCGGCGCGCCGCAAGCGATCTTCGGCCTGAGTGGGGCCTAATCGCCGGCCGAGGCTGCCAGTGCCATTTCGGGGGCCGACTGGTCTATATCGAGCGAATCGATATTCCAGCGCCGCATCCAAAGATGAAGCGTTAGCAGACCCCACAGGTGATAGCCGAGATTCTCTTTGCGCTGCAGGTGGCGATTGATTAGGGCGCTTACCGCCGGTGGAGAGAAGAGACCAGCGTGCCGCACTGCTGCCGGGCTTAGGGCTTCAAGCAGCAGAGGGCGAAGCGGCCCGCGCAGCCATTCATGCGAAGGAATATCCAGACCTTCCTTCCGGCGGTCCAGAATTTCGGGTGGCAGCTTCTTGCGCACAAGCTCGCGCATAACGTGTTTGGTGCTGCGGCCGCTGATTTTCAAATTGCGCGGCAGCCGCGCCGCAAACTCCACGATTCGATGATCGAGAAATGGCGGCCGGACTTCGAGCGAATGCGCCATGCTCATGCGATCGCACTTGTAGAGGATGTCGTCGGGCAAATAGTAATGCTGGTCGACGAACAGATAGCGATTCACAACGTCCGAGCGTGAAGGCAGATGCGGCAGCGCAGAGCAAAGTCCGCCAAGGGGCGCGCTGTCCGGTGCGTCCAACATCCGCTGCTCGTCTCGCGAGAAGGTTCCGTTCCAATAGAAATGCGCTTCGTCGGCCGGCAGCAGAGCGCCGGATAAAAAGCGCTTCAATTTGTATTCGAAGCCGATCTTTTCGTCCGATACGGGAAGGCGATTCGCCAAGCGCAGCGCGGTGTGGAGCAGAGGGCGGGGAAGACGCCGCGCCAGTTTTGCATAACGGTCCGCGAGATATGTGTTGTAGCCGCCGAAGACTTCATCCGCGCCTTCACCGCTCAGCGCAACGGTGACATGCTCGGAAGTCATGCGGGATAGAAACCACACCGGAAGCGCTCCCGCATCGGCGCTGGGCTCGTCGGAGTAATAGGCGAGTTCGTGAATAGCGCTGGCGAGGTCTAGATCGGTGCTGAGATTCAGCTCGTGATGAGTTGTGTTGTAGCGCTGCGCGAGCAAACGAAAATAGCGGCTCTCATCGAAATTCCTGCCGGCAAAGGAAATGGAAAAAGTCTGCAGGCGGCGTGAAGAAGCTTCGGCAGCGTAGTGAAGAATCGTGGAAGAATCGAGTCCGCCGCTTGCCCAGATGCCCAGAGGAACATCGGAATGCAGATGTTCCGCGATGGAGTTCTTCAGCAGTCCATCCAACTGCTCGCAAGCTTCGTTGAGATCTATCTCGCGAGGGTGGAAGCGATTGTGCCAATACGCTTCGCGGCGCAACCGGCCGTTGCGACATTCGAGCCATGTCCCGGGAGTAAGTTTCTCAATTCCGTCGACTAGAGTGAACGGGCTGGGAACATAGTTCAGCGACAGGTAGTAACCCAGCGCCGTCCTGCAAAGGCGCCTTGGAATATCGGGGTGCTCGAAAATCGCTTTCAGTTCCGAGCCAAAATGAATGTTGCCGCCGCGCAACGCGTAATATAGCGGCTTGATGCCGAGCCGGTCGCGAACGAGCACCAGGCGCCGCGCCGATTGCTGCCAGAACGCCGCGGCAAACATGCCGCGAAGGCGCCGGAAGCAGTCTACGTCCCATTCGAGGAAAGCTCGTAGCGCGACTTCGGTATCGCAATGCGATTGAAATCGATGGCCGAGTTGTTCGAGCTCGCGCCGCAGTTCCGCGTGATTGTAGATTTCGCCGTTGAAGGCAAGGACGCAGTCTCCGTCCTCACTGCGCATCGGTTGATCGCCGCCTTCAAGATCGATAACTTTGAGGCGGACCGCGCCTAAAGAAATGTTTGTGGATTCGAAGACGCCGTGTTGGTCCGGACCGCGGTGAGACAGCCCTGTGACGGCGCGCCGCAACGCGCCATTGGGGGGTCTATGCCCGAAATGAGTAAAACCCGCTATTCCGCACACACGTTTAAAGTTCTGCTCTCGAGAGCCTCAAGTTGTGGGATACGTTCAGTTTAGCACCGGTTTCAGCTATTTGAATTCGAGGATCTCTTTTTCTTTCGCTTTGGCGGCTTGATCGACTTTTGCGATTTCGGCATCGGTCAACTTCTGAATGGAAGCAAGCGCCTGACGCTCATCGTCTTCGCTGATGGTCTTGTCTTTGAGCATCCTTTTCAGATCTTCGTTGGCATCGCGGCGGACGTTACGAAGGCCGACGCGGCGCTCTTCGGCGATGTGGCTGAGCTTTTTGGCGAGCTCGCGGCGACGCTCTTCGGTGAGCGGCGGAATGGGGACGCGCACGATCTTGCCGTCGTTGGACGGATTCAATCCCAGATCCGCATTGCGGATTGCTTTTTCGATCTCGCGAATTTGCGAAGCGTCCCAGGGCTGGACGGTAATCATCGCCGGCTCGGGCACATGCAATTGCGCCACCTGGTTGAGCGGCACGGGCGATCCGTAATAATCGACGCGTACGCTGTCGAGCAGGCCGATGGAGGCGCGGCCGGTTCGAATGTGCGCCATCTCCTGCTGAAGCTCGCCCAGCACTTTCTCCATGCGAGTGCGAGCGTTCGCTTCTACTTCCTTCACGTTCTTGAAAGTGCTAGTCGAGGGCGCGCTATGAGTTTCTGGTTTCATATTGATTTCGGGCGGTTACCGGATCATTGTGCCGATCGGATCGCCCATCGCCATTCGCATTATATTGCCGGGGACTTTGAGATCGAACACTGTGATGGGCATGCCGTTGTCGCGGCACATGGCTACGGCGGAGGCGTCCATCACGCCGAGCGCTTTGGATAGGACCTCCGTGTAGCTCACCTCCTGGTATTTCACGGCGTCGGTGAATTTCTTCGGATCTTTGTCGTACACGCCATCGACGCTGGTGGCTTTGGCGATGATCTGCGCGTGAATCTCGAGGCCGCGAAGAGTGGCCGCCGTATCGGTGGAGAAGTAGGGGTTCGAGGTTCCAGCGGCAAAGATGACAGCGCGGCCTTTTTCGAGATGACGAATGGCGCGGCGGCGGATATAAGGCTCGGCTACCTGGTGCATCTGAATGGCGGTCATGACGCGCGTGGGAACGCCGACTCTTTCGAGCGCATCCTGAAACGCCAGTGCGTTGATAACCGTGGCGAGCATGCCCATGTGATCGGCTGTTACGCGATCCATGTGATAGGCCGCGGCAGCGACGCCGCGGAAGATGTTGCCGCCGCCGAGGACGAGACCGATCTGCACGCCGGTGCGAACGACTTCGGCAACTTCGTCCGCGAGCAGCGCCACGCGATCGGGGTGCAAACCGAAAGAAAGAGGACCGGCCAGCGCTTCACCGCTGATCTTTAATAAGATTCGCTGGTAATGAGGCATAGGCGCGCCGGCGGTACGGTTTATGCGGTTACGGGCAGCGGACTTTCCTGAACTCCGGGGGCGTCGCCAGTGTCCCCAACTTTAAATCGAACGAATCGAGCGATGCTGAGATTATCGCCCAGCTTTGTGGCGGCGGTGCGGATCAGTTCGCCAACGGAGATACTGTTCTCGCGGATGAAAGGCTGTTCGAGTAAGCAAAGTTCTTCGTAGAACTTACTAATGCGGCCCTCTGCGATGCGGTCCACCATCTTTTCCGGCTTGCCTTCCGCCAGCGCCCGCTCGCGCTGAATTTCGCGCTCCTTGTGCAGCACGCCGGCCGGTACGGTTTCTTTGTTGAGGTACTGCGGATTAGCGGCCGCGACCTGCATGGCGATGTCGCGAACCAGCGTCTTGAACTCGTCTTTCTGCGTGACGGCATCGGAATCGGTTTTTACTTCGAGTAGAACCCCGATCTGCGACCCCGCATGGACGTAGGTGCCGACTACGCCGGGACCGTTCACCTGATAAATCACGAAACGCGAGACGCTGATGTTTTCGCCGAGTTTGGCAATTTTGGTCTTGATCAGCTCGCCGACGCTGGTGCTCTGGTCTTTGGTGAATTTTTGCTCGTAGAGCGCCTCATGCGCTTTGAAGTTGGCGCGTTCCGCTTGCGTGACTTCTTCCATGCGCACGGCCTTCGGCTTGGTCTCGGCGATATGCGCCGCGACATCGGCCGCCAGCGATTTAAAATCGTCCGTGCGCGCGACAAAATCCGATTCGCAATTCACTTCGACGAGCACGCCGAGCTTTTTATCCGAAGCGATGAAGGATGTGACCAGGCCTTGCTTGGTCGCGCGGGTCTCTTTCTTGACGGCGGAGGCGATGCCTTGCTTGCGGAGATACACAACGGCTTCGTCGATATCGCCGTTGGTGGCGACCAGCGCCTTTTTACATTCCATCATGCCCGCGCCGGTGACGTCGCGTAGCTTCTTGACTAACTGTGCGTTGATTTCTGCCATTTCATTCTCTATCTAGAACCGCGCTGTTTGATTGCGGCCGGCCCGGTTTGAGCGCAGGGAGCGAGCTTCAGCACGCGCACGGATTCAGTGAGCGCTACTTTTCGCTGAGCGTAGTAGTGGCTACCGGCTCCTCAGCAGGCGCTTCGCTGCCGGGACCTTTCCGCGGAGGCGCTTCGGGCTCATTGCTGGTCGCCAGGCTTTCCGACATGAGCTGCTCCTGATATTTCGGATCGAGATACTGGGTGAATTCTTCCGGGGTGTGATCGGCCGCGGCCTCGTCGTCGCTGACGATCTTTTCAGCCGCGAATTCCTGTTCGGTCGCGAGCGATTTGCCTTCCACCACGGCCTCTGCGATTTTTGTCGTGAAGAGCCGGATGGCGCGCAGGGCATCGTCGTTGCCCGGAATGACATAATCCACTTCGTCGGGATCGCAATTGGTATCGACCACGGCTACCACCGGTATGCCGAGTTTGCGAGCTTCCTTTACCGCGATCGATTCTTTGTTGGAATCGACGACGAACAGCATGTCGGGCAAGCCGTTCATGTCCTTAATGCCGGCCAGATTCTGCTGCAGATGCTTGCGCTCGCGCTCAAGCCGGCCGACTTCTTTTTTGGCGCGGCCTTCGTAGGCGTTGTCGGTGGACATGGCGTCGAGCTCTTTCAAACGCTTGATCGAGCGCTGCACGGTGGAGATGTTAGTGAGCAAGCCGCCGAGCCAGCGTTGGTTGACGTAGAACTGGCTGCAGCGCGTTGCTTCCTCCGCGATGGCCTCCTGCGCCTGGCGCTTGGTGCCGACGAATAGCACGGTCTTACCTTGCGCGGCCATTTCGCCGACATAACGCATGGCGTCTTTGAAGAGCTTGAGCGTCTTCTGCAGATCAATGATGTAAATGCCGTTACGTTCGCCAAAGATGTATTCCTTCATCTTTGGATTCCAGCGCTTGGTCTGGTGCCCGAAGTGAACGCCTGCTTCGAGCAATTCTTTCATCGAAATCGATGGCAATCTGCCTCCTCAATTGACTTCAGCCGGCCATGTTTTAGATCTCACGCGGCCCAAAGCGGAATTTGCGGGATCTGGATGTGTCCGGGTTAGCAACGTCAGCGGTGAAGCCGCCGTTGCGGGATGAATCCGAGCGAGTCCGGCATGTTGCGCCGGTTCGCGTTCGGGGATTGGAACGGAAGCACGTACTAGCGTTTGGAGAACTGGAAGCGTTTGCGCGCGCCCTTCTGGCCGTACTTTTTCCGCTCATGCGCGCGAGCGTCGCGCGTGAGTAAACCGAGCCCTTTCAACTTGCCCCGGAGCTCGGAATTAAATTCGATAAGAGCGCGGGCAATGCCGAGGCGCGCTGCGCCAGCCTGTCCGCTCACCCCGCCACCGCGGGCGAGGATTGTAATGTCGAAGCGTTCCGCCATTTCGGTAGCGAGCAGCGGCTGCCGTACATAAGCACGCGCCGACTCGCTGACGAAATAATTTTCGAAGGACCGGTGATTGATGGTGATCTGACCCTTGCCCGGCCGTAGGGAAACGCGCACGGTGGCGGTCTTGCGGCGGCCGGTTGCTAAATGTTGCACTAACTTCGCTGGCAAAAATTCCTCTCTTTTCCTAAACCGCCAAGGGGCTGGGTTTTTGCGCCTGATGCGGATGGTTTTCGCCGGCGTAGACCTTCAGTTTGCGGTACATCTGTTTTCCGAGCTTGGTTTTCGGCAGCATGCCGGAAACGGCCAGCTCGATCATACGCTGGGGCCGGGTTTCGCGCATGCGGCGAGCGCCGGTTTCGATAAGGCCGCCGGGATAGCCGGTATGGCGGCGATACACCTTCTGGCCCTCTTTACCGCCGGTCAACTTGACCTTGGCGGCGTTAACGATGATGACGTGATCCCCCGTATCGATATATGGGGTGAAAATGGGTTTATGTTTGCCCATCAAGAGCATGGCAGCGCGGGTCGCGATCCTGCCGAGGACCGCGTCGCTCGCGTCAATCACGTGCCAGGCACGAACGATTTCGTGCTTGGACGGAACTTCAGTACGCATGGACAGACTTATTCTCTCCGCTCGAAAACTCGAACACTTTAGTCTAGCGAATGTGGGAGTTGGGTGTCAAACTAGCCGATTTTAACGAATGCGCACTGCGACCCACTCAATTCAAGGACCGGCTCCGTTCTATCTGCGAAGAATTCGACGAAAGCCCGCTTGACGCCCTCAGCCCACGCGTAGTCGTGAGAAATCAAAACCGCTCCCTTAGACATTCGCGGGTAGAAAAATTCGAGGGATTTCGCTGTGCTTTCGTAGATATCCACGTCGAGGTGAACAAAAGAAAAGTTCTTGTTTGTGACCGGTCCGGCTGTCGCCGGAAAGATTCCTGGATAAAGGAACACGTCTGAATAGCTTTCGAGGTAGCGCCGGACCGCGGCTTCCGAAGAATTGAACTGACCTTTGGAGAATAGCGGGTCTGCCTCCGGCGTTTCCGGCAGCCCTTCGAATGTATCGAACAGATGCAGTTTCCGGGCGCCTTTAGCCTCGGCGATCAATTTCGCAGATCCACCTCGAAATACGCCGACTTCGGCTATATCGCCTGGAATCCTTTCAGTACTGCGGACGCCAGCGTATATGTTGTACGCCTCGTTATCAAGAAGGATCATCTCAGTCTCCAGGCGAATCTCGCGAATCAGTGCGTAGACGGATTCACGGCCTGGTTCGTTGTTGGCGGGTCCGAGCGTCATGTGCTTGGCGGCGAGAGCGGAGTTTAGCGCGGACCATATCGCCAAACGCAGCGGAGATAAGAATTTAGCGTTCGAAACTATCGAGGTCGTACCAGTCGCAAATTTCCGCAGGAATGCGTGAGAACGAGTTTCACTCATTGAGATTTAGGTCTTTGGATGGATGGGGCCGCGCCCGGAGTCGCCACCCAGATTGCATTTCGGTGAATGATTTTCCAGCTTAACAGCGGGGCCGGAGAGCCACCTAGTATCATGGTAAAAATTGAGCTGACGGCTGGCGGTAATTGGGTCCGGAGACCTGATTTTGGCGGAGTCGGTCATCTGTTCCTGTCCGTGAGCTGGCTACTGAGAAATGCCCCGAACTTTGGTGTCGATCGTTGTTCCGACGCACAACGAGCAAGCGAATATTTCGCCGCTATATCGCAGAATCGAGAATATATTCGAATCGTTACCTGAATACGATTTCGAATTGATCTTCGCCGACGATAGTAATGACACCACCGCAACCCAGGTACAAGAATTACATGCCTCAGACCCGCGAGTGAAACTGGTTAAGCTTACGCGCCGGTTTAGCCAAGCCATTGCAATTACGGCGGGCCTCAGGCGCGCTTCAGGCGCCGCGGTCATTTTAATGGATGCAGATTTACAAGACCCGCCCGAAGCCATTCCCAAAATGCTGGAGCTTTGGCGGCACGGATACCAGGTAGTGTACGCAGAAAGATCCAGCAGTTCCGATTATGCCCTATATCACATTTTTGCGAATGTGTTCTACCGCCTCTTGAGAATGATTGCATCGATAGAGATTCCGCGAAATGTCGGAGAGTTCCGGCTGATGGACGAGTCAGTCTTGAAATTTTTGAATTCGTTGACGGAACACACGCGTTTCCTTCGCGGGTTGACAGTGTGGCCCTCAGGAAAAAGCATTTCGATTTCTGTAGAGCGATCTCAACGGCTGCGCGGTAAAACGAATTACAATTTTCGGCGTTCCCTGCTGGTTGCCCTCGATGGGTTTGCCTCGTTTTCTATCGTGCCCCTTCGGCTGGCGGCGATTATAGGATTCGTTCTTGCCGGTCTGAGTCTGCTGGTGGGCGGCGGTTACGTAGCTGCCTGGTTCCTTCATCCGGAGAAGTTTGGCAGCGGATGGCCGAGCCTCTTTGTGAGTATTTGGTTCTTGGGTGGAGTTCAACTGCTTTTCATCGGGGTTGTGGGCGAATATTTAGGTCGCGTTTACGTCGAAGTACAGAACCGTCCGCTTTACTGGGTGGACTACGAACTAGGTTTTCAGAAGGCTTCGCGATCGAGCGCATAAGAAAGTGGAAATTGGCATGCGGAAGAGTGGGATCAACGCGGAACTGCAAGAGGAGATAAGCGCTCGAGATTACGAAGCGTATTGGAGCGACCTAACGGGTTCTCATGCCCTGCATCCAGGCAATCAATTCCGGTACCGCACCATTGTCCGCGAGCTGAGGGAGCGGAATCTGCATCCGAAAGATATCGTAGATTGCGGATGTGGCGATGGCTCGTTGATCTCTTCGCTGCGGACTCTGTACCCGGAGAGTAACTTTTACGGGACGGATGTAGCCGACAATGTACCTGCAAATCATCCCGGTTCCGGCATTCGGTTCCAGCGGGCGGATCTTGGCTGTGAGATTGCGGATGAGCTGAAGAATCGGTTCGACCTGGTTATTTGCTCAGAGGTAATCGAGCACGTCGCCGATGACAGGCGCGTAATTCAAAACTTGGTGGCGATGGCCAAACCGGGCGCGACTATCGTGCTCACAACTCAAAAAGGACGGATGTACCGAACGGAGCAATATTTAGGACACTTACGGCATTACAGAGTGGAAGATCTGTGCGAACGACTCAGCCGGGCTGGGGCAGAGATCGTCAACGCACATACTTGTGGTTGGCCCTTCTTAAGCATGCAGAAGATTGCGGCGCACTATATGTTCTCGTCGGTGAAGCGATTTGTCGTCGAACCTGGAGAACCATCGCGCGTCATTCGCTTCGGCTTGTCGATTCTTACTCCGCTCTACATGTTGTCATCGCGGTCCTCGGGTCCTCAGATCGTCATAGTTGCCTGCCGAAGGCCCTGAGGGAGTCAATGCAAATCGAGAAAACCGAAAGAGTCCAGGCGCCAGAGCAGCGACTTAGCGATGGTGTGTCGCAATTATTCTCCAGGCGCATTTGTGGACACATTCTAGCTCTTGCGATAACAATCCTCTTGTTTCTACTTCTGCTATATCCACCCAGCACGATAGGACGGGGAAATATGGCGGACGACGAAGGTGTGGACTGGATTCTCTCAAACCTGGCTACAAATCATGGCGCCATTGAATACCGTGATTTCGGCCACGATTACATGCCTCTCAACTTCTATTTCTTGGGAATAGCAGCAGACATATTTGGGGGAGATATCTTCGCGCAGCGAGTAGCGGTCACGTTGTTGGACACAGTCATCGCACCGATTCTTCTGTTTGTGATCGCAATACGAGTTACTCGCAGCCGTGCGGCATCCATTGCAGCGGTAGCTGTCTACTATATATTCTCCCCATATCCTTTGCTGAAGGGGACGGTTTTTCTAGCGGCGGTTGCAACGATCATTTACCTGAAGGACAAACCGGGAAGAGCGGCCGCAGCCATCGGCTTTGCGATAGCAGTATGCGCGTTCACCGCGCAAGAATTCGGTGTGTACATCGCTGTGACGTATGCCGCGGTCCTCGGATACGACCGCTACTGCCGGCGCATCGATTATCGTGCCGTGGCGCGCAAATTGGCATGGGCTGCCGTTGGGGCGGCCATTCTGGTGATCCCGTTTGCCGCACTCTATTTAGTAACCGGTTCGTTCGGTGCGCTGTTTCACTACGCAATTATCAAGGGGTTCTTCAGGACGCCCGGTACGATGAACCTTCCATACCCTTGGGGCATCGATGTCAGCGATCCATTGAATTGGATCTACTACTTTTATCCACTGGTTTTAGCGTTTGCGGTATATCGCTTCTTCTTTGGCCCGGGCGTCACATCACGGTCCGATACGTTTGTGGTTTTGATTGCATTCGCAGTTTGCTTTACTACCGCAAGCGGGCGCGCCGACGGCGGACATATTCGCATGGGCGTTGTCTTGCTGGGCGTGCTAGTGGGTTATGTGCTTACTGAAGCTCTGGGGCGTCGCCAAATGGTTTCGGCGACGCTTGTGAGTCCGCTCGCAAAGGTAGTGCCGCTCATGGTCCTGGCTGCGGAGTACTGGATATTGGCGCGAAATGTAACGCGCTACAAATGGCAAATAGCTGTCGCGGTTGGACTAGCGGCGGCCGCTTTCGCCTTATTTCGGGAAAAGAAAGATGTCGAGCAGAACGAGGCTGCGGCTGCTGCCGGCAGCATGCCTTTGTTCGTATTCGTGACGGCCGCTATTGTCTTCTTCGCGAGTCCCGTCCTGGCGAGTGCGCTGCGCGAGGGACGCGCGATTACAAAAAATACTCGTCTGCTTAAGGCCTCATTCAAGCTCTCGAAACCCGATCCAACGGATATCCTGGGCATGCAGTTCAACCCGACGCAACTTGCCTCGATCCGCAAGATTAAAACGATAGTCGATGAGCAGACGAAACCGGACGATCGGATTCTTGTATTCCCGCTCAATTCGTTCCTCTACGCTGTTGTCCATCGAAAGAATGTTTGTGACAATTACCAGTTTCTCCGTTCGATTGACAAGAGGGATGTTGCGTCTGTCATCAAGGCACTGGAGGAACACCGTCCTCAAATAGTCATTTACGATAAGACGTTAGGTTCTATAACAGGCACGGACGTTAACTTCTACCTGCTTAGACACTATAAACTCCTCGACGACACCGGCTGGCTCGAAGTGCTGAAACGCACCGAACAGCCAAATAAGGAAGTTGCCTTGAACCAGCAGACAGGCGACTTTATGCCGGATACAAAAGTTCCTGAATACATCTATGCGAATTATCGAAAGACCGGGCTTCCCGACGTCGCAGGCCGACATTATGCTGACGCCTTATTTCAGCATCCTCCATACGCTGAGACGGTAACCTTGCAACGGGAGGCGATCTTGCGCGGTGTCGTAGAGCTGCGATTTGATGTTATGGGCGATCCGGAGGCAACCGGCGACCTTGGGCGAGCAGAGGCGCTGGTTCGCGATAAATCGGGAAAAGGATATCGAGCGGTTTTCGAGAAACAATTCAAAGACTCGAAAGATAGAGAGGGTACGGGAGATTTTCTTGTCCCTCCTCAAGGCATTGATGCTCTTCGCCTGATTAGCAATCTTCCGCATGGAACGTTTTGGAGAATTCAGGCACTATATTAGGCGTAGGCCTGAGCGCTGCGGTTATTCAAGGCTAATAACTCGCGAGATTGCGCAACACCGATAATGGATTTCTTCGCGACGTGTTGGCCTTCGCGGCTTGCTGCCCGGCCTCTGTTGGATGAGAACCGTCCACTACGCGGTACGATCGTAGCTCTCGGACCGCTCGATTAAGCTTTGCGATCGACAGAACAAGATAACCAATCACCAAAACAAGCGTGAGAATCAGCAATCCAACACCAAATAAGTAGGGTGAGTAATAGCTGACTATACCAGAAGCCTTATCAATAGAGCCGTTGGGTCGTATCCAAAGTAGGTTCTTGGAATTAGAGTTATCTGTTATTCTTGTTCCATCTCGACCCGAGCGTAACACGAGGCTGCCATTATTAATGTCATCCGTGTAGATACCGGCATCAGCTCCGGACTTGGAACGAAACCCGCAAAGGGAGTTGTTAGAAATCAGGATGGCGGCACGCTTAAAAGGTGTGCTTGACATGTTGATACCTATCATCGCCGCGTAGTTTGCCCGAATCCGATAAAGGTGCCATTCTCGCTAATAGAATGGTCAGCAAACGACAACCCATTAGTCCAGAGACCTCGATCAAAACCAATAATTTCGATCGCATTCGTTACGGGAGCGCTGCCGATCCCAACTACCTGGAGGCCTGTTTTTGATGCATTTAAGCGATACCGGGCTTGGTATCGTTTGTCACATCGATTTCGGCGCCAATCAGTTGTGCATCCTTGTCACTGCCTTCAGACGAGTTGGCCGTGAAAAAGCCGCCCCAACTCGAGCGTTAGCAGCTTCTGATTTGGAAGCACCCCAGATTCCGACAGCATTGGCCGTTTTGGACGATTCTCAACGATGCCGTAGATCGCCTCTCCTTGGTGAACCAGGGAGCTGCGCGGTACCGAGTTAGCGACAGTGAACGTTGTGTCAAGAGCTCCCAAGGAAAATAGTCTTGATTCCCGGTACTGAAGCTGCTCGGACCGCTGAATAAGCGAAGGGTTCGGTCCCCGCATGTCTAGAATCGGATTTGTGAGCTGCGGTGGAAGAGGTCCTCTAGGCAGCCCTCTCGGCACGATGATCAGCTGCGAATTATATTGAGGCTTGATATCCGTTAACTGGTGGTCTGTGATATCCGATGCGTTCAAGATAAGAAATGGATTCAATGGCCTCACTTGGCTCTGGATCTCGTCGAATCTTTTCAAATAAACTATCATTTCAGATCTTGTAATGGGCTCGCGAAGATGCTCGAGATCAGCGGAAGTAAGTAAGCCTTTTTCGAGCGCCACGGTCACGTATGGGATGCTTCTTGGAGTTGGCGCTGGACCATAGTATGGAAAGCCCTGTGGTGATACGTACTTCGCTACTTGTTGCGCGATCTGCTGGTTGTATCGTAGGACATCCCATCCGGCCTCTCTGACCAGCACGACGACAAGGACTTCTGTCGTAAGTGGTTTTTGATAATAAGAAATGCTCCGCTTACCGTCATAGCCGCCCGGGAATACATGTTCGAATAATCCGTACAAAGTTTTGGGGTCTTGCGTGTGCGAAATGTGAAAATGTTCTGCAAGAATCAAGGCAGCGTCTGCTCGCGTTATCGAGGCTTGCTTTGCATCTAGCGCAATGCCGAACAGAAGAACAGCGGTTAGGATCGAGATTGAACGGAGAGTGGATATTGTATTCATAACAGCGTCGCTCCATTATCAGCGGTGAGCCAGACGGCTAAGGGATTGTTGGCGGTAGCGCCGCCAAAAGCAATGGTGTTGATTCGTGAATAGTCCGGATCACCGCGAAGGGTGGTTAGGCTGTTGACATCAAAGGCGAAATAATTTATACCTGGGTCCAACGAGCACCAGTATTCCGCACAAGATGCGTACGCAACTCCTTTTTGTGTATTCCCGAAAGCGACCCGCATAGCACAGGCATTTCCTTCGAGTAGGACGAGCAACGATATATTTTCATGTGTTAGGTCTAAACCGGGCTCGGCATTGGCCTGACAAATCTTGCCATCGCTCAGTCGCAAAGGATAATTCCTTTCGGTCACTAATCCGATAATGGAGCTGCTTTGACTGTAATAGGAGTCCCCTCATTGGCTTGCGCACGAACTTATCGACGTACGCAAAATGCCCCTCAAGAAAGTCATTCTCGTTTTCTATAAAGTGCGTGTCGGCTAACGGTTTGGGAATAAAGGGAAGCGAGGAGCGCACATTCATCAACACCTCTGGGATATCCCGTTTGACGCCGTATCCGCACACGTGAATACCCATTTCAGCGAAAATGGCGTCGGAGCAATCAAATCCGATTGAAGCCAAAAGGCATCCTAGCTGACCAACATTCCAGCCCGTAACCCAATGATCGTTGCAAACTCGGTGCGAGAACCTGGGCACTATGACAAATAATCTGCCCTCCGGGCCGCACTAACCGTCGCCAGGCCGTTAATGTTTCTAACTGGTTCGGGCAATGCTCTAGTACATGGGATGCGAAGACCGAGTCAAACCAGGATTCTCGCAGAGTATTGAAATCCGAATTGATAAATGGGATTTCACCGTGATATTGGAATGCATCGGCGTAGAAATCGATACCAATTGGCTCCAAGCCTCGGTCTTTGAAATATTTGCAATGGTGACCGGCTCCGCAGCCAATATCGAGGATTGAACCGGAATTAATTGGCAGCAGGTCAAGCCATCGGCGTTGTTCTTCTAACCTTTGTTTCCCGGTTATCTCAGCCCGTTGTGCGTCGGTCATCTGAATATTATAAATTGATACGAAAAAATGCCGGGGGCGAGGAGAGAGAGAGTTCCTTGTTGCGCGATTCGGAAAGTTTGCGGTGGAGGAGCGGCCGAGTGAACATCTCTGGCGGCGGCGCTGTGACGAATGGCTTCGCTGCGGTTTCCACAGTAGGCTCGCTGTGCCAAAATGCCAGTGTGAAGACTGTGTATTTAGGCTGCCTATGTCTCGCCGCGCTTGGCCTTTCCAATTGTGGCACGCAGGGAACCCCAACGACGAAATCGACAGCCTTGGTAGAAGGCGATTGCCTGCAAGGACTCCCTAGCGATAGAGTGTACTTGATTTCCGCCGGCCAAAAGCACTATATCCAAACACCGGCTACGCTACACGCTCTTGATGTTGTGGGTCAATTGAAGAGCGTGCCCGATTCAATGCTCAATAGCATGCCAACCGGCATCGAATTACCGCCACTAACCGCGAACGCTATTCAAAAAGTAAGTACAGGACAGATCTACTTGCTGCGATCGGGGAAACGCCATTATATTCCGGATCCCGACACGTTGAAGGCATTGGGTTTGACAGGAAAGGTACAAGCTGTTAAAGATGACGCAGTCGACGCCATTCCTCTCGGGGCTCCGGTCCAACGTGTGAGCGCAAGACACGCCAAATAGCGGCCATAGAAAACTTGAAAGCAATTCACGTTCTTGTCAGCAGCAGCGCGCTGCGGTGTTTCGACGTTTGCTTCAAGATAAGCTCTTCCACTCGCCGCGCCATTTCTTCTTCTGAAGGGAATGTTTGAACCATTTCCAACCCATTCCGGGAACGCTCGGCTAGCTGGTTGGGATCGTTGAGGAGTTCTTGGATCTGCCGCGCCATTGTCGCCGGTACGGGTCGGCAAGGAATGCGACATCGTGTCTGCTCCCGTAGTTAATCTCATTTCCGGGCCGGCCAAGATCGACAACTGGAAGCCCACACGCCATCATTTCGTACGGAACGAGGCTCGGATTGGTCGTTGAAAATACGATCCCCAGGTCTGCATCCGCATAGAGTTGGGCCAAATCTTCGATCGTCGGCAGTAGGGACCGGACGGTTGCAGGAAACGGCAGAGAAACAGTTTCTACGTGACGCGAACCGAAAGAGTATTATCTCGACTTCGGGCAAATCCGATGAAATTGTTCAAGCGCCATTACGCCTAGTTCAAAACAGCGCCGCGGCATCTCCGGTTTTGCGAAAAAGGCAATGTTCTTCTCTTGCTTCTTGCGCGGCTTCGGATGATAGATGCTTCGATCGACAGGAAAAACAAAATGATCGGCCTCACAGGCAAAGTTCTTTTTCAGTACAGCCTCGCACCACGGTCCCGAGGTAATGTGATACAGACCTAACCTGTATGTGTTTTCGGCGAGGACGTACTCCGTGCCCATGGGGGCGAGGGCCGGGTTCAAAATCCTGTACGAAGTACATAATTTCGCCCGCCGCCTCGCGTGCTTTCATGGCGGCCTCGACAGTTGACCAGTGCGTTGCAAACAAAACATCGGTCGGGTTGATATCGCCTTTGTATGCGTGCATCGTGCAGTCCAATGGGTAAAAGTGCGTGCGAACCGCTTCCTTGATTTGTTCGCTGCTCCAGTCCAGGCTGGTAAAGTACAACTCCAGTTCGTGCCCGAACTGCTCCAGGAATAAGCAGCTCGTAAATATTGCGGTGACCGCCGCCTCCAATCAACAGTCCGGGAATGATCAGGTGATTTTCAGGCGGACATCGCCGTTGTGCTCGGCGTTGCGCTGCTGAACCGGCAGTTCGTAAACCTGTATCGCTTTTCGGACCACCGCTTCCGGACCAAATTGCGAAAGCGCTCGTTCTCTCGCCCGTTCACCTATATGTCGGCGCAATTGGGGCGAATCCAGCAGCTCTTCGAGCGCCTCGATCCACTCTCCTGTTGTGGCGGCGAGCAATCCATCAGACCCATGATCGATCGCCTCGCTGTAGCCTTCCGTTGCCGACGCGATCGTTGGTACCCGAATCACGCCGGCTTCAAAGATCTTTAGCGGCTCTTGCCTTCGCAGTAAGGATTCCCTATTTCGAGTGGCGCTAAATTGATATCGATTGTGGACAGCACACCCAACATCTGCTCGAAGGGCATGAACGGATGCCGCTCGATTCGCGCTGCAAAACGGTCCCAGTGACTCTTAAGATCCAGTATGCCTACCAGAACGAACTGGACTTCGGGATGTCTTTCCATGGTGGTCAGCAATGCTGTTTCGCAAGCTTCAAAATCCACTTGGTGCGTATTGCTGCCGCTGAAGTAACCGATGCGCACGACATCGCGAGGCTTAGCGGGGCTCGACAAAATGCCTTCTGCTATGTCGAGTTGCCGCTCGTTTAGCGAATTAGGAATAACATCCGCGTGTTTTCCCAAGGCCTCCACGCGCTTGGCTAAAAAATCGGTGGTGCAGGTCGCCCGGTCACAACTCAGGAGCGTCTTCCGGTATAGCTCGACGCCGCGCAAGTACTCTTTGCGGTCTGCTTCACTGAAAGTGTTAACCACGTGGACCAAGTTAATGCTTTCCGGCTCAAATACCAGATCATCGATATCGAAGATGGAGGTGATTTGCCGGTCCCTGCAGTATTGGAATAATCGCTCAACTCCGGCATCGTAAGCACAACGGAACAGAATGACCACTCGGGCGGAGAAAAGCTCGTCCAAAAGCTGCGGTATGTCCTCCTGGGGCCAAGATTCAGCCTGGTAGCGCGATTCGGTCAGACACTCTATCAAATTGTGCGCTCGGTACCGCTTGGACTCGCCATCGTGGCAGCCGATGATGTACAGGACATCAAACTTAGGATGGCTCGGAATGCGAATTGTCTCTCCATCAGCGCTGTCACTCGCCTGAGGAATTGGGCCACTCTGTCCAACAGCCGAAGCGAGTGCCGTCAACGCGGGCGATCCGTTCTGAAGCGCGGCAATTCCCAGCGGATCGTGCGGATGACCACGAAATCCGATTGCTAAATTGCGCAATGGGCTGGTTAGGCGCCAACTACGAGACGAAACGAGTGCATTGAAACGCGTTTCAAACTCGGCAGAGCGCGCTTCATATGCTTGGGCGCGCTCCCGCTCCGCATCGTTTGTTAAGCGTAGAGTATCTCTTTCTAATTCCAGTTGTTGAATTTGCGACGCGCGGCGGCCAAATCGCCGATCAGAGCTGCCGATTCCTGTTTTCTGCGCTCATTCTGGCGTTGCATTTGAGTTTCCGCACGAGCCAATTGCAAGCGGATTTTGGTAACGTTTCGTTCATAGCCAGTCAATTTTTCCGAGAGATCCCGGTTCGCCGCCTCCAGGGAAGCGAGCTGTACGTGCAACTCCGCAGAGGTGTGCTCGGTTTCGGCAATCCTAGCCGTCAGTTGCTCTTCTTTCGTCCGGGCACTCTCAAGCTGCGCTTTCAGATTCTGGATTTCAGTTTCGCCTGCCTGCTTTTGCTGCCGCGTCCCGTCGGCGTCAGTCGTAAGAATCTGAACTTTCTGTTGATAATCCCTTTCGGCGGTGTGAATATCTCGACATCGCGTTCCAAGGTTTCGAACATAGGCATCGTCGTTCAGCACAATTGGTAGCGCAACGATTCTCTGTCGATGGGCGAATTGCTGGCAGCCGCGATAAAGTAGTCGGCCTGCCCCAGACCAAACTGCGGGTGAAGACTGTAAACCGCCTCTATCTTCTCCGGTGTAGCGCCAGCGACAAGCGAAGCGAAATGATTATTCTCGAAAAAAATCTCAACGTGTTGGAAATAGCAGGAAAGAAGGTTCGAGAAATCCAAAAAGGGCAGTTCTCTCTTGTGAAATGCCGATCGCATTTTGCCCGCCGGCTGCGGAGTCGAAATGAACAAAAGCCCATCTCGTTTGAGTGCCGCGGAGATCCGCTGGGCAGCCCGATGCTGATGCTGCAAGTGCTCGATTAGCTCGAAACAAGAAATGACGTCGAACTGCTCGGAAAACGTAAACTCTTCGGCAGACGCGACCAGGTATTTCACCCGTGGATGTGGATAAAACTCACGAGCGTGTTCGATCGCCTCCTCAGAAATGTCAAATGCGGTGACATTTCCAGCACCGCGTAACGCTAGCATGTGCGAGCCGTACCGATGCCGCAGCCGACATCCAGCACCGATTTGCCGCTCACTCGCTGGGAGGCAAAGGTAACGAGCGATATGCTCCTGAACATCTTGAGCGCAAACAGAGGCTCGCAGTTGTCTGCCTCCGGTACAATCCGTTCACCGCTGAACTTCAACATACAAATGGCTTCGGGCGACCATTGCCCACTCGTCCGAACGCGTTTGAACTCCTTTGATTCGTAAACGCGATTATATCGTCCGGACGCAAAAGCGGGTGCAAAGGTAAAATGAAGAGCGCCACTGCGAAATGCTAATGCCGCTTCGTTTTGTGGCGATCTCATAATGCCAGCTATTGACTCGGGAACTGCCCTGGTGACCGGCGCCGCTGGGTTCATCGGCAGCCATTTAACCGATCGTCTGTTGCAGCAGGAGTTGTCCGTGATCGGAATCGATAATTTCTCCCGCGGCACTCGCGCCAATCTGCAACAAGCGTTTACGAATCCCCGTTTCCGATTCGTGGAAATGGACCTGTCGAATATTTCGGATCTTCGCTCTATCTTTGCTGGTTCTCAGGTTGGCACGGTTTGGCACATGGTCGCGAATTCAGACATTGCTGCTGGGGTTGCCGATCCGACCATCGACCTGCGCGACACATTTCTCACCACTTTCAACCTTCTGCTCGTCATGCGCGAAGCCGGGCTGAAAAACCTCGCATTCGCTTCCACATCGGCCGTTTACGGAGTGCATCCGGGGGCTCTGAAGGAAACCACCGGCCCCCTGTTTCCGATATCCAATTACGGTGCGATGAAACTCGCTTCGGAGGCTGTCATCAGTGCAGCGGTCGAGAGCTTTCTGGAGCACGCCTGGATATTCCGGTTTCCGAACGTGGTGGGTTCTCGCGCAACTCACGGCATTGTGTTCGATTTGCTCATGAAATTGAAAGAGGATTGCAGATGTCTGCCAGTGCTCGGTGACGGCACGCAGCAGAAGCCCTATCTTCACGTCTCCGAACTCATCGATGCCATGTTGTTCGTACACCAGCATGCGTCTGAGCCCCTGAACTGTTTTAATATTGGCCCTGACGACCAAGGAACAACTGTTCGGAGCATCGCCGAGATGGTCATTCGCGCTGCGGCCCTTTCAATACCCATCCGCTTCACGGGAGGAAATAAGGGCTGGGTTGGCGATGTACCGAAGTTTTACTACTCAATAGACAAGATCAAGAGTCTCGGGTGGCGACCGGCATTCGGCTCTTCCGACGCCCTCGAACGTGCGGCAGCCGAGGTCCACGCCCAGTTGTTCGACAGCAGCATGAGCGGGCAATGCAGGTAGTTATCGTCGCGGGAGGCAAAGGCACGCGTCTAGCGGAGCGCACGGGCGGTGTGCCGAAACCTATGGTTGAGATAGGTGGCAAACCTCTTCTCGAGCACCAGGTCCTGCTCGGCCGAAAGTACGGCTTTACCGATTTTCTTTTTCTCACGGGCTTTGGCTCTGAACACATCGCAAACTATTTCGGTGACGGGTCCCGTTGGTCCGTGCGCATTCGCTATCAAGTCGAATCGCAACCGCTGGGCACTGCAGGAGCCGTGCTGAACGCGTTCGAACAGCTTGAGGACACGTTTCTGGTGCTCTACGGCGACACTATGGTGAACGCCGATTTCGCGCGGATTGCAGCGGCCCACCGCGAAACTGCAACTGCGACGATTTTTATTCATCCAAACGATCATCCGCAGGATTCAGATCTGGTTGAGCTGGATGCCGATGATCGGGTGGTTGCCTTCATCCATACCCGCATCCGGACGGCCAGTACTTTCCGAACCTCGTCAATGCAGCCCTATATATTTTGTCCAAAGAAGCCTTGCGAGATTGGCGTTTTACCGACGGGCCGCGCTCGATCGATTTTGCAAAAGATCTGTTTCCAGCCATGCTGGCCCGGGGCATCGTTTTGCATGGCTATCGGAGTCGAGAATACGTCAAGGACGCTGGGACGCCGGCGCGGCTGGATCGCGTACGAGCCGAGCATTCGCAGGCCGCATTCAGACCCGCGCCTGGGATACTCCGCTTCCCGCTGTGTTCCTCGATCGTGACGGGACGCTGAACCTCGATCGACACTGGATCAACGCACCAGAACAAGTCGAACTTCTTCCCGGAGCTGCCGAAGCTGTGCGCGCCATAAACGAGTCCGGATACCTTGCTGTTGTCATCACAAATCAGCCCGTGATTGCGCGCGGTGAGTGCACGGAGGCTCAACTTGCACAAATACACAATCGGCTGGAGTGGTTGCTGGGGGAGGCGCATGCCTTCCTCGATGCGCTCTACTACTGTCCGCACCACCCCGATAAGGGTTTTCCCGGTGAACGCGCCGATCTGAAATGTGCGTGCTCCTGCCGCAAACCGGCAACGGGCCTCCTGGAACGGGCGGCGAAGGACCTGAATATACGTCGTGCAGGCTCATGGATGGTGGGGGACAGCGCGGCGGATGTTGAGGCGGCGCAACGCTTCGGGATACCATGCGTGTTGCTTAAAGCCGCCGAAGATGGCGCGTACCCCGGTGTGCCGAAACCCGATGCTGAATTCTCAACCCTTCTCGATGCCGCTAATTTCATTCTCAATAGGCGTCCGGTACACACATGATCATCACCCAAACGCCGCTGCGGATGAGTTTGGCGGGCGGCGGAAGCGATCTGCCCGCGTTCTATCGCCAATTTGGGGGCGCCGTCGTAACTACCACGATCGACAAATACGTTTACGTAAACGTGAACAAGAAGTTTGACGAGCGGATTCGCCTGAGTTATTCAAAGACTGAAGATGTCGCTTCGCCAGACGAGATTGAGCATCGGATCGTAAGAGCCGCACTGAAGAAGCTCGATATTACTGGCGGTCTGGAAATCACATCAATCGCCGATATCCCCTCGCGTGGGACGGGACTCGGCTCGTCCAGTTCATTTACTGTTGGTCTCCTTTTGGCGCTCCATGCTTACCAATCGGCGTACATCTCGCCGGGTGATCTTGCAGAAGAGAGTTGCAGCGTTGAAATTGATCTTTGCGGAGAGCGCATCGGCAAACAGGACCAATATGCTGCTGCGTTTGGCGGCCTGAATTTCATCCGCTTTGAGCCCGATGATCGTGTCATCGTTGAGCCTTTGCTATGTTCTCACGACACTCTTTTAAATCTGGAAACTTCCCTGGTGGCCTTTTACACGGGCAATACACGGCGCGCGTCCTCTATTCTTGTCGAGCAAAGTCAGTCCGCGGAATCGGACAAAAAAACCCAGCGACTGTTGATGCGCATGGTCGAACTGGCACATCAGCTCCGAACTGAGCTGAACCGGGGAAATGTCGACGCTTTGGGGGAAATTCTTGAGGAAGGTTGGCACCTGAAGCGCGAAGTTCATCCGCTCGTCAGCAATTCTGCCATTGACGATTGGTACGCAGCCGCGAGGCACGCGGGCGCGCACGGCGGTAAGCTTCTAGGCGCAGGCGGCGGCGGGTTTCTTCTGTTCTTCGCGCATCCCGACCGCCATCGCGACATAGAGCGGGCGCTCGATCTCCGCAGGGTCGATGTGTCTTTGGAGCGCTCAGCCAGCCGTGTGCTTCTCTATCACAAACCGCTAGATAGGAAACGTACACTGCAAACGGGTCGGGCCGCCGGGATTTGAACCCGGGACCTCTTGCCCCAAATCGGGGCATCTGCTCCGCTCACCGCAGATGGCGCTGAAACCCAATTCTTCCACACTTTTCGCACGGCGCTCGCGGCTGAAGATTTTTCGAAAGCACGCCTGCTTGGGAGCAGCCCGGCGGCTCCCTAGGTTCAATCAGTTCGTAACGCGACCACCGGCCCACTCACAACGTCTCATTCAACAGCTTGGCCAAACGCAAACCCGCCTTCTCCAGCTGGCCGCGTACCACCGGCTTCATCTCATCTATATAAAGTGCGTCAATCCGCGGTTCGAAGTCCGTGATCTCCGCCGGGGCCGCGTCACAGCGGGCCGGAAACTCGACCGGTTCCACCGGAATGTGCAGCTTGTAATAAACGTCTTTCTCCGCCAGTTCGTGCGATTCCCAAACCCAGTCGTCCACATTGCCGCTCGCCATGCTATCCTGTCGAGCCGTATCGAAATTCTCGATCTCTTTCTCCAAATCCGCCGCCAGCGCCTTACTGTCCACGCCCATCGCCAGGATAATTCCGCCGTCCCAAAGCGCATGCAGATTCTTGGCCGTCTCCACCGGCGGATTCAGCCGCTCGCAATTACCGCCCAGATCGGCATCGTCGATGGTGTGCAGCGGCTGGTGTACGTCGCCGACGAAATGAACCAGGTACCGCAGCGCGTCCAGTTCGCTCCATTTGCCCCCGGCCGGATGCGAAGCAAGCTGCGCCGCAAACAGACGAATCCGCGCCGGAGCGCAATTCTCCGCGGGGCAGCGCGCCGGAATGTCTGATTTTTTGTCTTCCAGCGTCAGATCAATGTAGTGCCACTCGCCGGTTTGCGTCTCGTTCTTGGTTTCATCTGCCCAGGTCGAGGCGCGCGCCAGGCCGTCCGCAACCGCTTCGGGGCTGTCCGGCACATCCAAAATCCGGGCGACGCGCGTTCGAGCTGCAGGCGTCAGATGGGCCGCAGCCAGGCGCGCCACGGTCTGGTGCCCGGTCTCCCACCAGCCGAACAGAGGAGCCGGTACAGTCAGCCAGCAGCTCAGAAAAAGGGCAGGGAACCGGCATCGCATGGCTTTGAACCAACTTCAATGTACCGCAATTTTGCGAGGCGAATGTTTAGCATTGTACGCTAAGATTATTGCATTACGAAGCACTAAAGTGTTATCCTCGTACTGAAGCATCACTATGGATTTCAATCGACTGACCGAAAAATCGCAGGAGGCGATCCGGCAGGCGCAAACCGAAGCCCTCGAACACGGCAATCAACAGGTGGATGTCGAACACCTCCTGCTCGCCCTGCTGGAGCAGGAGGGCGGACTCGCGCCCTCCATTTTGCTGCGGGCCGATGTGCCGCTCGAGACCTTGCACCGCCGTCTCGTCCAGGAGATCGACAAGCTCCCCAAGGTGAGCGGCGCGGGGATGCGGCCGGACCAGGTCTACATCACCAACCGGCTCTCGAATCTCTTTACCGTCGCCGAAGAACAGGCCAAGCGCCTGAAAGACGAGTACGTTTCCATCGAACACCTGCTGCTGGCCACGGCCGAAGATCAAGGCGCGGCGGGTAAGCTGCTGCGCGATTTTGGGCTCACGCGCGACCGGCTCATGAAAGCCCTGGTCGAGGTCCGCGGCAACCAGCGAGTCACCACTCAAAATCCGGAAACCACTTACGAAGCGCTCCAGAAATACGGCCGCGATCTGACCGAACTCGCTTCCAAAGGCAAGCTCGATCCCGTCATCGGGCGTGACGAGGAGATTCGCCGGGTCATTCAAGTTCTCTCCCGCCGCACCAAGAATAATCCGGTTCTGATCGGCGAGCCGGGCGTCGGCAAAACCGCTATCGTCGAAGGCCTCGCTCAGCGCATCGTCCGTGGCGACGTGCCCGAAGGCCTGAAAGATAAGCAGGTGGTCGCGCTCGACATGGGCGCGCTCATCGCCGGAGCCAAATTCCGCGGTGAATTCGAGGAGCGCCTCAAAGCCGTTCTCAAAGAAGTCCAATCGTCCGAAGGCCGCATCATCCTCTTTATAGATGAGCTGCACACCGTCGTCGGCGCCGGCAAAGCCGAAGGTGCAATGGATGCAGGCAACTTGCTCAAACCTATGCTGGCCCGTGGCGAGCTGCACTGCATCGGCGCGACCACGCTCGACGAATACCGCAAGTACATCGAGAAGGATGCCGCTCTCGAGCGCCGCTTCCAAACCGTTTTCGTGGATCAACCGAGCGTGGAAGACACTATCTCCATTCTCCGCGGCCTGCGGGAGCGCTATGAAATGCACCACGGCGTGCGCATCAAAGACACTGCCCTGGTGGCCGCCGCCGTGCTTTCCAATCGCTACATTACAGATCGCTTTCTGCCCGATAAAGCCATCGACCTGGTCGACGAAGCCGCCGCCAAGCTGCGCACCGAAATCGATTCCATGCCGGCCGAGCTCGACGAGCTGCTCCGCCGCACTATGCAGCTCGAAATCGAGCGCGAAGCTCTAAAAAAAGAGAGCGATGCCGTCTCTAAAGACCGCCTCACTCGCATCGAAAAGGAGCTCGCAAATCTCAAGACTCAGTCATCGGCTCTGCAAGCCCAGTGGCAGACCGAAAAAGAAGGCGTGCAGCGCGTGCGGGCCCTTCGCGAACAGATCGATCAAATCAAAATCGAAATCGCCCAAGCCGAACGCGCCTATGACCTGAACAAAGCCGCCGAGCTCAAATACGGCAAGCTGACCGAACTCGAACGCCAGCTCAACGCCGAACAGGAGCGCGTCTCCGGCAAGCAAGGCGCCACGCGCCTGCTCAAAGAGGAAGTCGACGAGGAAGATATCGCCGAAGTGGTCAGCCGCTGGACCGGCGTGCCCGTTTCCAAGCTGCTCGAAGGCGAAATGAAAAAGCTGCTGGCGCTTGAAGACGAGTTGCACAAACGCGTCATCGGCCAGGATGAAGCGGTACTCGCGGTGGCCGAAGCCGTCTTGCGCGCCCGTTCCGGTTTGAAAGATCCGCGCCGCCCCATCGGCAGCTTCCTCTTTTTAGGTCCCACGGGTGTTGGAAAAACGGAGCTTGCCCGCGCTCTCGCCGAATTTCTGTTCGACGACGAACGCGCCATGATCCGCATCGACATGTCCGAATATCAGGAGAAACACACCGTTTCCCGCCTGATCGGCGCTCCTCCCGGCTATATCGGCTATGACGAAGGCGGCCAACTCACCGAAGCCGTCCGCCGCCGTCCCTACTCGGTCGTTTTATTCGACGAGATCGAAAAGGCGCACCACGACGTCTTCAATACGCTGTTGCAATTGCTCGACGACGGCCGTCTTACGGATGGCCAGGGGCGCACCGTCGATTTCAAAAACGTCATCGTCATCATGACGTCCAACATCGGCAGCCACCGCATCCTCGAATACCGCGGTGCTTTCGAAGGCGAGGAATACCGCCGCATGAAAGACACGGTACTTTCCGAGCTGCGGCAGGCCTTCCGGCCCGAATTTCTGAACCGGCTCGATGAAATCATCGTCTTCCATGCTTTGAGCGAAGAGCATCTTAAGCAGATTGTCGACATCCAATTAGCAGGTCTGCGAGCGCGCCTGGAGGAACGCCATATCGTGTTACAACTGTCGGATGAAGCCCGCACCCGTCTAGTGCGAAGCGGGTACGATCCGGCTTACGGCGCGCGGCCTTTGAAGCGCGCCATTCAGCGCGAGATTGAAACTCCGCTCGCCAAGCGAATTGTGGGCGGGGAGATACGTGACGGCCAAACCGTCTTGATCGATGCCGGCCCGGCCGGCTCTGGCCTCACTTTCCGGGTACAGGCGCTTTCGCCTGCCGAAACTTCGGTAGCACGCTAGGGATCTGCGCATGTAAATCGAATTTTGCTTTAGCACGTCAAACGTTTGGAAAGCACACGGATCGCCAGTGTGCAAGTCAATTGCCAAGGAAGAGCGGCGGGGTCGCCTAAGCGCCGCATATAGAAAGTAGAAAGGATTTTAAGGAACATGTCTAACGTGGTCCAATTTCGCCGCTCGACCGCGATTCTAACGCTGGTGGCGGCTTCTATCGGCGGTGGCCTCATCGCGGCCATTGCCGTAGCTAATCATTCGGCGCACGCGCCCGTTTCGGTCGTTGCCCAAGCCGATACCAACACCAGCACCCAGCGCGTCAACCAGTTGTCCAATTCCTTCGCCGACGTGATCGAAAAGGCTTCTCCCGCCGTCGTCAAAATCAGCATGACGCGCATCATCAAGGCTTCCGATCAGCAGCAGAACAACCCATTTATGTCGGATCCGTTCTTCCGCCAGTTCTTCGGCGGCCAGCAGGGCCGTCCTCGCCCGCAGCGGGAAGAGGGACTCGGCTCCGGCATCGTCATCAGCCCAAGCGGTTACATCCTCACCAACAATCACGTCGTCGAAAAGGCCAACAGTCTCAAGGTTGATCTTTCCGATGGCCGTACTTTCACCGGCAAAGTGGTCGGCACCGATCCGCAAACCGATCTCGCGGTCGTCAAAATCGCCGCGAACGATCTGCCTACTTTGCCCTTCGCGAACTCCGACGCCGCGCGCGTCGGCGATCTCTGCTTCGCCATCGGCAATCCCTTCGGACAGGACCACACGGTTACGATGGGCATTGTCAGCGCGAAGAACCGGCATCTCGCCGGTGGAGAACTTAGCATCCAGAATTTCATTCAAACCGATGCCGCCATCAACCCCGGCAATTCGGGCGGTGCGCTCATCAATGCCAGAGGTGAGCTAATCGGCGTCAACACCATGATCCTCACCGGCGGTAACAGCAGCTTCGGCGGCGAGGGCGGCAATATCGGCATCGGCTTTGCGGTTCCCTCCAACATGGCCAAGGGCGTCATGGACCAGATCATGAAAAACGGCAAAGTTTCACGAGGCTATCTCGGTATCAGCCTGCAGAACCTCACTGCCGACAACGCTCCGCTGTTCGGCGTCAAGGGGGACAAAGGCGCGGTTGTTGCCGATGTAACTCCCGGCGGCCCTGGAGCTAAAGCTGGTTTGCAATCGGGCGACGTTATCACCTCTATAAATGGCAAACAGGTGCAGGGCATGGAAGACCTGACGATGGATGTGGTTTCCGAGTCGCCCGGTAGCACCATTACTCTCGACGTACTTCGCAACGGCAAACCCATGAAGGTCACCGCAACGCTCGCAACCCGTCCCGGCGGGCTGGAGTTAGGGAAGAACAACGAGAACAACAACGGCGGCGCCAACAACGAAGAAAACGGAAATGGGGCTAACGCCTCTGTTCGTGGCATGACTGTGGAAACCTTGACACCCGATCTGATCCAGCAGCTATCGCAACAAGAGACCATTCCGGCTGGAACCAAGGGTGTGTTGATCGACGATGTCGACGAGAGCAGTCCGGCGGGGGGTGTTGCCGGTCTCGGTCGAGGCACGGTAATTGTGGCGGTCAACCGGCATCCCATCGCCAACGTCTCCGATTTCAAACGTGAAATGGCCGCAGCCAATGGCAAAGCCGTTCTGCTGACAACTCTTCAGAACGGTCAGACCTTCTTCCTGGCTCTGCCTGCGCAGTAAACCTTGTAAAGCAGGCGTTTTCGCCTGCTTCGGCCCGGGAGAATTCCACTCCCGGGCTTTTTTGTGACCTTCTGAAACTTGAGTATTTGAAACGCAGGGAATCGCAGCCTTCTGCTATCTCCCTGCATCGAACGTATAGGAATCATCAAAATGGCAAACCATGAATTTCAAGTCTTGCCGGCGCTCCCGCTGAAGAACACCATCCTCTTCCCGGGATTGCTTCTGCCTCTCTCGGTCGGGCGCCCCAGCTCCCTTCAGGCCGTCGAGGCGGCTCTGAAAACCGAAGAAAAAGAAATCATTCTCGTAGCTCAGCGCGACGCCCAAGTCGATTCGCCGCAACAGGACGATTTATATACGGTCGGCACCAAGGCCGTGATCCGCAAATCATCCCGCCCCAATGAGGGCATGCTGGAGATCCTGGTCCTCGGCGTAGAACGCGTTGTGCTCGTCAAGCTCGAAGCGGTCGAGCCCTATCTGACCGCCAAATATCGAGCGTTCCCGCTGCCCCAGGATGCGGGCTCCGAAGTCGAAGCGCTCTCGGGCGCGCTGCTCGAACTTGCTTCCAAAGCCATCACCATGGCGCAGCCCCAGTCGGCGGCCGAGCTGACACGCATGCTCGCCGGCAGCGACGATCCGCTTCGCTTGGCCTATCTGCTCGCCAGTATTTTCAGTCTTGATGCAGCCCGTGAGCAAACCCTGCTCGAAGCCGAAACTCGCGTCGACGCGCTGCGCTTGATCCATTCCTATCTCGCTCACGAGCTGCAGGTCTTGGAGCTGCGCCAGAAGATCGCCACCGACGCTCGCGACGAAATGTCGAAAGAGCAGCGCGAGTACATGCTCCGCCAGCAGCTCCGCGCCATCCAGCAGGAACTCGGCGAAAAGGACGCCGATAAAGCCGAAGTCGAGATGCTGCGGGAGCGCTTTGAGAAAGGCCAATCTCCCCGAAGAAGCCAAGAAAGAATTCGAACGGGAGTTAAGCCGCCTGGAGCGTTTACCCGCTGGCGCGCCCGACTATCACGTCACCCGCACTTATCTCGAGTTTGTTCTCGATCTGCCGTGGCACGCCGTCACGGAAGATAACCTCGAAATTTCGCATGCCCGCCAGGTACTGGACGAAGATCACTTCGGCCTCAAAGAAGTCAAGGAGCGCATCCTTGAGCACCTCAGTGTTCTGAAGCGCAATCCGGAAGCGAAAGCTCCCATTCTGTGCTTCGTAGGCGCGCCCGGAGTCGGGAAAACCTCGCTCGGCCAATCGATCGCCCGCGCGCTTGGACGCAAATTCGAGCGCTTCAGCCTCGGCGGTCTGCATGACGAAGCCGAGCTACGCGGTCACAGGCGAACTTATATCGGCGCCATGGCCGGCCGTCTGCTGCAAGCCATGCGCCGCGCCGGAGCTTTGAACCCGGTTTTGCTGCTCGATGAAGTCGACAAGCTCGGCCGCGATTTCCGCGGAGATCCGGCTGCCGCGCTGCTCGAAATCCTCGACCCCGAACAGAACAAGACTTTTCGCGATAACTATCTCGACCTCGCCTTCGATCTGTCGAAGGTACTGTTCATCACCACCGCCAACTCGCTCGATACCATTCCGCAGCCGCTGCTCGACCGCATGGAAATCCTGCGGCTCTCCGGCTACAGCGAGGAGGAAAAGCAGCAGATCGCGCGCCGCTATCTCATTCCTAAACAGTTGAAGGCCACCGGACTCACCGAAGAACAAATCGAGTTCGCCGACGAAGGACTAAAAGCGATTATCGGCGGCTACACGCGCGAAGCGGGTCTGCGCCAGCTCGAGCGCGCCATTGCCCGCGTTGCCCGTAAAGTAACGCTCCGGCTTGCCGAAGGCCAGGTCGAAAAAGTAACCATCACGCCGGAGGTATTGACGGATCTGCTTGGTCCGGAGTTCTTCCTTCCCGAGCACATGCGCAAAACCGTGCCGGCCGGTGTCGCGACCGGCCTTGCCTGGACCGAAGCGGGCGGCGATGTCCTCTATATCGAGAGTGCGCTGCTTCCCGAAGGAAAAGGCCTCACTATGACTGGCCAGCTCGGCGAAGTCATGCAGGAATCCGCCAAAATCGCCCAAAGCTATATCTGGGCGCATGCGGCGGATTTGGGAGTCGATCCGAGTGCCATTAAAAACAATGGCGTCCACGTGCACGTTCCAGCCGGCGCCATCCCCAAAGATGGCCCCTCGGCGGGCGTCACCATGACCAGCGCGATGGCATCGCTCTACACCAATCTTCCGGCTCGCAGCGACATTGCCATGACCGGCGAAGTAACGCTGGCTGGTTTGGTGCTGCCCATCGGCGGCGTCAAGGAAAAAGTCCTCGCCGCCCGCCGCGCCGGCATCCGCCGGGTGATCCTGCCGCAAGGCAACAAGAAAGACCTGCGCGATCTGCCCGATCACGTCCGCCAGGAGATGCAATTCCACTTCGTGGATCGCGTCGAGGAAGTGCTCTCGCTCGTGATCCCCAACATCAACGTCCGGCCCTTAGCTCTCGCCAGCTAACGAATTGAGGGGCAGAATTCTACTCTGCCCCTCCAACAGTACAATCTTGTTGATGAAAGGACGCAATGAAAACCGCTGAACTGCTTCTGCTGGATTTCAATTCCGAAATGTCCAACACCCGCCGCACTCTCGAAAGGGTTCCGGACGACAAGCCCGATTACAAAGCACACGACAAGTCCATGCCTATGGGCAGGCTCGCAATGCATTGCGCCACGCTGCCGCTTTTCGGTGCTTATGTTATCCAAGATGACGGGATGGATCTCGCGGCCCCCAAGCACCCGCATCCCGATCTTAACTTCACCTCACGCGAACAATGCCTCAAGCAGTTTGACGAAAACGCCGCTAAATGCCACGCCGCCCTAGCTGCCGCTTCCGATGAGCAGTTGGCGGCACCGTGGCGTTTCAGCTTCGGTGAGCATCTGATCTCGAACGACTCACGCTCGTTGAGCTTCCGCCGCATGTTCTTTAATCATCTGATTCACCATGTAGCGCAGCTCGGCGTCTATCTTCGCCTGAACGATGTGCCCGTCCCCGCGCTCTACGGTCCCTCCGCCGACGAGCAGTGGTCGCCGAAGTGATAGCTTAGCCAACCACCGTTCCCGGGGTTGATTTATCCAGTTCCAATTTATCGAGCTGCTCGTAAAGATCGCGCCGGACGATATGAAGGCGCGATTTTTGGGCGAGCATAAATCCATCCGACTGCATCGCCTCATCGAATGTCAGCTTCTTTTCGCGCATCAGCAGAACGCTAGCCCCAAATGTATCGGGGCTCCGCTGGGGTATCCCAACCGATCCAACGACCTTGTCGGCGTGCTTCTGGAAAACGTTCATCTCATCGAACATCTTGCCTTCGCGCGCCACCGGACCGAAATACTCGTTGATCCACACGACCATGTTTCTATCCGGCGTACTAGTAGCCAGGGTGTCGAAACCCAGAAGGCTGTCGCTCAACATTTCACCGCCGCTTACGACGCAATGGACGTACAATTTCCGGCCAGTCTCGCGCAGCACGCGAATGACCTCGGTTTCCACGATGTAGCTCCAGAGAGGGAGAAACGCGGTGGCGCCGCTGTCCACAACGAATACTCCGTTTTCGGTAACGAATCGTTCCAGCAGAGCATCGTAACGTGTCCGAACAATGACTCCTTCTTCATTGATTAAATCCAGCTTTTCGACGTTAAGCGATTTGTACTGAGCGAGCGAGCGATTGACCGGATCGCCGTCAATGCAATGCACATGCTTGCCTCGCTTGAGAAGGTACTCGGCGAGCCAGCTCGCGATGACGCTTTTCCCGATGCCGCCCTTGCCTTGGAGGACGAGATGAACGACCGCGCCGCTCGCTCCGTTTCCGTTCGCAAGTGTTCCGTTTGGGTCGACTGTTGACATCTGTTCGTCCATCCTTTTCTCTAAATCAAGTTGCGGTCGCTCGGATCTCCGTTGTTGTGAATTACCCGGACATCGAAGCGGCAGTTGGATAGCGCTTTTCGCGCTTGCTCAAAAGGGTTCCTGGCTGAGTTGGGCGGCCGACCGTCCTGTTGCTTGGCCGGGGCGGGGGATTCCCGGGTCAATTCGGACGTTGCCTGTAGCAGCGCAAGCCCGACCGGGGCGCTTACTTTGCCGTTTGCGGCCGAATGGCTATCATCCGAATTGCCGTGAAAAGGGTCCCCACGGCGAACAATGCTGGCGGCCTCTGCGCCTTGAGCCAGTACCCCGCTTGCCGCGGAGAAATCATGCTCTTCAGGCGCGGACGCCCCCGCGTACAAGTAAACACTCGAATCCGGCTCCGGGGCTTCTTCTTCATACAGAAACTCCGAGGCAGGGATTGGATCGGTTTCTAAGGTATACGCCTCGCTGGCATCGGGATCTGCATCTCCGTTATCGGTGCCGCGCGCGGCGATCGCAGTCTCGGAGGTTATTTCACTACGGAAGTATTTAGACGGGAAGGCATCATCGTCAGGCCCGGCAGTTACGTCCTTAAGATCGGCACACGAGACGCTCGCTGCCTTATCCGCGGGATTCGCAGCGAGATCGGCATCGGCGGCACAAAGCGTGCTCGGGGCTAGCTTGGAAACGAGGTGCAACACTTCATCCACGGCGATCGGTTTTGTCAGGAAACCGTCCATGCCCGCCGCCAAACATTTGTCCCGATCGCTATGCAAAGCATGCGCTGTGAGCGCATAAATCGGAACATGCAGACCTGGCGCTTCGTCCTTTCGGATTGCTCGCGTTGCTTCCAAGCCGTCGAGGTCGGGCATCTGCATATCCATGAAGATGAGATCAAACGCCTCGGTTTCGACGTAATGCAAAGCCTCTTTGCCATCGCCGGCCGTCCACACCCGATGCCCGGCGGATTCTAAAACCTTCGTGAGCAGGCGGCGGCTCACCGCGTCGTCTTCTACTACCAGCAGCGAAAGCTCCTTCGAGCCGCTTCTCTCCGAAGGATGCACGGACGCATCGAGTTCCGCTGTTTCCTCTTTCTGGAATCGCGCAGTGAACTCGAACGTGCTGCCTGCGCCCAATTGGCTTTGGAAATCCATCGTTCCGCCCATCAGCTCAATGAGACGCCGTGAAATCGGCAGTCCCAGGACAGTTGCCCGCGATTTATGCGTCGTGCTGCCATTTACCTGCTGAAATGGTTCGAAAATCAGCGACCGCTTGGCAGGCGACATCCCAATGCCGGTATCTGTTACTATCACGCGGACGAGAACGCCGTTTGTGTCATTCGATTCCAGCGCGGCTGAGAGGATGACACTTCCGCTCGTAGTAAATCTGACGGCATTATCTAGAAGATTGAAAATGACATGGCGTAGCCGCATCGGGTCGCCACAAACGACTTGCGGTAACTCCGGATCTATTTTGCAAGCTGTAAGCAATTTCTTCGCAGCCGCTTCCCGCTCCACCATTTTCATCGCGGACTGGATGCACTCGGAGAGCGAGAACGGTACCTCGTCAAGCTGTACTGTGCCTGCCTCAATGCGGGAAAACTCAAGAATGTCGTTTACCGTGTACATCAACCAATCGGCCGACGTGCGCACCGTATCGAGGTACTCGCGCAGTTGAGGATCGAGTTCTGTTTTCAAGGCCAGTTCTGTAAAACCTACAATCGCGTTCAAGGGCGTGCGAATCTGATGGCTCATGCTCGCCAGGAACTCCGCCTTCGCCACATTTGCAGATTCAGCCGCTTGCGCCCGGGCGATTTGATTGGCAATCTCCGCTTGGAGTTTTCGCGTTTCGCGGCTGGCCCGGATCCGAAATAAGAAAATGCAGCCTAGCATCACCACAACGGCAGCGGTACCTGTCATGATCGAGGCCGGTCCCCAAAACCCGGCTGCGGTTCGAGCCCACACCGGCATGGCCGAAACCAATCGCGTCCATAAGGTAAGCGCATGTGGACCGTAGCTGTGCAGATCAAGGAGACGTCGTCCCATAAAGACAGGTATTCTCAGAAGGGCTCACTATTCATGTCGTTCGTTAGGCGGCCTGGTTTCGGTGTGTTTTCGCTTATCGGCGGACAAAAACGATTTCAATCGGGAGATCTTAGGTTCAGCATGGGGACTAAGGCGTTGTCAGGCCGTTGGCGAAGCTCTCGATAAATTCCGCCGAAGCAGGATTATTTATCTCACCTTGACAACGACCTTGCCTTTGGCCCGTCCTTTTTCGACGTAAGCTAATGCTTCCTTGGTCGATTCGAATGGAAAGACCCGATCCACAACTGGACGTATGACCCCGGAATCGATGAGAGAACTGATCTTTTGTAATTGGTCGCCATTTGCTCTCATGAAAAGAAACGAATAGCTTACGTGATGACGTTTTGCTTTCTTCCTAATTCGATAGCTCAAAACATGCATCACCAATCTCACGATCCAATTCGATCCAATCTCTTTCGCAAAATCGGGATCGGGTGGACCGGAGATCGAGATGAGCTTTCCGCCGGGTTTTAGCACTCGTAGGGATTTTTCGAGCGTCTCTTTGCCCAGACTATTTAAAACCACATCGCAATCGCGGAGGACTTTCTCGAAATCGTCTTTCTTGTAATCGATCGCAATATCCGCGCCGAGGCTCTTGACCAAAGCGAGATTCGCCGTGCTCGTTGTCGTCGCTACTATCGCCCCAAGATGCTTGGCGAGCTGAATTGCGAAGGTTCCGACACCACCGGAGCCCGCGTGGATGAGAACTTTTTGCCCTTTCTTCAGGCTCGCTCTTTCGATCAGCGCCTGCCAGGCGGTCAAGCCAACCAGAGGGATGGAAGCCGCTTCTTCCATAGTGAGTTTTTTCGGCTTAATCGCCACCGCATCTTCATTCATGGAAATGAATTCCGCAAACGCGCCGATTCGATCTTGATCTGGCCGCGCATAGACCTCATCGCCAATCTTGAATCGCCGCACTCGAGGTCCGGCTCGGACCACGACCCCAGCCACATCATTGCCCAAAATGAGTGGTAAGCGATACGGCAAAATGCGCTTGAATTCTCCGTCTCTGATTTTGGAATCCAGAAGGTTTACACCAGCGGCGTGGATCTGGACCAATACGTCATCCTCCCGCAGCTTCGGGTCTGGCATTTCGGCAATCCGTCCGCGATCCTCGTTTCGATAACGGTCGATAATGAATGCCTTCATGATGCCGCCTGCGGATCGATTCAGCCGCTACTTCCGGTACAATGCCGTGCCAAAGCTGCCAGCTTGTCATCCAGCAGTTTCGCGGCTGCTGTGATCTGCTCGTTCTTTAGCCGAGCCATCAGCGACGAGGGAAGATCGTACCCGATGCGCCCGGTTTTCGCCGCGTCTTCATAGATCAGAACGCGCACGGGAACGTTCAGTCCAACTTCGATGTTGTGCCGGATCATGGTCCGGGCGATCAGAGGATTGCCGATGGTATACATGGTCGCCCGGCCTCCGATGCCCACTCGCGCCAGCCATGGACCGTGCTCCACCTTGAGGAAGAGAATGAAGCCGCTGGAACCCTCGGCGGCACGGATGCGGTCGGCAAAATCGCTCGCGCTTATGGTTTGATCCATTATGGATTGGAAGATCTTGCCATCGCCCGAGCCAATCGCCGCCTCGAATGCTGCGACGACAGCGTCGAAGGTGCGTTGGCCGGAGAACTCCTGATGGATCAGTGTGCTTGTATCCTGCATGGTTGTATCCTGCACGCTCTATCCTGCATGGATCACTCCGATGAATAGTTAGCTGCTTGT
>CAWBDW010000017.1:0-11242 GCA_963787545.1 uncultured Acidobacteriaceae bacterium
GGCATTTGCGTTTGTCTTCGAACAACCCGGCAGACACCGGACGGTTAAGCTTTCCCGTTTGACAGCAGTGTGTCACCCAAATACCAAAGGAACTTATCGAGCTGCTTATAGGTGAATGATGTGAGGCCATAGAAATCCCGGAACGCGTTCACTCTGCGCACAAACTCCGGGTAGCCATAGCCGGAGCGAGCGAAGGTGGCGAACCATCTTGTCTTTTGTAGCACCTTCTGGGCTACAATGTAGCTCAAGAGGATATACCGCCATGGCCCACAGTTCCGTTGTCCGCGCTCGTATCGACGAACGCACCAAAAAGCAGGCCGCCGCCGCCTTGAAGAAAATCGGGCTTACTGTGTCCGATGCTTTCCGCTTGCTGATGGTGCGCGTTGCGGCAGAAAAAACTCTGCCGTTCGAGCTGTTGAACCCCAACGTTGAAACGATTGCCGCTATGAAAGCCGCCCGCCGTGGCGACCTCATCAAGGCCGGAAAACCCAAAGACTTGCTTCGCAGCCTGAATGCGGGAGATTAAATACACCACTCGTTTCAAGCGCGATTACCGGCGCGAAAAATCTACCCAGCACGGCAAGAAACTCGACGCGCTGCTTATGGAAGTCGTGAACATGCTCGCCAATGACACGCCCCTTCCTCACCGAAATTTTGACCATCTTTTATCCGGTGAATGGAGCGATCACCGCGACTGTCACATTCGGCCCGATCTCATCCTGATCTATCGCCAGCCCGACACCGCCACGCTCGAGTTGGTGCGTTTGGGCTCCCACAGCGAACTTGGTTTTTGAAATAGATGCCGTGTCATAACAAGCTGCCCGCAAATCGAGAGCTGCGAAACGCGCGAGGGAAATGCGGGGAAATGCGGGAGGGGAAATGCAGCGGAAATGCGGACGGCGGAAATGCGCGGAAATGCGGACAGGGCGGAAAGCCGACTTGGACGAAGCCGCTGGCGCGGCGGCCGACCTGAGCAGTGGTGGTCGTAGGAAGAATAAGTTAGTCGCAGAGAAGGGAGTTCTCTGTGACCACATTGATCGAGCGGATGAGACAAGAGCTCGTCCGTCGCAACTATGCCGCAACGACGATCCAGTCGTACGTCAGAGCGGTAGAACATTTCCAGCAGCACATTTGCACGCCGCTTGAGGCAATCGGGCCGGATGACATCCGAAGCTACCATGCCTACCTGCTGGGCGAAAGAAAGCTTGCTGTCAGCACCGTCGTCGTGAACGTATGTGCTCTGCGGTTTCTTTACATCAAGGTGCTCAAGCGCCGGGATATGAAAGAGGATTTACCGTATCCAAAGGAGCGAAAGCACCTGCCGGTAATCCTCAGTCCCGGTGAAGTAGCGCGATTGATTGGAGCGGCTCGCAACCTATACCACCGGGCCATGCTGATGATGCTTTACGCGACAGGTCTTCGCCGTGCCGAGATGTGTCGCCTGAAGGTAAGCGACATCGATAGCAAACGCATGATGCTTCGCGTCGTTCAGGGCAAGGGCGGCATCGATCGCGAAGTCCCCTTAAGCAAGACGCTGCTTCGAACCCTGCGCGAGTACTACCGCTGGATGAAGCCGCAGACTTACTTGTTTCCCGGCACGGTGAACGGCTGGCGGGCGGACAAGCCCATCACCGAAAAGATTGTCTGGGATGCAGTACGGCAAGCCTGCATCCGTGCCGGCATTCAGAAGCGGGTGACGCCGCATACGCTGCGCCATTGTTTTGCGACTCATCTGTTGGAGTCCGGTGCCGATTTGCGAACGATCCAGATGATACTTGGGCATTCTGATCTCGAAGCAACAACGGTTTATCTGCACCTTTCGCGACGACATCTCCAAGCGACAGCCAACCCGCTGGAGCGGATCAGCATCTCGGATCCTGCGCAACTGGAACGCTCCCGAAGGAAACGCAAGCCCGAATGAGCCGGCCTGCCGTGGAGGTGGCCGATATACTCCGCGAGCAGGGCGATCGCTTCTTGAAACAGAATCCGTGGCTGAACTTCCAGCAACTCACCGTGCTGCGAGCTATCGCCCGCTGCCGCACGGCGGCGCTGGGCGGCCACATCGATACGTGTTCCGGTTGCGATTATCAGGCCGTCTCCTACAACTCCTGCCGCAATCGACATTGCATGAAGTGTCAGGCACAAGCTCGCCAGCGTTGGATCGCGGCGCGAGAACGGGAAGTGCTGGAGGTCCCGTACTTCCACGTCGTGTTTACTCTACCCCATGAGTTGAATGAGCTCTGCCATCAAAATGCCCGTCTCCTTTACGACCTACTGTTTCGTGCCAGCGCCGCTGCCATGCTGGAGGTGGCAGCCAACCCAAAGCGTCTCGGTGCACAGATCGGGTTTATTAGCATCCTGCATACCTGGGGCCAGAACCTGCTGCTCCATCCTCATATCCACTGCGTCGTGCCGGCTGGTGGATTCTCATCTGACTACCGGGGATGGATTCGACCGAAGTACGCCTTCTTCCTGCCCGTTGACGTGCTTGGCGTTGTGTTTCGAGCCAAGTTCGCGGAAGGGTTACGGAAGCTCCATCGCAAGAGAAAATTGAGCTTTGCGGGTCCAACTGCAGAGCTTAGGAATCCAAAGCGCTTCGCTGTCTTCCTCGACAGCCTCTTCAATAAAGACTGGGTCGTTTATGCCAAGCCCGCGTTCGGCGGACCGACTCAGGTTTTGCGCTACCTTGGCCGTTACACCCATCGTGTGGCCATCAGCAATCATCGCTTGCTGAACTTCGATGGCGAGCACGTCACCTTTCGCTGGAGAGACTACGCGCATAGAAACAAACAGCGCAAAATGACTCTTACCGCGCTGGAGTTCTTACGCCGTTTGTCTCATCACATCCTGCCGCGTGGCTTTGTGCGCATTCGGCACTTCGGCTTCTTAACGAACACCAGGCGGTCTGCCCTGTTAACGATGGCACGTCAGCTTATCGCTGCTGCATTGCCATCCCTTGAAGTCTGCTCAGGAGCGGTGGTCCACCAAAATTCCACTTGGCAGTGTCCCCGTTGCCACGCTCCCATGCATATCGGTCCGAATCTTTCCGCTTTACAGCTGAACTCCGTATGCCGTTTTTTCGACAGCTCGTAAGTTCTTCCCGGCCGCTAGATTTGCTGACGCAACGACGTGCCGCACGGCGCGCACGCAGAAGTGCGTCTATACACACCTCAACCCAGGCTCAACCAATCGGCCCCCGTCCCTTTTACGTATCCTTGCAACTTAACGATGCGCTCTGCAACCATCTTTTGACCAATCACTCGTACATAGTTGCTCGCGTGAACAACCTCAGCGCTCGCAAAACACGCTTGTAGCTCCATAGCGCGGACCACCACGCCAGCGGCTTCCTCCAAGTCGTCCCTATCGAAACTGTCTCGGATTCGAGAGCCGATCGCTCCCCCCTGTGTCCACCGAGACAGTCCCGATAGGGCGCTAACGACTTGTCGTTCTGTATCTGGCTTAGAGTTTCCGAGTGGCCAACCTCCGCCCGGAGCGTCCCCTTTCAGGCTAAGTCCGGTTCTGAGCCGGATGAATCGAGTCAGTAAACGAGCCTTCTCGCTGTCCATCCAGCGTTGGAGAAATAACTGCTCAAAAGCCACTTCGGAACAATTCCGTGCGCTTACAGCGTATGTTTTTAAGTATGCGACTCCGCCTGGCGCTGCCTTTTCTCCTGGTTCTCGCATTTTTTGCGACTGACCAGAGCTACGCCTCCGACCTGGCCCTGGTTGGCGCAAAGATTTATCTCTCACCAACTGGACTACCAATCGAAAACGGCTCAGTCCTTATACACAGCGGTCACATTCTATCGGTTGGGCCGAGCGCTGAGATCAAACTCACACGCGGTATGACCGTAATCGACTGTAAGGGTCTCGTCGTGACTGCCGGGTTCTGGAACAGCCACGTACACATTCTTCTGCCGGGGCTGCTTCATGCGGAAAAACGCTCGCCCGAGCAGATCTCGTCACAATTTCAAGAGATGCTCACACGCTGGGGGTTCACTACCGTCTTTGATCTCGCTTCCGTACTCAAGAACACCAATCTCATCCGCCATCGCATCGCAAGCGGCGAAGTGAAAGGGCCGCGGATTCTCACAGTCGGTGAGCCATTTTGGGTGAAAACCCCGATTTACGTCAAAGCCTTCCTCGAAGCCCATCACGTCAGCATGCCGGAGGTGGAATCAACTGCGCAGGCAACGGAGCGAGTGCGCCAGCAGATCCACGACGGCGCGGACGGCATTAAGATCTTTGCGAATTCTGTGGAGCGTGATGGCATCTTGACCATGCCTTTGGATCTGGCGAAGGTGATCGTCGCCGAAGCTCACCATGCCGGCAAACCTGTTTTTGCACATGTTTCCAACAATCAAGGAATAGAGGTTGCGATTCAGAGTGGGGTCGATATTCTGGCCCATACTACTCCCATCGATACCCCCTGGAGTCCGTCTTTCGTCCAGCGCATGACGGCGGCACATATGGCTCTTACCCCGACGCTCACGCTTTGGGACGTCGAATCCAGGAAGGGCGGCCATGCCTCACCTCACGATGCCGAGCAGTGGATGAGCAAGGCAGCCCGGCAACTGCAGGTTTTCTCGCAAGCAGGAGGGCAAGTGCTCTTCGGCACCGACGTTGGCTACATCGAGCAGTTCGATACTTCCGAAGAATTCAAGTGGATGTCCCGCGCGGGAATGAGCTTTCAGGAGATTCTTGCTTCGCTTACCACGAATCCCGCCCAGCGCTTCGGCTACTCGACTCTCAGCGGACGCATCGCGAAAGGAATGGATGCTGATCTTGTGATCCTGGGTGCTGACCCGGCTCAGAACACTTCGGCATTTTCAACAATTCGCTACACGATTCGAAATGGGGAGATCATCTACGCGGAGAAATGAAATGCTAAGCGCCCCAAAACCCATTGTGTACAGCCGGAAGCCATTTGGAGGGCGGCAACGTCACTCGACGTCCATGTCATTGTCGGCACGGTCGAAACAGGCCCGATCGCCCAAATCCAAACCGATCCAGCAATAATAAGTTATCGGAAACTCAATTTATGGTTTGGCGAATCTCGTTAACGATTTCCTTCTTCGCCGTGGGGTTGCTTGGCCAATCCAATAGCAGTACAGCCGCCCATCTCTCCAACGATCTCCTGGTGGCGAGGCTTGCCAAAGTGAGTTTGTTCGCCTTCGGCGGCGTTGGCTTCGCGGGTGTCACGTCAGACGGGGAGAGGTATTACAAGGAGGTGATGTCTCGACCCGATAGGCAAGACCTCTTAGAAAAAGTGTTTGAGACCGGAACGCCAGCAGGCCAATGCTACGCGCTAGTAGGCATTCGTACGCTGAATGGTGCCCGGTTTAGGGCTCTCGCTGCGACGCTGCGCTCATCGGAATCGCGAGTGCTCACCGCCCATGCATGCATCATGACGCGTCCAAGTCTCGGGAGCATCGTCCAGAGCATCGAGGCGGGAGCATATGACGGAAAACCTATCACCCAAAGTCTGCGTTGAGGAACGCTGCGCCACCCACTAGTACTCGGACTCACAGTGCGGATAGCGATCGCGTACAGGCGCGATCCGGAAGGATCCGGTCGCCTAGCCGCTGGACGTAGCCAAATTGCCTCTGGAATTGACTGATCCGCTTAGGTTTTTCGCCGGTCGGCCGCGATCGGCTATTGCTGTCGGCCGACTGTTTCACGAACTGCCGGTGTTCGCAACTGAACAGCGCAGTCGCAAAACGAAATTCAAAGCCTGCGATTTCACATTATGGGCCGCGCGCAGATAGTACTCAGATCAATGAACCAGCAGCGCTTCGGGTTATCGTTCCTTTTCCGATTCCGGCCGGAAATAATGATGGAATAGCTGTCTTGCTACCGACTGCCCGAGTTGGCGCCCGTCCTCCAGCGAGTGATAGAAGTGGAAACCCGCATAGATGCGCGCCCAGAATACCTCGTCCATAAGGTCGCGCGTGTCATCGAAAGTATGCGTGTGCACGGTGGTGCCGAATGCTTTGCTGTCCACTACGAGTTTTACTTTCGTCGTCCCGAAATAATCCGCAATCAGCGTTGTCACAGCGCCAGTAAGGCAACCGTGTGCCGCAGGGTACTCCGGATGATTGGGTGTGGTACCCAGGGGTAGCCAACTCGGATCGGCGGTCAATTCCTGGGGCTCTCCACCACCTACCTCGATCGCCGTTACCGGCCGCCAGAACCCATACGTGTATTTGCCGTTGAAGCAGCCGATTGCGGCGTCAGCATAGCCCGTCCAAAGCACTGCGACCAGTCTTGCAGAATCGGCTGTCCCCAGGTGGTAGTTTTCGATCAGATAGTTAAACATGCGCGCGTATTGGCCTGCCGTATTCTCGGTATAAAAGATCCCGATTTCCGTTTCGGCGGCTGAACGAACACTGCTGTTAGCGTCGCCGTAAAGACGAGTGAGGTTGTAATCCCTCGCCCACGGTTCGCTGTTTAGAGGCGTGGGCCCGTCAGGCAGGAACTCGCTTGCGGTTTTCATCGTGAAAGGCCGCATCTGACCAAGCCAAGGTGTCGCGGCGCTAAGGTATCCGGGAGGCGTCGGAATCCACGCACCGGGTCCTGATCCGGGATTATAAGGAACGTCGGCTTCGAGACCGTCGTTCACTCGAGCGGCAATAACCGCGAGCGCTGCGGCTTCACCCACTGCGACGCCATGCTTTTTGGCGCCCTCAGCTACATTCACCTTCGCTAAGGATGCGACAAGTTGCGCATCAAGACTCGCTTGCTGCGTAGGGAAGTAGTAGACCAGAATGCGGTGCGCGGCTGCGGCCACAGCAGCGTCCACTGATGCATCGCCCGATGTTGAACTTTCGCTGTAAAAAGGCCTGTATTCGCCGGTAATTTTGTTGACCGCATCATAAATGGCGAGGCTCGAGTACGCCAACCAGACCCCAGATGCGCCCGGCGGCATTCCCCCGTTTGTCACTATCGTCGTTGCGGCAACGGTGTTCCAGTCGGTGACCATATTCTGCGCAGTAAGCATTGAGGCGAGAAACGCGGACGCCAGCAGGCACAAAACGCGCACGCCGCTTGCTTGAGTGAAAATATTGCTACGGTTCTTCATTACGTCTTCTCCTTGAAACGGATTCGCGCAAATGGGTTGAGACACGACTTCGTCTTGTTCGAGCTTCCATCTGGTCAAAGCCGTATATCAGCTTTCACAAGAGCAGGCGGAAATACGAATCAGGATCCGACAGGAATGCAAAATTTTTCTTAGGCCAGGTAGCGCTGGTACGTTATGGGTTGCTCAGCTCGCGCGCGAGCCACGCCTTTGCGAACTGGAAATCGCGCTCTACAGTCCGGGTGGAGGTTTTCAGCACCGTTGCAATCTCTTCCTCGCCGAGACCGCCGAAGTAGCGCATTTCGAGAACTCTTGCCTGCCGCGGAGCCACTTTTGCAAATTCATCTAAAGCCGCATCGAGTGCTATAAGCGGATCCGCGGCACTCTGCGAAAGAGGAACTGCGTCGTCGATATTTGCGAGTTCGCCGCCGCGCTTCTGGGCGCCTCGAGCGCGCGCCGCATCCACCAGGATGCGACGCATAATCTGCGAGGCTACGGCAAAGAACTGAGCCCGGTGTTGCCAATCCACATTCCTGACATCCACCAGTCGCAGGTACACTTCATTCACCAGAGCGGTGGTTTGTAGCGTGTGGTCCGCCGGTTCATTTCGCATGAAGCGGCGCGCCATCCGCCGCAGCTCGTCGTAAACCACCGGCACAAGACGGTCCAGCGCTGCCTGATCGCCATTGGTCCACGCCTTCAGCAATCCGGTTATTTCTAGCGAATCAGCCGCTTCCATGATTTAGATTTACTGTAAAAACGCTAACTGACGTGCAGAGTACTATTATGGGGCTCATCGGCGAAATAATGAATCCCGGACGTCTGCGTCAAATTGAGGAACTCTATCACGCGGCTCGTGAGAACCGCGGAGCCCTCTCTGACGCCGACCCTGAACTGCGGCACGAGGTGGAATCGTTGCTGCAGCACGAGGCAACCCCTTTACCAACGCTGTCGGTGGATCTTGATTTTGTCCCGGATCTTGCTGACGGCTCGAAGACACCAATCACGGCCGGCTCCCGTATCGGACCTTATTTAATTGAACGCCGCCTGGGTGCCGGCGGTATGGGGGTGGTATTTCAGGCTCGCGATACCAAGCTCAACCGCCCGGTAGCTATCAAATTCCTTTCCGCCTGGTTCGCCGACGCCAATGCGGCCAAGCGGTTCCAGCGCGAGGCGCAACTGGCATCTTCGCTTAACCACCCGCACATTCTTACGGTTCACGATGCCGGCGAGTACGAAGGCCGCCAATGCCTGGTTACCGAGTTTGTGGATGGCGGAACGCTCGACGAGTGGGTGAAAGCTGAAAAGCGGACTTGGCGGCAAATTGTCGAGGTTCTTCTGGGTGTCGCAGACGGCCTGTCTGCAGCCCACACCGCCGGAATTCTACATCGCGATATTAAACCGGCAAACATATTTTTGGCCAAGAACGGCTACGCAAAACTGGGCGACTTTGGGCTGGCCCGGCCGGCGGAATCCGTGCCTTCCGATGTCGCGGGAGACTTGAGTGCAGGCGTCACTCGTCCTGGGCATGTCATGGGAACCATTCACTATCTTTCGCCGGAGCAGGCCCAGGGTGCTGCAATCGACGCCCGCAGCGATATCTTCTCGTTTGGCGTGGTGCTATACGAAATGCTTGCGGGACGCCGGCCGTTTCGGGGCGACACAAGTGTCGACCTGTTGATGAACATCACCCGCGCTTCGCCTGAGCCACTTCCGGGAGATCTGCCTGCCGGCTTGCATGCGATCGTCGCCAAGACACTCGAAAAGGATCCAGCCGACCGCTATCAAACCGCGCGCGACTTGGTAGTTGATTTGCGGCACGTAGCTCGGCGGAAACCGGAACCGCTCTACCTCGGACCGGTACAAGAGCCGGCAAAACGAAAGCCTGTCTGGCCATGGATAGTTCTGGTGGCGGCACTCATAACCGCAGCCGCGGCAATTTGGATCAGCCAGCGCGAAAGTCCAGTTCTCGAAAATCCTTTGGCGACCGCCACCTTCACACGTTTGACCGACTATGACGGAGCGGAGTTGGACGCCTCCATCTCGCCGGATGGCAACTTCGTCGCTTTTCTGTCGGATCGCGGTGGACCTTTCCATGTTTGGCTCATTCAGGCAGGCGGCCTTGGCAAGGCGATTGATCTTACGCCCGGAGCCGAAGATCAACATGCACCTTTGCGCAGCATCGGGTTTTCGCATGATGGATCGGAAATTTGGGTCGCGGGAACCGAGAGCCGAAGACTTAGGTTGTTACCACTGGTAGGCGGTGAGTCTCGTATATTTCTCGGCAACAAAGTTGTCGCTCCACTGTGGTCTCCAGATGGCGCGCGGTTGGCGTATCACACGCTCGATGCCGGCGACCCTATCTATGTAGCGGGGCGCGACGGATCCAACCCGCATCGGATCTTCCAGGACAACCCGGACAAGCACAATCACTATCTCGCGTGGGGACTGGATGGCCGCTGGATTTACTTCTCCCACGGCACGCAGGCAACCAGGGAAATGGACCTCTGGCGAATTCGGGCTTCCGGCGGCGATCCCGAACAACTGACCCGCGGGAACGCGGACGTGCGCGATCCAACTCCGCTCAGCGAGCGGACCATCTTGTATGTGGCACGCGACAGGGAAGGGGCCGGCCCATCGCTGTGGGCCTTCGATACCTCACGTAAGTCTTCCCAACGACTCACCTTCGGATTAGAGAAGTACACATCCCTGTCCGCCTCGGCGAATGGCAAGCGGCTCGTTGTGACGGTCGCGAATCCAAAGGTAGGACTGTGGACTGTTCCGATTCTCGACTCTGTTGCGCACGAAACAGATGTGAAGGCTTTCCCGCTGCCCTCATCGCGATCCTTGGCGCCGCGGTTTCATGGCGACGCTCTGTATTACTTGTCTTCACAAGGCAACTGGGATGGTTTGTGGAGATTCGTCGGCGGTAAGGCCTCCGAAGTCTGGAGAGGAACGCAAGGTGGAATACTGCAGGCTCCCGCGGTCTCGCCGGATGGACGTCGAATCGCTATTGTCGTTCCCGAAACCGGCAAACGCCGCCTGCGCTTGGTCACAGCGGACGGCGCGGAGTCACTAGCGCTTGCACCCAATATAGATATCGCGGGTTCCGCCGATTGGTCCCCCGACGGGAACTGGATCGTCGTTGGTGGCAACGATGGAAAGGGTGACGGATTATTTAAGATTCCGGTCGCAGGCGGTACACCGGTTCGGCTGACTGGAAAGGTGGCGAGAAATCCTGTTTGGTCGCCGGACGGCTCACTGATCGCCTATTGCGGGCCAAACGTCTACACTGTGACACCCATTATGGCGGTGAAACCGGACGGTACGCCTGTCGAGATACCGCAAATCCGAACGGATCGTGATGGAGAGCGCCTGCGTTTTATGCCCAATGGCAGGGCTTTGGTCTACATGCAAGGCAACGGTGCCGCTCCATGGCAGGACTTCTGGCTGCTCGATCTGAAAACTATGAAATCGCGGCGTTTGACGCAACTCGCTGACCGTGCGGCCATGCGCACCTTCGATATCACACCCGATGGCAAGCAAATAGTATTCGACCGGCTCCTAGAGAACTCCGCGGCCGTTCAGATCGATTTGCGGCCAAAACCCTGAATGCCGCCGCGAATCCCGCGGCGAACTCATCACGGAAAACTATTCAGCTTTTCCCTGCCGAACGATCGCCGTATTCTGCGCTGAGACAAAACGCCATTGTCCGTGTCGCTTCAAGGCTATGTACTTCATGCGCGTCTTGAGTACGTCGTTGGTCGTAGGCGTAATTCCAGGCGCGAGGGTCCCGAATCCAGTTAGGTCAAAATTGGCATCGATCAGCGCTGCATCGGGAGCCAATAGGACAAAGCGGCGAATAGTTAGGATTAAGATGCTTCCTTTGAACACTGTACTTAGAGCGCCTGAGATTTTCCGGGAGATCTCGCCGGAACCACGCAGGACGTCGCCGCGGATGTTGACAAAGTCCGCATCGTCGGTGAAGTCCTTGGCCCAAGCTGCACCATCCCCACGATTCCAAGCAGCGGATTGCTCAGTGAGGAGCTTACGAATTAGCATCTCGTCACGAGAATCGGCGGCGCAGGCTCGAAAGCCTGAGGAGAATAGAGCAGCCAAGGTAACGGCGATGATGGTCATGCGCATAGAGACCACAATCATAGTC
>CAWBDW010000018.1:0-7748 GCA_963787545.1 uncultured Acidobacteriaceae bacterium
GTCGGAATTCACTGCGGCACCACGGTCCACCGCAGCACAGTGAGCTGAACTAAGTTGCAAAGGACGCAACGGCCTTTTGCGCGTGTGGAAAACATCACCTTTCATTGGAAACGATTTGCCGGCCACACTTCACTTAAAAGCGGTATGTGCAGATTCGGCGGCACTCCAAACTCTAACCGCCAGAAATCGTCGCTGCACGATCGTCGCTGTGGCGTTTTCCGAGATTTTGAATCCTCAATCTACGGGAAGCGCGTTTTCCGGCCAGGTGCGGGCCTGCCAGCCATCGTCGTTCGGACGGGCACCAATCGAAACCTCTAACATTGGAGTGGATGACGGACGATACCGAAAGCCGCTTCTATGACGAGTTCGCCTCGCACTACCACCTTATTTTCGAAAACTGGGAAGCCTCGATGACGCGCCAGGCGGCAGCCATCGGCTCGATTCTTCAGCGTGAGAACGGGAGCGACAGGGGGCTAAGCGTTCTCGACTGCGCCTGTGGAATTGGCACGCAGTCCCTCGGGTTGGCAAAGCTCGGCTACCGCGTCAGAGGTTCGGATCTAAGCGCCGGAGCGGTACGCCGCGCGCGTGCGGAAGCCGCAACGCGCGAGCTCAGTGTGCCGTTCTACGTGGCCGATATACGCCACCTCGACGAGCTACCTCTCGGCGGTTTCGACGCGGTGATCTCGATGGACAATGCTCTGGCCCATCTTCTATCCGATTCGGATCTAGCGGAAGCCGCGCGACAAATGCGTGCCAAGCTCCGCCCGAGAGGAACGTTACTCGCGAGCATTCGCGATTACGATCAGCTAGTCCGGGATCGCCCGACAGTTGAAGGTCCTGCATTCTATTCGGACTCAGACCAACGCCGGATCATCCTCCAGGTGTGGGATTGGGCGGACGACCGTCGGTATACGTTTCATCTCTACATTACGCGCGAAGCCCCTTCCGGGTGGAGTAACTTCCACGGCGCGTCGGTGTGTCGCGCGGTTCTTCGCGAGGACATCACAGCGATTCTCGCGTCGAGTGGCTTCGCAAATATCCGCTGGTTGTTCCCGAACGAAAGCGGATTTTATCAGCCGGTCGTAATCGGAACGGCAATCGGCTGATTCTGGAGGCCTGGAATCCACTTGGGCGTAAAGTCGTAAGCCTTGATCGGAAATGTCGCGGCGCAGGGATGCCGGGACGCAGCGGTAATGCAGATCGCCGGACATTTTCGATAAGGAGACTTGAAGGAAGGCGCTGGTGCTTGCGGCGGGTGCGGCCTATGGAGATTGAACGCCTCTGGGCCGCCTGTGAGCCCCGGCGAGGATTGCCGATGAGTGCGGATAGAGCCGGAAAGCGGAGGTTCTGAACGTTGCCACGCGGTAAGGAGGACAGCGGAGAAGTGCGCTGGAGGTCCTTGAGGACAGGGGTGGCATCCGCGGCGACGTCCTGCGTGGTTCCGGCGAGATCTCCCAGAAAATCTCAGGCGCTCTAAGTACAGTGTTCAAAGGAAGCATCTTAATCCTCACTATTCGCCGCTTTGTCCTATTGGCTCCCGATGCAGCGCTGATCGATGCCAATTTTGACCTAACTGGATTCGGGACCCTCGCGCCTGGAATTACGCCTACGACCAACGACGTACTCAAGACGCGCATGAAGTACATAGCCTTGAAGCGACACGGACCATGGCGTTTTGTCTCAGCGCAGAATACAGCGATCGTTCGGCAGGGAAAAGCTGAATAGTTTTCCGTGATGAGTTCGCCGCGGGATTCGCGGCGGCATTCAGGGTTTTGGCCGCAAATCGATCTGAACGGCCGCGGAGTTCTCTCCGAGCCGGTCGAATACTATTTGCTTGCCATCCGGTGTGATATCGAAGGTGCGCATGGCCGCACGGTCAGCGAGTTGCGTCAAACGCCGCGATTTCATAGTTTTCAGATCGAGCAGCCAGAAGTCCTGCCATGGAGCGGCACCGTTGCCTTGCATGTAGACCAAAGCCCTGCCATTGGGCATAAAACGCAGGCGCTCTCCATCACGATCCGTTCGGATTTGCGGTATCTCGACAGGCGTACCGTCCGGTTTCACCGCCATAATGGGTGTCACAGTGTAGACGTTTGGCCCGCAATAGGCGATCAGTGAGCCGTCCGGCGACCAAACAGGATTTCTCGCCACCTTTCCAGTCAGCCGAACCGGTGTACCGCCTGCGACCGGAATCTTAAATAATCCGTCACCCTTTCCATCGTTGCCACCAACGACGATCCAGTTCCCGTCGGGGGACCAATCGGCGGAACCCGCGATATCTATATTGGGTGCAAGCGCTAGTGACTCCGCGCCGTCCGCTGTGACCAGGCAAAGGCGGCGTTTGCCGGTTTCGGGAACGACAATAGCGATTCGACGTCCATCCGGCGAGACCGCGGGAGCCTGCAGTATTCCACCTTGCGTTCCTCTCCAGACTTCGGAGGCCTTACCGCCGACGAATCTCCACAAACCATCCCAGTTGCCTTGTGAAGACAAGTAATACAGAGCGTCGCCATGAAACCGCGGCGCCAAGGATCGCGATGAGGGCAGCGGGAAAGCCTTCACATCTGTTTCGTGCGCAACAGAGTCGAGAATCGGAACAGTCCACAGTCCTACCTTTGGATTCGCGACCGTCACGACGAGCCGCTTGCCATTCGCCGAGGCGGACAGGGATGTGTACTTCTCTAATCCGAAGGTGAGTCGTTGGGAAGACTTACGTGAGGTATCGAAGGCCCACAGCGATGGGCCGGCCCCTTCCCTGTCGCGTGCCACATACAAGATGGTCCGCTCGCTGAGCGGAGTTGGATCGCGCACGTCCGCGTTCCCGCGGGTCAGTTGTTCGGGATCGCCGCCGGAAGCCCGAATTCGCCAGAGGTCCATTTCCCCGGTTGCCTGCGTGCCGTGGGAGAAGTAAATCCAGCGGCCATCCAGTCCCCACGCGAGATAGTGATTGTGCTTGTCCGGGTTGTCCTGGAAGATCCGATGCGGGTTGGATCCGTCGCCCCCCGCTACATAGATAGGGTCGCCGGCATCGAGCGTGTGATACGCCAACCGCGCGCCATCTGGAGACCACAGTGGAGCGACAACTTTGTTGCCGAGAAATATACGAGACTCACCGCCTACCAGTGGTAACAACCTAAGTCTTCGGCTCTCGGTTCCCGCGACCCAAATTTCCGATCCATCATGCGAAAACCCGACGCTGCGCAAAGGTGCATGTTGATCTTCGGCTCCGGGCGTAAGATCAATCGCCTTGCCAAGGCCGCCTGCCTGAATGAGCCAAACATGGAAAGGTCCACCGCGATCCGACAGAAAAGCGACGAAGTTGCCATCCGGCGAGATGGAGGCGTCCAACTCCGCTCCGTCATAGTCGGTCAAACGTGTGAAGGTGGCGGTCGCCAAAGGATTTTCGAGAACTGGACTTTCGCGCTGGCTGATCCAAATTGCCGCGGCTGCGGTTATGAGTGCCGCCACCAGAACTATCCATGGCCAGACAGGCTTTCGTTTTGCCGGCTCTTGTACCGGTCCGAGGTAGAGCGGTTCCGGTTTCCGCCGAGCTACATGCCGCAAATCAACTACCAAGTCGCGCGCGGTTTGATAGCGGTCGGCTGGATCCTTTTCGAGTGTCTTGGCGACGATCGCATGCAAGCCGGCAGGCAGATCTCCCGGAAGTGGCTCAGGCGAAGCGCGGGTGATGTTCATCAACAGGTCGACACTTGTGTCGCCCCGAAACGGCCGGCGTCCCGCAAGCATTTCGTATAGCACCACGCCAAACGAGAAGATATCGCTGCGGGCGTCGATTGCAGCACCCTGGGCCTGCTCCGGCGAAAGATAGTGAATGGTTCCCATGACATGCCCAGGACGAGTGACGCCTGCACTCAAGTCTCCCGCGACATCGGAAGGCACGGATTCCGCCGGCCGGGCCAGCCCAAAGTCGCCCAGTTTTGCGTAGCCGTTCTTGGCCAAAAATATGTTTGCCGGTTTAATATCGCGATGTAGAATTCCGGCGGTGTGGGCTGCAGACAGGCCGTCTGCGACACCCAGAAGAACCTCGACAATTTGCCGCCAAGTCCGCTTTTCAGCTTTCACCCACTCGTCGAGCGTTCCGCCATCCACAAACTCGGTAACCAGGCATTGGCGGCCTTCGTACTCGCCGGCATCGTGAACCGTAAGAATGTGCGGGTGGTTAAGCGAAGATGCCAGTTGCGCCTCGCGCTGGAACCGCTTGGCCGCATTGGCGTCGGCGAACCAGGCGGAAAGGAATTTGATAGCTACCGGGCGGTTGAGCTTGGTATCGCGAGCCTGAAATACCACCCCCATACCGCCGGCACCCAGGCGGCGTTCAATTAAATAAGGTCCGATACGGGAGCCGGCCGTGATTGGTGTCTTCGAGCCGTCAGCAAGATCCGGGACAAAATCAAGATCCACCGACAGCGTTGGTAAAGGGGTTGCCTCGTGCTGCAGCAACGATTCCACCTCGTGCCGCAGTTCAGGGTCGGCGTCAGAGAGGGCTCCGCGGTTCTCACGAGCCGCGTGATAGAGTTCCTCAATTTGACGCAGACGTCCGGGATTCATTATTTCGCCGATGAGCCCCATAATAGTACTCTGCACGTCAGTTAGCGTTTTTACAGTAAATCTAAATCATGGAAGCGGCTGAGTCGCTAGAAATAACCGGATTGCTGAAGGCGTGGACCAATGGCGATCAGGCAGCGCTGGACCGTCTTGTGCCGGTGGTTTACGACGAGCTGCGGCGGATGGCGCGCCGCTTCATGCGAAATGAACCGGCGGACCACACGCTACAAACCACCGCTCTGGTGAATGAAGTGTACCTGCGACTGGTGGATGTCAGGAATGTGGATTGGCAACACCGGGCTCAGTTCTTTGCCGTAGCCTCGCAGATTATGCGTCGCATCCTGGTGGATGCGGCGCGCGCTCGAGGCGCCCAGAAGCGCGGCGGCGAACTCGCAAATATCGACGACGCAGTTCCTCTTTCGCAGAGTGCCGCGGATCCGCTTATAGCACTCGATGCGGCTTTAGATGAATTTGCAAAAGTGGCTCCGCGGCAGGCAAGAGTTCTCGAAATGCGCTACTTCGGCGGTCTCGGCGAGGAAGAGATTGCAACGGTGCTGAAAACCTCCACCCGGACTGTAGAGCGCGATTTCCAGTTCGCAAAGGCGTGGCTCGCGCGCGAGCTGAGCAACCCATAACGTACCAGCGCTACCTGGCCTAAGAAAAATTTTGCATTCCTGTCGGATCCTGATTCGTATTTCCGCCTGCTCTTGTGAAAGCTGATATACGGCTTTGACCAGATGGAAGCTCGAACAAGACGAAGTCGTGTCTCAACCCATTTGCGCGAATCCGTTTCAAGGAGAAGACGTAATGAAGAACCGTAGCAATATTTTCACTCAAGCAAGCGGCGTGCGCGTTTTGTGCCTGCTGGCGTCCGCGTTTCTCGCCTCAATGCTTACTGCGCAGAATATGGTCACCGACTGGAACACCGTTGCCGCAACGACGATAGTGACAAACGGGGGAATGCCGCCGGGCGCATCTGGGGTCTGGTTGGCGTACTCGAGCCTCGCCATCTATGATGCGGTCAACAAAATTACCGGCGAATACAGGCCTTTTTACAGCGAAAGTTCAACATCGGGCGATGCATCAGTGGACGCTGCTGTGGCCGCAGCCGCGCACCGCATTCTGGTCTACTACTTCCCTACGCAGCAAGCGAGTCTTGATGCGCAACTTGTCGCATCCTTAGCGAAGGTGAATGTAGCTGAGGGCGCCAAAAAGCATGGCGTCGCAGTGGGTGAAGCCGCAGCGCTCGCGGTTATTGCCGCTCGAGTGAACGACGGTCTCGAAGCCGACGTTCCTTATAATCCCGGATCAGGACCCGGTGCGTGGATTCCGACGCCTCCCGGATACCTTAGCGCCGCGACACCTTGGCTTGGTCAGATGCGGCCTTTCACGATGAAAACCGCAAGCGAGTTCCTGCCTGACGGGCCCACGCCTCTAAACAGCGAACCGTGGGCGAGGGATTACAACCTCACTCGTCTTTACGGCGACGCTAACAGCAGTGTTCGTTCAGCCGCCGAAACGGAAATCGGGATCTTTTATACCGAGAATACGGCAGGCCAATACGCGCGCATGTTTAACTATCTGATCGAAAACTACCACCTGGGGACAGCCGATTCTGCAAGACTGGTCGCAGTGCTTTGGACGGGCTATGCTGACGCCGCAATCGGCTGCTTCAACGGCAAATACACGTATGGGTTCTGGCGGCCGGTAACGGCGATCGAGGTAGGTGGTGGAGAGCCCCAGGAATTGACCGCCGATCCGAGTTGGCTACCCCTCGGTACCACACCCAATCATCCGGAGTACCCTGCGGCACACGGTTGCCTTACTGGCGCTGTGACAACGCTGATTGCGGATTATTTCGGGACGACGAAAGTAAAACTCGTAGTGGACAGCAAAGCATTCGGCACCACCGTGCACACGCATACTTTCGATGACACGCGCGACCTTATGGACGAGGTATTCTGGGCGCGCATCTATGCGGGTTTCCACTTCTATCACTCGCTGGAGGACGGGCGCCAACTCGGGCAGTCGGTAGCAAGACAGCTATTCCATAATTATTTCCGGCCGGAATCGGAAAAGGAACGATAACCCGAAGCGCTGCTGGTTCATCGATCTGAGTACTATCTGCGCGCGGCCCATAATGTGAAATCGCAGGCTTTGAATTTCGTTTTGCGACTGCGCTGTTCAGTTGCGAACACCGGCAGTTCGTGAAACAGTCGGCCGACAGCAATAGCCGATCGCGGCCGACCGGCGAAAAACCTAAGCGGATCAGTCAATTCCAGAGGCAATTTGGCTACGTCCAGCGGCTAGGCGACGCGCGGGCTAGTTGGCCGCCAGCGTGCTCGCGCTATGGGCCAAGGGAGGGCTCATGTTCAAACGTGCATTTCTGCTGCTTCCACTTGCCTGCGTAGCGGCGGGTGCGGCGTGGGCGGCAGACCATCCGATGGTGGGCGACTGGAAGCTCAATCCGCAAAAGAGCAAGCTGACCGACGAGATGAAGGTAACGAACCTGGGCGGGAAGAAATACTCGTTCGATTTTGGCGGCGGGAATCCCGAGACGATTGTTGTGGATGGAACCGACCAGCCGGCAAATTTCGGAACAACATTTGCCGTGACGGAAGTAACTCGGGATGAGTGGAACGGCGTGCGCAAGAAGGACGGCCGTGTCGAGATCAAGGGGATCTGGAAGCTGTCGAAGGACGGCAACACGCTGCATGATGATTTCACCTCTATTGGCGACAACGGAAAGACGACTCATCTCGTTTATCTGTACGAGCGCAGAGGAGGGGGATCGGGCTTTGCGGGCGACTGGGTGAGCACGAACGAACAGGTGGACACTGTGTACGTGTTGCAGGTGAGGCCGTTTGAAGATGACGGCCTTTCGTTCGTCACTTCGGGAGAAGGGACGACGAACGTGAAGTTCGACGGCAAGGATTATCCGAACGTAGGCTCTGCCATGAAACTTATGTCGTCTGCGCAGCGGGTGAACGAAAGGACGGTGGAGCTGAGGGAGAAGCTTGGCGGGAAGGTAGTGGATGTGCAAGAGATCAGTGTTTCCGAGGATGGGAAGACTTTAACGATAGCCGTACATGTGCCGGGACGCAGCGAGCCGAATGTGCTCGTGTTCGATAGGGAGTGAATCGGTGCGCCGTTGACCGAATACCGAAGGCCAAGCTATCCCG
>CAWBDW010000019.1:0-289043 GCA_963787545.1 uncultured Acidobacteriaceae bacterium
AATATGGAAAGCTCATTAGCTTTTTCCTCACCTAGCCCTGCCGCTAAAACCTTCAACCCGTCTTCTGCGCCGAACTCTTCTATCGCCTGCCGCCGCCGTTCGTTGTCGTAGGGCGAGTTCGTGTATTCCCAATACGCGCGTGGGTCGAGGTTGACGTTGAGCACCTTCGCGCGACTCGCCGTCTTCCAGAGAAACTGGCGTTTGGGGATGAGCGCCGAGAAGAGTTCCACTTCGCGCTCATTGAGCCGGAACATCTGCTGGTAGCTGCCTAGATCCGCACCCGGGATTTGCGAGCAGAATCTTGGTCGGACAGACTTCGTTGACCAAGTGAAGAACGCCGGCATTCTGCAGGTCAGCGGCAGACTGCGTAATCAGCCCAATGCCGCCGTTGTGCTTGCGCCACGTCTTGCCCGCTGCAACGAGATACTGTCGCGCCGTTCCATTCGATAGAAAACGCCACACCTCGTCTGCCCAGAGCTGCTTCGGCGAGCGCACCAACTCTGGGTCGTACACAATTTGGCTAATCCGCTGGAAGATGTAGAACAACAGCGGCTCCAGAACTTGTGGATACAGCTCGTCCATACCCTGGAAGTCGAAGGTCTGGAATTGCGCGAACGTCAGCGTGTCGTGCGCGTTGTCGAAGACCGTCCCGTACTGCCCATCGGCAATCCAGGGGCGCAGTAATGAGAGAAGGTGAGGCGGCAGACCGAATGCCAAGTTACGCAACGTGCGCTGGTCTTCGGAGAAGACATACATTGACTCCACCGCCTCAAACAGTTCCCGGTCATCGTCGACGGTCGGTTCATAACCGCCATTCGTCAGCAGAAGCCGCACGAAGGTGAACAAGAACTGCAAATTGTCGGGCGTTCCCGGCAAAATGAACGGGTTGATCCGGAAAGACTGACCGGTGTCCCCAAAGCGCATCTCGACATAAGAGCCGCCGTGTTTGCGCGTGATCTGCCGGTAACTCCCGCCCAGATCGAGAATGAACGTATACGGCGCGTCTTTCTGTGAGTGATCGATCAACAGATTGGCGAGCACCGACTTTCCCGCGCCCGGCGCCCCGAAGATCAGCGCTCCAAACCGGTCGCCTTCGTAGATATTGAAGTAGAAAGGCGTCGCATCATTGGTTTCGAGTACAACCAGGTGCTCGCCCCCAGAATGCCGATTGGTGTCGCTCGCCTTCGGCCGGTGCGTAAAGAAACGAGAGGTCCGCATAGTTGCCACTCAGTAGCCAGGTCCGTCGCAAGTTGAACGCGCTGTTGCCCGGAACGATGGCAAGATACGCGTTCAGCGCGTTATAGCTCTCGTGAATCAGGGAAGCTTCGTGATTGCCAAAAACTTCTGAGAATCTGCCGCGGCGGACTTTGCCGCTTGCCGGAGTCGCCCCGGGTGTAAATGATCGCCGTGAAGGAAAACTCGCCAAGGTACTCGCCATCGTTCTTGATGCGGGCCAGTGTCTTGTCGAGATCTTCGACGTCGTTCAGTGCCGTTTTGTCAGCGATAACGTTCTCGCGTTTGCCACGGTTAAGCACCATGCTGACGATCGAGGGGATGTCGGCGACCCACTGCGACCAGTGGAAATGATTCTGCGCGGTTCGGATCGTGGTAATGGCGCTGTCATTCAGAACGCGCTTGAACTCGGAACAAAGAATGAAATCACTTTCGAGCGCAACTAAGTCACGAAGCAGGTTGGGATAAGTGCTAGCAGGCGGTTCCCGCAGCGAAAGCACCTCCAGATCGGTATCGCCCACGCGAACACCGTCCTCCGTGCACGCAAGCGCCAGGCTTGGCAGGAAGTAGTCGACATGGCTGTCGTACTTGAGTCGCTCTGCTGCTGCAACACCAGGCTCGAGATTTACGAGGAGCCGAAAGAAGGCGAACGCGGCCCGTTTGTCGAGAATAGTGAGGCCGAGTAGATCGCCAATGTTACGGCGAAAGGCCTCGACGTAGCCCATCAGCGTATCGCGGCTGCGCTCGAGCTGCGCCGCCAAATGCCGAATCGCCTTCCTGTTGAAGAGCGTTGTCGTCCGCAATGGACTCGGCTCGAACAAGATGACGTAGTAGATCTGAACCGAATAGAGGCCGTTCGACTTCGTTTGCAGGTATTCGACCCGGCTGCGAACCGTACGCTCAACTGTCGTGCTGGCGTAGTTTCCGTGAAACGGGACAGAAGCTTTGCTCTGCTTGACGAAATACTGATATAGGCGAAACCGGTCATCGAACGATCGCCAAGCTGTTGCGATCCGGCGTGTGTAGGTTTCGAGCGTCTCAGCCGTGAGGCATTCGGGGTCGATGCCATCGACCGCGATCATCACTCCCAGCGCGTTCCCCTTTGTGAGGAACACCTGGTCATCGATGAATCGGTGCGGACCGAGCAACGAATGAAACGCGCCGGCTTCCCGATAAGTCTTCAGAAATCGTTTCAGTTTCACCATGCTCGTTTCCCCGGGTCGTAAAGTGTTTTCTGTTTCCAAACTCGATGCATCACGGCAAAAATGTTTGGGTCCTTTCGAGTGAGCTGCCTACCCGCCGCGCACATCGCGATGAACAGAACGAGCGCAATGATCTTCGACCCGCCATCGTTCGCTCCGATAATGACCGCGAAGATAAACGCAAGGCCCGCAAGCTTCCTGTCGATGCCGACAATCAGCAGCGGTTTGTTCAACGCTTTCGCAGCAGGTCTAGCCACACGACCTCCTAAAGCGCCTGTACCCATGTGATGATCGGCGAGGCAAACAGCGCGAAAATCAGCCCGAGAACCAGGCCGGATACCTTCGCGATCGTGCCAGGGCCACCGGCCATGAGGCCGATACCGCAAATAATGCACAGGATGATGCCAACCCACTTGGCGATGGCGATCATTTCCGTTGCGATTCCTTGCGCCGCCTGACCAAACGAACTGGTCTGAGCAAACGCGAGGGTGGCAGTGAGTCCAAAGAGGAGTGCCCAATGGGCAACTCGACCGGACACACGAATGAAGTTGTTGTTCATTGACGACTCCAACAGTGGAAATAACCGCGTACAGAACGTACGCGGGAACTGATCTACCGGACTTGGCGAATGTGCGATCGTGTTTGCAGCAAGCAGGAATGGAGCTAAAACATCACTCCGTAGGAACTCCGCATGTTGCGCCCGTTTTTCGCCGGGTCTTCGCCGAGTACTTTGGTTTAAGGTATGTTGAAAAGAAAGGAGATGCGAGCCGGATAAGGGGTCTGGATTCGACTTAAAATCCTTTTCGCCGCAAGGCGAGTGCGGGTTCAAGTCCCGCCCCGGGCACCAGTCCCATTCAGGAGGGTTGGCGTTTGCGCGGCAGCCGCGATCCCGCGCCGACCAGTCCTGCGACGAGCAGGGCTAGCGAGGCAGGTTCCGGGGTCGCGACGTTAGTAGTAGTAACGGTCGCTGTCACCTCGGCCGAGTTCCCTAGGCCAAAAGCCGAAATGTTCGACAGGTCAACATCGAAGCTGGAACCGTCGGAGAGCGTCACCGATGGTGGCTCGGTCCAGGTCAGATGCCCTGCGCTGACGATTCCGAGGACAGTCACATAGCGACCGCTGCCTGTGCCGCCCACCGTCTCAGCTTCGGGGAGCGTGAAAGCCAGGTCAGCGGTCACCGCAATGTTTACGGCCCCCAGACCATTGACCTGGATCTTGAAGAATTTAAACGTATCACTCTGGCCTTGAGCAAGCGAAAAGCTGTGGGACTCGAGTTGCGAATCGAGCATCGCGGTGACGCTGCAGCCCAGGCAAAATCGATTCGTGATAGAAGCGCTCGCCGCGGATGCCGGTGCGCCGGCAACCTGAAAATTCAGTATTAGGCTGGCGTTAGCCGCTGGCGCCACTCCCATAAGAGTCAGCGCGGCGATTGCTGCCACTACCATTTTCTTCATAGGATCGAGTTCCTGGAAGGTAGTCGGCAAAGCGCCGGTGAAATCTTCGATAATCTGTTCGCGCAGCTTACTCGGAAACCGTTACGATCAGCAGACTGTCTTGCTGTGCAACCAGGCTGTGAGGCGCTCCGGGCGCCAAGCCGATCAGCAGACCGGGTGTCAACTCGACTGCATCTTCGCGCGTCGAGAAACTCACCTGGCCCTTCCAGCACAGGACCGTAATGGCGCCGCGTGTTTGATGCTCCGGAATCCGCTCGCCGCTTTTCAAGCGGAGGAGCAGAGTGCGCAATCCGCTCTCCCGGAGAAGCGTCGTGGATCGAGGCAGCGCGTTTGATCCGCTGTAAACGATCCCAGATCTGTCTGTTTCATAAAGCCGTCCCTTATGGTACAGGGCCACTGCGCTCCGCATCGACGATGCGAAATATGTGCGATCCGTATTGCTTCACGATACTTGGGCCAATCCCGGCAATCGCCAGCAGATCGCTTTCCGTCCGCGGGCGCGTGGCAATCAGATTTTGCAGCACTCGATCTGTGAAAATTCGGAAAGCCGGCACGCCGCGCCGTTTTGCTTCTTGAAGACGCCAGACCCGCAATGCGTTTTCCAGGCGCGCTGCCTCGACGACGCTGCCTTGCGGGGCCGTCGCGGATAGCTTTTCTCCGCGTCCGGCGGTTTTCTTCTTCTTGCGACGCTTCAGAACGGCAGTGACCGCCTCCTTCATGAGGAAGTCGATGGGCGCATTTTCGTCCATGCGCCGGCCTTCCGCCGTCAGCGCCACATTTCGATACGGAATGCGCTTACCGTCTTTTTCGAACATCGCATCGGAATGCTCGACGAGGCCCGCGCGCGCCATCGCGCCCAAGACCTCCTCGAAAGCGTCGCGACTAACATCGCCATCGGGAAAAAGCTCCTTGTGGAGTTTCCCGGTCGATTTCTGCGCGTCCGCACGCAGCGCGTGCAGTACCCGAGCCGCGATGGCACGCTCGGCCGATGCAGGTGAACGGAAGCGCTGCGCAATACACTGTGCCGGAGCGCAAAAATCGCAAATGCCGCAAGAAGCCTGCCCATCCGCGAGATCGCCAAAGTGCCGCACCAGACTGGACATGCGGCATCGGTTACTTACCGCGTAGCGAAGCATAAGATCGATCTGATCGGCCTTGCGCTCGCCTTGCGCAACGTACAGTGGACGCCAGCGATTGTCGCCTCGCGCGACGTTCTCTTCATAATCGATCAGCGCGCCGGAATGGGTCCAGAGCTTCTCGAGCGCTTTGTCGAATACGTCCGCAAGGATCTTGAGCCGCTTGCGGAGTACGTCTTTGTTTACAGGCTCGGCCGAGAGCGCAGCGTAGATCCGGTCCAAAATCGCAACATCGGGATAATCTCTTTCCAGAAAAAAATCGTGTGTATGACGATCCGCATAGGAGTGCATCAGCAGCGCGCGGCTCTCTGCTCCGTCCCGGCCCGCGCGGCCGATCTCCTGGTAATAACTTTCGAGACTGCCCGGCAGCGCCGTATGAATCACAGTACGCACGTTGGGTTTATCGATTCCCATCCCGAACGCGATAGTCGCGACGATAACTTCGATGCGGCCTTCCAAAAACTCCTTTTGTACTTTGTTGCGGCGGGCGGCATCGTGCCCCGCATGATACGCAGCGGCGCGATAATCCGTGCTTAGTTCGACGGCCAGCTCTTCGGCCTGCTTGCGCGTGGGCGTGTAAACAATCGCGGGCCGTCGCTCAGCGTCGCGCAACACTTCGCGGGCGAGCGCAGTACGCTGTGATGGCGGCGCTTCCACCACCTCGATCGCGATGTTGTCCCGCCGGAACCCGTGAACGAATTGGGCGCTACGCGAAAGCTTCAGTTGTTCGACAATATCGCGTTGCACCAGCGGCGTCGCGGTTGCGGTAAGCGCGATGACTGGCGCCGGACGAAGCGTAGGAAGATGCTGTCCCAGCATCCGGTAATCGGGGCGGAAATCATGCCCCCATTGCGAAATGCAGTGCGCTTCATCGATTGCGATCAGCGACGGTTTCCGCTTGGCAAGCATCTCCGGAAAGCCGCTCACGCGCAGCCGCTCCGGCGCGATGAAAAGAAATTGCAATTTTCCCGCGAGATAATCCAGGCACGCCTGGCGGGAAGAAGCGCGATCGCGCCCGGAATGGATGCGCTCGACCGCGAAGCCTCGCTCCTTCAGCTTCGCGACCTGATCTTCCATAAGCGCAATGAGAGGACTAATTACCAGCGTTGTCCCGCCGCGCGCAACGCCCGGCAATTGATAGCACAGAGATTTGCCGGAGCCTGTAGGCATCACCAGCAGAACGTCTCTGCCTTCCAGCGCGGCACGGCAAACTGCTTCCTGATTAGGACGGAACGAAGCGAAACCGAAGCCGCTCTCCAACAGCTCCTGCAGCGTGCCGGGATTTCCCGCCGGAGGCTGCGTGAGAAGCGGGTGCTAGCGGCTGCCGCGACGCTTTGCGCGCGCGGAACTTCGTCGATTTTACCGACCACCTCGCGCACATAATTTTCAATGCCGGTAAGGAACGGATCGAGTTGCGCCGTGCCGCGCTGGATGCGTTGCAAATGCGCTTCCCACTGGCCGGTCATGGCCGGACTCTTGACCTCCGGGTGGACCACTTCGATCAACCGAATCCCTTTGCCCGTCGCCTCCAGGTTCTTGCCCTCGCGCACAACGTAGCCGCGCTTCAGAAGCACTTCGATGATGGCCGCGCGAGTAGCGGGCGTTCCCAGGCCGCACTCCTTCATCGCTTCCGACAGCTCTTTCTCGTCCAAAGTTTTCCCGGCTGTTTCCATGGCGGTGAGGAGCGTCGCTTCCGTGAAACGCTTCGGCGGACGCGTTTTCCGTTTTAGTGCTTCGACGTCTCGCACTTCCTGCCGCTGCCCTTTTTCCAAAATCGACGGGAGCGATTGTTCGGATTCCTGAGCTTGCGCCCCGGACCCAGCCGCCTTTCGTTCCTGCGCGAAATCCAGAATCTTCCAGCCAGTTTGCTGCACGACAGTGCCGGAGCTACGGTATCGATCCACCAGTTCGCCGTTTGCGATAACGGTGATCACGGTAGTGACGGCCACAATGTAATCGTCGTGCCAGGCGCTCAACAGCCGACGGCAAATCAGATCGTAGATCTTGCGCTCATCGGCGGAGAGACCAGTCCGCGCGGTGGAGCTTGGCGTCGGAATAATCGCATGATGGTCGCTGACCTTCGCATCGTCGACAAATCGCTTCCCTAGCGGACGCTCGCCAGTACCGGGGGCGAGTTGTTCGCGATACGGCGCCGCAATCGCGCGAACCACTTGCGGAAGAGTCTTCGCCACATCCTGCGATAAGTGGCGGCTGTCGGTGCGCGGATAGCTGATCAGCTTGTGCCGCTCATAGAGCGCTTGCGCGACATCCAGCGTCTTCTGCGCGGTAAAACTGAAAAGACGATTCGCATGGCGCTGCAACTCGGTCAAATCGTAAAGCGGAGGAGGAAGCGTGCGCTGATTTTCCGATGTGAGCGATTCGATCCGCGCCTCGCCCGTGCGCGCCCGCTCGACGATCTTCGCAGCCTCAATACCATCGGCCGCCAGGCGCGTGGGATTCTCGCCCTGTGCCCGAAACCACGTGCCGCGATAGACCGCCTCTTCCGCATGGCCGGCCGGGTGAAACGTGGCGACAACCTCTATATAGTTCTCCGGGACAAAATTTCGGATCGCCAGTTCCCGCGCGACGAGCATCGCCAAAGTCGGCGTCTGAACGCGCCCGACGGATAATTCTTCCTGGCATGCGAGTGAGTAGGCACGCGACAGATTCATGCCGACCAGCCAGTCGGCCCGGCTGCGGCCGGTCGCGGCATCGCCTAACGCTCGGTACTCGGTCGCGGGGCGGAGGGCCTCGAATCCTTTGCGAAGAGCATCGGGAGTCAAAGACGAGATCCACAGCCGGTCGACGGGCTTTTCGCAATCGGCTGCTTCGTAGATATAGCGGAAAATGAGCTCGCCCTCGCGTCCGGCATCGGTCGCGCAGATCACGCGGGAAACCCGGCGCGAAGTCAGAATCTTACGAACGACTTCGAACTGGTCTTTGGTCTTTTCATAAACAACCAGCGGCCAGCGCTCGGGCAGCATCGGCAGCAAATCGCGCGACCAGCGCCGCCATGCCGGGTTGATCTCGTGAGGCTGCGCGAGCGCGACCAGATGGCCAATCGCCCAAGTAACCACATAGCCGTTGCCTTCGAGAAAGCCGTCGCGCTGCTCTTTCGCGCCGAGGACACGTGCGATATCCCGCGCCACGGAGGGCTTCTCCGCCAAGACGGCGACGACGCTCGAACCGGTAGTCTCCACCTTGAAATTTAAGTCTAATGCAACGAGGCGCTACACTTCCGAAGGGAATGAGCCATCCATTTTCCGCTTACGACGAGATCGCGGGCCTCTATCACGCGCTCTGGGTGGATTGGTATTTGCCGGCCGCCGGACCGGCGCTCGAAAAGCTGTTCTTCGCTCGCGTGCCGCCCGGAACCCGCGTGCTGGATGTGTGCTGCGGCTCGGGCCATGTCACGAAAGAACTGGTCCGGCGCAGGCTACGAGGTTACCGGCATCGATTCTTCACAGGAATTGATTGCACTCGCGCGCCGGGATTTGCCGCATACCGATTTGCGCGTTCAGGATGCGCGGGCGATCGAACTCGACCGCCGGTACCCGGCCGCGATCTCCACCTTCGATTCGCTGAATCATATGATGTCGCTCCAGGATCTTCGCGATGTCTTCGCGGGCGTTTACAAAACGCTCGAAACCGGCGGCGTCTTCGTCTTCGACATGAATCTGGAACAGGCCTACACCGCCGATCTTCGACAATGGAGTGTCACTATCCACGACGACGAGGTCGCCTTGGTTCGCGGGCTGTACAATTTCGACATCAATGTTGCGACCACGGAGCTGATCTGGTTCCTCCGCGCGGAGGATGGAAACTGCTGGCGCCACCACCGCAGCATCGTGGAGCAGCGGTGTTATCCGAAAAGCGAGATTCTCGACGCCCTGCGCGAGGCGGGGTTCCGGAAGATAGAAGCATTCGATGCCGGAGAGCTGGGAGTGAAGCCCGGACATGGGATTCGGACGCATTTTTGTGCTCGCCCGGGCTTGATTGCGAAAGCCGCGCGCTATGTTATCCTGCGGGTGTCCGACGGTTCTCATAAGGGGACGTAGTTCAGTTGGTTAGAACGCCGGCCTGTCACGTCGGAGGTCGCGGGTTCGAGCCCCGTCGTCCCCGCCACGTTTTTCGTAAAACTCACGCTCGCATAACTCACGCTAACTTTTTTGGCCGAGCGCCAGATTTTGCGGATCGAATTCACTTTCCACGCAAATTTTCGGCGGGGATGCGCCCTATGAGATCGCGAATAGCGCCTACAAGGTCGCCAACGCGCTGGTCGGCCTGCTTCTGCACCCGGAGTAGGCCCTCGATATCCGCTTCGATCCGCGAGAGGCGCTCGTCGTGTAGATAGTGCGAGGTCGCGAGCTTGTCCAGACGGTCGCCGACTTTGTCGAGCACCGCTTCGATACGGTCCAGACGACCGGTTCCGTTTCCTTCGGGCATGGCTTCTTTCAGCCTAGCGGGTTGGAAGTGCGAACGCCAGACCGAGAGCTGCCGTTACGGAGCCCTGATTGCGCCACACGCGCCCAGTTCGCGCCTTCCGATTGCGAAAGCCGAATCGGCCCATGGCTTGCATAAGCAATTCATAGAGGCTATTGCATGGCGGCTTTCATCTCCGCACTTTCCGGCGAGCCGGTCGTCCAGGAGAACGCGCTGGCTACTGTGACCAGTAAGTGGCTTGTGGTTCCGGACGCAAGCGGCCATTCGCGGACGCTGGTTGCAGTGTCTCGCGTGACAGAAGTGAGGGTCGTCAGACACACCAATTCGCGCCTGCTAGTCGTGGCCGTGGCGTTATTTCTATTGGCCACGGCGTCAGCCCATTCCCACGAAGGCGATGGCGCGGCGCTTCCCATGGCACTGATCGGTTTGTTTTTCGCACTCGGATATATCGGCTCGCGGCGGGCCACGGTCGCTTTCGCCACTGGCCCCAATTCGGAACCGGTCCGCACCTTCCCCGGCTCGTTCCGGCAGGCGGACGAACTAGCGCAGGCCGTCCAATCCGCCCGAACCAAGCTCGCCGCCGATTAGTCGAAGTACTTAGTGCCTCACCACCGAACCAGCGATCGTTCGCCGCGGCATTCTCTCCTGCTCCGTTTACACTTCTCCGAGTTGCCAGTTCGTGATGCTGCTACCCTCGACAACCAGGAAGTAAAACTCGTCTCATTAAACTCCAATATCTTCGTTCCACAACGCAGGATTGTTTCGAATGAACTCCTGCATCAGGCGGAAGCACTCGGGATCGTCCACGACCTCGATAAGAACGCCGCGCGAGCGCAGATACTCCTCGGGCCCGCGAAACGTACGGTTTTCTCCAATAACAACTCGCGGAATTTTATAAAGCAAAATAGCGCCGCTGCACATCTCGCACGGCGACAGTGTCGAATACAGCGTGGCGCGCCGGTAGTCCCCAGCCGAAAGACGTCCAGCGTTCTCGAGGCAATCCATCTCGGCATGCAGCACCGGACTGAATTTCTGCACGCGTTGATTGTAGCCTCGCCCGACGATACTTCCATCTATGGCCAGCACCGATCCGATCGGAATGCCGCCTTGCGCCAATCCGGCTTGCGCTTGTTCTATCGCAACCTGTAGAAATGGGTCCATACCTGTAAAAGGCTGAGCAAATTAATTAGTACGGTCTGCCTACAAAACGGTATACTGCAATCGCCGCACTTATGTCCAGTAAAAACACGGCGCCTCTACCGCTCAGCGCGGGCAAGCGCCATCGGCTCTCGAAGCTCTCGACTCAGGCGGGCATTATTGCAGCATTGGCGATGGATCAACGCAAGAGCTTACGCCGTTTGATGGCGAATGCCGCATCGGCCACAATTGAGCAAATTCCCGATCGCAATCTGGCGGAATTCAAGACCGCGGTATCGAGCATTCTTACCGGGCGCACCAGCGCGATTCTTCTCGACCCCGAATACGGTGTCGAAGCCGCCCAGGCGCGAGCCAAACGGTGCGGTTTGCTGTTCGCGTACGAACTGGACGGCTATGAGAATCCGCGGCCGCATCGCATGCTGGCCTTGATGCCGCAATTGTCCGTTCGCCGCCTTCGCGACGCGGGCGTGGAAGGCGTCAAAATTCTTCTGCACTATGCGCCTTCGGATTCCGCATCGGCAAACGATGAGAAATGCGCCATGGTGGAGCGCATCGGCAGCGAGTGCCACGACCTCGACATGCCATTCTTCTTAGAGCCAGTGGTCTACTCGCCCGAAGGCCTCGACCCTGGAAGCCTGGAGTTCGCCAGAATAAAGCCGGAGCTGGTCGTCCAAACGATCGCAGAATTTTCAAAGGATGAATATAACGTCGATATTTTGAAAGTCGAATTCCCCGTAATTGCATCGTTCGTGGAAGGCAGCGCCGTGTACCAAGGACAGCGCGCGTATTCCCTCGACGAGGCGCTCGATTGGTTTGGGGCAGCGGACGAGGCCGCTCGCCGCCCTTACATTTATCTAAGTGCGGGTGTGGGCAGACAGGAATTCCTGGAATCGCTTCGGCTCGCAACTCGGGCCGAAGCGCGCTTCTCGGGTGTGCTCTGCGGGCGTGCGACTTGGCAGGACGGCATCGCGGCGTATGTTCAACCTGGGCCGAAATTCGACAGACTCGCGCTGGACGAGTGGCTCAGCACCTCTGGCCTTCGCAACGTTCAAGCCATTAACGAACTACTGCGGCCCGCTACTCCCTGGCATTCCTGGTTTCAGTAGGCGCTCACGATGGCGGCGACCGGCGCATTCAAACCGATGTCCAGAGCCGAATGGTGTTTGCTCATCCTGCTCATCGCCTCCATATTTATCAATTACGTCGATCGCGGCAATTTATCGATTGCCGCTCCTCTGTTGCAGAAGCAATTGGCGCTGTCGCCGCTGCAGCTCGGGTCGCTGCTCTCCGCTTTCTTCTGGACTTACGCTCTGCTGCAACTGTTCGGGCTGGCCGGATGGCTGGCCGATGCCTTTCCCGTACGCCTGGTTTTTGCGTCGGGAGTTTTCGTCTGGTCCGTCGCGACCGTTGCCACCGGGTTTCTCTCCGGGTTCGCCGGTATCTACGCGGCGCGCCTCTTACTCGGCGCGGGCGAATCGCTCGCGTATCCTTGTTACTCGCATATCTTCGCGCGCGACCTACCGCAGCACCACCGCGGCCGCGCCAATGCTCTTCTCGATGCCGGATCGAAGCTCGGGACCGGCAGCCGGAGCATTTCTTGGCGGTCTCTTGCTGGTGCGGGTAGGATGGCGCCTGTTCTTCGTCGTGCTCGGCATCGCGAGTCTGCTCTGGCTGATCCCGTGGTTGAAATGGATGCCACGCTCTCCGCGAGTGCGAGCCCATGCGGCGCAACCGCTGCCGTCCATGCTGCAGTTGCTCCGCATTCGATCCGCATGGGGCACATTTATCGGCCACTTCTGCGGCAATTACTTCTGGTTTTTTCTCTTGACCTGGATACCGACGTATCTCGTTAAGGAGCGTAATTTCTCGATCCAGCAGATGGCCGATATCACGTCGCTTGCGTTTTTGGCAGTCGCGGGCGGAACCGTCGCGGCGGGCTGGATTTCCGATCGTTACATCGCTCGCGGCCTCTCTCCCACCCGCGTGCGCAAGACCGTCGTGGTCTGCGGGTTGACGTTTTCTTCTATCGTTCTGCCGGTCGCGTTTGTGCAGAGCGCGAAGACTCTCGGTTGTTCTTTTGTTTGCCGCTTGCGTAGCGTTCGGCACCTATACATCGAATCACTGGGCCATCACACAAACGCTCGCGGGAGCGCCGATGGCCGGGCGCTGGACCAGTTTGCAAAATGGCATCGGCAACATTTCCGGAATTCTCGCGCCGCTGGTGGCGGGGTTCGCCGTTGAGATCGGCGGATCTTCCAAACCGGCATTTGTTGCGTCCGCCGCTATCGTTCTCACCGGCGCGCTGATGTGGGGCCTGGTCGTGGGACCTGTAGAAGAAGTGCGATGGAACACCGCGCCTGAAGGGGCCGTGACAGCATGAAACCGCCGGGGGTGGTTTGCTGCGGCAGCATCGTCCATGACACTCTGGTACGGCCGGTCGACGAGCTGCACTGGAACCGCGGAACCAGTTTTGTCGATTGCATCGAGTACCACGGCGGCGGCAACGGCGCCAATACTTCGCGCGCGCTCGGCATCCTGGGCATTCCGGTCCGTCTGCTGGGCGCCGTAGGGCCGGACGAGCAAGGGACTCTTCTCATCCGTTTGCTGGAGCAGGCGGGAGTGGAAACAAAATTTGTTGCGCGTGTTTCCGCTCCAACCGCCGCAAGCGTTGCGTTGGTGAATTCCAGCGGGGACCGTAAGTTCTTCCATCGCCCGGGCGCGAGCGGCGAGGCGTTTACCGGCCCGGTTGCATTCAGCGCGGACCTCTGCAGTGGCGCGTCGCATTTTCATCTGGCGAGCTTTTTTCTGTTGCCTCACCTTCGCGCGCGCGGGCCGGATGTGCTGCTTCGCGCTCGCGCGGCCGGGCTTACGACTTCGTTCGATACCAACTGGGACCCGCGGGACGCCTGGATGAGTGCGCTGGAACCTTGTCTGCCTCATCTCGATCTCCTGTTTATGAATGAAGATGAAGCGCGCATGACAACCGGCTCTGCGGACCCGGCGCGTAGCGCGAGCGCCGTTCTGGGCCGGGGAGTGCCGGTCTGCGTCCTCAAGCTTGGCGCTCGTGGCTGCGCGATTTACACGAACGAGCGGGAAATTGTTTGCCCTGCGTTCGACGTTGAGGCGAAAGATACCACCGGAGCCGGAGACTGCTTCGTCGCCGGTTTCCTCGCGGCCCGGCAACGCGGCGCTTCATTGGCCGAAGCCGGGCAGTTTGCAAACGCGGTTGCGGCCTTGAGCGTCCAACGAATTGGCGCCGTAGAAGGCGTTCTGCCGCTGGCGGAAACGCAAGCGTGGATGCGGACCGCATCGCCGCGGAAGGGAGTTTAATTAGATGTCTAGAAAGCACGGCAGCGACGTTTCGCGCCGCGGGTTTTTGCAAAGCACAGGAGCCGGCATTGCAGCCAGCCCGCTGGCAACCGCTCCAGTTCCCGAACAGAGCGCTTTCCAACCCAATGCCAGACCGCGGAAAATTTCTGAAAACCTGTTCCTTCTCGAAGACACTTGCAACGTCTACCTGATTCGCAAAGGCGAGCGCGGACTGCTGATCGATTTCGGATCGGGCAAAATTCTCGATTTCCTCCCCGACCTTGGCGTCTCCCGCATCGATTGGATTTTGCACACGCATCACCATCGCGATCAGGCGCAGGGCGACTGGCGGGCGGTAGCGCAGCGCATCCCCATTGCGGTTCCCGAGCATGAGCGCCAGTATTTTGAAGCGGTCGAGAATTTCTGGCGCAACCGCCGCATCTTCGAACTGTATGAAGTGAGGAACGACTTCTTCTCTCTCACGCAGAACGTTCCGGTCACTGCACTGCTGCGCGATTACGCGACCTTCCGCTGGCAAGATTCCGATATCTTTATTCAACCGACGCCCGGCCACACGCTCGGCTCGGTCACGCTGGTGACGGAAATCGACGGCAAGCGGACCGCGTTTTCCGGCGATCTGCTGTATTCGGCTGGCAAGGTGCAGACGCTCTACGATTTGCAGTATTACTATCAGGAGCACGAAGGCGTCGATTTCTCCATCTACTCGCTGGCGGAGTTGACGAAGCTGAAGCCGGAGCTACTGTGTCCATCCCACGGCGCGCCGGTGCCGGATCCGATTCCGGGAATGACGGAGCTCTCGCAAAAATTGCGGGAATGGCTTCATTACTGGTACGCGCATCCGGCCACCATCGATCTGGAGCCGTATGCCGTCTCGCCGCACCTGATTGCGAACACCGAGACCACGTCGTCTTTTTACGTGATTCTTAGCGACAGCGGAAAAGCGCTGTTTGTCGATTACGGCTCGGCAAGCTGGGCGTTTTTTGAGGTCTTTAGACGGTTTGTCGACACCTTCGATCACATGACCTTCGTCGAGCACAGCATCGAAAAAATCCGCGCACGCTACGGGATGAAATCGATCGATGTCGCCATCCCGAGCCATATGCACGACGATCACCTGAACGGCTTTCCCTACCTGGTTCGCCGTTATGGAACGAAGATCTGGTGTTACGAGAACATGGTCGAGATTCTGGAGAATCCGCGCGGCCTCAACCTCGGCTGCACGTTCGGCGAGCAGATCAAAGTGGACCGCCCCATCCACAATAAAGAGACGTTTAAGTGGGAAGAGTACGAATTTACGGTGGTGCATTCGCCGGGGCACACGAATTATCAAATGGCGATGTTCGCATCCATCGACGGCGCGCGCATTGCCTTTACCGGCGATGCGTTCTTCAACGATCCGAGCAATCCGAATATGCTTCGCCACAATCTGATCTATCGCAACGAGGTGAAAAGCGGCGATCACGTGCAATCTATTCGGAACATTCTCGAATTTGAGCCGAACATCATTGCGCCGGGCCACGGCCGGCCATTTCTCATCGAGCGCGACACTGCGAAAAATTTCGAAGAACGCGCGAAAAAGCAAGACGCCTTTTTTCGCGAGTTGGTCGCCGATCCCGATCCGGATATGGGAATCGATCCCGCCTGGATTCGCATTTATCCATACCAGATGATGGCGATGGCGGGGCAGACCAAGCGGGTGGAGATTCGGGTTCGAAATCACCGGCCGCGTCGGGTTGAGATTGTCGGCACGTTCGTTTTGCCGCACGGGTGGAGTGGCGCGCCCTCGCATATTTCCGTTTCGGTCGACGCAAAATCGGAAGCGAAGGCCGAAGCGAGCATTTCGATTCCCGCAAACTGGTCGGACCCATTGTCCAGGGTTGCGATTGCGCTCGATGTAATGGCGGATGGCAAATATCTGGGACAGATCGCCGAAGCAGTGGTGGATGTGCGCGCGCGAAAGACGTAAATTGCGATGACCCGGCGCGAATTTGGAAAATTGACAGGGGCCAGCGTCGCGGTAACAGCAGCGCGAGGTGAATCTTCAACGCTGCCTGGTGTCTGGCGGCTTCGATTCGGCACTCCGGAAGCATGGACTCCCGTGCAAGCGCGGCGTCATCCAGCGGCGAAAGCCGGTCTCGCTCAGCTTTCGGAAGCGAAGCAGCCGCCCATGCCTCCGCAATCGATCGCAGCACGCGCCTCGCGCCGCGGATTTGAAATTACGCTGCCGCTTGCGCCGGGTGAGATGCTGTACGGCCTCGGATTGCAGTTCCATTCCGTGCTGCAGCGCGGGCTCAAGAAGAAGCTGCGCGTGAATGCGGATCCAGTGGCCGATCTGGGCGATTCGCACGCGCCGGTTCCGTTTTACGTTTCCACGCGCGGCTACGGCGTCCTGATCGATTCCGCGCGCTACATAAACATCTACTGCGGCAACAAAGTTAAAAAAGGTAAGCACCCGGTACAACCCGCGGACCCGAATGTCGCGTCGCGAGTTGCCGAGTTGCCGCGCTCGTTCGAGCGCTATCACATGGCGGAGCCGAGCGAAGTGCTGGTGGAAGTTCCCGACGCGCAGGGCGTCGATGTCTATCTATTCGCAGGGCCCACGATGCGCGCCGCGGTTCAGCGCTACAACTTATTTTCAGGCGGCGGTGCGCTTCCGCCGCGCTGGGGCCTGGGATTCTGGTATCGCTGCTACGGACAGTTCGACGAGCCGGAAGTGCTGGCGCTTTCTGAAGAGCTTCGGCGGGAGCGAATTCCGTGCGATGTGATCGGCCTGGAGCCGGGTTGGCAATCGCATTCCTATTCGTGCTCGTTTGTGTGGAGCGATAAGTTTCCGGACCCGCCCGGCATGCTGGCCAAGCTGAAGGATTCGAACTATCACGTAAATCTTTGGGAGCACGCTTTTACGCATCCCAGCTCGCCGATTCACTCCGCGCTCTTGCCGTATTCCGGCGATTACCAGGTTTGGGATGGATTGGTTCCCGATTTTCTCGACGATAAAGCGCGCGGCGTTTTTGGCGGTTATCACGACCGCGAATTCGTCGCGAAAGGCGTCTCCGGATTCAAGCTCGATGAATGCGACAACTCCGATTACACCGGCAATTGGTCGTTTCCTGAGCTGAGCCGTTTTCCTTCGGGAGTCGATGGCGAGCAGATGCACTGCTTCTTCGGGCTGCGCTATCAGGACACCATCCACTCGCTTTACGAACGGCGGAATATTCGAACATTGAGCCTGGTGCGCTCGTCCCATGCGCTTGCGGCGCCGTATCCATTCGTGTTGTACAGCGATTTGTACGACCATAAGCAGTTCATTCGAGCGCTGGTAAACAGTGGATTCTCCGGATTGTTGTGGTGTCCGGAGGTGCGCGACGCGCGCGATAACGAGGATCTGATTCGAAGGCTACAGACCGTGGTTTTCTCGCCGGTCGCGATGGTCAACGCCTGGTACATCAAGCATCCGCCCTGGAAGCAAGTCGATCGGGAAGCCAACAACGCCGGGAATTTTGCCGAGGGTTGGAAAGAATTGGAAGCGGCCTGCCGGCGATGGATCGAGTTGCGCATGCAGCTTGTGCCGTACCTGTATTCCGCCTTCGTTCGCTACCATCTCGAAGGCATTCCTCCGTTCCGCGCGCTGGTTCTGGATTTCCCCGACGATCCGCAAACGTGGGCCATCGACGACCAATATCTCGCGGGCGGCGACTTGCTGGTTGCGCCGGTTGTGGCGGGCGAATCCGAGCGCGAGGTCTATCTGCCCGAAGGCGGGTGGTTCGATTTCTGGACTGGCGGCAAGATGGCGGGGAAGCAGCGTGTGAAAGTTTCCGCACCGATAGATCGAATTCCCGTATTCGTCAGAGCGGGCGCGCTGCTGCCGCTCGCGGAGCCGAGCGCGCATACGGAGCATCCGGACGCGTTCACGCTTGCCGTTCGAGTGTACGGATCAGGCGAGCGGCCGTTTGTGCTGTATGAAGACGACGGATCGGTGAAGCCGGCCTTCACGACTGTCACGCTGCATTGGGATGTGGAGCGGCAGGCGGGTAGCCTTGAACGCTCCGGGCCGAATTACAGCCAGCATTATTCAGTGAAGCGCTGGGACGTCGTTGCGTAGGCGAAAATAGCGCAGCTCCCGGCTTGTCTCCAGATATTGCGATGCATCAAACATCGTCAGGTTGTCAGAATCGGTTCTGAGTGATTCGCTGCCGCAGGTCGAACGCGTCGGCGCGCTAGGGCGCGTGATATATTTCGAGCCGTAATGAGCAAATGTTCAGTTAGTCGTTTACCCGCGTTTTTACTAGGATTTACGCTGCTCGCAACCGCCGGGGCGCAAACCATGAAAGCCCCGGATATCACGAAGACCTCCACACTCTATGTAGTTCCCTACGCGCATCTCGACACGCAATGGCGCTGGGAATTTCCGCAAACTATCAACGAGTACCTGCTCAAAACCATGCGGGTCAATTTCGAATACATCCAGAAATATCCGCACTACGTTTTCAATTGGACCGGCGCGAATCGATATCGCCTGATGAAGGAATATTTCCCGTCCGATTACGCGAAGGTGAAGCAATATGTCGCCGAAGGCCGCTGGTTTCCCGCGGGCTCCTCGATGGAAGAAGGCGACGTCAACCTGCCCAGCGCGGAAGGAATCATTCGCCAGGTGCTGTATGGCAACACTTACTTCCGCAAAGAATTCGGCAAAGCCAGCACCGAATATATGCTGCCGGATTGTTTCGGGTTCCCTGCCTCACTGCCGAGCATTCTGGCGCATGCGGGCGTAAAGGGATTTTCGACCCAGAAGCTCAGCTCTGGGTGGCAGCCGGCGCCCAAAGTCGGCGGTCCGGATTCGCCGGAGCAGACGCCGGAAGGCATTCCGTTTAATGTGGGACTTTGGATCGGCACCGATGGCCAAAGCGTCCTTGCAGCGTTGAATCCGGGTAGCTACGGCAGCAACGTGTATACCGATCTGAGCCAGGAACCTGGGCCGCCCCCGCCTCCGCCGGTCCTTACGCCCGAAGAGAAAGCACGTCTGACGCCGCGGCAGTTGCGCTTTCTCGAACGCCCGCGACCGCATGGAACAGGATTGGGTCAAACGCATTGATCTAGACGGCAAAGTCACCGGCGTGTATGCCGATTATCATTACGTCGGCACCGGCGATATCGGCGGAGCGACGGAGGAATCGACAGTCAAGCTGCTAGAAGCGATCGTCACCAAGAGCGAGACCGTGCTTCCCGTTCCTCCGCGGTTCGGTTCCCGCCGCCAAGAGCCGCCCCCCGAGCCAACAGGTCCGGAAGTGCGCGTGGGCGAAGGGCCGGTGCATGTTCTGGAATCGGCCGCGGACCAGATGTTTAACGACATCAAGCCCGACATGACCTCGCGCATGCCGCGCTACAAGGGCGATCTGGAATTGATCAACCACTCGGCGGGTTCATTGACCTCTGAGACGTATCACAAACGCTGGATTCGCCGCAACGAAGTTTTGGGCGACGCGGCCGAGAAAGCTTCCATCGCCGCGAGTTGGATGGGCGGCCGGCCGTATCCGCTCGAGCGCCTGAATAATGCCTGGACACTCGTGATGGGCGGCCACTTTCATGACACCGCCGCCGGAACCGCCACCCCGCTGGCCTATCAATTTGCATGGAACGATGACCTGATCGCGCTCAATCAATTCGCGAGCGTGCTGACCAGCGCGACCGAAAGCATCGCGTCTGGTATGGACACCCGCACCAAGGGCGTACCGCTAATCGTTTACAACACGCTCAACATCCCGCGTGAGGATGTGGTGGAAGCCTCTGTTGTTTTTCCGAATGGAACGCCCAAAGCGGTGCGTGTCTACGATGCGAACGGCAAACAAGTGCCGGCACAACTCGAAGACGGCAAAGTTATTTTCGTGGCCCGAGTTCCCTCTGTTGGATTTGCGGTCTTCGATGTGGAACCGGCGGCCAGCGCACCCGCTTCGTCCAGTTTGAAAGTGACGCCGTCCTCGCTCGAGAATGCGCGTTACCGCGTCGCCGTGAACGGAGACGGCGATGTCTCGAGCATCTACGATAAGAGCCTTCAAAAAGAACTGCTTTCCGCGCCGATTCGATTGGCGATTTCCGAAGATAAGCCCAAACAATGGCCCGCTTGGAACATGGATTTCGATCAGGAGCAGGCGGCGCCACGAGCCTACGTGGGCGGTCCGGCGCAGATTCGAATTAAAGAAAACGGTCCCGCTCGCGTGTCGATTGAAGTGAGCCGCGAAGCCGAAAATTCCAAATTCGTCCAGACCATCAGCCTCGCGGCAGGCGAAGCGGGCAATCGTGTGGTCTTCAGCAATGTGGTCGATTGGAAAACGCTCGAAGCCAACCTGAAAGCCGTGTTTCCGCTCAGCGCCTCGAATGAAAACGCGACTTACAACTGGGATATAGGAACGATCCAACGACCCACTGCGCAGGAGCGGCAGTTCGAAGTTGCTTCCCATCGCTGGGTCGATTTAACGGATAAGAGCGGCGCGTTTGGAGCTACTATTTTGACAGGTTATAAAAACGGTTCAGACAAGCGCGACGATCACACCATTCGCCTCACTCTGATGCGCTCCCCCGGTATTCAGCCCGGGACCAACGGGCGGCCCGCCGGATATAGCGACCAAGCCAACCAGGACTGGGGACGCCATGAATTTCGTTTCGCGCTGGCGGGACATGCGGGCGACTGGCGCCACGCGCAAACGGATTGGCAAGGATACGAGTTCAACGATCCGCTGATGGCGTTCGAAACTCCCAAGCACGCGGGCACATTGGGCAAAAGCTTTTCGTTGCTGCGAATCGACAACCCGCGCATACGCGTGATGGCGCTCAAAAAAGCGGAAATGAGCGATGAACTCGTCCTGCGCATGGTGGAGATGGATGGGCGTCCGGAGAGCGATGTGCATGTGCGTCTTGCGGGGCCGATCACCGCCGCCCGCGAAGTGAACGGTCAGGAGCAGCCGCTCGGGACGGCCACCGTCGATGGCGGAGCGCTGGTGACGTCTTTTACGGCATACCAGCCGCGGACATTCGCGCTGCGGCTGGGTTCCGCGCCGGCAAGGCTGGCGCCGGTACATTCCGAACCGCTGAAGCTCGACTACGATCTGGCTGTAGCGAGCAATGACGATACACAAACCGAGGGCGGTGGATTCGATGGGCAAGGCAACGCGATTCCCGCCGAGATGCTGCCTCCCGAAATCGCCTATCATGACGTCGAATTTCAACTCGCGCCCGCAAAGACCGGATCGCCCAATGCCATGGTTACGAAAGGGCAGACGATTCCTCTTCCGCAAGGCCGCTACAATCGCGTTTACATTCTCGCTGCCGCCGCGGATGGAGACCACACCGCCGCTTTTCGCGCCGGACCGAAATCCGTCGATCTGACAATTGAAAATTGGGGCGGCTTCATCGGCCAATGGGATACGCGGGTTTGGAACAATGCTCCAAAGCGCGACTGGGCCGCATCGGCCAATCATGCTCCTTGGCCTCCTCCGGCGAATTGGCCGAAACAATGGTCTCCTCGCTATCCCGAAGACTACGCCGGTCTGCGGCCGGGCTTTGTAAAACCCGCCGATCTCGGGTGGTACGTCTCGCACCATCACACGGCCAACGGGCTCAACGAGCCGTACCAATACTCCTATCTGTTCGCTTACTCCATAGATCTTCCGGCCAATGCTCGAACGCTCACGCTGCCGGATAACGATAAGATTCGAATTCTCGCAATCTCCGTTGCGGCCGCAAATCCACAGGTTCGGGCCGCTCAGCCTCTCTATGACACGCTGGGCCGCACTGAACCAGGAGACATCCAGCAACAGGCCTCTCGCTGAAGTTCCTCGACGCAGATGCACTGGTTTCGCCGATGAGGAGGAGAGACATGGCGCCCCTTTCCGCTTCTTCAATTCCGGTTCCCCTGCCCGTTCAGCTTCGGTTAATGGACGAAAAACTGGAAGAACTTCCGGCGCAGATTCTCGGAGTGCGCGGTGGATTGTTCCAAGTGCGCTCACCGGCGTATGTCCGGAGGAAGCGCGCGTTTGAGATGGTTTGCGCGCAACATCGCATATTGGCGCGAGTGGTATTCTGTTCGCCGGAAGCGACGGGCATGTATCGGCTGGGCGCGCGAATGGTTCGTGATGAGGACCAGCGGCGCGAAGTCAGATTTCCCGCCGATACCAGCGCCAAGCTGCTCGTAGGCGGGTCTATCCCAACCGTCGTAAGAGTGGTCGACGTCTCGGCGTCCGGCCTGGGACTCGAATTGCCTGTATCTATTCCTGTAGGTGCAGCGGTCTCGGTGGATCTAGGGCTGGGCGTCGTTTCCGGCGAAATCAGACATTGCACGAACTGCTCGAGCAAATTCCGCGTGGGGATGCACCTGCACGAATTCGTTCCATCGCCTGGCGCGGAGCCGTTACGGAAGGCAAGCGTGATGCACCGTTTCCTGCACGCTATCCAGGAACGGCAATTGCGCTATGAAGCTATGCTGCTCTCGCTCGCGCTCGGGTCGGAGCAAGAGTGAAGCTCAATTCGAGCACGCCGGCGCGGTCACGGCGTGCGTTCTCTGATAGTCGTCCAGCTTCTCAAGAAAATCGGCCCACATCTTGTTCGCATCGATGCTCGTGATCCAAACGATCGTCTTGTTTGTATTCACCTGTTGAAACGAAAGATTGTCGAGCAGGCGCGGCCGCGGCATCGATTTCTGTGTTGTCATTCCTTGCTCATAGGCAAGCACGACGGTGTCCCAGATCACCCACGGCTTTGAAAAATCGTCCTGGCGCAGCGGTTTTACAAAACGAAAATACCAGGCTTGGTATTCCTGCCATAACCACGCACCCACCGGCCCGTGCGATGCGATGAGTTTCTTCGCCTGCTCGAAACCGAGAGCGAGGTTGGCCTGGCACACGTCGCCCGACCCGATGGTGACGGGCACATCCGAATCTAAAATCACTTGCCAGGCGCGAGGGTCGTTCTCTACGTTGTACTCGTTGCCCGCTTCCGAAAGATTCTTAAAGCCCATGCCGACCACGCTGATTCGATCGACGATGCTGGGGTCTTCAAGAATCGCCGATGCGACATCGGTTGCCGCGCCTATCGTGAGGACTACCAGCCGGTTGTCTTTCGTGAAGCGCCGGGAAGTTTTCAGGATGAACTCGACTCCGCTGTTGCGGCGCGGAGTTTTCGTGTCGGCCAGCGCGAGACTGGAGCCTTCGAGCAAAGGAGGATGGCTGTGCATCCCCAACCGCCGCTCCACTTCGTCCACCAAAACCTCATAAGTGGCATGCGCGGAGGGGTCGGGAAGACTCGGCGCGTGCGCGGAAACAATGCCCTGAACATCGAACGCCGGATTCACCAGCATGTAGGCGACGGCCCACTGATCGTCGATCTCATTACCTATATCGGTCGAGAGAAGAACCGGGATCTTGCACCAACCCACCGCCGGTACCGCGCTCAGCAGCAGCGCGAGCAGAATAGCGCGAGATGATAGCTTACTCATAATGTTCACTGTTCACTCCATGGCCTTGGCCATTCTGTTTTGCACCATCACCATGATCGGCTGGGGATCCTGGGCGAACACACAGAAGCTGGCAGGCCGTACCAACTGGCCTTTTGCGCTTTTCTATTGGGATTACGCGATTGGCATTTTTCTTTTTAGCATTGTGCTGCTGTTTACGCTCGGAAGTTTTGGAGCGCATGGGATGGGAGCGGTCGAAAACCTGCAGCGCGCGTCGACGCATGCCATGCTTTGGGCCGCGCTGAGCGGTGTTTTATTTAACGTGGCGAATATTTTGCTGGTGGTCGCAATCGATGCCGCCGGAATGTCAGTCGCTTTTCCCGTCGGCATTGGGTTAGCGCTGGTGCTGGGGACGGTCGCGGCTTACATCGAGCAGCCAAAGGGCAATCCCGCGGCGCTCTTCTCGGGCGTCGCGTTCGTCGTCATCGCGATGATTCTGTCGGCCTTGGCCCACCGGCGGCTGCCGCGCGAAAAAAGAGGCGGCCCGGGCAAAGGACTCGTTTTCGCTGTCGTGGCGGGCTGCCTCATGGGCTTCTTCTATCCGCAACTGCAGCGCGCCATATCGCCGCTGTTCAATACTGCGCCCATCCGTCTCGGCGATCTTACGCCGTACACCGCTCTGTTCTTTTTTGCGATAGGCGTGGTGGTGAGCAATTTTGTAGTGAACACCGTGTTCCTCAAAGCGGGCGGATACACGTATGCGCAGTATTTCAAGGGCAGCGCTAAATTGCATTCGTTCGGCTTGCTGGGCGGAGTGATCTGGATGATTGCTTTGACCCTGAACGTGATTGCATCGGGCATCGCCGGCCCTGCGATTTCGTACGCGCTTGGCCAGGGCGCGACGCTGGTCGCGGCAATTTGGGGTGTCGCAATTTGGAAAGAGTTCCGCGATGCGCCCAGCGGGACGATGCTCCTCATCTGGCTCATGTTTGCCGGCTATGTGCTGGGATTGACCCTGATTGGCCTCGCCACGCTTTGACGGTAGGAGGATGTCCGAAAGATCGTAGAAAAGAGAACGACTCACCCAGAGCCTGTGATAGGCTCTGGGAAATTTTTCTTGCCAGAAAAAAGGAGAGTCGTTTTGAAAAGAGCGTATCAGAAGCAGAGCAGTCCAGAAGAGTGGTGAAGCGGAAAGGGAGCAGGCGGTACAGATTTCGTTGCCGATGGCAGAAGTACTGAGCAGCTTGGAGCAGGGCCTGGGTGAGCTGGTCCGAAAGGTGGGCCGGATGTTCATCGAGTCGGTACTGGAATCGGAGGTGGAGCAGATTGCCGGTCCGCGATCGAGCCGCACGCAAACACGGCAGGCTTACCGCTGGGGTATGGAGCAAGGCTCCTGCCTGATCGATGGCCAGCGGGTCCCGATTGCGCGGCCGCGGCTGCGTGAGTGCGGCGGCAAAGAGCTGCCCTTAGCGACTTATCAGCTGTTTCAGCAGGTGACTCCGGCGGAAGAAACCGTTTGGAGCAACATTATGCGCGGGCTCAGCATGCGCGATTACAAGTTAGTGCTGCAGCAGTTTATGGATGCCTACGGGCTGGAGAAGAGCACCACTAGCGAACGGTTCGTGGAGGCCAGCCGCAAGAAGCTGGAAGCGCTGATGAGCCGTTCCTTACAGCATTTGCAGATTTGTGCCCTGTTAGTGGACGGCACGATCTTCAAGGGCCAGCATTTGGTGGTCGCCATCGGCATCGATGCGTTTGGCAAGAAGGTGGTATTGGGATTGGTGCAAGGCGCTACCGAGAATGCCAGGGTGGTCAGCGGCTTGTTCGAGCATCTGTCCGAGCGGGGCCTGGATTTCAGCCAGCCGCGTTTATATCTGATTGACGGAAGCCGCGCCTTGCGAGCCGCCATTGAACGGCATGCCGGCCAAGCCGCTTTCATCCAGCGCTGCCAGCTGCATAAGATTCGCAACATCCTGGCGTATCTGCCCGACACGCATCAACACTGGTTCAAATACAAGCTGCGCTTAGCCTACGCTCAGGCGCATATCAGTGACGCTCGGCAGGCGCTTTATCGATTGCATGATGAGTTGAACGAGTTGAACCCGAGTGCGGCGGCCAGCTTAATGGAGGGCTTGGAGGAGACCCTCACGCTACATGATCTGCAAGTGCATGCCCGGTTGCGGCGATCCCTAAGCAGCACTAATGGAATCGAATCCAGCTTTTCGGTGGTCGAGACCATCTGCCGGCGTGTCAAACGCTGGCAAGGCAGCGATCACCGGTTGCGCTGGGTAGCCTCAGCTCTGCTGTATGCCGAAACACGTTGGAATCGTCTTCACGGTTATCGTCATTTGCCGCTACTGATTCATACTCTGCAGCGTGCCTATGACATGCGTTGTAACCTAAATGCGATCACCGTCGCTGCTCATTCAGCGGCCTAGATCGATGTCCCGAGCCGTTCCTTTTTCAACGGAAATCCGGACATCCTCTTGACGGTGACAATTTTCGAAAATAATCTATTTTCCGTGGAATCAAGACGATAGCCTTCGCGCGCGGCCGCCAGGTGAACACGGCGGGAGTATCTCTGAATCGGGTTTGATGATCCGGCAAGCAGTTTAACCGGTCGAGGAGATCCGATGAAGATTCTTGCATTCACAGCGTGCAGCCTGGTGTTGATCGCCAGCGCGGCTTTTGCGCAGACGCCGTCTTTCGAAATAACGGGAACGCCTATTCCCTCTGGTCTTCTGCAGCAGAACTACGGCAATATTCCCAAAGGAATCAGCGCCTACGATCTCAACATCTGCAATGTGACGGATGCAAAGCAACCCATCGTGAGCAGCCGGATTTATCAGGCGCTATCGAACGCCAATTCTTCGATCGAGCCGATCGGGCGGCAGATCATGCTGGCTGCCATCCTACGCAATCAAAACCACAATTTCCAAATATTCTTGGGAGTCGTTCTGAACTCAACGACTGGAATTTTTTCGATTGTGAGCTCGTCGAAGAGCAGGCTGCCTGCCGGGTTGATGAGCGGCGCCGCGATAGGCGCGCTTGCAGGACAGCAAGTGCTGAGCAGCTTGAGGCCGATCCTCTCCGCCGATCAGCTCGAAAAATTCGAAGATCAGGTTCTCGAGCCGGCGCTCGTGCTCGACGGCGGATCGTGCGTCGAACGCACAGTGTTCGTCAGTTCTACGATTTCTAAAGCGAATATCAAGCCTTTGACTTTCCACGTTCACTGACCGGTTTCGTTCCCGGCGCGGGTGGCTCCGGCGCTTCAGGAACTGCGGCGGGCACCGCGGTTCCCTGGTTGAACGGCCGAAATGAGTACGTGGATCGCGCTGGAGCTGGTCACTCCGGCGTACAAGGCGCGCTGCTTGGGCAAGCGGCGCGCCTTTCAATCTTTCGTGGTGCACTTGCGATGCCAGGACAGCCCATGACAGAGTAGCTGTTTGCACATCTACTCGCAGCGGCTGTCCTGGAGTTTTTCGGCGAACCGGCTGAGCCGTCTGGTAGAAGAGAAGCGCCTCCGCGGCGTTCCGCTCCTCGATTTAACGGTTTCAAATCCCACTGAAGTATTCGACGACTATCCGCACGAAGCAATCCGGCTCGCATACGGCAACATTTCCAATTTCACCTATCGCCCAAATCCGTTCGGCGAAGAGCCAGCCAGAAGCGCAATTGCGGAATGGTACGGAAAGCGCGGAATTCCGCTATCTCCAGAGCGGCTTCTGCTGACGGCAAGCTCCAGCGAAGCCTACGCGCTCCTCTTCAAACTGTTTTGCGATCCCGGAGATGAAGTTCTCGTACCCGTTCCCTCCTACCCGTTGTTCGAGTTCCTCGCAGCGCTCGAATCGGTGCGCATCGTCCCCTACCGCCTCCGCTACGAAGGCGCCTGGTTCATCGATTTCGAAAGTCTGCGCGCACGAATCTCCGCGCGCACCCGGGCCATCGTGATCGTAAATCCCAACAATCCCACCGGATCGTTTCTCAAACAATCCGAAATACCGGCACTCTTCGATCTCGCCGCCAGGCATTCTCTGCCAATTCTTTCCGACGAAGTATTCATGGATTATTCGTTCGGAAGCGCGGGCGAGCGGATACGCACACTCATCGGCTGCGATTCGAGATTAAGCTTTTCGCTGAACGGACTCTCCAAGAGCGCTGGCATGCCGCAGATGAAGCTCGGATGGATAGTTGTGAACGGACCGCCGGCCGCTTGCAAAACGGCGCGCGAACGCCTTGAGGTGCTTCTGGACACATATTTGTCCGTGAACACGCCTGTGCAACGCGCTCTGCCCGAATTGCTCGAGATCGGAGCCGCCGTAGAGAGCCGGATTGCAACCCGCTGCCGGCAGAATTTGCACGCGCTCGACCGGCTGCTTGCAAATAGCCCCGCTCACCGTCTGCATTTGGAAGGTGGCTGGTCCGTCATCGTGCGGCTTCCCAACACGACGGATGAAGAGAACTGGGTAGTGGAATTGCTCGAACGGCACAGCGTGGTTGTGCAGCCAGGCTATTTCTTCGATATGGACGCCGAGCCGTATATTGTAGTCAGCCTGCTTACCAGGCCCGAAATATTCGAAGAAGGCATTCGCGCGCTGAAGCTGCTCGCAGAAAATGGCGCCGCCGCTATTCGATGCTGAACGCTTTTTTGCTCTCGGAACTGGTGTTCGCAACCAGATCGCGAACCGTGAGAACGACAATGTATTCGCCGCGCTCCGAATCGTGCGCGGTCCGCAGGTCCATATCGCACGGCAGAAATTGAGCGGGATAAAAGCTGCTCGATTGCAATTCCGCTGCATTCGGCTTTTCCAGAAACGGTTTCCCGTCCGGGCGCAGCACCGTGAGCCCGTACGATAAATGGTATTGATTCTGAGGGCCTGTCTTGAAGCCGGCCAAATCAAATCGGACAAAGACGGTATCGCCCGGGCTAAACGCCGGAATATCGAGCGGCTGACGATCGTTTTCACTGCGGAAGAAATGAAAATTCTCCACCGTAACGGATGCGGAAGGCTGAATCGCTACTCCTCCAATCCGGAATGCAAAATCCTGTGACGTCTCGCTCTTCGCAATCAGATCTTTGACGTGAACGCGCACGCGATATTCACCCGCGCCAACGAAAGACGGAATCAGAAAAGAGGCGCGGCGCTTCGGCTGCCAGTTCTTGTCTTCGGGACTGAGGTCAGTCGCCACGGTACCGGAGCTGGCCTGGGTCAGCGGAACGCCGTGTGCGTCTTCCGGTGCAACGTCATAGGTCAAAGAGATCTTATGCACTTCGCCGCGCTGCTCCGACCGGATGCCATAGCCGCCGATTTGAAATGTGAAATACAGATAATCTCCGGGCAGGAATTCATAGCTGGGCGGCACAAACGGAGCATCGTCCGCCTGCGCGACTCCGGCATCTATCACCGCCAGCGTAGAACTCGCCGCGCGGCACAAATTTGAAGCGCCTAGACAGAAGAACAAGAGAATTGCCGATATGGAAATGAGCGAAATATGCGGCACTACGTCCCGCCTGGAATGCGAAGGTTTGCGGCGGCAGCGTGCTGCCTCGCAGCATTTCCTTGCGTCGCCGTCTTCGCGCAATCCGTTCATCCCATTACAGGGCGGCGCATCGCGCCCGTCATGGGCGTCAGCGCGGCCGATTGGTTGGACCGCCAGGACCGGGAGCGGCAAGAGCAGCCGGAAAAAGCGCTTGCCGCCATGGACCTCAGGCCTGGAATGTTTGTCGGCGATGTGGGCGCCGGAACCGGATTTTACACTCTCCGCATCGCAAATCGCGTGGCGCCAGGCGGCATTGTTTACGCGAACGATATTCAAGCGGAAATGCTCGAAAAGCTCGAAGCCAAAGCCGAGGCCCGGAACATCACGAACATCGAAACCGTGCTGGGCAACGAATCGGATCCACGGCTTCCCATTGGCAAGCTGGATTTGGTGCTGCTCGCCGACGTCTACCACGAGTTTTCGCGGCCGGAGCGTATGCTCGACAGAATACGCGACTCGCTGAAGCCCGGCGGCCAATTGGTGCTGCTTGAGTTTCGGAAAGAAGATCCAACCGTGCCGATCGGTCCCGAACATAAGATGAGCGTCGAGGAAGTGAAAGCCGAGGTGACACCCGAAGGTTACCAATTTGAGAAAGTGGTAGACACGTTACCTTGGCAGCACATGATCTTCTTCCGGAAAGCGGAGCAGTAAAGTTCGCGTCGCCGGCGCCCATCAGCCGCTACGTCGAATTCAGCCGCGAGCAGTGGAAAGCCTTGCGGGCGAACACACCGCTTCTGCTCAACGAGCAAGAGCTTGCATCGCTGCGCGGCATCAATGAAGAAGTATCGCTGCGCGAAGTGGAGGACATCTACGTACCGCTGTCCCGGCTCTTGAACCTGCACGTTGCCGCTATCCAGCACCTGTACGAGGCGCGGCGCGAATTCATGGGAGCGCCTTCGCCCAAAGAAGTTCCTTACATTATCGGCATCGCGGGCAGCGTCGCGGTCGGGAAAAGCACCTTCTCGCGCGTGCTGCGCGCTTCGCTAGCGCGCTGGCCAGATCATGCCCGTGTCGACCTGATCACCACCGACGGATTTCTGTATCCCAACCGGGTTCTGGAAAGCCGCGGGCTGATGAACCGCAAGGGCTTTCCCGAAAGCTACGATCAGCGGCGGCTGCTGCAATTTCTTGCGGATATCAAGGCGGGCGTGGCAACAGTTGCGGCCCCGGTTTACTCGCATCTGCACTATGACATTGTGCCGGATGCCGTGCAGAACGTCGAGCAGCCCGACATCGTAATTTTGGAAGGACTCAACGTGCTGCAATCGCCCGACGGGCAGCGCGATTCGTCGAGGGTTTTCGTCTCCGATTTTTTCGATTTCTCCATTTATTTAGATGCGGACGCGGCGACTATTGAGCGCTGGTACGTGGAGCGCTTTCTGCGGCTGCGCGAAACCGTCTTTCGCAGCCCATCTTCGTACTTCCATCGCTACGCCTTGCTAAGCGAAGCCGAAGCCATCGAAACCGCGCGAAGAATCTGGCGCGAAATCAATTTGGCGAATCTGGTCGAAAACATCGGCCCAACCCGAGAGCGCGCGCACCTGATTCTCGAAAAGGACAAAGATCACCGCGTTCAGAACGTGAAGCTGCGGCGGGTTTAAACATTCGATGTCTCGTCTTACAGGTGGTAAGATCAATGTTATGGAATGTGTTACTGTTTCTTCGAAGGGCCAGATCGCAATCCCAAAGGCCATCCGGAAGGCTCTGAATCTTTCGGAAGGCACCAAACTCACGCTCCAAACCCGCGGGCAAGAGATCGTGCTGTCGAAACAGCCGGCCTGGAAAAAGCTGCGGGGCGCGGGGGCTGGGTCTCATCTGATGGACGCCTTCGCCGCGTTCAAGAAAGAGGAGCGCGAGCGTGAAAACTCGCGTCCTTGATTCCTGGGCGATCATAGAGTGGATCAGCGGTAGAGAACCCGCCTGCGGCTTTGTACAAAAATTGCTCTCGCAAGCTGAAGCGGGTCGAGCCACGCTCCTGATGAGCGCGATCAACGTAGGCGAGGTTTACTACTTTCTTCGAAAAAATCATGACGCCGCCTTGGCCGAATTCTGGCGTGAGTCCTCGCGAACGCTGCCTGTAACCATTGAAGTGCCAACAGCCGACGACATCTGGAGTGCGGCTCTGCTCAAGAGTCGCTTCCCGATTGCCTACGCGGATGCCTTCGCGGCTGCACTTGCGCAGAAATATAGCTGTCCGCTGGTGACCGGCGATCGCGAACTGCAGTCCGTCGAAAAACTCGAATTAGATTGGATTAGCCGCAGATAATCCGAACTCCGTCCCTTCTATTCACTCTGCGCATATCTGCGACGAAACGAAAGCCGATAAAATCTAAACAGGAACGACGAGGGCCCAATGGACTGGAAAGATTGCCCCACGGTTGAGATCAATCCGCAGAAGGTAAGCGGCGCGCCAGTTGTGAAGGGGACGCGCGTTCAGGCAGATGCAATCGTGGAGAACTATGAAAGCGGATCGGACGTTGAGGAAATCCACGAAAACTTCCCGTCTGTATCGGTCGCCAAAATCAGAGAAGCTAAGGCCGCTTCAAGGGCGTCGGGAGCCATACCCTCGATTTCGATTCGGTTGAAATCCAGTTCGAATGCGACGGCCTTTGGTTTCGGCCGAAAGAATTCCTTCGCCGAGAGAATCCACAGCGCACAAAACACCCTTGCTGGTCCCTGTGTTGGTGAACTGCGCCAGATATCCCTGCGAAACGTAGTGATGCTTGCGGGCAACCTGCTGCGCCCTGCTCTGCATTGGCGCTTTCATTATCGCGAAGCGGCTGCTCGACGAAGCCGACCCGGAAACGACTCAGCACCCTTCGGACAAGATGGGTTGGCGAACTTGTTGAGGTGTTTGGTGGACCTGGAGAGATTCGAACTCTCGACCTCTTCCATGCCATGGAAGCGCGCTCCCAACTGCGCCACAGGCCCACGCGCGTGAGGTTTACGTCCTGAGAATATCACAGCCGAAGTACCAGGACGCGAAGACCTTTGAATGCGTGAAAGTACTTTCAGTTTTTCTCCGCACAGCTATTGACACCGGCTTTTTCCGAGTCCACAATCAAACGGTACTCATACCTTCCGGCTCGTGAAAAACGCGCCGGTCTGCCAGGTAGCATGAACGAAGTTCTCTCGAATATTTCGACTCCGCGGGAAGAAGCTTCTCTTCCTCGCGGCGATTCACGGGGCGGCCAATTTGCGGGCGTTACTCCCGCAGCCCTCGATGAACTGGTACACGAAATCCGACAACCCTTAAGCGTGATTGAATCGCTGGCCTATTATCTGGAGCTTACAGTTCCGGACGAAAAAGTTCGCTTCCACCTGGAACGTATTCAGGCGATGGTGGCACAAACCAATCGAATTCTGGAACACGCTTGCTTGCCGCCTCAGCGGCTGGCCCCGAGCCCCTGCTAGTCTTCTGAATCGGAGTGGGCTTCCGCAAACTTCTGCAGCCCCGCAATTTTCCGCTTTATATCGCTGAGTTCCTGCCGCAATTCCGGAAGTTTTGCGACATGCGCGAGACCTTTTAGGTGCTTTCGCAGTGGGCGAGCCGGTATTCCCCAAACCGGTTCGCCCGCCCGGACCCTTTGCCCAGTCAGGACGCCGGCTTTTCCGCCGACAATGGCGCGTGCATCGATTTGCGCCTTCTCGCCGATGCCGGCCTGCCCTCCGATTTGCGCATAATCGCCAACCACGACACTTCCCGAAAATCCAGTTTGCGCCGCGACGACAACATGCTGCCCAATTTCGCAGTTGTGAGCGACGTGAACCAGATTATCGAGCTTTGTGCCGGCCCCGATTCGCGTCACGCCCAGTGCGGCGCGATCGACGCAGCAGTGCGCGCCCATTTCGACATCATCGCCGATTTCGACCGTGCCGACTTGCGGAAATTTTTCGTAGCGATCGTTTACTAGCGTGAACCCGAAGCCGTCGGCCCCAAGCACGCAACCGGAATGCAAAATGACGCGCGAGCCGATTCGTACCTTGTCGTAAATAGTCGTGTTGGCATGTAATGTGGTCTCGTTACCGATGGCGACATCATCGCCGATTACGCAGCCGTTTCCGATATAGCAGTTGCTGCCGATGGTGGTGTCCTCGCCGATCGTCGCATACGGTCCGATGAAACAATCGCTAGCAATTTTTGCGGTTGCGGCGACAATAGCGGAACGGTGAATTCCCGGCATCTGCGCCTTCTTCGGATAAAGCGCAATCAATGCGCGCACGAACGCGGCGCGTGGCTCCGCAACCCGGATGAGGGACCACGGCCCGGTTCGCTCGAACGACGGCGCAACTACCAGGCAACCGGCTCGGGAGAATGCTGCCGCCTCCATGGCTTTCTTGTTCGATGCGTACGATAGATCTGCTTCGGTTGCATGCTCGAGCGCATTGGCGCCGCAGATCAAACGCCCGCGCTCACCCTCCACCTCTCCATTGCAGATTTCGGCGAGCTGCGCGACCGTAAGGGCTGGCATCCCTCATAGTTAACATTTATGGCCGTCGATCCATCCGGTAGAGGTCCGCTCTTTCTGGGTCCGTGGTCAGTCCGCCGCATCCCTCGCCATCCGCGGATACGGCACAATTGAGAGCCATGCCGCTCAAATATGCTTGGCTAAAGAGATAAACTCGCGTGCTACACGATATCCGCTTCGCTGTCCGAATGTTGGCCAAAAGCGGAGGCTCGGCCGTTATTGCAGTCGTCACTTTGGCGATCGCCATAGGCGCAAACACCGCGATTTTCAGCGTGCTGAATGCTGCGCTGTTCAAACTTCTTCCAGTTCGTAATCCGAAAGAACTGGTGATGCTCACCGATCCGAATGCATCCATGGTTTTGGGCGGCATGCTTCCCGGAAAGCGCAGCCTGCTTGGGTACGAGGAGTTCACCCAATTACGCGACCGCTCCAAAACAATGTCCGGCCTATGCGCGTCCCAGTTATCTCTCGAGCGCTTGCCAGTTCGGATCGCAGGCGGCGCTCAAGAGCAAGCCCGCGGGCGTCTTGTGAGTGAAAACTATTTCTCGGTGTTCGGCGTCCAGCCCGCCATCGGACGTCTGTTCATGCAAAGCGATGCGACCGCCGTAGGAAAAGACCCATACGCAGTAGTCAGCTATGACTACTGGCAACGAAGGTTCGGCGCAAACCGTTCGGTACTCGGCACGGCCATTCGCATTCATGACGCTACGCTCGTGATCGTCGGTGTCGCTGCCCCGGGCTTCCGTGGCGAAACAGCCGGTCAAGATCCCGACCTGTGGCTTCCGATACTCATGCAGCCGCTTGTCATGCCGGGTTGGGACGGCCTGCACGATTTCATGGACCACTCGCAAGACAAGCTGATGTGGCTGCATGTTTTTGGCCGCCGGAAAGCCGGTGTAACGATCGCGCAGGTTCAGGCGGAAGTGAATGTCCTGTTCCGGCAAATCCTCGAAGCCGGATACCCAATGTCGATGGCGCTGCTAGCTCGAAAGGATGCGCTCAATCAGCGCATTCACGTCCACGCCGTGCGATCGGGAGCATTTCACGGTCGTGAGGAATTCTCTGAGCAGTGGACCATCCTGTCGGCGCTGGCCTGCCTGGTTCTGTTGATCGCGTGCGCCAATATCGCCAACCTGCTGCTTGCTCGCGCGGCGGGGCGTACTCGGGAAGTGGCGATTCGCATTTCGATGGGCGCCCGGAAAGCACGGCTGGTCCGTCAGTTTCTCATAGAAAGTCTTCTTTTAGCCACAGTCGGCGGGATCGCCGGCATATTCCTGGCCGCAATAGCTTCGCACGCTTTGACGCTGCTGCTGGCGCGTGGCAATCATGCATTTGAGCTCGCGCCGGAGATCGATTTCCGCGTGCTCGCATTTGCTGCGGGTACTGTTCTCCTGGTCGGCATCCTCTTTGGCCTTGCCCCCGCCTTTCGGGCGGCAAATGGCGGAGTGAACGAAAGCCTGAAAGAGAGCGGGCGTACCGCAACTGGTTCGCGGCAGCGCGCCAGAATCGCAAAGGCACTCATCGTCACTCAAGTGGCGCTTTCGTTTCTGCTCGTTTTGGGTGCAGGACTGTTCCTGCAAACACTCCGAAATTTGCAGACCGTTTCGCTCGGCTATCCCAAAGAAAACCTATTGCTTGTCAACGTGGACAGGTCCGGCGCTGCGCTGCAGCCCGTCAATCTTGACCATGCGCTCACAACTCGCGTCCGTGCGATCCCCGGTGTTCGCGGCGTGACCTACTCGGACCGCCCGTTGTTCAACGGATTCGATGGCGCCTTCGCAATCAAACCGGAAGGGTTCACGTCCAGGAGGGAGGAAGACCGGGGATCGACCGGCGGCTTTGTCGGTCCGGCATATTTCTCGACTATCGGGATTCCGATGCTCGCGGGCCGTGAAATCGGGCCGCGCGACGGGCCGGCCTCACCGCGGGTCTGTGTCATCAATGAAGCGTTCGCAAAGCACTTTTTTGCCGGACGTAATCCAATCGGCAAACATCTGACGATCACTTCCGGCTCCTTAGAGATTGTCGGCGTCGCAAAGGATGCTCGCGTCAATTCGCTTCGCGGTGCCATCGAGCCGAAGTTCTATGCCGCTGCCGACCAAAACTCCGGCGCGTTCTCATTCGAGATACGCACCATTGGCGATCCCAGCCGCATTGTGCATGCAGTGCGCAGCAGCGTTTTGGGCGTTGATGAAAACCTTTCTATTTCGGATGTGCAAACGCTGGATCAGAAAATCGACGCGCAGAACGCACAGCCAAGACTCATCGCAGATGTTTGCACGATATTCGGAGTGATCGCGCTCTTCCTGGCAGCTATCGGTATCTACGCAGTGCTTTCTTACAACGTCGCTCGGCGAACAAACGAGTTCGGTATTCGCATGGCCCTTGGCGCGGAAAGGAGCCGAATCACCGGCATGGTTCTCGAAGAGACCGGATTGATGATCGTTGCCGGCCTGCTTGCCGGCGTCACTGCTGCGGCCGCCGCCGCTCGTCTGCTTGCCGCACAATTATATGGCGTCAAGGCAGCGGTTCCCCGCTGGTCTCTCGCTAGTTATGAGCATGTCGACAGCGCAACGCAATTGTATGGAATCGGTGCTATGGATCTGCTGACGATCGCGGGGACAATTTGCATTCTCATCGCAATCGCCCTAATCGCAGCCTACATCCCTGCTGCTCGCGCCGCCCAAGTGGACCCGGCATCCGCGCTACGCGACTTGTAATTCCTTGGAATTCGGCAGCGGCACCACCGGAAGACGCTCCTCGCTCCGGATCGGGTGAATGTCGCCCGGGGTGCTGCCGCAGATCCGCCTTTTCTCAAGGGGCACACCGGGCTCTTTTAGACGGACGAGCGAAGCGTCTTAAGCATCGTCCCGCAAAACGAATGAAATCTTATCTTACGCGTCAACACTTTACGGCAGAGTGCGCTCCTATGCAGCGCGATGAGTTGCCAAAATAGCCTGAGTGTATATCGGCCAATCAACCAACGCCACGGCCCGTTTCGCGAAAACCGAGGGAAAACTTTCCGGAGTTCGTTTGGTAAAAGGCCGCGCATAGGGCTTGACTGTATGGGTTCGTTTCGCAAAACCCGCAACAAAACATGCAAAGGAGAGTTCGTTTGGTAAAAAAGCTCGCTCGAGCCGAATTGGCTTTGTTTCGCAAAAACGGGGCTTGGCCGCAAATTGGCTTCGTTTCGCAAAACCGCAAAGGAGAGTTCGTTTGGTAAAAAGCCGGCTTCAAGTCGTCGAATTGGCTTCGTTTCGCAAAACCACCGCGCAGCGTGCGCGAGCCTTTCCGCGCCCTAACGCCTGGAATCTCGACAGCCGAGAGTTAACAATAGAGATGTCGCTACAAACAGATCCTGTACGAAATGCTTAAACGTTCTTTATCTTCACTCGCGCTCCTCTCAGGCCTGGCGGCTCTCGCCTGGACCGTCTGGGCCGCCACCGCGCCCGAAAACGATTGGACCATCGCCGGTCCCTTCGGCGGCACCGCCACCACGCTCGCCGTCGATCCCAAGGATTCAACCACGGTGCTCGCCGGCGCTATGAGCTCGCTCGTTTTCCAGAGCCACGATTCCGGCGCAAACTGGGATCTGCTCGATTTCCCGAAGCGAACCCTCAGCGAAGTCACCGCCATCCTTATTGATCCCGCCGATTCGAATCATTACTTGGCCGGCATGATCGCAGCCGAAGGGGGCGGCCTGTACGAAAGTCGTGACCGCGGCAAGACCTGGAAAACCGTCAAAGATTTGCGCGACATCGGCGTGCGTGCCTTGACTGCGTCGGCCAGCAAACCCTCGCGGTTCGTGGCGGGCACCTTGAGCGGTGTCATGCTGAGCGACGATTCCGGCAAGACCTGGACCCGTATCTCAGATCCGCAAAACCTTGAAATGGGGGGTATCACCGCGGTCGCCATCGATACCCGCGACCCTAATATCATCTATGCCGGAACCCCGCACCTGCCCTGGAAAACCATGGACGGGGGCAAAACGTGGGAATCCATTCACACCGGTATGATCGACGATTCCGACGTGTTCTCTATCTATGTGGACCCGGCCGATCCGTCCAACGTGCTTGCAAGCGCCTGCAGCGGCATCTATTCCAGCACCGATCACGGCGATCTCTGGCGTAAATTGTTGGGCATTCCGAACACTTCGCGCCGTACCCACGTCGTTCGCGAAGATCCATTGAGCGCCAGCACGATTTTTGCCGGAACTACCACCGGTTTGTTCAAATCGGTTAACCGCGGAACCACCTGGAAGGCGCTGGCCGACACGCAGGTCAATGCTTTAGCCTTCGATCCGGCGCATCCGGAAAACATGTATCTCGCCATGGAATACAAAGGCGTGGGGAAGAGCGCCGATGACGGCGAGCACATCGACATGATCAACCATGGATTTGTCGATCGGGTCATTAGCTGGGTCGCCGTCTCGGGCGGCAAGTTCCTGGCGCTGGAAACACAAGAAGGAGAAACCAGCGGAATCTTTCAAAGCACCGACCGCGGCGAATCGTGGTCGCAGTTGCCCGTGATTCGAGGCCTCGCCGGAGTGCACCTGTCCTCTATCGCCGGATTTGCCAGCGAGCCGCGCATTCTGCTCGCCGCCAGCCCGCACCAGATGTACAAATCCATCGATGCCGGAGCAAACTGGAAGCCGGTGCCAGCTTCGCCTCGTCATTACGCCCCCTGCGGAAACGAAGAAAGCGACCCCCGCCAAAACCACTCATACCGTGCATGGCCGGCCTTCCCGCACCAGAACTGCGCGCGTCGTAAAGCCCCGGCCAATCATCAAGGAAATTTCACCGTCCGAGATCAGCGGCCTCTATAGCTTCAAAAGCGGCGCCAAGGAAGTTCTTTTCGCCGCCACCGATCTCGGGCTATTGAAGAGCGGCGATATGGGCGAGCGCTGGACGCTTGCCGAAATTCCCGGATTGACCGCCGTCACCGCGCTCTACGCTTCCCCGAATTCCGACGGCCGCTTGATCGCCCGCAGCGCCGCCGGGCTCTACCTTTCTACCGACTACGGCGACCATTGGGCCTTACTGCCTTTTCCGCTGCCCGTCTCCGACGTGAATGCCATCGCAATCCCCTCTGATGAGACTGCGCCGCTCCTGGTTGCCACCCGCGTAGGCTTGTATTCCTCGCCCGACGGCGGAAACAAGTGGTTCGCAAATCTCGGAGGCCTGCCCGCCTCGACAGTTACCGCCGTCCTTTATACCGGCTCGGAACGCGCCGCCTATGCGGTGGAATACGGCCGCCTTTTCAGCACCGCCAACGGCGGAAATTCCTGGTCCTCCGTTTCGACCGCTTTGCCCCCGCTGACAATCCGTCAGCTTTGGATGCCCCCAGGCGATTCCAAACGCCTCTACGGAATTACGTCCGATTTGGGAATTATCTTTCGCAATTAGAACATTTTCCGCTAAGATGATTTATTGGTGTTGCTTACCACTCTCACCTGGAGGAGAGGATGATACCTGGGGTCGGATTTCGCCCGCGCGCCGCGGCGATCCTCTGTGCCGCCTTATGCTTTTGCACTTCCGCATATGCGCAGCGAACGAGTAATGCAAATAACAGTTCCGGCGGCACGTCGGACGAGTATCCCGACGTAATTGAACTCGACCCGTTCGGCGGCGCAAGCATTTTTGGGAAAGTGAACGCCGGCCTGGGCGAAAAGCTCGCCAACGGCGGTACTGCCGGAGGTCGCGTAGCCTTCAATTTCAGCCGCCACTGGGGAATTGAGCTGAGCTATAACTTCATGATCAATAATGTGCGCCTGGTCACGCCCATTGCGCCCGGCCTGTGGAGCTATACGTTCGGCGACCAGATTCATTACGGCGCTATCAATCCGGTTTTCAATTTGAGGCCGCGCGGTTCGCGCGTACAGCCCTACCTTACTGGCGGCATCGGGGCCGCCGCTTTCAAACCGGTCGCAAAAGCCGAGCAGCAAGCGGCCGCCCTGGACCCCGTTTTCCACTCGGGACAACTGGCTTCGACCGGCATCGTGCCGGCCTTGAACTATGGCGGCGGCGTCAAATTCCACCTCAGCGACCATTTCGGCCTGAGATTCGATGTCCGCGGCTTTTGGTCGCATAATCCTACGTTCGGTTTGCCGCGCTTCAGCACGGTGGGAATTTACATCCCCAATGGCCAGCAACTGAACGGCTTCCAAGCCACCTTGGGTGCGGTGATCTATCTCGGTCAAAAGCAAGCACCCGCCGCTCCTCCTGACACCCCCCGCGCCCCCCGCACCTCTGAACGCGGGTTCCATCACCGGCGCGGAAGGTACGTTGTGTCAGGGAAAGCCGATCACGCTGCATTCCACCGCCAGCGATCCGGCCGGCCACTCGCTCACCTACGCCTGGAGCGTGAACGGGACACCGTCCGGTGGCAACAGCCCGGACTTTTCCTTCACGCCCAACAATGCCGGCGATTTCACGGTCCAGGTGACCGTCACCGATTCGACCAATCCGTCCCGCACCGTGAGGGGTGGTCCCATTACGCTCAACGTGCAGCAGTCCGCGCCTCCCCAGATTACCGGCATCGCAGCCACGCCCAACGAGCTGAGCTGCGCGGCAGATCCCAACGGTGTCCATACTGCGAATCTTTCCGGCCAGGCAACGGGTTCGGCCTGCGGCGGCAACTTGAGCTACAAGTGGACCGTGACCGAGGGCAGCGTCACAAACGATACCAGTCCGAACGCAACCTTCGATTCCTCGACCTTGAACTTCGAAGGCGGCGCGCAAGCGCAGACTAAAACCGTCACCGCTACCCTCACCGTTACCGACGAAACCGGCAAGTCTGCCTCGCAAACCACCAACATTTTAGTGAAATGTCCGCCCCGCTTCCTGCGCCTGCCGGACATCGTGTTTAAGAAGAACAGCGCGCGCGTCAATAACTGCGGAAAGCGCATCCTGATCGATGAAGCCGCTCCGCGCGTGGCCAGCGGCGATTACGATATCGTGCTGGTCGGCCACCGCGATACCGACGAAGAAGTCAACGTTCCCGGCAGCAGCAGGGGGCGGCGAAGAACGCCCGGAAATTCCCTCGACGAACAGCGCGCGCTCAATGCGGCTGCGGTTTTGAGCGGCGATACCGGGACCTGCGCCAACGTCGATCGCGCACGCATCAAAATCGACTGGGTCGGAACCGATCAAACTTCGACGCCCGATCCTGGATTGTGCGGCACTTCCAGCCGTCCGGCCCCCCGGGAACGCCGGAATTCTGAGGTGACCGCAGCCGACAAGAATCGCCGTGTGGAGGTCTACCTGGTCCCCAGAAATAGCCAGGCCATGCCTCCCGCTGTGAAGAACATCAAACCCTTACCCGAGGGCGAAGTCAGAGCTCTCGGCTGCCCGAAATAGCTTAGCGCGAATGGCACCCGAGGGTAGTCCGTCCGGTCCGTCGTCTAAATTAGTAGTGTCGCTACAGCCGATTAGCACGAGAGGCGTAATAAAAAACGCTTCAAAAACATCAATAATCGGTACCGGTACTTTGCTTTGGAGGAGAAGGAATGAAGAATCGGCTTAGATATAGGCCGCTTGGCACGGCGATTCTGTGCGGCGCGTTTTGCTTTGCAAGCGCGGCTTACGCCCAGAACGCCAACAATGCGCAGAACGCGAGCAATACGCCCGCCGCACATCAGAAGGCAAACAACAGTTCGGGGGAGGATGAATATCCCGACCTCGTGGAACTGGATCCCTTCGGAGGCATACAGATAAACGGCGAAGTCGTCGCTGGTTTGGGAGAGAAGCTGGTGGATGGCGGCGTGGCTGGAATACGCGTCGACGTCAATCCCAGCAAATACATCGGCTGGGAGCTATGGGCCGACTTTTCCCAGGCCAACGTCGAATTCAAGATACCGAGCGGCGTCTATCCGCCCGGAAGTGTTTATCCACCCAATGGTCCGGCCGGCAGCGTGCTTCCCACGTACAGTTTCGGAAGCCGCGATTATGCTTTCGGCTTGAACCCGGTCTTCAACCTTCGTCCGCGAGGGTCTAAAGTCATACCTTACTTGACAGTTGGCGTGGGCGCCATCCAATTTACGCCTACCGACACAGCCAAGGGCTTGGCACGCGCCGCGAATACGAACAACCTGTATCACACCGGCAACCTGAATGATAATTTGCAGGTTGCCCTCAACTATGGCGGCGGCGTGAAATGGCATTTCAGCGACCATTTCGGACTGCGGATTGACGCGCGCGGCTTCTGGTCGCGTAACCCAACGTACGATCTGCCTAATTTCAACGACGGCGGAGTCTACATTCCGGCCAAGAACAAATTGAATAGCCTGCAGGCCACGGTGGGGCTGGTGTTCTATCTGGGTCAGAGTAAGTGCCCCGAGATGCCACCTGCGCCTCCGCCTCCGCCGGCCCTGCCCACTCCGACCATTACTGGTGCGGAAGGAGCCACCATCTGCCAGGGCAAACCGGTGACGCTGCATGCCAACATTACCCCGGCGGCTGGCCGCACTGTCGAGTATAAGTGGACCCTCAACGGCCAGCAGCAGGGCGGAAACAGCCCGGACTTTACCTTCACGCCGAACAACACCGGCACGTTCAATGTTGAAGTCACGGTGACGGATACCACCCCGCCGCCCGCTCCGATGGAACGTCCGAAGAAGTTCCCGGTTCGCTGCTGGGTACAGCCCGCGGCGCCTCCGCCGGTAGCTCCGGTCAGCGCCACCGCATCCGTTACGGTGAGCGAATCCGCGCCGAGCATCACCAGCGTCACGGCCGATCCGACCACCCTGGCCTGCTCTGCCAATACAACCGGCACACACACCTCCACCCTGACCGCTCAGGCTACGCCCTCCGCTTGCGGTGGCAACTTGAGCTACAAGTGGACGGTTAGCGAGGGCAGCGTTACCAACGACACCAGCCCGAACGCAACCTTCGATGCTTCCACCGTGAATTTCGAAGGCGGCGCGCAAGGCCAGAGCAAGACCGTTACGGCGACTCTGACCGTGACCGACGAGGCCGGCAAGACCGCGTCTCAAACGACCAACATTACGGTAAACTGCCCGCCTCAATTCGTGCGGCTTGACGACGTAGTCTTCGCCAAGAACAATACCCGCGTGAACAACTGCGGCAAGCGCGTTCTGATCGACGATGCGGCCCCCAGGGTCGCCAGCGGCGATTACGACATCGTGCTTGTCGGACATCGCGACACCGACGAAGAAGCGAACATACGGGAACGCCGCCGCGGGCGCCGTGCCCGCAGGGGAGAAGAGGTTCCGCTTGACGAGCAGCGCGTGCTGAATTGCGCTGCCGTGTTGAGCGGCGGCACCGGAACGTGCGGCAAGGTCGATCCTTCCCACATCCGCGTGGATTGGGTCGGAACCGACCAGACCTCCGAGACCAGGCCCAGCCTTTGCGGCACTTCCAATCTGAAGGAGCGCAGAGGTTCGCAAACCTCCGCCGCCGATAAGAACCGGCGCGTGGAAGTCTATCTGGTGCCCAGAAGCAGCCAAACGATGCCGCCGGCGGTGAAGAACATCAAACCGCTGCCGGAACGTGAGGTTCGGGCTCTCGGCTGTCCTAAATAGACCGGCAATAACCTAAGAAAAGGGGCCAGGCGGTATTAACCGCTTGGCCCTTTTTTGTTTCCGTAGTATAACTCTACTTCCGCCCATAAACGCTATGAAATTACTCGCGCGCTTTAACCTGATTTTTCTGATAAGTTTCGGCGTCGGCATGGCAGTCGCGGTGTGGCTGGCGAATGGATTCCTGCAGCGCGAGGCGCAAGACCGTGTACACGCCCAGGCGCAGTTGATGATTGAAACGGCCTCGGCCAACCGGTCGTACACGGAACAGCAGATCGAGCCTCTACTAACAAAAGTGCAAAAGCGCGATTCCATCTTTTTGGCGCAGACCGTGCCCGCCTATTCGGCCACGCAGGTATTCGACTATTTGCACGAAGCCAACCCTCAATACACCTACAAGGAGGCCACCTTGAATCCCACCAATCCTGCCGATCGCGCCAGCGACTGGGAGGCCGACGTGGTGAATGCCTTCCGCAATAATCCATCGCTCGAATATCTTTATCGCGAGCGAAGTTCGGCCCTCGGCAAATCGATGTTTTTCGCGCGCCCGCTGCGCGTTATCAACGAGGGATGTCTCGGTTGCCATAGCGTCCCGCGCCGCGCGCCGGCGGCGATGATTCGTCAATATGGCCCCGACAATGGCTTCGGATGGAAGCTGCATGAGGTCATCGGGGCGCAAATCGTCTCGGTGCCCGAATCGGTGCCGCTGCAAATGGCTGCCACCGCGCTGAAGACGCTCATCGTCTATCTCGTCGCGGTCGCGATTCTGATGCTGCTGGTGCTAGACACGCTGTTAGTTGTAGCCGTGATTCGACCCGTCGCGAAGCTTTCCCGGATGGCCGACGCAATCAGTCAAGGAAAGCTGGATGTCGAGGATCTTCCGGTCAAGGGCCGCGACGAAATCTCGGTGCTCGCCTCATCCTTTAACCGCATGCAGCGAAGTCTCGCGCGCGCCATGAAGCTGCTCGACAAAGAATGACCTCTTTACCGCCGCCGTGTTGCTAGAAATCGTTTTCGTTCCTCGCCCGCCGGAATTTCCAGCGCCAACAGTCCGTATAGTTCTTCCCAGCTTGCGGCCTTCTTCACCGCGCGATCGAGCACCACGCGAGCCACGGGTCCTAGATATCGCGCCAGCTCCGCTTTAACGCGCTCGAGTTGTAATTCGTCGAATCGATGCGGCTCCGCTGCAGGGATCGGCGTTTTGCAGACCGCTCCCATCGCTCCCAAAATGGAGTGACAAATGGGATCGAAAGCTTGCCCGGGCTGCCAGACGATGTACTGAATCAAATCGAGATAGGCGCCAATTTCATAGGGCAGCTCCTCTTCGAACCCCAAGCGGATGGGAAATATTGTTAGTTGTTTCGCTTTCCTGAGTTTGTATGCAATCGCAATCTCCCGCCGGACCATGTCGCTCTGGATCGATGCGGCCGAAAGTAGCGCGACGAAGTATTGCGAGCCGCGAAGCTGTACATCGATCTGCTCCACCCAGTCCTGGCCCAGCCGGATTTTGGAATCCACGAACACCGATAGTCCATTCGCCTCGAGAAAGCTGGAAAGCCTCGCCGCCAGTTCCTGATCCGGATTCACATGCGCGTAACTGATGAATACCTGTGGCATGGCTGCGCCGAAAGTCTAGTGACAGAATAAGAGATTCGTTATGAGACTATCTCTCTCTATCGTAGTCAGCGCTTTTGCTCTATCCGCTGCCGCCGCCGGTGCAAACGGCCCATTCACTATCGATCAGGTCATGAGCGCGCCCTTCGCCAGCTCTCCGCTCGCGGCTCCCACCGGCGCACGCGCCGCCTGGCTGCTCAATGAACGCGGCCAGCGCAACGTCTGGGTTGCGAGCGCGCCCGATTGGAAAGGCCACAAAGTCACGGCATTCAACGACGACGATGGGCAAGAGATTGCGGAGCTCTCCTGGGCGCCGGACGGCAGCTATCTGCTGTTCACGCGCGGCGGCGATTTCGAAACCGGCGGAGATAATCCGAATCCCGATCTGCAACTCGCTAAGCCGGAGCAGGACATCTGGCGCGTTGCGATGGACGGATCTGCGCCGAAGAAGCTCACCAAAGGGCATGCGCCCGCGGTATCGCCCAAAGGCGATGTGGTCGCATTTCTGCGCGATGGCCAAATCTTCGTCATGAGCCCTTCGGGAGAGGACGTCAAGGCCGCCGTCAATCAAAAAGCGACGACAACTGATTTATTCTGGTCGCCGGATGGAAGCGAGCTCGCATTTGTCAGCGGACGCCGCGATCACAGTTTTATCGGGCTCTACACGCCCGCCGATAAGAGTCTGCGGTATATGGATCCGAGCACCGATCGCGATTCGGACCCGGTCTGGTCTCCCGATGGCGCCCACATCGCCTATGTTCGAACGCCTTCCGGAATGCGCCGCGTCGCTTTCGGACCGCATCGCGAAGGACCGCCGTGGTCGATTCGCATAGCCGACGTAAAGACAGGCGCCGGTCACCAGGTTTTTCGCGCCGACAACGGTCCCGGAAGCGTGTTCCATCAGATCGAATCGGAGCATCAGGTGTTTTGGGCCGCAGGCGGTCAACTCGTTTTCCCGTGGGAGAAAACCGGCTGGTGTCACTTGTACACTCTGCCCGCGGGCGGTGAAGTCGCGAAGGAGTTGACGCCCGGCGAAGGCGAAGTGGAGCATGTCGCGATTTCTCACGACGGCAAAACGATTTTCTATTCGACCAATATCGGCGATACCGATCGCCGGCATTTATCGAGTGTTTCGGCCGCCGGCGATTCCGCGCCGAAGCCCGTCACGCATGGCGAAAACATTGAATGGGACCCAACTCCGGTTGCCGATGGATCGGCACTGGTCTTCCTTTCCTCCAGCTACAACAAATGCTCGCACGCCATGGTGCGGACCGCGGACGGCAAACTGGAGGCGCTCGCGCCCGAAACCGTGCCCGCCGATTTTCCAGCTTCCCAGCTCGTGAAGCCGGAGCCCGTAATGATCACGGCGGCCGACGGCCTGCGCATTCACGGCCAGCTTTTCATGCCCCGCACTGCCAACGGTGAGCGTCATGCCGCATTGGTTTTCTTCCATGGAGGTTCGCGCCGCCAGATGCTGCTCGGGTTCCATTACATGGGCTATTACTCAAATGCGTATTCCATGAACCAGTATCTGGCCAGCCAGGGATATGTCGTTCTATCGGTTAACTATCGCAGCGGGATTGGATACGGACTCGATTTTCGCGAGGCAATCAACTACGGCATGCGCGGCGCGAGCGAGTTCAATGACGTGATTGGAGCGGGGTTGTATCTAAAATCGCGGCCGGATGTCGATCCAAAAAGAATCGGCGTGTGGGGCGGATCTTACGGCGGCTATCTGACCGCGATGGCGCTGGCGCGCGCGTCCGATCTGTTTGCGGCGGGTGTCGATTTTCACGGCGTACACGATTGGAGCACGCTGCGCGAAGGCAACCCGGCGCCCGTCGGCGGCGACCCCGAGTTGCAGACCGAGCAACAGGAAGCGGAGAGACTGGCGTTCGAATCTTCCCCGATGGCAGCCATAAAAACCTGGCGGTCGCCGGTGCTGCTGATCCAGGGAGACGACGACCGGAACGTTTCCTTTTCGCAGAACGTGACGCTAGCCGCCGCGCTTCGGCAGCAGCACGTCTATTATGAAGAGCTGATTTTCCCCAACGAAATTCACGATTTCCTCATGCACCGCCACTGGGTGCAAGCGTACGAGGCCACCGCCGATTTCTTCGCCAGAAAATTGCACTGAGCGGTTATTGCTTACTCCGCTTCCCGGCTTCAAGATCCTCGCGGTACTGCGATTCGAGCTCCAGCTCAATTCGAATTTGCGGCATCGAAAGTATCAAATGCTTGGTCTGCGTGTTGAGATCGAGTGTGTACGGCCCGTCTTCGGTTCCGAACTCGTCGAAAAAAGCGAGCTGGTTCCCGTCCAATCGATACGTGCCGTGCCGGTCCACCGTCTGGCCGTGGATATGCACGCTCTTGACGAACGTTTTGCCGGGCGTAAGAGTGAGCGTGCCGCTGCACGTCTCCGGATGCGGACGGCCGTCGAAACAAACATGCTCGGTCTGAATGCCCGCGTCCGCATCCGACACGGTGACGTATTCCCAACCGCCGGGGTCCTGCAGCATTTTCAGTTCATCGCTCGATAGCGCGAAGAAAAAGAAGGCCAGCGAAGACAGCAGAATGCGATGCATCATGGATCAATGCGTCATCGAATAAACGATGTAGTTGATGCCGATCCGCATGCCTAGCGCGGAATATTGTTCCGGATAACCGGGAAAGTCCGCCCACTCCCACGAATCCCCGATATCCGAATTGAATGCGACCGCCACCATCAGGCGGCCTTTATCGTCATAGATCCCCCGCCAATGCGCCACATATCCGTCGTTGCGGTACGGAACTCCGGTGCGCACGCCCCATTCGCCCGGCACCTGGTAGCGATCTCCCAAATCGTAAACGGTATGGAAAATCGGATCGTCATTCGGGATATCGATGATCGGCCGGTCCGGAAAAATTCGCTTCATGCTGGCGTCGAAAATCTCCCAATCGCGCGTACCCCAAAAGTCGTCGCACATCAAAAAGCCGCCGCGCAGCAGATATTGCCGCAGCGTTTTCGCTTGCGCATCGGTCAGGTCCCACTCGCCCACGAACACGGCATACAGCCAAGGGTAGTTGTAGACATCGCCTTCATCGTCGAGATTGACCGGCTGCTCCACCGATCGCGCATTGATGCGAGTGAGGCGGCGAACCGCCTCCAGAAAGTGCCGGTCCGCGCGCGGATAATCATTGGTCCAACTGGAACGCCCCTGTCGCCAATCCCATCCCGCATGGCGGAAATGAGCGCCGGGAATTGAGGGATACATCAAGCGTGCAAACACCCATTCGGTCTTTTCCGCGTAATCGGCCGGGAGCGGAAACTGCTCCGTACCGTATTCGTCGCCCGGATATACGCGGAACGGCTGCGGCGCAGGCCGCTGCACTGCGTATAACGCGGTAAGCAGTCCTAATCCGGCTGCCAGACGTAGCAGAAGTTTGGCCAGCTTACGGCCCGGCAATTGGCCGTCGTGCGCGGTTTCATGTTGCCTCATTCCGCAGGGTCTACCCGAGCATATCATCTGTACGCGCCCCTGATTAGTGGCGCTTACGGTCCTCGTTGTTGTTCGCTTCGCAACGCGCCAATCCCGAATCCGGGCACAATCTTAAAATGTACGAAGTTTTTCGTTGACACTACGAATTGCTTCGTAGTATGGTCGAAGCATGGAGCAGAAACGTCCTCCCAAGCCGACCGCAACGGAACTCGATATTTTGCGCGTATTGTGGGATCGCGGCCCGTCGACCGTGCGGGAAGTGCATGAGGTGCTGGCGCGCGCGAGGGCGATGGGCTACACAACGGTGCTGAAGTTGCTTCAAATTATGACGGCGAAAGGCATGGTGGTTCGGAATGAAGAGGCACGCGCGCACATATACGAAGCGCGGCAGCCCGCCGGGAACACAAAACAGCAATTGGTGGGCGATCTGATGCAGCGCGCCTTCGCGGGGTCTGCCAGCGACTTGATGCTGCACGCGCTCAGCGGAAAGAAAGCGTCACACGGCGAAATCGAGGAGATTCGCCGCTTGCTCGATGAGTACGAGGAGAAACACAAATGACAGGCGCATTGAATTTGCTTACAGGGGACGTGATGCAGGCGCTCGGCTGGACACTGGTGCATTTTCTGTGGCAGGGGGCGGCGATCGCGCTTTTGCTCTCGATTATATTGGCGTGCAGCCGCCGCGCATCGGTGCGCTATAGCGCCGCGCTTGCGGCGTTGCTGCTGATCGCGGCTTCGCCTATCGCGACGTTCTTCGTATTGCGAAGCGGCTCCGGACCAGCGCTGGAGTCTTCCTCGATCGCGCAGGCGTGGAACGCAATGGAAGCGCTGCCGAACTCTCCGGTTGCCCTGCCGCCCGCTGTGAATGCTTTCCAATCGGTCGATTGGTTGAGTTGGCTGGTGTGCGCGTGGCTCGGTGGAGTACTCCTTTTCGCAATTCGCGCGCTGGGCGGTTGGGTTTTTCTCGAAAGGCTTCGGCGCGAGAAAGCGCAGCCGATTGCAGCAAGCCTCCTGCGGCGCTGCCTCTCTTTGCAGCAGCGCCTCGGCTTGACAAGAACAGTGCGTTACCTGGGATCTCAACGCATCGACTCGCCGGCGGTCGTGGGTTGGTTCCGTCCCGTCATTCTGCTGCCGCTGACGGCGCTGACGGGGCTTTCGCCGGAACAGCTTGAAGCGGTGATCGCACATGAGCTGGCACATATCCAGCGCCTCGATTGTTTTGTCAATCTTTTCCAAATTGCCGTCGAGACCGCTCTTTTTTATCATCCGGCCGTGTGGTGGATTAGCAGGACCATTCGGAATGAACGGGAAAACTGTTGCGACGACATTGCTGTCCTGGTCTGTGGGAACGCATGCACCTACGCCAAAGCTCTCACTCTGATGGAGACCTGGCGCGCAACACCGGCGCTGGTTCTGGCAGCTAACAGCGGCGCGTTGAAATCTCGCGTTGCACGTCTGCTAGGTCTGCATAACATGACACACAGCGTGCCTCGCGCCGGGCTGGGCGTTATCGGCGTGCTTTGCGCAGCGGGCGCGCTGCTTGCCAGCACGACGTTCAATGCCTCCTTCTCTCATCCATCGGATCCGAACCTCGCGCCGCCCGTAAACGAGCAAAGCCCCGCGCCTGATCCGCCCGAATTTGTCGCCCAAACCGCCCCCGCGCCGTCTGCATCTCCCGCTGCACCTCCCGCGCCTCCCGCGGCGGCGCCCCCTGCACCTCCCGCCGCTACACCCGAGCCGCCGGAGCCGCCATCCAGCGAATCCTACATTGATGGGCTTCACTCCGCCGGTCTCACCAACCTCAGCGTGAACGATCTGATCGCGTTGAAAGTTCACGGCGTCACCCCCGAATACATCCGGCAAATGCGGGCGGCCGGCGTCAATTTAAGTGTTCACGAACTGCTCAGCCTGAAAGCGCTGGGCGTGGACCCGGAGTATGTGCGCGATATTCGCGCGACCGGTTTAAATCCCAGTCCGCATGAACTCGCCGGCATGAAAGCCGTGGGCGTGACGCCGGAATATGTTCGCAAAATCCGCTCGGAGTGGAGCGATGTAACCGCTCACGAATTGATGGGTCTGCGCGCGGAAGGCGTCGATCCGGGAGATGCCGCGCAATTCCGCCAACTTGGCTTGAAAGATTTCAGCGTGCACCAGCTCGCTTCTTTCAAGGCGCTGGGCGTCACTCCGGATTACATCCGCGCCATGAAAGCCGCTGGCTTCTCAAACCTAAGCGCGCATGAATATGTGTCGGCAAAAGCGCTGGGCATTACGCCGGAGTTCATTCAAAAAGTTCACAGCCATGGATTTAACAACTTGACCATGCGCCAGTTGATCGGGCTCAAAACAGCCGGAGTTTTTTAAACCACTATGACCGCGTTACGCCTCTCTTTTGTTTTCTCAGCGGCCGTTCTGGTTTGCGCGCAGAACCAGACCGGCGAATGGACGCTCAGCCGCTCTGACGTTGCCGGCAAAGTGCATTTTTCGATGGAAAGCGCGAGTGACGGCCACTCGTTCAGCAATAGCTCCGATTGGAACGTGAGCGATCTGCAGGGTCTGGATCTCGCAACGCCCGGCAAACACGACGTGCACTTTACCATTACGCGCGATGCAGGCGCGATCGATGCTGAAGGGTTTGCCCGCGAAAGCGACGGTGCGGGCCTGTACACGTTCCGGCCCAATCCGCAATACAGCCGCGAAATGGAATCGCTCGGTTTTCCGGGCGTGACGAGTGAGAGACAGCTCGCCTTCGCCCTGCATGACGTCAGCCTCGCCTACGCGCGCGCGATGAAAGGAGCGGGCATTGATGGGCTCGACGCCCGCAAGCTGATCGCGTTTCGCATTCATAAAGTCACGCCGGAGTACGTGAAAGAACTCGAACGGCTCGGCTTTCCGCATCCCGATCCCGAGCGCTTGATCGCCCTGCGAATTCACCGCGTCACGCCGGAGTACATTGAAAAGCTGCGCGCGCACGGCGTGCAAAACGTCACGCTCGATCAACTCATCGCGTTGCGTATTCACGGAATCGAATAGGGCAGCTAACCACCGTTGATTCCGCCAGTCTAAACCAACTTTGAGATAGGAGCACCAGATGACCGGCTTCTGGAACGATGTTCGCTACTCCATTCGCGGCCTTCGCCGCACGCCGCTATTCACCGCGATTGCCGTTCTTTCGCTGGCCTTCGGAATCGGCGCAAATACCGCCATCTTCAGCCTGCTCGACCAGATTATCTTGCGGCTGCTCCCGGTGAAAGATCCTCAGCAGTTGGTGTTGCTCACCATGCGCGGGTCGCCACTACGGCAGCAACTGGGGCATGAACGCCATCTCTTACCCGATGTACAAGGATTTCCGGGATAACAACCAGGTCTTCTCGGGAATGTTCTGCCGCTTTCCTATCGAAACCAGCCTGGGATTCGGCAATCGCACCGAGCGCGTCGCGGCGGAACTGGTTTCGGGAAGTTACTTTCCCGTGCTGGGCGTCAGGGCCGCGCTGGGACGCATCCTCACTCCCGAGGACGATCGCATTCCGGGCGGCGATCCGTTCGCGGTGCTCAGCTACGGTTTCTGGCAAACTCGTTTCGCCTCCGATCGTTCCATCATCGGCAAAATGCTGGTGATCAATGGCCGCAACATGACCGTTATCGGCGTCGCGCAGCCTGGATTCGATGGTGTCGAATTGGGTCACGCGTCGAAAATCTTTATCCCGATCATGATGAAGGCGCAGATGACGCCGTTCTGGGATGGCCTGAAGGACCGCCGGCAACGCTGGGTGAATGCGTTCGGACGCCTGAAGCCGGGCGTCACGCGAGAGCGGGCCAAAGCCGCGCTGCAACCGTTCATGCACAGCATGCTCGAGATGGAAGTTAAAGAAGCCGCATTCCGCAACGCTTCCGCCTACACCCGCCAGCAGTTTCTGAAATGTTGGATCGACGTTCTGCCGGGTTCGCGCGGGCGATCGTACTTGCGGCAGCGACTCTCGACGCCGCTCTGGCTGCTGTTGGGGATAACAGGCGCAGTCCTGCTGCTCGCTTGCGCTAATCTTGCGAACCTGCTGCTGGCGCGCGCCACCGTGCGGCAGCGCGAAGTGGCCATTCGTCTCGCTACAGGAGCGGGGCGCTGGAGAATCGTTCGCCAACTTCTTATCGAAAGCGTTCTGCTTTCCATCTTCGGCGCGGTGCTGGGAGTCTGGCTCGCGTTTTGGGCGGACCACTTGCTTCTAGCTGCCTATCTGTCAGCCGAATCGGCAGGAGACCTGAGCATCTCCCCGCTGCCGGATCTGCGCATTCTCGGGTTCACCTTTGCGATCATGCTTGTCACGGCGGTGCTGTTCGGCCTGGTGCCTGCGTGGCGCAGTTCGCGGCCCGAGATCGCCGGAACGCTGAAAGAACAGGCAAATGCAGTTGTCGGCGGCAACGTCGCGCTTCGCAAGGTGCTGGTTGCCGCGCAAGTCACTTTGTCGCTATTGCTGCTTATCGGCGCGGGCTTGTTTGTGCGCACGTTGACGAATTTGCGCGATCTCGGCGCGGGTTTTCCGGCCGAGCGGCTGATCGGCTTCAATCTCGACCCGTCCCTCAACGGATACACCACCGAAAGAACGAAGTTTTTCTATCAACGCCTGGTTGATGAGCTTTCGGCGATGCCGGGCGTGCACTCCGTGGGTCTGGCTTCCATGCGCATTTTGGAAGACGACGAGTGGGATAGTTCCATGACCGTCCAAGGCTACACCGCAAAGCCCGGTCAACAGCCGGAGCCGTATATGAATTCGGTGAGCCCGAATTACTTCGCCACCCTCGGCGTGCCGATCCTCGCAGGCCGCGACTTCACTATCAAAGACGTCGATCGCGTGAAGCACGGGCCGGAGCCCGATAATTGGGCGCCCACTACCGTCATTATCAACGAGAGCTTCGCGAAAAAATATTTTGCGGGGCGCAATCCTATCGGCCTGCACGTCGGGTTTGGGTCCGATCCGGGCACCAAGACCGATATGCAGGTGATCGGCGTGGTCAAAGATATCAAATACACAAACCTTCGCGACGAAATTCCAGTGCAGGCGTTCATCCCGTATCTGGCCGGGCAGCACGTCGGCGGAATGACCGTATATGTGCGCACCAGTCTCGATCCCAAGCAGCTTATGTCCATCGTGCGGCGCAAGGTGCAAGCGCTTGATTCCACCGTTCCGCTCTACGGCATGCGCACCACGGAAGAGCAGATCGACCTCTCTTTGCGCAATGAGCGCCTGGTGGCGAGCCTTTCTTCGGTGTTCGGTTTCTTGGCAACGCTGCTGGCGGTGATCGGGCTGTATGGCGTGATGGCGTATTCGGTGGCGCGGCGGACGCGCGAGATCGGCATCCGCATGGCGCTCGGCGCGCTGCAGGGAAATGTCATCTGGATGGTTATGAAAGAAGTGCTTCTACTGGTAGCCATCGGAGTGCTGGTTGGGTTGCCGTGCGCTGTGGGACTCAGCAGCCTTGTCCGGAATCAGCTTTACGGCCTGGCACCGCACGATCCGACAACTCTGCTGTTTGCGACTGTCACGTTAACTGGTGTCGCGTGTCTGGCTGGATTCGTACCCGCCTTGCGCGCCAGTCGCGTGGACCCGACGCGTGCTCTGCGGTATGAGTAAGTTTATTTCTCTTGCACGGATACAGAAATTGGCAGTGCGCCAATGTATTTGTCCGCCGCTCCGTAATATCCGGTTAGGTCAAGAGTTTTTCCGGTATTCGCGCCTTGTTCCACCGCGCCTTCCAAAAAGATGACATTTGGAACGTTGCCGATTTTTTCCCACGGCAGCGTCGGCGCCGCGAAAGGCCGCTCCGCGCGCGCGATCACATGGCGTGGATCTTGTCGATCGAACAGCACCCAGCCGGGACGATACACAAGGTTTTTATCGGCACCGTTATAAAGCAGCAGAATGCCGGCATCGGTTACCCAGGGCGCTGGCCCCGGCTCCATCACGCGAGAATCGAACGCGCCAGGCCGGCGATCGAGAACTGGCCGGTTCGTCGCATCGCGCCAATGCAGCAGATCGTCAGATGAGGCGAGGCCCATATAATCTCGCGATTTGCCGTCCGGGTCTTGCCGCGTGCCGAGATAATACATCCACCACTTCCCATTGATCTGAACCGGAACGATGGCGCCGGATTTCGTCCATTGCGTGTTCCACGTTCCCTTGTAAGCAGGTAAGAGGATGCCTTTGCGTTCCCAGTGGATCAAGTCTTTCGAAGTCGCCAGGCATAATTGCGCCGAGTGCAGATCGTAACCCGTATAAGTGAGATAGTAAGTGCCGTTGATTTCGACCACGCGCGGATCTTCCACGCCGCCGCCGCGCTCGTAACTCGCCTCAGGTGAAAGTACCGGCTCCGGCCTGACATGAAAATGCAATCCGTCTCCGCTTTCCGCATAGCCGATCCGTGAAGTATGATTGCGGTCCTGAGCGCGGAACAGCAAAACAGTTTTACTTCCTACGCGGATGGCAGCCGGATTAAACAGCGCGAATTCCGACCAGCTTTGACCGGGCCGGAGAAGCGGCTGGTTTGAAAGCCTGTGAGCCGTGACGTCGATTCCAGCCGCTGCGGCAACGGAAAAAGCAATCGCAGCAGCCAAGGTTTTGGCCATGATTCCTCCAGCGGTAAAATGATCAGCGCTCATGTACATCCCGTCGTGCCGCACCTTTCGATTATCAACCGCCGTTCTGATCTCCGGAGCGGCGCTCTTTGCGCAATCCAATTCCCTATCCGGCGAGCTCAATTCCCATACGCTTCTCTCCGGAGCAGCTCAACTCGATCTCGACGGCCAATACGATCAGGCGCGCAAGGAGATCGCGAAAGCCATCGAAACCGCTCCTTCGCCCAAAGACAAGCTGCAGGCCGAGAGAACCATGGCGATCTCTTACGCCTTCGACCACAAAGCGAGCGACGCCGCCAAATACGAGCAGCCGGTCTTCGACGCGCACGTGGCGGCGAATGATTACTGGGAAGCGGGCGAAACCGCCGACGAACTGGCGCGCATTTATCTCGAATCGGGCGACCTCAACGACGCCTACACCTGGTATCAAAAAGGCTACGAGACGGGACTCAAGCAGCCCGATATCACCGATTCCCGCAAAACCGTCTGGGCCTTTCGTTGGGAAAACGCACAAGCCCGCATTGCGGCGCGCCGCGGCAACCGTGAAGAGGCGCAAAAGCACGTGCTTGCGGCCAAAGACTTCCTAGACAAGTCAGGCGACCAGCAGCAGCAGGCCTTCTACCCCTATCTCACCGGCTACGTCGCGTTTTACGAAGGCGACTACAAAACCGCCATCGCGGACTTGCAAAACGCAAATCAACGCGATCCGTTTATCTTGAGTCTGCTCGGGCAAGCATACGAAAAAACCGGCAACCAGGCACAGGCAATGGACTATTACCGCAAGGTCATGACGTTCAAAATGCATAACCCCGCGAACGCCTTCGCGCGGCCTATTGGCGCAAGCAAAACTAGGTGGGGCTGCTAGATAAAATATGAGCCGCAGCCCAAAACTACTACTGTTCGCGAAGCGTCCGCGCCGGGTCAACATGAATCGCGCGCGCAGCGGGATTCCAGCAAGCAAGCAAAGCAATCCCGACCATCAGAAGAACCGCCGTCACGTAAGTGGCCGGATCGCGCGGGCTGACGCCATAGAGAATCGCCGATAGCAGCCGCCCGGCCGCGAGCGTAATCGCCGTTCCGATGGAAATGCCAACCACGCAAAGCACCACCGTGCGCCGGAGCACGGAAGAGAGCACTTGACGCCGGCCGCGCGCCCAAAGCCATGCGAATGCCGATCTCGCGCATGCGCCGAGCCACCGAGTAAGCCATCAACGCAAATAATCCGGTCGCCGCCAGCACCATCGCCAGCATGCCGAAGACTCCCAATACAATCGCCGCCGCACGAGCCGGGAAAAGCGGCAGTGCCAATTGATCTTTGAGACTCCCCACATTAAAAAGCGTCAGGTCCGGGTCGAGATCGAGTACGGTTTTCCGCAACAGCTCTGTCGCCTGCTGCGCGGGCAGCGGAGTCCGGGCCACCAGTGTCGTCCATGGCAATCCGGGTCCGGCTTGTGCGATGGGCAGAAACACAGCCGGCTGCGGGTCTTCTCCGAGAGATTTATATTTGCCGGTTTCTACGACTCCAACGATTTCAACTCCCTTATCCGCGGGATTTCCGCGTCAAGCGAACGTGCTTGCCCAACGGATTTTCGTCGCTGAACAGTAGATGCACCAGCGCTTCGTTGACAATCGCCACCGGCGGCGCTCCCTTGCGATCATGCTCATTTATATCGCGTCCCAAGAGCAGTCTTGTGCCTGCTGTTTGAAAATAGCCGGGAGAGATTTGGTACGTAATCGCGGCGCGCCACTCGGACCGTGGCGGAACAGGGCGATCTGCACGCGAAGATAGTGTCGTCGTCTTCACCTATTCGAAGCGGCAGATTGCTGATAATGCTACCCGCTGCAGCTCTGGAAGGGTCGAAACTTTCTGAAGCAAATCGGCAACGAAACGGCTGCTGCGTTCTTCATTGTAGCCTTGCAATCGCAAGTCAAAGGAAACCGAGACGGCGTTATTCGGGATTGAAACCGAGGTTCAGCGTGAGGGCGTGTTGCAAGCTTCGCACCACAAGGACGGAAGAGATGACGAGGATCACAGATAGTGCGATTTGTCCGGCCACCAGGAGGTCACGAATAGTAAAGCGGCGAAAGCGGGTCGAGATTGGCTCAGTTTTTAGACTCGGAATCAGATCGGTCCGCACCGCCTGCAGCGCGGGCATTAAACCGAACAGCATGGTGGTCCAAGCGCTGCGGCCAGAGTAAAAGATAGAACGGAAGCGTCAGGATGAAGTGCGGTGTTGACCGGAAGATCGAAACCCGGATGCCACGAGCTAAAGAGATCACACGCCCCGAAGGCAAGGGCCAGCCCGAGCAACCACCGCTCATGGCAAGCAGCAGACTTTCTGTCATCAGTTGACGCAGTAACTGGAACCGGCTTGCGCCGATCGCCAGACGAATGCCGATTTCCCGATGACGATCCGAAGCGCGAGCCAACAGCATGCCCGCGAGATTAATGCACGCCAGCAGAAGCGCCATTCCGGCTATGCCCACGAAGGCTATGCCGAACCCGGTGATCGGCCCGCGAAGCTTTCACCGACGAGACCCGGCCGCGATAACCGAACTTCGCTTTTGCGTTCACTTCGTTTGGATACGTTCGAGCGAGTTGTTTGGCAATCCGGTTCAGATCCGCTTCCGCCTGGGCGCGCGATACGCCCGGCTTGAGGCGGCCCATAGTCCAGACCATCTGAGAACCACGATCATGTAGCCAGTTAATTCCGGGCTCGATCTGAGTCTCCATGCTCATCGGAACCCAATAATCTCCGGCCACGATCAGCTCCGTTCCCAAAAACGAAGGAGGAGCGACGCCGATAATCGTGAAAGAATATCCGTTGATTTTGACCGCTCTGCCGACGACGCGCCGGTCTGCCGCAAAATGGCTTCGCCAATATCGGTCGCTAATGACCACCACCGGATTCGCGCCGGGGTTGTTATCTTCCACCGGCGTAAAAAATCGCCCCAATTCCGGCGCGATGCCGAGCATCTCAAAGTAGTTACCGCTCGCTTCATAGCCCCACACGCGAAAATTCTCCCGCGCTCGAATGCTCATGTTGACCGGATTGAAGCGATCGGCAGCCAGATTAGAGAAAACTCCGTTCCGGTCACGAAAATCGACATAATTGGGATACGATATGTTGATCCCGTCGTCCCAGTTGAGGGCAACAAGCTGCTGCGGATCGCGAACCGGCAAAGAACGCAGCACGATGTTCTCAACGAACGTAAATACGGTCGTATTCGCGCCGATCCCCAACGCCAGAGTGACAATCGCCACGGCCGTAAACAGCGGGGTGCGCCGCAGCATCCGGACTCCCATACCGCAGATCGCGCGCAAAGTTCTCAATAAGACCGATCCCGCGCGCATCGCGGCATTCTTCTTTGTAAAGAGCAACGGAACCGACCAGGCGTTGTGCTGCAAACTTTGCCTCTTCAGGCGGCATTCCCGCGCGGACGTTACTTTCGATTTCCTGCGCGAAATGGTCGCGCATCTCGTCGTCGAGATCGGCCTCGGCCCGTCTCCGCTCTAATAGCGAGCGCCAAATACTTCGAAATCTCGCCAGCCAGCGCATAATTCGCCTCTACACCGCCTTGACCACTAACCCGATCGCACTCGACAGCCGCTGCCAGTTGGCCAACTCGGATTTGAGCTGCTTGCGTCCCGCGGCCGTCAGCGAATAGAACTTGGCGCGGCGGTTATTCTCCGATTCGCTCCATTCGGCTTTGATCCAACCCTGGTGCTCCAGACGATGCAAAGCGGGATATAACGAGCCCTGCTGAACCTGCAACACGTCGTTGGAAATCTGGACGATGCGTTTCGCGATCGCCCACCCATTCATGGGCTCGAGCGAAACAGTCTTCAGAATCAGCAGATCGAGTGTGCCCTGGACAAGATCGGTGGGTTTACCCAAACAAAAGTTCCTCTCGACTATCTACAATATCCAAAGAATTGTAGATAGTCAAGGGGAAAGAAGCGGTCGTTTACTGCACCGGGCTGGAAAGCGTTTTCACCAACTCATACAAGAACGTCTGGCCTTCATAGAACGACTCGACCGGCATCCGCTCATCGCGCCCATGAGCCCGCACATCGTTTCGATCCATAAAAAACCCTTGCACGCCATAAGTGGGGATTCCCGCTGCCCGCAGATATCTTCCATCGGAAGCTCCGGCCGACATGCTCGGCAATATGACTACGCCCGGCCACATCGTGTCGGTCACCTGAGTGATGGCTTTCATCACATCCGGCCGCATGGGAGAGGGCGGCGCCTTTCCTTCGTCGGTTTTGATGCTTACAATCACCTGATCGTCTGCTACTACTTTCTTAAGCGTTGCGAATACATTTTCGACCGTATCGTCCGGGAAGATTCGGCAGTTTACGTTCGCAGCGGCTAATTGTGGCAGGGCGTTCGGCGCGTGACCTCCTTCCAGCTCGGTCGCGACGCAGGTCGTGCGCAAGATCGCATTCATGCTCGGCGATTGGGCCGCAAGCCGCTCCATCGCCTCATGCGAACCATTCGCGGCCTGCGCTAAATCTGCTGCCTGCGGACCTTTCTCCACCTTTGCCAACTGTCCAAAGTAAGCTCGCGTTACATCGTTGAGTTGCATTGGAAATGCATACTGCGAGAGACGGTCCAACGCTCTTGCCAGATGATAAATTGCGTTGTCGGGCACCGGCCTTGAACTGTGTCCACCTTTGTTGCGAACCTCAAATCGAAAATCGGCGTAGGTTTTCTCAGCCAGTCCAATGTCGTTGGATACGCGCTTACCATTGACCATCTCGCCGTGCCCGCCTTCATTCAAAGCGTATTCAGCTTCTATCAGATCGCGCTTATTCTTAAGCAGCCAGTCGACGCCGTTGTAAGGCCCACCTCCTTCTTCGTCGGCCGTTAGCGCCACAATCAAGTCGCGATCCGGACGAAAGCCCTCGCGCTTGTAGCGAAGTAAGTTGGCAATCCAAATTGCCGCCTGCGCTTTATCGTCGGAGGTCCCGCGGCCATAGAAATAGCCGTCTTTTTCGAGGAGCTGAAACGGATCCACGCTCCAGTCTTCGCGCTTTGCCTCCACGACGTCTATGTGCGCCAGCAGAAGAATCGGTTTGTGCGCGCCGCTTCCCCGATAGCGCACGACTACGTTGTACTTTCTGGGAATTGCGCCGCCGACGTAGATATCTGAATCTGGAAAACCAGCTTGCTTGAGCCGCGCCGCCACCGCTTCGGCTATCGGCGTAGTCGCTCCAGTCGAGAATCCCGACTTGGATTCGATCATCTCTTTGTAGATTTCCCGCGCCAGACGTTGATCTTCCTCGGGAGGCAGAAGCGACGCGGCGCTAAGGAAAACAGATCCAATCAGAAATAACGAAGCGACCTTGAGCACCCCGCTATCTTTACACACGCCCGCTACGCGATGAGTTTGTCCAACGTGATCGGAAGATCGCGCACACGCTTACCCGTAGCGTGAAAGACGGCATTCGCGACGGCTGCCGCGGCGCCGGTAATACCAATCTCCCCGATTCCCTTCGCCCCAATCGGATTCACATGATGGTCCACTTCATCCACCCACAACGCCTCGAGTTTCCCGATATCGGCGTTAACCGGAACCAGATACTCCGCCAGATTATTGTTCACCCAGCGGCCTAATCGCTTGTCCATGCAGGCTTCCTCATACAGCGCCATGCTGATGCCCCAAATCATGCCGCCGAGAAACTGGCTGCGCGCCGTTTTCGGATTCAGAATTTTGCCTGCGGCAAAGCAGCCCACCATGCGTGACACTTTGATCTGCCCCAAATCCGCATCCACCCGCACCTCGGCGAATTGGGCTCCGAATGCGTACATCGAGTACTGCTCTTTCTCCGCGCCCGGCTTGGCGTCCGCGCTCGCTTCTAAATACGACTGCCCACTGCGCGCGAGCAATGCCTGAAAGGTCTCGCCTTTCGCCGGGTTCGTTCGCGAATACAAACGTCCTCGCTCGAGTATCACGTCCTGCGCGCTCACTCCGGAGACTGGCGACCGCGCATCGTTCACCGCCATCTGGATCAGCTTTTCGCGCAGAGCTTGCGAGGCCAGATGTACGGCGGAGCCGGTGCTCGCGGCTGTTTGCGACCCGCCCGAAACCGGCGTCTGCGGAAGGAGCGTATCGCCGATCCGGACTTTCACCTGCCGCGCACCCAGCCCAAACGAGTCCGCGGCGATCTGCGTGAGGATCGTATAGGTTCCAGTGCCGATATCCTGTGAGCCTGCGTCCACCGATAGCGTGCCATCCGCGTTCAATCGCGCCGACGCATGCGCATCGCTTCTTCGGGTTGGATACACCGAAGTCGCCATGCCCCATCCGATCAGCGTGTTTCCTTCACGCATGGAGCGCGGTTCGAGCGCCCGCTTGCTCCAGCCAAAGCGCTCGCCCGCCCGCCGGTAGCACTCCCGCAATTCTTTGCTCGACCACGGCTTGTTCTTATCCGGATCTGTTTCGGCATAATTCTTGAGCCTGAACTCGACCGGATCCATTTTCAACTGGTAGGCCATCTCGTCCATGGCCGCTTCGAGCGCGTAGGTCCCGGTCGATTCGCCGGGCGCCCGCATATACGATGTCTGGCCGATATTCGAACGCAACAGCCGCTGCGAAGTGCTGTTGTTCTCCGAGGCGTACAGCATTCTCGCTGCCAGGCTCGACGATTCCACAAACTCGCCGAACGTCGAGGTATGGGAAATCGTATCGTTCCGCAGCGCGGTAATCGTCCCATCTCGCTTCGCGCCAATCGCAATCGCCTGGTGTGTCGCCGAACGAAGACCCACCATATTGAACATCTGCGGGCGGCTCACCGCGAGTTTCACGGGCCGCTTCACCTGCTTTGCCGCCATAGCGGCAAGAATCACGTGCGACCAGGTAGGCCCTTTGCTTCCAAAACCGCCGCCCAAAAATGGCGAGATTACGCGCACCCGATCCGGCTGCAGACCGAATGCCGCGGCTACGTGCCCCCGATCGCCGAAAATGCCTTGCGTCGCATCGTAAAGCGTCAGATGATCCGGCGCATCCCAAACCGCGATGGTTGCATGCGGCTCCATGGGATTGTGTATTTCGAATGGAGTCCGGTAGACGTGCTCGATCCGCTGATCGGCCTGCGCTAAACCGCTTGGCACATCTCCGCGATTGCTCGTCGCCGGATCGCCACCGCCGCCCGCCTTCTTCGGTGTATATGCCGTCGAAAGCCGCGCCTCCATATCCACTTCCGGCGGCTCTTCCCGATACTGCACATTCACGAGTTTCGACGCCGCAACCGCCTCCGCAAAACTCTGCGCCACCACTACAGCGACGGGCTGGTATGCGTAGTGAATCACATCGTCCTGCAGGGCCTGCCACACGTCGCCCGGCCCGGGATTTTCTTTCTGAGGGTTCTGAAGTCTGGGCGCATTCTCATGCGTCATTACCAGCAGCACGCCGCTCGATCGCTCCGACGCTCGAGCGTCGATTGATGCTAGATGACCCTTCGCAATGGCGCTCACCACCAACACTCCATAAACCGCGCCCGGGATATCGTGCTCGTACGCGTAAACGGCTCTGCCTGTTACTTTCAGCCGCCCATCGACGCGATCCAAAGGTTTGCCGGTAAGTTCGTCGTTTGGTGCCGCCATTTCAAACCCTCCGCCGCGCAGCCTCGTTCACGGCCCGGCGGATGCATCGGCGAGCCAGCTCAACTTTGAACGAGTTGTATTCATAGCCTTTTGCGTTTTCGAGTTCCGCTTCGGCAGCGGCCTGCAAAGCGGCGTCATCAGGCTTCCGGCCGGCCAGCAACTTCTCGGCTTTCACCGCCCGCCACGGCTTCATCGCCACGCCGCCCAGCGCGATACGTGCTTCCCGCACAGTGCCGCCGGCTTCGAGATCCAGAATCGCGGCCACCGACACCAGGGCGAACGCGTACGAATGCCGGTCGCGCACTTTCAGATAACAGCAACTACGACCGTATTGCATCGGCGGCAGATCGATTGCGGTAATCAACTCGCCCGGCTTCAGGCTCGTCTCGATTTGTGGCGTATCGCCCGGTAACCTATGAAACTCCGCAAATGGAATCGCGCGCTCGCCACTCGGCCCCTGCACTTGAACCGCCGCATCCAAGGCCGCAAGCGCCACGCACATATCGCTTGGATGAACGGCTATACATTGCTGGCTTTGCCCCAGAATCGCGTGAATTCTGTTGTAACCCTGAATCGCCGCGCATCCACTTCCTGGATTTCGTTTATTGCATTCACGAAAACTCGGGTCGTAGAAGTAATAGCATCGCGTGCGTTGCAGCAGATTGCCGGCCATGGTCGCCATGTTTCGCAATTGCTGCGTAGCCCCTGACAGAATCGCCTCACTCAGAACGGGATACAGCGTGCGGACCAGCTTATGATTCGCTGCTGCGGTGTTGCTCACGAGCGCCCCAATCCGCAATCCTCCGTTGTGCTCGCGAATGCCGGTTAAAGGCAGCGAAGTAATATCGATGAGATGCGCCGGCTGCTCGATGCCCATCTTCATCAAATCCACCAGGTTTGTTCCGCCGCCGATGAACTTTGCCTGCGGCTGTTGCGTGTAGGCCTGCAAGGCATCGTCCACGCTTTTTGCAGTGGTGAAGCTGAACGGAGTCATGCGCGCCTCCGTTGCGATGCCTGGCGGATCGCGCTCACGATTCCTTCATAAGCCCCGCAGCGGCAAATGTTGCCGCTCATGCGTTCGCGAATTTCCTCGTCGCTGAGGGCAATGGGTCGAACCTCCGCGATATTTTCCGTCACCACGCTGGGCGCACCCGCTCTCACTTCCTCGAGCAGCGCGACCGCGGAGCAGATCTGCCCGGGCGTACAGTATCCGCACTGAAAGCCGTCGTGATCGATAAAGGCTTGCTGAACCGGGTGCAGTTCGCCGCCTTGGGCGAGACCTTCGATCGTGGTGATCTCTTTTCCGTTCTGCATCGCCGCGAGCATCAGGCAGGAATTCTTCCGCTCGCCGTTCACCAGCACCGTGCACGCGCCACACTGCCCGTGATCGCAGCCCTTCTTCGTACCTGTAAGCTTTACGTGTTCGCGCAGCAGATCCAAAACCGTCACGCGCGGATCCAGTTCGAACTCATGCCGCTGCTTGTTAAGGGTGAGCGAAACCGACACCGTCGCGCCCGAGGCGTTCCCGTTTTGCGCTTCGACCGGGAAGGCTGCCATTGCGCCACCCGCCACCGTCGCACCGACAAACTCTCGCCGACTGAGGCTTGCACGGTCGTTATCCAGCTCCATTGCCTCGCTCCGTTCCCGCGTGACGCCAGATTAGACTGACTGTGCGGTAGATCGTGACCGTCGAGGCAAGAAGTAACAGCGGTACTCGTGGTACTTCCTATTCGACTTTGTAACTTTTTGCGAAACTTATGTGAACGTTCTATGCAACGGCTTTTGGCCCTCGGAATCTATTACTCCAAGCAGATACCCAAAATTCATTAATTTCTGCTCTCGTTCCCTTAGGGATCGCAAAATGGAGGACTTTGTCATGACTTGCGCTAAGCGACTGATAGCCGTCGCTGCCTCACTTTCATTCGCTGTGCTTGCCCACGCGGATTTCATCAACGGTACCGTCTGGAGTGTGCCCGCCGCCACAGCAGCCAGCGCTCCTACTCTGGGAAACACACCCGGGCCCGGCGCTACGGAACAGGCGACCTTTACCGCAAACGGAATAAATTTCAGCGGCGATGCGGCAGGTGCCTATAACTTGGGTGGTTTCCTAAACTCCGGCGGAACCGCAAGCAATATTACATACATGAATGGCGCATCTGCCTCAACGGATCTTAATAACACTGAATGGGAGTTCACCGGTTCGGCGTCGTTCACAAACGGCCAAGGTTTCAACGTGGAGCACGACGACGGCGTAAACCTGTATGTCAACGGCTTGTCTGTTCTCTCTGATCCCGGCCCGACTGGTCCAGTCGTAACTCCATTCACTTATAGCGGACCGACCGGCACTTTCAGCTTCGACTTCATTTACGTAGAATGCTGCGGCGGCGCGGCAGATTTCAAGACCACGCTGGTTCCTAGTGGGCCTAGCTCCGGTTCCTCAACACCTGAACCGTCAACCGGTTTTCTGGTAATCGGTGGCTCTCTCTTCTGCGCATTACTGTTAGCTCGCCGGCACTTCTTAAAAGCCTAGTATTCGTCTGCTCTCGAGACAGGAAAGACCTACTCCGCTCGGAGTGTCTGCATCGGATCGATCGAGGCCGCGCGTTTCGCTGGGATATAGGAAGCCAGCAAGGCTGTCGCAAAGAGTATGCCGGCGACAGCCTCAATGACGGTGAAGTCCATTGAGCCGACACCATACAGCGTGCTTTGCATCGTGCGCTCTACCAGCACGGCGCCTCCAAAGCCAAGCGCCAGCCCAACCAGAGTAAGCAGGCAGGCCTCTCTCACGATGAGCAGCGTCACATTGCCCCGGTTAGCACCCAGTGCCATGCGCAAACCGATTTCATGCCGCCGCTGTGCCACTACAAAGGCCATCACGCCATAGATTCCAACCGCGGCTAGAATAAGTGCGATCACGGCAAAACTTCCGTAGAGCGACATAAGGAATCTATCGTCGGCCAGCGAATCGTGCTTCACCTGATCCATGGTGCGGACTCGCGCCAGAGCAATGCCCGGATCGACGGAATGGACCGCCGCGGCGAGCGTTTTGATCATGGCTGCCGGATCGTCTGCCGTGCGGACTCCGATGTTTACATCTGGCGAGAGCGATTGCGCGAACGGCACATCGATTTCGGGAAAATCTCCGCGAAAGTTCCCCGCCTTCACGTTATGGAAGACTCCGACAATCTGCCATTCGACGGCGGGACCGAGCTTTGGAATTCCAGGGATTATCTCTTCAATCGACAAGCGCTCTTTGAGCGGGTCCTTGCCTTTCAAATAGCGTTTTACGAAATTCTGATTGACCATCGCCACGCGCACGCTGGAGGAGTTGTCCCGCGGAGTGAATGCTCGCCCCCGGAGGACTTCAATGCCAAAGGTTTTGAAGTACTGGGGCGTAACGGACTGAAAGCCGGAGCTCGGCCGTTGCGAGGGGTCCACATACACCGGGCCGCCAACCAGCGTGAACGGCATTCCATCGCTTGGCCCACGCAAGGGCATGCCGGTCACCGCAGCCGCCTGGGATACGCCCGCGACCGATTGGAGCCTGCTGAGGATTTGCTGGTAGTATGCGTCGATCCGTGCGGGATTCTTGAATTCCTCCTCCGGATGGCTTAAAGCGAAAGTAAGCACGTGTTCGGTGCGGACACCGAGGTCTACGCGAGTGAGATTCCAAAAACTTTCGATCGCAAGACCCGCGCCTGCCAGCAAAGCGAGCGCGAGCCCGAACTCGCCGACTACCAGCAGACCACGTAGCCGCCGGCGTCCAGCGCTGGTCCCCGCCCGGCCTCCCTCTTTGAGCGATTCACCCGGATCGATGCGAGACGCGTACCAGGCTGGCGCGCAGCCAAAGAAAAGACCTGCGAATATCGTTGCCGCCAACGCGACGACCAGAACGGGGAGATTCAAATGTAAATCAGCTTCGATGGGCAGGGTACCCGGAGGCATTACAGCCACGAGCGTGCGCAACAGCGCCACGCCAAGCCCGACTCCGAAGCCGCCCCCGATTAGGGCGAAGAGCATGCTCTCCGTCAGAAATTGAGCGAACACCTGGTTGCGGCCCGCTCCGAGCGCCGTACGAACCGCGATCTCTTGTTGCCGCGCCGTACCGTTGGCTAGCAGCAGGTTGGCGATGTTAGCGCAGGCGATCAACAGCACAAAGGCAACCCCGCCCAGCAGCAGCCACAAACTATAAATTCGTTCGCGCGGAAGAAAATCATCCTTCAGCGGCTCTACCGAAGCGCCCCACCCTTTGTTCGATTTCGGATATTCGGCGGCGATTCGGGCGGTGATCGCATCCATTTCAGCCTGCGCCCGCTGCCGCGTCACATTTGGTTTAAGCCGACCCATTGCCAGAAGCCAGTGATAATCGTGGTTAATCTGAGCGGGACTAAATGCCAACGGAATCGTTAGTTGGGCTTCGCCGCGATCCGCAATGCCGGCTGGGAGCACACCCACGACGGTATGCGGCTCACCGTTAATGCGCAGCGGCCGCCCGATAATTTCGAGGTCCGCGCCCATCTGGATCCATAGCTTATGGGTGAGAATCACAACCCGATCTTTGCCCGGCTTGCCTTCTTCCGAACGAAAATCGCGGCCCAGCGGAAATCGGTAGCCCAGCATTCGATAGAAACCCGGTGTGGTGACTTCCGCATTGACCTGCTCCGGCTTATCTTTCGCCGCCAGATTCACACTCCTGCCGGTGAATGCATTCAGATCTTGAAAAGCCGTGTTTTCCTGCTTCCAGTCCAGGAAATCGGCGGCCGAGGTTACGTTGTCGTTACCATGAATTCTCGACCAAACCATCACCAACTGCTTTGGTTGTGGGTAGGGCAAGGGCGCCAAGAGAGTGGCGTAAACAACCGTGTAGATGGCGGTAGTGGCGCCGATACCGAGTGCCAGGGTGGCGACTAGAGCGGAAGTCAGGCCAGGGTTTTTGCGCATCATGCGCGCGCTGTAGCGAAGATTCTGGACTATGTTTCGCATGATGTGCAGATCTTAGACCCGCAACTGTGGAGGTTAGTTGGCTAAAATCCCACAAAAAAAGCTAGCGAAACCGGCGGGAAATAGGTCCATTGCGCTACCGCTTTCGCAAGCGCAGCGATTCCCAGCTTCCGTCTGCGGTCCAGCCTCCATCGACCGCAAGGGCTTGGCCATTAATAAAACTGCTTTCTTCTGCGTCGGCAAGAAAGGCAATAGCTCGCGCGATATCGTCGGGCGACGCGAAGCGGGCCATCGGCACGCGCGCTGTGATATCGGCGTCGGTGTAACTGCCTCCGGCCTGGTCAGTCGCATCCATCTCCGTCTTTACCCAGCCCGGGCAAACGGCGTTGACGCGCACGCCTCGCCCTCCCCACTCGGCGGCGAGCGTTCGAGTAAGACCAATCAATCCGTGCTTCGAGGCATTGTAGGCTGCGCGATCTGCAATGCCCAGTATTCCCGCGACCGAACTGACGTTGATAATAGAGCCGCGGCCGGCTTGGAGCATTTTTTCTCCGAACGTCTTTGCCATTAGAAACGGTGCCACGAGATTCACATCGAGCACGCGGCGGTAATCACAGACTGAGGTGTGCTCAGCGGGTAAGATCAGGCTGATTCCGGCATTGTTCACCAGCACGTCTGCGCGTCCATAGAGGTCGAAGACCTGCTGGACAAATCCTTGCACCGTAGCTTCGTCCACAATGTCGCCGGCGCAGCCGATCGCTTCGCCGCCGTTTGCTCGAATGGCGCCTATGGTCTCCGCCGGGTGGTGCAGGTCGATAACGGCAAGCCGGTAGCCTCGCTCGGCGAGCAACTCCGCAGTCCTTCGGCCAATCCCCTGCGCACCCCCGGTTATAACTGCGACGCGTTTGTTTGCGTTCGTCATCGCGCGGCGCCTTACTAAGGCATCCAGAACGGCTCAGCCGTTGGAACAAACGTTATAGGAACACCGCTAATAAACGTCTTCAACCATTCCGCGCAGCTCGCCATTCCCGCTTGTTCTGACGGAATGTGACCCATCAGGATCAGCGCCTTCCGGCGGCCCTCAGCCGCAGCATCGGCTACGTACTCGATTGTTTCCCACTCCGGTACTTCGCCAATCACCAGCACCTCGACATCGTCTCGCCTCAAAAACTGCAGATGCTGCTGCGTGCCGGCCGCGCCCGGCATAAGCGCCACTTTCGTCACCGCCAGGTCCGGATTCCCAACCACGCGCAGAACTTTGATTCCGATTCGGTCCTGGATATTCTTCGCCAGTTGCCGCAAGGTCGTCTGCGGGAGCACGAAAACATTCGGCGGATCGTCTTTCTCGTAACGTTCCCAACCCAGCGCATGCGCCATGCCGCTCAAAATTCCGTCAGGGCGGCGCACGTGCCAATGGTCGTGAAAGCGCCACACCACGAGGTGATGCTCGCGGATGAACGCTTCCTTTTCGCGCCACACCGGATCGTTCGCGGCTTCTAACGATGCTGTATTGTCTTCGTGGCTATAGAACGTCGGCTCATGCGTAATGACGAAATTGGCGCCCTGCGCGGCTGCCCGTTTCAGCACGTCGAAGGTCGCCATCATGGTGACCGCAATCCCAGTCACCGGCGTATCCGGGTCTCCCGCCTTAAATGTATCGACGGTCGGTCCGTCCCATGGAACACCGCTGTGCTGCTGAATGAGAGTGACTATCTGGCGCGCCGTCAGCACCTTCTCCTGGTTCGCATTCAGCGCGCCTGCGGCAGCCAAAATCAAAAGAAACATTCTGTTCTTCAAACGCCTATCGTACAATCGCCCACCACTATGAGCTATGCGGAGGAGACGGAGAATCCCTCATAATTAGCATTCATGCCTGTCGCTCCATCAGCCTACGTCTCGCCAACTGCGCGCGTGCATCCGGATGCCGCGGTTGGCCCCGGCACGCGCATCGGCGAGTTTTGCGTTATCGAATCGGACGTCGTCATTGGCGCGCGCTGCGTATTAGAGCCTTACGTTTATGTGAAGCGTTGGACCACTTTGGGCGACGAAAACGAGATCTCAGCAGGCACGGTGCTCGCGACCGATCCGCTCGATAAGACCTTCACCGGCGAGCGGAGTTATCTCAGGATCGGGAACGGCAACCGGATACGCGAGCATTACACCATCTCGCGCGGCACGCAGCCGGAATCGGAAACGCGTATCGGGAACGGAAACTACATCATGACTTCCGGCCATGTCGCGCATAATTGCGTTCTCGGCGACGGCATTGTCGTAGCGAGCTGCGCGTTGGTGGCGGGCTACGTTGAAATCGAAGATCAAGCCTTCTTATCCGGCGGCGTTGTCGTGCATCAATTTTCAAAGATAGGACGGCTGGCGATGGTGGGTGGAAATACGCGCGTGAATCGCGATCTTCCGCCTTACTTTCTCTACTCGGGGTTCGATGCCGTACCGGAAGGATTGAATCTTGTGGGTTTGCGGCGCGCCGGTTTTGGAGCGGCGGAAATCGGCCAGCTCAAGCGCGCGTATGCGCTGCTTTATCGGGGCGGCTTAAAGCTCGAAGATGCGCTAACGCGCATAGAAACTGAAGTGCCGTCGGAGCACACCCGGCATCTGGTGAATTTCATCAGGCAGAGTAAACGAGGAATCACGCGCGAGCGCCGCGGCCGCCGGACAGAATAGGCCGCCTACCGATTACCGGCGCGCGCCATCTGCACGTGACTCAAAGAGCTGGCGTACTGTGAGATGCCCTTAAAGAGCGCCTGCGCGATTTTCTGCCGCTGCTCGCTTCGTTCAAGCAGCCGCTCGTCGTGAGGATTCGAAACAAAGCCGATCTCCGCCAGAATCGATGGCATCGTTGCGCCAATTAAAACTACGAACGGAGCTTGCCGCACGCCGCGGTCGCGCGAGCGGCTGTTCATCTTGGTGGAGCAGGCCCATAACGAGGCCTGAACTCTCTGCGCGAATTCCCGCGATTCTTCCAATTTCGTTTGCAAAACCGCTTTGTGGAGCAGGTCGCCGAGGTCGGAAATCGAACTCGCCGAAGTAGCGTTTTCGCGAGTAGCAAGATCGATGCCGCTCTTGTCCGAAGTGAGATTGAAGAAATAGGTTTCGACACCGGTTGCGCTCGGCGCGGGCGAAGAGTTCGCGTGAATGGAGATGAACAGATCGGCCTTTTCTTCATTGGCGATCTGGGTGCGCCTTTCCAGTGGAACGAAGGTGTCATCGGAGCGCGTGTAAATCACTTGCGCGCCGAGCTGCTGCGTGATCAATTTCCCCAACCGCAGCGCCACGTCGAGTACAAGATCTTTCTCCATCAACCCGCGCGGCCCAATGGTTCCGGTATCGTGCCCGCCATGGCCGGCGTCGATCACCACTTTGCCCATCTTCAATCCGAACACTCGAACAAGCGAACGGTCGCCGGCACTGTCTCTTCTGGCAGGCTCCGCCACGCCGACGAACTTGGTTTCAACGGTGGGCGAAACGACCGGAATTGTATTCTGCGGCGCGGACGCACGGCTCATAGGCACCGTCGCGGTCAGCGGCGAATTCACCGCCGGAGTAGAAACTTTCTCCACCACCATTCCATCGGGCCTTTGAAGTGTAGAAGTCCGCTCTTCCTCCGACGGTGTTTCCGACATATCGGCGGTAGGCGCCACCGTGCTGGAGGACAGATCGACACGTTGCGCTCCGGTTGCGCTGGGCGCGACCGAAAGCGCGCGAAGCGTGGTCCCTTTGGGTCGAATCTCTATCATCAGCCGGTCGGGATTCACAAGCTGCGATGAGCTCACTTCGACCGCTGTCTCCAGATCGAAGACGATGCGCGTCTGTCCGGGCCTGACTTCGGCGATGCGAATCTCTTTCACCAGCCGGTCTCGCACAGGAATAATCTGCATGCCACGATGCGCGGCGGGCGGAGGGAGCAATCCGTTCAGATCGAAATAAACGCGCCAGGGGTGCTCAATCTGGTCGGAATCGAGCGTGTACTGGCCTTGCGTCTCAACGGCGATTCGAGTTACATCTCCGAAAGACCAGTAGCGCACCGCTTCCACCCGCGCCGGAGCCTGCGCCGCCGGTCCTTGCGCCCAGGCCGCGTGGCCGCAGAACGTCGCCAATCCAACGGCGAAGCTTACGATTCGATAGGGGAGGTGGGACATTGAAGAGCTTGCGCAAGCCGCTGGATTTTCGCCGCCGAACTCACGCTCAACCAGCTACCGGAAGACATAACAAAATGGACAAGCTTTGTTTGTTCGTAGTATAACCGGAAAACGGTCGGCCGGATGCTACTATTTGGGCATGCGCGTGGCCGGGTTCGTGCTCGCCGGCGGCCACAGCTCCCGCATGGGCCGGGATAAGGCGCTGCTGCCGTGGCATTCCGGTTCGCTGGTGGAGGATTTGGCGGCGCGCGTGGCGGATGCCGCCGGAAACGTCGCTCTCATCGGCGACCCGCGATACTATTCTCATCTGGCGCTCGATTGCTTGCCGGATTTGCGGCCCGGGCAAGGACCGCTCGCCGGCATCGAGGCGGCGCTCGAGAGCAGGCGGGGCGAGCTGAATCTGATCGTCGCGTGCGATATGCCCGGCCTCAAACCGCAATGGTTGAGAAAACTCCTACTGCAAATGGACGAGACGGGCGCGCCGTGCGTTGCAACTCGCGATGGGGCTGGCGTGCTGCATCCTTTGTGCGCCGTATACAGAGGCAATTGCCTGGCTAAGGTTCGAAACGCTCTCGATGAAGGCCGCTTGAGACTTCTCGATCTGATGAAGGATCTCGAAACCATTAGTCTGGAAACGGAAGACACGATTTGGAACGTGAATACGCCGGAGGATTGGCGCGCCTGGCAAATGCGAGAGGAACGGACTGGCACGGCGAATGGCAACTGAGGCATATCCGCATTACGTGGAATTCCGGAACGTCTATAAGGCATTCGATCATCCGGTATTAGTTGACGTCAGTTTTTATGCCGATGCCGGGAGCACGCTGGCGATTATCGGACGGAGCGGTGTCGGCAAATCCGTGACGCTCAGCCACATCATGGGTTTCATGAAGCCGGACCAAGGACAGGTGATTGTCTCGAACACCGACATCACAAATATGCCGGAAGCCGAACTGCGGCGCATTCGCAAGAAGGTGACCATGGTATTTCAATCCGGCGCGCTGTTCGATTCACTTACAGTCGGCGAAAACATTCTCTTTTCACTCGAGCTTCGCGAAGATTACAACGAGAAAAATAAAGAAGACGTGGTGAACGGGTTGCTCGACATGGTCGACCTGAAACACGTCCGCGATTTGTATCCGGCCGATCTCTCGACCGGCTATAAGCGCGCCGTTGCGATTTCGCGCGCCTTAGCGGCCCAGCCGGAGTGCATTCTTTACGATGAGCCGACTACGATGGTGGACCCGATCATGTCGGACGATCTCGGAAATTTGATGTTGCGGCTCAAGCGGCAATTGGGATTGACCGCAATCGTCGTGACGCACGATCTGGACCTGATGCGCAAGGTCGCGGATTCGGTTGTTTTCCTCGACAGAGGCGAAGCGATCTACTTCGGCCCGGTTTCTGAATTAGACAAATCGAAGCACCCGCACGTACAGCAGTTCCTCGCGATGGACAAGGTGGAAGTGGCGGGTAAGATCGAGGAGGGTTAAACGCACGGCAACTATCAGGATCTTCTTTCTCCGCTGCACTTGCCTGATTATCGAGAGCTGATCAGCCTTTCGATGCGTCTTGCGCCGTGTACAACACGCACGATTTCGACGCCGTCTTCGAAAGGATAATACAGGACCAGGTACTTTGGAAACTGGGGCAGGGGCCAGAGCCGAAGCCCTTTTAAAGATTTGCGGCGGAAACGTCGTGCGCTTCCGAGTGCCGGCATTTGGGTGAGGCGCTCAAATGCGCTTTCAGCATCGAGTAAGAACCGATCGGAAGCTTCCAAACTGTTTTCGGCGATGACAAGCGCAATTTCGCGCAGATCGCTCCAGACCTGTGGCCGGACCGTGAGCCGGCGCGTCATTCTCTTTTGCGAGCGGCGCGGACCGTATGGACCTCATCGCGGAGTTGCTTCCAATCTTGCGCAGAGACTTGTTCAGGCGGTCCACTCTGAATTCCTTGTTGGACCAGAGACTCGAGTTCGGTCTCCGTGCAATCCCAGTCGAGCAGTAGATGCACTGCTTCACCGATGAGGGCGGATGCGTTGGGATAAGCACCCTGAGCCACACGTTCCTGAACCAATCTTTCGATTTCCGGTGATAAGGTGATATCCACTCGTTCTCCGCTTCTGTCTTCAGTCTACCCGTTGATCGGACAAATGACGCGTAAGATCGAGGAGGACTAGCCCGCTCCCAAAAGACGCTGTTTCAGGCCGCTCCACTCGCGCTGAAACCATCCGCGGCGAGGCTTGGGTTGCAGTTTATTCAACTCGAGCGCACTCGAGCTTGGTTCAGTACTTACCGCTGCGGGATTGTATTCTTGCGTGGCGGTGAGATGCACGCGCACTCCATCGAACAGATACGTGCGGCGGCGAAACTTGGCATCGTCGTCTTTAGTGATGAGCTCGAAGGTGCGGCCTGCTGCGTTCGCATCGGGCGCCTCGACGTGAACCGGGAAATAGCCTTCCAGGTCCCGCTGGCGATAAGAAGTTTCGTACCGGTGATGGCGGCGGTTCCAGAGAAACACGCGCCACGAATCGTAATCGAAGGCTTCCTCGCGGGACGCAGTCGTCCAAAGCCAGTTATGTTTTACTCCCTTCGTTTCGTCTTGCACGGCTCCTAAATCGAAATAAGAGGTGATGCGCTTGCCTTCCGCATATTGCGCGACTTCGTCGGGAATGGACATGACCAGGTTGCGCGACAGCACCCATCCACACTCGCCGTTCTTCGTACGTACCAAGGTCCAGTTCTCCAGAATGACCGGCTTCTGGATCTCTGCCGCTTTTTTATCAGCCGCTTCTTCGTCCTTGCGGGCTTTCATGTCGGCGGTGCTTTCGTTGTTATCAATGCGCTCTGCTGAGAGCTCTTGCCAATTTGCCGGAGGCTTGGGCGGCGGAGGTGGAGGCGGGAGAAAGCGATTCACATTTCGCGCTTGCCTCGCCCGCCGCTGGCGCGGCGAAAGCTGTTTCGGACGCTCGGAGACCAATTGGGGAAGTTTGAGCGGGCCGCTGGTCCTCGGCTCAATGCGATGCGCAAGCACGCTAACCGAGCCGCTCTCCGGAATTCTGGCGAAAGCGGGCGATTGACGGTTTGGCTCGAGATGGATGTTCAGCGCTTCGTAAACGCCCGCTTGTCCTTCCGATGGCATGGCCAGCGCGCGCTGCGTTTCGCGGCGGATTTGATCCATCTGCGCCGAGCTTAAAAGCTGCAGGGAGTCGAGCCAGCCCTCCTCGCCTTTTTGGGTGCGAACCTTGACAAAGCGCCGCCGGACATCGATGATGCTGACGAGCTGTCCGTGTTGCAACACCGCCACCGTGTTGTTCTTCTGACCGATTTCGCCGCGCAAGTTCAGCGAGGCCGGCGCGACGTATGCCTGACCGAGTACGTCGCTCGAATCTCTGGCGCAACCGCTCAAGCCGATCAGCAGCGCCACAAAAAGGGCGCTCATTACAGACAGGCGCAGCGAACAACGAGGCATGTGAGATCAGAGAAGCCGCGACAGCTCCTTGAGAATGCAGCGATCCATTACAACCGGAATGCCGGCCTGTTCCGCTTTTTTCGCCGCATCCCGATGCACAACGCCCTCTTGCATCCAGAGGCAGCGTACACCTTTTTTTTGCAGCACGTCTTCCACTACTTCGGGTAGCGCCGACGAGCGGCGAAAAACGTCGACAATGTCGATTTCCTCCGGCACGTCTTTGACAGACGGATAAGCGCGCTCCCCTAGCACCTCGGTTTCATTTGGATTCACCGGAATGATCCGATAACCCTGCCGCTGCAGGAAACGCGAGACGCCGAAGCTGGCGCGCATCCGGTTATTGGACAAGCCCACCACCGCAATGGTCTTTGCGCTTTTGAGCAGCTCGACGAGTTCTTGGTCATTCATCGGCATGGATGCTTATTTCTCGCTTTACCTTGTTCGTAACTTCGCCGTCGAGGTGCAAAATCTTGCGAAAATGCGCGACTTCCGCATGGGTCAGCGTCCGGTAAGCGCCCGGCTTGAGACTCTCGAGCTCCAGGAATCCGACCCTCACCCGCTTTAACTTTTCGACCAGCCGGCCAAAATGCTTGAACATGATTCGTATTTGATTCTGGCGGCCTTCGATGAGCCGCACTTCATACCACGGGTTCACGCCTTCCCGAATGCGCTTGAGCGCGGCGGGCGCGGTTCGGCGGCCGTGCATCGGGATGCCGCGCCGGAATTGCTCTTCCTGTTCGGGCGAGAGCCCGCCGTTCACCTTTACCAGATATGTTTTCGGGACGTGGCTCGCGGGCGACATCAGCGCATTCGCGAAATCGCCGTCGTTGGTCAGCAGCAGCAGCCCCTCGCTCGCGTAATCGAGGCGGCCGACCGGATAAATGCGTTCGCGCATTCCTTTAAAAAATGACATGACGGTTTGCCGGCCTTCTGGATCGTGTACCGTGCTGACGCAATTCTTCGGCTTGTTCAGGGCAATATAGAGGAAGTGCTTCGGCTCACTGAGCACACGTCCGTCTACTTTCACTTTATCGACGGACAAATCGGCTTTAGAGCCGAGCTCGGTGACCGTCTTGCCGTTGACCGAGACGCGTCCCGCGGTAATCAGCTCCTCTGCTTTGCGCCGGCTCGCGACACCGGCATGCGCAAGGATCTTCTGGAGCCGCTCCTCAGGCATCTGCTTGCTGTGGTTCCGGCTCTTGCGGCTGGCTCTCGGGTGCGGACGATTCCAGCGGCGCCGTATCTTCTTCCGAATCGCTCAACGCCAGGCGGCCAAGCTCCTCGAATTCTTTGAGCGTCGGCAACTCCGCGAGCGAGCTCAATCCGAAGTGGATCAGGAACTCGCGCGTCGTTTTATACAGGATCGGTTTGCCGAGCACGTTCTTTCTGCCCGCGGTCGCGATCAGTTTTCGGTCGAGCAGCGTCTTCAGCACGCCAGCGCCCTGCACACCGCGAATCTCCAGGATTTCGGGAGCGGTAATGGGTTGCTTGTAAGCCACGACAGCCAGGGTCTCAAGCGCGGCAAGCGACAGTTTCAGTGGCGGCTGCAGCTTTTTGACGAAGCGGCGGATGGATTCGTGATGCTCCGGCTTGGTGGACATTTTGTATCCGCCCGCAAGTTCGCGAACCGACAAACCGCGATCCTCTGACGCATAATCGGCAACCAGCCGGTTCAAAACATCTTTCACCAGATCGAGCGGCTGCTCGAGCGCCGATGCGATCTGGTCCGCAGTGAGCGGTTCGTCGGTCACATAGATCGCCGCTTCAATGACCGCTTTTAATGTTGCGGAGGAATCTATCGCGGGAGCTTCCGATACCGCTTCCGCCATGAGCAGCTCGCCCGTGTCTTCGATGCTCTCGCGAGACTCGTCTATTTCTTCCATGCTTTTTAGCGATATTCCTGTTCGACTGACGCAAGATCTTCCACACTTGCGTTTGACTCCTCGAAGCGCGGACCGCGGCGCACGCCGATGTCTCCAAAGGCTTCTCCTTGCGTGAGTTGCACGGCCTCCCGCCGCACTAGTTCGAGGATGGCTAGAAAGAGACAGATCATCGCGCGGCGGCTGTGTTGGCGCTCGAAGAGCTGCGTCGCCGATAATGATTCGCGGCGCGAGCGTTCGAGTTGATGCCGCAGAAACTGGATCATGTCCGGCACGCTGACATCTTCCTGCGACACTTCGTAAATTGGCCGGTTCTTTGCGCGGTCAAGCACCCCTTCGAAAGTCTTCACCAGGTCGAAGATGGTCACGGCCAGCGCCGGCGTGTCGTCTTCCGGAAGGAAGTTGCCGATTTGCGGATTCGACCACATCGCTTCTTCAATCACGCGCTTCTGCTGCAGCATCTCGGCGGCATTCTTGAAACGCTCGTGCTCGAGAAGACGGTCGACGAGTTCCTTGCGCGGATCTTCTTCGGGCGAGATCTTGTCGAGTTCCGGATCGCGCGGCAGCAGCATCTTGCTCTTAATGTGGATGAGCGTTGCCGCCATGTACACAAAATCGGAGCTGAGCTCGATATCGAGCTGCATGGCTTTCTGCATGTATTCCAGATACTGCGACGTGATGCGCGCAATCGGAATATCGGAAATATTAATTTCCTGCTTCCGGATCAGATCGAGCAACAAGTCCAGAGGGCCCTCATACTGCTCGAGGTGGAAGTTCAAGGGCGATGCCACTACTTACACCATAAAGGAACGGCTATTTAGCGGCTGCGCCCAGCGGCGGTTTGCTTGCCGGTGTCGATGGGCGTAGGAGTGGACGGGGCGGGTTCGGCTTCCGCGGTCTTCGTCAATCCCAGCGATTTGCGCAACTCGGTGTCGACTTTGGTTCGAATGTCGGGATTGTCTCGCAGAAATTGGCGGGCGTTTTCGCGGCCTTGGCCGATGCGCTCGCCTTTATAGCTGAACCACGAGCCACTCTTTTCGACGATATTATTCGCGGCGCCCAGATCGAGCAGATCGCCTTCTTTCGAAACGCCTTCTCCGTAAATAATGTCGAACTCGGCTTCGCGGAACGGCGGTGCAACCTTGTTTTTGACCACCTTCACTTTCGTGCGGTTGCCGGTTACCGTATCGCCATCTTTGATGGCTGCGATGCGCCGGATGTCGAGGCGAATGGAGGAATAGAACTTCAGGGCGCGGCCGCCGGTGGTGGTTTCGGGATTGCCGAACATGACGCCGATCTTCTCGCGGATCTGGTTGATGAAAACCAGGCAGGTATTCGACTTCGACACGATGCCGGTCAACTTGCGCATGGCCTGCGACATCAGGCGCGCCTGCACGCCCATATGCGAATCGCCCATTTCGCCGTCGAGCTCGGCTTTCGGAACAAGAGCGGCGACCGAATCGACCACCAGCACATCGATCGAACCCGACGTGATCAGCGCGCTGGTAATCTCGAGCGCCTGCTCGGCGAAATCGGGCTGCGAGACCAGCAGATTATCGACATCAACTCCGAGACGTTTGGCGTAAACCGGATCGAGCGCGTGTTCCACGTCGATAAAGGCCGCCATTCCGCCCAGCTTCTGAGCTTCGGCCACGACCTGCAGCGCGATGGTCGTCTTGCCGGACGATTCGGGACCGAAGATCTCGCAAATGCGGCCGCGCGGCAACCCGCCTACGCCGAGCGCGTAATCGAGCGAAATCGATCCGGTCGAGATGGCTGAGACCGGAACAATAGCTTCCTTCGCGCCGAGGCGCAGGATGGAGCCTTTCCCGAACTGCTTCTCGATTTGCCCTAACGTCAGGGTTAAAGTACGGCTGCGCTCTTTTTCGTCCATGGAAGTCCTCTTTTCAAGAAAAATGCAGGCGGGGGATTTACGTACCAGTATAGCGTCAAACAAAAGCTTTGGAAGTTGTTTTAAGCACCCGAGGCGCTTGCCCGGCTGGCATAGTAGCCCTTGCGCGCTCGAACCACGAGATCCCTGCGGCCCCTCACTTTAATCTGGACCGTGTGATATTGGCCGTCGTTCTTCAATGGCTCGGGGCGGTAGAAGAGATTGTACTGATGCCGAAGTTCGTTGGCGATATTTTCGAACGACTGATTCAAATCTCTGGCCTGGAAGGGGAAGAAGGAAGCGCCTCCGGTCTGCTCGGCGAAGTAGCGCATCACTTTGTCGCCCTCGGTTTCGATGTGGCTGATATTGGTTGAAATAGTGTAGATGACGGTGTCGGCGCGTTGCGCCATCTCCAGCGCCTGGTCGCGGCTATTACGGCTATCGTTATCGTCGCCGTCGCTCAAAATGACCATGGCGCGGCGGAACTTATAGAGCGGCTGGTCGCGCATCAGCTCTTCTTTACATCCAAAATAGATGGCATCGTAAAGCGCCGTGCCGCCGCCGGGGCGGAGATCGCGAACCGCGTCTTCGAGCTTGTTGGTGTTGTTCGTAAGGTCCGCCACCAGTTCGGTGGAGGAATCGAAGCTGATCACTGTTGCTTTGTCTTGCCCCCGCATCACGCTGTTGATGAAATTGGTGGCGGCTTCCTGCTGGAAGTGGAAGCGATCGCGAATGCTGTTACTGGTATCAATCAGGATCGCCAGCCGCAGCGGAAGATCCGTCTCGGAAGTGAACTCGAGAATCTTCTGCGGCTTCTTGTTTTCGAAGACCTGGAAATCGCCTTTGTTCAGGTCCGTTACGAACCGTCCATGGTGGTCCGTGACGCTGAACAGCATGTTCACGCGAGTCACTTCGGCGCGGATGGGAGCGGCGGTCGATACTGGCGCGGGTTTCTGCCGTGCCTGCTGCCCGGCGAAACAGACGAGGGCGACTGCGGCAGCAACCGCGGCGAACGAAACAACTCGGAACTTCATTGGGATCACTTTATTCTAGCCGTGTTTTGACGAAGCTGGTCGAGGAAAGCGGCTAGCTCGGCTGGCAGCGGGCTTTCAATAGCGATCGGCTGACCGCTGGAGGGCGACGCGAACCGCAACCGGTGCGCGTGTAGGAAGAAGCGGCCGAGCGACGGCAGGCCAGCGATTTTCGCGGGAGCGCCATAAAGACGGTCGCCCACTACGGGATGATGAATGCTGGCCAAATGCACGCGAATTTGATGAGTGCGGCCGGTTCCGAGGCGGACTTCGAGAAAACTGAAAGACCCAAGCTCTTCGACGAACGCGGTACTCCGTCAGAGCGGTACGGCCAGAGCGAAGTTGGGCGGTCATGCGCGTGCGGCGAACCGGATCGCGGGCGATAGGCGAATCGAGGCGGCCCTGGCGCTGCCGCATGCGGCCGTGCACCAGCGAGAGATAGATCTTCTCGACCGTGCGGTCGTGGAATTGTTCGGCTAGCGCGCGGTGAGCCTGGTCCGTACGCGCGACAACCAGCACGCCGCTGGTTTCGCGGTCCAGGCGATGCACAATGCCCGGGCGCAGATCGCCACCGACTTGCGAGAGAGTGCCGAAGCGATGCAGCAGCGCGTTGACGAGCGTTCCGCTGCGATGTCCCGCGCCGGCATGCACCACCATGCCCGCGGCTTTATCGATTACGATGACGTCCGCGTCTTCATACAGGATGCGAAGCGGAAGCTCTTCCGGTTCGGCTTTGAGGAGCGGGAGGGCGGCGGGGGTCACGGAGATGTTTTCGCCGCCGCGCAGTATATAGGATGCGCGCAGCCGGTTGCCGTCGACCAGGACACGTTCCTGCTTGATCCAGGTCTGCAGCCGGGAGCGGCTGAACTCAGCCAATCGTTCATGCAGAAACGCATCGAGCCGCTTGCCGGCGTCCTCCGGCCGAGCATTCAGAATCACGGAGAACTGCGGCCTTCGACATAACGCATCTCGCCCGCTTTGACCGGAAACGGCAGCGTGTTCTCTTTGGGCGGCAGCGGACAAGTGGCGTAGGGCGTGAAGGTGCAGGGCGGATTGTAAGAGTGATTGAAATCCAGATCGACTTTTCCGTTCGCAGGCAACGGAGTGTTCAGCATGCGGCCAGCTTGATAGGTCTGAGTTTTGTTGGTCGGATCTTTAAAAAGGAAGAATAGCGTCTTGCCCTCATAGACGGGGCGCAAATGATAGGGACGGCCCTGATAAGTGAACTCGACGATGCCCGGGCTTTCTTCCAGGTCCGTTTGGCCCAGAACGTTCAGGATGGGGATCTTCTTCGATTCGGGAATGAACTTGGCTTCGAAATGCAAGGCCGGATTGACCGGAAAATACTGCATTCCATGGAAATTCTTGAGCACCGGGCTGGCGCTGTCCTTCACCCGCACTCCCAGTTTGCCGCCGCGCTTGATGACATAAAAGGAAATGGTGCCGGCGTGTACGACTTCCGGTTTCTCTTCGTCGCTGGTGAGCGTGCGGGAAGAGCCATCGTGGGCAGTGAAAGTTACCGTTTCGCCCTGGAGGTGCAGCGTGCCGATGCGCTCGGGGGCGGAGCCTTTCGGCAGCACGAAATCATTCGAATCCGCCGAGCCGATGGTATTGTCGCCGGGATGCAGCCAAAACAGTCCGACTAAAGTCAGCCAACTGTCCTCGGAGCGCAAGGATTTGTCGCGCTGCTGCTGCCATTGGCGGATCGATTGGGTGTAGTTCGGAGTTTCAGCCATCAAAAGTGCGGCGAATATAGCAATTCCCATCAACAAACGGGTCATATCGAAATTCTACTCCCGCAGCTCCACTATGGTGGCCCCGGTGCCGCCTTCCGATTGCGGGGCAGGATAAAAACGGCTGACGTGGGGATTCGAGCCAAGAAATTCTCCGACGGCGCGTTTCAAAATGCCCATTCCGTGGCCGTGGACGATGCGCACGCGGTTGACGGACGCGAGAGCGGCGGAATCGAGAAATTTGTCGACATGTTGGAGGGCCTCTTCGGCGCGCTGTCCAATTATATTTAGCTCGCGGTAGTTCGTCTGCCACTCCGGGCCGGCTTCAAAACGAACATTCGAGGGCAGTTTTCGTTGAGCTTCGTTCTGTGACAGAACTTCCAGAACGTCTTCGGGCGGGACGTGGAGCTTGAGGAATCCGGCTTCGACTTCGAGCATGCCGTTTTTGAGCAGACGGCGCACAGTCGCAATTTCGCGGACATCTTTGAGGCGCACCTTGGCGCCTTCTTCGAGAGCGAGCTGTGTTGGGGTGGTTTCGGGCTCGGTTTGCTCGCGGAATTCGCGCTTGACTTTTGAGATCAGGCGCTGGGCATGATCAGCGGCTTTGTGCTGACCGGAGAGGTTGGTGAGCTGATCGAGCGTAGTCCGAGCGCGCGCTTCGAAATCGGCCAGGGCCGATTCGGACTTTTTCTGCCATTCGTGCTGGCGCTGGCGCTCGGTACGTGCGGCTTCGCGCTCGATTTCGCTCTGCCGCTCCTGAAGTTCACGCGAGCGCCGTTGCTGCTCTTCGCGTTCGCGCTGCAGTTCCGCGAGCAATTCCTGAAAATCGACATGCATGCGGGGCAGGACAGAGCGGGCGTGCGCGAGCAGCGGTTCGGGCAGCTCAAGCCGCGTAGCGATATCGAGGCCGGCCGATTTCCCGGGCGAGCCGAGGCGCAGTTCATAAGTGGGCTGGAGCGTTGCGTCGTCAAAGCCCATGGAGGCGTTCAGCACGCCCGGGGTTCCGGCGCCGTAAACTTTCAACGGCAGCAAGTGAGTGGAAGCCAGGCAAAAAGCGCCCGATTGGCGGAAGGCGTCGAGGATCGCCACGCCCAGCGCGCCGCCTTCTTCAGGATCGGTCGCGCGGCCGAGCTCGTCGAGGAGCACCAGGCTGCCGGGCGTGACACGTTCGAGCATTTCTTTGACGTGCAACAGGTGTCCGGAAAAACTGCTGAGGCTTTCGGCGATGGATTGCGTATCGCCGATATCGGCCAGCACGTCATCGAGCAGCGGAAATTCGGCTTCCGCGCAGGGGACGGGAATCGCGGCGTGCGCCATCACGGCGAGTAGTCCGGTGGTCTTCATCGTGACGGTTTTGCCGCCGGTATTCGGACCGCTGATGAGCAGGCAACGGCGGCTTTCGTCGAGTTCGAACCCGATGGGCACGATCGGCTTGTGCTGTTTGCGCAGTACGGTTTCGAGCAAGGGATGGCGCGCTTCGTGCAAGACGAGTCTCCGGCCATCCGTGCTGAAGCGTGGAATTGTGGCATCGTACTCGCGCGCAAAGGCGGCTTTGGCGAAAACGGAATCGAATTCGGCAAGCGCCTCGGCAGTGGCGGCGATTTCCGGGGCGTGCTCGCGTAGAGCATTGGTGATTTCGGCGAGGATGCGCTCGATTTCACGTAGCTCGTCCTCCCGCAAACGAACGAGCTGGTTGTTGAGCGCGATGGTTTCGAGCGGTTCGACAAAGAGCGTGTGGCCGGTGCCGCTGGAACCATGTATGACGCCTTCGATCCGGGTTTTTTGCCCGGCGACGATGGGAACCACGTAGCGGTCTTCGCGAATAGTCACGAACTCTTCCTGCAGGGTTCCATCGGCGCGATGGGCGCGCAGGAAACGGTCGAGCGATTCCTGGATGCTGCGCTGCTGGCGCTCCATGTCGCGGCGGATGCGGCGGAGCGCGGGACTGGCTTCGTCCGACAAGCTGCCGTCGGGATTCAAGGCACGTGCATAGCGGCGGGCCACTTCGCGCAGATCCGCCAGATGGCGAGCGCGCTGGGCCAGGCGCGGATAGCGTTCGGAAACCGAGAGCAGCACGGCGCGGTACTCGCCCGCCAGCGCAAGGGTTTGGAACAGGTCCAGAATTTCGCGGCCATCGAGCGAAGCGCCTTCGACACGCAGCGTACGGACTGCGGTATGGATATCGCGGACCTGATCGAAGCGGAGCCGGATGGCAGCGCCGCGCCCGGCCGGCTGTGCTCCTGAGATTTCGCGCAGATATGCGATCCCTTCGCCCGCTTCGGCCAGAGCGGCTTCGAGCGCCTCGCGGTCGCGCTGCGGCTCAAGGGCCTGGACCAACGCGCGTCCGGCGGCGCTGCCCGCGTAACCGGCGAGCAGGGTTCTCAATTCGTCGAACTGAAGCAGGGCGGCGGCACTAAAGGACATACGGACGCGTTACGCGCCAGTGGGTCGGGCGCCCTTTGCAACAAGCTTCGACCAGTTCGCGAGTGCCTTCCGTCATGGAGAGGCCGGCCAAGGAATCGATATCGAACCAGCGGACCGCGTTTGAATCGTCGCCGGGGCGGAGATCGCCGCCTCGAACGGTGCAGTAAAAATCGATCAGCACGTAATGATATTCGCAGGCGCCCGAGGCGTCCGGCATGATGCGCTCAAATACAGTCGCGATTTCATCGGCCGTTACAGCTAGGCCGGTTTCTTCGAAAACTTCGCGGACCAGCGCGTTTTCCAGGGGCTCGCCGGCTTCGACCGCGCCGCCCGGAAGCGACCAATAGCCCGCGAGCGGCGCTCTGCCGCGCTCGACCAGCAGCACGCGGCCGCGCTCGAAAATCATCGCACCGACGCCGACTACCGGACGAGCCGGATAGCGGCGACTGTCGTTGGAATCCACCCTCCTATTAGATGTGTTATTGGTTCACAGCGGCCAGAACTTCTTGCGCGTGTCCTTCCACGCTGACCTTGGGGAAGATCTTCTTGATTTTGCCATCGGGGCCGATCACGAAAGTGGTGCGCTCCACGCCCATGTACTTCTTTCCATACATACTTTTTTCTTTCCAGACGCCGTACTGCTCGGCGGCCTGGTGATCGATGTCGGCCAAAAGCGTGAACGGCAGGCCGAATTTGTTCTTGAATTTGGCTTGGGCCTTCGGCGCGTCGGGCGAGACGCCGACGATAACCGCGTTGGCGTGGCTGAAATCGGGCGAGGTATCGCGGAAAGCGCAGGCCTCCTTGGTACAGCCGGGCGTGTCGGCTTTCGGATAGAAATAGAGGACCACGTTCTTGCCGTGAACGTCGGCAAGCCGGAAGGGCTGGCCGGAATCGGTCTGGAGCGCGATATCGGGGGCTGGATCGCCTTCTTTGAGGTTCGGCATACGGGAGAAGAGATGAGCGAAGGGGTTGGAGGGCTACAAATTACCAAACGAACTGTGGAGATGGGCGAAGAAACAGGGCATTTTACCAAACGAACTCTGGCCTTAGCGGCATTGCAGCATTTTACTTGACAAGATCAGGCGCAGATCTTATGATGGTGTTGTATCCAGGAGATGGATAAGGAGGAAAACGAAACATGCCAATGATCAAATACACCCCGTTTAACGCGGAAGGCGAGGATTTTCCGGCTGGACTGCGTCTGTTCCAGGATTCCCTGTCGCGGCTGTTCAGCGAGCCGGCTTCCCGGCCGTGGTCGCCGGCGGTGGATATCTACGAGACCGAAAATGAACTGGTGTTGAAGGCGGACGTCCCGGACGTGGACCCCAAGAACATCGGGATTCAGCTCGAGAACGGAACGCTGACCTTAAAAGGAGAACGCCAGTTCGAGCAGCAGAGTAACGGACAGAAGGGATTCCATCGCATTGAGCGTAGCTACGGCAGCTTTGTGCGGGCCTTCAGTTTGCCCGAGACGGTAGATGGCGAGAAAGTAAAGGCCGACTACAAGAACGGCGTTTTGAAGGTGACGCTGCCGAAGAAAGAAGTAGCGAAGCCGAAAACGATCAACATCGACGTTGCGGCGTAATCGAGCTTTTTGAATTCGATTGAGGCGCGGTGAGTTCGCTCACTCGCGCCTTTTTTGTTGTTTGTTGGCGAGCGCTCCGGCCCAGGCGAAAGGCTCGCTAGATCGCATTTTATAAAAATAACTGAGCGGCGAGAAGGTTTGAGCGGTCTTAGCTGTTGTACGCGCAGGATGAATGTGGAGTTTGTGTCGAGAATAGAAGCCGGTGAGTGGGCCACGTTGCTAGAGCGAGAAGCGGCTCAAGAGCAGGCGGAGACGCAATTTGCACTGCTGGTGGGGCGTCAGTCACGCTTTGTGTTCCGCATTGCCTATGCCGTGTTGCGGAATGTGGAAGACGCTGAAGATGTGGTGCAAGACGCTTTTTTCAAACTGTTCCGTTCCGGCGCGTGGAAGCATATGGAGGACGAAAAAGCATTTCTGGCGCGCATGGTGTGGCGCTTAGCGATTACCAGGAAACCGTCTCACCGTTTCGTGTCCGGATTTGAGCGGAGCGAAGTTGTCTCTGGACAAAGCAGTCCGGAAAGGGCCGCGATCGCAACCGAGAGGAGCAGAGCGATTCACCGCTTGATAGATGCGCTTCCAGAAAGGCTGCGAAGGCCTTTATCTCTTTCGTCCATTGAAGGTATGACAACGCGTGAAATGGCCGATGTTATGAATTTGCCCGAGGGTACAGTGCGGCGGCTTTTATCGGAAGCCCGGGCGTTAATAAAAGAGAAAATGTCGCGAATGGAAGGCGGCAAAGATGAGTGAATGGCCGGATCAGCTAGACAAAGCACTGGATGACGCACTCGCGAGTTACGGTAGACGCACCTGAGAACGAGGGGCTGGAACAGCGGATTCTGGTGCGGGTAAAAAAGCGCGCGACACTCACGCGTCGAATGAGACTGTTAGCACCGGCTCTGGGTACGGCGGCGGTAGCAGCGTGGTGCCTGTGCTGGTGGGTAAGTCCAAAGCTGGCGGTCCAAACACAGCCAAGCGAGTAACACGGCGCTTGTGTTCAAGAAGCCTGAGTCGCTGCAAGAACGAAAAATTCCTTTGCGCAACACCGAGAGCGTTCCGATGATTGCGAAGATGCCGCGGAGGAGCCATAAGCAACGAGCGGAACCGAAGTTACCGCAGTTCCCCATGCCCTCCGCGGTCGGCAGCGAGGAGCGGGCGCTGCTTCAGTTGGCCAAGTACAAAGCGGAACATACCACGCAGGAATTGAGTTACTTGGACAGTCCGGTCACGCCGATTCAGTTAGCGCCAGTCGAGATTAAGCCAATTGAGTAGGGATACAAAAGGAGAAAAGATGCTCAGATCGATGATGATGATCAGTTTGGCGGGGTTGATGAGTCTGCCAGCTCTATCACAAACTCCACAGACGGTAGAAAGCGCATCGAAAAAATTCTACCAGCTTACTTTTGTGGTCCAGGAATTAGACAATGAGCGGGTAATTAACAGCCGCACCTACACATTGATAATGCCCAGTGATAAGGAAAAGGGTTCCATCCGGGCAGGCGAGAAAGTGCCGTTCACCTCAGGCACCGGCACCACCACTCAGTGGCAGCAGATAAATGTAGGCGTTGATATCGATTGCCAGAGATTGGAAGAGATCGGCAACGGAGTCTCCCTATACATAAAAGCTGAAATCAGCAGCGTGATGGACACTCACGGGGAGAATAGCCCTCCGCCCTCTCTGCCTATCATCCGGAACAACCAATGGGAGTCGACTGTAGTGCTGCCTATGAAGCGGCCAACGGTCCTATTCTCGTCGGACGATCCGGCATCGAAGCGGAAGATGCAATTGCAGTTAACGGTGACGCTCGTCCGATAGGCGCGCCAAGGCTACAGCAGGTCTGGAGAGCCGCTCGGCCTCCGGGTAGTACTGGACGTATGGCGGAATCGTTGAAATAGCGTTATCATTGCCGGGAAACCCAGAACAGGAGTGCTCGTGAGAGTGAGCAGCCACCTACTCGCCGTGGTGTGCCCGGCGGTCGCATTGATAGCCGCTCCACCGCCGAAGGTCGACTTCGCGCGCGACATTCGGCCCATATTTCAGGAACGCTGTTATCTCTGCCATGGGCCCTCGCAGCAGATGGCGGGACTCCGGCTAGATCGCCGCAGTTCGGCATTTCAGGTTCGTGGTGGAGTCATTATCGGACGCGACAATGCGGCAGGGAGCATCCTGTATCTGAAGATCTCCGGTACCAGCATGGGCATGCGCATGCCTCCAACCGGCGCGTTGCCGGCTGAGCAAATCAACCAGATTCGAGATTGGATCGATGAGGGCGCGGAATGGCCCGATAGTCTCGCTGGAGAGAAAAGCGCTCCTGCTGCCGATCCCAAGGCGACGCAAATCATGGACGCGCTACGCCGGGGCGATGTTCTCGCGTTCGAAAACCGGATTCGTCGCAAGGATGCCATTAACCGTCCCGGAACAAACGGCGACACACCGCTGATGTACGCCGCCTTGTATGGCACGGTCGATTCGGTTCGCAAGCTCCTCGATGCCGGCGCCGATCCAAACCTGGGGAACTATGTTGGGGCGACGCCACTAATGTGGTCGGTCGATGACGTCCAGAAGGTTCGGCTGCTGCTGGATCGCGGCGCGAATCCCGATGTTATTTCCGATGAGCGGCGCAGTGCGCTGCAGGTCGCGCTCGGCTTCGATGACGATGCGACCGTTCAGCTATTACTCAGCCGCGGAGCCAAGCTGCCATCGGGTGAGAGTTCGCTGGCCAACGCTGCGCGGAATGAAGGATTGCTTCGCCGCCGTAATGAAACACGGCGCTTCCGCCAAGGCGCTCAAAGGAGCATTGTCCGTTGCCGCAGATAGCGGGTGCGATGCCTGCCTCGACCTGCTTGCTCCCACGACGGATAAATCTGCCGCCGTGAATGCGTTGCTGTACTCCGATATTCGAACTGCTCCCGCGCGCGTGAAACGATTGCTCGACTTGGGCGCCGACCCGAACGTCATTCAGGATGGGAAACCATTACTCATGTGGCTCGCTACTACGGGATCGACTGAAAAGGTGCGCCTGCTTCTTGAGCATGGTGCGGATGTAAATGCGAAGTCGGCGGAAGGACATACGGCGCTCGATTATGCGCTGCGGCAAGGCGATACTCCGGTAGTCACGCTTCTTCGCAAGTTCGGTGCTGTTGAGGGCCGGCCTGCGCCTATAGTTCCGAGTCCCGACCCCGCGCCGTCTTCGCGCGCCGCAATCGCGCGCAGCCTTCCTATCCTGCAGCGCGCCGACGTCACTTTTATGCGCAAATCGGGCTGCGTTTCCTGCCATAACGATCTCCTCACGGGCATGACGATGGCTTCAGTCCGCGAGCGGAACCTGACTTTCGATCAGGGCATCGCACGATCGCAAGTGAAAGCCATCGGCGATTATATCGACGGCAACCGCGAGCGCTATTTGCAAGGAATCTCCATTGCCGGCGAGCAGGACACGACCAGTTATATCCTCGCCGGATTGGCTGCGGAAGGCTTCCTGCCGAGTGCCGCGACTGATGCGATGGCTCGCTTTGTCCGCAGCCAGCAAGAAGCCGACGGGTCCTGGAGCGTAGAGGCCACTCGGCCGCCCATCGAATCCAGTTCGATTGCAATTACCGCGCTTTGCCTGCGCGCGTTAGACGTGTACGCGCCAGCGCCGCAGCGGCAAGCCTATCGGGAATCAGTTCGTCGAGCGGCAGCATGGCTCGAATCGGCGCAGGCTTTCACGAACGAGGATCGCAGTTTCCAGCTTCTCGGACTCACCTGGGCCGGATATAAACCGGATCGAATCCGAAAAATAGCGGCAGCTCTCATTGGGGAGCAGCGTTCCGATGGCGGATGGGCGCAGATTTCTTCACTCGGGAGCGATGCCTACGCCACCGGCCAGGCGCTTGTCGCGCTCAAAACGGCCGGCGTGGTCTCGCCGGCAGATCCCGCTTTCCGGCGTGGTGTCACATTCCTGCTTCAGACACAAATGCAGGATGGATCGTGGTACGTCCGAAGCCGCGCCGTTGCGTTACAGCCCTATTTCGATAGCGGTTTCCCATACGGCGCCGACCAGTTCATCTCGGCCGCAGCAACGAATTGGGCTGCCATGGCATTGGCCGGAACGATGTGAGTAGGGCAGGCCGCCGATCAGTTCCATTTGACAGTCCGTTGCTCCATGTCAACCTCTTCAGTGGTCGATGATCATCCCCGAACAGCTCAGCGCAAACTGCCGCAAGCACCCTGAACGGCAGGCATGGCTCGACAGGTTGCCGGCGATGTTGGAGGAGTTGGCGGGCCGCTGGTCGCTGCGAACTGGTCCTCCATTTGAACACGCAAACGTAACATGCTCCTGGGTCGCCCCGGTTGTTTGTGCCGACGGCACTTCAGCCGTCCTGAAACTGGGAATGCCGCACATGGAAGCCGCATATGAAATCCAAGGGCTGCGCTTCTGGAACGGCAATCCCACGGTGCGGCTGGTTGCGGCGGATGATAACTATGGCGCGATGCTCCTTGAGCGCTGCCAACCGGGATACACCCTTCATTCCGAGCCGGAGTACAAGCAAGATGTGGTGATTGCGACGCTACTCAAGCGCCTTTGGGTACGATCTGGTTCGCCGAACGATCTGCAGCAATTTCGGCACTTGTCAGACATGTTGGAAGTTTGGCGTCATGAGACGCTGGCCCAGGCTCAGCAGTGGCCCGATGCCGGGTTGGTGCGCGAAGGATTGCGGGTGTGGGAAGCGCTCGCGAACCCGTTACCGACGGACACGCTACTTGCCACCGATCTTCATGCCGGAAATATTTTGCGATCCGAGCGGGAGCCCTGGCTGGTAATCGACCCGAAGCCATTCATCGGCGACGCGCCTTATGACTTGGTTCAGCATCTCCACAATTGCGAAGCGCGGCTTCACGGCGACCCGATCGGTATGGTCAAGCGTCTCGCTGACCTTGCCGAGGTCGATACGGAGCGCCTCCGACTTTGGACATTTTCACGTGCCGCCGCTGATCCCAGGCCAGAGTGGAGCAATATGTTATGGATCGATATCGCCAGGGCATTGGCTCCGTAGACAGCGGTTCATCAGTGGGCTGGAGCAGGTGGCCAGAGGGCTAGACTGCAGTCGGCTTTGTGCGTTCTACTCTTTTTTGCGTTCTCGGCGCAGATTATGCGCCGCATTCTGGTAGACGCAGCTCGCGCCCGGAAGGCACGGGTGGTGGAGATGCGCTTTTCGGCGGCTTCAGCGTAGAGGAGAGCGCGGAACTCTCGAAATTCCCCGCAAACCCCGATGCGCGATTGGAGGTTAGCTACGGTTGGCTCATGCGCGAACTGGATCGGCGGGATAGCTGAAAACCGGATTGGACAACGCTCCGTTACGGTCGCGGTTCTGTAGCGGCTATGAGGGCTTAGGTCAAGTCCAGTTCCCATTCCTGGCCGATGAGGTCGTGGCCGAAGCTATGGTGTGGCTCTTCCTTTACCAGGCGGAAGCCCGCTCGTTTATAAATGCGATGGGCCGCGGTGAGTATGCTTTGCGTCCACAGGACGATCTTTCGATAACCGGCTGTGCGGGCAAAGCGGATGCACTCGTTCACGAGGGCGTCTCCCATGCCCATTCCGCGGGCACTTGGCTCGACAAACAGGAGACGGAGCTTGGCTGTTTTGGATTGACGCGGATGCTTGACCAGGAAGATGTGCCCGACGTTTTGGCCATCGATTTCGGCGATCCAGCAGCGCTCGCGGCTCGGGTTGAAATTCGTGACGAACTCGTCCACAATTCTCGCGACCAGGGCTTCGAACGTCTGGTCCCATCCGTACTGCTCGGCGTATCCGACACTCTCCCGATAGACGATCCAGCCCATATCGCCAATGCGATGGGGGCGTAGGACGTATGGCAGCCGGCTGCGGTCCGCTTTCGTAAGAATGCTCTCGATAGACTGCATGCAACGGATGAGTTCCATGCGAGTGCCAGGCGGCAGGTCTTCCAATGCGGCGCGCGCCTGTTCGTTGGAACCCGCATTGAGCTTTTTAAAGGCAGACCTACCGCGCGCGGTGAGCATCAGTGCGGCATGACGGCCATCCTCTTTTGAAATTTTCCTTTGGAAGAGGCCGTTGCGCTCAAGTTTTCGCAGAATACGGCTTAAATATCCGGGGTCCATTCCAAGCCCCTCCGCTATCTCGCTCGCTCTTGGCGCGGAGCGGGTTGCGAGCTCATAAAGGACACGGGCTTCCGCCAAACTGTAGTCGCTGTTCAGGAGCTTTTCGTTCAGGGTTCCGATGAACCTGGTATGCATCCGGTTGAAGCGGCGGAAGATTTCAGTTTCGCTGGTCGACATAGTTGACATCGTCATCTAAACTAATTGACTTTGTCAACTGTTCTGGACTTCGCGTAGGCGGCGCTCCAGAAAGCGGCGCTCGCTATCGTTGGTGACTAGGGTAAGCGCTCGCGTGTAGCTTTCCGCCGCTTGTTCTCGAGATCCGAGGCGGCGCAGCAAGTCGGCGCGGGCGGAGTGCAGTAAGTAGTAGCCGTCGAGATCGCCGGTTGCGGCGAGTGCATCGATGAGGGCGAGCGCAGACTGGCTGCCGTGCACCATTGCGACCGCCACCGAGCGGTTCAGCGACACGACGGGAGAAGGCTGCAGCCGCTCGAGAACATCGTACAGGCTGAGGATTTGAGGCCAATCGGTATTTTCGGCGCGCGCCGCGCGGCAATGCAGGGCCGCGATGGCCGCCTGCACGGCATACGGACCGGGGCTGCCGCGAAGCGACTCCTCGACCAGGGGCAACGCTTCGTCGATCTGCGATCGGTCCCAGCGGCTGCGATCCTGGTTTTCAAGTGTAACGAGATCGCCGTTTTCATCGAGGCGGGCATCCTGCCGGGCATCGTGAAGAAGCATGAGCGCCAGCAGCGCGGTTGCTTCCGTTGGGGGCGGCGTCATGAGCGTCCTGATGAGGCGGCCAAGGCGGATGGCTTCGGCACAAAGATCGGTCCTGACGAGGGGCGCGCCACGCGTGGCCGCATAACCTTCGTTGAAGATCAGATAGAGCACGGTAAGCACCGCGTCGAGCCGCTCCGGCATTTCGTTCACAGCGGGTACCTGGTATGGAATGCGCGCGTCGCGAATCTTGCGCTGCGCGCGGACGAGCCGCTGCGCCATGGTGGCGGGCGAAACCAGAAAGGCGCGCGCAATCTCGTCCGTTTCGAGGCCGCCCAGGGTTCGAAGAGTCAGTGCAACTTGCGCTTCGAGCGCGAGGGCTGGATGGCAGCAGGTGAAGATCAACTGCAAGCGATCATCAGGAATGCGGGTCGTGTCGTAATCCGGCTCTTCAGCGGACTGGCCCAAGCCGGACGCGGCTATCGATTGAACAACATTCGTGAACCGGGTTCGGCGCCGTATGCGGTCGATGGCCTTGTGCCGGGCGGTTTCGATAATCCAGGCGCGAGGAGAATCCGGGATTCCGGACGCGCGCCAGCTATCGACCGCGGCGGCAAATGCCTCCTGTGCGGCCTCTTCCGCCAGTTCGAAATCGTTGAAGAGGCGAATCAGAGTGGCTAGGATCCGACCCCAATCGGAACGATAGACTTCTTCGATAGCCTGGTCGGATTCCGGGTGCATACGCTAAATAAATTTTCCGACAGGTGTCGATTCCGGTTTGGGCCGTTCGACTCAGCTACGAGACTTCAGCATGACAAAGAGTGAAAACAATAGCGAAATCGGCATCTTCCGCAACAGCGCCCGCACAATCCACCAGGTCGTCCGGCTCAACGTTGACGGTCTGACTCAGGCAGAGAGTCTGATCCAGCCCCGCCCTGCGGGAAACTGCCTGAACTGGGTGATAGGCCATCTACTCTGCGTTTATGGGCACATGCTCCCCATGTTGGGACAAGAGCCGGTGCTGGAGGCGAGCGCGCTTCACAGATACGACCGGGGGAGCCCTCCGATCGGCAACGCTGCCGAAGCCAGAGAACTTTCGGAACTGATGACGGCATGGGACGAGGCCGCTGCGCGCGTCGATGCCGGACTGGAGAGTCTCTCTTCAGAGGCTTTGGAGGCGCCCGCTCCTTTTTCGCCAAGCGGCAACCCGAATGAGACCGTTCGTTCCCTTTTGACGGTGATCTTTTTTCATCAGGCCTATCATGCCGGGCAGACGGGGATTCTGCGGAGGATCGCGGGTAAGAATGGGGCAATCGCTTAATTGCGGAGAATACAAGCATGAAATACATGTTGCTGATTTATCTTGACGAGCAAGCTTTGAGCGAAACTGAGCGGGAGCGGTGTTATGCGGAATCCGCGCAGCTCGCGCAAGATCTTGCGGCAAGGGGACAGTACGTCGCCGCTGCGCCGCTGCATCCGACCTCTACTGCAACCAGCGTTCGGGTGCGCGACGGGAAGCGGCTGGTGACCGACGGACCGTTCGCCGAGACGCGCGAGCAGCTCGGCGGGTATTTCCTGGTAGACGCGAAGGATCTCGACGAAGCCTTGCGCATTGCGGCTCGCATTCCGGGAGCGCGCACCGGTACGGTTGAAGTCCGGCCGGTGATGGAGATAGCGGGCCTGCCTTCGGATCACGCGGTGCTGGAGGTTAGTAGAAGCCTCTAGACGCAGACGACGCAAGGCGATCGTCCGCGCCACCATGGTTTCGATCCGATCGGAGCAAGAAATGATTTCAAAGCGGACCACATGGGTAGTGAGAATACTAACGGCGTTCGTCATACTGGCCTTTGCCATGAGCGGAATTATGAAGGTGAGCCATGTTTCCGCGGTGGTCCAGGGATTTGCCCATGCGGGTATACCGGAAGGCGCAATCTTGCCGCTTGGGATTTTGGAACTGACTTGCCTCGCTCTTTATTTAATCCCGCGGACTGCGGTGCTGGGGACTTTTCTGCTCACCGGGTATTTAGGGGGAGCCATTCTTTCCACCATCATCACGCGAATGAATTTGACTCTGCCTATCGTGGTCGGGCTGTGCGTCTGGGCAGGGGCGTGGCTTCGGGTTGCGGAACTTCGGAGACTTATGCCACTGCGCCAAGCGGTCGATTCCGGCGCTGGGGACAAATTATCGAAGACGCAGGCGGCGTCGGCAAATTGAGGCCGCGCGGACTTTGGTCCGCAAGCAAACGAACATCGTGCTCCACGATCCGCGCCTACATTGCTAAATGGTGAAAACGCTGACTCTGGGCCAGGGAGCGTAAGCGGCCTCAGTCCGGCGCGAGCGTCCCAGGCATTATGCAAACGACATTGGCCAATCCTGGCCTCCGCCTTCAGACGGCCCGACTTCATTCGCCGCTGGGAGGCTTCCGGCGCCAGCCCGGACCCCGACCAGGTGGACAGTTCGCCTTGCGAAACCCGCGGTCCCCAATCGTCGAGCGGTTTGCGCTTATACAGGCAATCGCCCAATTGATCTCGATGCTTGCCTCCTCTGATGCTCTTGGGACTTCCCCGGCCTAGGCGATTCAGGCTGAGGCGCCCCGCGATGAATCTATATCCGATGCCCTCTGCTCCCACTCGCGCGCTAACTCGGCTTCACCAAGCTCCCGGAGACAGGCCGCGGTGGCACGCAACATGATGCCCAAGCTTGCATGGTCGATGCGCCCGTGCACGTCGCCTTTCTCTGCTTCCGCGACAGCACGCTCGAACCAGGGTCGCGCTTCCTCATACCGGCCCGTGCTCGCCAGGCAATAGCCCACCTGATGCAGGCTGAGGCCCAGGCTTTCATGGTCGATGCGCCCGTGCACGTCGCCTTTCTCTGCTTCCGCGACAGCACGCTCGAACCAGGGTCGCGCTTCCTCATACCGGCCCGTGCGCGACAGGCAATAGCCCACCTGATGCAGGCTGACGCCCAGGCTTGCATGGTCGATGCGCCCGTGCACGTCGCCTTTCTCTGCTTCCGCGACAGCACGCTCGAACCAGGGTCGCGCTTCCTCATACCGGCCCGTGCTCGCCAGGCAAGAGCCCACCTGATGCAGGCTGCGGCCGAGGCTGTCGTGGTCGATGCGCCCGTGCACGTCGCCTCTCTTCTTCCGCGAAAGCACGCTCGAACCAGGGTCGCGCTTCCTCAAAACGCCCTATTTCATATAGCGCGCGCGCGACTAGCGAGCCCTGCTCCAGAGAAAGCGGTTCTCCGATTGCGATCCACGGCTCGGGCGCAAGTGGGTAATCGAGCAGAGTTGTCGCCGTCTCTGTGTCTGCCGGATTCACCGAAAGGGCATTTGCCAGTTGCACAAACCGTCCTGCTTGGATCGGCCTTACTCGCGCAAGCGCCGCCTGATCTTTCGCGGTCGGCTGCATCTCGCGCAGGAAGGAGGCAAATAGTTGATGCATGCTCGCGTCGGGACTACCCTCAAGCAAATGCAGGTCGAGACAAGTATCGAAAGTCCGTTCCACTTCCACCTCGCTCCAACCCAGGCCTTCGCATAGGTGTCGAGATAGTTCGATTCTTGAGATATGCTGCGGATTGAGAAATGCAGCAGAATGCAGCAGCAGCCGCGCCGGTTGTTCAAGCCGGTCGTAAGCAGCCCGAAAACTGTCTCCCGCCTCTCGGGCTAGACGGAGAGGAGCGGATTTGAGCCGTCCGCGCCTCTGCTCATACGCGAGCGTCGCAGCATCCGGAACGATCTGCACGGGAAGTCCGCCGGCATGCTCCGCAATAGCCTCTGTGAAACGTGCAGCCACCTGGCCCCCGGTCAATTTCTCTACCAGTTCCAGGGACTGCTCCCGGGAAAGCGGCTTTACCTCAATGCAAGGCCACATCCAATCCGCGGGGTCGAGGAGGGTTGTAATCAGGACATGGCACGGCATGCCGCTCAGTGGCAGCCACGGCAGAACATTCTCGAAAATGCGGACGTTGTCGTAGATCAGCAGCACCGGGGCGGTGGTCAGCGAATAAAACGTTTGCTGTCCCTGGTCGTTGAGCGGTAAGTCTGGTGGAAAATCGAGGTTCAGGATGTTTTTTCCAACCCCCGCGAGGTTGATGGTGATGGCATCCATGGAGGCATCGACAAAAAACGTGCCGCCGCTATATCGATCGCGTTGCAGGCGCGCAAACTCGCGGGCCAGTGCGCTCTTTCCGACGCCCGGCGGCCCATGAAGCACCACCACACCCTCGCGGACAGCGTCGCCCAGCGTATTTGCGATCTGGGCGATAAGCCCATCACGGCCCACAAACGGACGATTTCCGCGGGCGGCTATGTTGCTGCGAAATCGCGGCGGCGCGGCCGGACGCGCCGGCTGCTGCGCCCGCGCTTCAGTCCGATTCAAGGCCAGGCCAGGAACTCGAAAGCTCTTCTCGTGCCGGTCCTCTCTCGGAAAAACGCTTGGATCTGTAGTCCATATTTCCCGCGGAGCATCTTCGTACCGGATGGGGAAAATGGCCAGACTGCTGTCCTCCAACCTTGCGTAAAGCGCCCGATTCGGCCATTTGCGGCTTTGGTATGCAGCGCCCGCCGCGCAGCGTAGAATGGCGCCTTCCGCTGACGCAACCGAATCCACGTGAGTTTCATGCAGGTGTCCGCGGAGAAGAATGTGGACTGAAGATTCAAGTTCAGCCTGGATGTTCGAACCTTCGAGTGCGCTAAGCCAGTCAAGCGGATGGTGGACCAGAACAACATTGAATTCGCTGTCGCCCTTACGCAGATCGGAAAGTGCCGCATCCAGGCAGCGGCGTCCAATCCACAGCTTGTCGTGATCGTCGTCGCCCTGGCAAAATAGAGCGGAATTGATCGGAAGAATTCCTAGCCGGCGGCCGTTTACGACCAACAACTCCACTGGACCGCAAGTCGAATTCCCCGGCGTCGCCCGAATGCCGTCGAAGTACCTGTTGTGCCAATCGAGGAAGGCGCGCAGCTTCTGAGTGAGGTGCGGCTTCGGGAGATCCGGCCGAAAGTAAGCGTCCGACTGCTCGCGCGAATCGAGGGTGCGCGCCAGTCCCACTCCCAGATCGCGATCGACATCGTGGTTCCCCGGTATTACGAATAGACGGCTCTTACTTCAACCCGGTCGCAGCCAGCAGATCCTCGAAGAATTTTGCAGCAAGCTCATATTCCTGTGCCTTGCCCGAATGCGCAATATCTCCCGTCAGCGAAGATAACGTCGGGAGCGCGTCCTCGCGCGCGGTATTCCGCGACGGACTTGACCAGCGCTCGTAGAACGACATCGCGGTCGTACGGATCCCCAGCCCTGACATGCAAGTCCGAAATGTGCAGCCAGGTTACGCTCACAGGTAATCACGATATACCAGGCGGCGTCCAGAAATCCCACCAAATCTGAAAAAACGAACCCAATCCCAGTTCGTTTGGTAAAACCCACCCCGCCCACGCATTCGAAACTCATTCGGCTGCGCGCCATGCGAAATCTCCAACGCGAGGAAATCCGTGTGCTTGAGGCCGACCGTCGCTTCGCCCAGCACGAAGCCAAAGCCCACGAACTCTTCGCCACTATCGAAGAGAAATCGAAAGCCATCGATGTCTCCGAGCTGAAATCTTTTCTCGAACTGCTCCGCACCAAGCGCATCCGGAAAATCGAACAGATCCAAAAAGAACTGGACGACATCTCCCCCACAGACCAGCCGCCCCTCTGATTGCAGTGCGCTTTCGGCAGTCAGAATTGCGCATTCGTCGATGTGTAGCATGCGTTCACCGAATTGAAGTTCAAGAGCCTGGAAATGCCGGATAGAATCGCCCCAGAGAGGAGAATTTCCATGCCGGCTTCTGTATCTTCTGTCAAGCCCTACAAAGGCTTGGGAATGGAGGGCGCTATTGCGAAGTGGTATGCGGCGCTTACCAGGAAAGCGCTGGAGGATTTCAAAGCGCTGGCGCGGCGTACGGCGGACCGGCTTACGTTGGGGAGCAGTGTGCTCGAAGTGGCGCCCGGGCCGGGATATTTTGCGATCGAACTGGCCAAGCTCGGCGACTATTCGATCACCGGTTTGGACATCAGCGAAACGTTTGTCGAGATAGCGCGCGCGAATGTCGCTGCGGCGAGGGTACGGGTTGACTTTCGCCGGGGAAACGCTTCGGGGATGCCGTTCGATGACAAGACGTTCGATTTTGTTCTGTGTCGAGCGGCGTTCAAGAATTTCACCGAGCCGGTTCGCGCTCTCGCGGAAATGCAGCGCGTGCTTAAGCCTGGCGGCCAGGCGCTGATTATCGATTTGCGGAGAGATGCGTCAAACGAATCGATCTCCCAGGCCGTAAACGGGATGCGCCTCGGCGCCATAAACCGGATCATCGTCGGACTGACGTTTCGATTCATGCTGTGCAAGCGGGCGTATACGAAGAACGAAGTTGAAGAGATGGTTGCGAAGACGGGCTTTCGGGCGATGGAGATTCGGGAGGACCCGATAGGGCTGGAAGTATTGCTCACGTGTTAACGATAATTTCGTAGCGTGAGGGGATTTCCCCAAAAGTGGCGCTTTCCAAGGTGAAAGGGAATAAGCGTCCATGAAGCGTCAATTCTTAACAAGGCTGATCAAGATACTTGCCGTCACGATTTTTGCGGCCGGCTGGTGTATTCAAGGGAAGGCGTTATCGATCTTCAACTTCGATGCGGATACTCCAGGCACGAATACTCAGTTCACCGATAGCTCGAATGGCATTTCGGCTACTTTCTCCAGTCCGGGCGACCCAGGCGGCTTTGCGGTTGAGCCTAGCTCCTTCTTGGAAGCGCTGACGGGCAATGCGCTGGGGGACCCTGGTTCAGCGGGACAGAACGGCATCCCGCTCGACATTGGCTTCAGCTCGAATCTTTCGGCGATCAGCCTGGTGTTTGCGACCGCCGATTTCGGCTCGCCCTCGCCATTGACGCTCAGCGCATACGAAGACGGCACGGCGGTGGGGAACGCCGTCCAGACGGGCATAGTTCCAGACGGATTTACGTTCCCTGAAGGAGAAATTGCGTTCGAGGGCGCGGCGTTCAATCGCGTGGTTCTGAGCAGCACGGCTCCGGATTTCATCATCGATGACGTGGCCGTTGCACCGGTTCCCGAGCCACGCTCAGCACTGGTGATGGGTTTGGGATTGCTGGCGCTTGGCTTTATCCGGTTCCGGCGGAAAACGGCGCGCGCTGTGAGGGGGGCACGTTGAAGCTTTGGACGATTGTGATGCCGGCAGTCAATTGTTGACCTGATCAGGGTGCCGGGACAAGAAGAACTTTGCCGGCGACCGTGGTCAGGCCGTCCAGAGTATCCATGAAGTTCGAGGGGAGCGGCGGCACATTCTGCAGATGCCATAAGAGTTCGGCATTCTGCCATGCCGCTTCGCGCGCGGCGCTTACATTCCAGGCGGCGACGGTATCTTCCAGGTGAGAAATGGGCGGGAGCGGGTCGCCCAGAAGGCGGACGAATAGGGTTTGTTTGGCGGATTCGATCAGGCTGTCTAAGGTCGCGTTCAGCGTCGTGTAGTCGTTGTAGTGCGCGGTCGCGTGTTGCGGAAAGGTGGCGGTGGCCTGACAGGTGGCGACGATCGCCTGAGGAAGATCGTGATTGATGTGGGCGTTGATGCCGGCCAAGGCGAACTGGATGCGGGCGACGGCGGGCCGGTTGCGGCAACCGAACAGGGCCTGCCAGCAGCCGGGGCAGGGCTGGCCGGAGAGCGCCGATTCGAGAGCCCCGAAGTACAGCCGCGCGAATTGGACATCGAGTTCCGAAAGCCACGCGGGATCGGTGAATTCACCGGAAGCGATGCGGGCTTCGACAGCCTGGGTTACCTCGCGGTACAGCCAGTTGAACCATTTCAGGCCATCTCCGTCGACGCAGGTGGTCTCGATCGTCTGCATGATTCGCAGGACATCGGCGACGGATTGCAGGGGTGTGCGGGCGGCGGCTAGCAGCGCCGGGTCGTAAGGAAACATGGATAGGCTACTGCAACAGCACGCGCGCTAAGCCGACATTGTTTGCGGAATCGTAGACGCGGAAGACGAGGAGGTGCTCGCCGGGGCGGAGTTTGTCGAGGTGGAGATGGAAACGCTCGCGCGGTGAATCGGTGACGCCGTCGGTGGCTTCGATGGGCTGCCAAAAGCCGGCATCGAGCGAGTATTCGCAGAGTCGCAGCGAACTGGTTTTATCGACTGCCTCCACATCGATATCGAGCGTTGTGCCATCGCGATGCGGCGACCCCGGAGTCACGATGGGCGGAGTGTTATCGATCAAGACCGGCGCGCTGATCATTTCGGTTTGGTGCGCGTATTGAGCGGCGTTGGAGGGCGCGTCGGAGGCGACGACGCGGAAGAAGTAGCGGCCATCGGCGAAGACGTCGGGATCGAGCAGCAGCGTGTTTTCGAACATGCGGGAACGGATGAGCTGCCAATCCTTTTCGTCCTCAGCGCGGAAATAGACCGAGTAGACCAGCTTGTCGTTGTCGGGGTCGTCGGCTTGCCAGGAGATTTGGGTTTGGGTGGTCTGGAGGCGCGAGGCAGTTTGAGTTTCCGACGAACTGGTGCTGGCGGCGGGAGGCGCGCCGGTATCGGTCACGGTGACGGAATAGGCGCTGGAGGAAGCGGCGGAGTTCGCGGCTGTTTTCAATGCGTTGGTTCCCACGACGGAGGCGACCGTGATGCTGTGAATGACGGGCGACGCGTTTTGCGGCAGGTAGGGGACGTCTACCTCGCGCACGGCGGCGGTACTGCCGGCGGGCCATTCGGCGCGCCACTGAACAAAACGAGCAGCCGGGCTTTGGATGAGAGCGTTGGCGGGATCGGTGATGGGCGGCGACCAATCGCTCCAGGTGGCATCGGGCCGAGCGGCATTGCCGGTGCGGGTGCGGAACGCGATATTGGAGCCGGAGGTGTCCCCGTGCCACTGCAGATGTCCCCAGCGCGCGACGCTGGTGGAATCGTGAACCTGGGACTGGTAAGAGCCGGAGCCGCTTCCGGGCGGACCGAAAGCGAAGAGGCGGGCGGGATTGCTGAGCGCGGCATAAAGGACGCCGGAGGACTGCAACAGGCGGGTGGTTTCGCCGTCGCCGGGTTCGGCCAGCAGCGTGGTTTCGCCGTTCTCGAGACGATAAATGCGGCCGCGATCGTCGGTTGAGAAGAGGACCGCGTTGCCATCGAGCGCAATGTCATAGACGTTGTCCGCTTTCGAGCTGCGCAGCGTTTCGACGGTGCGATCCGGGCCGATGCGATAAATGGCGGATTTTTCGACGCCGCTCACTTCGACGACAGCCGTATTCGACGTGGCGCCGGTCGACATGGAAGAAGTGGGCGGCTGGCTCTGGCTACTGGCCGCTTTGGCAGCGGTCTGGTCGTCATCGGAGGGAACGCCGGTGGTTTTTGCTTCGGTGACGGTAATGACCGTGGGAGTGGAGGAGACGACTGCACCTCCGGAGATGGCGGCGGCGGAAGCGGTCGCGGCCGAGCGTGTCGAGACCGCGCCTCCCATGGCGGCCGCGTAGACGGTTCCATCGGGCGCAAGAGCGATGGCGCGAATTTCCGGCAAGTTGGAATCGTAGAGGATGGTTCCGCGGCGCGCGCTCGCAATGTCGTAGAGCAGGCCGTTCGGATCGGTTCCGGCATAGAGATGGCCGTTGGGGGCGAGCCGCAAAGCGGTGACGTTGGATTGACCGGTTTCGTAGTAGACGCTCGATTGGCCGTTGGGTTCGATTTGATAGATGCGGCCCGGTTCGCCGGTCGCGAGATAGAGCGCACCATCGGGAGCGGATTGGATGGCCCAAATGTATTTCGCGGGAGAGCGCCAGATTTCTTCGGCTTTTCCATTGCGAATGCGATAGAGGCCGCCATTGGGCGAAGTGCCGGCGTAGAGGGCGCCGTTGGCGGTAACGCAGAGCGCGAATACTTCCGATTGCGCGGCGGTCCAGAGAGTAGAGACTTTTCCATCCGGCGCGATGCGAAAGATTTTGCCCTGATGGCCGGTGGCGGCGTAAATGCTGCGATCGGGAGCGGCCGCAAGAGACCATAGTGCGGGTTCGTTGAGCCCAGCTTGCCAGCGCACGGAGGGGCCGAGTTGCAACAGGCCGTCCGCAGTGAGCGAGAGACCAGAGAGATGGCCTTTCAGGAAATCGCCGAAGCCGGTAACTTGCCACGCGGTGCTGGTGGCGGCGGAAGCGGAAATTGCAAGCACACACAGCAGGCAGGCGGGCGCGAAGAGGGCTCGGGGCGAACGGATGATCACTCTTTGACTTCCACCTGGATGGTTCTGGCGCCGGTGACCACGTAATTGTCAATCGGCAGTTTGAATTCGGCAACCGCGGAGCCACGAGTGAGAGTCAGGGCGGCGTTGCTGGTGGCCGAAGCGGAAGGGTCGGCGAGCACCAGCATGACAGAGGGTGGCGGATCGGTGATGTCGCCGCCGGGCAGAGGTCCGGAAATTGTGAAGGCGGGCTCCTGGCGCCAGACTCGAAGGTAGGCCGCTTCGTTGCCGCGAAAATCGTCGATGGTGCGGATGAGCTGTTCGGGCGTGTGCAGCTCAGACTGGGAGAGACCGGCGAAATCCGGCGTATTCAAGGTGGCGGCGTCGCTGAGGGTAAAATTCAACGGCCCGGCGGGCGCGCCGATGGGGACTTTATAGGTCGCGGTGCGGGTAAGCTCCAGACCGTTTTCGCCCTGCAGCAAGGCGGTGATTTCAACCGAGGCGCCGGGCTGCACCTCATGCGTGGAAGCCCACACCTGGGCGATGTGGAGCTGGCGTTTGGCTTCGACCGGTTCGAGCGTGTAGGAGATGTCCTTGACGCGCATGTCTCGGAAACCGGCGTCGAGGACATAGGCGAGCGTTACGACAGCATCGCTGGAGGCTTGCGCGGCGAGACCGGTGTCGCTGACGTAAATGTCATGCACGAGCAGAGGCGGCAGATTACCTTCGAATTCGACGCGTCCGTGGAGCCGCAAGGTGCCGGCGCCGAGTGTACGTTCGGTTGTATCGATGCTGGAGAAGAGCGCGGTCTGGGCGAGGAAGGGCAGCAAAAGGCGATCGTTCACCACCTGAAAATGATACTGGTGCGTGCCGGTTTCGGGCGAGCGGACGGAGATGGCGACCGGGACCATGCGGGCGGGGCGGCCGATTTCGCCGGCGATGGCGCTGCTGCGATCGCTCAGAATTGTTCCGACCCATTCGCGCGGCGTGGATAGTTTAAACGACATGTTGAGGGTGGGCAGAAGCGCGATCACATCGGAGCGGGCGAAGGGCATTTCGGTAGAACCGCTGTCCAGAAAACGGTGGCCGAAGGCATAGACGCGCTTGCCGTCGACGTAGGTAACGGTGCCGTCGGCACTGACGACCATGTCTCCGCTGACGAGCTCAATGCTGATCATGGAGCCTGGCGCGACGGTTCCGGAGTAACGCGGAGAAGCGGGGCTGCCGGCCGAGAGGCCTTCTTCCGGTTCGAAGCCGAGGCGGCGAAATTGGGGCGCGAAGGTTTGGAGCGTGCGCGGGCTGAAGCCGGAGAGAGAGAGCGGCGTCGAGATGTCGGTCAAGTCGCCGAATGGAGAAGGCCAAGAAGGCGGCGGGGCGGCGGCTTTGAGAGGGAATGCGGTTTTTCGGGCGGCGACGGATGGGCGGGCAGCTGGGGTGAAGGTGGCATCGTCCAGCATTTGCTGGATGGGTGTGATGCCGGCGATGGGTTGCTTCGAAAACGGAAAACCTGTGGCGATGGCGCCGAGCAGTTTGCCGTCAATGTAGACCGGGCTGCCGCTCATGCCTTCCATGACGCCGGTTTCGGCGAGCGGGCCACCGCTGAGCCGGGCGAGGATGATGCTTTGCCTGGGAGTGAGGTTGCGGAGCACGCCGAGGATTTCGACCTGGAAGTCTTCAATGCGGTTGCCTTTAAAAACCGTGCGGCCGACGCCGTGCATGCCGGGGCGGACGTCGGCGAGCGGGAAGAAGGCTTGCGCGGCGGCGGTTTGGGTTGTAGCGAGAGCGACGAGTATGGCTGCCGCAAGGACGGGGTGGGACCGCACATCCATATTGTGATGCACGCGATTATTCTGCTCTTTTGTAAATCAAACAAAGTTTGGTTCGAGCGACTAGTTTGTAGCTCGCCAGCCAGGGCCGGAGTTCGGGATAGATACTGGGCTTTAATTTGGGGTTGAGGAGTCCTAGACCGTCTATTACGAAGGTCGGACGGGAGCGGATCAGCATTTGGCGGTTCGCGGCTGCGGGGCCTCCGTAAATGGGAGTGGTGGCCGAGAGATGGCGGTCGGCGGGAACGCCGGTGAGAGGTTGTGAATCCTCAAACAGGCCGGGTGGGATGAGGCGCGAATAGACATAGATATCGGGCCGGTAGCCCCATACGAACAGCGTGTCGCCGGGGCGGGCGAGCGAGCGCAGTTGGCGCGCGGCATCCTGGCTGTCGAGATCGAGCGCGATGTCGGACCAGTGCGGCTGGAGGTTCAGGCAATCGTCATAGGCAAGGGAAATATAACGCGGGCCGAAGCGGATAAGCGGGACGAGGAGCATTAACGCCAGCACGATGGCGGCGGATTTTCGATATTGCCGCAGCGCCAGAACGATGCCGGGAGAAGCGGCGATGATCATGGCGGGCAGAAGCTGCAGGAAATAATGCGGCGCGAAGCGCGTTCCGAGGCAAACGGCGGCAAAGGAGAGAATAAGCCACGCAGCCAATTGCCAGCGGCGATTACGTGCGTTCCGTGCGAACGCGAAGAGAACGCCGGCGGCGAGAGCGATGTGAAAGCCGAGCCAATCGGCGGTTCGAACAAAGCCGAGAGATACAGGATGTTGAACCGGCGATCCTTCGGCGTAGAGGAAACCCCAGCGCCACACCTGCTGGAGATACCCGTTCCAGGCGCCGCTAGAGAGAGCGCAAAGTAAGGCGATGACGGTTGGAATGGCGAATCCGGCGGCGAGCAGGAGCCATTCGGGCCACAGCCAGAGGGCGCAAACCGCCAGCACGAAGAGGGCTTTGGGATTTACCAGGAAGGCGAGGCCGCACCAGACGCCGCTCCAGAGCGGGCGGCGGCGCGCAGCGGAATAGATGGCCGCCAGATGGGGAACCAGCATGAGCGCATCGGCGGCAAACGGGATGACGGCGGAGGGGAGATAAAAGGTTGTGAAGAAGGCGAGCAGCAGCGCGGCGGTCCAGGCCTCGGCTTCGCTCCACCAGACGCGCGCGAGGCGGTAGGCGAGAAAGCAGGCGAGCAGGATGTAGGCGGCATCGAGAATACGCAGCGCGAAACCGTAGTCGCCGCCGATGGCCAGATAATAGAGCGCGGCGAGCGGCGGTTTGTCGTACCAGAAATCGCGGTATGGGATTTTGCCGTGCAGGATTTGGAGAGCGGCGGCGAGGTGATAATCTTCGTCGGCCCAGAGCAGATGGAGGTGCGCGAAGCGAAAACAGCTTAGCGCAATTATGGCGGCGATCGCGGCGTATCGGCGGCGCGACGGATGAGCGAAACGCAGCTTCCATTCACCGCGTATGATAGGACATAACGGTAGATAGATTGTAGTGGCGGCATCCAATCACGCGAGAACTCTGCAGACCGTCCAGATTTCGAAATCTTACAACGGCCGCAAAGTCGTCGATAACGTAACAGTCCGGGTGGAGCAGGGCGAAGTGGTGGGCCTGCTGGGGCCGAATGGCGCGGGCAAAACGACGACGTTCTACATCATTGTGGGGCTGATCAGTCCCGAATCGGGCAAGGTGCTGCTCGAAAACGAGAGCATTACGGAGCTGCCGATGTACCGGCGGGCGCAGCGCGGCGTCAGCTATCTGCCACAAGAACCCTCCGTTTTCCGCAAGCTGAGCGTGGAAGACAATCTGATGGCAATCCTGCAGACACTTCCGCTGAGCGGGCGCGAACGGCGCGAACGAATGCAGAGCCTGATTGACGATCTGGGCCTTGAAACCGTGCGGCACAGCAAAGGCTACATGCTATCGGGCGGCGAGCGGCGGCGGGTTGAGATTGCGCGAGCGCTGGTGCTGCAGCCGAATTTCATTCTGCTGGATGAGCCCTTTTCCGGGATCGATCCGATTCAAGTGCTGGAGCTGCAGCGCATCATTGCGGACCTCAAGCGCCGGGGTATCGGCATTTTGGTGACCGATCATAATGTGCGGGAGACTTTGGCGGTCACGGACCGGGCATACATCATCAGCGCAGGGCGCATTTTCCGCGCGGGATCGCCGGAATCGCTGGGGAACGATCCGGAAGTGCGGCGGATCTATTTGGGAGAGAATTTCTATTTTCCGCCGGTGCTGGTGAGCTAGGTACGGGGGTCAGTCCGCCGGTGATCGCGTTCGAGTGGGACCGGCGAAAAGAAGCCGCCAATCTGCGCAAGAACGCCCTCCGCCGGAGGCTCTTGATCGTGGTTCATACTGCCAGGGGAGAGCAGATCCGGTTGATCAGCGCCCTGCCTGCAACGAAGCACGAGAAACGCAGCTATGAAGAAGCCTCAATCTAAACGAATTTCCCAGGAAATGAGAGCGGAGTACGATTTCTCCCGCGGCGTTCGGGGCAAGTACGCCGACCGGTACCGTCAGGGGACGAATGTCGTGCTCCTTGATCCCGAAGTGGCAGAGGCGTTCCCGGATTCCAAATCGGTCAACGATGCCCTTCGAGAACTTCTTACAATTGCGACCCGGAAGCGCCTTCGCAAACGCGCTTGATGTTGGCGCGCCCTAGACCGAATTTGGCAAGGATGTAGGCCCAAATTGGCCGAAATTGACGGGTTTTTCCTTAGCCGAAAAGGGGCGTTGGCGGTGTTAAACTGAAAACCAATGAGTTCGCTTTCGCAACGGCTACATCTCGGAGTCCAGCAAAAGCAGATACTTACGCCGGGCCTGGTGCAGATGGTCACGGTGCTTCAGCTCAACCGGATGGAGCTGAAGGACATGATCGTCAATGAGATCGCCGAAAATCCGGTGCTGGAAGAAGCCGGGGAAGCGGGCGAGGAACTGACGGCCGAGGAAGTGCAGTCGATCCTGGAGCGGGAACGCGAACGGGACCCGGCGGATCAGGCCATTCTCGACAAGGTCGAGCAATCTGAGGAATCGCAAACCTCCGAGACGGCGGACGAGGGCGCGGAGGTGTTGGTAGCGGCGCCGAGCGCGAGCGATGAGCCTGCCAAGACGGAAACCGATCCGTTCGAAGAGATCGATTTCGGCAGTTTTTTCGATGACTATTTGGATCCGGGGTTCAAGAGCCCGGCTTCGGAATCGGTGGAGAAGCCGTCCTTCGAAACGTTTCTATCGTCTCCGGTCACGTTGAGCGATCATTTGCACAGCCAGCTTAGCGTAATGGTTCTGCCGGAGCGGGTCCGCCAGGCGGCGAACAGCATTATCGGCAATCTGGAAGAGAGCGGCTATCTCACAACTCCGCTCGAAGAGATCGCGGTGACCGAGGGGCTCAATCAAGAAGAAATGCAGGGCGGATTGAAAGCGGTTCAATCGCTGGATCCGACCGGGGTGGGGGCGACGAGCCTGCGGGAGTGTCTGCTGCTACAGCTCGACGGGCGTGGATGCCGCGATGGCGTGGCGTGGAAAATCGTGCAAGACCACTTGAAACTGCTCGAGACGCGGCAACTGGCCCAGTTGGCGAAAGTGATGGGCAGGCCGATGGAGCACGTTCAGATTGCGGTGAACGTGATTCGGCATTTAGATCCGGCGCCCGGCTTGCGGTATTCGGGCAGCGGTGCGCGGCAGGTGGAACCGGACGTTCAGATTTCGAAAGACGGCGACGATTACGTCATTACGTTGAACGACGATGACATTCCGCAGCTTCGCTTGAACGGCGAGTACAAGCGGATGGTGGATCGCGAGCAGGAGCCGAATAAAGATATTCGCAATTACGTGAAGGAGCGGTATGCCTCCGCGCTGCAACTGATCAAGAACATCGAGCAGCGGAAGCAGACGATTCTGCGGGTGTGCCACTCGATTGTGCGGCGGCAACCGGAGTTTTTGGAATCGGGCATCGATCAGTTGAAGCCGATGATGATCAAGGAAGTGGCCGAGGAGATCGGAGTTCATCCATCGACAGTGAGCCGGGCGGTGGCGAACAAATACGCGCATACTCCGCAGGGCGTCTTCGAGCTGAGGTACTTCTTCTCGGAAGCGGTGCAAGGGCCGTCCGGGAGCGCGACGCCGCTGCTGATTGTGAAGCGGCGCGTAAAGAAGATGATTGAAGATGAAAACGAGGCCCATCCTCTGACCGACGAACAGATCACGGCGCGCCTGCAGGCGGAAGGAATCCAGGTTACCCGGCGCACAGTGGCGAAGTACCGGGAAGACATGAAAATCCCATCGACACATCAGCGGCGCGTGCGCGCCTAACCAGCAGGCCAAGCCGGGCCGTGCGCGCCTATTGAGGCATTATGAAGCTCATTTATTCCGGGAAGTCGAAAGAATTCACCCCTGAGCTGGAGCAGAAAGTCACCGCGAAGCTTAGCAAATTGAGTAAGTTCGCGGAGCAGCGCGGCGAGCGCGAAATCCATCTGACGCATCAAGTGGAGCGTCACCTCCACAAAATAAAGATCGCGATGAACTTCTACGATCACGGATTGATCGGCGAAGGGGCGGATGCCGATCTGCCGACCGCGGTGAACCATGCGATGGAGAAAATGGAGAAGCAGTTGCTCGAGATTCGCACGCGCTGGCGCGACACGCATCGGGACGCGAAAACGGTACGCAACTCGAAAGAGAGCTGGGAAGACAATACCGTTCCCGCAGAGCCGGCGCCTGTCGGCAAGCGGGTGAAGACGAGCGGAAACGGGAGCGGGCGCAAACCGCGAATTTTCCGGGTGGATTACGGTGGAGACCGGAAGCCGATGACGCTCGACGAAGCGATGCTCGAGTTAGAAAAAGACGGCGATTACTTCGTGTATCGCGATTCGGGGCGCAACTGCCTGTCGGTGCTGGTTCGCCGGCCGGATGGCGATTTCGATCTGATCGAATCGTAAGATACCTATCCATTACACTGGTACCTTCAGCTTGAAACCGAACGAAGAAGGTGCCGGGCCGACTGCGCCTAAAGACTCGCGTTACGCGGCCGATCTAGTCATCATCACGGGCACGAGCGGTTCGGGAAAACAGACGGCGCTGAAGGCGTTTGAGGACGCGGGCTTCTATGCGGTCGACAATCTTCCCATCGCGCTTGTCCCGAAATTCGCGGATCTCACGCGCGATTCCAAAAGCCGCAAACGAGCGGCGCTGATCATCGACATCCGGGAAGGCGAGGCGCTGGAGCAGTTCCCAAAGATTTATCAGGAACTGAAGAAGCATCTCAATGCGACTCTCGTTTTCCTCGATTCGGAGGATCCGGTGTTGCAGCGGCGCTTCAGCGAGACGCGGCGGCCGCATCCGCTGGGGGCAGAATCGACGGTGTTGACCAGCATCCGTGAGGAGCGGGAGCGGCTGGCGCCGATTCGGGCGCTTTCCGACATATTTATCGACACGTCGAAGCTGAATGTACACGATTTGCGGCGCTTGGTTTCAGAGAAGTTCCAGGAGGCTCAGGACACCGCGAAAATCGTGGTGTATGTGAACAGCTTCGGCTTTCGATATGGAGTGCCTCCGGACAGCGATTTGGTATTTGACGTGCGGTTTCTGCCCAATCCGAACTACATTCCGGAATTCAAGGCGCTGACCGGACGGCATCCGAGCGTGGCGCGCTACATACGCTCGTTTCCGCAGACGTGCGAGTTCATCAATCGCATTTCAGAGCTGCTGATTTATTTACTGCCGCACTACATACGCGAAGGGAAAAGCTATCTTACAATCTCGTTCGGATGCACGGGCGGACATCACCGGTCGGTATTGATCGCGCATGAGATTCGGAAGCGGCTCAAGAAGGCTGGGTTCGCGGTGAAGGAGAGCCATCGCGATGTGAACCGGCAGTAGGGAAATGGCAGACGAGGCGAGGCGATTGTCCGCCGCACGGAGGCGGTAGTTGGAATAGTGCGATTCCTCACGGGTTCGCACTCCATAAACGCCCAGCAACGTTGCTCTTACGGTTTGCATGAAGTGCTTTGGCAGCCAGACATCGCCGGCCGGCGCTTGATCCAGCTCAAAGCGCGTTCCGGGTTTCACCTTCGCTATAAACAGGCCGAACTCCACTGGGCGGATGACTTCTGCCTCAACTTTCACCCAATGGTAATGACCTTTGTCGATCCATAACCGGCCCTGCATACCGGTGAGCACTTTGGCGCGCGAGACCGGTGGCCGGTAATCGGGATTCGGAACGGCATCGAGCACGAAGCAATCGGTTCCGTCGATTTCGGCGCTGCCGTTCAAGCGGAAATGGAAGGCGGCGACGAGCTGCTGCATGAGCAAATGTTCTTCCGCGCGCTCACCTTCGTATTTAGAGATGCGCGCCTGCCTATCACTCGCCGATTCGTTTTGGCGGCTATTGATTTCGCGGCGCAGTTTCGAGTACTCCTGCTGCTGTTGAACGGGGCTGAGAACTCCATTGTCGACTGCGACCAGCCGGTTGTAAGGGGAACCTTCCAGCATGGTCACTTCATAGGTTCTCGATTGTACGAGACGGGCCTGGCCGTCTGCGTCGATCTTGCTCTTGGTCTCGACTTCCCGATACGAATACCGCGGCTGCGCGTTCCAATCAGCCGTATTCACGGAAACCGAGCGTCGAATCACTTCGGCAGCGCTGGGCGCGCTTTCCATTTGTGCAGCCGTGCAAAACCGGGCAAGCGCAATCGCAGCGGAAAGGACAAGAGTGGAGCGAACGTAGCGAAGAGGGATCATACTTTGTTCCTGGTTAGCTTCGCGGGAAGGCGAGGGGGTCGCGTTCCTCCGGAGACGCGTCCACACACTCGAGATCTTTTTCGATGGCCACGCGCAGGGAAGTACCGTTGGCGGGCAGGTCGAAATAGATACCGACGGAGTCACTGTTGGCCCAATCCCGTATGCGATCGCGCGGAGCGGATACGCGGATGACGCCATCGCGAAACGATGCTTCCGGCGAGGCGTGCCGCGAGGGTTCGATCAAGTAAGAGATGGCTGCGCTGCCGGGGAAGTGGACTTGCTCTTCTAAAGTCGCGCCGGTGGCCAGGCGCTCCACTTCACGCCGATTTACGCGCAGCCGAAGAGAATTCTCGCGGAACCGCAGCTTCATCGTCTACGAGTTTATCCGCCAATCGCCGGCGTAGATGTTGAAGTGCGCCTCACGCACAAAGCCGATGAGCGTGACGCCATACTCGCGCGCAGCTTCGACGGCGAGGCTGGAGGGCGCGCCGACGGTGGCAAGCGCGGGCGCGCCGGCCATGACGGTTTTCTGGATCAACTCAAAGCTGCTACGGCTGCTTAGAAACAAAAGACGGTTCGCGAGAGGGATGCGATCGTTCAGCACGCACCAGCCGAGCAACTTGTCGAGCGCGTTATGACGGCCAATGTCCTCGAAGACTTTTTCGATACACCCGTGAGAATCGACCAGCGCCGCGGCGTGCAAGCCGCCGGTTTTCGCGAACCCCTGCTGATGATTCCGGAGCAGCGCGGGAAGGGTTTCGATGCATGAGGCATTGAGACGGAACTCATCGTCGCAGTGGTCCGGTATGTCTTGTACCAGCGCGTCGCGGCTTCGCTTACCGCAGACGCCGCAAGCCGAGTTTACAAAAGTGCTGCGCGCCAGGCGCCAAGCCTCAAGCTCAACACCCCGCGCGAGCTCGACCGCGATTTCATTGGAAGGATGGGTGCCGAGCGGGTGCAGATCGATAATCTGGCCCCGTTCGCGGACGATTCCTTCAGAGAGCAGGAAGCCGGCCGCAAGTTCGCGATCGTGTCCGGGAGTTCGCATCGTGAGAGCCAGACTGTCGGAGACTTGCGCGTCTTTAGTCCAGTAGCGAACGCGAATTTCGAGCGGCTCCTCAGCGGCAACGCTGTCGATAATGCGCTCGGATTGAGCGTTCTGGAAGCGCTTGACGCTGAACTGCCGGATGAGAGAAGGCTCCAAGGCTCCGATTATGACAACAATGTGAGTTCGTGCGCTATCTTGTTCATCAAGCGGGGGCCAAGCGCACATATGGAAGTAGCCGGCATCAGTCATGTCGAGCTTCTCTTACTGGTCTTACTGCTGCTGGTTGCGGCACTCGCATTTCTCGCCAAGCGGCTTTCGATTCCGTACCCGATCGTACTCGTCATCGGCGGACTGTGCCTGAGCCTGCTGCCGGAAGCGCCGCGCGTCTCGCTCGATCCCAACGTAGTGTTCTTCGTAATCCTGCCGCCGCTGGTGTTTTCCGCTGCTTTTCATATCTCGTGGCGGGAATTCCGGAACAATCTGGTCAGCATCGTGCTGCTGGCGTTCGGATTGGTGGGCTTCACGGTGTACGGCACGGCGGCGGTTACACGCTGGATTTTGCCGGGTTTTGACTGGAAGCTCGGGCTGGTGTTAGGCGCGGTGGTGGCAGCAACGGATCCTATTTCGGCGACAGCCACGGCGCGGCGGCTCGGCATTCCCCGGAAGATTACGGATCTGCTGGAAGCGGAAAGTCTGGTGAACGATGGCAGCGGATTAGTGGCGCTGAAGTTCACCGCCGCGCTGGTGATCACTGGCTTCACGCCTTCTTTCGTCACTGGAGTGGGCGAGCTCCTGTACCTGATTGCGGCGGGCGTTGCGATCGGGCTCACAGTGGGATTGGTGGTGCATGCGGTTCAGCGCAGAATTACGGATGCGCCTATCGAAATCACGATCAGCCTCGTCACACCGTATATAGCCTATCTGGCAGCGGAAAGCGCGCGCTGCTCCGGCGTATTAGCAACGCTCGCCTGCGGGTTGTATTTGGGCAGACGAAGCTCCGGTTTTTTTTCCTTGCACGCCCGTATCGAATCTACGGCGGTTTGGAACACATTAGATTTCATCCTGAACGGGATTGTATTTTTAGTCCTGGGTCTGCAATTGCCCTCGATTTTGTCGGAGATTCAGGCGCTCAGCCTGAAGGAGCTGGTCTTCGACGGGGCGCTATTCAGCCTGGTGGTTATTCTGCTTCGACTCGTATGGGTTTACCCGAGCGCCTGGATTTCTTCTCAAATACGGCGGCGTTTGCATCTGCGGCAGGTGGACACGTTTTCCGCCGGCGCAATTTTTGTGATTGGATGGTCGGGAATGCGAGGAGTGCTGGCGCTGGCGGCGGCGATCTCGCTGCCGGAGCGGCTCAACAGCGGCGCGCGATTTCCGGAGCGGAACATCATCATCTTTCTCACGTTTTGCGTGATATTCACGACTTTGGTCTTGCAAGGGCTGAGCCTGCCCACGCTGATCCGGCGGCTGGGTCTGACCGGCTTTTCCGGGATCCGCGGCGAAGAAGCGCTGGCAAGACGGCAGATGATTACGGCGGCGCTGGAATCGCTGAACCGTTTGCGGCAGGAGAGCGGGCGAGAGCGAACGGAGATTCACGATCAGCTCGAGCGATATTACCGGCGGCGGCTGGCGCTTCTCGAAGAGCGCGCCACTCGCGACGGTGGCCCCAACCGGGACCATGCGCAGCATCACGATTCCGCGGCACAACAACTGCGGGCCGTGGAGCGTTCCATCGCGCTAAAGCTGCGGGATGAGAACAAGATTCACGATGAGGTGCTCCGGACGCTCGAGCGGGAACTCGATCTTCTGGACGCGCGTTTTGCGGAATCGGAGTATTGAAGCACAGTCCCGCAAACTTCCTTTGTTCGCGCGATTAAAGAAAGATACTCGAACGTGAATTGACGATGCCGGTTGGCGCATGAACATGGATAACGAAAAAGTTACGGCGCTTCGAAAAACAGCGCTGTTCGCGAAGTCAAGCGACGAGCTTCTAGGGAAGGTCGCGAGTTATGCGACCACGCGCCATCTCCGTCCGGGGCAGGTGCTTTTCTCCGAGAACGAGGAAGCGCAGGGGTTGTATGTGATCGCGCAGGGCGAGCTTCGATCGGTACGTTTAAGCGGGGAAGGCCGGGAGCAAGTGCTCTCCACAGAGCGTGCGGGCGCCATTCTGGCGATAGCGCCGTTGTTCAACAGTGGAAAATTTTATAGCACCATGATTGCCGATACGCCCGCCGAAATCGTGTGCCTGGAGAAGCGGCATGTGCAGGAGCTTTGCCGGGAGCACACGGAATTGCTCTGGACTCTCGCTAGGTTACTTGCGGAACGCGTGCGTCATTATTCACAACTGATTGAAACACTGGCGTTCAAGAATGTAGAGCAGCGCCTGGCGCAACATTTGTTGGCGATCGCGCGCGAGCGGGGCGTTCGTCTGGGCGAGGGCTGCATGGTGGAGCTGAAGCTCACCCGCGCGGAAATTGCGAGCCGCCTGGGCTCTACGCGCGAAGTGGTGTCGCGCGCGTTCGCTCACCTTCAGCGCTCCGGGCTGATTCAAATGGACGGGCGAAGGCTGGTGACAGTACCCGATATGCGGATGCTAGGCGCGTTTGCGGGAGCCGAGCACTGGGAACGGGAGGCGGAACCGGTTTCGGAGCTTCCTTCCGACATCGCCTGATCCGCAGAACATCAGCCGATCAATTCGGTCTCACGCCGTGCCGTTCATGCGAGCGTTCGGCGATTCCCGATCCCAATCGATTTCGTTCATCGCGCGCAGGAACTTTTCGAACTCAATTCCATGGTCCGCACAAATCCGCCCGAGCGTTTTGCGTTCGTTACCGTCCATCGCGATACCAAGCTGGGTGAAAACCGCAGCCGAGCTCGGTATCGCCGCAAGCAAGCTGCTTACCGGCGTGTCCGGATCGAGTCTCATACCAAGCACCGTCTCGAGCGGGGAAGCGATCGAGAGAGCGTTCATGTGTAGATCCTCCGGGCGCGCAAAATGTTGCGGAGCCTCCGCCGGGCTGATTCGGGGCCTGTGCATTTCCCAAAAACTCGTAAATACGCTAGTACGTTTCTGTGATGAAAAGCACTGCGCCAGACCCTAATCGAAGGCGAACATTGAGCTGGGAGACGATCCAGCTCGCATGACAAAACAGATACCCCTCGATTCGGCGGAATTTGCAAATGCATATGAGCGGCACTACAGCAGCACGGTGCGGGTGCTCTCCGCGCGCGGTCTTAACGGCGATGTGGCTCATGAATTCGCGCAGCGCGCCTGGGCAAAGGCATGGGAGCGCAGAAGCGACCTGCGGCATCCCGGCCGCCTTCCGCAATGGGTGAATACGATTGCGATCAACGCTTTCCGTAGCTGGCTGCGGCAATATGGGCGCGAGCAGCAATTGGAACTGGCCGACGGCATGCGCAGTTCAGGCCAGACCTCACGGATTCTGGTCGACGATCTATTGAGCTGCACCAAGACATACCGGCATATTCTAGAGTGCTTCTATTTCTGGGGATATTCGGCCGAGGAAATCGCGACTGCGTACAAGACGACGCCGCTCGCGATCCGGGTTCGCCTCTCTCGCGCGCGCGCGGTTTTACGCAGCGAGGTGGCAGGGAGGCCGGTCGAGGCTAAGAAGGCGCGGGGTTCAGCAGTTCAGCTTTGATATATAATCTAGCTTGGTCTAGATTAGTTCATGACTGAAATCGGAGCTTTCGAGGCGAAAAATACGTTGAGCGCCTTGCTGGAGCGCGTAGAGCAGGGCGAGGAAATAGTCATTACCCGCCACGGTAAGCCAGTGGCGCGGCTTGTACCGGCTTTCGGAGGGATAGATCGCGCCCAAGCGCTCGCAGCCGCCGAGCGTATCCGCGGGCGGGCAGTGCAGATACAGCCTGGGCGCTTTGACTGGGACACTCTGAAAGCTGATCGGGACATCGGCCGATCGTGAGCCTGGTGCTTGATAGTTCGGCGACATTGGCCTGGATTTATGCTGATGAAACCACGGCCGCGATCCACCGGGTGTTTGATCTTCTCAGCCACGGTGGGGCTTGGGTTCCGTCACTCTGGCGGTTGGAGGTCGCCAACATTCTAGAGATGGGTGTCAGGCGCGGGCGTCACGATGCCGCTTTCCGCGATGCTACGCTGGCGGATCTTGCGCTGTTGCCGATCAACGTGGATCCGGAGACAGACCGTCAGGCTTGGAGCGCGACGTTGCGAATGGCCGAGCGCCACCGACTGACTTTATACGATGCTGCATACCTGGAGTTGGCACAAAGACGCCGCTTGCCGCTGGCAACCCTGGATAGCGATCTGCGCTTAGCGGCTAGCGCCGAAAACGCAACGCTTCTCGGAATCTGATTCAAACACGGAGTTGGTTGCGGGGGCAAGATTTGAACTTGCGACCTTTGGGTTATGAGCCCAACGAGCTACCTGACTGCTCCACCCCGCACCTGCATCGTAACAATGTGGCGAGGGATGTGGTCAACCTCGGGCGAAGTTTTACAGTATTAGGGAGACCTTTCGCATGCTTTTCCTCGTATGAGAACCGCTCGCTCGCCCCGGCGGCGCGCCACCCCCGCAGCTCAAGCCGGAGTCCCCGCGCGACGGCTGGACGCTCCCGATCTCTATCTGAATCCTCATCTCAGCCTGCTCGCCTTTCAGCGGCGTGTCCTGGAAGAGGCTGAAGATCCCGCTACTCCTTTGCTGGAGCGCGTGAAGTTCGTTTCCATTCTGGGCTCGAACATCGATGAATTTTTTATGGTTCGGGTGGCGGGACTCTGGCAGCAGATCGAGACGCGCACCACCGAAATCAGCATGGATGGCAGACCTCCCGGCGAGCAGCTCGAGCTGATTCGTCATGAAGTGACCAGCATCGTCGACGAGATCTACCGATTTTGGCGCGAAGAGCTGATGCCGGAGTTCAAAGACGCCGACATTCAGATTTTGGAATTGGACGAACTGAATCCGCAGCAGAAGACCGCGATTGACGATTACTTCCGGCGCGTCGTGTATCCGGTCCTGACTCCGCTGGCGGTGGATCAAGGGCGGCCGTTTCCGCACATCTCGAATCTGAGCCTCAATGTGGCGGCCATAGTGGGCAACGGCGATGGGCAAGAGAGGTTTGCGCGAGTGAAAGTTCCCGATTCCCTGCCTCAGTTGGTTTCGATTCCGTCGCGCGCGGGCGAACTGGCGTTCATCTGGCTGGAACAAGTCATTATCGCCAATCTGCGGCTCTTGTTTCCGGAGATGGACATCCTGGAAGCGCACCTGTTTCATGTCACGCGCGACGCGGAGTTGACGATCCAGGAATTGGAAAGCGACGATCTGCTCGAAACCGTGCAGGAAGCCGTGTGGAGGCGGCGCTTCCGCGATGCGGTGCGGCTGCAGGTGAACACCACGATGCCGCAGCGGATGGTGGATCTTCTGACCAGCAATCTCGAACTCGATCACAACGACGTGTATCGAATCGACGGGCCAATCGACCTTAGCCGGGTGCGGGCGCTGTTGACGATCGAGCGTCCAGCGCTGAAGGATAAGCCTTTCATTCCGTCCGTTCCGCGTGGCTTTGCGAAAGCTTCAGGACCGGAAATCTTCAGCGCCATTCGGGAATCGGATATCTTGCTGCATCATCCGTTCGAATCATTCCAACCGGTGGTGGATTTCTTGCGGGTCGCGGTGGAAGATCCGGATGTGCTTGCCATTAAGATGACCCTGTACCGGGTGGGCCCTAATTCGCCCATAGTAGAAGCTCTGCTCGATGCCATCCAGAACGGCAAGCAGGTGGCGGTCCTCGTGGAGCTGAAGGCGCGTTTCGACGAAGAGAGCAATATCGAGTGGGCGCAAAAGCTGGAGCGCGAAGGAGTCCATGTGGTCTATGGCCTCCCCGGCGTGAAAGTACACGCCAAAATGATGATGGTGGTGCGGCGCGAAGGCGAAACAATCCGGCGCTACATCCATTTGGGCACCGGCAACTACAATCCGACGACGGCCCGCGTCTATACGGATCTTGGATTGTTCACGTGCAACGAGGAGATCGGCGCGGACGTAAGCGATCTGTTCAACTATCTGACCGGATATTCCGCCAAGAAGTCGTATCGCAAATTGTTGGTTGCCCCGTATAGCCTGCGAACCGGCCTGGAGCGGCTGATCCGGGCGGAAATGGAGCGCCACCGCGAACACGGCGACGGGCACATGATTTTCAAGATGAACGCGCTTGAGGATCCCGGTATGATTCGTCTGCTGTACGAGGCCTCGCAGGCGGGGGTGCAGATCGATCTTATCGTACGCGGAGTATGTTCTCTGCGGCCCGGCATTCCAGGCGTCAGCGCGACAATTCGCGTAAAGAGTATTCTCGGCCGTTTTCTCGAGCACAGCCGCATTTATTATTTCCACAACGGCGGTGAAGAGCGAATTTTCGCCGGCAGCGCGGATCTGATGCCGCGCAATTTGAATCGGCGCGTGGAGGTTCTCTTTCCGGTAGAAGACCATAAATTGGTGCGGCGCTTGCGAGATAACATTCTGGCGAAATATCTCGAAGACCACGCGGGCGCGCGTATTATGGACGCCGACGGCAACTTCACGCGGCCGAAACGGCAACCCGGGAAAAAACCGGTATGCGCGCAGACCTGGTTCTTGAAGCGGCATCAGGGTTAACCGGCCACGATTATGAGACCAGACCGGGAAAACATCTCTTCCGGCACGAAGTGGGAACCAGTTGTGGGCTATAGCCGCGCGGTTCGAATCGGCGGCCGAATCGAAGTAAGCGGCACCACTGCGACGGACGAGAACGGAAATGTCGTAGGGCGGAACGACGCGTACGCACAGACAATGCAGGCTATTCGCAATGTCGAACGGGCGCTGAAGCAGGCGGGTGCGACGCTTGCGGATGTAGTGCGCACCCGGATGTTTGTAACAGACATTGGCCGATGGCAGGAATACGGCCGCGCGCATGGCGAATTTTTCGGCACGATTCGGCCGTGCACTTCCATGCTGGAAGTTCGGGCGCTGATCGATCCGGAGATGCTGGTTGAGATTGAAGCCGAAGCCGAGATCTAGGAGCTTGATGAAAAACGCGCGTTTTCGGAAAATCTGCTACGCAGATTCAAGAGCTTAGGAGCGTGTTTTTCTGAGAGGCGGAGTTTGTCAACAAACTCCTAGTGCGCCTCTCGCGCAGCGAAAATCAGCAGGTGGCCGCCCGGCTCTTTCACGCCAATCTCTCGCATTCCGTAAAACGTGACGCGCTCCGGAACTATGATTTCGCCTCCCGCGACACGCTTGCGAATGTCATCGAAATCGGCAACTTCTATAAAGAGCGATGAACTCCCGCAGCCAAGCTCCGGTTTCCTCCCTAAGTCCTTCTCCACGCCATCGTAAGTCTGCAACATAACTTCCGCGCCGTCCCGCTGCAAGATGACGAAGCCCAAGCGCTCGCCGTCCGGCACTTCGACAGTTTTCTCAAATCCCATCCGTTCCATCCAAAACGGCAGGCATTCTTCAATTCGTTGCACAACTAAAACTGGTGTAATTTTCATCGCTTTCTCCACAACGATACGAGAATACGCCGGGACGGCGTATCGCGTATTGGAAAAAACGGTCACGCTGCGTAGCGCGCCGCGTAGTCTCCTGGCGTGAGTCCGCTGAACTCCTGAAAGTCGCGAATCAGGTGAGCCTGGTCGAAATATCCCGTTTCGGCCGCCAGTGCCGCCCAATCCGTTTTTGCGGCAGGGCCGATCTTCGCGCACGCTCGTCGGAAACGCGCGATTCGCGCCAGGCGTTTGGGGGCAATGCCTACGTTTTCGAGGCACCGTCGCCGGAACTGCCGCGCGCTCAAACCCGCCAGGCGGCAAGTCTCGTGGATAGAAATCTGTCCAGCGTGTGTTACGAGATGCTGGATTGCGGATTGAACCCCCGAAACGCAGGGGAAACGAGTCATATCCGACTCGAGAATCCGCAATGCTTCCTCTTGCCCGTTTGCGTTGCGCAGCCGCTCTTCGAGAGCTCGTCCCGGTTGCCCCAGAATTTCACCCAACGACACCGCCCGATCAGTCAACTCCGCGGCCGGCAGTTTAAGAAAACGGCCAAGTATTGCGGCGTGAAACCTCACGCCCACGTGGCGATCCGTGCGAGGTTCGACCAGTAAAGCACGCGTCATCGTGCCAATGACTTCAAGTCCTCCGCTTTGGGAAAAGACGAGATCGGAACACGTATCCGGTAGCACGCGAAGCGGCCGTGGAGACGCGCACTCTACCCAAAAGCATTCAATCCACGGCGCTAACGCGCCATTGGGCGCAAATTCGCGAGAGTCGCAGGCCATAGGTCTATTGCAGCTTTTTCTTCAGAGCTTCGTTTACCGCCGGGGGGTTCGCTTGACCACGGCTGGCTTTCATCACTTGGCCGACCAGGAAGCCGAGCACCGCTATTTTTCCGCTACGGTACTGCTCTACCTGCTTCGGATTGGCGGTGAGCACTTCGTCAACAATTTTGTCGAGTGCTCCGCTATCGGAGATCTGGCGTAGACCTTCGCGCTCCATGATCGCCTGCGCCGGCGCGCCGCTCTCAAACATCTTGGGCAGAATTTCTTTTGCTAATTTGCCGGACAGCTCGCCTTTTGCGATGAGCGCGACCAGTTCGCCGAGATCCTCTGCGCGAACCGGCGACTCGCCGATCTCTTTTCCGGCGGCCTTCAGCAGAGCCATCAAGTCTCCGGTGACCCAATTGGCAGTTATTCTGCCATCGCCGCTGGTCTTTACCGCAGCTTCGAAATAATCGCCCGTTTCGCGCGTGAGGGTCAACACCTGCGCGTCGTATTCCCGCAGGCCGTATTCGGCGGCAAATCGCTCGCGGCGATCGGACGGCAGCTCCGGCAGACGCGCTTTCACCTCATGCAGCCAATGCTCGCTCACGCGTAACGGAACCAAATCCGGCTCCGGAAAATAGCGGTAATCGTGCGCGTGCTCTTTGCTGCGCATGCCGACTGTCTGGCCGGTTTCCGCGTTGTAAAGCCGCGTCTCCTGCGCCACTTGGCCGCCCGCTTCAATGAGTTCCACCTGCCGCTCGATTTCGTGCTCGAGCGCCATTTTCAGGAAGCGGAAGGAATTCAGATTCTTCACTTCCGCCTTGGTGCCGAATTTCTCTGCGCCGCGAAGCCGCACGGAGACGTTCGCGTCGCAGCGGAGTTGACCTTTCTCCATATCGCAATCGGAAATGCCGATGTATTGCATAGTCTGCTTCAACTCGGTCAAGTAGGCGTAGGCTTCGTCAGACGAGCGCAAATCCGGATCGCTGACAATCTCGATCAGCGGCGTCCCGGAGCGATTCAAATCCACGTAAGTGTAGCGGCCGGAATCCGGGAATCCGTCATGCACGCTTTTGCCGGCGTCGTCCTCCATGTGCACGCGCGTTACGCCGATGCGCTTCTTGCCCGTGGGCGCCGGAATTTCAAGCCAGCCGTGCTCGGCGAGCGGTTGATCGTATTGCGAGATTTGATAGCCTTTCGGCAGGTCGGGATAAAAGTAATTCTTGCGCGCGAACCGCGAGAATGGATTAATTTGGCAATGCAGTGCCACAGCCGCGCCGATGGCCAGCTCCACTGCCTGCCGGCTGAGCACCGGCAACGCTCCGGGCAATCCCAAGCAAACCGGACACACATTCGTGTTCGGCGGCGCGCCGAATTCGACCGGGCAACTGCAGAAGATTTTTGTTTTCGTGCCGAGCTGAACGTGCACCTCAAGCCCGATCACAGGCTCGTACCTGGTCAGGATATCGGCGGGAACGGCAGCGGCAGACATGTTTCGATTGTAAAGCGGTGCAAAACTGCTGTTTCAAACAAAAAATCGCTGGGATTTGAGCGGCAAATCAGATATAAGAGAAATGAACTATGGGGCGGCTCACTAAACTTTCCCTCGCACTATTTGCTTTTTTGCTGGCTTCTCAGGCCTTCGCGCAGCAGTCTTATGTTGGCCGTTACGATCTGTATGGCGGGTTCACCTATCTGGCCAGTCCGGATATCAATCTCGATCAGCGCGGCTTTCACTTGCAGGCCGGTGTCAATGCGAGAACCTGGTTAGCGTTGGGATTCGATTACAGCATCTCGACAGGGAACACCGATATCACGCCCACGCTCCTAACAACTGCGTTGCAGCAGCAACTCGGCGCGCAGCTTAGCGGTTTGGCCGCTTTGGGAGTCATCCCGCCGAATTACTCGCTGGTTGTTCCGTTTGACGCCACTACTTCAACCTTCGCCGCGGGGCCGCAATTGGAGTACCGGCACTGGCAGGCTGTAACGCTCTTCGTACGGCCTTCCATAGGGGCGATCCACGAGAGCGCTACGCTGCACGGGACCGATCCGATTGCGGATGCGATTGTCAACCAGCTTGCGCCCAACGGTAAGAAGGAGGATTGGACACCCTTCTACGGTTTCGGCGGAGGGGCCGAATTCAGTCTCGGCGGTCATTTCAGCCTTCGCTTACAAGCCGATTTCGTGCACAGCCATCTGTTCAGCGATGTTTTAAAAAACGGCCGCAATACGGTCCGACTCAGCGTTGGTCCGGCGTTCCACTTCGGACGCAACATCGCAAAGTAATCGCCGGGCAGGCGAACCGATCCAATGGAAGCGCTGCGGGCAGAATAGCCAGCTGCGCCTTGGCGGGAGTAGAATTGACCAAAAGCTTCCTGTACAGACCATGAAATATCGCGCCCTCACGGCCGCGGCTCAATTACTCGCTTTGTGCTGCCCCGCCGCCTTATTTGCGCAGAGCAATCAACAGGGCGCGGCAACATTTAGGAGCGGTGTCGATTTGGTCTTGGTGCCGGTGGTGGTGCGCGACCGGCAAGGGCACGCCATCGGAAATCTCACAAAAGACGATTTCCATCTGTTCGATAAAGGCAAGGCACAGACGATCTCGCGTTTTTCAGTAGAGACCAACGGTGGCGCTGAAACCATTGCGAAGGCGATCCCAGTGGGCGGCGAGCGGCAATCCGATGCCGGAACTTCCGCGATTTCAGCCGTTCTTCCAGACCGCTTTGTGGCGTACGTTTTCGACGATCTGCACGTCGATTTCGGCGATTTGGTGCGTGTACAGAAGGCGGCGATCCGACATCTGGGCACCGCGCTTCGGCCGGCGGACCGGGCGGCGATTTACACCACTTCCGGGCAAGGCAATCTCGATTTTACCGACGATCGGGCCAAGCTGGATGAGGCGGTGATGAAACTGCGGCCGCGGCCGATGCTCGCGCCTCGGGCAAACGACTGCCCTTACATGACGTATTACCTGGCGGATCAAATCATCAACAAGCGCAATCAGCAGGTACTGCAGGCCGCCATCCAGGACACGATCGTTTGCGCCAGTCTTCAGCCTCAGGCTGTGCAGCAGGCGCAGTCCATGGTGCAAGGGGCGGCTTTCCAAATGATCCCGGCCGGCGAACAGGACGCGCGCGTCACACTCGGCGTAATCCGCGAAATCGTAAGGAGGGTCTCGGTCATGCCGGGCCAGCGCACCGTTGTGCTGGCGTCACCGGGGCTTCTCACCATTACGCCCGATTCGTTGGAACAGACGACGGATATTCTGGATCGCGCCGCTCGGGGCGGAGTGGTGATTAGCGCGTTGGATGCGCGCGGCCTTTATACCGATTCCGACTCAGATGCGAGCCAGCGAGGCGCTGCGACGCCGCAGATGGCAATCCTCCGATCGCAGTATGCACGCGAAAGCGACCGGCAGCAGGCCGATGTTTTGGGTGAGCTGGCGGATGGAACGGGTGGCACCTTTTTCGAGAACAGCAACGATCTGGAGGCTGGGTTTAATCGCGTGGCCGCTGCGCCGGAATACATTTACCTGCTCGGGTTTTCACCGGAAAAGCTGAAGATGGATGGAAGTTTTCACAAATTGAAAGTGATGGTTCCGGAGGAGAAGGGCGCTTCAATCGAAGCGCGCCGCGGCTATTACGCACCGAAACACGCGGTGAACGCGGAAGAGACCGCGAAATCGGAAATCCACGATGCCGTTTTTTCAAACGAGGAGATACACGATATTCCCGTCGATCTCAATACACAGTTTTTCAAGCCCGATCCGGCCGACGCGAAACTCACCGTCTCGGCCCACGTCAATGTGCAGCATCTTCCGTATAAGAAGGTGGATGGCCGCAATTGCGACGATCTCACCGTGGTGGCGGCGGTTTTCGACCGCAATGGGAATTACCTGTCCGGAGCCACGAAGACGCTCGAGATGCGGTTGAAAGACGAAACCTTGCAAAAGCTGAGTTCGGGAATCACAGTGCGGAACAGTTTCGACCTCAAACCGGGAACCTACCGGGTCCGGCTGGTGGTGCGGGACGACCGAGGGCAGCTCATGTCGGAGGAAAATGGCGCGGTGGATATTCCGTAGCGGAGGTGGAGTCGTGAAATTCGCGTGGATCTTATTTTTGTCCGGACTTTGCTTTGCTCAGGAGGCCGGCGCTCCGCCCGCGGCACAGCCAACGCCGCTGGTTCGGTCGGAGAAACGCCTGGTGCTGGTAGACGCGGTAGTGACGGATAAAAAGGGGAACTACCTGCGCGATTTGACGCAAAAAGACTTCCGGATTTGGGAGGACAAGAAGGAGCAATCCGTCGAGACTTTTTCGTTCGAGGCGGATGCTACGGCGCGGGCCAATGGGCAAAATCGTTACCTCGTTTTATTTTTCGACAACTCGACCCTGGAGTTCGGCGATCAGGTTCACGCGCGGCAAGCGGCGATAAAGTTCATCGATTCGAATGCCGGCCCGAAGCGGTTGATGGCAATCGTCAATTTCGGAGGCAGCCTGCAGGTGGCGCAGAACTTCACCGAAGACAAGGAGCGGCTGAAGCAGGTAGTGAACGGCGTAAAATTCTCGTCGGTTTCGCCCAATCCCGAAGTTGCTTCGCTAGGTGGAGTATCGCTCGGGAGAGCCGCTATGGATTTCGGCGCCCGCGACGTGTTGCTGGCCTTGAGAAGTCTCGCGAAAAGCCTGGGATCGGTGCCGGGGCGGAAAACGCTGGTGTTTTTGAGCGCCGGTTTCCCGCTTGATTCGGAGCTGCGGTCCGAGTTGACGGCGGTGATCGATGTTTGCAACAAGGCAAACGTGGCGGTATATCCAATTGATGTCCGAGGTCTGGTAGCGGCGAAGCTGCAGCGCCCGGATGGGTACTCCGGCGGCGCATTTCTGGAGCTTGCTTCTTATGCTCAGCAGCGCGGCGGCGCTCCATCCGGAGGTGGAGCAAGAAGCGGCGGTGGCACTACCGGCGGCGGCCGCGGCGGTGTAAGCGGAGGATCGAGAGGCGGCGGCGGAGGCAATTCCAACGCGGGGAGCAGAGCTCTGGGAAATGGCATGAACCGGCAGCAGAATCCGTTCAGCCAGCCGCGGAGCATCGTGCCGGTGCTTCCCAACGTTTCGCGCAATCAGGAAGTGCTTTACGCATTGGCGAGCGGTACAGGCGGTTTCGTCATTGCAAACACAAACGACCTGCTGGGAGGGCTTCAAAAGATTGGAAGCGAGCAGAACGAATTTTATGTCCTCGGCTACACACCCCCGGAGTCGAAGCCAGGCGCTTGCCATGAGCTGAAAGTAAAAGTGGAGCGCGGCGGCACGAATGTGCGGGCGCGCAGCGGATACTGCGACACCAAGCCGCAGGATCTGCTGGCCGGAAGCGCCGTAGAGAAGAGCTTGGAGCTTCGCGCCATGGCGGCCGCCGCGGGTAATGTCGACGCATCCATGGAGGTTCCATTCTTCTACACCTCGCCGAATACCGCGCGGGTGGATGTGGCGATGGATATCGCGCCGACTGGACTGCAGTTCGCGAAACAAAAGGGCAAGCTGCATTCGGAGATGAACGTGCTGGGAATCGCGACCGAAAGCGATGGTACCGTCGCGGCGCGCTTCAGCGATACCGTCAAGTTCGATTTCGAAGACAAGAAGGAGCTGAAGCAATTTCAGGAGAAGCCGATTCGCTATGAAACGCAGTTCGACATCGGCTCCGGGAAATACGATCTGCAAGTGGTGTTCGCCTCCAGCGGCGCGAATTTCGGCAAAGTGCATGTGCCGCTCGCGATCGATTCCTACGACGTGAAAAAATTCAGCCTGAGCGGCGTGGCGCTGAGCAAAGATCTGCATCGAGTGTCGGAGCTGGATACCGGACTCGATGCCGAGTTGTTAGAGGATCAAAAGCCGCTAGTGAGTCAAGGTATGCAAATTGTCCCATCCGGGTCGAATGTGTTCCAGAAGCTGGAATCTGCCGCCCTGTACGTGGAAGTTTATGAGCCGCTGCTGCTTCAGCCGAAGCCTCCGAAGGTCGGTCTTGAAATGCGGCTGGTCGATCGCAAAAGCGGCCAGCAGAAATTAGATACAGGATTCATGAACGTGATGAGTTACAGCGAAGCCGGAAATCCCGTGATCCCAATTGGCCTGAAGCTGCCGCTGGAGAAGCTGGCGCCCGGATCTTACAGGGCTGAGCTCAAGGCGATCGATGAAGCCGGTAACGCTTCTATGGTTCGGTCCGCGAATTTTGAAGTGCAGTAAGGGGCGCGGATGCCCACGCTGCGGATCGGCACATCGGGCTGGCACTACAAACACTGGATCGGCACTTTTTATCCGCCCGGTACGGCGGCGGCGAAAATGCTTGCCTATTATTACGGCCAGTTCGACAGCGTTGAATTAAACAACACGTTTTATCGTCTGCCGACAACAGCCGCGCTGGAAAATTGGCGCGATTCGACGCCGCCGAACTTCTGCTTCGCGGCCAAAGGCAGCCGTTTCCTGACACATATGAAGAAGCTGAAAGACCCGGAACAGGGGCTGGGGCGCTTTTTCGACGCAGTGGATGTGTTGGGGAAGAAACTGGGCCCGATTCTTTTTCAGTTGCCGCCCAATTGGGAAATCGATCGGGAGCGCTTGGCTTATTTTTTGGGAGCGCTGCCGAAACATCACCGCTACGCTTTCGAATTTCGCAATGCTACCTGGAACACGCCGGACATTTATAAGCTGCTCGAACGCCATCGCGCCGGGTATTGTATCTTCGATCTCGCCGGCTTCCAATCACCCATCGAACTTACGACCGATCTCGCCTATGTGCGCCTGCACGGCCCCGGAGGCAAGTATCAGGGCAGCTACAGCGACGAGGCGCTATCCGAATGGGCTAAGCGAATTCAAGAATGGCAACACGCGAAAACAGCCGTGTATGTTTACTTCGATAACGACCAGGCCGGATACGCCGCGCACAATGCCCTCCGGCTGAAAGAGCTTATCGATGTTTCATCCCGATAAAGGTCACGTGCTCGCCGCATTCGCGGAGATGTTGTCGGGAATCAAATTCAAACCGGTATTGTAGGCGGCTTCGAATTGCGGAAGACCGTTTGAACCGCCATTCACCAATTTGCGCGCCTGTGCCAGATCGTTGGCGGCAAGCGCAGTGCGAATGGCGCTCTCGTGAGCTTTTAAAAAACTTGCCAGCAATCGGGCGGCGGTTTCCTGTCCATGCGCCAACACCGGGGTACTGATGAGTTCTGTACCGATCGCCTGGCCGTGTATCTGGTAATTCGTGCGGCCGGTCAACTGGATAAATCCGCGCCCGCGAAAATTTGCGCCGTCCGGCGGACCTTGATTGCCGAGCTGCACATTGTGGTCGTAGCGATCGAACGGCTGGCCGCCCGGCGATGTATTGAAAGACGATTGGCCCTCGCTGATCGGTAGAAAGGAGGCCGTTTCGGCTCGAATCGTCGCCAGCGTCATCAACACCATCTGCTTGTCGCACAACCCAGCGTCCGCGAGCGCGTTCAGCAGGTAAGGAAGATTCGCTTCAATATTTTCTAGCGGCGTGCCGGGGAACATAGGCGCGATCAACTGAGCCGTTACTCCTGCAACGCGGCAAGGCACGGGAGGAGTGTCCGGAATTCCCAATGCCGATCCGGTCGCAGTATCCACGATTCCGTTTGCAGGCAAGCCCTTTTGAGTCTGAAATTCTGTAACGGCGGCTTGCATGTGCGGGACCGAAGCAGCCGTCGAGATCGCCCGAATAAACGCCCGCGGCGATAAGTGCACATTGCACATTCAGAACGTCCTGGCCTTTCGAACCGAGTTGCACAGTGGTCATGCAGCACCTATCGAGATAGATCCATCGCCGGTTCGTACCGTAAGCGAGGGCCCGCCACCGTTGAGCTTGCCTCGAATGTTGTGTTCGCTCTGCAAATCGGTCACTGTGAGCGACAGGTCGGACTGGATGTGGCCGTCGCCGGTGTGCAGGTCCAGATCCGCTGCAAGTTCGCGCGGAACTGTGATATGCACGCTGCCATCGCCTGTCTGCACTCTCCAATCGGCATTCATTTTCGATCCGCGCTGCGCCGTCAGTTCCACCGAACCGTCCTCAGTTCGCAATTGTACGTTATCGAATCGCCCGTCGACATGAACGCTCCCGTCTCCGCTATGCACGTCGAGGCTGCCATCCAGATCGTTTCCTTCCACGCTGCCGTCGCCCGTGTTGGCGTGAATCGTGCCGTGGACCCCTCGAATCCGAATAGAGCCGTCGCCCGTGTGAATGTCACCGCTCAGCTCATGCGGAACTCGCACTTCGAGCCGGATCGACCGGTTACCGAAGCTGAAATGCACCGGCGGGACTTTGATTTGGATATCCACGCGGTTGCCACTCTGGTGCTCAGAGACTTGTACGCCGGAGCCGCCGATAGACCAGCCGCGAGTAGTGAGGGTCGCGTCGATTCCGCTACTGTTCGCGGCTTCCACCACAACGGCTGCATCACCAGCGGAAATATATAATTCCGGATTCGAACCTACGGACCAGTGATGGTTCCACTGGTCGGCTTGCGCGCTCGAACATGCGAATGTCAGCGCGCCAAGCGACAGAAGCATGAGAATTCGTTTCATATCAGGCAGCCTGCTCTTTGACTGGGCCAACAAACGCCCATAAATGCCCGAACGGATCGCGCATATTGCCGCTGCGCCCGTAGAATTCATCGGTAGGCGGCCGCACTGCTTCGGCGCCTGCTGCTACCGCTCGCTCATACCAGGCATCGACGTCGTCTACCTGCAGAGTGATACTCACGGTTGTGCCGCCCAGCGTGGAGGGTGAGCGCGTTTTCACGTATTCCAGTTCCGGAAATTCATCGGACACGTAAATCGTCGCGCCATTAATGCGCAGTGTCGCATGCCCGAGTCGCTGGCCGTTCTTATCCATATAACGCTCCACCTCTTCGGCGCCGAACGCGCGCGCGTAAAAACCGAGCGCCTTCAGGCCGCCGCGCACCATCAGGTAAGGCGCAAGGCGCGGCTCCGCTTGGTTGGTCATACCGCTTCTCCTTTTTCGAGATCAGCACTATCTCATCACATTTTGCGGCCGTCCGGCTACCATGGGGAAGCCCATGCTTGTCTTTCGCTTAATTGCCATGCTGGCGATATGTGGCGCCGCGGCGTTTGCAGCGGATGAGCTGACTGTCTATGAGCTGCTTGCGCCATCCACGAATTCATTCGCTATTACTTACGATGTGTCCACTTCGATCGAGGGGGCGCATTACCTGTTTAATCCGATTCGCCGCGGATCTATCGCTTCGAATGAAAAGGTAATTGATGCCGCGACAGGCAAGCCGCTCGAATTTGCGGTGATTACTTCAGGCGAAGCGGTCCAACATGGATTGAAAGGGACGCCGAACTCGGATTCCTATATCCAGGTGACGTTGGCCCATCCGGTCCCGAAGAACGGCGAGGGGCGCGTGCGGATTTTTAAGACCTATAAGGATGCCGCCTCTTACCGGGGTGAAGGAAACGAGCTGGTGTTCCAGCGTGGATTCGGCATCAAGCGAAACGTGATCGTGCTGCCGCGTGGATATGAGCTTATCGGATGCGGCGCGCCGGGCATCGTTTCCACCCAAAGCGACGGACGCCTTCGCGTGAGTTTTTTCAACGATCGCAATGACGAGCTGATGGTGAAGCTCAGAGGAAGGATGCTGCCGTGAAGGCGATTCTGCTGCTACTTGTCGCAACGCTCGCCGGCGCGCAAATCCATCGCGCGGAGCAGGACCGGGAGATCCGGTATTGGCTGCTCGATCCCCACACGCACCAGTTCCGCATTTCGCACGATTTCAATGTGACGCGCCTCGGCCAGAGATACGTTCACAGTTTCGTGCGCAAAGGGAGCGTGGTGAGCGGTTCGCAGATTTTCGATCTCGATACCGGCGAGCAGCTCAAGACCTATACAGTAACGGGGAAAGATGTGAACGCGCTCGGCTATTACCGGACTCCCGCGCCGGACGACGAAGTGGTGGTGCAAGCGGAACTTCCGCATCCGGTCGGCGAGGGCGAATCGGTGAGGGTTCGCGTGATCGAGACATACACGGACCCGGTTGGATACACGCTGAAAAATGGCGAACTGGTGTGGGACCGCACGCTGGGACGGCCGCGTAATGAAGTGACGCTTCCTAGCGGGTGGATGCTTTCGGAAGTGACCGTTCCGGCGATCATTTCATTGGATTCGGAAGGACGGATCGTCTGCCGGTTCACCAATCCGCGCAATGACGAAATTCACGTCATTCTGAAAGCGCGCCCGCGGCCTGGATCGCAATAAGCACCTTTGTACACGCAAATATTCCGGTAAGAAACCTTTAGCGCCCGCGAAGCACTTCTCGGGTTGCCGTCATCCAAAGGATTTGAAAGCTTCTTCCCCGATCGCCCGAATTCGGTTCCTCAATGGCCGCAGCTAGCCAAGCTTCGTCGCAGTGGCGGCCCTCTTCGAATCCGTGGCTGATCGCGGTATCGGTGATGTTGGCCACCTTCATGGAGGTGCTCGACACATCGATCGCGTCTGTCGCGCTGCCGTACATCGCGGGCAGCGTTTCGGCGACCAACGACGAGGCCACCTGGGTGCTGACCAGCTATCTAGTGGCCAACGCGATTGTGCTGCCGGCCAGTAGCTGGTTCGGCCTGCGTTTCGGGCGCAAGCGATTTCTGCTCGTCTGTATTGTCATTTTCACCATTTCCTCGTTCCTCTGCGGTTCCGCGCCCAGCCTGGGCATTCTGCTGCTCGCGCGCGCCGTGCAGGGTGCCGGAGGGGGCGCGCTGCAGCCGATTTCGCAAGCCATTCTTCTCGAAAGCTTCCCTCCCGAAAAGCGCGGTCTCGCAATGGCAGTTTTTGCGCTGGGCGTGGTAGTGGCGCCGGTGCTCGGTCCCACCTTTGGCGGTTGGCTCACGGATGCTTATTCCTGGCGCTGGAGTTTTTACATCAACATCCCCATAGGAATTCTGGCGGTCTTCATGATCATGCGTTACGTCGAAGATCCGCCGTACATCAAGAACGCGAAGCCGGGGCGAATCGATCTGTGGGGACTCGGCCTCCTGGCGGTTTGGCTCGGCTCTCTGCAGATCATCCTCGATAAAGGCCAGGAAGTCGACTGGTTCGGCGCAACCTGGATTCGCTGGACTACGCTGCTGCTGCTGGTTGCGTTTGTGCTGTTCCTCGTTCGCGAGTTCGTCCACAGCAAACCGCTAGTGGATCTGAAGATTTTCAAGAACCGCAACTTCGCTCTTGGTTGCGCGCTCATCGGGATTTTTGGAGCGGCTATTTACGGGCTGGTGACGTTGCTGCCGTTGTTCTATCAGGAATTGATGGGCTATACGGCGGAGGTGGCGGGTATTGCCGTCAGCCCAAGAGGTCTGGGTGCCATATGCGCCATGCCGATCATCGGAATTCTCACCACGCGCATGGACAATCGTTGGCTCATCGGCTCCGGATTCGGGATTTTCGCCATCTGCAGCTTGTGGTTTGGCGAAGTGAATCTCGCGATTTCCCAATGGTCGTTTATTTGGGCCATCGTTCTGAGCGGGTTCGGTTCGGGCATGGTGTTCGTGCCGCTGTCGACTACCACCATGGGAACGCTCACCAATGAGCAAATCGGAAATGCCAGCGGGCTCTATAATCTATTGCGCAATGTGGGTGGCAGCATTGGCATTTCCATTGTCAATACGATCGTCGCGCGCCACGAACAACTGCACCGCAGTGAGCTGGTGCATTCGCTCAGCGCGGGCGCTCCGATACTGCAGCATCGGCTCTCTACGCTGCAAGGTTTGATCAAATCCACCAACGCGGCCGGACCCGTGCTCGCCAGCAGCGGTGCATACAAGCTGCTGGACAACACGCTCAATACGCAAGCGCGGCTTTGGGCGTACGTCGACGATTTCCGTTACATGGCGCTGGTCTGCTTCTTCTGCGTACCTATCGTGCTGTTCTTTAAGCGCGCTAAAAGAGGGCGCGCCGTACACGCCGAGTAGATATCGCAATGAGAGAATCTTTGCATGTTCAAACGCGCGTTGCTGTGGGTATTTGCACTTCTCTGCGTCAATTATCTTTCGGCGCAAACTCCGCACGAAGGCAACTTCGCTGTTTCCAATTTTCAATTCGCGGATGGCGAGCACCTTTCTAAGCTGAACCTCCATTACACGACGCTTGGCCAGCCGCGGCGCGACGCTCGTGGACGCGTCTCCAATGCCGTGTTGATCATGCATGGAACCGGGGGCAGCGGCAAACAATTTCTATCGCCGCAGTTTCGCGACGCGTTGTTCCAGCCCGGCCAGTTACTCGACACCGCGAAATACTACATCATCCTGCCGGACGATATCGGGCACGGAGGATCGTCGAAACCGAGCAACGGACTGCGCGCGCATTTTCCCCATTACGCTTACGCGGACATGGTCGCTGCTGAATACCGGCTGGTCACCGAAGGCTTGCGCGTGAACCATCTTCGATTGGCGATGGGCACTTCAATGGGCTGCATGCATTCATGGATGTGGGGCGAGCAGCATCCCGATTTCATGGATGCGCTGATGCCGCTGGCCTGTTTGCCGATACCGATCGCCGGCCGCAACCGCATCTGGCGCGACATGCTGATGGATTCCATTCGCGACGATCCAGGCTGGAAAAACGGCGATTATCAACAGCAGCCGCGCGGACTGACCGGCGCGATTTACATGCTGATTATCGCGGGCAGCAGCGCGCTGCAGATGCAGAAGACCGCGCCCACGCCTGAATTGGCGGACGAATATCTGGCGCGCCAGGTGGACCACCGCCGAAAAACGACGGACGCGAATGATTTGCTGTACGCGGTTGCCTCCTCGCGCGATTACGATCCGTCCAAAGATCTGGAAAAGATTCAGGCGCCGGTGATGTACATCAACTCCGCCGACGATTTCATAAACCCACCGGAGCTGGGGATCGCGCAGCGTGAAATCAAGCGCGTGAAGCGCGGCAAGTTCGTGCTGCTGCCGATCACTAATGAAACTCACGGCCATGGCACGCATACCTGGGCGAACGTCTGGAAGCAATACTTGCAGGAACTGCTGGCGGAATCGGCGCAATAACATGCTATTCGCTACTCTGCTTGTGCTGGCATTGTTCGCAGCACCCGGCTTCGCCGCCAGCTCGCCTGCGTTCCCCGGCAATGAAGATCTCCGGCACTTCCGCAGCCTCAACGATCCGCGCCTTTCGCCCGATGGCCGGCGCGTTCTGATCCGCATCATCGATTCCACGGCCGATGGCGCGAAGTCGCACCTTTGGCTGGTCGATATCGACAGCAACAGCGCGCGCCAGCTCACTTACTCACCCGATTCCGACAAGACCGGCGAAACCAAAGGGGAATGGATGCCGGACGGCAACAGTATTCTCTTCACGGCTCATCGCGGCGAGCATACTCAGCTCTTTCGCCTGCCGCTCAACGGCGGCGAAGCCAAACCGTTCGACCTGAAAGTGACGCCCGCGGTAGATGCTTCCAAGCTTCCGAACGCAATCCCGCCTTCTTCGAACGGGGAAAAGGCCAAGGAAGGAGAATCGAAATCCGAGCCGCTGCCCGTCGACGTTGCTTCTTTCGAAATCGCACCCGACGGCAAAACGGTCGCGTTCGTCGCGCACGATCCCAAAACGCCCGGCGAGAAAAAACAATCCGATGCAAAGGCCGATGCAACTTGGGTAAATCACGACATTCACGGCACACGGCTGTATCTGCTCGATCCTGCAACGGGTAAAATCACGCCGGTTGCAGTTCCAACCGACGTACGGCACATCGAGTTGGAGCAACGACAGCTCGCGCTTGCTCGTTATTGATGAAGAGCCGAACGGTGTTGCCGATCTCAGGCCATGCGCCACCGCCTGGATGGTCACTCTCAGCGGGCCGGCGCATCCCGCCAAGATTTCTGAACTACCCGCCACGCTCGAAGGAGCAAGCTGGTCCGCCGACGGCGCTTCCATCGACTTTCTGGCGCAAGCGAATCGGGATACGCCGCCCGGCTATCGAGATCTTTACGAATACAGCCTGGCCGCGCACAAGATTCGCAATCTGACGAACGATTTCGCCGGCTCCATTGGCTTTCAAGATCCGTTGCCGCTGCCCGGCGGCATCATTCTTCAGCCGGTCGCCTCGGGCGTACACAGCATGCTTGCCCGCTTTAGTCCCGGCCGCGGGAGTCCTGAGCTTCTGCATTTCGCAACCTCAGTCGCCGGATCTTTCCACACGAACGCGCGGCATACGCGGATGGGTTTTTCTGGGCAGCAGCAGCACACAGCCGAGCACGTTGTTCTACACTCCAGATCTGACGCAACCGGCTCGTGCGCTCAGCACACCGGCACTTGCGCCAGCCAATTCCCGCTGCGTGCCATCCAAACGAATCGAATGGAAGAGCGATAAGCTGACCATCGAAGGATTGCTTTACCTTCCCCCCGAAGCTGCGCAGCATCGAGTTCCACTGATTGTGCAAGTACACGGCGGGCCGCTCGGCGCGTATCAGGACGATTACGAGCCGTTCGTCAATTTTCTGGTTGGCCACGGCTGGGCCGTGCTGCGAACCAACCCTCGCGGCAGCACGAATTACGGCGCCGCGTTCGCCGCTGCGAACAAGAACGACCTCGGCGGCGGCGATTACCGGGACATTATGGCGGGCGTCGATTTTGTGCTCAAGACCGAGCCCATCGATCCCGCGCGCCTGGCGCTCGAAGGCTACAGTTATGGCGGCGAAATGGCGGGCTTTGTCGAAGGGAAAACTTCGCGCTTCAAGGCGATTATCAGCGGCGCTCCGGTGATCGACCAATACAGCGAATACGGCACCGAAAACTTTTCGCTCTATGACCGCTGGTATTTCGGCAAGCCTTGGGAACATGCTGAAGATGCATGGCGGCAGAGCCCGCTCGCCGGAGCCTCGCACGCCACGACGCCCTTTCTGCTTTTGCAGGGCGATGCCGACACGACCGATCCGCGCGGCCAATCAGAAGAGATGTATCGCGCGCTACGGCAGATGGGCGTTCCCGTGGACCTCGTCGTCTATCCGCGCGAGAATCATGGTCCACTCGCCCGCGGGATTTATGGAATGCCCACTCCGGAGCCGTGGCATGGCTTCGATGCGCGGCAGCACATCGTTCAGTTCTTGCAGAAAGCGTTCGCAGAAAGTCCGAAATAAATTACCGGCCGCCTACTGCTGCCCATGGTCTATGTACGCCTTCGCCTGCGCCAGCTCCGGACGATCGGATTCGCCATTGCAATTCGCCAGCAACTGTTTGTAGTAGCGCTCCGCCAATTCGGGCTGCTTCGCTTGCTCAGCCGCTCGGGCGGCGCCGGCGAGTCCATCGAAACGGTTTGGATCGGTTTTAAGCGAGCGCTCATACTGCGCCAGCGCCTCTTGCGCGCGGCCTGATTCCAGCAGCATGTCCGCCAGCATCTCGCGCGCCGGCATTTCGGTTTCGCCCTTCCCCGCTTTATCCTGACCCGCGGCTGCCGTCTCTAGAAGCTGAGCCGCTTTGGCCGAGTCTCCTTCCGCAAAGGCGAGCCAGGCATGCGCTTCGTCGCGGGCGGTGCTCATTGAATCCGCGACGTATGCATAAGTGCTCTTTTTTACAGCCTCCAAAGCTTTGTCGTAATTGGCGACGGCAGCTCGCGTGGCATCCACGTCATGCAGGTGCGCTGCTCCGACCGCCTGCGCCCAATAAGTAATTGCCTGGAAATCCGGCGCCGCATTGACGGGCGAAAGCGACTCCGCGTCTTTCCAAGATCGCGTTTCCAGCGCCAGCATGGCCGGAAACCGAGCGTGTACGTTATCAAAAAACTCCTGCATCTCCGGGCTGTAGTCCCGCTTTGGGACTTGCAGCGCTTCCGCTTCGATGCTTTTCGCCTTGTCTTCCTCGCCGATCTGAAGATATGCGTAGATCAGGAAATCCATAGCATGCAGCCGATTGTGAGTGGAGGATTGCTCCCGAGCCGCGGCTTCCGAGGCGATATTCGACTTGATATCGTCCTGCCACATTCCAAGCCGGGCAAAAATGTGAGACGGCATGTGCAGAGCGTGCGGCGATGCCGGGGCAATTTGCGCGTAGCGGCGGGCCGCCGGCAATCCCAGGCGAGCCATTTCCGGGTTGTCGCAAGCATGGATCAGGTAATGAGCCGCGCCGGGATGATCCGGTTGCGCCTTGAACAGCGGCTCCAAAATCGAGACGGCTTTCTTCCGGAGCGCCAGATCGTTATCGTTTGCATGCGGCGAGGCGATGAGAGATAAGGCGTAGAAAATAGCCGCTTCGTGATCTTCCGGATAACGGGCCCGCAAGCGGTCGAGCGCTTGTGAATAAGCCGCCCAACGAGCCTCATAACTGACATCGCCATCTTGATAAAAAGCCGCCGCAGCCGCGATGTAGCCGCGCTCGCGCTGCGTCTTTGTCCCGGCGGCTTCCGCCTTCCGAACAAGTTCGTGGCCAGTCTGCAAATCGGTTTTCGACGGCCGATTCCATAGCTGCTGATAGAGGCTCATGGCCTCGCCCCAATACGCCATGGCGCAGCCGGGATCTCTCCGTTCAATTTCTTCGAACTGCTGTCTGGCTTCGCTGTAGCCGAAGGAGTGCAGCAGCGCAATACCGCGTTCAAACGACGGCTGAACGCTTCCCGCGCACGACGTGGGAAATGAAACCGTCCCCAGCTCTCCCGTCCCCGGCTTCTCCGCGCCGAAGCATAAAATCGCGGCAAAAACGACGCAAATCAACCTGGCCTGAAGCATCATTACCCCAATCGCGCTTTGACCAACTCGCTAAGCGCTTTCCCATCTACGCGCTTGCCGGCCAGTTTCGTCTGCGCCGCTTTCATCACTTGTCCCATCTGTTTCGCGGACGTGGCGCCGGTTTCGGCAATTGCAGATGAGACCGCTTCCTGCAACTCGGCTGCAGAGGGCGCCGCCGGCAAATAGCCATCGATGACGCGGATCTCGGCCTCTTCCTTTGCCGCCAATTCCTCGCGGCCTCCCTTGCGAAAAATATCCGCCGATTCGCGGCGCTGTTTCAAAAGCGTGTTCATGACCTGTATTTCCGCCGCGTCGTCCAAGGGCTTGCGGGAATCGACCTGCTGCTTCTGCAGCGCCGATTTCAGCATGCGAAGCGCACTCAACCGCCCCTCGTCCCTCGCCTTCATCGCGTCGACCATATCCTTCTGAACTCTGTCAATCAGGGCCATCGCCCCAAATTGTACCCGGAATCCAATTCAAATGGGCTTTCGAGTACCTGCAGCCACCCGCCGTGCAACCTCCATGCCGGTCCGCGCGTCCCACCCGCTGTTATACTTAGCAGTTTTTGGGGCCTTTTTTTGAGAAATTACACGCTAGTTGTCCTCCTGACGCTATTTGCCTGCCTTGCGCCGGCCCAGAGCTTTACTAACGGTCAGGCCGCGCGCGCCGTCCTGGGGCAGGAGGATTTTACGTTCGGAGAAACCCTTCCTTCCGGCACGGCTCAAAATCTATTGGGCGGTCCGAGTGGGTTGGCCTACGCCAATGGTCTGCTGTTCGTGGCCGATTCGAACAAGATAGGCGCCGGCGTAAATAACAATCGCGTCGTCATATACGACACGACGCAAATTCCGGGGCCACACGCGGATTTAACGCAATTGTCCAATCCCGACCCCTATTGCGGACTCTGCGGTTACGCCGCCAGTAACGTCCTCGGCGAACCGGACTTCGTCAGCCAAGGCCCGCAAGCTGTTTCCAGCCAGTCGCTACAGACGCCGACCGCGGTCGCAACGGACGGACACATGCTGGCGGTTGCCGATACCGACAACAATCGCGTGCTGATCTGGAATTCCATTCCGTCGTCCATCGACCAGCCCGCCAATATTGTGCTCGGTTCTGCCAATTTCACCACCCCGGGCGTCGTTGCCACAACTCAGACCAGCGTCACCGGTCCACAGGGCGTTTGGATCCAGAACGGGAAGCTATTTGTGGCCGATACGCACAACAATCGCGTGCTGATCTGGAATTCGATCCCCACGCAAAATAATCAGCCGGCCGATTTGGTGCTGGGGCAATCGAGCTTCGGCACCGGCTCGCAGAGCTGCCCTCCAAGCCTAGGCAATCCCACTGTCGCCGCTAACCAACTCTGCAGTCCAGCGTCAGTCAGCTCCGACGGTACGCACCTGTTTGTTTCCGATCTGGGCTACAGCCGCGTGCTCATCTGGAATAGCATTCCGACTTCCAACGACCAACCGGCGGATGTGGTGGTGGGACAACCCGATATGACGAGCGCGGTTGCGAACAATCCCGCCGTTTGCCCCAACGGAGCGGGGCCTCAGGGCGCCTGCGCGGGAGACTTGAATTTTCCAAAATTCGCTCTGTCCGACGGCAGACGGCTGTTTATCGCCGACGGGAACGATCGTGTCTTGATCTTTAATTCCATTCCGACCTCCAACGGCGCCTCCGCCGACGCGGTGCTCGGGCAACCGGATTTCACCAGCAACGTCGTTAGCAGCACGAATGCGAACCCCAGTCTCGCGAGCACGGCGATCGACAATACCGGCAGCGTCGATACCATTCCAGCGCCGCAATCTCTGGCGTGGGATGGCACCAATCTGTATGTGAGCGACGCGACCGACCTGCGCGTGCTTGTTTTCACGCCCGCCGAGACACCGCTACCCGACAACTCCATCGTTAACTGGGCCAGCCAAATCACCCGGCAGGAAGGCGTCGTCACGCTGAGCCTCCCGGCAACTACCGGCGCCATCGTTGCGAAAGACACTGTCACTGTCTCACTGGGGCTGGCCAGCACCGCTAGCCCGGTGGCCTACACCTATACGATTAAAGCCAACGACACGCTCGACACCATCGCCCAGGGTTTGGTAAACGTCATCAACGCCAATGGTGGAGATCCGAACGCCACCGCCATATTCGCCGGAGCGGGAACCGGCAGCCTTTATCTGAGTTCCAAACAAGTTAATCTCGGCTACGACACCATCACCCTGTCGGCAACCAATTCCTCTGGCGGCATCGATATCGTAGCCACTGCGTCGGGAGGTTATCTGTCGGCGGGCACGGCCGCCACCGGCGCACCGGGAATGCTGGTCCTGATTAACGGAACGAATCTCGCTGACGTTCCGGCGGGTTCTCCCGTCACGGCGTCGACTTCCAGCACGCTCCCCACCAATCTCGGGGGCGCGGAGGTGTACATGGACGGGTTGGCAGCTCCGCTGCTGAGTGTCTCGACTACCCAAATTGTCGCTCAGATTCCGTACACCTTCACGAACAACAGCGGCTCTAGCGCCAACATTTCCAACGTGAATCCAACGGACCGCAACAGCACCAGCGTTTACGTTCGCACGCTTCATAGCGACGGCAGCATCACCAGTACGAATGCCACTCCGGTCTACATAGCCCCCGCAAACCCGGGATTGTTCAGCACGGCTCCCGGGCAGCCGCTCCCGCCGGCTTCAGGCGCTCTCCATTCCTCCACCAATCCCAGTGCGGTGGTTTCCATCGACGGAACCGCGCATGCAGGCGATACTGCCACCATTACCATTAACGGCCGCAACTACACCTATACGGTGGCTACCGGCGACAGTCTGACGAGTATCGTCAACGGCCTCATTGCCAAGATCAATGGCGTAGATCCGCAGGTCACGGCTTCCGCGGGCGCTGCTTTCACGCGCGTGGTTTTGACGGCTATTCAACCGGGCGCGGCCGGCAACGGCATTCCCATCGCGGGAAGCACCAGCGCAAACGCGCAAGTGACGGTCACGGCCTATAACACTCAGACCTGCTGCGATGTGGTGCCGGGGTCCGCGATTACACCCGCGAATCCCGCCGCGCCGGGCGAAATGATTACGCTCGATGCAGACGGCTTGGGCTTGCTCGCCAATTCCGTTGTGGCCACCGCCGGACAACCGTTCAATGGCCCAACGCCCAACTCGGCGGCCAATGAGGTAGTGGTTACGATGGGCGGATCCACCGGGCAAGTAATCGGTGCCGGCTTGCCTACGGGCGCCATCGGACATTATCAGATCCAGGTAATTGTTCCGACTACTCTGGGCGCCGGTAACGCGCAGGTCTACACCGCCCAAAACGCTTTCATCAGCAATATCGTGACGCTGCCTATTGGTACCCCGGCGACGTCCATTTCCACCACGCAGCCGCCCCCGCCACCCAGCCCGCTCCACGGAAATATCGATGTTCCCAACGGCGGAACCTACACCGGCACGGCCGCGTTCGGAGGCTGGGTGCTCGACGACAATGCGACCATCTCTGCCGTGCGGATTTATGTGGACGGCGTCTACTACGGTGCCGCGGCGTATGGGGCCAGCCGTGCCGACGCCTGCGCCGTGTTCCCGTCCAGCCCCAATTGCACGCCGAATCCGAATGTCGGCTGGAACATTGCGGTGGATACGACCCGTTTCGCGGATGGCGCGCATAGGCTGCAGATGACCGCGACCGGCAGCGACGGCGTGCATCTCACGCTCGCTGGGTCCTTCACCACCGCGAATGCGAGTCCCGGCAATCCCACCCGGATCTTCGCCGACCAGCCCGGCCTGAACAGCGGTCCGTTGCAAGGTGTCGTTTCGTTCTCCGGTTGGGCTGTCAACAGCAACGCCGCCATTTCCACTGTCACCCTATCGGTGGACGGCGCCCCGCTAGGGCCCGTGACCACCACTTCGCGTCCCGACGTGTGCGCCGTCTATCCCAGCCAGGGCTGTCCCAATATTGGCTGGTCCATCCTGGTCGACACCAACAAGTTTTCCAACGGAACGCACTCGCTCCAGATCGCCGCGACCGCAACCAACGGGCAATTTAACGTCGTCGCCACTCCCTTCACCGTCTCGAACGGGAGCGCGGCGAATCCCATGATCGTCGATATCGATTCTCCCGGCTTGACGAGTGGGACCTTTAGCGGTACCGTCACATTCGGCGGCTGGGTCGTCGATAGTGACGCGCCTATTTCTTCCGTTCAAATCAGTATCGATGGAGTCTCGTTTGGCGATGCGCCCTACGGCGGTTCGCGCCCGGACGTTTGCACCGGATTGGGCAATTTCCCGGGATGTCCGAATGTCGGTTGGACAATCCCGATAGACACGACGGTGCTCGGCGATGGCCAGCATACCCTTTCCGTAACCGGCACTTCAACGGGCGGTCAGAGCTCGACAGTTAGCACAACATTCACCGTTGCAAACCTGACCGCATCGAATCCGCTGAAGGTCACCATCGACGCTCCCGGTCCGAACAGCGCTCCGTTTAGCGGCACCGCTGCTTTTAGCGGATGGGCGTTGAGTGGCACTGCGTCTATCAGCGGCGTACAAGTGCTGGTGGATGGCGTGTTGCGTGGATCCGCTTCCCGTACAGGATCGCGGACTGATGTTTGCGCGGTCTATCCAAGTCCCGACTGCCCGGACGTGGGATGGAACTACGCTTTCGATACCACGCTGCTCTCTAATGGAACTCACACGATCGAGGTCACCGCAACCTCGAGCACCGGCCAGCGCGGCACCGCGAGCGTTTCTTTCACGGTTGCGAATTCCAATTCCAACGGTCCGGCGAGGATCTATATCGATCAGCCGAATGGGCAAAGCGATCCCTTCGTAGGCCTCGCGCAATTTTTCGGCTGGGCCATCGACGACAACAACCTCGTGAACACCGTGGCTGTATCGATTGACGGTGCCCCTCAGCCGAATGCCGCCTACGGTTCCAGCCGTCCGGATGTTTGCGCGGCCTATCCAAACCGGCCCGGCTGTCCCGCTGTCGGTTGGACGTTTCTGCTCGACACGACGAAACTGGCGGATGGGGCTCACACTTTAGCTATTACCGTTTACGCGGGCGCCGACCACATAAGTGCGAGCACACAGTTTCAGGTGGCGAACTGGTCCAGCACCACGTCGCTTAGCATCGATATCGACGCTCCTAGCCCCACCGTCGATTTCTATTCCGGTACGGTGAATTTTAGCGGATGGGTGCTCGACCGGTATGGACCGGTGAGTAGTGTATCGGTCGCGATCGACGGCGTGCCTTTACCGGGCGCGTCCTACGGAGCCGCGCGAACCGACGTATGCGCCGCTTTTCCGGGCTTCGCCGGATGCCCAAATGTCGGCTGGAATTTCCCGTTCGATACAACCTTGCTGGCCAATGGGGATCACACGCTGGCTGTCACCGCGACCTCCGCCGCGGGCCAAAGCTCAACCGTCAGTCGCACCTTTACGGTGGATAATTAGGAGCTGTCTCGCATAGCCGCCGCAGCACCTCCAACGTTGTTGCGAGCTGTTGCTTCTCAAGGTGGCGCGCCAGCGCTTTATGCCACTTCCGCGCTGCTTTTGTAATCTGGCTCAGCGCGGTAGCCCCGTCGGCGGTAAGCTCCACAAGGGCCGATTTCTTGTGATCCGGATTCGCTCGATAGCGCAGCAAGCCGTCGCTGCTTAGCTGGTCCGCCGTGCGCTGCACGCTCTGCCGCGCATAGCCCAGCCTGCGCGCGATCTGCGCCACAGTTCGCGGTCCGGCCGAAGCGGCGCTCAATACCTGCCAGCGCGCTTGCGTCTGACCGGCCTCGGATGCGATCCGCTCACCTGTCTGGCGGAATGTCCCGGCTAATTCGAAAACTTCGGCCACCAGCAGCGGAATCGTATCGGCGGTCGGCAGTTCTTTTGGCGCCATGGCGGCATTTTAGCAAGCTACCAGATTGACAGCACGCTGTCATACCGGGTATAACTGTGAATATGAACACCGCGATTCTTCACGATTGTCTGACCCAGGCCATGCGGGGCGCATTATCGTTCCCCGAAACGGTAAAGCGCATGCACGAAACAGGAGTCGAGCGTTACCACGCCGACCTGGTTACCTTGGAAAAGCTGCATTATTCGAGCGGCGGCGAAATCCATAGCGAGAAAATTCTACTGGAATATGCGCCCCCGATTGCCACGGATTTTTCCGCTCAAGCCGTAAAAGACGCTATTGCCGATAGCCAGCAGCGCCGCATCGAATACCCCGAGTTCCTGCGCCGCATCATGTCCGCGGGTACGACGGATTACACCGTCTATATCGAAGGACGAAAAGCGATTTACAACGGCCGCGGCGGCGATTTTCATATCGAGCACTTCCCCGGTGCGGAGAAGTAATTCGCCTATTCCTGCCGCAGCGCTTCGAGCGGATCGACGGTGGAGGCGCGATGAATCGGAATCGCGGCGGCAAGTACGGCAGTAACCGCCAGCACGGCGATAGAGAACAGGAGCAGCGAGGGATTATAAGCGCTGACGCCATATAGGAGACCAGCTATTGCCTTCCCGAGCGCGAACGTGAGCGCCACACCTGCCAGACTGCCGAGCGCCAACACTGTAACGATCTGCCGCAGGATTAGCCACTGAATCTGCGCGCGCTTCGCCCCCAGCGCCATGCGGATGCCGATTTCGCCCGTACGGTTTGCGACTTGATAACTGAGCAAACCGAACAGACCAATAGCGGCCATCGCGAGCGCCAGGATACTAAATGCGCCCGACAAATAAGCTATGAAACGATTCTCCACGAGAGCGTTATCGATTTCATTCTCGATTGTGGTCACGCGGTCCACATATTCATATCCCTTTTGCTTGACGATGCGTCGTATGGTGGTGATCGGGGGCGGTCCGCCTCGCGTTCTGATTAGCAAGACCGGATGGCCCTCAAGATTCCGGTGCTGCCAGAAGTTCAGATATATCGTGAATGGTCTCGTATCGTCCACGTTCGCTAAATTCATGTCGGTGTCCGACGCGATGCCGATCACCTTCAGGTGCTGATATTCGACTTCATTTCCAACTTTTATATGACGCCCGATCAAATCGCGCGGTTTTCCGAAATGCCGTGCCAAAGATTCGCTGAGGATCGCCGTGGGTGGGCCTGAGTTCGAGTCGTTGCGCCGGAAATCGTCTCCCGCGACGATCCTGGCGCCCAGAGTCTCCAGAAAGTTATCCGACGCTCCAAAATCTCGCGCCTGAACTTCTCCACTAACTTCCGGATTCTCAACCATTGCGACCTTGTCCCGAACGTCATACGTATAAAACGGCACCATGTCGGTGATGCTGGCCGATTGCACATTCGGTAACGGCTCGATCTGTTGCAAGAGCGCGCGATAATAAGCCACGGGATCAAGATTGTTGGGCCGGCCCGCCAGCTCGACTTGCCATAGATTTCGTGGATCGATTCCAAAGTCGATGCTGTACATGTTTCTTACCGATGCTGCGAACAAAGCGCTGGTTGTCACGAAAGCGAGCGTGAGCGCAATCTGAGTTCCCAGCAGCGCCCTCTGCGCATACGTGTTGGTCGCGAGAACGCTGCGCCCGCTCTCTTTTAATGCCTTCGGATTTGCTAAGCGTCCGGCTTGCCAGACAGAAGCGGTCGTGAAAATGGCAAGAATCACCAGAACCATGCCGGCGAGGAACACCAGCACCCGCTCATCCATCCCGGTGTCCAAACGAAAATTTCCGAAAATAGACCTGCCCTGCGCTAGGATCGCTTGCGCTGTCCAAAATCCAGCGATTATGCCCGCGACCGCGCCGGCCCACACCAATATGGCGCTCTCCAACGCGAACATTCCGGCGATATGAGTTCGCTTCGCTCCGAGCGCCAGGCGAACCGCCAGTTCGTGCCGCCGCTTCAAACTGCGAGCCAGCACCAGAGTGGTCAGATTTACGCACGCAATGAGGAGCAGGGCGGCGCAAATTCCAAAAATCGCGTAGAGCGGTTCGCCGAAACGCCGGCGAAGAAAATAATCGATTCCGCTCTTTCCCGGCATCACTGCAAGCTTCCGCGAGAGATACCATTTGCGATCGGCGGCATTGTAGTGATGCGGAACGCTCTCTCTAAGAATCTGATCTCTTTGCGCCAACACGCTAGCGCGCACCTGCCCTTCGGAAACACCCGGCGCGCGGCGCGCCAGTATACTTACCCAGTAATACGCCGGTCTCGTTCCATTAGGCGGTATCCCGGGCTGCTGCAGCAAGGGGATCATGACCTGTTGCGGAGAGCCCAGCGTTAGGCCGCTAAACCCCTTTTGTGTTACGCCCACAATCGTGTACATTTGGTGGCCGATTTTCAATTTCTTGCCAAGAACGTCCGGGCGTCGGCCGAAGGTGCCTTGCCAGAGCGAATCCGTTATCACCGCGATACCTTCCGTACCAAGGTGATCGTCGGTGGAGGTGATAGGCCGCCCTATTTGGAGGTGAAGTCCAAGCGTCTCGAAACAACCGCCAGTAAACCCGGCGACCCCGAGGGGACGGATATTGCCCTCGATCTCCACGCCCTGCGGCGGCATACTGAAGCCGCACACGCCATGCAGCGCAGGGTTGCTCTCCAGAACCGGAACGGCCGGTGAATACAACTCGAGCAGAGTTCCGTGGTCGCTCATCGTCGATACCTCAATAAGTTCATCGGGCCGCTCCACCGGTAGCGGTCGAAGAAAAACTGCATCCATCGTGCTGAACACGGCCAGATTCGAGCCGATGCCGGCCGTCAGGATCAGAATCGAAACAATAGTGAAGGCCGGGCTTTTCCCGAGCGAGCGGAAAGAATGCCTCAAATTGCGAGCACTCGCATCTATCCAGCGCCAGCGATCCACTTCCCGGCACTCTTCCCGCGCTTGCTCAAACCCGCCGAACTCGACGCAGGCACGCCGCCGCGCCTCGTCCGGGCTCAGCCCTTGCGCAACATATTTTCTACTTTGAAATTCGATGTGTGCGGTTAGTTCTTCGTCAAGCTCGTTCTCCGGGCGACGCCGCGAAAAGAGCGCTCGAAGGCGGCTTCCGAAACTGCTCCAATCCATATCACGCCCTCTCGAGAACGCGGCCGATGGCGGTCGAGAGGCGCGCCCAATCCTCGGTCTCGCGCTCCAGTTGCTTCCGGCCCGCCGCCGTAAGCCGGTAGAACCGGGCGCGCCGCCCTAGCTCGGAGGTGCCCCATTCCGCCTTGATCCAGCCTTGCTGCTCCAACCGGTGCAGCGCAGGGTACAACGAGCCTTGATTCACCTGCAAAACGTCTTGTGAGATTTGCTGAATTCGTTCAGAAACCGCCCAACCGTGCTTGGGACCGTTCGTCAGCGTGCGCAAGATCAGTAGATCGAGCGTTCCCTGCAGCAGATCGAGCCGGGAGCGGTTTGCCATAGTGTCGATAAACGACACTATACGCCGACTTGGTGTCGGATGTCAACAACAAGCGGAACTCTCAGCGGCTGGCAATCTTCTCGGTAATAGTGACCGGAATCGCCAGGCGAAACGTGAGTCTCGCGTCCTTCGGTAATGTCACGACTTTCTGATTCGTCACCTTGCCCAAGTTCGGGCCGGAACCATCGAAATGGGCCACTTTTGCCGCATCCGATACCACTTCGGCAACTGCCCCCACCGCCATTTTGGCCGGATTACCCAGATGCATGCGTCCGCCCTTTTCGTCCCACGGGTGCGTGTCGATGGCCACGAACTGGCCGTCTGTGGTGTTGATTCCCGTCAAAATGAGGCGCAACTCCGATGCGCTTCCGATCAGTCGCGCTTTGTGCACATAGAGCACGCGTCCCACAGCCGCCGATCCGCGATCGGCAATCACAAACCCATTCGCAACCAGAGGCGTCTCGAGCGTGCCGCGAAACGTTTCGCCCCGGCGGTCGTACCCGCTCGAAAGAGTTTCCCCGAGCCGTATCGTCACCGCCGTTCCCGAATCGAACGTGGCCACGTGCGGCTGCCGCGTGGGCATATTTACGATGGAACGCGTAACCGGTGCTGCCACTGCCGAAGCCCGCTTCAGGTCGCCGATCTCAGGTTCGTCGGAACGAACGAGAACGGGAGGCGGCAACAGGTTGCCAGCGATATGCCTCGCTACGCGCAGGGTGTTGTGCAATGTCTTTTGTTCCGGTGCGGAAACGGGTAACGCCGCTCGCGGCTCCTGCCCGTCGTCGAACGCACCATTCGGCACTCCGGAGCGATTCACGTCCACAGCTTGCGGAAGTTCGGGTACACTGGCGGGCTCCGGCTCTGGAGCGGCTCGCGAAACCTCCGGCGGTTGCCCTGTTACGTGGCCCGCAGATGCAACGTGCAACGAATAAATCAGCGCGGCGCCCACAGCCACCACTAATCCGGCTACGAAAAACGCAACTAGTCGAATGATCCTATACGGATCGCTGCCGAAACTCACATAGATGAAACGCCAGCTTTCAGCCAAACGTTTCAGACTGTCGTATCAGTCGAGTTTCGTGTCTGAAAGTACTAACTTTTCGCCCCTGCGTATTGCATTTCAGATTGCGGCACGGTTTCGCGTTTCGTTTCCCATAAATAGATCTCGTTTCCGTCCGGATCTTCCAGATGAGCAAAGGAGCCGGCCTCCGTACGCTCAACCGATTGTGTCACCCGCACCCCTTTTCCCGCCAGCCGCGCAAGCGCTTGCTCGACCGGTTCGTCGATTTCGAGCCCCAACATCATGCTGCCTTTCGTTCCCGGCGCGGGGTATTTCGAGGATGCCGGATGCAGCCCGATCGTGAGCCCCTTGCCGGCATCCACAGTAGCCCAATCGTTGCCGAACCGGTTTGTCAATTTCAGCCCGAGAGCTTCCGTATAGAAGCGTACTGCCGTATCCATGTTCTTAACAAACACCGTCGCATTTCCGCCCGTAATCATGTTTTGCCTCCAGGGCAATTTTCCCGCAAAACCGCGACAATGGAAAGATCCACCGGAAGGAGCCACTTTGCCGCGTCCTCAAAATCTCTGGTTGCCCTTGCTCGCACTCGACCGGTGCTCGACGGAGCCGTTGCACTTCCAGCTCAGCCGGCAAATTGCGGAAGCGATTCGGGCGGAGGACCGGCGGGAGGCGCGCCTACCTTCCACCCGCATGCTGGCCAAATTGCTCGGCCTGTCCCGCAACACGGTGCTTGCCGCATACGACAACCTAGCCGCAGACGATTTGATTCGCGGAGAACGGGGCTCTGGAATGCGCGTGAACGTCGGATCAGGGCTTACCGGAATGCGAGCCCTGGGTCTGCGCCGCGTGATTCGCGAGGCGCGCTATCCCGCGCACACTGTTTCCGTGGAGGATCCTGACGGCAATCCGATCTGGCTGAATTTCTAACGGCCGCATTTTACCCAACCGGGCGACACTATGGTTAGGAGTGTCCTCCATGCCAACACCGGAAATGTCACGTCGTCTCAAAGTCGGCCGCGCAGCCGCGGGTGCGACCGCTATTGGCGCTGTCGCGTTCGGCGCCTTCGCCATTGGCGCGCTTGCAATCGGCGCTCTCGCCATTCGCGCTCTCGCCATTCGCCGCTTTGCCATGGAAAAGGGCCATGTCCGCTCTTTGCACATTCGCGATCTCACGGTGGATCGCCTCACCGTCGATGAACTGACCATCCGCCGCTCCGTTCAATAATCCGCTCCCGGGCGAATCCGCTCGCGGCGACACGCATCGACCGTTCAGTGTTAGACTTTCTGCCGATGCGCACCTTCGCCCGTTCCGCTCCGCTCTGCATTCTCTGTCTTGCGTTCTGCTCGTGGGCTCAAACACCGGCCAAGCGACTGCTTCAAGTAGACGACCTGTATCGGTTCGAGAACGTCAGCGATCCGCAGTGTTCGCCCGATGGCCAGTGGATCGCCTATTCAGTCGCGAGCATGGACCGCAAAGCCGACAAGCACTACAGCAACATCTGGATGGTGAGCTGGGATGGTTCGCAGGACATCCGGCTCACCTACGGCACCGAATCCGAGAGTTCGCCGCGCTGGAGTCCGGACGGCCGCTATCTCTCATTCCTCTCCTCGCGGCCGGGCGAAACGAAAGGCTCGCAAGTATGGCTGCTCGACCGGCGCGGCGGGGAAGCTCGCCAGCTTACGCATCTCAAGGATCACACCATTTCCCAATACGATTGGGCTCCCGATTCCAAGAAGCTACTGCTGGTGCTGCGTGAGAAAGATGAGCCGGAGTCCGAGCCCGGAGCGCCGCCCAAGCCTCCCAAACCAATCGTTATCGACCGCTATCACTTCAAAGCCGACGTTCAAGGCTATCTCAGCGGATCGAAACACAATCATATTTACACGTTCGATGTGGAAACCGGAAAGCTTTCTCAAGTAACTACCGGAAACTATGACGAAACCGAAGCGGTCTGGTCGCCGGATGGCGCGCAAATCGCATTCATCAGTAATCGCGATAAAGATCCGGATCGCACAGACAACACCGACGTCTTCGTCGTCGATGCGCGCCCGGGGTCGACCGCGCGCAAGCTCACCGATTTTCCGGGTCCCGATTCAGGCAAGTTGGCCTGGAGTCCCGATAGCAAGTTGATCGCGTATTTGCGCGGCAGCGAAGGCAAATTTACCGCGTACAACATGAACCGGCTGGCGGTGGTTCCGGCCGCTGGCGGTCCTTCGCGCGTTCTCACGGGCAAGCTCGACCGGGGCGTAGCCTCGCCCGCTTTTGCGAAGGACGGCCGCACGATTTTCTTTCTCGTCGCGGACGATCGATCCGACTATCCGGCGAAAATAGCGCTCGATGGCGGTTCGGTGCAGCGGCTCATCGAACATCCGCTGGTCGCATCGGCGCTATCGTCTGCAGGCGGGCATACAGCCGTGCTCGCCGCCACCGACGATGCTCCGCCCGAAGTCTTCGCGCTGGAAGGCGGCGCGTTGCGCAAGCTGACCGCGCACAACAGCGCGCTGCTTTCCGAATTAAAGCTCGGCGGCGTCGAAGATATCGCATTCACCAGCCGCGATGGCACCCCGGTGCACGGCTTCATCACCAAGCCTCCGGATTTTGAGAGCGGAAAAAAGTATCCCACTTTGCTTCGCATCCACGGTGGCCCGAACGGACAGGACGGTCACGCCTTCAGCTTTGAGCACCAACTCTTCGCGGCCAACGGTTATCTCGTCATCTCCGTGAATTACCGCGGCAGCGCGGGCCGCGGAGAGAAATACGGTCAAAGCATCTTCGCCGATTGGGGCGACAAAGAAGTTGCCGATCTTCTGGCCGGCGTCGATCGCGTGGTGGCGATGGGCAATGCCGATCCCGATCGCCTCGGCATCGGCGGCTGGAGCTATGGCGGCATTCTCACCGATTACAGCATCGCCTCCGATTCGCGCTTCAAAGCCGCCATCGCCGGAGCCGGCAGCGCCGATCAGATAGCGATGTACGGAGTGGATCAATACACTCGTCAATACGATTTAGAGCTGGGTCCGCCGTGGCAAAACACGCAGGCCTGGATCAAAATATCGTACCCGTTTTTCAAGGCGGAACGCATCCACACCCCAACGCTTTTCATGGGCGGCGATAAAGATTTCAACGTTCCCGTGATCGGCGGCGAGCAGATGTATCAGGCTTTACGCACGCTCAACGTCCCCACCGAGCTCGTGATCTATCCGGGCGAATTCCATGGCTTTCGCCGCCCCAGCTTCATCCGTGACCGTTACCAGCGCTATCTCGCCTGGTATGACAAATATCTGAAGCCTACTCCGGGTGGGAATCCGTCTGCTGCTGCCGCTTCACAACAGTAAACGTCACGCTCGACGGATATTGCCGCGAGTGATGTACCGCGTTGTGCGCCACCACGCCTTTTATTTCGTCATAGTTATTTCCCCCGGTGTTCAAGTTACGGTCGAAGCGCGGGAAATTACTGCTCGAAACCTCAATGCGGATACGATGGCCCGCGGGGAAGTAATTGCTCGTGTTTAGCGGCTGCAGCGTTACTTTGTAAACCTTGGCCGGCTCCATCCACGCGAGCGGCTTGTCGTAACCGTTGCGATACCGCAGCCGCTGGATCGTTTCGTCCAGGTTGTAAGCAGTGCCATCGGGCAGAACATCAACCACCTTGATCGTGAGGTCGGTATCTTTCGCATCGGACGATACGTAGAGCGTAGGCTCAATGGGGCCGCTCATCTCCAGGTCTGCTTTCAACGGCTCAGAAGTATAAACCAGAATGTCATCGCGCATCTCCATATTGCGCTGATCGAAAGCCCCGCCCATGACCGCATTTCCCGTGCAACAAACATTGCCCCCATAAGAGGGTACTGGACTCATTGGATCGTAAACGAAGCCATCCGGCTTGTCGGCTGAAGGTTCCTCGCTGGTCAAAACGCCATCGCCGCGCAGGCTGTTTGCTTTGCCTCCGCTCCCGAGATACAGCGTCATCGGTTCAGCTCCCTTGGGCGGCCACGTGTCGGCGGTCTGCCATTTATTCAGACCCATGGTGTAATACCGCACCCGAGGCGTTTTCTCCAGGATGTGATTGTCCTCTCCTTTTAGAAAGTGATCGAACCATCCGTAAGTGAGCGCGTCGTAATCGAGCCGCGCATCGCCCAAATGCCGCTCGCCGACGACCGTATCTTCGGTCGCGCGCTTGTAACCGCAATGCAGCGTCGGCGCAATCACGGCGTACTGCTCATTCGCGATCTCCGGCTTCGCCGTTTTCCGGACGTAGTTGTAAGCGGCCAGATTCGGCCCAATCGAAACGTCGTACCAGGTCATGAACCACAGGCCCGGCACGTTCACCGGCATATCGTCATGCCACAACCCGCCGCGATACCACGCCGGATCGTTCGGAGTTCGCTCGATCATCGCGCCGCCCGTGGCAGTCGGCATAGGGTCTGCGAAAATTCCGTGCGGCCCGTCCACCGCCTCGATAATGTCCTTCTCTGGAAGATGCCGCAGCGCCTTTGACCAATCGACGGGCGGCTGTTGCTGCGCCAGATCGAACGCTCTTGAGGCGCGAATCAGATCCTGCTGTGGAGTATCTGCGGCAAACATCGGCCTGACCTGGTTCTGCTCGCCATAGAGCCATGCAATGAAAAGCATCTGCACGGCTCCGCCGCGATACCAGTTGCCCTGCTCATAGTACGGACCCACGCGCCCCACGCCGGCCCCGAAGCTTTCCGGAATCATGGCCGCATAGGCGGGGTTCCCGAGCGCCGCTACCCCCAGCTGCCATTCGGCCGTCGAAGAGCACCCAATAGTGCCCACCTTGCCGTTCGACCACGGCTGCGACGCGATCCATGTGAGAGCGTCCGAACCATCGCTGCGGGGCGGCCCCAGAATGTCGTATTCGCCCTCCGAGAAAAAGTGACCCCGCTCGTTCATCTCGACATAGGCATATCCGCGCTTCACCGCTTCCAACTCGCTTGTCATATCGCGCGGCGCCCCATCGCGCACATCCCAATAGTTGAAGTTGTAAGGAGTCCGCACAAAGATGATGGGGTATTTTTTCGACGCATCCTTCGGACGATAGATATCTGCAGCCATGCGCTTGCCATCCCGCATCGGCACCATAACCTTGCGGTCGACGACCGCTATCGATTCCAGTTCTTTCTCGGTTGCGTTCCGCTTCGCAACGAGTGCCGCATCCGGGCCGCTCCGTTGTTGCGCTCTCCCGATTGAAACCAGGCAAGCCATGCCCGCCAATACGACACTCAATCGGCCTACGGCAATCCGCGTCTTTTTCATCGTCATCCGTTGTATCAAACCCCGTTGCAGTTAGCGCCGCTGTACTAAACTCGCTACGTGCTGCTTTCACTCCAGGGAATTCAAAAGAGTTTCGGCGGCGTAAAGGCGTTGCGCGACGGAAATCTCCAGGTGCACGAGGGCGAAGTGCATCTGTTGATGGGCGAAAACGGAGCGGGAAAATCCACGCTCATGAAAATCGTCGCGGGCTTGTACACGCGCGATGCGGGCGAGATGTTGTGGCGCGGCCAGCCGGTCTCCTTCGGCAACCCTTCGGAAGCCTCGGCGAACGGGATTGCCATGGTGCACCAGGAATCGCTGCTGGCGCCGCATCTCACGGTGGCTGAAAATCTCTATCTGGGCCGCGAAAGCACATCCAAAATCGGCTGGGTCGGACGCCGCACTCTGATCGATAACGCCCAGCGCGTCATTTCGGAAAACGGTTTCCGGCTAGATCCCAACGCGCGCGTCGCCACGCTTACGCCGGCCGGAAAGCAGCTTGTCGAAATCTGCCGCGCCGTCTCGCAAGGCTCCAGTTTGCTCATCTTCGACGAGCCCACTTCTTCTCTTTCGGAAACCGAAACGCGCGAGGTGTTTCGTATCGTCCGCGAATTATGCCGGCGCAACATGGCGGTCATCTACATCACTCACCGGCTGGAAGAGTTGCGCTCCATCGGCGACCGCGTCACGGTTCTGCGCGACGGCGCTACCGTGCACACCGGCAAGCTGAAAGACCTCACGCGCGAGCAGCTCATCCAATACATGGTCGGACGTCCGCTAAGTGAGATCTACCATCGCCAGCCGCTTCCGCCCGGCGAAGTTCTCCTCCGCGTCGAAAATCTGTGCCGCGGCATGCTGCGCGATATCTCATTCGAGATTCGAGCCGGAGAAATTGTGGGATTGGGCGGCTTAATGGGCGCGGGCCGGACGGAGCTGTGCCGCGTGGTGTTTGGCCTGGATCCGCCCGAAAAGGGCCGCATCGAAATCGCCGGCCGCGCCAACTCGCCCAAAACGCCGCGCCAGGCGGTCGCATCGGGCGTCGCTCTCATTCCCGAGGACCGCCAGCACAATGGCCTGGCGCTGAAACTTCCCATCGCCTCTAATATCACCCTGCCCGATCTGGCGCGCATCAGCAGTTTCGGATTCTTGAGCAAGGACAAAGAGACTGCGTTGACGCGAGAATATCGCGAACGCCTGCGCATCAAGTGCCACACGACCGGGCAACTGGCGGGGTCCCTTAGCGGAGGGAATCAGCAGAAGATCGTCATCGCCAAATGGGTGGCGCGCGGGGCTCGCATTTTCCTCTTCGATGAGCCGACGCGCGGTATCGACGTGTCTGCCAAGCAGGAGGTCTTCGAACAGATGGACCGGTTGGCCCGTTCCGGAGCCGCCATTTTAATGGTCAGCTCCGAACTTCCCGAGCTCATTCAAATGGCCGATCGCATCCTCGTGATGTGCCAGGGACGGCTCACCGGCGAACTGGCGCGCCCCACTACTCAGGAAGACATTATGCGGCTGGCGGCCCCGCCCGATTCAAAAGCGCTTGTGGGGAACGCATGATGATTCAGCGCCTCCAGCGCCTGCTTCCGTTTGTCACCCTCATCGTCCTTTTTATTGCGCTGACCATTGCCACGCCGCATTTTTTGACGAAGATCAATCTGGCGAGCGTCGCGCGCCAAACGGCCGTGATCGACATTATGGCGCTCGGCATGACGCTGGTGATCGTCACCGGCGGCATCGATCTCTCAGTCGGATCTATTCTCGCCATAGCCGGTCTTTTCGGCACGATGGCCATAAAGGATGGGCAGCCGATCCCGGTCGGCATTGCCATTGGCATCGGCGCCGGACTCGCTTGCGGAGTTCTGAATGGTTTGATGATCACCCAGCTTCGCATTAATCCGTTCATCGTCACGCTCGGCACTCTGGAAGCTTTTCGCGGGTTCGCGCTGGTTGTCTCGCAAGGCTTGCCGGTGCATGGACTCCCCGACGCGTTTTCTTTTTTAGGGGACGGCAGCCTGTTGGGAATTCCGTTCTCGCTTTGGGTGCTGGCCTTTTGCGCTGTTCTGATGCATTTTGTGCTCGAGAACACGAAGCTCGGCCGCTATTCCTTTGCAATCGGAAGCAACGTCAACGCCGCGTATTACGCTGGTGTGCCCATCAAATTTCATCTCACCGCGGTATATGCCATTGCCGGCATGCTCACCGGTCTGGCCGGCATGATCGAAGCCTCGCGGCTGATGACCGGGCAGCCCACGGCGGGCCAAGGCTACGAGCTACAGGCCATCGCGGCTGTGGTCATCGGGGGAGGAAGCTTGGTCGGTGGAGAAGGCAGTGTGGTCGGCACGCTCGTCGGCGCTTTCATCATCGGCCTGCTGTCGAACGGCAGCGACCTGTTGGGCATCAATCCTTATTGGCAGCAAGTCATCATCGGCGCGGTGATCGTCGCCGCGGTCGGCTTCGACGAATTCCGCAAAAGAAAACTCACTGCGGCATAAGCCGCGCGTACTTCTACCAAGTTACGCGATCTGTAAGCTATACCCTGAAACCGAACCCGGCAAATGGCGTCTGAGGAGCAGAGGAAAACGATAAATATGCCGGCACTGAAAGAGTTGCTCGTCGAAGAAATGCAGGATCTGCTTCACGCGGAAGGACAGTTGGTTAAAGCGCTTCCGAAAATGGCTCGCGCCGCGAACGAACCGAAACTGAAGCAAGCCTTTGAAAAGCACCTGGAAGAGACCAAGGGACATGTGGACCGGTTGAAACAAGCTTTCGAGCTGCTCGGCGCCAGGCCCAAGGCGAAGCCGTGCAAGGGAATGCAAGGGCTCGTCGAAGAAGGTCAGGAGCAGATCGCAGAGGGTAAAGAACAAGAAGATGCGATGGCTGACCTGATGCTAGTGGCCGCCGCCCAGAAGGTGGAGCATTACGAAATTTCGGGCTATGGCACGCTGCGCGCGCTGGCCGAGCGGTTAGGTGAAAGTAGGGTCGCGAAACTTCTGGGCCAAACCCTCGCGGAAGAGGAGAAAACGGATAAGCTACTTACCCAACTTTCCCCTCCATTGCTGGAACAGGCAGCTTCCGAGCCCGCCGAGGAAGAAGAGGAAGCCTAATCCACCAGACCGTGCTTCACGGCGAAGCGCACCAATTCTCCGGTGCTGTGCAGATTCAGCTTCTCCATAATCTTGCCGCGATGCGAATCCACCGTATAAACGCTCAGATTTAAGCGCGTGGCGATCTCCTTATTCGTTTTACCTTCGGCGATGAGCTGCAGCACTTCGCGCTCGCGGCTCGAAAGCAGATCGATCGGATCCGTCACGTTCTGCCGGTAATCGCTCAATAGCGCACCGGAAACAGCGGGGCTGATGTAGCCATCGCCGCGTGCGACCGAGCGCACCGCGCTCAGCAACTCGGTATCGATGGCGTCTTTGAGGATGTAACCCCGCGCGCCGGCGCGCAGAATTTCACGAACGTAAACCGCTTCTTTGTGCATGCTCAAAACAAGCACGCGCAAACGCGGATTCGCCTCCACCATTCGCCGCGTCGCTTCAATCCCGTTCAGCTCCGGCATGGCGACGTCCATCACCACGATGTCGGGCTTCACTTTCTGCGCCAGTTCCACCGCTTCCCTGCCGTTAGCCGCTTCCCCGACCACTTGCAGATCCGCCTGCGCCGAAAGAATCAGCTTCAAACCTTGCCGCACGATGGTGTGATCGTCGGCCAAAAGAATTCTTATCGCCCGGTCAGACACATCCATTGCATGGATACAACTACGCCGAGAATCAGGCTGCTTCGATTTCCACGGCTCTAGTTTGTGGCGCGGGAATCGGTTCACCCAGGGTCGTCAGCGCTTTCAGGTGCTGCTGCAGCGCCTCGCGCATGTTCTCCACTGTTTTCTCAAAGGTAGGCCCCGTCGTAATGCATCCGGGAACGTCGGGAGAGTATGCGGACCAGTTCGAGCCCGCGTTTTCAACAATGACAGCGTACTTCATTTTTTCTTCAGCCCCGCTTTCTTCAGAATACGGGCTTCGGTTCCAAGCGCCAAAACGTCGCCTGGATTGCCGGGAATGGTAATCACATCCGGGCGCTCCGGATGCCGGAACTGCCGATGGCTACCGGACTGTCGCATCTGCTGCCAACCGGCTTTCTCGAGCATTTGAATCAATACTCTCACTTTCAGAGGTATTCTGTACTTGCCAGTGTAAGACCGTACATCCTCATCCCACCGGACATATCACTTCAATTACCAATCCCTTGCCCGCTCCCGTTTCCATCTTCAAACTTCCGCCGCAGCCGCGCGCGCGAGTCTGCATTCCCGCCAGGCCCAACCCGCGAGGCTCGCGCCGCTCCGCCACTTCGAAGCCGCGTCCGTTGTCGCGAATGGTCATCGCTACCGTGCTCTCTCGCGACGATAAATCGACCGAAACGGCCGTCGCTTCCGCGTGCCGCGCCACATTCGTGAGCGCCTCTTGCGCGATGCGGTACAGGTTCGTTTCGGCATTATCGGGCAAACGCCGGTCGGCGATATCGCTGCGATATTTCACCGCAATTCCGGTACGCTGCGAAAAGCTTTCGGTAAGCGTTCGCAACGCCGCATCCAATCCGAAATCGTCCAGGATGGTGGGGCGTAGAAGCTGCGACATCTCGCGCACATTCTGAATCGCCCCGTCCACCAGGCGCATGCAATCGTCCACTCGCGCCTGGTCCGCGCTCGCGCCGAGGGCTGAGAGATTCGCCTTTATCGCGGTAAGCGCCTGCCCCAATTCATCGTGCAACTCGTGCGAGAAGCGGCGCGCGACATCTTCCTGGCTTTCCAGAAACTGATATTGCAGGCTGCTCAAGTCGCCCGCCTGGTGCTCCAACCTGCGAAACAGCCCCGCCGACGTGCGCACCGCCCACGTGGCGCATAGCAAAGATAATCCAACACAAGCCGCAAACAGCCACACCGTCCAGCGCAGCAGTCCGTGGCCTTCCTGATAGATGCTCTCGCGCAGCAGCTCCGTCTGCTGGTACGCGGATTCCAGCGCGCTGCTCATCTGCGCCCGATTTTGAGCGATTTCCGCCAAAATCTCGTCCCGCCTCACCACATCTTTGCGGCGCGCCAGTTGCAGCCAGCGGCTGTTTAACTCCGCTTGCTGCTTCTCGATGTCATCGATCGCTGCTTTGGCCAACACCTGCCGGTTGGCAAAAATTTGCGTATTCCGGTTGATCTGATGGACGGTGCGCCACGCCACCAGCAGCGCCGAAAGCAGCAGCATGGCCGAAAGTCCCAGCGCCACCAGCAACACCCGTTGTAAGTGAGCCCGCGTAATGGAGTTCTTCTCCGCCACCGTGACGATTCTTTCATTAAAAAAGGCTTCCGGCTATCCCGAAAATACGGGATCGAGATTCACCTTTCCAGGTGATGGCGTCCATCCGCGCAAACCGCCAAAGTAGAGTTGTGAGCGGCAAGGAAGCGAACCAACGGGGCAGCGGTGAAAACAAAAAACGAAAAAAGCACCAGCCGCTGCCTCCCACGCTTCGCGTCTTGAAAACCCGCCACAGTTGAAGGAGAAAAAGAAAATGAAAAAGCTATTTACATCTACCCTCTTGACCGTCGCAGCGGTTCCTTTCCTGATGGCTGCTCCCAATGCAGCGAAAAAGGCCCAGAACACCTCGCAGACTTCTGACACTTCGACCATGAGCAACACGACGTCGAAGAAAAAGGTTCACAAGAAGCGCGTCAAAAAGAACGCGACCGGTACCACGAGTACGGAAAGCAACAGCACCAGTACCTCCTCGAAGCAGTAACTCGCAGCAGCAGTTTTTCGAACGGCCGGATTCAGATTCCCTCTGAATCCGGTTTTTTTTGCCACTTTCCTGCGGCAGATCTCGCGACCCTCTCCACGAAAACCCTTGACAGCATACGACGTTTGCGAATAGTATTGCCCTTATATAAACTCGCTGTCCCACGTTGCTGCTTGAGAACAAGGGGTATTACATGAATTCGACCTTCGGGCCGCGCTCTGCGGCTTTCCTACGGTTTTTGTGCAAATTTTCCGCGCTCTGTCTCGCGCTACTGATCTCCTTCGGCGCCCATCGGGCTTGGGCGCAAGCCACCAATACCGGCACTGTTTCCGGTCAGATAACGGACCAGCAAGGTGCGGCTGTTGCGGGCGCCGAGGTGCAGCTCCTTGATGTTGCCACTAACACCCCACGCGTCAGCACTTCTAATGGCGACGGCCGTTACACGTTCGTCAACGTTAACCCGGGCAAATACAACCTCCAAGTGACGAAGCCGGGCTTTTCGCTGGCGAAGGTCCCGAACCAGGATGTCCAGGTCGGTCTGGGGCTTACGATCAACGTCACTCTGCAGCTTGGCTCGACCTCCACCACGGTCGAGGTTCAGGCTCAGGCCGGAGCCGATCTTCAAACCGCGAACGCCAGCGTCGGATCCACCGTGACCGGCCAATCGATCACCTTACTGCCTAACCTCGGGCGCGACGCGAACGCGTTCGTGCTGCTGCAGCCGGGCGTCGCTCCTAACGGCAGCGTGGCCGGAGCCGTAAACGATCAAAACGCGTATCAACTCGACGGCGCGCCGAACTCCAGCGACATGGACGGCAACCAGAGCACCTATACTCCGGCCAGCGGCTATATTGGCAGCTCGTCTACCGGCGGAACTCCCTCTGGTGTCCTACCCACTCCGGCCGAAAGCATCGAAGAGTTCCGCGTGGGAACCACCAACAACACCGCCGATTTCAACGGCTCGGCCGGCGGCCAGATCCAGATGGTCACCAAGCGCGGCACCAACGACGTGCATGGCGCGCTCTACGAATACTACTTGGGCAGCAACTTCGGAGCGAATTTCTGGAAGAACAATCACACTCCCGACAAGCAGCTTGGCCTTCCCTACACGCCGCTTCCTTCCAGCCATCAGAACCGCTTCGGCATGGCCCTCGGCGGCCCGATTGCGCCGAATTTCCTCGGAGGAAAGTGGTATCTGTTCGGCAACTATGAAGGCCGCCGTTTCCCGCAGAGCACAACCATTGAAAAAACGGTCCCATCGGCAGCATTACGGCGAGCGGGATCATCCAGCTACCGAATAGCGCGGGCGTCGAAACCGCCGTACAACATTAATCCGTATCCCGTTCCTTTTAATGGAGGCACGCTGGCGGCCTGCTCAGGCGCCAACTATTGCGATCCGCGCGGCCTTGGCCTGAATCCGACAATCAGCCAAATCTGGGCGAAAGATACCGGCTGCAAACGACCCGCAGTTCGGCGACACCTACAACACGCAGGGCTATAATGCCGCCATCGCGCTGCCCCAGACCTCGGATTTCGGCGTGGTTCGCCTGGACCACGATTTCGGGGCCAAGTGGCACTGGATGAGCAGCTATCGCATGTACGACTTCAAACAGGAAGTGACCAGTCAGGTGGATATTGGAGGCGCAATCTCCGGCGATACTTCCGGGACCCCGGTCGCCCAGACAGTGCGGCCCCAGAAGCCGTGGTTCTTCGTCACGGGTTTAACCACGACTATTTCGTCGAACATGACGAACGATCTGCATCTCAGCTATTTGCGAAACTTCTGGCAATGGTACAGCGCCGCCGCTCCTCCGCAGTTGCCCGGCTTGGGCGGCGCGGTGGAAATCGGCGGAGAAACCGCCCAGGCTCTGATCCCAATGAACGTAGACTCCCAAGATGCCCGCCAGCGATTCTGGGATGGGAAGGACAAGACCCTGCGCGACGACGTCAGTTGGCTGCAAAGGCAATCATTTGTTCCAGTACGGCGGCCAATATGAGCGGAATTTCGACTTCCACCAGCGCAACGACAACGGTGCCGGCATCTTCGCCGCCAACGTCTACCAGGTTTCGAATGGCAGCGGAATCAATTACACTCCTTTCGTTCCCTCCAACATTCCTAGCAGCCAGGTCAGCAACTGGGATACCTACTATTCAGAAATTTTGGGCCTCGTGTCGCAATCCCAAACTCTCTACAGCCGCACCGGCAGTAACTTGACCCTGCAGCCGCTCGGGACGCCGCTCTTCGATCAGGACATTATCCCCAGCTACGACCTGTATTTCAGCGATACCTGGCATATGCGCAAGGACTTGACCCTCACTTACGGCCTGAGCTGGAACCTGGAAATGCCTCCCTATGAAGTCAACGGGAAACAGGTCGAGTTAACCGATCCGAGCGGACACCCCATTACCGCTGAGGGTTATCTCTCGCGCAGTTCAAAGTGCGGCTCTCGCCGGTCAGCCGAATTCGGCGCCGGAGGTGGCCTTCACGCTCATCAAGAACGTCCAGGGCGGCAGTACAAAGTATCCCTACAACCCGTTCTACAAGAGCTTCAGCCCCCGCGTTTCGGTGGCCTATAATCCCAGTTTCAGCGGCGGCATTCTCGGCTCGCTGTTCGGACAGAACAAAACTGTCATCCGCGGCGGTTACGGACGCATTTATGGCCGCCTGAACGGCGTCGATCTGGTGTTGGTCCCGCTGCTGGGAACCGGGCTGGCGCAAGCCGTTACTTGCACCGCCACCCAAATGAATGGCACCTGCCTCGGCTCGACCGGCGCTACCCCGGCTAACGCCTTCCGCATCGGAACGGACGGCAATTCGGCGCCTATTCCGGGCGCCGCTCCGACTCTTCCCCAGCCGTACGTTCCCGGTGTGGGCGGCAATGTCGCCTCGGGCGATGGTTCCGTTCTCGATCCGAACTTCAGGCCCAATCACTCCGATCAGTTCGATTTCACCATTCAGCGCGCCCTCAGCGAAAAGCTGCTGTTCGAAGTTGGCTACATCGGCCGCATAATTCGCGACGAGTATCAGGGCGTCGAGCTGAACGCCGTCCCCACCATGACCACGCTGAATGGCCAGCAATTCTCCAACGCGTTTGCAAACACCTATATGGCGCTGAGTGCCGGCGCTGCTCCGGCAGTGCAGCCGTTTTTTGAAGGCGCGCTGGGCGGCCCTACCTCCGCTTATTGCTCCGGCTTCAGTAGCTGCACGGCGGCGGTCGCCTCCAAACTGAAGAGCAATATCACGGGGACGCAGGTCTTCAGTCTGTGGAACACGCTGGCGAACACGTCTTCCTGGACGCTGGGCCGCACCTTGCAGAACACCAATCCTAACCAGCTCAGCAACGTGTTCATGGAAACGAGCCAGGGTTATGGCAACTACAATGCTCTGTTCGTTTCGCTCACAGCGCGCGATTATCATGGTCTGACCGCAACCTCCAATTTCACCTGGAGCCGTTCGCTTGGCACCGCCGCGGTCGCGCAGGCAACCAGCGAGCTGTCTGTCCCGAATCCCTGGAACATCTCGCAAGGCTACGGGCCGCAGCTATTCGATTACCCCCTCGTCTACAATTTGAATCTCCTGTATCAGATTCCGTTTATGAGCAAGCAGCATGGAGTCGCCGGTCGTCTGCTGGGCGGGTGGTCCATCGCTCCGCTGTTCACAGCGCAAAGCGGTGTTCCGCTTGAAGTCGAATATCGGCACAGGATCGAATTCGGATTGCCAGTCTTTCGGAGAAACGTTCTGCAACGGATCCGCCAGTTCGTATGAAAACGCGGCCACTGTCGCTCCGTTCGTGTACGGAAACTCGTTACATCAGAACGTGACGGGAACCAACGGCGTCGCTACCTCTGGTAACGCTTCCGTCGGCGGTTCGGGATTGAATCTATACGCCAATCCCGTGCTGGCTTACAATGACATGCGGCCTTTGATTTTGGGTTACGATACCAACGCCAACGGCACGGGTGTGCTCCGCGGATTCCCCTCCTGGAACCTCGATCTGGCCATTAACAAGGATTTCGCCATCACGGAGCGATTCCGCGCCACCTTCGTCGCCCAGTTCTCAAACGTGTTGAATCATTTTCAGCCCGCCAATCCGACTATGAATATCAGCAGCCCGCAAACCTGGGGCGTGGTCACCGCTCAATCGACGCACTATCACACCGCGCCAGATCGAATTCGGTCTGCTAATTCATTTTTAGTGATTTAATCCAACAGGGTCAGCGGGGACTCGCTCTCCCGCTGCACCTGTTGGATCGTGCAATCCTTCGGCCGCTTTTCCGGTCGCCAGTGCAGCAGCTTCGTGCCATGCCGGAAACGTTCTCCAGAAAAATGATCGTATTGCACTTCGACCACTAGCTTGGGCGCCAGCGGCTCCCACTCCGCGCTGCGTTCCGTGCTCCAGCGGCTCGGCCCTCCCGGAGCCGAGCCAGTGAATCCCGGTGGCTCAATCAGAGCTTTCAGTTTTTTTGTGAGTGCCGGCTTCTCAGCCGCTGCGATTCCTGAAGTGAACCCCACATGATTCAACAGACCCGCATCGTCATATAGCCCCAACAGCAGCGAGCCAACCAGCCGCTCTTTTGAGCCATAGCGAAATCCGCCGACGACGCAATCCGCCGTGCGCAGATTTTTTATTTTCAGCATCGATTTGCGTTCGCCCGAGGCATAAGCGCGGTCCAAGCGCTTGGCCATCACGCCATCGAGCGGCCCCGCCATTCGCTGGAACCAGGCTTTTGCAGTTTCGAAGTCGCGAGTGCGCGGCGAAAGCCGGATGCGCGCCTGCCCGCGGAAAAGTTTTTCCGCGAATCGTTCCAGCTCGCGCCGCCGTTCCTCTAGCGCCCGGCCGGTGAGATCGTTTCCGCGCTCATCCACCAGTAAATCGAACACCAGCAGCGTCGCAGGTGTCTCCTTCGCAAGTTTTCGAATGCGGCTCTCCGCCGGATGGATGCGCTGCAGCAGTGCGTCGAAATTCAGCGTCCGCTTTTCGGTGACAATCAACTCTCCATCCAGAACGAACTTCTTCGCCGCAAGCGTTAAAAGCGCTTCGACGATCTCCGGAAAATAGCGCGCCAGCGGCTGCCCGGATTTCGAGCTGATGTGAATCTGCTCGCCGTCCCGAAATGCCAGGCAGCGGAAGCCGTCCCATTTCGGCTCATATTCCCATTCCGGCCCTGTCGGAATCTCGCGCGCCGTGTCGGCCTCCATGGGAGCGTAATCGATTGGTAAAGGAAGACTCATGCCAGCGCTTCCAACCGGCAGCGCGAACGCTGGCGCAGTACCTGTTTGAAAAGATCGCCATTTTGCTCGAGGCGGGCGGGTACGGTATCCATAGTGAATTCTGCGATCTCGACACCCGCTTCCACTTCCGCCCAGGTCACCGGCGCGGAGACGGACGCTTCCGGCCGCGGACGCACCGAATACACGGACGCCAGCGTTCTTCCCCACGCGTTCTGGTTGTAGTCCACCAGCACGCGTCCGGCGGGCCGTTGCGCAACGCGGTATTCGGACGTGATCGAATCCGGATGCTGCTTCGCCAGCTCAAACGCAATCTTCTTTGCCACGCGCCAAACCTCCTTTTGCACCGGCTTGCGTTGAATCGGCACATAAACGTGAATTCCGCGCGACCCGCTTGTCTTCGCGTAGCTCTCCACTTTTCTGCCGTCCAGAAAATGCTTCACGATCAGCGCCACTTCGCGAACCTGTGCAAATCCGGCCGGCGGAACGGGATCTAAATCGAAATGCAAAAAATCCGGCCGGTCGATATCGTCGCAGCGCGCATACCACGGATTCAGATCGATGCAGCCCAGGTTCACAATCCACAGCAGCGCCGCCACATCCTGCGCCATCGGGAAATCGATGATGTTCCCCGATTTATGCTCGATCGAACACGTCTCCAGCCACTCCGGCCGGTATACCGGCGTCCGTTTCATGAAGAAGAATTTGCCTTCAATCCCGTTCGGGTATCGCTTCATCACCATCGCGCGGTCTTTGAGGTGCGGAAGCAGCGCGGGCGCGACCGCCGCGTAATACAGCAGCAGGTCGCGTTTCGTTCTACCCGACTGTGGCCAAAAGACCTTCTTCAGATTGGTCAGCGCAATTTTTCTTGTCCCGTATTTGATGTCGCACGAATCCGCGTCGGGAGGAATTTCGATCGGCATGGCCCATCACCGCTATAGCCTTTCCCGCGTCCACTGCCCATTCACCATACGCCAGATGCCACGCGGATTCGCATCCTGCAATTCCGGTGGCAGCAGGTTTTCGGGGAAGCCCTGATAGCAAACCGGCCTTGCAAAACGATAGATAGCCGCCGCGCCCACCGACGTGAACTTCTCGTCCGTCGTAGCCGGGTACGGACCCCCATGATGCATCGCGTATCCTACTTCCACGCCCGTCGGAAAGCCATTGAAGAGAAGCCTACCCACTTTGCGGCTTAAAATATCGATCAGCTCGGAATGCCCGCTCAACTCTTCGGGCGTGCCATGAATTGTCGCGGTGAGATTTCCTTCCAGCGCCTGCGCTGCTTTCACAAGCTCCTGATCCGACCCGCAATGCACTACCACCGTCGATGGTCCGAAAACCTCTTCGTGCAGCTCTTTGTTTCGCAAGCCACGTCTTCGAATCCGTCAACAGCACGCCGGGCTGTCCTTCGGTACGTCTCGCATCACTGGTGCGCGACGCAACATGAGTCTCCACATTCCCGGCGGCTGCCGCTTTCTTAAAGTTCTCCGCGAAACCATTCGCGATTGCGGGATTCAGCATGGTAGCCGGAGAGGCCTGCTCAAACGTCTCGACCAGCTTCTGCCGAAATTCACGGAATCCCGCGCCATCCACTCCAAACACCAATCCCGGGCAAGTACAAAACTGCCCCGCGCCCACCGTTACGGAGCGGAACAAGCCCTCCGCGATCAATGCCGCTTTGCTTTCGAGAACTCCAGGCAAGACAAAAACCGGATTCACGCTGCCCATCTCGGCGTAGACCGGAATCGGATCGGGACGCCGCGCTCCCGCGTCGAACAGCGCCCGTCCCGCGCGTTCAGATCCCGTAAACCCTACTGCTCTCGTTTTCGGATGCGTCACCAGCGCAATGCTAATGGCGGGCGCTTTGCTCTGCAGCATCGAAAACGTGCCTTCCGGCATAGCTTTCGCTTTCACGGCCCGCGCAATCGCGCTGCCCACCAGCTCCGAAGTTCCCGGATGCGCCGGGTGCGCTTTCACCACTACCGGATTGCGCGCAGCCAGCGCGGACACAGTGTCCCCGCCAGCCACCGAAAACGCCAGCGGAAAATTACTTGCCCCGAAAACCGCCACCGGCCCAAACGGCTGAAGCATGCGCCGGATATCCGGTCTCGGCACAGGCTTTCGCTCAGGCAGCGCCGTGTCGACGCGCGCATCTACCCACGAACCTTCCCGAACCAGGTCCGCGAACAGCTTGATCTGATTCAGCGTGCGCTCCCGCTCGCCTTTCAGCCGCGCTTCATCGAGCCCGGTCTCGAGCATCGCGCGCTGAATCAGCGCATCGCCGATTCCCCCGATTTCCTCCCGCATCGCCAGCAGAAAATCGCCGATGCGCTCCGCCCCGAAGCCGCGCAACGCCACGGCCGCTTCGTCCGCCAGCATCAGCGCCTCATCTACTTCCTGTTCAAGCGCTTCGAAAAAATCCGGCTCAATCGCCTGCCCCGCGCGCGGATCGTACCCGCGAAAAGTTTTTCCGCTCCGGCTCGAAAGCCGCGCGCCGATGATGTTCTTTCCGTGAATTCCCATGTTCGCTGTCTTCAGGGTAACGGGTGCGGCCGAACTTGTTCGGCGGAATCACGCAGGCGGCTATCTTAACTTCCGACAATGGGATGACGAGGCTGCCAATTGCCACTGCACCGGCATCGCCTACTAGCACATGCAGAGTGATTGCGGGTGCGTGATCGAGCGCAAACGCGCGTATAGCCCGGACCTTTTAGTCCGTGTTTGTATTGTTACTTCTTGGTCGCGTCCACAGTGCGTAGCAGGATGACATCGATCTGAGGCCAGGACTCACTGCCTGCGCCCTCCTTCGAAAGACCGGTCGCCCACGCGGCAAATACCAGCAGTGTTAACGCAAGCTGAGCACGCTCGGCGATGGCCGCCCCACCCAAAGTGGTCAGGTTTTCGGTCAGGAAGAGAACGGCGTAGCCGGCAAAGTAAATAGTCAGGAGAACGGTGTGCAGCACCAGATTGCGCGGCGGTTTCTTGGAAGGCGCCGGGAAGCGCGCCAGAAACACGGATACCAGCATAAGGGTTCCGGCAATCCAGCTATCAACCCAGCGTTGTAGAAGGAATAACGCCCGCAGGAACGTTTCCTCGCCACTGAGGCGTCCAAGTTCGAACGGCAAACTCACGCAACAGGCAGCCACCGAGATAGCCATGCAGACCAGATAAAGACGCACGGCGAAGTTGCCGAATTTGGGATAGAGTCGCGCCACGGCTCGCAATGTGTCGAGGCCGGCCCACACCTGGACCGCCAATAATGGCGGAAGAGTCCACTCCCACGCCACTGTGTAGGAGTGCGAACGATAGCTCGGAATCGCCATGATCGCATCACGCGCCAGTACCATAGCGAGCATCCAGGCCAAACCGCCCAGTGGGGACGCAAACAGACGTTGCTGAAGAATCCTGGCAATCACCGCAGCCTCAAGCGCAATCGACAAAAACCAGAGAATGTGATCAAAAATTGAAACGCCCACTCAAAGGAAGAGTAGGCCGCGGTGCCTCTCACTCTCTCAGGCAGATGCTGTTCACGGTCGACCCCGAATGAAGCGCACTGTGAAGTGCCGCGGCCTTTTCAGCGACCTATAGAATCGTCTGATGAGGGGGGAAGCACTCCACGAGAGCCCTGCATAGAGACATAAAGAAAATCATCCACATAGCTTTTTTCCTTTCGCGGATGTTCCGCGATAAAAAGCTATGCCGCCGGGAGTCGTCTCATCTGGCGTTGCCCGCACGGGAACATGCGTAAACGATTGTGGATACGTAGGATAGCTGCCTAAAAAAATCTATTCCAAATTTGTCACTGTTTTTGAGCCGCGGTAGATTTTCGGTCAAATGCGCAAAAAAAATGGGCGATTCTGGTCAGATAAACAGCCTCAAAACCCCACTCATATTCAGTCGGCACTTTCGTCCGCCGTTCGAAGCACAACATGGCAACCACCGCTCTTCCCATACAAAGCATCGAACGCCGGATGCGCGGCGGCAGCCAAGCCCTATTAGTTCGCGATCACGCTGGTAACGCGTATGTGGCCAAATGTGTCGGCAATCCCCAGGGAACGCGAACTTTAATTAACGAATGGATTGTTAGCCGCCTCTTAAAGCATCTCCGCGTTTCGACGCCCCACGTTAGAGCCCTCCGCATCGAGCGAGGCATACCAGGCGATAACCTGCTCGAATTTCAGGTGGGAAACCGCAGGATTCCCATTGCTCCAGGCGTCCATCTCGGTTCACCTTATCCGGTTGACCCTGCGCGACAGGCCGTCTTTGACTTCCTCCCCAGGCGCTTGTTGCACAAAGTCGTGAACTTGCCAGATCTCTTCCTGTCCTTCGTTTTCGACAAATGGGTCAATCAAACCGATAGCAGACAGGCCATATTCATTCGCGAACGCTCGGCCGGCCCCGAGCTCCGATTTCGCACCTACGTGATTGACCACGGCCTTAGCTTCGGGGGTTCGCACTGGGAGATGTCGGACGGCGTGCTCAACGCCCTCTATCATGACCGGTCCGTTTACGACACCCCGGCACTCGAGGCCGAATGCCACGCTGCGGTAGCTCGCATTCAGCATTTACCGGAGAGTAGCTTCTTCTCCATCGAAGAGGAGATTCCGCCGGAATGGCTCGAATCCGGAGATCGTGAAGATATGACGCGCCTTCTTGAGCTGCTCTGTGGGCGCCGTACCAAGCTCCACGGAATGGTTGACCGGGCTTTACGCCAACTGCACGAAAACGGCATTATTCCGAAAACGGCGGAGGGCAAAGTATTACTGGGGTCGCTGCTCCTGCTCGCCTGCCTGCCTCGGTCCCTGGCGGCCACTCCAATCGCTGGCGGCGTCGAGGTCACCGAAACGCGAAACGTCAAGATGGCGCGACGGGTCGAGCGTGGCGACCTCCACCTCGCAACCAGCTTCGATTTCACGCCCGAATCTAGCCCAAACGGGGTTGATCACACCTACGGCGTCCAGATATGGCGATTCGGCGCGACACCGGATTCCGCCCACAAAGAAAAGGACGTCACCGGAAGCCCCAACACTGGCGCCTACTTCTTCCGCCTCTACGGTAGGGAAAAAGAGCCGGACGGAGCCCACCTTCTCGGCGAATACGCTTTCGTCTTTGACGAGTAGCGATATCGCCATTTTTATAGCTGCACTTGACGGCATTTTCGGGTGCTTCGGGGCGGGGAGTTGCTAAGCTCCTAGAAAATGACTCAATCTATGCCGTCTCAATCTGCTCCGGCAGTCACGCCGGAACGCATCATGCAGTTTGCCTGGGGCTACGCGCCCCCGCTCATTATCGAAGCCGCCCTCCGCAACGGATTGCTGGACGCGTTAGAGTCCGCTCCAAAAAACGCGCAGGAGCTCGCCGGCGCAACCGGAACTTCTGAGCGCGGAGTCACGGCCGTAATGGACGCACTGGCCGGTTTCGGCCTCGCCGCGCGGGATCGCGAAGGCCGCTACGTTCTCACCGCCGAAAGCGAAACCTTTCTCCTCAGCTCCCGCCCCGGATTTCTCGGCAGCTTTTTCACTCATGCCAGCCGCGATTTGATCCCCGCCTGGCTCTCGCTTGCCGAATCGGTTCGAACCGGTGAACCCGTGCGCCGCGTCAACACCCAAGCTGAAGGAGCCGAGTTCTTTCAGGGTTTCGTTGAAGCTCTGTTTCCGCTGGGATATCCCGGCGCTCTGGCGGCCGCCAAATCTCTAGCGTTTCCCGAAGACCAGCCGCTTCATCTCCTGGATATCGCCGCCGGATCGGGCGTCTGGGGCATCGGATTTGCCCAGACCTATCCGCGCGCCCGCGTCACTGCCGTCGACTGGGACGCCGTGATTCCGGTCACGCAAAAAGTAGTCGCCCGCCACGGCCTCTCCAGCCGATACCAGTACATCGCTGGGGACATCCTGGAGGTCGATTTTGGCAGCGGCTACGATGTCGCCACCCTAGGCCAAATCTTGCATTCCGAAGGAGACCAGCGCAGCCAGGAGTTGCTTCATCGCGTCTTCCGCGCTCTCAAACCCGGAGGCAGCATTGTTATCGCTGAATTTCTGATTGACGAAGCCCGGACCGGTCCGCCCAATGCACTCGTCTTCTCTGTGAACATGCTGATCAACACCAAGGTTGGACGTGCATATACGTTTGTTGAGATCGCCGGCTGGTTGCAGGCTGCCGGTTTTCGGGACGCGCGAGTGCTTCAGAATCAGTTCCCGTCCTTGGTCGTCGCGACCAAGCCGGCCTGACCTGCCCAGGGGAACCATCTATTCAAAAAAAACCGGCAGCCTTCGAGAGCGAGGCTGCCGGAATTGAGAATTGATCGCCTCTGTCTATAGCGCAGTAATCGTCGACCATTCGGGTCACGTAAAATTACCAGCATGCACACTATTCCTCGATCTTCCGCCTGTAGATCTATCCCATGGAGTTCGTTAAACTTGGCGTAAGCCATGTCGGAGCAGAATGGCCGCACGCGGGATCTGGACGCCGCTATACCCGCCCTGTATCAGGAGCTTCGCCGCCTCGCCAAAGACTACCTTTCCCGCGAGCGGCCCGACCATACCCTGCAGCCGACCGCTCTGGTGCATGAAGCGTATCTGCGTCTGCTGCAGCAGCACAAAATCGAGTGGTCCTCCCGCGCCCAGGTGCTCGGCATCGCCGCTCGCATGATGCGGCGCATTCTGGTAAATTACGCCATCGCGCGAAGCGCGCAGAAACGCGGTGCCGCTCTGCGCGTCACCATCGCCGAGCCGGATCTGGCCGACATGCGCGTACTGGCGCTTGAGGACCTGGATTTGGCCTTGAACCGCCTGGAGGAAATCGATCCCCGCCAGGCGCAGATTGTCGAACTGCGCTTCTTTAGCGGCTTGACCATCGAAGAAACTGCCTCCGTAGTCGAAGTCTCTCCCGAAACTGTGAAGCGGGAATGGCGAACCGCGCGTCTCTGGCTTGCCCGCGAGCTGGATAAACGCAATATGGGCGTAATTTGAAAAGCGAAATACATCCCGATGCGGCACGTTGGCAGCAGGTCAAGTCGATTCTCGACCGCGCGCTCGAGGTGGAATCCGGCCAGCGCGACGAATGTATCGCCGAACTGTGCGCCGGCGATGCCGCTCTCCGCCGCGAAGTGAAGGAATTTCTCGCTTTCGGCGGCCGCGCCGACGACCTGCTTCCCGACGGCGGCCTGGCCGACGCTCTTGCCTGCGAAGCCGAGTCTACCTACCCTCTGCCCGCCCGCGCCGGTCCTTATCGCATCGTCCGCGAAATCGGTCACGGCGGCATGGGCGTTGTTTGCCTCGCCCAACGCGACGATGGCGAATACGACCGTATGGTTGCGCTCAAGCTTATTCAGAGCGGAGTCCATCGCGCCAAATTCGCCAAACTCTTCTGGCGCGAGCGCCAGATCCTGGCCCAGCTCGATCATCCGAATATCGCCCGTCTGCTCGATGGCGGCACCACCGAAAATAACCAGCCGTACTACGCCATGGAGTTTGTCGAAGGCGAGCCGCTCGACAAATACTGCCAACGCCATGTGCCCACGCTGCGTGAAAAACTCGAAATCTTCATCGCCATCTGCTCCGCCGTAAGCTATGCCCATCGCAATCTGATCATCCATCGCGACCTGAAACCGAAGAACGTGCTGGTCACCCGCGATGGCATCCCTAAACTATTGGATTTCGGCGTGGCCGGCATTCTGGCCGAAGGCGCCCAGCTTGAGACCACCACCGGCGTGCCGCTCACGCCCTTCTACGCCAGCCCGGAGCAGATACGCAGCGAGCCCCTCACTGTTGCCACCGATATTTATTCTCTCGGCGTGCTGCTCTACGAACTATTGAGCGGCCGCCATCCTTACGGGGAATACGAAGGCGCTCCCGCCGCTTTTCGCGCCATTCTCGAGCAAGCGCCCATACCGCTCCGCCAGCAAACCAGCGACGTCCCCGCCGATCTGGCGAACATCGTCATGTGCGCGCTTCGCAAAGAGCCGGAACGAAGATACGCCACCGTCGACGCCTTTATCCAGGACGTCAAAAATTTTCTGGGCGGCTTCCCCGTGCACGCCGCCCCGGATACCTTCGTCTACCGCTTCGGCAAATTCGCCAGGCGCAATCGCTGGGCGGTGCTCGCCGCAACTGCGGCCATTTTGGGTATGACCGCCTCGGGCATGGTGGTCTGGAGCGAGAAACAGCAGGCGGAAATGCGTTTCCAGCAGGTACGCCGTCTCGCCCACTCCGTAGTCTTCGAACTCGACGACGCCATCGAGGATCTCCCCGGCTCCAGCCGCGCCCGCGAGCTGATCATCGCGCGCGGCCTCGAATACCTCAACGCGCTGGCCAAAACTCGCGGCCATGATCCGGCGCTCACCTTTGAGTTGGCTCAAACTTATATGAAAATCGGCGCCGCTCAAGGCGATTTGGAGCAGGCCAACGTCGGCGATCACGAAGGTGCATTGGCCAGCTACACCAAGGCTCGCGCGCTGCTCATCGATCTACATCGGAAACTTCCCGCCGACCGCGATGTCGAGCGCTCGCTCGCTCTCGTCGACAACGATATCGCCGTGCTTTCCTCCCGCTCGCGCGCCAACCAGGTGCTCGAAATACGCCGCGAGGCCGTCTCGCTGTTCGAAGACATCGCGCGCTCCAGTTCCGGCAGTCAAGACTTGAAAGATCGTGCGCTCGCTCATTTCTATATCGCTTTCGCCAAAACCGACCAGCGGCAATTTCAGGCCGCTCTGCCCATCTGGAAACAGGCGCTCGCCGAATACCAGCAAATCCAAAAATCGGAAAATAATTCGCTGCCGTCTCAAAGAAATGTGGCGTTGACTGAAAAACGCATTGCCGGCGTCTACTACGCCCTCGGCGATTATGCCGATTCCATCGCGCACGACCGCAAGGCAGCCCGCATCGACGAAGCCCGAGTCGCCGCCGAACCGCAGAGCCCCACCGCCCGCATGGATCTCTCCTTCGACCTGGTCGAACTGGGCTGGTGCCTGCATGGCTCCGGTAATCAAAAAGAGGCGATCGATGCCTTGAGTCATGCCATCGTGCTGCGGCGCGAGCTGGCCGCCGACGACACCAACGATTTCCGCGCCCAATCCGAGCTGGAAACCGTGCTGCGAATTACGGGCGTCGTCCGCTCCCAAACCGGTTCCCCGCGCGACGCACTCGCTCTAGAGCACGAAGCCGCGGCACTCGGAGCTGGGCTCCACGAACGCGTCGCCGGCAACCTGGATGAAAGCGTTAACCTGGCGCTCGATTACTACGAGCTGGGCGAGATCTATCGCCAGTTCGCTCTACAATACCCGGCCGGCTCTGCCCTCTGGCGCGAGGCGCTCGCCAATTTCGAACGCTCACAACAACTCGTGGCGAACATTCCCGCCCCGGCCTTCGATGATCCCACTGACCGTGCAAAACTCGCCAAGCTGCCGGCACGAATCGCCGAGTGCCTCAAACACCCCAAGGCGGGGTAGAGACTGTCACAACCCTTTCTGCATCTCCGTCTTCGCCGCGCCGATGTCCGCGGTCGAGGGCAGCAGGCCGTCCAGCCGCGTCATTTCCAGCATCTTTAACAAACGCGGACTGGCCTGCACCAGGCGAACGGGGCAGCCATGCCTGCTCGCAAGCGTGTACACCACCGTCAGCTCGCCGAGGCCCGCGCTATCGGTTTGTGTAATTTCAGACACCTGCAAAATCAAACCCGACAGCTTGCCGGCTCCCAGAACCTTCCGCGCATCGTCGCGCAACACCGGCAGCTCCGGCCCCAGTGTGAGCTGTCCGCTCAGCTCTAGAATGGCGAAGCCGTCTTCCACGCGCGACTTGACGGTTAGCGGCACCTCACTAACTTTAAAACACACCGCATTATCCGTTTAGTGCTACGCGCGCGTTTCGGTGGTCCTGTTTTCCAATGTCTTTCGAACCGCGTTGCAATTGGAAGACGAAATGCAAGTACCACAATGCGCTTTTCACGGTGCCCGGTGATCGTCGGAGGATTGCCGGCAGCTCGGAAAAGCGCTCATAGGGTCGACGGCAGCGCGTCCGGTATTCCGGCACGCTGCCGATTCGCGTGCGGACAAAACCCATCCCACTGCTGATGCGAACGGCACTGGAACTGAGCCGCGACGAAACGGAGCCGTCGGGCCGCCTCGGATTTCTCGCATAAGCGCTGGATGTCGAGACAGAACCGCGACCGTGAGGGAGCGGGTTGGAATCCTTACGCTTCCGTTCGCCCGATCCGCATCCCGTAAAACGAAATCCATACGAAGATCATCGCAATCGCCAGGAAGATGCCCGCCAGAACCCAACCCAGCGTCGAGCCGTGCTCGCCCGATAACGATACGGCTAATTCCACCGCCAGCAACCCGAATAGGGTCGTGAATTTGATGATCGGATTCAACGCCACCGAAGATGTGTCCTTAAACGGATCGCCCACTGTGTCGCCCACGACGGTCGCGTCGTGCAGCGGCGTGCCTTTCTGCTTCAACTCCGTCTCGACGATCTTCTTCGCGTTGTCCCACGCGCCGCCCGCATTCGCCATAAAGATCGCCTGATACAAACCAAACAGCGCGATCGAGATTAAATACCCGATAAAGAAGTACGGCTCAATGAAGGCAAACGCCAGCGTCATGAAGAAGACGCAAAGGAAGATGTTGAACATTCCGCGCTGAGCATATTTCGTGCAGATCTCAACCACTTTCTTGCTATCGCTGACCGATGCCTTAGTCGAGCCCTCCAGCTTGATATTCGCTTTGATGAATTCCACCGCCCGATAAGCGCCCGTAGTCACCGCCTGCATCGAAGCGCCCGTAAACCAATAAATGACCGAACCGCCTGCGATCAAACCCAGCAGAAACGGCGGGTGCAGAATCGACAGATTCGAAAGCAACGCCGGGTTGAGGCCGTTCGTCAACGCCACCACGATCGAGAAGATCATCGTCGTCGCTCCCACCACAGCCGTGCCGATCAGCACCGGTTTCGCCGTCGCTTTAAACGTATTGCCCGCCCCGTCGTTCTCTTCCAGATTGTCTTTCGCGCGCTCGAAATTAACATCGAAGCCGTATTGGCTCTTGAGTTCCTGCTCAATCCCGGGGATCTGCTCAATCGTCGAAAGCTCATAAACCGATTGCGCGTTATCCGTCACCGGGCCGTAGGAATCCACCGCGATCGTTACCGGTCCCATGCCCAGGAACCCGAAAGCGACCAACCCGAACGCGAACACCGCCGGCGCAACCATTAGACCCGCCAGCCCCAGCGTGCTTACGGCATACGCCACTGCCATCAGGGCCAGAATGACGGTTCCCAGCCAATACGCGCTCATATTCCCCGCGACAAGGCCCGAAAGAATATTCAGCGAGGCCCCGCCTTCGCGCGAGGAAACCACCACTTCGCGCACATGCCGCGAGTCCATGGACGTAAAGACCTTGACGAATTCGGGAATCACCGCACCGGCCAGCGTTCCGCATGTGATCACCGTCGAAAGCTTCCACCATAGCGAGGCATCCCCGCCTATATCCGGAATCATCAGGTAGGAAACGATGTAAGTTCCCGCTATCGATACCAGCGAGGTGATCCAAACCAGGCTAGTTAGCGGAGCTTCGAAATTCATCTTGTTGACGTGCGCGTACTTCGCCTTCGCAATCGCCGCATTCAGCCAATAAGAGACGGCGGAGGAGATGACCATCATCACGCGCATCGCAAAAATCCAAACCAGCAGCTGACTCTGCACCAGCGGGTTTGCAACCGCCAGCACAATGAAGGTGATCAATGCAACACCCGTCACGCCGTAGGTCTCGAATCCATCCGCGCTCGGCCCCACCGAATCGCCCGCGTTGTCGCCTGTGCAATCGGCAATCACGCCCGGGTTCCTCGCGTCGTCCTCTTTGATCTTGAAAACGATTTTCATCAGGTCCGCGCCGATATCCGCGATCTTGGTGAAAATGCCGCCCGCTACGCGCAGCGCCGCCGCGCCCAGCGATTCGCCAATCGCGAATCCGATGAAGCACGGACCCGAGTAACTACCCGGAATGAAAAGCAGGATGATGAGCATTAGCACCAGTTCCACGCTGACCAGCAGCATCCCGACGCTCATGCCCGCTTTGATCGGAATTTCATAGCACGGAAACGGTTTGCCCGCCAGGCTCGCAAAAGCCGTGCGCGAATTGGCGAACGTGTTAACTCGAATGCCGAACCACGCCACGCCGCTGCTTCCGCAAATGCCGATCACGCTGAACAGCAGAATAATGAAAACCTTCAGCGCGTCGAAGTGCTCCAGCACTCCGAAATAAAACAGGATGATGACGCCGATAAAAGCCCAAAGAATCAGCAGAAATTTGCCCTGCTGGATCAGATACGTTTTGCAGGTCTCGTAAATCAGCTCCGATATCTCGAGCATCGATTTGTGAACCGGCAAATTCTTGAGCTGGAAGTAAATGACCACGCCGAACAGCAGCCCCAACACTACGAAAATCAGGCTGTAGAGAAGCAGAGACCGGCCATCGATCAAGCCATTGAAGAACGTGGACTGGCGCAGATCGGGCAGCACCAGGTTTGCTTCGCCGCTGGTCTGCGGAGCCTGAGCGGCAAACACAGCCGCCGGATTCGCCAGCACCATTACCACCGCAAAAATCAAACCCGGCACACGTGCCAGAAGCGCGGACAAGGCATTACCTCCAAGCATCGATAGAAAGCCTCCTGAAAGCTTTGAAAATCCGAGGAAAACCGCCCCGAATTGGGCGCAACGTCAGTGCGCACATTACGATAGCGCACTCACGTTAACTGTTTCAATCTATCATCCTGAGGCAAGGGCACCAGCGGTCAGTGGGCAACTGCGGACCAGCGGCTTCAGCATCGAGCATTTGGCTTAATTTCTCAGTCGCCGCTCTTGCGCTTACCCTGTGCGCGCACAGGCTTCTCCTGCCCTGCTGGGCGCCGCAGAATGAGGGAGCGAATCTCGGAGAGTTTTTCGCGTTTCGCTCTGTCCAGCTCATAATTCTGTTGCAAGTTCATCCAGAATTCAGCCGAATTGCCAAAGTATTGTGCTAAGCGGAGAGCCGTATCTGCCGTGATGGAGCGCTGCCCGTTCACGATCCCATGTATCCGGTTGGCCGGGACACGCAGCTCGATCGCGAGCGCATTGGCGCTCAATCCGAGCGGCCTTAGAAATTCCTCATCCAGAATCTCGCCAGGTGTGGCGAGCGGAAGCAGATTCGTTTTACTAACTCCCTCAGTGATAATCGACGATTTCGACTTCATGCGCGTATTTCTCCTTCCATCTGAAACAAATCCGGTACTGGTCGTTGACTCGAATACTATGCTGACCCTTCCGGTCGCCGGACAAGGTTTCCAGTCGATTTCCTGGAGGCATATTGAGGTCTACCAGCGTGGTTGCAGCTCGAAGTATTGCAATTTTCCGTTGCGCAATACGAGCAATCGCTTCGAATTCTTTTACGCGGATGCCGAGGGCCACCTTCTCGGTTTCTCGATTCGCGTATGACGCGATCAAACGAGAAGCATACTACGTAGGTCGTATAATGTCAAGCTGCCGCTGGGCAACGGCGGACCAGCGGATGCGGAATCCTCGATTTGCACTTTCAACCAGAGTCCCGTACGTTGAGAGTATGACCAAGGAGCAGAAGTTGACTTTGAGCGAGGTCATATGGATTGATCCGGAACGGATGAGCGGAACACCTTGCTTCCAGGGGACCCGCGTGCCGGTACAGCACCTCCTCGACTACATCGAAGGAGCTTCAACAATTGAGGAATTTCTGGTCGACTATCCCTCGGTCACGCGCGAACAGGTTATCCAGTTCCTTGAACTCGGCAAGGACCAGCTCATCGAGTGCGCATCCTGAATAATCGGCTCGATGGGTTCCGCCCGCCCCATCTTTGAAGAATTGAAGGCCGCCGCCGAAAAGATTAGATCTGGAGAAGTGGCTTACGTCGTCGTCCCGGAATTTCGCAGTAAACGTCAGCGCTGCTTTCGTGCTTCTAAGTCCCAGGAACCGCCCCGCCATCCACCCCCAGCACCGTCCCGCTGACGAATGAAGCGGCATCGGAAGCGAGCCACACATACGCATTCGCAACATCTTCCGGCTGCCCCATGCGTCCCAGCGGCGTGTGTTCGCGCAGGTTCGCCAGAATTTTTTCCGGCATTCCACGAATCATTTCCGTCGCAATAAACCCCGGCGCCACCGCATTCACGCGAATCTTGTACCGGCCCAGTTCGCGCGCCCATACGCGCGTCATCCCGATCACTCCCGCCTTGCTGGCTACGTAATTCGTCTGCCCGAAATTACCGTAGAGGCCCACCACGCTCGAAGCGTTCAGAATCACCCCGCCTCCGCCCGCGATCATGTGCGGAACCACGGCGCGCGTACACGTGAACACGCCCTTCAAATTAACCGAGATCACCGCATCGAATTGTTCGTCGCTCAGTACTCCGGCCACCGCGCCCTCTTTGTACTTGACGAGCAAGCCATCGCGCAGAATGCCCGCATTGTTCACCAGCACATAAGGCGTGTTTCCGCTGCTGATCAGCTCCTGCAGCCCCGCTTCAACCGAGACTGCGCTGGTCACGTCCACCGTCTGAAAAATCCCTCCGCGTTCCGCTTTGCCATCCCGCACATCCCAGGACGCCACCACACAGCCTTCTTCGGCGAACCGCCGCGCCGTCGCTTGGCCGATGCCCGCTGCGGCACCGGTAACAATCGCCACTCGGCCTTTGAGTCCGGTTTCTATCACGATGCCCTCTCAATGTCCGGCGCGCGTCAGCTCGATGCGCGTCACGCTCTCGTGCGGGAACGTGTAATGCAGTTGCGAATGGATCGCTTCAACCGTTGATTTTACAGGGACGACGCGCTCAGGCTGCGTCTCGTCGTTTCCTTCATACATGCTGTGCCCGTAAAGCGATTCCACCGCGGCATCGGGCGCTGCATCGAAGCCGTCAATAGAAATAGTGGCGGGAAGATCTTCCGTCAAACGCCGGTTCACGCAAAAAATCGTCAGCCGGTCGCCCGCCCGGTTCAACACCGCCACCGTATCCAGATACGGAACGTCCGGAATGTCCGGCAATCGCTTGATTCCCCCGTGTACATCGTAATGGCCAGCATCGTTCTCGACTTGCACCGTCCGGTCCGCATCGGCCGTCGAGTACATCTGAAACGTGTAGTACGACGGCGTTCCGTATACTTGGCCGCGCTTTTCCCAGATGCCCGCGAACTCAACGATACCCGTCATGTCCGATATAGGCACAATATCGGCGTTGCTCAGCAGCATGTTGAAAAATCCGCCCGCCGCAACTGCGCCTCCCACGTTGTCATAACGCGGAGCGTTCGCCGGTTGGCCATTGCAGCAGATAAACAGCCATTCCGTAAACGCGATGTGCGCCTTGTCGCGGAAATTCGGGCTCGCATTGATTTGCCCCTGCATCGCTCGCAGCCGTCTGCCCAACTCGGTCGGAAGTGCAAACGTATCGGCGGCGAAGTTATCGGGGCTCGCGTTTTTCTCTTGCGTCTCATTGGTCCCCACCACGAAATGAGTGGAAAGAAAGTTGAACGTACCCGGCGGCTCCGACAATTCCGCCGCGTTCCATTTTTCGAATCCGTCCGAGTCTTGTCCCGTCGCAATCAGCCGCGCTTCCGGGTCAACGCTGCGAACCGCTCGGCTGAACGCGAGCGTTCTTCCCGGCAGCTCCTCCAGCGTCGGATAGCCTAAATTCCACCTGCCCCAAAGTTCATTTCCCAGTTCCCAAAGCAAGCCGCGATGTTTCGTCCAGTGCTGATCTACGTAGCGCACCCACGCCGCCGCTTCCTCGGGCGTGCCGCTCCCGAGATTCAAAGCAATCTGCGGCTGCGCTCCGATTAGCTCGCAAAAATGCAGGAATTCATCGGTTCCGAACTGGTTGTACTCCGGAATACCCCATGCGATATTTAACATGCTGATTCTCTTGTCGCGAGGGCCAATTCCGTCGCGCCAATGATACGCCGACGTGTAGTTGCCCCCGAATCGCACCAGCGGCGTATGCATCGCTTTCGCCATCGCGACCACGTCCGGATCGAGACCGCCCAGCGCATCGGCGGCCATGAGGCTGGCTTGATCGAAAAGAGCGCGCTCCTCGCCTTCCACCTCGATTACAAAATCGGCCGGCTCGAGCGAAGCGAGCTGTCCGGCGGAAAGATCAATCGCAAACGCGTATTTCCGCCACACCATATCGGGTGCGCGGAAATGCGCGTGGGTCAATATTTCATCCGGATGGTCCCGCTTACGAATCGAAACATCGACTCCATCCGGACCGCTCAAGTGCTTGACATAAAGGCTGCCTCGATAATGAAGCTCGCGATGCACCGGCAGAAAAATTTGCTGCTTAATCCCGGTCTCCTGCCCCGGCAGGCCCAAGATCGCAATGGATTGCCAGGAATTTGCCGCATCGCCCCGCCGCGGATCATAGCGGTTCCCTTGGCGCGGGTTGAGCGGTTCCCAAGGCAGCGGTAGCCCCTCTTCCGATGCGTCGCCCAGCGACGGGTGGTCTCGAATCGTTTTCGCGACATGCGGAGCGCTCCAAAGACCTGTTTCAAAGCTGGGGTTTTGCAGAATTTCTGCCCACAACCCGTTATTGATCGAATTGCCGATCGGCTCCAGAAAGCTGCCGAAAATCGTGCGCGGTATTTCGAAATTCGACCTCTGGTTCGCGTTGACGCGGATGCTTACTGGATGAAGCTCGGCGCCGCTGAACAAAACTGCCAGGAACGGCAAAATATAGAAAAAACGCGCGGCGTTCGGCACTGCGTATCAGTTTAGCCCTGAAGGCCGGTTCTTTTGCTAATTTAGTACGCCCTTAACATCCCTGTAACACTCTCGTCGGACAATTCAACAGGATCAAACAACAGAGGTGTGATGAAGCTAAACATAATCAAGACTGGCGCTTGCCTGCTCCTGGGCTTAGCAATCTGGACTTCCGGCGGGCTGCGCGAGGCAAAAGCAGACAGCGGAGGGTTGATCAACGGCGCCGGTGCGACGTTTCCGTATCCCATCTACACCAAATGGTTTGCCGAATACCACAAATTGCACCCCGGCGTGAAGATAAATTACCAGTCGATTGGATCTGGCGGCGGCATTCATCAACTTCTTTCTCATACAGTCGACTTTGGGGCCTCGGACATGCCCATGACAGATCAACTGCTTGCCCAGGCGAATCCGAAAATTTTGCATTTCCCCACCGTTCTCGGCGCAGTTGTGCCGACCTATAACGTGCAGGGCGTCAAGACGGACCTGAAGTTTACACCGCAAGCGCTCGCCGGGTTGATGCTCGGCACAATCAAGAAATGGAACGACCCGGAACTGGCGAAAGCGAACCCTGGAGTCACGCTGCCGGCAAACGATGTCGTAGTGATCCATCGCTCCGATGGCAGCGGAACGACGTTCGTATGGACGGACTATCTTTCGAAGGTCAGTCCGGAATGGAAGAGTAAAGTTGGAGCGAGCACGGCCGTCAATTGGCCCGTCGGCTTGGGCGCAAAAGGCAACGAAGGAGTGTCCGGGCTGGTCGAGCAGACACCAAATGCGATTGGTTACGTCGAGCTCGTCTATGCCCTTGAGAACAAGCTCGCCTATGGGATTGTTCGGAACCAAGCGGGTTCCTATGTGAAACCGGACTTGAACAGCGTCACCGCCGCCGCCGCTTCGGCAGCCTCTAACATGCCCGCCGATTTTCGCGTTTCCATCACGAATCCCAGTGGAGAAAACGCTTATCCCATCTCGAGCTTTACTTATTTGCTCATTTACTCAAAGATGCCCGACGCCTCCAAGCGGGATGCCATCAAAGGATTTCTCCGTTGGATGCTGCAGGACGGGCAGAAGATGACTACTGCGCTTGGTTACGCCCCTCTGCCCCAGCAGGTGGTCTCGAAGGAACTTGCGGCAATTCCCAAAATCCAATAAATGACCGCGGAAGTAACGTCAACGGACGCTCCCATCTCGCTTTGGCGCAAGCTGCGCTCCGGGGATGAAATCGCGTACCTGACGACGCTGGTATTCGCGGCCGCCATATTTCTCATCACGGCGCTGATCGTCGTGGAGCTGTGGTCCGCATCGCACCTGACGCGCGATAAGTTCGGCTGGGCGTTCCCTTTTACCGAAGTTTGGAACCCGGTGAGCGGGCAATTCGGTGCGTTGCCATTCCTGTATGGAACCGTAATCACCTCCGCGATAGCGCTCGCGATAGCAGTGCCGCTGGGAGTAGGCTCCGCCTTATTTCTTTCCGAACTGGCGCCCCCGCGGATCTCCGACGCGCTGACATTTGTCATTGAATTGCTGGCCGCCGTTCCCAGCGTCATCTACGGACTGCTTGGGATTTTCATACTCGCGCCAATTCTCCGGAATCATGTCGAGCCGTGGCTAAAAGCAGCGTTCGGTTTTCTGCCGGCGTTCCAAGGCCCGATGTATGGCGTTGGCTTGCTGCCGGCCGGTATCGTGCTAACCATCATGATCGTTCCGTTCATAACCTCCGTATCGCGTGAATCGCTGTTAGCGGTTCCTCGGGAGCAGCGCGAGGCGTCTTGGGCGCTAGGGGCCACGCGTTGGGAGGCTGCTTGGCAAGTCGTAGTTCCGTACGCCGGGACTGGAATTACCGGCTCCGTTTTTCTGGCGCTCGCCCGTGCCCTGGGAGAGACCATGGCCGTCACGATGATGATCGGCAACGACCCGAAGATCGCTACCTCGCTCTTTTCTCCCGGTTACTCCATCGCGGCCGTAATCGCGAATGAGTTTAGCGAGGCGACCAGCGATCTGCATATCAGTGCACTGGTAGAACTCGGATTAGTGCTGTTCGTCCTCACAATAATCATCAATGGGCTTGGCCGTCTTTTAATACTTGCTACCAGGCGGCGCGGGACGGTGCGGCCGTGAAACAACATCGTAAGACTCGAAAAGTCGTAAACGCGGCAATGTTCGGTCTTACAGGAGCTTTTACCCTGATCACCGTCTCGGTGCTCTTTTTTATTCTTGGCTACTTGATTTGGAACGGCGCACGATCGCTAAATATCGCCTTCTTCACTCAGTTGCCGCAATCGCCTGGCGAACCCGGCGGCGGAATGGGAAATGCGATCGTCGGCAGTGCGGAGCTGATTCTCGTGGCATTTGTCATTGGCGCTCCCATCGGTTTTCTCGCGGGCGTCTATCTAGCGGAGTTCGGGGGGCGCACTTTCCCGTTTCTGGTTCGATATACGACCGACATGCTGAACGGCGTGCCTTCCATCGTAATCGGAATTTTCGTTTATGCCTTAGTCGTAGTTCGGCTGCACTTCTCGATTCTGGCGGGAGGAGTTGCGCTGAGCGTCATCTTCATTCCCACGGCTGTAAGAACAACGGAACAATTCCTTCGTGACGTGCCGCTGAATCTGAGGGAAGGCGCCTTGGCCCTGGGCGCAAGTAAGTGGAAAGCGATTGCGACAACCGTCGTCCCGGCGGCGTCCCGCGGACTTGCAACCGGAATGCTTCTGGCCGTCGCGCGCATCGCCGGGGAAACGGCGCCTTTGTTATTCACAAGCTTCAATAATAGTTATTGGAGCACTTCCTTGACGCAGCCCGTGTCATCGCTGCCGGTCATGATTTTTACTTACGCAATTTCCCCGTATGCCGATTGGCACCGGCAGGCCTGGGCTGCCGGGTTGGTGCTGCTCGTATTCGTCCTCGTGATCAACATAACCGCCCGCGGCTTTCTGACGCTGCGGCATTCTCCCCGATAAGCCAATGAACTCCGCTCTAAATTTTGCATCCGCCATTCCAACGCCTTCGCCGGGAGAGTCGGTAGAGCAGCAGCACCTGAAGCTGAAAGCGTCTCACGTGAATTTTTTTTACGGCGCCAACCAGGCGCTTCACGATATTTCGCTCAATGTCAACGCAAACGAAATCACCGCGCTTATTGGACCTTCCGGATGCGGTAAATCCACCTTTCTTCGTCTTATCAACAGAATGTACGAAACGGTACGCGGCGGACGCATGGAAGGCGAGGTTTTTCTGGACGGCGAGGATACGTTCGCGATGGATGTTACAGATTTGCGTCGCCGCGTAGGCATGGTCTTTCAAAAACCGAATCCGTTTCCGAAATCGATCTTCAATAACGTCTCATACGGGTTGCGAGTCAATGGTATGCACTCGAAAGCAGCGCTGGACGATGCGGTCGAGAAGAGTCTGCGCCGGGCGGCCTTGTGGGATGAAGTGAAAGACCAGTTGCGCGGATCTGCATACGCGCTCTCCGGTGGTCAACAGCAGCGGCTCTGTATAGCGCGAGCGCTTGCCGTCAATCCTGAGGTGCTGCTGCTTGACGAACCAAGCTCCGCGCTCGATCCGCTCGCGACGTCTAAAATTGAAGAGCTGCTATTTCAGCTAAAGAAGAGTTGTACCATCCTGATCGTCACGCATAACATGCAGCAGGCGGCGCGCATTGCCGATCGGACCGGGTTTTTTCTGCTCGGCCGCTTGATTGAGGTAGATCGGACGAGCGTTATTTTCAAGAATCCAACCAGAAAAGAAACGGAAGATTTCATCACCGGCCGTTTCGGCTAGGAAGTAGCGGATCGATGCGACATTTTGTACAGGAACTGGAGGAGCTTCAGCAGAGACTCCTCGAAATGGGTGGGCTGGTGGAATCGTCCATACATGCCAGCGTGCTGGCATTAGTGGAGCGCAGGAGCCTTTATGCTGAACTCGTCTGGCGCAATGAGGCCCGTACCAATCGGGCGGAAATTGAAATCGACGATCTTGCGACGCGGCTGCTCGCTCTGCAACAGCCCATGGCCAGCGACTTGCGCTTTGTCACAGCCGCCATCAAGATCAACACAGATTTGGAGCGGATGGGCGATCTGGCGGTCAACATCGTGCAGCGGGCGCTCGAACTGATTATGCTGCCCGAGATAAAGCCGCTGACCGACATCCCCGGAATGGCCCAGCTCGCCGAGGAAATGGTGCGCAAGAGCCTTGACGCCTTTGTGAATCGCGATGCGGACCTGGCCCGTGCCGTACTCTTATCCGATGACGACGTAGACAGCTTGCGGACATCGGTGTATCGTGACCTGATCGTCTTGATGCAGCAGGACGCCACGATTATTCCACAAGGCGTAGATCTCATCCTGATCTCGCGTCATCTGGAGAGAATCGCCGATCACGCGACTAACATTGCGGAGGACACGCTGTTCCTGGTGAAAGGAATAGATGTCCGCCACCATTCCGAAGCAAGCGTCTGCTAGCAGCTAGCGGTGTTACAGAACCGCGACCGTCAGGGAGCGGACTCTTACTTTAAGGCAACGTGTAGCGAAGATCCACGTAATACATATTCGTCCGCGCGTTCTTGGCTCCGCCCGGCGCCACATACCACGGATCGCGCCAGACATACGAATACTGAGTAATCAGTGAAAGCGCGCCATAATTGGGATTCTTCCAGAAAGTCTGGGTCAAGCCGAAGGTCGCCTCCTCGATAGCACGGTTGTCGCTAGTCGGCGATTTGAAATACCCGTAACCAATCGGACTCCCATTCGTGTCAATACTCACGTTACGGCCGAAGTACGCGCCACCGTAATACGCATCAAGCAAAGTGTTTTTGGCGACATTCACTTCAAACCCGTCAACTGTCGAATATGTATGTACCGGCGAAAGGCTGCCGTCCGCGCGCACAATCACATCCGGGCCGAGCCCAAAAATGTAACGTCCGCCGCCGGAACCGAAAAAGGTATTGGCGATAAGATGGAAATTCTTAACCAATTGTAAGTTAGCGTCCACTTCACCGCTAACTGCCGTGGTCGTGGACGACTTATAGACGGTAGGGCTCGTCCCGAAGCCGAAAGAGTCTTTAAAGCTGCGAATCAACGCTCCCGACTCGACGTGCATGATCTTATCGCCAACATGCCCGTCGTAAGCAGCCTTCAAGATGATATCTGGATGGACATTCGGCGCGGTGTAGTTCGTACTTGTGTTATTGAATTGAGTCCCGGCAGCCGTAGCGAACGCCGCCGGGAAAGCGACCACTCCCGCTCCTGCCACAAACTGCTGCGGATTCTCCAGCGAAATCCCGAATGCCAGGTCATCGTTCGGGTGCGCGATCAGCCGGAATTGCGATTGCCGCGCCCATACCAGGCCGGCCTGGTAATTCGTGTCCATATTTTGCGTGTAGAAAATATCGCTCGGGAGCGGCGAAAGCCCTTTACGATTGGGAGTAAAAAGGCTCCAATCCTGCCCGCCTAAAATTTCTAGACCATGCTTCTGCACATCTACGAATACGTTGCGCATTCGAAACGTATCGGCATTACTGGTGACGAACACGCTCGCAGCCTGATTGCCTAAAAAGTCAGCCTCGAAATAGCCCAGAACCTTGGCACCCAGGAAATCGGAATCGACCCGGAAGCCAATACGCGAGTTTTGCGTGCTGAAATTGTTCTCGGCAATGTGCCCCGTATAGGAGTTGTTATAAGGCAGACCGCCGAAGCTGGTTCCAATGCCGCTTCCCACATTCGTCGAACGCCCGAAATATGTGAAGTCCACAAAGCCGAGCGGACTGAACGTTGTGTTCCCGATGTGGATAGAAAGAGGCGACGGGTTTGCCGACTGCAAATTCTGGCCCGCTCCGTCCGGCGCTGTTATAGGGTGCACAACATTGACGACGGGTACCAATTTAGCAGTGCTCGCCTCACTGTTGCGATTTGCAGCCGGATTTCCGCTTGCCTTTTCAAGCAGCGCGCGCTCTTGGTCCAGCGCGTGCTGCAGATGATTCAGTTGCTCTTCCTGTTGGGCCATTTGGGCCCGAAGTTGATCGAGAGTTTCAGTATTCCCGGTTTGGATAGACGCCGGCTGCTGCCCATACAGGCTCAACGCGGCGAGAGAGACAGACAACAAGCTCAGAATTCGTTTAGCGGCCATATTTCGTCACCAGCTTAATAACGAAGTGTTACAGCGAGGTAAACGAGTGATGAAGGCTCAGTTCCAGTAATTCCGATCTAAATTCCGATGCTGCACTGCTTCCGCCAGATGCTTGGCCACAACCGTTTCGGAGTGATCCAGATCCGCCACGGTGCGGGACACGCGCAGCAGCCGGTCGTGCGCGCGTGCCGAAAGATTCATGCGCCGCACCGCCATTTCAAGCGTGCGCTCGCCGTTATCGTCCAACGCGCACAATGGCCGAAGCTGCGATGGCGGGATCTGCGAATTGTAGAACCCGCGCCGCCGCTGCGTTTCACGCGCTTCTTCCACCCGCTCGCGGATTTGCGCGGAGGTCTGGCCGTCCCCTTTGCTTCGAAGCTCTTTATAAGGAACTGCGGGCACTTCGATGTGCATGTCGATGCGATCCAGCAGCGGCCCGCTCACTTTCGCCAGATACCGCTGGATAATGCCCGGTGTGCACCGGCATTCTCTCGTGTTGTCGCCGTAGAAACCGCACGGGCACGGATTCATGGCGGCTACCAACATCAACCGCGCCGGAAAAGTAAGCGTACCGTTACTGCGCGCGAGCGTCACCGAGCCTTCCTCGAGCGGCTGCCGAAGCTGCTCCAGAACCCCGCGCGGAAATTCCGGCAGCTCATCGAGAAATAACACCCCTTGATGCGCCAGACTGACTTCCCCCGGGCGGGGGCTTCCACTTCCTCCGCCGATCAACCCCGCATCAGAAATCGTGTGATGGGGCGAGCGGAACGGTCGGCTGCGAAGAATGCCTACCGCCGCGGGTAGCACGCCCGCGACGCCGTGGATTTGCGTAGCTTCCAGCGCCTCGCGAAAGGTCAGCTTGGGAAGAATGCCGGCAAAGCGCTTCGCCAGCATCGTTTTCCCCGAACCCGGTGGGCCGATCATCAGCACGTTATGGCTTCCCGCCGCCGCTACTTCCAGCGCTCGCTTCGCCATATTCTGGCCGCGCACGTCGCTGAAGTCCGCAACGTCGGGAGCGCTCGTTTCCAGATCGGGAAGTACCGCGATGGTGGGCGTGAACGCCGTCGGCTCATTCAGAAATTGCACCACTTCCGCGAGATGCTTCAGGCCGAATACCCGGATTCCTTCGGCGACCGCCGCTTCGGCCGCATTATCCAGCGGCACCAGCAGGTTCCGAATGCCGCGCCGCGCCGCACATACTGCGATCGACAAGGCCCCGCGAATCGGCCGAAGACTTCCATCCAGAGACAATTCGCCCACCAGCATGTAATCGTCCGCCCGGCCCACCGTTCCCATCGCGCCTAGAATCGCGGTCGCCATCGGCAGATCGAAACCCGCCCCTTCCTTGCGAATATTGGCGGGCGCCAGATTGATCGTCACCGACTTGCTCGGATACCCAAAGCCCGAATTGAGCAAAGCGGACTTGATTCGCTCGCGGCTTTCTTTCACCGCGGCGTCGGGCATCCCAACCGTGACGAAGTCCCGGGTCGTGCCGGACGGATACATGTCGACTTCAACGTCGATTACGTGTGCATCGATACCCTGGATAGCCGCACTGCGCGTGCGAAATAGCGCCACAAGAGGCTAGTAGCGGCAAGCGGCGCGGATTCTCAACAAGATCGGCCGCCTGGAATCCGCCCCCCCGGCTAAGCGCGCCGCCGCCGACGGTACGTTCCGCCGCCGATCAGTCCCAAATCCACAATGACTGCGATTAACAAAAAGATAAGCTGCTCCACACCCAGCGGCCCCGGATACGTTCTTTCGATGTACGTATAGACGATAAGCGTCAGAGGCAAAAAGATGAACCCGAGAATCGGAATCACAATATTGTGGTAAACCCCGGTAAAGAAGTTCGTGAACAGCCACAGAAGAATGATCGCAATGCGTGGAAAGGCGACCGCCAACAGCGCAAGTAAGCAGGGCATAAATTAAGCGGGATTACTCTCCTGACTCTACACAGTAACATTGCGCTCTTGTTACTGCCAGTATTGCCATTGCCCGCTGGCAATGACGTAGCCGCTCAGAATAGCATTGGTGACCGCGTGCATGACAATGCAATCCGCGACCGATTTCGAGCGGATCATCCATAAATTGTAGATAGCCCCCGTCACCAGCCCCACGTCCCAATACGGCCCGTGCTCGGAGGCAAACAGGATTGCCGTCAGCCAGAAGGCGAACGGCGTGTACGCGCCCAGCGGTATTTTTCGGAAATCCATGTTGATGAGCCAGCGCATCAGCCAAGCCCGCCAAAAGAGCTCCTCGACGATCGGCACAATCACCACCGCACGTGCGGTTCGCCAGCCCAGTACCCACGCACTTCGAAGCTGCACGGCCGGAATCGACGAGTGAAGATGGCCGATGATCGAGTTGGAGAACAGCGGAGTTTGACGATATCCGGGAAATAGCAGATCCGGCGCAATCCACAGGAAGAACACCGCTGTCCCGATAGCCGTGCTTGCCAGCCAGCGGCGAGGCCGGACAGAAATCTCGCGTGGCCAACAGACATAACAGATCGCCGCCAGAAGCAGCACCCGCAACGGATCGTCGATCCGCGCATCCAGCCCCAGTCGCGGAAAGATCGCGAGAAAGACAAGGAATAGCGCAAAGGGCGCTACGTATCGAACCGACGGATTGTTCTCGAGCCACGCTTCCCGGCGGGAGCGGACTGCCATCTGCGGTTTAACCAAGCTGGCTTAAGAAGGATCGTATCCTGTTTTGTTCTTCGGGTTGGGAAGCCTCTTTCAAGGCCTTTTGCGCTTCATCCCGCGCGCCCTGGTGGTCGCCTTGCTTCTGGAGAGCCATCGCCAGGTGCAGATGAAAGGTCGGGTTCTGCGGACTTTCCTGCACCACCTGCTTGAAAATCTGCAGAGCTTCGGTATTTAGATTTTTCTGATAGTAAACGTATCCCAGCGTGTCCGAAATAGCCGCATTGTTCGGCGCCTTCTGCTTCGCGCGCTGCGCGAACGTCATGGCCTGATCCAGATTGGTCCCGTTTTCCGCGTTGAGAAACGCGAGATTATTCAACGCAAGCGCATTATCAGGATCGATTCCGAGCACTTTATTGTAGGCCGCGGCCGCTTCTTTTTTCTTCCCCAGGTAATTCTCGAGAAGCATGGCCTGATTGAGAACCGCGGCCGCATTGCGCGGATCGGCGTTCGCCGCTTGTTCAAAAGACGCCAGCGCCGTATCGTACTCGCGAAGCTGCTGCTGAAGCACTCCCAAACGCAGCCACACATCCGCCGAGTTTGCCTGCGTCTTGAGAATCTCCTTATAGTTTTCGGCCGCCTGCTGGAACAACGCCTTGGCTTTAGCCGGATCCGATCTTAGGGCCTGCGCGCCCGCGCTGGTTTGAAACCCGGCCAGTTGATAGCGCAGATTTGCATTCGTTGGATTTTTCTGCACCAAATCTTCCAGCGCACTAGTGGCCTCGTCCGCTTTGCCCTCGGCCAACTTGACCGTTTGTAGTCCCACAAATCCCCGCATGTCGGGCGGGTTCGATTTCCAGATCTGTTGGAATTCGGCGGAAGCTTTGTCGTACTCCTTCTGACTCAGATACAGATTCCCGAGCTCGAGCCGTGCGCTATTGATCTGCTCATACCGCGGGAACTCTTTAACCAACGCCTCCAGATCCGTTTGAGCCTGCTCCGGCTGATTGACGCCGACCAAAGCGCGGTCGCGGATCAACCGCGCCTCTGGATTGTTCGGCTGGTTTTGCAGCACAACCCCGGTCTGCTCCAGCGCTTTGGCATGGTCCCCTTGATCTTCGTAGATCCGCGCCGCAATCAATCTGCTGGTCAGCATCACGGCCGGCCGCGGCGCTCGCGCCTTCGATTCATAGCGCATCGCATCCAGCGTCTCGCTCAACGATTTATCCCGCTGGTTGGTGGCAAAGTAGGCGCGCGCCAGATCCAGATGCAGCGCCCCGTCTGTGGGGCTGTTCTGGACCAGTGTCCTCAGATCGCTTATCGATTTCGAAATGTTGCTCGCGGTCCCGGTCTCGAGCAGCAGCCCGGCATAAATCTCATTCGCCGTCGAATCTTTCGGGTTCTTATCGGCGACGCTCTTGGCAAGCTGCAGCGCATCCGCGGTACGGCCGGTCTTCTGATATACCGCCACAATTCGTTCCTGGTACGGCATCGCATTCTTCGGATCGTCCTTCAGGCCGGTCTGAAACTGCTGAAGAGCCTGATCGTATTTCCTCGCGCGGAAATAAAAATCCCCGACCACTTCATGACCCGCTGGAATGTCCTTAGGATGGTCGAGCACCCGCTTAATCACCGTCTCCGCCTCCGGATAACGGTTCGTCAGGGTCAGATAATTAGCCAGATTCTCCGTCGCGGCCACGCTCACCGGATCTTTTTGCACGTGTTCGCGCAGCACCGCCTCCGCTTTATCCTTGTCTTTTTCGCGCATGTACAGGATGAACAAAAAGTCATAGCCACGCCCCCACTTCGGATCGGCATTCAGCGTCTCACGAACCAATGCTTCCGCTTCCGGCTGGCGCCCCGCACTCGCGAGCGCTTGCGCGTACCACCAGACCACCTCCGGAGAATGGGGCTTCACCTGGTTCGCCTTCGATAACGAATCGAGAGCTTTGTCCCTCTCGTTTTGGGCCATATACAACAGCCCCTGCAGGCGCAATCCGTCGAATGAATTCGCATCGTGCTGCAAGATCTTTTGGTCCAGACCCTGAATTTCCGGCAGCAGCGTCTTAAATCTCTTAGGATCGGTAGCGTAAGCTCCCAAGTAGATTTCGGCCAGCTTGGCTTCCGCATCGGTGTTGTTCGGTTCCAGATCGATCGCGCGGCGCAGGAATTTCGATGCGCTCACGGCATCGTGCATGTCCAGCAGATTCAGGCCCTCGCGGTAATACGCGTCTCCGTATACCTTGTTCTTCGTAATCGCCTTCTGATATAGGATGGAAGCTTCGTTGTACTTTTTCTTGGCGTGATACCGGTCGCCGGCTTCAACCAGCTTTTGCGGACTTTGCGTGCAGGCTGTAGAAAGCAAAAGGGCGCAGATCGGCGCCAGGACAAGAAGGTGCTTCATAGATTTTTCGATGCTTACTTGAATTGTAGTCTCTTTTATAATCGGCGGTAAATGAGAAAGTCTTTTGTCCTTACAGCGTTTCTTGCGCTCGCGCTCGGCTCTGGCTGGGGTCAGCCGCCCGCCCGCACCACGCCGTCGCATAAACCCCCTGCTTCCGCGTTGCCCAGCGTGCCGCTGCCTACTGACCCGGGTCTATACGCGGTGATCTACACCTCCATGGGCAATATCGTCTGCCGTTTATTCGAAAAAGAGGCTCCCAAAACCGTCGCCAATTTCGTGGGCTTGGCCACCGGCCGGAAGCCCTGGACCGATCCTGTCACCGGACGATTGAAACACACGCCGCTTTATTCCGGTACCACCTTTCACCGCGTCATCCCCGGTTTTATGATCCAAGGCGGCGATCCGGAAGGTACCGGTTACGGCTCGCCGGGTTACAAATTCGACGACGAAATCAGCGAATCCCACCAATTCGATCGGCCAGGCATTTTGGCCATGGCCAACTCCGGCCCGAATACCAATGGAAGTCAGTTTTTCATCACAGTCGCTCCCGCCGAACATCTGAATGGGCACTACAACATCTTTGGAGAAGTAGTGTCCGGTCAGGATGTCGCCGATGCCATTTCGCAGGTGCCTAGGAACGAAGACGATAAGCCCCTAAAGCCCATCAAAATTCACGTGATCGCCATCAAGACCGTGAAGCTAGAGAAATCGCCAGCAATTACAAAATAAATAAGATAATTACTGGACAATTAAGCTAGAATCATATCAACTTATTTCTCGGCGACTGGACCGGATAAGGTGAACGTTCCCAGTAAGAACGGCCAGCGCGTAATCATCTCTCATCGGAGGCCCGACCTTGATCGAGCACATAGACGCCGATACTCTGGCGGTGCGAATAGCAGCCTGGAAAACGCTGGTGATCGATGTGCGCGGCGCGCACGCGCTGCAAGCCGGACGCATTCCGGAAGCCATTCTGATTCCGCAAAATGAGCTGAGTACATCTCTGCGCGGCTTACCCCTCGAAACATCTTTGACCCTGCTGTGCGAGACCGCGGAGCAATCCGCACTCGCGGCGCTGGCCCTTTGGAACTATGGCTTTCACAAAATCGCCGTCCTGAAAGGCGGCTTCGCCGCTTGGCCGGTCCACACCCCCTGAACGTCCTTATTAAAATGGCCGGGACATGCCAAAAATCGCGCTCTGCGCGCTGCTCTTGCTCCAGGCCGCGTTCGGAAGCGCCCAGAATCTTTCCTTTGCCTCGCGCGAAGCACGGCCCGTTCCACCCTGGCTGCCCCGTCTCACCATCTATGAAATTTGGCTGAACGCCTTCAGCGCCGAAGGAACGTTGCGCGGCGCCATTCCCCGCCTCCAGCAGGTCGCCGCCCTCGGAGCGTCGGTCGTCTACCTGGGCCCTATCGCCAAGCGCTCCGCCAATCCCAAAGCCTCGCCCTATAGCATCGCCGACTACAACGCCATCGATCCCGAGTGCGGCACCGAACAGGATTTGCATGACTTCGTCGCCGCCGCCCACAAGCTCGGTTTGAAAGTGATGCTGGACATCGTTTATTACCACACCGCGCCTGACAACGTTTTGCTGAGCCATCCCGATTACTTCGTCAAAACTCTCGATGGGAAAATTGCGCGCGGCTTCTGGCCTCAGCCCCTTCCGGATTTCCGCAATCCGCAAGTCCGCAAATATCTAATCGATAGCTTGCTGCACTGGGTCAAAGATTTTGGAATCGACGGTTTCCGCTGCGATGTCGGTGCCGGTGTTCCGGTCGCTTTCTGGAATGAAGCGCGCAAAGCGCTCGACCGCGTCAATCCGGATGTCATTCTGCTCTCCGAATCCGACCGGCCCGACGATCAACTCCAAGCGTTCGACATCAACTACAACTTCGCCTGGTATCTCGCGCTTCGATCCGTTCTGCGCGACGGAGAGCCCGCCCTCCAGTTGCGTCAGACCTGGGAACACAATAAAGCCGTGATGCCGCGCGGCGCGCGCCTGCTGCATTACAGCGACAATCACGATTGGCGCAGAGCGGTCGTAGAGTTTGGCGACAAAGGCGCCCTCGCGGCGTCTATCCTGAATTTCACCCTCGACGGCATCCCGTTCCTATACAACGGGCAGGAAATCGGCGATCCTACGCCCACCCATTGGCGAACGCCCGCGCCCATCCATTGGTCTAATCTCAACAACGGAACCGAGCAGAAAGCCCGCGACGCCACATTAGCGGAATACAAAACGCTCTTCCATATGCGCGCCACGTATCCGGCATTTACCTCCGGCGAGCTGATTTGGATCGACAACTCTGCCCCCGATAGCGTCCTGAGCTTTCTGCGCAAAAAGGACAACCAGGAGATTCTGGTCATCCTCAACCTGTCGAACCGCAAACTCGATGTGACGGTCGATCTCCCCGTGATGGATTACTCCTGCGTGCGCAATTTGCTCGAGCCCGGAAAAACCTGCTTCCAACTCTATTCCGGCCGAGTCTCCGAAAAACTAGGAGCCTTTGAAGCCATAGTAGGCGAAAAAATCCCCCTAGCCCCGCTTCACTGAGTCGAAAGCTGTGGGGCAGCCAATCTTGGCTGCCGCCGCCTCTCCAGGCGGCGCGTCGATTGGGGATCTCCTTCGCAAGTCTTCGATGCTGAAACAGAACCGCGACCGTGAGGAAGCGGATTGCCAATTTTTTACAGCCTACTCCCTACGGCTGCAGCGCCAAAGTAGCTTTCCCAGCCGGGCCCGAATAAGTCAACTCAATCGAATGGATCTTCTCAGTCTTCCCACGATACTGGAAAAAAATCAGCCCAGCCTCAGGCAGCACCCGGTCTCCTTCCGGCAGCGAAAACCTCTCAACGTGCTCTGCCATCGCGCGCTGCAATTCGATCGGAACGTGAACCACGGGCGGTGGCGAGTTGGCATCGCTCTGGCCGCCAGCGCCGAAGCTGGTCTTCGATTTCGATTCAGGTGGAGCAGGTGGAGCCCAGCTAGGATCTTTGAGCGAGCTGAGCACAAACCCGTAAGGCTGGCTGGCCAAGGGCGTCTTCTTGCGGTTAATCCGAAGAGAAAAGTCGTCCACCGATAGCGTGAGCCGCGCCCCGGGCGGTCCGAACAATCCCGTTTCGACCACCACATAGTCATCTGTCGAGAGTGGCCCTTCCAGTCTGGGAATCGCGTGTCCCAGAAACTCCGCCGCAATCGTCACTTTGCCGACCTGAGCGTGCGCCTGATAATCGCCCGGAGTTGCTCTCGCGGGCATGCCCTTCGATTCCTCAGCCGGAGAGTTCTTCTTTGCCGCATTTTGCCCGTGCGCATAGGGACAAAGCACTACCATCAAAAAAACCGCAATCCACGCCGGCAAAAGTCGCATTCCAGGTCACAAATTAGCACAGTCGAGAAGCTCGCAAACCATTCACAGCGCGACATGACGCGTTTCCGTTCCGCATCAAGCCGCCGCTAAATGATGCGGCAGGCCGAGCCCAAACCGGATGCGGTCCGCCTCCTGAATGGGCTTGAGGAATGCCGGCTCCTCCAACGGCCAGAGTTGCGCCGCCGGAGCACTAGATCCCGAGGCCAGCAGAAGGCAATTCACGGCGCGGCGCGCAGCTTCATTCGCCGCCTCCATGCATGCGATATCGGTATACGTGCGCACGTAATCGGAAGCTACAAAGAAGTTCTCCAATTCCACCTGGGCTTCGGGGCGATACTGCAGCGAGCCTGCCGTGTTGATGAGCAGCGGCTCGGCATTCGTGGCCGTGCCCGGGTTAGGGAATTCAATGTCCGGATCGAGAAACCAGGTTATAAGGTTTGCATCGTCAATCGGCATCGTCCCGCTGTCGTTCAGGTGTTGCTTCAGTTGAGTCCAGACCTCCTGCTCGATCTGCTCCGGGCTGCATTCCTCTGCAGGCTTGCCGAACACCACGCCAGGCGTCTCCCAGTCGGAGAGATCTACCGAGAGAATTCCTTGAACCCTGCCATCTCCATACCGCGACAAGTCCACGTTAGTCCAGAACTGCCGCTGCGAGATGGAGGTCAGCGCCCACGGCGAATCAAGATAAATCACATGCCCGTTGACCAGCGGTTCATCCTTGGAAAGATAGAATTGGATGCCGTTCATCCACCGCGTTTTCAACTTTTCCAGGTTGGCGAGCGACGGCGCCGCGCGTTTCACTTCATCGCTCGCGAGAGTGGCCATCACCTCCACTGGCAGGCTTGCAACATAGAAATCCGCCGTGATCGTGGAACGTCCCGCGGCGCTCTCCACCGTTACGCCGGTGACTCGCTTACCATCTGTTTCGATTGCAAGAACGCTCGACCCGGTGTGGAACTCGACTCCCAGTTTCTGAAGGTATTGCGTCCACGGATAGATCCAGACGTCGCTCGTCGGACCCGACAGCAGACGATCGAACACGCGGTCAGGGGAAATCAGCCCATACAGAAGCTGCAGTTGCGTGCAGCCGACCGTGCGTGTGCTGCTCTCTTCGGCGCGCATCGCAACCAGCGAGCGGGTCAGTCCTTGCCCGAGGTATGTCTGATAGGGTTTCGACATGCGCGGCGCCGCAATGAAGTCCCACCACGCTATGTTTTCGTATTCCGAAAGGCGCCGCTCCGGGCAGCTTGTCGCCACCCTCAATAAGCAGTTGACGAAAAAAATCAGTTCTTCCGGCGGGACCCCAAGAGGCGTGAACAGCTCCACAAAAAACGCCCGCAAATCGTCCAGCGTGCGCGGGCAGCGAGCGACCCACGTGATCTCGGTCTGCCCGGCTCGCGCTAGAAGGATGCGAGTGGCGACGCTGAGATTGTCAAACGTGTTGCCGTGCGCGCCATACGGCGTGCGCCGCATCGTATCGATGACGTGTTTATAGAAACCGGGAAAGAATCGGAAACCGTGCTCGCCCGGAAGCGGCAGGCGGCCGTTGCCACCCGAATTCGGGACCGGAATACTGCGGGCTTTGCCGCCGAGCACCGCCTTGCGCTCGTAAACATGCACCTGAAATCCGCGCTCCGCGAGTTCATGCGCCGCGCTTAGACCCGCAACCCCTCCGCCCAAAACAGCCACTGTATGCTGCACTCCGCCATTCTATGCCCCTGTTTCCCTTTAACGGCAGGCGCCGCTGTTAGAGGATGTATTTGGGAGGTGCGAATGCGTGATAACCGACAGGAAAACGGAATCGTGAGTGTTCCGAGCCGGCATTCGGTGAATGACACGATCGCTCGACTTCAGCAAATGCTGGAAGCTAAAGCAGTCAAAGTTTTTGCCGTCGTGGATCACAGCGGAGAGGCAGAAAAGGCCGGTATGCAAATGTTAAACACCAAGCTGATCATTTTCGGCAATCCTAAAGCGGGAACTCCACTCATGCTCGCCGCTCCCACTCTGGCGATCGATCTGCCGCTCAAGATCCTCGTCTGGGAAGATACGGATGCGAGGGTCTGGGTTAGCTACAACAGCCCCGAATTCCTGCGCAACCGGCACGATCTGCCATCCGAGCTGATGCCCACGCTCGCTGCCGCGGCTTCGCTAGCTGACGCGATCGCTAACTGAAATCGGGCCAGAATTCACTATGCGGCACCCCGGTCCTCCCTGAACGCAGTCAATACCGGCCGTGCTGCCCCGGTGCCGCACGAGCAGGTTCTTGCCCGGGCGCAGCTCGCAAAGCATCGTTCCAAACGAGAACTGAACGGAGCGGCAATCCATGTCGGCGGAGCCGCATGCCTGCTCGGGACTAAATAGGGAGTAGCTCCGAGCGCTGTCCGCCTGGCCGGGCACGCGAGCTGCCCGCACGCCCAGCCCCCAAAACTGACGTTCACATTTGCCGATCCAAACAACAGGAACTAGTTACACAACGGCAGCTTTTGTCTTGTCGTTATGCCGGGCGAGGTCGTAGCGATCGAGGTTCATGACCTTGTTCCATGCGGCCACAAAGTCTTTCACGAACTTCTCCTTCGATCCTGCGCAAGCATAGACCTCCGCGAAGGCACGCAGTTGCGAGTGCGAACCGAAGATCAGGTCGACCCGTGTTCCCGTCCACTTGAGCGCGTTCGTCTTGCGGTCGCGGCCCTCGTACAAACCTTCTTCACCGGCGGCCGGCTGCCATTGCGTGCGCATGTCCAGCAGGTTGACGAAGAAGTCGTTCGTCAAAATTCCGGGCGTCTCGGTGAAGACACCGTGCCTGGAACCGCCCGCATTCGCGCCGAGCACGCGAAGTCCGCCGACCAGCACCGTCATTTCCGGGCCGGTCAGCCTCAGCAGCTGCGCGCGGTCCACCAGGGCCTCCTCCGGCTGCATGAACTGGGTCCTGCCGCTAATGTAGTTGCGGAAGCCATCAGCCCGCGGCTCCAGAGGAGCGAAAGAGGCGACATCGGTTTGTTCCTGAGACGCGTCCATGCGTCCGGGCGTGAAGGGTACCTTCACCTCGACTCCGGCGTCCTTCGCGGCCTTTTCGATTGCGGCGTCTCCTCCCAGGACGATCAGGTCAGCAAGTGAGACTTTCTTGCCGAATTCCTTGCGGATGTTTTCGAGCTTGTCAAGTACCTTTGCAAGCTGCCTGGGCTGATTGACCTCCCAATCCTTCTGGGGCGCAAGGCGAATGCGTGCGCCGTTCGCGCCGCCGCGCTTGTCGGAGCCTCGAAATGTCGACGCCGATGCCCAGGCGGTCGAAACGAGATCGGAGACCGAAAGGCCAGAGGCGAGGATCTTCGCCTTCAATGCAGCAGCATCGTTTTCATCGATCAGCGGATGGTCCACCGGAGGGATCGGGTCCTGCCAGATCAGAGTCTCCTTCGGCACCAGAGGGCCGAGATAACGCGCGATCGGACCCATGTCGCGGTGCGTGAGCTTGAACCAGGCGCGGGCGAATGCGTCGGCGAATTGATCCGGGTTTTCGTAAAAGCGCCGCGAGATCTTCTCATATGCCGGATCGAAGCGCAGCGCCAGATCGGTGGTCAGCATAGTGGGCACGCGCTTCTTCGTCTTATCGAACGGGTCCGGTACGTTTGCCTGGCCATTCTTGGCCCGCCATTGTTTCGCTCCCGCCGGACTCGTTGTCAGCTCCCACTCGTTTTCGAACAGGTTCTTGAAGAACAGATTGCTCCACTTCGTTGGCGTCTGCGACCAGATGACTTCCGGACCGCCGGTGATGGCATCGGCTCCGAATCCTGTGCCGTGCTTGCTTTTCCACCCGAGGCCCTGGTCTTCCAGGGCGCCGCTTTCCGGCTCCGGCCCCACCAGCGACGGGTCACCGGCGCCGTGGGTCTTGCCAAAAGTGTGACCGCCGGCGATCAGCGCGACGGTCTCTTCGTCGTTCATGGCCATGCGGAAGAACGTCTCGCGGATATCTTTCGCCGCCGCAACCGGGTCCGGGTTGCCGTTCGGACCTTCCGGGTTGACGTAGATCAGGCCCATCTGAACCGCACCGAGAGGCTCCGCCAGTTGACGCTCGCCGCTATATCGTTCATCGCCCAGCCACGTCCCTTCAGGACCCCAATAAAGCTCCTCGGGCTCCCACACGTCGGCGCGTCCGCCGGCAAAACCGAAGGTCTTGAACCCCATCGATTCCATCGCGACGTTGCCGGCGAGAACCATCAGGTCGGCCCACGAGATCTTCTCGCCATATTTCTGCTTGATGGGCCACAGCAGGCGGCGCGCCTTATCCAGGTTCGCGTTGTCCGGCCAGCTATTCAGCGGCGCGAAGCGTTGCTGCCCTGCGCCAGCGCCGCCGCGCCCGTCGGTAATCCGATAAGTCCCTGCGCTGTGCCATGCCATGCGGATCATCAACCCGCCATAATGGCCGAAATCGGCTGGCCACCACTCCTGGGAGTCTGTCATCAGGGCATGCAGGTCCTTGATCACCGCATCGAGGTCAAGGCTTTCAAACGCCTTGCGCATAGTCGAACCCGTCGCCCATCGGGTCGGACAACGTGGAGTTCCGGTGAAGAACCGAGATGTCCAGGGCGTCCGGCCACCAGTCGCGGTTTCTGCGCCCGCGCGCGCCGTGCGCTACCGGGCACTTCGCGGCGCCTGTTACAGCTTGACCATTGTTGGCGACAGCCGCCGCTGCCTCTGTTACTTCTTTTTCCATCTGTTTAATCCTTTCTTCGAATTAGAAATCCTTAGCGGGAAACGCGCCGGGGCGCGCACCTGGTGCACAGCCCGCGGAAAATGAGTTCGCATTCGCGAAGCACCCGCTTGCCGAGCGAAGCTGCGGCAGGCCGGGGCACGTCGTACCAGTCCACGTCCTCGACATTGCCGCAGCGGTCGCAGATGAAGTGGTAATGCCGCATGCCTTTGGCATCAAATCGCGCCGCGCGGCCCTCCATGGCCACTTCACGCACCAAACCAGCCTGCACCAGGTCGCGCAGATTGTTATAAATCGTAGCTCTGGAAGAGCGCGGATCGACGCGGTTAACAGCTTCGAAGATCTCCGCCGCTGTGGGATGCCCGGCTTGCTCCATCAGGAACGCCATGACAGCGTAGCGCTGCGGCGTGCTCCGCAGACCGTTGTCCGCCAGGGAGCGTTTGATCGCATCGGGGTCAATGACCAAACTGTTTAGATTATATCTAATATGAAAATTTGTCAAGTTGTTGCAGCGCCCTCTCAAGATGTCGAACGAGCAAGCCCGTATGTCGCGGATTGACCAGCACTTTCGTTTGCGGACCGGAGGACCGACACAGCCTAGAGGAGAATACCCTCGCGGTTTCGCACAATGAAGGAACAAGCTGCCGGAATGCTGAACTTTCCGAGAATCACGATTGACGCCAATCAGATGAGCGGAGTTCCTTGCAATCCGTTCCCTGCCCATCTCGGCTGAACACCGCTAACCTAGCTCCGCGAAGCCCAACCTATCCCGCCACACCACAAAAAATGAAAAAACGAACCCAACCCGCAATTCCGTTTGGTAAAACGCACCCCGCCCCACTCACTCCAAACTCATCTCAAAACTAAAAAATAAATCTTCCCCAACCAAATCCATAACTTACCCGCATTTCCCCGTTCCGCCCGTCCGCTGCTCGTGCGACGCTTCACACGAAAGCGCAATGAAAAACGATCCCGGCCAAAACGCCATCACCCACGGCTGCCGAGCCCGCACCCACATCATCCGCGGCGAACGCCAGGAGGATTTCGACCAGCTCTCCAACCGCTGGATCGCCCACTACAAGCCCGAAGAGGAAGTCGAAGCCGAATTAGTCGAAAAACTCATCCTCGAAAAATGGCTTCTGCTGCGCAATGAACGAAGATTCGCCGAGCTCGAACAGAAACTCTCCGCCTTCGATTTCATCGACTGGACCCCCGAGCAGCACAAAGAATTTCAGCTCGCCCTCCGCTATAAAACCGCCGCCGAGCGCTCCGTCGCCAGAGCGGCCCGCGAAGTCGAAAATTACATGAGCATCCGCGTCCGCCAAATGCTGGATATCTCCGCAGCCGAGCAGCGTATCGCCATGTCCGACCGCCGCCTCGCCACCCAGGAAGCCAAAGCCCACAAAGTCATCGCCACCATCGAAAAGGAATTCAAAGACATTGATCTCTCGGACCTGAAAGCCCATCTCGAACGGTTCCGCATCGAACGCGCCGAGAGATTCGGCCCGCCGCCCCCAACACAACCGCGCGCGTGAGCACGAATGCCGCGCCAACTAGCCAAAGCCTCTTGATTATTCGCGTTCATTCGTGTTCATTCGTGGCCCATATTGATAGAATCGGAGCCGTTTTGATCCGGCCACTTCTTCCTCTGTCGTTTCTTCTGCTTTTCACCGCTGCAGCGCAGGCGCAAATTCCGCCCGGGCTCCAGCCTTTCGTCAGCTTCAACGATCAAATAGTCGCGCTAACCAATGTGCGTGTAATTGATGGCACAGGCGCACCTGCGCGCGCGAATCAGACCATCGTCGTCGATCACGGTCGCATCATTGCCTTCGGCGCCGCCGCGTCCACGCAGATTCCAGGCAACGCACGCAAGCTCGATCTCGACCGGCGACACCGTTTACCCCGGCCTCGTCGGCATGCACGAACATCTCTTCTATCCATCCTTCTATCCACCCACCGTCACCGTTCCGCTCTATGCCGAGCAGGCCTTCAGCGCGCCGCGCCTTTATCTCGCCTCAGGCGTAACCACCATGCGCACCACCGGTTCGCTCGAACCCTACACCGATCTCAATTTAAAGCGGGTGATCGATCGCGGCGCGCTGCCGGGACCAACCATGGACATCACCGGTCCCTACATCCAGGGTCCCGGCGGCTTTTCCATCCAGATGCCTTCCATCAAGTCCCCGGAGCAGGCGCGCCGCTTAGTGGATTACTGGGCGCAGGAAGGTGTGACCTCGTTCAAAGCCTACATGAACATTTCGCACGACGCGCTCGCCGCCGCCATTCAGGCTGCGCACCAGCACGGTTTGAAAATTACCGGCCATCTGTGCTCCGTCGGATTTACCGAAGCCGCGGAATTAGGCATCGACGATCTGGAACACGGCCTGCTTGTCGATACCGAGTTCACGCCTGGCAAGCAGCGCGACGTCTGCCCCAGCGGCGGGCAGAGCGCGACAGCCATCGACAATTTAAATTTGAAGGGCCCCGAAGCGCAGCAGATGATTCACACCTTAGTCGCGCACAAAGTGGCCGTCACCTCCACGCTTTCGGTATTCGAAGCAAGCATTCCTGGCCGGACTCCGCTCGAGCCGCGCATGTTAGATGCGATGTCGCCGCAAGCCGCCATCGCCTATCTGGCCGCCAAAGAACGCTCTGCGCGCAATCCCCATGCCCGCGATTTCTCCTGGCTCAAAAAGGAAATGGACTTCGAACGCGAATTCGTGGCTGCCGGAGGATTGCTGATCGCCGGTTGCGATCCCACCGGCAACGGCGGCACGCTGCCCGGCTTTGGCGATGAGCGAAATCTCGAGCTATTGGTCGAAGCCGGATTCACGCCCGAGCAGGCGATCCAAATTTACACTTATAACGGCGCCTCATATCTGGGCCAAACAGCCCGCATCGGCTCCATCGCCGCAGGCAAACAGGCGGACCTCGTTGTAGTCGAGGGCGATCCCTCCCAACACATCGCCGACGTAGAAAAAGTAAAGCTCGTATTCAAGAATGGAGTAGCTTTCGACCCCGCCAAATTAATCGACTCGGTACGAGGCGCGGTCGGTATCCATTAACATGTCGAACTTATTTCCCAAACTCATCATCTTCTTTCTCACGATCGCTTCTGCATCCGCGCAGGACCCACGCATCGACCAGATGGTGAAGCAACTCGGACAAGTCCACTCCCTCTCTGACGTATCAATCTCGCCCGACGGAAAATGGATCACCTGGATAGAGCGCGCGCCGGAAAGCAAGAGCAGCCAGATTTACCTTCTCGACTGGAAAAATCCGGCAGCGAAGCCGCGCGCCATAGCGGCAGGAAACGGAACGGCATCGTCCACGGAATCCGGCGTAGCGTGGTCGCCCGATAGCGGCCAGTTCGCATTCTTTTCCGAAGCCGGCTCGTCGCAGCGCCAGCTCTTCGTCGTCCGAGCCGTCGAAGGCAATGCCAAGCGTCTGACGAATCTCGATGGCTATGCACGCGATATCCATTGGTCGCCCGACGGCAGACAAATCGCATTCTTATATGCCGAAGGAGGCGGTGGCGGCGGGCCGCTCGAAGCGGAGCCGGCCGCCGTAGGAGTAATTGGCAGCGCGATCCATAATCAGCGGATCGCGCTAGTCGATCCACGCGGCGGCGATATTCGTCAGGTCTCGCCTGTGGCTCTGAACATCTATGAATACGACTGGTCTCCAGATCGTCAACGCTTTGCGGCCATCGCCGCTCCAGGACCCGCCGACAACAACTGGTGGATCGCGCAGCTCTATGTCCTCGATATCGGCTCGGGAAAAATGAGCAGCTTGTACCATCCTCCTGTCGAGCGGCAGCTTGCAGTACCGAAATGGTCGCCCGACGGCAAGCAGATCGCTTTCGTCGGCGGTCTGATGAGCGACGAAGGTTTCGATGGTGGTGATTTGTTCGCAATCCCGAGTGACGGTGGTGACGCGCGAGACCTGACCGAAGGTCGAAAGTCAACGCCAACCTGGTTCACGTGGCGCGGCAGTGGAGAACTTCTGTTCACTGAAAATGTCGAAGGCAACAGCGCCATTTCGACCTTGAAGCTGGATGGCGGGGCGAGTGAAACTCTCTGGCAAGGTGGCGAAGAAGTCCATGGATCTGACTTCGCTCTGGCGGCCCACGGTACCGAAAGCGTCCTGGTCCAGTCCTCCTGGGAACAGGCGCCGGAAGTCTGGGCCGGGCCAGTCGGCAACTGGCGCCAGATCACGAAAGTCAACGCAACACAGCGCCCGCATTGGGGGAAAGCGGAAAGCATTTTGTGGCAGAACGATGGATTCCACGTGCAAGGTTGGCTTCTCTATCCCGAAAATTACAATCCGGCGCAGCGCTATCCCATGATCGTGTCCATTCATGGAGGACCGTCGAACATTCACACGCCCTCCTGGCCCACGGCTCACTTCGACATGTCCATAATGGCCGGCCTCGGCTATTTTGTGTTCTTCCCGAATCCGCGCGGCAGCTACGGCGAAGGTGAAGCATTCACTCGCGCCAATGTCAAAGATTTCGGCGGCGGCGATCTACGCGATGTTCTTGCGGGTGTGGATGCGGTGCTCAAGAAGGCGCCCGTCGACAACAGCCGTTTAGGAGTGACGGGCTGGAGCTACGGCGGATTCATGACCATGTGGACCGTGACCCAGACGAACCGATTCCGCGCCGCGGTGGCAGGTGCGGGCATTGCGGATTGGCTCAGCTACTATGGCGAGAATTCCATCGACGAATGGATGATCCCGTTCTTTGGCGCGTCCGTCTACGACGATCCCGCGGTATATGCGAAAAGCTCGCCAATCACCTACATCAAACAAGTGAAGACGCCCACGCTGGTAGTGGTGGGCGAACGCGACGGCGAGTGCCCGGCTCCGCAATCCTTCGAATTCTGGCACGCCCTCAAAACCTTAGGCGTCCCCTCCGAATTGGTCGTCTATCAAGGCGAGGGGCACGCATTTCGTAAACCCGCGGATCAGACGGACGTCCTGCGCCGCGCCGCCAACTGGTTCGATGAGTATCTGCACCACTAGCGACCGTCCCGATGCCTCTCGGGCCGCCGCTTTCCCTCCGCCGCTTTCTCAATCTCAGAATTCATCTCGCCGCCAATCAGAATCGCCGCCGAAGTGAAGTACAGCCACAACAGCAGCATCGCCACTCCTTCGAGCGGCCCATATACCACGTGATACGAATGAACTCGATCGAAGTACAGATGAACCAGCCACGTCGCCACGAACCACAGGATCAGAGCGACCACCGCGCCCGGCGTGCTCCATTGCCATTCCCGGTCCTCGAGATTTGGACCAAAACGATAGAACAACGCAAATGCGGAGAGTAACAGCGCCGCCAGAACCGGCCATTGCAGATAACGAGCTAGCACCAGCAGCGGACCGTGCGCGGCCGCTGGATGTTGAACCGCGCTCGCCGCGCGGGCTCCATACGTAACAACTCCTAAAGCAAGGACGAAGATGACCGCCACGGCGAATGTCAGCAGCAGCGCCGTCCCGACTTCCTTCCACAAAGGCCGCTGCTCCTTAACTTCATACGCTGTATTCAGCGCTCCCATCAAAGCCCAGGTGCCGTTGATCGCCGCCCATGCCGCGCCGAGCCCCGCCGTCAACACACCCATGCCGGCCATTGCGGTTGCGTTGAGCCGCTCGACCGTGCTTTGCATTACCGCGGCGGCTTGGCTCGGAAGCAGCGCGCTCAAAGCTCCGGAAAGAGTTGCGCGAAGCTGCGATCCGGCTTCCGGGAACTTCACCAAAAGGAAGAACAGCAGCAGCATGGAGGGAAAGATGGCGAGGAAATGGTAAAACGCCAGCCGTGCCGCTTGTCCGAACACCGCATCTTCCCAGCTTTCCCGCCAGGTTCGCAGCGCCAGGTCGCGCCAAGACAGCCCCCCGAAAGTCCAGAGATTGACCATGCCCACTCTACGCTACAGGCTACAATGAGAAAAGTTCCGGCAGCACGTTGTGGAGTACTTCCGGCGTAAGTCACCGTTGAAATCCTCGTAATGAAGGAATTAATAACCCAAACCTACCGATACCGGGAATTAATCTGGGCGTTGGCTCTCAAAGATCTCAAAATTCGGTACAAGCGCTCCGTTTTGGGGTTCATGTGGGCTTTGCTGAACCCTCTGCTGCTCATGCTCATTCTGACGGCTGTGTTCTCGACCATCATGCCGTTTCCCACCCCGCATTACGCCATTTTTCTATTGAGCGTGCTGCTGCCGTGGACGTTCTTCGCGCAATCGCTCTCCTACGCGACAGAATCCATCGTAGGCAATGCGGATCTCATCAAGAAACTTCGCGTGGCGAAGCTGGTATTTCCCATCGCGGCTGTCGTTTCTAACTTCATCAACCTGATGCTCTCATTGATTCCGCTGGTTCTGCTGGTGCTGGCTATGCGGCATCCGTTCTATGTGACTTGGCTCTTCTTGCCGATTCCGCTGCTCGCGCTCACTATCACTACTCTCGGAGCGACCTTCTTTTTCGCAGTAGCGAATGTCTACTACCGCGATGTGGCGCATATTGTGCAGATTCTGCTTCAAATCATGTTCTATGCCACGCCCATCTTGTATGCCGAAACCTTCTTCCCGGCCAAGTACCGATGGCTTTTCAAGCTGAATCCTCTCAGTTATGTTTGTAACGAGTTTCGCTTGAACGTCTATTGGGGTAAGCTGCCCGCCCTGGAATCCCTCATCGCGGCCTTTGTGTGCGCGTTCTTATGCCTCGCGTTCGGCTATTGGATCTTCCACAGGTATCAGGACGATTTCGTTTTCTACATCTGATTCCGATGCAATCCGATTCCATCGCTATCGAAGTCGAGAACGTCGTGCAGCGCTTCCGCGTCATTCAGGAGCGCCCCGATACTCTACGCGAGCTGTTCTCCAGATTCCTTCGGCATAAATCGCACGTGCACAGTTTTGAGGGGCTGAAGGGAGTTTCATTCACCATCAAAAAGGGTGAAGTCGTGGGCGTCATCGGACGCAACGGATCGGGCAAAAGCACGCTGCTAAAGATCGTCTCTGGGGTATACAGGCCTTCAGAGGGACGTGTGCGCGTGAACGGCACGATTGCTCCGCTTCTGGAGCTCGGCGCGGGCTTTCACACCGAACTGACCGGGCGCGAGAACATTATGCTGAACGGGCTGCTGCTGGGATTCTCTAAACGCGAGATGCGGCAGCGCGAAGAGAGTATCATCGAGTTCGCCGATATCGGAGATTTCATCGACGCCCCGGTAAAGCAGTACTCTTCCGGAATGTACATGCGCCTTGCCTTCTCAGTAGCAATTTCGGTGGATCCCGACATTCTGGTGCTGGACGAAATTCTGGCCGTCGGGGACATGGGTTTCCAGCAAAAATGCCTCACCCGTATGCAGGAGTTCCAACAGGCGCGTAAAACCATTCTGCTGGTAACGCACAGCATGACGCAGGTTTCCGATTACTGCGATCGTGCCATCTTGCTAAACCAGGGACGCATGATCGCGGATGGCCGCCCGGAAGACGTGGTGGATGCCTACACTGCTATTTCAGGAGCCGAAACGCCGGACCTGATAGAGGCAGGCAAGGTTTAACGGCGGCCGGAAAATACCCACCATCCAAGAACTCCGCCCGCCACAGCCACCACCGGAACCAACCAGGGACGGCTGGAGATCTGGTAACTCAAGTCCGTCGCATGTTCCACCTTCTGCTCCAACTCCGTCAGGTTTTCCGTGAGCTTTTCGCCCGCGGCAAATAACTGCTTGCTCGATTCCGCCAACTCGCGAATGTTCTGAGTCGCCGAACGATTTGTCTCTTGGTTCTCATACGCCATATAGTTGTGATTCCCGCTGCTGCGGCCGCGTCACACTCGGAGAAGACCCAGCCCGCTCCGGCGCCGCAAACCGAATCCGGTAAAATCTCTCACGGGCAGGAGGAGTCGTCATGAGCGGTAATTTTCCACGTCGTGCGTTTCTACGAGGAGGCGTCCTTGCGGCCGGCAGCCTCTCGGTCGCGAAGAATATTCTGTTGGCGCAGCCGCAAGCGGGCGACGCTGCCAAACCCGTCGCACCGAGCGATCGCGTGCGCTTCGGCATAATCGGCATCGGCATGGAGGGCTCCGATCTGCTGAAGAATGCACTCGAGCTGCCGGGCGTTGAATGCATCGCCGCTTCGGATCTCTACGATGGCCGCCACACGCTCGCCAAACAGATCACCAATAATCCCAACCTGCCCACCACCCGGCATTATGCGGAACTGCTCGACCGCAAGGATATCGATTGCATCCTCGCGGCGGTGCCCGATCACTGGCACAAACGCGTGGTCGTGGATGCATGCAACGCGGGCAAGGACATCTATTGCGAGAAGCCGATGTCGCACACTGCTCCGCAAGGCGCGGAGATGGTGGAAGCGGCGCGCAAAAATAATCGCATCGTGCAGATCGGCTCCCAGCGCGTCAGTTCCATGCTCTGCGCCAAAGCGCGGGAGTTATACAGCGCCGGTGCGATCGGCGAGGTCGAAAATGTGGAGCTTACCTTGGGACGCAACGATCCTACCGGCGCGTGGGAATATCCGCCGCCCTTCGATGCGTCTCCCGAGACTATCGACTGGGACACCTGGTTGAACGACGCGCCTAAAATCCCGTTCGACAAATATCGCTTCGCGCGCTGGCGCTGCTGGAAAGAATATGGCACCGGCGTCGGCGGAGATCTGATGGTGCATCTCGTCAGCGGGATGCTTGTCACGCTCGGCTGGAATGAGGCGCCCCGTTCGGCTTCGGCGCTGGGTGGCATTTTCCGGTGGAAAGACGGCCGCAACATGCCCGACATTCACACCGTGCTGTTCGACTATCACGGAATACCGGTTTACGTCCGCCTCGGGCTCGGCACGGAGTCGCCGGAGTTGGCGCGTTTCATGGGTCCGAAGGGAATTCTCGACGCTACCGGAACCGAGCTCCACTACTCGCCGCAGGCCGGCGTCGATACCGAGCCAAGCTATTATGCCGGCAGTTTTCCCCGCAAAATGCACCAGCAGTATGAGGAGCAGTGGTACGCCGCGCATCCCCAGTTCGCTTTTCCAGGCCAGCAACCAGTCTCGAGCGAGACGGTCTATCATGGCGACCAGTGGGACGACCTCAAACCGCACCTTCGAAACTTCTTTGAAGCAGTTAAGTCGCGCAAGCCGGTGGTGGAAGACGCCGTGTTCGGCAATCACGCCGCACTCGCGTGCCACATGGCAAACGAATCTTATTTCCGCAAGAAGCCAGTTCGTTGGGATGCGGAAGCCAATCGCATCGTGGACTAACCCGCGGCGCGCATGCGGCGGGCGAGCGACGATTCGCCCCGGCTACTTTTTTTGGGAACTTCGTCCAGCCGTTTCACCTGATCGCTGACGCAGACCAGAAACATGGGCTGGCGCGCATTCTTGAGCAGGTCGATAATCCGGTCCTGCTGTTCCTCCAGGTAAATCGACTTCCCGTCGGTGAGCAGATGGAGTTTGGAATCGGAGGAGAGCACTTCGGCCAGGCGGCGTCCCATCTCGCGTTGCAGGAAGCGCAGCACTCGACGGATTTTTTGCAGCGAGAAACCTTTGCGCCGCAGTTCGGCGATCACCGTGATCTCAACCACCTCTTCGGCAAGATAAACGCGCTTGTGTCCTTCGTGCCGCGGCGACACAACCTTGCGCTCATCCCACCACTGCAGTTGACGAAGGCTCACCTGCGCTATCTTGGCGACATCCGTACTCGTGTAAACTCGCTCATCGGCTGGCAAATCAGGACGGACTTTGCGTGTTTTGAACATGACGCCCCATTTCCGTTTTGGACTTTGATCGCTTCCCAAAATTGTACTAGACCTGGAGCGAGAGTCAAGCTCGCAATTTGAGGAGCGGCTTCAACCCCCTCCGACGAACTCGACGATTTCGATTTTCGAGCCGTTCGGGACAGTGGTTTGGCTCCAATCCCGTTTGCGAACGATCGACTTATTCAACTCGACCGCGACGCGATCGGATGCGATGTCGAGCGCTTCCAGCAGCGCGGCCACCGATTCACCGGAGCGAACCCGCCGCGCTTCTCCGTTGACCGTAACCTCCATAGTTTCCTGCTGCATATCGATCCTCTATCCCTGCGGTAATTATATGAATATTCCGGTTGCTAATCTGGTAGCGGAACGTATGCCCGCTACTTACGCGCAAACGTGGTTTCCGGTTCTGATCCAGATTCTCATTGCGATCGCGGTTGCCTCGGCGATGATTGGACTCTCAGCCCTGCTCGGACGGCGCGTTCGCGACTCCGTCAAATCCACGCCCTACGAATCGGGGATGGTGCCGGTAGGCAACGCGCGCGGACGCTTCACGGTAAAGTTCTACCTGGTCGCGATGATATTCATCCTCTTCGACATCGAAGCGATTTTCCTGTATCCGTGGGCGGTGATTTACCGGCAACTGCGGCTGTTCGCATTCTTCGAGATGCTGCTGTTCATCGTCCTGGTGCTGTGCGGGTTCTTTTACATCTGGAAGAAGGGTGTTCTGAACTGGTCGGCCGATGAGCAGCGCTCGCTGCCCGAAGGCGAAGGAGAAGGCCGGCGTGCTGCCTGAGCTTGTGGCGCAAGATCCAAACGCACTCGCAATTGAACAACGCATTCCGGACGCAATCGTGGACGCGGCGACTGCGGCGGACGGTCCCGTGCTTTTTATTGCGCCGGACGAGATTGTAAACGTTTGCAGGATGTTGAAAGAAACCGAAGCATTCGAACGGCTCAGCGCTATCACCGCAGTGGATTGGTGGCCGCGCGAGCCGCGTTTTGAGGTGATCTACTTTTTGCATTCGCAGCGGCACAATGCGCGCTTTCGCCTGAGTGTTCGCATAACCGCGGAGGAAGAGTTGGATTCGGTCTGCCCGGTGTGGCGCGGCGCCAACTGGTATGAGCGCGAAGTCTTCGATCTGTTTGGCGTGCGCTTTCGCAATCATCCGAATCTGGAGCGCATCATGATGCCGGCCGATTGGGAAGGCTATCCGCTGCGCAAAGATTATCCGATTCACGGGCACAAGTATTCATACCGGGATGAGTAACCAGCGGCGATGAAAGAAGGGAACTCGCGTGTAGCATCGCTCGATGCCGAGCACGAGCTTGGAATCGAAGACCCCTCGGGAATTGAACTTCCACTAGACGAACGGGGCAGTTCCGCGCGGCGCATGACGTTGAACATGGGCCCGCAGCATCCCTCCACGCACGGCGTGCTGCGAGTGGTGCTGGAACTGGATGGCGAAAAGATCATCAAGGCGCGGCCGGAGATCGGATACCTCCACACCGGTATCGAGAAACAATGCGAGGTCAGGAAATATCAGCAAGTAGTGCCGCTGACGGACCGCGTCGACTATCTCGCGAACCTGAATAACAATCTGTGCTATGCGCTGGCAGTGGAGCGCTTGCTGGGCTTGGAAATTCCGCCGCTGGCGCAGTGGATGCGCGTCATGCTGTGCGAATTGCAGCGCTTATCCAGCCATCTGGTTTGGCTGGGCACGCACGCCATGGATGTGGGCGCGATGACCGTGTATTTTTACACCTTCCGCGAACGCGAAGAGATCTTGAAGATCTTCGAAATGTTTTCGGGACAGCGCATGATGACCAGCTACATTCGGCCGGGCGGCCTGGCGCTGGAACCGCCGCGTGGTTGGCATAAAGTGGTTTCGCGCGTGGTGGAACGCCTGGCGACTGGAATCGAGGAATATCACAACCTGCTGACCGGAAATCCCATCTGGGTGAATCGCACCAAGGGAATCGGGATGATGCCGGTGGACGTAATGATAGAACTCGGCGTGACGGGGCCCATGCTGCGAGCCGCGGGTGTGAAGACGGATGCCCGCAAGGATTGCCCGCACTCGAGTTACGACCAGTTTGATTTCGAAATTCCGACACGTACCGCGAACGATGTCTACGCGCGATATGAAGTGCGGATGGAAGAGATGCGGCAAAGCGTCCGAATCGTGAGACAGGCGCTAGAGGGTATGCCTTCAGGCCGTTGGCAGGCCGACGCTCCGCACATTCTGCTTCCAGATCGCGAGAAGATGAAGACCCAGATGGAGGCGCTCATCTATCACTTCAAAATCGTGACGGAAGGCTATCGCGTCCCGGCCGGCTCGGTCTATCAGGTGGTGGAATCGCCGCGCGGGGAACTGGGCTACTACGTGGTGAGCGACGGAACAGCAAATCCTCATCGCGTCTTCATGCGAACGCCGAGTTTCGGGAACCTGCAAGCTCTGGGAGCGATGCTCGAAGGCGTTCTGTTCTCCGACGCGATTCCAATTATGGCGAGCCTCGATTTCGTTCTTGGGGACACGGATCGTTAGCTATGACCTTTTCGCCCGCGCTCGAAGAACGATTTACAAAGCTGCTGAACAGCTATCCGCCGGGACGGCTGCGTTCCGCCGTCGTGCCCATGCTGCTGTATGCGCAAGACGAGATTGGCGCGGTGACGCAGGAAGTGGTGGAAGAGGTTGCGCGCCGCTGTGGCGTGACGACCCTGCAAGTGGATGAAGTGATCGGCTATTATTCGATGCTGCATCGCAAGCCTCTCGGGAAATATCACGTGCAGGTGTGTACCAACATCGCATGTCAAACGGTGGGCGGAGAAGAACTGTACGGACATGCGAGCCGCACGTTGAAGCTTGGCAATAAAGAAGTGACGCCGGACGGCTTGATTTCTTTGGAAGAAGTGGAATGCATCGGAGCGTGTTCCTGGGCACCCGCCATCCAAATCAACTACGATTTTCATCACTTCGTTACGCCGGAGCGCTTTGACCGGCTGATCGAAGCGCTGCGCGACGGCAGCTACGAAAAGAAAGCTTCGTAAGAACGAGATGCGCTACAACGAACCAAGTCCGCTCGAACAGATGGTGATCTCCTACCGGTTCGATCTCCCGAATCCGACGTCGATCGATACTTATCTGGCGAATGACGGATACGTCGCGATACCAAAGGTGCTCGGGATGACGCCGGAAGCAATTATCGACGAGCTAAAAGCTTCCGCCCTGCGCGGGCGCGGCGGCGCGGGCTTTCCAACCGGCATGAAGTGGAGCTTTGTTCCGCGTAATACCGGAAAGCCGTCTTACGTAATTTGCAACTCGGATGAGAGCGAGCCCGGAACGTGTAAAGACCGGCTATTGATGGAAAACGATCCGCACCAGCTCATTGAAGGAATGCTGATCGCGGGCTGGACCATCAAGTCGAACAAAGGCTACGTTTTCGTGCGCGGCGAATATCGGTACCTGATCGACATCATGGAGCGCGCGATTGCGGAGGCGTACACGCGCGGCTATCTGGGGAAAAATATCCTGGGATCGGGCTGGGATTTCGATCTCTACACGCATACGGGCGCGGGCGCTTATGAATGCGGAGAAGAGACTGCGCTGCTCGAATCGCTCGAGGGTAAGCGCGGCGTTCCGCGTTTGAAGCCGCCCTTTCCGGCAGTTGTCGGCGCGTTTCAATCACCCACAATTTTGAACAATTGCGAAACGCTTTCCGCCATTCCGGCGATTTTTCGAAAAGGCGGCGCCTGGTACGCGGGGTTAGGCACGCCCAAGAATGGAGGCACGCGGCTGATGTGCGTCTCCGGGCACGTGAACAAGCCCGGAGTCTATGAGCTGCCCATGGGATTTCCGCTGATGCGGCTGATTAATGAGGTGTGCGGCGGAATCCGGAACGGGAAGAAATTGAAAGCAGTGATTCCGGGCGGGTCGTCGTCACCGTCTTTGCGAGCGGATGAATGCGATATCCCGCTGGATTTCGACTCGCTGGCAAAAGCAAAGAGCATGGCGGGGTCGGGCGGCCTGGTAATCCTCGACGAAGACACCGACATTGTGGCGGTCGCGCTGCGCACCATCAAGTTTTACGCCCACGAAAGTTGCGGCTGGTGCATCCCTTGCCGCGAAGGCACGACCTGGCTGAAGAAAATTATCGGGCGGTTTCACGAAGGCGGCGGGCAGGAGAGCGATATCCCGTTAATTGCCGAGCTGTCGAACAACATGCTCGGGCGCACGTTTTGCGCGCTGGGCGATGCCGCCGCAATGCCGACCACTGCGTTCATTACGAAATTTCGAGATGAGTTTGAGGCGTATCTTAAAAACTCCCGGCCCGCGCCAGCAGTTCCGGAGTTGGCGATTGTTTAGGGCAGTTTTGAGATAGACATGGCTGACGTGGTTCATTTCACAATCGACGGGCGCCAGTTGGAAGCGGCTCCCGGAACGCTGCTGATCAACGCGGCGAAACAGGCGGGAATCGAAATTCCGGCGTTCTGCTATTACGACGGGCTATCGCTGCAGGCCGCATGCCGCATGTGTCTGGTGGAAATCGAGAAGACTCCCAAGCTGCAAGTGGGCTGCACCACGCCCGTAGCCGAAGGCATGGTGGTGCACACCGATTCGGCACAGGTGCGGCAAGCGCGCAAAGGCACACTCGAGTTTCTGCTGACAAATCATCCGCTCGACTGCCCGGTTTGCGATAAAGGCGGCGAATGCGAGCTGCAGGATATGGTCTTTCGCTATGGAGCGGGACAGAGCCGTTTCCAGGAAGCCAAGATCCACGTCGATGAGAAGCAGTGGTCGCCGGTCGTGTTCTACGATGCGCCGCGCTGCATTCTGTGCTACCGCTGCGTGCGTATCTGCGGCGAGGGTCTGGGCGTGAACGCGCTTGGCATCGCGAACCGGGGCGCGGCATCGGAAATTGTTCCCAATCGCGGCGATCACCTGGAGTGCGACGAATGCGGCGCGTGCATCGACATCTGCCCGGTCGGTGCGCTTACCAGCGGGACGTATCGCTACAAAACGCGGCCGTGGGAAATGGAGCATGTGGGCACCATCTGCACTCATTGTTCGAACGGCTGCAAGACAACGCTGGGTGTGCGCAACGCGAAGATCATTCGCGCGAATAATCGCGACCGCTCCGGCCTTAACGACGAATTTCTGTGCGTCAAAGGGCGCTATGCGTTCGATTTCAACGATCATCCGGAGCGGCTGACCACACCTTTGCTGCGCGACGCCGGTGGTGAGTTGCGGCCTGCCTCCTGGGCGCTGGCACTCGCCGCGGTAGCGAGGAAATTTTCCGAGTTGCGCGCGCGGAACGGCAAGTTCGCCGTGATCGGTTCAAACCACACCACCAACGAAGAAAATTATGTGCTGCAGAAGTTTGCGCGCGAGGTGCTGGGCACCTCCAACATCGATCATCACCGAACGGGCGATGTTGCAACCTTGATTGATGCGCTGCATGGGAAGACCAATGCGCTGGCCACAACGTCCGATCTTTACAACACCAAGGCGGCGCTGGTCATCGACAGCGATTTGGCGCAGGAGCAGCCGTTCGTGGCGTTTCAGCTCCGCGCGAATTGGCGGCATCACAAGGCGCACGTGTACGCGGTGAATCCCGGACCAGTGCGAGAAGACAGCTACGCGTCCACGCTGCGCATCGAGCCCGGCGGCGAGTTTGAAGCTCTCGAATCGATTCGGGAAAAATTGGCGGCCGAGCCCGAGCTGGTTATTATCTTCGGTGGCGCGATTAAGGGCGATGCCGTGCGGCGGCTGGTTGCGTTCGGCGACTCGCTCAATATTCCGGTGAAGTATATCTGCCTCGTCGATTATTCGAATTCGCGCGGCGCCTCCGATATGGGTCTGCTGCCGGATCTGCTGCCCGGGTATCACAGTGTGCAGGATGCCGGACTTGCGTCTGGATTGAATTACGATCTGATTCTGGCAGCCGAAGACCTGGATGCGTTGTGGATCGTGGGAGCGAATCCGGCTGCCGCGCGCACGCTGGTGCGGCGCAATGAGTTCCTGGTTGTGCAGGATCTGTTTCTGACTGAGACGGCGCGATTGGCGGATGTCGTATTGCCGGCCGCTTCCGCTTACGAAAAGAACGGAACCGTTACCAACGTCTGTGGCGACGTGCAGAAGCTGACGAGAGCCGCAAAGACCATGGGCGCGAAGCCGGATCTGGAGATCTTTGCTCTGCTCGCCAAAGAGATGCGCGAGGATCTGGGCGCAACTACGCCGCAAGCGGTCTTTCAGGAAATACGCGGAGCCGTGCGCGGCTACGATGTTCCGTTCGCCGTGATCGAAACCGGCGGCGCGGCGCGTACCGCTCCGGTAAACGGGCGCGTTGGTTTCGAATCGCAGCCGGAGTTGATTCGTCCGGCGAAGAACACGCTTTACACTTCGGGGACGCTCGGGCGGTATTCAAACATGTTGGCGTCGCTGATGGAATCGCCGGGCGAGCTCTATAGCGATCCGCGCAAGCGCACCGGCGTACGTGAAGGCAGCGTTCAGGTGGAAACGGAGAGGCCGGAAGAATGAACTTCTTCCTTGTCAGCATCATCAAAATCGTTCTCGTTTTCGCGATTTTCATGACCACGCTGGCCTACCTGCAATGGATTGAGCGGAAAGTTCTGGCGCACATCCAGGCGCGAACCGGACCGCTGCGCGTAGGCCCGCATGGGCTGCTGCAGCCGTTGGCAGACGTCTTCAAGCTTTTGACGAAAGAAGATCTGCTGCCGCCCTACGTGAACCGGTTCTTTTATCTGCTGGCGCCGTTCATCGCCGTGTGCCTGGCGCTGATTTCCATTTCGGTTATTCCGTTCGGACCGGAAATCGACGTGTTCGGGTACCGGACGTACATGCAGATCAGCGACGTGAACGTCGGCATCCTCTTTATATTGGCGATTAGCGCGGTAAGCGTCTATGGCGTGGCGCTGGCTGGCTGGTCCTCAAACAATAAATATTCCCTGCTCGGCGCCTTGCGCAGCAGCGCGCAGATGATCAGTTATGAGCTGCCATTGACGCTGGTGGTCGTCTCGCCCTTGCTGCTTGCGAATCATCTCAGCTTTCGCGAGATCGCCAACACACAAGCCGGATATTACCTGGGCTTCATCCCGCGCTGGAACATTTTTCATATGCCGTTCCCGCAGATCTTCGCGTTTGTGATTTTCATGATTTCAGCATTTGCGGAAACCAATCGGCTGCCCTTCGATTTGCCCGAAGCCGAAAACGAGTTAGTGGCCGGATTCCATACCGAATACAGCAGCATGAAATTTGCCTGCTTCTTTATGTCCGAGTACGCCAACATGGTGACCATCACCTGCGTGGCGACCTTGCTGTTTTTGGGAGCCTGGCATCCGCTGTTTCCAGGCCCGTATTGCAACTGGGCGGCGACCGCGTGCTTTTTATTTGCCGCAGTCGCGTGTTTTTACAGCGCCATTGTTCCATCTCGTAAACGCGACCGCACCACACTGCCGATTTTCGGAATCGCGTTCCTGGTGCTGGCTGTTATTTTCGCCATTCCCATGTTCTACATGGTGACCGTTCCCTTATTCTGGTTCGCCGCAAAAGTCGGATTTCTGTTGTTCGTATACATCTGGGTTCGCGGCACGCTGCCGCGATTCCGCTACGACCAGCTCATGCATTTCGCATGGACTTTTCTATTTCCATGCGCGCTTCTCAACCTGCTGCTCACCGCTCTGTTCGTGGCGGTGTTTTAGAAATCAACGCCGATGGATACGATCCTTTTCATCGTCTTTGCGATTGTCGCGATTGTTTGCGGGTTCAATCTGGTCTTGCAGAAGCACCCCATTTCGAGCGCGCTCTCATTGATTGGCGTCATGGGCTCGCTCGCCGTCCTTTACCTGCTGCTCGGCGCTGAATTTATCGCAATGGCGCAGATGATTGTGTACGGTGGCGCGGTTATGGTGCTTTTTATATTCGTGATCATGCTGCTGAACGCGGGGGTCGAGAAAGCGAGCGGCAAATCGTGGTTTGCGCAGATCGCCGGACTTCCGTTGTTGCTGGCCCTGGTCGCGGTGATCGCTTTCCTAATTCGCGCTTTTCTTCCTCGCATGGCCAGTGTCCGTTTTGGAAGCTGGGTGGGAGGAACGGCCGAGCACATTGGCCAGATGCTCTTCACAGAGTATCTGCTGCCGTTTGAGGTGATTTCGATTTTGATTCTGATTGCGATTATAGGCGCGGTAGTTCTGGCGCGAAGGGAAATAGAATAGCGATGCACATACCGCCGGTTCCTCTCTCCTGGTACCTGGTTTTAAGCGCCATCCTGTTCGCGCTCGGCGTGGCCGGATTCCTGTACCGCAAATCCATCATCACGGTGTTCATGTCCATTGAGCTGATGCTGAATGCCGTGAACTTGAGCTTCATCTCTTTTTCTTACGAGCTGCGGCGCATTGACGGCCATATCTATTCGTTTTTCGTGATGGTTGTAGCGGCGGCGGAGGCAGCCGTCGGTTTAGCGATTATCCTGACGGTTTTCAAAAATCGCGGCACGCTGCAGATCGACGAAGTCGATTCGATGAAGCTCTGACCATCCGTCATGATTCTCTGGCTCATCCCCTTATTCCCGCTGATCGGATTCCTGCTAAACGGCTTGTTCGGCAAGCGGCTGTCGAAGGCCGCTGTCAGTTCCATCGCCGTTGGCTCTGTGGCCATCTCATTCGCTTATGTTGTCGTGCTGCTTTGGAAACTGTATCCGCTGACCACGCCGTTTGCAGAGCACAACTTCACCTGGATTCAAAGCGGATTCCTGCAGATCGGCTTCGATCTGGTGGTGGATCGCTTGACGGCGGTGATGCTGATGGTCGTTACGGGCGTGGGTCTGCTGATCCATATTTACTCGATCGGCTACATGGCGGAAGAAGGCGGCTACTACCGCTTCTTCAGCTACTTCAACCTGTTCATGTTTTTCATGCTGCTGCTGGTGCTCTCGGCGAACCTGCTGCTGATGTTCGTCGGCTGGGAGGGCGTTGGATTGTGCAGCTATCTGCTGGTGGGATTCTATTTCCCGGAGAAGTACGCGAGCGATGCGGCTAACAAGGCGTTCATCGTAAACCGGATCGGCGATTTCGGATTTTCGCTCGGCATCTTCCTGACGGTCGTCGTTTTCAAAACGCTTGATTTCGGAAAAATTGCAACGCTGGTCGGGACCATGCCGGTGGAAGCGGCCGCCGGCGTCATCACCGCAATCACGCTGCTGCTGTTCGTGGGCGCGACGGGAAAATCCGCGCAGTTGCCTCTGTATGTATGGCTGCCGGATGCAATGGCAGGCCCGACGCCCGTATCTGCGCTGATTCACGCCGCGACCATGGTGACCGCCGGCGTGTATATGGTCGCCCGGCTTTCGTTCCTTTACGATCATGCGCCGCACGCCATGAGCGTTGTTGCGGTGATTGGACTCGCGACGGCGGTTTTTGCCGCCACCATCGGCATCACGCAGAACGACATCAAGCGTGTGTTTGCGTATTCGACAATTTCGCAGCTCGGCTACATGTTCCTGGGCGTGGGATTGGGCGCGTATTCGGCGGGCATTTTCCATCTCATGACGCATGCGTTCTTCAAGGCGCTGCTGTTTCTGGGCGCGGGCAGCCTGATTCACGGGCTCGGCGGCGAGCAGGATCTGCGGCACATGGGCGGATTGCGGAAGCACATGCGGATTACGTTTATTACGCTCGGTATCGCCAGTCTTGCGATTTCCGGATTTCCGTTCTTTTCGGGTTTCTTCAGCAAGGACGCAATTCTCTCCGCCGCCTACATCAAAGCGCCGTGGATGTTCTGGGTGGGAGCGTTTACGGCCGGCTTGACCGCATTCTACGTTTTCCGCGCGTTTTTCCTGGCCTTTTACGGCGAGTATCGCGGCCATCACCACCCGCACGAATCGCCGGCTGTCATGACCGTTCCGCTCATTATTCTCGCGGTGCTCTCGTTCGGCGGCGGATGGATCAACATTCCGCGCTGGCTCTCACCCGCATTTCCTCTGAGCGCGCAGGAGAACCTTACGCCGATGATTATCTCGGCTTCTTTCGGGATCGCCGGTATTGTCATCGCATGGTTCTTATATGTGGCGCGGCCCGCGTTATCCGAAAGTTTCAAGACCCGCTTGGGCCCCGTCTACACGCTGGTTTTCAACAAATATTACGTCGACGAATTCTATTCGAATGCAATCGTAAAGCCGCTTGAAGGCATTTCGCGCATCGTACTGTGGCGCGGAATGGATGAAGCGGTGATCGACAGTTCGTTAGTGAACGGGCTGGGACGAGTGGTGCGCGGCTGGGGCTCGCTGCTGCGGCAACTGCAATCGGGAAGCATTCGGAATTACGCGACCTGGATATTGGCCGGCGGGCTGCTCGTCATCTTCGTACTTGGCTTGGCGGGAGGCGCGCGATGATTCTGCTCGCGATCGTCCTGCTGCTGCCGCTGGCTGGTTTTTTTGCCGTGCTTTTCCTGCGGCGCGATAGCAGCGCGCCATTCTATACGGCGTTGATTGCGAGCGTCGCGGCGTTTCTCGTGTCTTTGGGATTGATCGGCCCTACGCTCGCGCACGCGGCGCAATTCAGTTCCGTTGTCGATTGGCCTTGGATCTCGAGCCCCGGTCTGCAGATTCGTTTTCATCTCGGAATCGACGGCATCAGCTTATGGCTGGTCCTGCTAACCACGCTGCTGTTGCCTATCGGCGTCTGGATCTCGCGAAGCATGATCCCCGAGCGGCAGAAGAATTTCTTTGCGCTGCTCATGCTCTTCGAATTCGGCCTGATCGGCGTCTTTACGGCGCTCGATCTGTTCGTGTTTTACGTGTTTTGGGAAGTGGCGCTGGTGCCCATGTACCTGATGGTGGGCAGTTGGGGCGGCCCCAGGCGCAGGCAGGCCGCAGTTAAATTTTTCGTGTACACCATGCTGGGCTCGGTCCTGATGCTGGGCTCGATTTTGTATTTGCACAGCCAGACCGGCACCTTCGATTACGTCGACATCACCAATGCGCTCGCATCCGGGCGCGTCCTGCTGACTCCGGCTCAGCAACTCGGCTTGTTTCTCGGCTTCTTCGCCGCCTTTGCGGTGAAGGTGCCTATCTTCCCGTTGCACACGTGGCTGCCGGAGACTTACACGCAGGCGCCCATGCCGGCCACTTTTCTGATTGCTGCCGTCATGTCGAAGATGGGGGCGTACGGATTGCTTCGCTATTCGTTGACGCTGGCTCCTCTCGGCGCGCATCGCTGCTCCGGATGGGTGGTTGCGCTGGCGATCGTTGGAATCATTTACGGCGCGCTGCTTGCGCTGATTCAGCCCAATATCAAGCGCCTGATCGCCTATTCCTCGATTAGCCATCTGGGATTCGTCGTGCTCGGCATTTTTTCTTTCAGCCAGCAGGGGGCCGACGGCGCGGTGTATCTGATGCTGGCCCATGGCATCTCGACCGGCGCGTTGTTTTTGCTGGCGGGTTACCTGGAAGAGCGGCGCGGCTCGCTCGACATCGCGGATTTCGGTGGCATTGCCACGCTGGCGCCAGGGCTCGCGACTGCTTTCATGATCACGTTGCTTGCGAGCATCGGGCTTCCGGCGCTGTGTAATTTCATCGGTGAGTTTCTGGTGCTGCAAGGCGCGGCGCTGACCGATTTCACATGGGCCGCCTGGGCCGCCATCGGCGTAATCTTGTCGGCCGCCTACATGTTGTGGATGTACCAGCGCACCTTTTTCGGAAAGCCAAGCGAGCGCGAGGCCGGCTTTTCCGATCTTCGCCTGCGCGACTGGGCGCCCGTTGCGCCTCTCCTCCTGCTGATGGTTTGGCTCGGCAGTTTTACGCAATCGTTTATGCCGCCCATCACCACCGCGACCTCGCATCTGCTGGACCAGACGAATATGAGCAACGAGTACCGCGTGAAAATCGACGTGCCCAAGCCGGTTCAGGTCGCGGAGGTCTCGCATGCTCGGTAATTTCCAGCCGCACGCTTCCGAATACCTGCGCTTTCTTCCCGAAATTCTGCTCAGCGTCTTCGGCATCGCAATCATGATGCTCGAGGCCGTGTCTCGCGGCAAGAGGACATATCTCGGCGTGCTGTCGTTGATCGGCATCGCCGCGGCGTTCGCCGCGAATGTCTGGGCTTACGGAAATTTGGGCTCGGCCTTTCAAAACATGATCGTGATCGATGGCTATGGCACTTTTTTCCGTGGGCTGGTTCTGGTGGTCGGCCTTTTATGCGTGCTGGCCTCTTTTAGCTATCTCGAACGCGAGCATGCGCAATCGGGCGAATATTACGCGCTGATCCTGTTCTCTCTGGTCGGGCAGTGCATTCTAGCGACCGCCAGCGATCTGATCATGGTCTTCATCGGGCTGGAGATTTCCTCCATCGCAACCTATGTGCTGGCAGGATTTTTCCGCGACGACCGCCGCAATAACGAAGCGGCTTTGAAATATTTTCTGCTCGGCTCTTTCGCAACGGCGTTTCTGCTGTATGGCATCGCTTGGATTTATGGGCTCACTGGTTCAACCAATCTCGATGAGATCCGCCACGTGTTGGATCAAGCGACGCGGCCCACGGCGCTGGTGGGTTTGGCCATGGCTCTGATGTTTGTCGGATTCGCATTCAAAGTTTCCGTGGCGCCGTTTCAGATCTGGGCGCCGGATGTTTACCAGGGCGCGGCTGCGCCGGTGAGCGCATTCCTGTCGGCGGGTCCGAAAGCCGCTGCCTTCGCCATATTTTTCCGCGTGTTCATGACTTCGTTCCGGCCGCTGAACGATCGCTGGATGTGGCTGGTCTGGGCCTGCGCGCTGCTGACCATGGTTATCGGCAACTTCGCGGCGTTGCTGCAGACCAACGTCAAACGGCTGCTCGGCTATAGCTCTATTGCGCACGCCGGATATGTGATGGTGGCATTCACCGCGGCATCGGTTATCGGCATTTCGGCGGCGATGTTCTATTTGGCCGCGTACGCGCTGATGAACATCGGCGCATTCGCCGTTATCAGCCATGTGGCCGCGCGCAATGAGCGCTACGTCAAGATTGACGATCTCGCCGGATTGGGGCGGCGGCAGCCGGTAACTGCCGCGCTGCTCGCGCTTTTTGTTTTTTCGCTGATAGGCGTTCCACTCACCGGCGGATTTTTCGGAAAGTTCTACGTCTTCCAGGCCGCGCTCGATTCGCATCTCGTGTGGCTGACGGTCCTGGGGCTGATTAACAGCGCGATCGCGGCGTATTACTATCTCAAAATTGTCGTCGCCATTTACATGCGCGATCCCGGCCCGGCCATGGAGCAGCTTCCACGTCCATCCGCCGGCTTGAACGTTGCGATTTGGGCCAGCGCGCTCGGCACGCTGCTGCTGGGAATTTTCCCTTCGACGTTGCTGCGGTTTGTGTCGTATTCAGCGCAGGCATTCCGGTAACGTCTGCGCGACTAGAAATAATCAATCAGCTCGGCGATTTGCTTCACGCGTAGCAGGCGGGGATGATTCTCCGGAACATCTTCCTGCTCCAGTGTCCACGTTCTTGGGTGTGGAACGTAGACGGCGTTCAATCCAACCGCCAGCGCCGGATTGATATCCGATTTGGGTGAGTTGCCGATCATCCAGGTCCTTTCGAGACAGAAGCCGCGCTGCCCGGCTAGTTCGCGATAGGCAGGCTCGTTCTTCTCCTTCACAATGGCGGCATGCGTGAAATAGGGCGCCAGGCCGGAGCCGTCTATTTTTAGGCGCTGCTCCTCGGGATCGCCTTTCGTAAAGAGCGTCAATTCGTGGCGGGACCCAAGCTCGGCGATCGTTTCCGTCACGCCGTCGAGCAGTTCGATCGGTTTTTCGAGAATCGCGTGTGCAAATTCCCGCACTGTTTCTAGATCCGCCTTCGCGATGTCGCGTTCAGCCAGGCGCTCATAGCATTGGGCGAGATTGCGCCCGAAGTTACGCGAGCCGTAGCCGTGTATCTTCGCATTCGCGATCTCAATTTCGTCGAGGATCGCCCGAATCTCGCACGCGGAAAGCGACGAGTGCGCCAAATACCGGCAGAACCCATCGAACGCGTCTTCGAAATATATGTTGTTTTCCCAAAGCGTGTCGTCGGCGTCGAAGATCAGGTGCTGGCGTAACACGGTAGACAAGCACGCTAGGCGCTGGTGATGTGCTTGGCGTGGCCGTTTTGCGGGCCAACCCGCTTGGCGAGCGCCGTGTATTTTCGCTGTGCAACGTGCTCGGGCACAATTTTCACCAGGTACTCCAATCTCTCTACTTCCGACCGCAACGACAGCACGGTCTGTCTCTTCTCGAGATCCGAAACCAGTTGGCCGATTTGAAAACTGAGCCGCGGCGCGCTTTCCATGGCAGTGAGAGGAGTTTCAGGGCTTTCGATTTCGAACAACTGCCGGAGAGCGGCTCCGGCTTTATGGCGAAGCTCCGGAGATACCTCGTTCAGGTCCTCATCGTCGAAGTATTCGACTGCCGCGCGCAAATACGGTTTATCTTCATCGAGCGATTCGATGCGAAAACGGCGCTGGCCGGCGGCCATCAGATCCAACCGGCCATCCGGATACTTGCGGAGGACGTTCACGACCGCGGCGGTACAGCCGATGTTCACAATACCTTCCTCTTTAGCCAGAACCACTCCGAATTCGCTCTCGACCGAAAGGATATCCTGCAGCATTTCCTTGTAGCGCTCCTCAAAAATGTGCAGCGGAAGCGGCATTCCGGGTAGCAGGACGACCGAAAGAGGAAAGAGAGGAAGTAACTGCGTGCCCATAAGCCCATTATCGGCGGCCTGCGGTCACGCATCTCGGACTACTATCGTAGATAAGATGACCCTCAAGCTGAAGCGCACTCCGGGGCTTTACCTTGTGGGCTTTATGGCGAGCGGCAAAACTACCGTTGGGCGCGCGCTTGCCGATGAATTGGGCTGGCCGTTCTGCGATCTCGATAGCGAGATTGAGGCCGCGGAACGCAAAACCATCGCGCAAATTTTTACAGAGTGCGGCGAACGGGCCTTTCGCGATCTGGAGACACAAGCAATTCGACGGCACGTAGCGCGGATCGAAGCGGGACACCCGTGCGTCGTGGCACTCGGTGGAGGCGCTTTTGTGCAACAGCGAAATTGGGAATTGATTGCGAATAACGGGGTCACTATCTGGCTCGATTGTGCAATCGAGAGGGTACATAATCGGCTCGGCCAAGACGATACGCGGCCGCTTGCCGCTAATCGGGAGCGTCTCGTCCAATTGTTCGAGGAGCGGCGTCCGCTTTACTCTCGCGCCGATTTCCGAGTGGAAATCGATTGCGACGATGCCACTCAGATTCTCCGGAAGATTTTGCAGTTGCCGATTTTTTGATTGGGACCGCCATTGGCCGCCAGCCTACTACGCCGGGACGCTACTACGATTTTGCGCGCCGCCCTCAAAGCCGCCGATGCAGGCTATGCCATTCGGAAACATTTAGCGATTCGGGGAGCTATCTCAGGGCTGGAGGCGTGCGCCTGCCGCTCGAAAACTTCGATCGAATTTTCCTGATCGGCGCGGGAAAGGCGGCCGTGCCGATGGCTGCGGCGGTCGAGAAGATCGTTGCCGCTCGGCTCACGGGCGGCATCGTCGTGACGAAGTATGGGCACGCGCAATCGCCTTTGCGGCGTCTGCAGACGATAGAGGCCGGGCACCCGATTCCCGATGCGGAGGGCATTCGCGCAGCTCACGCCATTGCCGGATTACTCCAGCAACTGAATGCTCGCGATCTTTTGCTGGTTGCCATTTCGGGCGGCGCTTCGGCCTTGCTCAGCGCTCCGGCGAAACCTGTTACGCTGCGCGCCAAACAGAAGACGACCGATCTTCTGCTGCGCGCCGGCGCGAATATCTTCGAATTGAATGCCGTACGAAAACATCTTTCGAGTTTGAAAGGCGGGCGGCTTGCCGCGCTCGCTTATCCGGCGACGGTGGTGAGCCTGCTCTTATCCGACGTGATCGGCGACTCTTTGGATGTGATCGGCTCCGGACCCACTGCTCCGGACCGATCGACATTTGCGGATGCGGTGGTCATCTTGCGCAAATTCGATCTGCTTGGCCGCGTACCCAATGCGGTTCGCGAGCGGCTGGAAGCGGGCGTGCGCCGCGAGATTGCCGAGACGCCGAAACCTGCCGATCCGGTTTTTAAGAACGTGCACAACGTGATCATCGGAAGCAACCGGCTGGCATTACACGAGGCGGCTCGCAAGGCGCGAGAACTCGGTTACCGGACTCTGATTCTTTCGAGCACAATGCAGGGCGAAACTCGCGAGGTCGCGCGCGTGCATGCGCAGATCTTGCGCGAAGTTGCGGTTTCTGGTAATCCGATGAGTGCTCCCGCGTGTATTCTTTCCGGCGGAGAAACGACCGTTACGGTGCGGGGCGAGGGCAGGGGAGGGCGAAATCAGGAATTCGCGCTCTCTGCCGCGATTGCTCTCGAGGGCATTCCGCGCGTGCTGGTGTTGAGCGCCGGTACCGATGGGACGGATGGGCCGACCGATGCCGCGGGCGCGATTGCGACGGGCGAAACGTTACATCGCGCGACGCAAGCGGGTCTCGACGCGGCGGCGCATATGGGACGCAACGACTCGTATCCGTTCTTCGACGCGCTCGGGGATCTCATCCGGACCGGCCCGACCGGAACGAATGTTATGGATATTCATCTACTCCTCGCCCGTTAAACGTTCGAAGAAGCTGAGCGAATTATCGCCTTGCTTAAGAACGCGAGTTTTTCCAAGCTGTTCGTATCGTTCTTCGAGCGCAAATCGAGAAGCGTGCTGCGCAATAACCAGGCGGCAGCCCGAGCGCGACAATGCCGCGAGCGAATCCGCGTATTCTTCGATCTGCTCATACGGCGGGTCGACGAACGCGATATCGGCTTTGTAATTGGGTAGCAGAACGGCAGCGCTTCCGCGAACCACCGTTGCTTCTCTCTCGATTCCCAAGGAGCGCAGATTTTCGCGCAACACTTCGAGCGCTTTCCCGTTGCGTTCAATCACAATCACATGCCGTGCGCCACGGCTGAGCGCCTCAATTCCCACCGCTCCGCTGCCCGCATAGGCATCCAGGAAAACGGCTCCTTCGATGCGCGGCGCAAGCACGTTGAACAGAGTTTCGCGTAGCCGGTCCGGCGTCGGCCGCACCGTCAGGTCTGGCACAGTCTTGAGCTTGCGGCTGCGAAATCGCCCCGCGATCACGCGCATGCTTTTAGTCCACCTGTTCAGCCAACCTGCACTAACCCGTACTTGCGCTGCCAATGCTCTTGGATGTAGCGGACTACTTCGCGCAGCTCTTGTGTATCGCCGGCTTCAATCAGTATTTTCGCCTCCTTGCGAGCCATCTCGAGCACGTCCCCATCGCGCAGCAGATCCGCGAGCCGCAGACCCGGTATGCCGGATTGCTTCGTGCCGAAAAATTCTCCCGGACCGCGCAGTTTCATATCCATTTCAGCGACGTAAAAACCATCATTCGATTCGAGCAGCGTGCGGATGCGCTCGCGGGCCACATCGCTCAGCTTGCCTGTGACCAGGATGCAATAGCTCCGATGCGGGCCGCGGCCCACCCGGCCGCGCAACTGGTGAATCTGCGCCAGACCGAATCGCTCGGCTTGCTCGATTACGATGACCGAAGCGTTGGGAACATCCACGCCGACTTCGATAACGGTGGTCGCGACCAGAATTTTCGTCTGCCCCGTATAGAAGCTCTGCATCGCGCGATCTTTCTCCTCCGCCGCCATTCTGCCGTGCAGCAGACCGACCGCTATATTCGGAAAAACGTTCTGCGACAGGTGCTCGAACATCTGCTCGGCGGCTTTCACGGCGGCTGTTTCCGTTTCTTCCACCACCGGATAGACGACGTAAGCCTGGCGTCCAGCCTGAATCTGCTGCGCGAGAAAGCTGTAGACGCCCTCCACAGCCGACTCCTGCGCCTGCCTAGTGACGATCGGCTTGCGCCCGGGCGGCAGTTCGTCGATGGTGGAGACGTCCAGATCTCCATAAATTGTGAGTGCAAGCGTGCGCGGAATCGGCGTGGCCGTCATGACCAGCACGTCCGGCTGCTCGCCTTTTTTCATCAGCTCCAAACGCTGGCGCACGCCAAACCGATGCTGCTCGTCCACTATCGCGAGACCGAGTTTTGCGAATTTCACATCCTCCTGAAGCAGAGCGTGCGTGCCGACGGCCACGTTGATGCCGCCTTCGGCTATACGATCTTTGATTTGCTGCTTTTCGCGAGCCGTGTTCGAGCCGGTCAACGATGCGACTTCATAGCCCAAGTTGTCGAATAGCCGTTTGAAATACCAGTAGTGCTGGCTGGCGAGGATTTCGGTGGGCGCGAGAATCGCCACTTGACGCGCGTTTTCAATGGCGATTATGGCGGCTTGCGCGGCGACAATGGTTTTGCCGCTGCCCACGTCTCCCTGCAGCAGCCGGTTCATCGGATGCGGGCGCTTCATGTCGTTGGCGATCTCTTGCATGACGCGCCGCTGCGCTCCAGTCGGTTTGAACGGCAGCATTTTCTTGATCTGCTCGCGCGCCCGCCCAGTTACTTCAAAGGCGACACCCGCGGCCGCTTTCGCTTTGTTCTTTTTTAGCGCAAGCCCGCATTCCAGCCAGAAGAATTCGTCGAAGATTAAACGTATTTGTGCCGGCGTACGGAATTCGTTGAGGAGCCGGAGGTCGGCATCGTTCGGCGGAACGTGCGTTTCGGAAACCGCGGTAGCCAGATCGGGTAGCCCAACGCGTGTACGAACGCTCTCCGGCAGAGCATCTTCAGGCATAGGCGCCTCTTTCAAAATGCGGTCGAGAAGCGTGCGAAAGACGCGCGTCGAAATTTTGCCCGCCGCTTCGTATACCGCGACGATTCGTCCTGTGTGCAGCATTTCGTCGGGATCGTCTTCGGAAAGAATTTCGATCTCCGGCTGAACCATGAGCCGATTGCCGCGGCTGCCGTCCAGCTCGATTTTGCCGAACAGAGCGACACGCGTCCCGGGCAGCAGGGTGTCGCGGAAACGCTCGCCATGAAACCAGCGGGCTTCAAGATTCGCGCCGCTGCCATCGTGCAGCGTGGCTTCAAAAAGGCCCGCGCCTCGGCGAAACGGTGACAGTCTTGCTGAAGAAATGCACGCCAGCACGGCCGCTTTTTCGCCGGGGGCTAATTCGGAAATCGCCTTGATGTTCCGACGGTCTTCATATCGGAACGGCGCGTAATAGAGCAGATCCTCCGCTGTGTGCAGGCCCTTAGCCGCCAACATCGCGGCGCGTGCGGGCCCAATGCCTTTGACAAATTGCAGCGGAGTAGCAAGATCCAACTTTCTAGGCTAGCGTTGCTGCTCCGCCGCTCGGAGGAAAGTCGTATTACCGTCCGCGACCACCGCCGTGGAATCCACCGCCACCGCCATGGAATCCGCCGCCATGAAATCCGCCAGCCGCATGGAATCCGCTCATGCCGCCGTGGAATGCACCGCTGTGAAATGCACCGCCTTGGAATCCGCTACCGTGAAACGCACGCGCGGAGGTTCCGTGATTCCAGTGTCCGCCGGCCCAATGATGGCCCCCATATCCCCGGCCGATGAATCCGCCGCCATAGTATCCGTAATAGGGAGCCGCATAGGCAAAGCCCGGTGAGTAGAAGCCCCAACCGAACGGACTATACAACAGCCCATCTCCAGGCACAAATGCGTAAGAAGCCCAATAAGGATCCCAGTACCAGCCGGCTCCGTACCAACCACCGTAATCGGCAACCCTGTTCGCAGCATTCAGGTTCGCCGCGGATTCATCTGCGCTCCGCACGTTGCTCCAGACATATAACGGGTCCGTCCGCTCGGCCTTCAGATCAAAATCGCGCTTCTTGAGCGGCTTGTTGCTTGCCAGCAAAACTTCGTCTCCTTTCTTGAGCGTCGTCTGCCGGTCGTTTTCGAAGACTGTCGCCTTCCCATCCATTACCTTCACCGCTTGCTGGTTCGCATCAAAGTCATACAAACCCTTCTTTTCGATCTGAGCGGTTGCGCCATTCACGGACACGCTCACACTCGTTCCCTTAATGAACTGCGCGGCTTCCAGCATGGCCGATCCGTGTACTACTGCCAGCTTGCTATCCGCTAATCCGGCTGTTATCAGGCGTACTTCGCTGTTGTGGCCGATGCGCAGAAATGCACCCGGCGTTAGTAGAATTTCGGCGTAACCTTGTCCCGTATCGATAGCCTCATTCGGCGCGAGTACGGTCGAACCAACCGAACCTGGATTCAAATCCTGGCCGTCTATCGATACCTGGCCTTCTACATAATTCACGGTACCCGGAGCCGGCATTGTTGACCGGGGCGGCGGCGCGTTCACTTGGGCCGCGCCGAAAGCCGCTGTGGCGAGCAGCATTGCTACTGCCTGCCAGCCTGTTCTCCATTGCCCTTTCATAATTTCTTCTCCCTGCGTGTTAGACGCGCCATGTTTCTTGAAGGATGCGGCAACGAACGACCTGATCAAGAAGGGCTCTTACTAAAGTCGTTGAGCTGTTATCTGGTAGATACCCAGACGTTAATCCTGTCCTTTTTGTCTCCCGACAAGCTTCCGAAGAAGGCTCGGTCCATCATGGAGAATGGCAGCGTCGAGCGCATTCTCAGCTCTCTCTCGAAAAACAAGCCCGTATTAGGTCGCTTGCGCTTCCGGCTCCGTTTCGACGGGTCTCAAATGGAGGTCCAATTCGTGTTGTCCCGAACATTTTTCATCGCCGTCCCTGTGCGATCCGTTCATCGATACAGTCTCGATTGTCGAAGTGGCTCTCAAGAGCGGACTTGGCAAATTGCAGATTACTGAGGCTGAGTTGCACATGGCGATTAAAGATCTTCAGCTCAAGGTCATTCCATTCCATGCTGCGCACGCATTCTGGCTATTGCGTCTGCCGCAACGGACGGACATGTTCAACCGAATGCTCGCCGCAACTTCTCTTGCACTGGATGCGCCGATTATAAGCGGAGATCGGGAATTTTCGTGTTACGAAGGGCTCAAGGTGATCTGGAAGTAGCGCTCTGCGTTTATTCCAGCACCGAAGCTTTGCTGGTTTCCTCGCCGCTTGCCTTGCGCACAGTGATGCTGCCGCGGTCGGTAGTGAGATTCAGATCGGGCCCGCTGCCGACGGTGCCCGCCAATCGCGCGCCGCGGCCTTCCGTGCTCTGCTTCAGCGTGTCGCCAAACTCGTTGTCGATGTCTCCATGATCCGTGCTGGCGCTGAGTGCAAAACTGGCGCTCTGCGGCAGCGCGAGCTCAATGTTTCCAGACCTGGTGTGTACCACCATCTTGCCTAGCGGCAAGTGCCCGGGACTTAGGTCGATATCGCCTTTGTCGACCGACAGCTCCAGCCCGTTCGAGAAACCATCCAAGCTGACATCGGTCGCTCGCGTCGTCAGCCGCAGCGGACCTACCACGTTCTGCACGCTCAGGCTGCCACGGTCGAACCGAATCTCGCCCGGTACTTGCTGCGCATCCAGCTCCGTGCGCATATTCTCCACGCGCACCGCTTTCGCCAACTGGCGCAGGGAAACGGTCCCCGTGTAATCGCCGGCCATCGTGACTTGGCCCGCGATCTTGGTCAGTTCCACGTCGGTACCGTGCCCGCGCAGGTCCACCGTTCCGTTCACGTTCGTGCAGCGGATCAGATCACTGCGGCGCGTGTCCACTTTCACGTTACCTGCGATATCCTGGGCCCGCACGCCCGCATTGTCGCTGTCGATGTCGACGTCTCCCGATATGGACGAGATATCGAAATCGCCCACCTGCCCGGTCGCTTCAATGCTCGACCCTTTCGGCAAAGTAATCTCGAGATCGGTCGTAACCGGCGTGCGCTGTCCGGCCTTGTCCTGGTTGCAGCGAATCGTGATGGTGTTGCCCTGCTGCACGATTTGAACGGGAGTTTCGGTGTTGGCGCGATCGGCCTCATTCGCCTCGAAGGCCCGAATCGTTTTGTGCCCGGTGACGGTGACATCGGTCCCATCCGTGCCGGAGATCTTGGCATCCCCCCGAAAACTTTCAATCACAATATGCGGAGTTTGGCCCGCGGTGCGCTGCAGAGTCGGGATGGAATAATCGTGTCCTTCGCCAAAAGCTTCCACGCCGCGTTCCCAGCCAGCCGTGCGCCACCACGTGCCGGGCCGGTGAACTTCATAACTTGTCAGCCCCGCGATACAGATCAGAATCACCAGGAACCAGCCTATGCCCGAGATGCCATTCACTGGAATGGAGGCGCCCGCCAACGCGCGGATGGATACTTCGATCAACTCCACCACGCCCCAGAAGATCAGCAGGAATGGCCAGTATTGCATCAACCATTCGCCAATGGGAAAGGAAGGCGAGAGCGCGTGGATCAGGAAAAACACTCCGATCGCGATGAGCACCAGCGGCCCGGTAATGGACCCTCGCGCCCTCATCGGTATTGCCCTCCAGGAAATTGCCCACCTGGATATTGCCCGCCTGGAGGCGGCATTGCAGGTGGAATAACGCGCGGCAGAACCATGCGTTCCAACAATTTCATGACGCCGATCACGATAATAAGCAGCGGCCAGGTCCGTGAAAAGGGCAGAATTCCCGCCTGATGAATGGCGAACAGGATGCCGATGGTGATCAGCAGAATGGGCCCCCGGATCGCCTGAATATACAGCGCCCCTCTACCGTTCATGCGGCGTCTCCACTGGGTGATTTGCAGGCCTGGTCGTCGTTCCCGGGGCAGCGTAAGTTCCGGGCGGCGGCACGCGCGACCCGCTCACCCGCGAGTACAACATCCAAGCCCCAACCACAATCAGAATCACCGGCCAGAAGCGGCCGATCTGGCTGAACTCGATCACGCGCAGCGTGTCCAAAAGAAATAGAACTCCAATCACGATCAGAAGAATCGCGCCAACCGGTGCGCGGCTGGCATGCGGGGTTGGGCCCGTCAGGCTGGACCATTCTTCCACCGGCTGGCCCATTTGCCGTTGGCGGGCGGTGTGGTAAGCCTCAAACGGCATGTAGATGATGAACGCCGCCAGTATGATGCCCAGGAAAGCCTCGCTCGCGCTGTTCAGATCGCTATTCAGAATGCTGACAATCAGAGCGAAGATGACCACGTGGACCAGGCCTTTGACATATTGGCCGTTGTAGATGGCCCCCACGCCCGGAATCCAGCCAAGCACGAACGCCAATCCTGGAGACGTCTGCCCGGCCGCGCGGGGCACCCCCGCCGGAGGCTGTTGAAAATAGGGATTCGCCGGTCCTGCGGCGTTCGGATCGGCCTGGCCCGCGTAACCAGGCACAGGGACGTGATCCTGGCAGTAAATCGTCCCATCGATTAAGCGCTGGCACACGGCGCAAAGCGGTCGGCCGCACGAGCGGCAAAACGCGCTCGCGGTAGTTTCTGGATGAAGATAGCAGTTCATTTCTGGTTTCCTTGAGATGGATGCCCGGCATCCTTTCGCGGCGCGGGCTGCGGCTGGACTTGCTCTTGCGTCTGCAGAGCGTCCAAGCGCGTTTCGATTTCGTACACCCAGCGCAGATTTTCGTAATACTTTACCGCCCGGTCTCTAAAGCGCATCGCTTTATCTTCCACGCCGCCCCAGATCCGAACCGGGTTCAGATCTGCCGCTTCGATATGCTGCACGCGCACCCCGGTGCACCGCTCCAGCATGGCGAAGGAGAGAATTGTCATCGCCATTCCCATCGCCAGGCGCGGCTGCAAAATCGGCTGCAGCCATTTGGCCGCGAGCCTGCTGAATATGTTGGGCCTTTCGAACGGCTGGCGCGTCCGGCCGATCGGCGCCTGAAAAGCGATGCGCGTGATCAGCTCAGGCGGAGGCGTTACTTCATCGGCGCGCTTCAAAAAAGCGGCTGCGCTGCTTGCGTCTCGTAAAAGCTCCCCGCAACCGGCGCACGAAGCAGCGTGCCGCTCGAGCGCGGCGTTCTCGGACAATCCGAGAGTGCCGTCCAGGTAGTCGGCCAACAGGATTTCGAATTCGGCGCAGTTCATCACACCGTCACCTTGTTCCGCCGCAGCACCCGCGCTAATTCCGCGCGCCCGCGATTCAATCTCGATTTAACCGTCCCCTCCGGCACATCCAAAACGCGCGCGATCTCGCGATATTCCATCTCCTGCAGATCCCGCAGAATCACCGCTTCGCGCAGCTCCGGCGAAAGCTTCTGCAAAGCCGCCTGCAGCAGTTCCCCGGCCTCTCGTCCCGCCAGCAACCCGTCCGTCCGGGCGTGCTGCGCCGTTCTTTCTTCGAGTACCGGCAATTTATCTTCAATCGCGTCGGTGATCCGCTCGTTTTTCGTCCGGCGGTAATGATCCACCAGCAGATTGCGAGTGAGCCGGCTCAGCCAAACGCCAAACGATCCCTCGCCGGAGCGAAAACTTGCCAGGCTTCGGAAAACCCGCAGAAACACCTCTTGCGTCAGATCCTGCGCCTCGTTGTCTTTGTTGGTAAAACGATAACAGAGCGAATACACACGCCGGGTGTAGGTCTTCACCATCTCGTCCCACGCGGCTTGCTCGCCCCGCAGACAGCGCTCCACCAGATTCGTTTCAGGATCCAACCGTCTCGTCGCTCCCCGAGCTAATCCCTTCGAGCTTAACGGAATGGCAATGGCGGCGGCGGACATAAGCTACACCTTCATAAACGCTATACGCCCGCCAGAAGTTCAATATGGACCGCCGATTGCCACGCTCCCAATTCCCGCTTTTTCTTTACCTTCTACTACCCTAAGCGGTACGATCTCAAACAGTTAGCTTATGACCTGCCCGTTTTGTGGCCATCGGGAAGACAAAGTAATTGATTCCAGGGAGAGCAAAGAGGGCGATTCCACGCGCCGCCGCCGCCAGTGCCTGGCCTGTGAGCGGCGCTTTACTACTTACGAACGTTGCGACGAAGTGCCCTACATGGTCATCAAAAAAGACGGACGGCGGGAAAAATTCGATCGCCAAAAGGTTCTGAATGGTTTGCTCAGGGCCTGTGAAAAACGTCCGGTCAGTATGGGGAAACTGGCTGAGCTGGTGGACGACGTCGAATCCGCGCTGCTGGAGAGTCCCGAACGGGAATTTGCGACTACCCTGATCGGCGAACGGCTTATGGACCGCCTGCGGTCGCTAGATAAAATCGCCTACGTCCGTTTCGCTTCGGTTTACAGGGACTTCCAGGACGTCGAAGAATTCCTGAGCGAGCTCAAAAACGTAATGCTGCATCGCAAAGTCTAATGAAGTAAGGGGTTGGCGTAAGCAAATTTTTCCGGCCGATTTAAGGTGTGATTTGGGGCCGCCCAAACGCACTTATCTTTTGTGTAACCAATCACTTTGCCAAACATCTTCCTAATAGGGTGTTAACTTCCAGGAGAAAACCGGGTATAATTGGTGCGCGCAAGAATTACAAGGTTGGCACCTGCATCGGGCTTCGCCGCCGATCCGGTAGAGCACTACCCTCGTTTTGAGGACGAGGTCGATTCAACGTTTCGCAATGAATTCGTCGATAGGTGTGTCCCCCTTTTCCCGGTCAGAAATCAGAGCCGGTGTCTGGAACAGTATGAAGGTGTGCGAGTAGAGGTGACTAGGTAAGGTGGATCAGTTCGAGGATCAATATGCCGATGGGCATGAGCCGATAGGGCTCCCGTTCGATGAAGATGCAAATTTCTTCCATCCGGAAGAAGTGCAGGATGAGGAGTTCCACGGCGCTCAGCCGGTAGAGGAATCGATCTATACCGACGACCCGGTACGCGTGTATCTGCGCGAAATGGGATCGGTACCGCTGCTAACCCGGGAAGGCGAAGTCAGTCTGGCGCGCAAAATGGAGCGCGGCAAACTGCGAATGCAGAAGGCCATCAGCCGCTCTCCGCTTATCCAGACAGTGGTGAGTGAATTTGGCGAATTGGTGCGCAAGGGCGCCGAGGATGTCGACAGCTATATAGATTTCGGGCCTTCCGACATCGAAGAAGGCAGCGCCGCCGATATCAAGCGCCGCAGCGAAATCGTCGATTTGTTCGTGGCCTTTCTTGCGGCTTCTAAGAAACTGCAGCAGACAGTGGAAAAGCACGCGGCCGTTCCGTCGCTCAACAAAAAGCTGCGCAAGCGCTGGGCCGGGAAAGTGGTCCGCGCCAAAGTAGAGCTCTCGCGGGCGCTGCGCGCGATTCCTTTCAACCTGGCCCGCTGGAAAGAGTTTGTCCGCGCCATCGAAAGAACCGCCGAGGAGATGTCTCTCTTCGACTCGGAGATCAAGAAACTCGAAACGCGCAATTCGGCTTCGGCCCAGTTGCGCGTGAAAGAGCTCCGGCGCGATCTCAAGAAAAAAGAATCCGAAGCCGGCGCCTCGCTGCCCGATCTCCGGCACAGCTTGGCCGTCATACGTCACGGCGAAATCGAAGCCGAGCGCGCCAAGAAGGATTTGGTGGAAGCCAACCTGCGGCTGGTGGTTTCGGTTGCGAAAAAATATGTCAATCGCGGACTGCACCTGCTCGACCTGATTCAGGAAGGCAACATCGGATTGATGCGCGCAGCCGACAAATTCGAATATCGGCGCGGCTACAAGTTTTCGACCTATGCGACCTGGTGGATTCGCCAGGCCATCACGCGCGCTATCGCGGACCAGTCGCGGACCATTCGCATTCCCGTTCACATGAACGAGAGCATGAACAAGTTCCTGCGCGCCAATCGCGAGCTCGAAAAGGAATTGGGCCGCGTTCCGACCAACGAAGAGATCGGCCGGCGCATGGACATTCCAGTCGAAAAGGTCCAGAAGCTCAAGACCATTTCGCGCGACCCGGTGTCTCTCGAAACGCCAGTGGGCCGCGATGGCGAATCCGCGCTGGGCGACTTGATTGAAGATCGTTGGGTCGGCTCTCCCGTTGACGCGGTAATCGATTCCAACGTCCGCGACGAAACGGCCAACATCCTCAAGACGCTTTCTCCCAAGGAGGAGAAAGTGATCCGGCTGCGTTTCGGCATCGGCTGTGAGCGCGAGCACACGCTTGAAGAGATCGGACAGGAATTCGACGTCACGCGCGAACGTATCCGCCAGATCGAAGCCAAAGCTCTGCGCCAGCTCCGTTCCCCGGAGCGGGCCCGCCATCTTCGGGCGCTGTTAGCGGCCCGCTAATCACTCCAGCGTTTTCAGCAGTTCGTTCCGCACGGGCCAGATTCCGATCACGCGCTTGTCCACCACCTGAAAACTGCCCGCTGTCAGAAGGCCGGTCAAATCGGCCGGATTCGGCCGTTCGCGCTCACGCTTTAATTCAAGCCCCAGCATGTTGGTCTGAATCTCCAGCTGGCTGCGCACCGTCTCGGCCGTAGCCGCGCTCGGGCAGTCTGCTGTGAGCCGCAAATCGAACGCCGCATTCTTCTCCGCTGCTCGAGCCATCGACAGCACCACGGAATTGGCCGGCTCGAGTGAGATCGCGAAAATGCGTAATCCCGCCGGAAGGTCCGTTGGATTCCGCAGCACGCTCGGAGACACCCTCACCCATACCGGCTCTGTCGGAGGCTTTTGTTCCAGGCCGTGCCGGCGTTCGGGCCGAAGCGCTTTTACCGCCGAGCCGTTTGTGCTCAACGCCAGCGCCATCGCGTCCGGCTGAATCGCGAAGAACGACGCCCATCGTCCGGCCCTACTCGTGGCTGCTCTGCAAACGCCATTCGCGCAACTCCCGCCATGCGCCGCTGCATACGCGCGCAGCCTGCCCCAATCGAACCGGCCGCGAATCACGAAAAAGATTTCGTCCTCGCCAGTAGCTCCCGCGACCGCGCGCAGATCCCTTGAATAATCGAAATGCGTCTGGCGCACGAAGTTCTCATATTCCGTGTCGCCGGCCGCTTTTCCTCCCGTAAGCAGCTCCAGCATGCCCGCCTGCCGCAGCACTGCGACGTTGGCGAAGAAAACCGCTGCATTTTGCCGCGGAAGCAGCGCCAGCATGTCCGCCTCCGATCGCACAAAGCGATAGCGGTAAGCGTGAATCAAAAACACGATTGCCGCCGTCGCGATCGCGATCAGCGCAATCGAAACCCACGGCTTACGCAGGCGATAACTCCATCGCGCGGGCCTTGTCCCAGATCGCGATATACGGTTTCAGCTCCCGCATCATCGCCGCAAACTGGTCGAAGCTCAGCGACTGCGCGCCGTCGCTCAGCGCTTTTTCCGGCTGCGGATGAACTTCGACAATCAATCCATCCGCGCCAATGGCCACGCCCGCCCGCGACAATGCCGGAACCAGGCTGCGCTTGCCGGTCGCATGGCTCGGGTCCAGAATTACGGGCAAATGCGACAGCTCGCCCAGCACCGCAATCGCCGTGATGTCGCACGTATTCCGCGTAGCCGTCTCAAAAGTCCGAATGCCGCGCTCGCACAGGATCACGTTCGAGTTGCCGTGTGCCACGATATACTCGGCCGACATCAGCAGCTCCTTAATCGTCGAGCTCAGTCCGCGCTTCAACATCACCGGACGGTTCGCCTTCCCCAGCGCCTTGAGCAGCGCAAAATTCTGCATGTTCCGTGCCCCAATCTGCAGAATGTCAGCGTGCTCGGCGACCATCTCCACGTCGCCGTCGCTCATCACTTCCGTGATGATCCCGATGCCAGTCTCCTGCTTTGCCTTCCGCAGCAAACGCAATCCTTCCAGTTCCATGCCTTGAAAATCATAGGGCGACGTGCGCGGCTTGAACGCTCCGCCGCGCAGGAATTGCGCGCCTTGTTTGAGCACGAATCGCGCCGTGTCGAGAATCTGCTTCTCGCCTTCCACCGAGCACGGACCAGCCATCACCACGAATTCATCGCCGCCGATATCTACTCCATTCGCCCGTATCTGCGATTTCGCCGGCCGGAACTCCCGGCTCACAAACTTGTAGGGAGCGGATATGCGTACCGCCTTTTCCACCTGCGGCATCGCTTCCAGCGATTCCAGGCAGGCTGTTACGTCCCCCACCCCCACCGCTCCGATGACCACGCGCTCTTCGCCTTCAATCGAATGCACCTTGTAGCCGAAGTCGCGTATCCGGTCGCAAACCGCCTCCACCTCCGCGGGCGTTGCGTGCTTTTTTACTGAAATGATCATCTGCTCACCATCATCGCCCACCATCATCGATAAGAACCTATGCGTGCGCAACACCCACCACAAGGTGATAAAATTCGGTTTAAACCCATGAAATGGGTCCTTATTTCGTTGCTGGGCGTTGCGCTAGGGTCCTCTTATGCCGCCACTCCCGTCCGCTCTAAGCCTTCGAGCAAGCCGTCGAGCGCGATAAAAGCCAAGCCGACGGTCACGACCTCGAAACGCGCTGCCTCAGGCCACATCGCGCGGGCGCGGTACACGAGGAAAAAACGGGCCGTTCGGGGTCCCAGCTTTCAACTTCATCCCGATCCGGACCGTTATCAGGAAATTCAAAAGGCGCTGGCCGATAGAGGCTACTTTAAAGGGGAAGTGAACGGCCAGTGGGGCGGCGATTCGGTCGACGCTCTGAAGCGCTTCCAAGCCGACCAGAAGCTGGGCGATGATGGCAAAATCAGCGCCCTGACCTTGATCGGCCTGGGCCTTGGCCCGAAACACGATGGCAGCGCCGTGAGCATGGTAACCCCTGCGCCCGCTTCTGCTGCCGAATCTCCTTCGTCCCCTCCCGGCCGCAATTAAGTCGCAAAAGACAAAAAAAGAAAAGAGGATATCCGCGGTGGTCATTGGAGTACCGAAGGAAATCAAAGATCACGAAACCCGCGTCGGTTGCGTGCCCAGCATGATTACGGCTCTGCGCGAGCATGGGCACGAAGTGCTGGTCGAAACACAGGCCGGAATCGGCAGTTCCATTCCCGACGGCGAATATGCCGAGGCCGGCGCCCTCATCCTCGATAGCGCCGCCGAAATCTGGCGCAGGTCCGGCCTCATCGTCAAAGTTAAGGAGCCGCAGCCGTCCGAATATCAGTTCTTTCGTCCCGGGCTGCTGCTGTTCACATATCTACACCTCGCCCCGCTGCCCGGGTTGACGGAAGCCCTCCTCAAATCGCAGGTCACTTCTATTGCTTACGAGACCATTCGCGAGCGCGACAATTCTCTTCCGTTGCTCACGCCGATGAGCGAAGTTGCGGGCCGTATGGCCGTGCAGGTGGGGGCGCAATATCTCGAGCGGCCCAATGGAGGTCGGGGCATCCTGCTCGGCGGTATCCCCGGCGTCGCGCCCGCTAACGTTACCGTCCTCGGCGGCGGAATTGTCGGCCACAACGCCGCCAAAATGGCCTGTGGACTGGGCGCGAATGTCACCATCATCGATCGCAATCTCAATCGGCTGCGCGAGCTGGACGACGTCTATTCCAACTCCATACGCACGCTGGCCTCCAACACCTACACCATTCGCGAAGCCGTCCGCCAGGCGGACCTGGTCATCGGCGCGGTTCTCATTCCAGGCGCTTCCGCTCCTAAGTTAGTTCGACGCGAAATGATCTCGCGCATGAAGCCGGGCTCGGTGGTGGTCGATGTTGCAATCGACCAGGGCGGCTGCTTCGAAACCGCCCATGCGACCACGCATACAGATCCGGTCTATTATGTCGATGGCGTGCTGCATTACTGCGTCTCAAACATGCCCGCCGCCGTTCCGCATACGTCTACGTTCGGTCTCACCAACGCCACCGTGCCTTACCTGCTGACCCTCGCAAATAAGGGTCTGGAGCGCGCCTGTCAGGAAAGCAACGCCATCAAGGAAGGCGTGAACACCTATCGCGGCGAAATCACCTACGGCGCCGTTGCCGAATCGCAAGGCAAGGAGTGGCGGGAACTTACGGCTGTGATGTAGGCGGCAGCACAATCGCTCTTGCGCGTTTCGTTTTCGACCATTGGTCGAGCGGCATCCACTGCCCGCCCGCGGTGCAGTCGCCGCTGCTGCAAACCTCAAGTTTGTAGATCGGGTGAATCTCCCACAGCGAAATTCGCTTTGGATTGTTCCGCACGCCTTGCCCGTTTTCGCAAGGGAAATGACTCGAGTCGAAGAAGAGCTGGCCCGTCACCCGAACCATCAATTTCGGTTTGGCGACGGCGAGTTTCTCAACATTGCCTGCCGTCCAGGAATCCGGCCGGTGGTGCGGAATCATCTCCGCCACAATTCCGGAGCATTCATCGCTCGCCGATGCGGAATCACCGAGTTCGATATGAATGTCGTGATACGCGGGCTGGTCGTGCACATTCTTCTCGCAGTTGACGCTCTCGGCTCCTTCCTGGCGGGCCAACAGCACGTAACCGGTCATGGTCACCAGCTTGCCCTCGCCCATGGCCTGCAGCGGAGCGCGATCCACTTGCGGCCCTTTTTGCCGCGATCCCGAATTCTCGTCGCCGAAATCGATACTCGGATCGTTTGCCGCCTGCGTCTGCAACTGTTGAAGATCCGCTAATGTGATAGGCTGCGGCGTCCCCGTTGCGCAGAAGTTGTTCTTCGCCGCATTCTGATTCGCTTCGCTTCCGCCCGTCCCGGTAAGCCCGCATGACGAGTCGATACCAGGCGGCTTCGCCGGCGGCGGCGAAGGATAGGCCGGAGTGCTGCAAGCCGGGGTAAAATTCTGCGGCTGGACATTGTCTTGCGCCTCCTGTTGCGCAACGCACCCCATTGGCCCCAATGCCACCACAACTGCCCACCACATAAAAAGCCGCTGCATCGCGTTTTCTCTCTTCTGCATCCTATCGCGAAACGCGTCTAAAGGATCGAATGCCCGAATGCCTGGTCTGCAGGGGAACTGCTTTTTCGACGCTCGTCTCCTCCGCCCAACTTGCGCAGGAATGCCGCATTCGCGAGCGCTTCATCCGGCAGCGCCTGGCTCGCCCGGCCGCTCCGGACGAGCTCAAAGACCTCACCGATTTCTTCCATCAGGAGCAAGCCGACATTCTCGCCTGCGAGAACTGCGCCCTGCTGCTGCGCAACGAACACGAGCCTCCGCCCGCGCAAACTTATTCGGAAGACGAATACAACCCGAGCGTCATGGAGCGCCTGTATCCGCAATATCTCGACGCATTTCGCCGCAAGGAGAAGCCCTACCGCGCGCTCCTGCCCTCCGCCGCGCGCGTGCTGGAGATTGGCAGCCATTACGGCGCATTTCTCCAAACCGCGCAAGAGTGGGGCTGGCGCGCCGAGGGCCTCGACATCGGTCAGGACACCACCCGTTTTGCGCGCTCCAAAGGCTTGACGGTTCACAATTCCGAATTGCCCGCCTGCCGCTATCCGGCAGCCAGCTTTGATGGCATATTCATCTGGAACTGCTTCGAGCAAATCGCCGATCCGAAGCCTCTGCTCGCCGGAATGTCACCGGATTCTGAAGCCGGGTGGCCTGCTGGCAGTGCGCACGCCCAACGGCCTGTTCTACGGGCTCTGCCACAAGCTGCTGGACGGTGGAAGCCTCGAAACCGGCGCGGCGGAATTCCTCACCGAAGCTATGGGCTATAACAACCTGCTCGGATTCCCGTACTTATATGGCCACAGCCGCTCGACGCTGGAGCGGCTGATTGAGCCATTTGGTTTTCGTCCCGAAGGAATGCTCAACTCCGAATTGCTGACCCTGCCGCTGCCCGAAAATCCGGATTGGGTCGAGCGCGAAGAGCGTGCCATCAACGCCGAAATCCGCCTGCTGGCCCGCTCCGTTCTGGCAAATCACGATGGCGCTTTAACCGGTCCCTGGATTGAAGTCTGGTTCCGTGCCTGAGTGCTTTAGAATGAGGCTCCAATCGCTCCGCTCAAGGCTCCGAATGAAGGATGCGCTCATTCAGAGCCGCGAGCGTAGCGACCGGTAGATCGCTCGAATGGTAATATTCTCTCCGCGACAAGCCACTAGTAGACTATGAAAGAGAGTCCATTGGCCGCGACGGCCGGCGCCACGCATTTCATCGCAAGCCTTCTCTTTGGGGTCGGGGCGAACGATCCCCGGACGCTTTCTCTGTCGGCTGCAACGCTCACTCTGGTGGCTCCGATCGCCGGCTTTCTGCCCGCGCGCAGAGCTTCGCGTCTAAACCCGATGGACGCTCTTCGCGAAGAGTAGACGCATGAAGCTAGTATTTTTGTTTTTGGCGCTCTCGATCGAGGCTTCGCAAGCCGATCCTGATACTGCTGTGCAGATGCTTGCGAAAGCATCCAGAGCGGGCGACCTTAAAACGGCGGAGGCCCTCCTGTCCTCCGGCGTCGATCCCAACCTGCCCGATCGATATGGGCGCACGCCTCTCTACTATGCAGCGTCATTTAACCGCAACAATGTAGCTGAGCTACTGCTTGCCGGTCATGCAAATCCAAACACACGGGCGGAGGGTCGAGCGGCCGGCGGCGAATTTCCGCAAACTCCGCTTCAAATTGCCGCCTACATGGGCAACTTGCGCATGGCTTCAACGCTGATTACGGCCGGCGCGCATGTCGACACGAAAGGAGAAACGGGGCGTACCGCGTTGCATTTCGCGGTAGTCGGCAGCCATTTGGATCTTATTAAATTCCTGATTGAAAAGGGTGCCGATCTGAACGCTCGCGATGCGGAGGGGACCAGTCCATTGGACGATGCGGTTTGGCGTGGATATCTGGATGTGACAGCCATTCTGCTGGCGCACGGAGCTCGCCTGAATGAACCGGAGACCAAAAGCGGCGCCACGCCCATCAACGAAGCTGCATATCGTGGTAACACTCAGATCGTTCGATATCTGCTTCAATTTAATCCGGACGTTGAAATTCCCGACAGGCGCGGATACACGCCCTTGGAAAACGCAATACGCGTGGAGAAAGCAGACTCGGCTCTCCTATTGCTTGGAGCAGAAGCGAAGGAACACAAGACGCCCGAGTTCTTCGAAAAGACAATGAGCGCTGCAGTAAAAAGGGATGAGTCTGTTCTGGTCGATGCGCTACTTCGAAACGGGGCGCTCGCAAACGGTACTTTATTGTCCGGAGCTACGCCTCTGGATGCCGCCGCTTTCGCAGGAGCCGCGAAAGTTGTGCGCGTCCTTTTAGAGAACGGTGCCGATCCAAACAGAAGCGGCGGAAACGGAACGAGTCCGTTGGAGGACGCTTCTCTCAAAGGATTTGATGCGATTGTTGAGATGCTGCTGGATCACGGTGCTCTGGTGAATCAGGTAAACAGCGGTTCGGGAACGACAGCGCTTTATGCAGCGGCCTCGTTTGGGAAGGCCGATGTCGTAAAGCTGCTATTGAAACGAGGAGCGGATCCCAATATATGTGGTAAGGGCCACGCGAGTCCGTATGAGGCCGCTCTCGAAAACGGCTATAACGAGATCGCAACCGAAATTCAACGCCACGGCGGCTCAAGCGCCTGTAAAGCCCCGCTTTGAGTTTCGGGCCAGCGCGGATCACCTTGAGCCAAAGGGCGGTCGCGAACGGATTCGTTAAGCGTCAGGTAAGAGCGGCATCGAGCTCTTTCAAACTCGGCCGCTCGCCCATGACGATCAATACATCGCCGGCTTCGATTTTGGTCGTGAGAGCCGGATTGAAAATCATGCGCGTGTCGGATTTGCGAATGGCGAGCAGAATCAGGCCGGATGCGCGGCCGTCCATGAGTTGAGCGATGGTTTTGGCGATGAAGGTGGTGTGCGGCGCGACGCGCACTTGCTCCAGCATGATTCTGGGCCCGATATCGGTGGTGGCGAAATCGAGAAACTCGACGACGTGCGGGCGGATCAAGGCGTGAGCGAGGCGATGTCCGGCCATGGTGTAGGGCGCGAAGACGGTATCGGCTCCGGCGCGGCGCAACTTTTCACCGGCTCCTTCTTCGGATGCGCGCGTGACGACGGTGAGCTTGGGATTAAGAGTTTTGGCCGAAAGAATGATGAAGAGATTTTCGGCATCGGAAGGCAGCGCGGCGATTAACCCACGCGCGCGCAGGACGCCAACTTCCCGGAGGCTGTCGTCGTGAGTGGCATCGGCGACAACGGCCACCATGCCGGCAAGCATGGCGCGCTCGACGCGTTCTTCACTGCGATCGACAACGAGAAAGGGCGCCTTGGACCGCTGCAATTCGTACGATGCGTTGCGGCCCACGCGACCGAAGCCGCAAACAATAAAATGATCGTTCATCTTCTGAATCATGCGTTTTCTCCTACGCTTTCCAAAGCGGTCCTGAAGTTGCAATTCGATGATGGTCTGCGTCATGGCGCCGACCGCGAAGAACATGGCGCTCACGCCGAAAAAGATGACAAACGAATTGAAAATTCTTCCGGCGCGGGTAAGCGGGTGGAGTTCCTGGTAGCCGACCGTCGAGACGGTGATGAGCGTCATGTAGAAGGCGTCGAAGAAGGGATAGCCTTCGATGATGCGAAAGCCGAGGGTACCGGCGCAGAGCGTAAACAGCAGCAGGGCTCCGATGAATGCGATGCGGCGGACCAGGAGGCGATCCATGAAGGTATTCAGTATAGACGGATCGGTCTTTCCCGCCTGTGGACGACGTTAGATAGGGACTAATCCGCGGCGCATACCGACGGCAACCGCTTCCGCCCGGCTGTTGGCGCCCAATTTCGCAAGAATCTGCGCCACGTGAAATTTTGCGGTATGTTCGGAAATGCCGAGTTGCTGGGCGATCTCTTTGTTTCCCAGGCCGTCGGCGAGCGTGCGCAAGACCTGCAACTCACGCGGTGTTAGCGCCTCTACGGGGATATGTTCGTTTTCCTCTGGCGGCGGCCGCAGCCAGCGCCTGGCCTGATCGGGCGTGAGGACGATCAGATCGTTGGCGACGGCTAAAAGAGCGGCGGCCAATTCCGCAGCCGAAGAATCGGCCGGCAGCCAGGCGCGGATTTCCCGTTCGAACGCGGCCTGCTGGACGGGACGATCCGCCACGACTACTACCGGCGGTCCGGATCTAGGAATCTGATGCCTTGGCAATCCAGCGGCAAGAATTGCGTCCGCCATGCCGGTCCGCGCGGCTCCTATTCCGGCCGCCCGCGCTTCTATAATGTCGAGGCGCTCATCTTCGGCGAGTAGGTCTGCCAAACTTCGGGCGCGCGCCCATGTATCCGCGACGATGGAGACCCGAATCAAGCAGCGCTCGGTATCCGCTCCTTCGCGACGCTGGCTGTGACGTGTCTCAGCACTTTCTGTCCGGCGCGATAGAAATCGAGCCGGAGAAGAAAGCCGGGGGCGCCGTCGATCGCCTCCTGCAGATCGTCTATAGCGCGGAATTGGGAGCCGTTTGCGCCAGCCAGAATATCGCCCGGCAGAAGAGATGCCGCTTCGGCTCCACAGCCGGGTATCAACTCCAAAATCAGCAACCCTAGTGCGCGGCTGGCGAGTTGAACCGGCCGAACGACTACGCCGAGACTTCGTCCCGTGGCGGCTTGCGATAGAAACGATTGCACAGCACGGCTCGGAATGGCTAAAGCAAGCCCGCCCGTCACGATCATGGTGTTGATTCCCACAATGCGGCCCTGAAAGTCCGCCAACGGGCCGCCGGAATTTCCAGGAGCTAAACGCACATCGGCGTGAATCCACGTGGAAGCGCGGAGCGGGCGAGCCGGGCCGATCAGATGCACTATTCCGCTCGACACCGCACCGGTAAAGCCAAGCGGATTGCCCACCGCCACGACGGGCGTTCCTACTTGAAGCCGGTCGGATTCTCCCAATGCTGCTGCAGGTGCGCCCAGGCCCGGTACTTGCAGCAAAGCGAGATCGCGCCGGCGGTCGATTTTCTTCAGAGAGGCCGCGACGGTCTTGCCTTCCCAGGACTCGACGGCCAGATGCTCGCTGCGGATCACGTGCGCGTTGGTAATCACTTGATCGACTAGCAAAATTACGCCCGAGCCATTGCCCTGCTGCTCGCGCCGGCCAGCGCTGGTTACGGTTACGGTGGACCTTCGGAGCGCTTCCGCTACGCGTCCGGGTACCGGGAGTGCCATATCACTGCCCCTTTCTGACCCGCTCGGAAATGGTGATCTGGGTTTCGACGTTTTCTCCGCCGCGTATCAGGACAAGCTTCACGGTTTGGCCCACCGTTTCACCACGCAGAGCATTTTGCAGATCGTCGACATCGTTCAGCGCGCTTCCGTCCAGAGAAATCAGAATGTCCCCGAGTTGCAAGCCTGCCTTGTCGGCGGGAGAATCGGCCTCCACATTTAGAAGGATGAGGCCCGATTCGTGTGCGTCGCCAATCTTTTGCCGGAGTGCGGCTGGAATGGCTACAGGCTGCAGCCCGATTCCCAGATAACCTTGCCGAATTCGCCCTTGCTGCAGGAGCTCTTGTGCGATGCGATTAAGGGTCGCGACGGGCACCGCAACCGCGGAGTGACGGAGCAGGCCCGGAGTTGCGAGCCCGATCAAGCGGCCTTCGGAGTCGACCACCGCCGCGCCGGCTTGCGACGGATAGACATTGGCATCGAGGCGGACGAACGAATCCAATGTGCCGCCGCGCCAGGTGCGGCGCGCGCCGCCTATCGCCCCCAAGATACCGAGACTGGCGGATGGACCCGCGTCTATCGTCAGGCCCACTATCGCGGCCAGCATTCCGGGCTTCAATGTGGCGGGATCGCTCACCTCGAACGGTTTCATGTTCAAACCTTCGGCTCGCAAAACCGCCACATCCACGCGAGGATCTCTGCCGAGAATGCTGGCGCTGGCTTGCGTTGCATCGAAGGCTTGCACCGGGACGCGCTCCTGGCGCCGTAATGTGTGATCCGCGACAGCGATGAGATCATTGCCCAAGTTGACTCCGCTGACCACGCGATAGGGCGCAGCTTTTACGGCAACGACTCCCATAACGGTTCGGCTCACCAAATCGACCATGGCATTGGAAAGCTCGCTCAGGTCCGTTTTTGTCGTATTCATAGCTTCAGTGTGCGCGTACAAGCGCGCTTCGCACATCAGCCATTTGGGCAGGTCCCGGCGATTCGATTCGCAATAGGTAGAATCTTTTCCGGAGTGACTGAGCAATGAATACCCGAATACGGCGCCGCGAATTTCTGGCGCTGGCGGCAACGCCCCTACTGCGCGGGATGCCGGTTCCGAAGATCAAGGATGTTTCCGTCATTGCCACCGAACCGGCGGGTGTGCGGTTGGTTGTGGTTAAAGTACAGACCGATCAGGATGGGCTGTACGGCTATGGTTGCGCAACCTTTACACAGCGCGCCGAGCTAGTGGTAGATGCGGTGAATCGCTATCTCAAGCCATTTGTGATCGGCAGGCCCGCCGATGCGATCGAAGATCTCTGGTATGCCATGTACAACTCCTCGTACTGGCGCAACGGCCCGGTGTTGAATAACGCCATCAGCGGCGTCGATCAGGCGCTTTGGGACATCAAAGGGCGGCAAGCGGGTATGCCGGTATACGAACTGCTCGGGGGTAAATGCCGGCGCGGCGCCATGATCTATTCGCACGCGGCGCGGGCGTGAGATCTCAGAAACGCTGGATCAGGCGCGGCAGATTCTGTCGCGCGGCATCAAGGCGGTGCGGCTGCAGGTTGGCGTTCCTGGAATGGCGGCTTACGGCGCGCCCGGTCAGCAGAAGAGCGCGGACGCGACATTGGAAGATCCGGTATTCGATCCGGACACGTATGTGCGGCGCACGCTGGAGCTATTTGAAGCCGGGCGGAAACAACTCGGTCCGGAGGTCCATCTGCTGCACGACGTTCATGAGCGAGTATCGCCCCGGCTGGCGGTACAGTTTGCTAAAGATCTGGAGCAGTTCAAGCTCTTTTTCATGGAAGACGCGCTGTCGCCGGAAAATATCGACTACTTCCGCCAGATCCGCGCCAACTGCACGACCCCACTCGCGATGGGCGAGCTGTTCAACAATCCACACGAATGGAATCTGCTGATTCGCGAGAGCCTGATCGATTACATTCGCGTTCATGTTACAGAAGCGGGTGGCCTGACCCCGTGCTGGAAGATGGCCGCGATGGCCGACGCTTTCCAGGTGAGAACAGCATGGCATGGACCAGGCGACGTTTCGCCGATCGGACATTGTGCCAACGTCACATTAGATCTGGTTTGTCCCAATTTCGGCATTCAAGAGTGGACTATGCCGAACGACCGCATTCAAGAAGTATTCGACGGCTATCCGGTAATGAAGGACGGGTACGCGTACGCGAATGAAAAACCAGGTTGGGGCGTTGAGATCAATATGCAGGCGGCGGCCAAGTATCCATTCGGGTCTTTCGAGCGGGGGGAGAGAAAGCAGTTGAATGGCGGGTGGGGCATTGTGCGGCGTCCGGATGGCACAGTTATAAATCAGTGAGTTGAGGCGAGTGTTCGCAACACGGCGTGTGTTCGAGGGCGACGGTGTCGAGTCCGCCGATCATCCGCTGCACGGCGAGTGGGCGTCACAGTCTTGGCCATCACGAGGTTACCCATTCTGACTGCAAGCGGGGTGGTTGGACTAACGTTTGCATGATCACGCAGTACTGCTCGGTTTTATTCTGTAAAGCGCGTATTTGCTCTGGCGTCGCGTGCGGCGCCTGGATGCAAAATCGGATACGGAGTTGCTCAAATCCGACTGGCGCATCGTTCGCAATTCCGAGCGTCCCTCGGAGGTCCAAATCTCCTTCTACGGTGACCTCGATGCGCTCGGTCTCGATTCCCATCCCCGCGGCCACCATCTGACATGTGATTTGCGCGCAAGCGGATAGCGCTCCTAGAAGCAGATCGCCGGAACACGCCGCGGTGCCTGCGCCGCCAACACCCATGTGAGCCTGGGCGTTGTAGATGGCGCGTCCAATGGCTACCGAACATGCGATAGGTGTCTCGGTTTGACCGCCTTTCGCTTTGAGTGTAATTCGCGAAGTCGATGGTTCGTTGCGATATTTTTCTTTTAATGGCTTCTGAACGGATTTGATATCCATGGATAACCTCTACACTCGATTCCAGTCGGCGAGGAGTATTACTTTCTTCTACGCCCCATAGCTGTTCACTCAGCCGTTGTAGGGTCGATCAACCGGCGGACGGCAGAGATGCGATTTGCCGGAAAGTCTCCCCGCCTTGCGTGCTCGCGTACCGCTGCCTCATCTGGAGCGAGATACACGCAGTAGACCTTGTCGCCTGTGACGTAGCTTTGCAGCCACTGAATCTCAGGGCCCATGGCCCTAAGAACGATCAACGATTTACGAGAGAGCTCGCGGAGTTCCGCGTCCGTCAGATTTCCCGCTCCTGGGATTTCCCTCTCGATCACAAACTTCGGCATGTAATAACCTCCGGTATGCGAATGCCACTAAGCACGCTGGTTCCTTGAACTTCAATTGGACCCGGCGCTGCGGTCGGCCTCAATAGATCGTTTATGGCGATTTCCACGGGCATAACCCATCCCTCCAGCCAAGCAGTTTTGCTAGCTGTCATCGTCAATTTTTGTCGCGCCGCCGATAGACTTTGCTCCAGTTTCGTCTGCTCTGTGGAGGTGAGTGGTGCACCTATCGTTTGCCGGAGTGCCGCAGCTACGCCCTCGAGCGGAACAGGCGAACGATTCCAATAAACGAGGTTACGAGTTTAGAAACTAGCACAGGAAATGGCGAAAACGTGGTATCTACGTTTGAAAATTAGGCAAGCGGCTGAAAAGAGAGTGTTACTGCGTTGACGTTGAACGACTGGCGCTCACGAACGTCTGCCGATGTGCAATCTGGGATTTGCAAAAAAACGCCCGATGACTGCTCCTAAGATCACTGTGGCGATGAGCGCTGCTCCGTGCGCTCCCAGGGCATGCCACGGGGTCGAAACCGGGCAGGCAATGCGCCAACCGGCATTGATCGCGAGACCCGCGCCTGCGCCATACAGGGCGCCCGCTACAGTTGGCCGGATCGCGAGCGAGTTTCGAAATATCCAACTGAACAACAGGACCAGGATTCCCCCGGCTAGCGTGCTGCCGATCCCACAGCCGAAGCCCATGATCCATGGCGACGTGCGCAGCTTTTCGTTGATCCATGGCGGAACACGCAGCAGAGGTTGGTTCGCAGGGCTTGTCGAGAAGGTTAGTAGCGTGACAAATACAACGAGCAAAAATGCCGCGACCGCCGCGGAGTAAACTATCTGCCTCGGCAGCCTGCCAGCCGGTGTACTTTCGTGCGCGGCGATCCAGATGAGTGCGATGGCCAACACGAACTGCGCAGCGGAGGCGCCCCAGCCCAAGAGCGGTCCTAATCTTCCTAAGTCGTAACGAGGTCCGATAGCCAGCAGAATCACCGACGAAACCAGGAGAGCGAGAGGAACCATTCGCAACACCAGGTGGAGCGGTTGCGGCGATGGTCTGACCGGTCTGAGATCCTGGGCGATCGCCCGCATCAGCGCTTCCGGTGGCTTTGGTGAACGATCCATCATGCACGAGGCCTCTTTAGTAACTTGCGCACAACAGACTCGCGCGCCGGGGCCAAGTCCGTCGAGCTATTCGTTGCATGTAAGCCGCGCCGCGCGGCCTGTACGCTATGAAGACTGTTCAGCGCAAGGCGCAGGTCTGCCATTCCCCGGCTGGCGCGCGCGCGAGCTGCTGCGGCACTAATGCCCAGCATCCCGGCGATCTCCTCGAAACTGAACCCCCACTCATGGTGCAGCAGCAGCGCTTCGGCGTGTTCCGGGGATAAATTCGCAATACATCTGCGGATCTCGTCCTGCGAGCCGAGCCTGTCCGCTTCCGGAAGGACGGGGAAATCAGGCAAATCCTCGCGCGACTCATGAACCTTTGCCCATTGCCGGGCCGCACGCCGATTCATCAGAAAAACGTTTCGGGCCAATCCGAACACCCAAGGTCTAGCCGCATATTTCGGGTTGTATGCGGCTCTCGACCGGTGCATTTGAAGAAAGGTTTCCTGAAGCAGATCATCGGCGATTTCGGAGCCGCGTACCAAATGCAACAGATACCGGCGCACTCCCGGCGCGAGCTGGGCGTAGATCTCCTGAAATGCTTCCAGTGATCCGCCTTGATAACGGATCATCAGGGCGCGAAGTTCCCGATCTCCTTCGCTCACTATTAAGCTCTTTGCCGCGCGAGGCGCATTTGTGACCGACTTCATGCTGAGATCGATCACTCGCAATCGTGTCACATTCCGGGTACTGCCGGCAAATATCAGACAGGTGAGCGAAGAGTCGCCGCCGACAAGGAGAGTTAACCAATGAAATTTATGATTCCTTTTCTCATTGCAGCGCTTCCGCTAACGTCCGTAGCGCAGTCACAGTCCGGAGGCGTGCCCAGCGTAGCTATACCCAAAACTACCGAAGTGCTGGTTATTCAGACTCCGAAGCAGGGCGTGACCGCTCAACAAATCATGGCCATCATACCGTCAGAGATTCGGGCAACCATGAAGCTCTACTTCGACGGGAAAATCCGCCAGTGGTATTCGCGCGGCGATGGCAAGGGGGTCATCTTCCTGGTCGACGCGAAGACCGAGGACGAGGCGCGAGCCCTTATGGAAACGCTGCCGCTCGCGAAGGAACATTTGATGGATCACGAGTACATTCCCGTCGGACCCTTGATGCCGTTGAGGGCATTGATGGGAGCAGGAGCGCGGAACCCTTAGAAGGAGACGATCATGACCAAGCCAAGAATTATCGTGACGGGCGCGACTGGGAAGACGGGCAGCGTCGTCATTACCGAACTGCTTAAAGCCGGCTATCCAGTCCGCGCCATCGTCCGGCGAGAAGATGACCGGAGTGCGCGGCTGAAGGCGCAGGGGGCCGAGATCGCAGTCGCCGACATGAGCGATGTCCAGCGCATCGCTGACGCCCTAAGGGACGTTCAGCGCGCCTATTATTGTCCGCCTCTCGATCCGTACATGATTCAGGGGGCGGTATCGTTCGCGGTCGCTGCCAAGGAAGCCCGGCTCGAACACATCGTAGGCCTGACTCAATGGCTAGCAAGCCCGTCGCATCCCTCGCTCACGACCCGCCAACACTGGCTCGTCGATCGGTTCTTTTCGATGACATCCGGAGTTGCGCATACAATCGTCAACCCAGGCTTCTTCGCTGACTCCTACCTGGCGACGTTTGGGTTGGCTGTGCATCTCGGTATGTTTCCGTGGATGTACGGTAATAGCCGCAACGCGCCGCCTTCGAACGAAGACATCGCGCGAGTTGCCGTCGCGGCCCTGATGGATCCCGCACGGCACGCTGGCAAGAGCTACCGCCCCACTGGACCAGAGCTCCTCGGCGCGGAAGACATGGCCAAGGCGATCGGCCGAGCCATCGGGCGATCGGTCAGGGTTGTGCCGACGCCGACCTGGATGTTCATGAAAGGCGCCCGGATGGGCGGCATGTCCATCGACGTGATGAGCAACGTTCGCTACTATGTCGATGATCACAAGCGCGGTGCGTTCGAGTTGGGTGCGCCGACGACCGATGTGCTCGATGTGACCGGGCGCCCTGCCGAGGACTTCGAAACGATCGCTCGCCGCTATGCCGCGCAGCCCCACAACAGGCGGACGCTCGGCAACTGGCTTCGAGAGTTCGCGCAGTTCATGATCGCCCCGCTCAGCCCTGGCTTCAATTTGGATCGGTACGACCGTGAACTGCGCCGTCCGTTCCCATCCGAGCCGCAGTTCGCGCCCGAGTCCGGGGTCTGGCGGCGCGAACACGGCATCACTGACGCTGCCAAGTCTGCAGCTTCAGTTCACAACAAACCCACTTCTGCCACCAGCCGCCCTCAATGTTTGGAATCTCAATAGGAGGAATTTATGCAGTCACAACTCTGGTTTTTCATGAGCATCGCATTCAGCTTTATCGCCTGGGGGATAGTTACCGCTCGATATATCTGGCCGGAACTCCGCCTCCGGCAACGGACCGAAGCGTTGCAGCCTCTGCTCATGCTACACATTTTTCGCTTCATCGGGTTAGCATTTCTGGTCCCAGGGGTCGTGTCGCCTGACCTGCCGTCTGCCTTCGCACATTCCGCGGCCTATGGGGACATCATTGCGGCGATGCTCGCCTTGCTGGCGCTGATATCACTGCCTAGTACATCCGGCGTTGTCATCGCATGGATCTTCAGCGTCTGGGGTTCAGCCGATCTCTTCAATGCTTTCTACCAGGCCAATCACGCCGGGCTCATGGCCGGTCAGTTGGGAGCCACTTACTTCATTCCGACTTTCGTCGTGCCCCTACTGCTGATCACACACGGAGTCGCGTTCCGGATTCTTCTGCAACAGCAAAAAGTACCCGCAGTACAGGAAAGCCGACGCCTGGCATAAGGCCTGAAAGAGAGAACTGAATGGCTAATGACGTGGAACTCCTAAGGCGAGTCTATTCCCTCTTCAATGGCCGCGACATCGAGAGCGTTCTCGCGGCCATGCATCCCGAGGTCGTTTGGGCAAATGGAATGGAAGGTGGCCACGTCCATGGACGCGATGAGGTGCGCAGCTATTGGAAGCGTCAATGGGCGATCATCGATCCGCATGTCGAGCCTGTCGAGATCTCGCCCAACGGCAAGGGGGAAGTCATTGTCAAAGTTCATCAGGTGGTGCGTGACCTCAAGGGCGATCTCCTGGCCGACAGACTGGTGACCCACGTCTTCCAGATGCGAAACGGGCTGATCCAGCGTTTCGATATCCGCGATACATCCTAAAGCGGCCGGTCTCGCCAACTGGCTTTGTCTAGCAGTGATGCGTAAACAAGGCGAGCAAAAGGATGATCGGAATCGGCACACCGAGCATATAAAGTATGATTGAACGCATCGTTGACTTCCTCTCGCTGAAGTGTTACAGGGCAGGCATATGATCCCGCTGCCTGCCTCCGATAGTCGCGGCATAACTCGCGCAAAAGGCTCCGATCAGCAGGGCCAGAAAGGTCCAGAGCAGCAAGCGCGCGGTCGCTTTGCGCGCCGCATCGGCCGACTGCCGCGCCTGTGCGACGACGTCGGAAACGCGTTGGGCGGCATCATTCTGGCTTATTCCCGTTCTCGCACTAACTAGCTGGGCCAAATAGGTTCGGTCGGCCGCCGAGGTCTCGCTCTGGCGCAGCGCATTCGCCAAAATGCCTGCTGCCTCGCCACGCGCCGCGTCATCGGCCGCGCTGGCAGCGGGCGCGTTCGGCGGCGAAGCGCTCCCGCCGCTAGCTGGACGGAATAATGTGTCCACAAAATACGCGTTTTCCGGACCGGCCATTTCCCCACTCATGGCAGCGCCTCCGACCATGGCTGTGGCCGCCTGCCCCAGGAAAGCGGCCGTAATGACCACCGCGACCGCCCAAACAAGAAATCCATGCGCCGTATCGCGGAAATACACTTCGTGGCTATGAATCGCGACCCATTTCGTGCGCAATCGGCCGGCGATGTAGCCGCCCATACCGGACGCGGCGATCTGAATCACAATCAGCCAAATGATTGCGCCTGCTCCCACGGCCGATGAGGCTGGCGCATTAGACCAGGGCGATACTGACAACAATCCGAATCCCGCGCCTAACGCCAGCAGGGTGAGCGACAATGCGGCGGCGACGAACGCGCCCGCTGCGACGGCGCCCCACGACACTCCCGAGGAATGGGCTTCCCGATTCGAGGAAGCCTCGCCGTAACCCGAGTAAGCGCCCGAAGATGTAGCCGGTTCCACAGCATTACCTCCCGAGTAGGTCTGTGACACCAGCCAGAACAGCCGAAGCGACCGTGTGTCCGCGCGACCGGTATATCGCTAATTTGACTCACCAGACCGGTCTTTATTTCCTACTTTCCTCAAAAGCTGAGACGTAGCGCAAGCTGCACGGTACGGGGATCTGTGGCTCCTGTGAATTGGCCGAAGTTTCCACTGCCCACCGTATTTGAAATGGTCGAATAGGAGAAGTGATTTGGGAAGTTATACATCTCGACGCGGAGATTGGCGTTTACCTTCTCGGCGACCGGGAAGGTCTTTTGCACAGAGGCATCCCAGTTATTCCAGAAGGGTAGGAAAATCGCGTAGGCGCCGAGATTTCCAAATGTACCGGCGGCCGGAACGGCGAAGCTGGCGGGATTCAGATACTGCCTGCCGCTGACGCCACTGAATGCATCCCCTACGAGATTGGGACGCTCACTGCCACTGATGCCGATGCCGGCCTGATCGGGTTGAATGACGATGTTGACCGGCAGACCGGTTTGCAAGGTCGTGACACCGGAGAGCTGCCAGCCGCCGAGCGCCTTCTGGTACCAACTCCGGCCGTTCAGCCAGAAGGGCAGAGGATAGACATAGCTAACAACGAGGATCTGCTTGCGATCGTAATTGGCAGGCCCCCAGTCGCCACGGAGGTTGTAACTGTTCTCCGGCTGATAATTATACGCATTTGCATCCGTGCGTGCGCTCGACCAGGTGTAGGCCACGTCGAGCAAGCCACCTTGCGTGAATTGCTTCCGAAGTTGCACCTGCAGGGAGTTGTAGATGAAGTTTGCGCCGGTGTTGTATTCGTAAATATCGGCATATCCGGGATACGGGCGCAACGCATTCACGTTCACGCCGGGGTTGGCCTGCAGCGTGCCCGGTAGAAGTTGATTGATGTCGTCCTGGTAGGCGAGGTTGGCGGCGCTCGATCCAACGTACATGACGCTGAGGAGTGTGTTGCTGCCGAGCTTTTGCTCGACACCCAGGCTCCAATTCATGGTGCGAGGCACCTTCATATCGAGATAGTGGGAGTTGTTGATGGTGCTGGGGAAGTTTTGAATGACGCCACCTTGCGGATTGCCGGAATTTCCGTAGTAAATGAGAGTCTGATTGACGAACGGCGGATTGTTGACGGCGCTGAAGAGGTAATTCCCTTCGATGCGCTCATAGAAAACGCCGTAGCCGCCGCGCAGGACGGTGTTTCCATGACCGGTGAGGTCGTAGGCGAAGCCGAGGCGCGGTTCCCATGTGTTCCAGTCTGTGTTGGCGGTACCTAGAGGGAGGTTATGGAATAGTGCGAGAACTGCCGGGTCGGTGGTGGTTCCCGGTATGCGCGATACAGCGGCTTGGGGGAATCCGCTGCCGCCCAGCACCAGACCGTCGTAAGGATTGCCTGAGCCGGCGATGATGGCGCCGGTGGCCCGATTAATACCGGCCTCCTGCGCAGGATTAAAGTACTGGGGCAGGAAAGCGGTTGTATTGTTCAAAGCGCTGTACTGCGGTTGCATGTACGCCCAGCGCAGGCCCAAATTAAGCGTAAGCCTCCCCGTAACTTTCCAGTCATCTTGAACGTATGGTTCCACTTGCCAGAAGCGATACCAGCCTTCACGGAGATTGCTTGCTTCCGTATAGGAATAGAAATTGCCGAGCAGCGTGTCGCCGACGGAGTTGCCCGTCGTATTGGTGGGGCCGGACGGACGCGAGCTGGTATTGAAGACAAAGGATCCGTTAATGGCGGGTACGTTGTCCTGGTTTTTCCGGCTGCGCATGACAAACAGTCCGGTTCGGAGTGTGTGGTTGCCTAGAACTTTTGAGAAGTCGTCTTTCCAATCGAAAATGCGGTTGAAATTGTTGAAATTCAGCGGCGTGGCCGTGAGCGTGTTGTAACCGGAAACAGCGATGCTGGGGATGACATTGGAGGCGTTGTAGATGGTGGGATAGTTGACGCCTTCCCCGGCTCGCGTGAAGTTCGAAATGAAGAGCGGATTGGGAACGATTCCCGTATCTTCGACAATGACGTTTCCTGTGAAGGTGAATTGCGCAACGTTCACGGTAGTCGCGTTGGGCACATTAGTCCATTGAATGCTGGCGTTCGTGCCGGGGATATCGCGGTTATATTGGACAAGCTGGGTCTGGTCCTGCACCGACGTGTAGTAATCGCGGAAGTAATGTACCGAAAATTGGTTCTTCTCGCTCATGTTGTAATCAACCTTGTAAATGTATTCGTTGGCGTTCAATGGGGCAGTGGTGTTGAAGACATAGTTGCCGCCGGCTCCGCTGAAGTTCGGATTCGGATAATTGTTGAGCAGCCGCGCGGAAGCTGGGTTCCAGCGATTGGATGGAATCATTCCGTTAGGGAATACCTGGCCCGTGAGCGGATCTTTGGGCCATTGCGAAACGGCCAGTGAAGAGAAGTTCCCGGACTTCTGAGCGATAGTGGGAACCGTCCACGTGTTCGTGGTGCCTTGGACAAGGCGCCTGAAATCTTCTCCGATGAAGAAGAAGAACTTGCTTCTGTCCTTATTGAAATGGCCCGGAATGAAAATAGGGCCCCCGAGATTCCATCCGAAGTTGTTGTAGCGCAGCTCCGGGATGGTAAGCGCGTTGAATGCGCGGGCCTGAATATCGTTGTTGCGGAAGAATTCGTAGGCACGACCGTGGAAGTCAGTGGTTCCGCTTTTCACCGCGATGTCGATGACTGCCCCGGAATTTTCGCCGTAGACCGCACTATAGTTCGAGGTCAACACGCGGAATTCGGCGATCGCGTCGGGATTGATGTTGATGAAGTTGTTGCCGCCGCCGCCATTATCTTTGTTATCGGCGCCATCCAGGTACCAGGAAAACGTATCGGTGCGGCTGCCGTTGATGGATTGGCCGCTGTTATTCACGCCATAGCCGCCGAAAAGGCTGAAGCCGCTGGTGTAAGTTGTGGAAACGCCCGGCAACAATTGCAATAACTGCGGAAAATTTCTGCCGTTGAGCTGAATCTGGCTGGCCTGCGTGCCCGTGATCAGGTTGCTGACCGCGCCCGAGCTCAGGTCCACGCGCGCGGCTTCGGACCGGACTGTTATTGCCTCATTCACATTGCCCAGTTGCATGGCGATGTTCACGGTGGTCTGCTGGCCCACGGTCAGCTCGACTTTGGTAAGGACAAATTTCTTAAAGCCGGTTGCGATGGCGGAAACGTCGTAATGACCGATCGGCAGATCGGAAACAACATAGTTCCCGCTGGCATTCGTGGATGCGGACCGCGTGAGATTGGTCTCTTCGTTTACGACCGTGACTGTGGCGTTAGGAACAACGGCGCCGCTGGCGTCTTGCACTGTGCCGGCAATGGATTGATCCCTGGTGGTTTGTGCTGGAAGCATTGCCGCCCCCAAACAGAGGACTAGCGGCAGTTTTGACAACCTCATTCAGAACTCCTTCAACTGAGAAATCGCTCTGAAATAAAAGGTTTCATAAAAGGCGCTAGGACCGGCAACCCAGCGACTTTATCATCCAAATTTCTCAGGCATCAGAACCTGCTCCGCGCGCTGCGCGTCCTCGGCCCTCACCAACAAGCGAATCCCTCCACTGAAGGAGAGATGAGGCCGCTGCCCTCCGCAATCGTCCCGGCCGATCACACAATCAACGCCAAATGCGTCGAGTGCCGACTTCGCAATGTCAGCCTCCATTTCGCTTGTGAAAACGCGAATTTGAACTAGCGGATCGTCTTCCATCCCTTTTAATTCAATCACGGTGCCCTACTCCTGGCGCAGTGCCCTGGCTGGATCGACGCGGCTGGCACGCAGGGCAGGGACGAAAGCGGCGGCCAGCGCGGCTGCTAACAAAAGCGGAATCACGATTGCGAACGTCGCAACGTGAACACGCTGCATTCCCTGCACAAGACGCTGCAATACTTGCCCCGCCGCTAGAGCAGCGAGTGTTCCCGCACCGAGGCCCACCACAACCATCCGCAGGCACTGGCGCAACACCAGCCCGACGACGTCGCGAACGGTTGCTCCAAGCGCCATGCGCACGCCGATCTCCGGTACGCGCTGTCCGGTCAAGTAGGCCAGCACGCCATAAATCCCGATCGAGGCGAGAAGCAACGCTATTCCAGCGAATATGCCAAATAGGAACAAGAGAAAACGTTGCCGCGCGAGCGACGCACTTACAAGCTGCTCCATGGTCCGGGGTTCATACAGGGCCTGATCGCCAGCCGCGCCGCGCAGTTCCAATCGCAACGGCTCGAGAAGATTCAGGGGCGGCGTTTTCGTTCGCACCGCAATCGACATAACCGACGAGAAGAAGTGCAATAACGGAACCGGTACCTGAGAAAAGGGATAATACATCTGATCGCGTACGCGCGACAGGTCGTCACCTGCCAGGCCCCAGTGCCGGACGTGGCCAACCACGCCGACGATCCGAAGGGGAACGTCGCCAAAGGCCGGACTCCAGAGACTTCTCCCAACGGCGCTGCGGCCACCGAAGGCGCGCCGCGCCAGATTTTCATCGATGACTACGACCGGCTCACTATTCTCGCGATCGCGTTCGTTGAAGAAACGTCCCTCGCGCAGCGGAATGCCCATCACTTTCAGGTAATCGGGCGTTACGCACGAAGCTAGCGCAATGGGCTCCTGGTTCGGCGGCAGCGGAGCCGGCGTTGTGCGGTAGGGGATGGAATTCTCGCCTTCGCGCATCGGGATGATGTCGGCGAGCGCGGCGAACTCCACGCCGGGCACGCGGCGAGTCCGATCGAGCACATCGCGCCAGGCTGACCGGATCTGCGACGGATTTCGAAGCGCGCCAGGAGAGATGGCGAAACGCGCAGCCAGTATGTTGTGCACGTTCAGACCGGGATCGAGAGACGAGAGGTTGAGCAACGTGGTTCCCAGCATCCCGGCGGACACCAGCAATACGAACGCCAGTGCGATTTCAGAAATGACGAATGCGCCGTACAGGCGGCGAGACCCTGCGGCTATCGTGCGTCCCCCGGCGCGGAGCGATGCTTCCAGACTGTCTAATGGAACGCGCAGGGCGGGGGCGAGCCCGAAAAAGAGCGCGCTCAGGAGCGACACTCCGATTGCAAATGCGACGACGCGCCAATCGAGATGAATCTCTTCTGCGCGAGGCAAGTTGCCGGGCCAGAAAGCAACAAACGGGCGAACGCTTAATTTTGCTAGGAGGATACCCAAAAGACCGCCGCAAACTGCCAACACGGCGCTCTCCGTCAGGCATTGGCGGGCCAGGCGGCTCCATCGCGCGCCGAGCGCTACGCGCATCGCAAGTTCACGTTCGCGCGAAATCGCGCGCGTCAGGAACAGACTGGCGATATTCACGCAAGCGATCAACAGCACGAATCCAACGGCGGAGAGGAGGAGCCACAATGTGCCCCGGACATCTCGGACCAACTCCTGTTGCAGCGGGTGCACCTGCATGGTAAAACCCTTATTCGATTTCGGATACTCTTCGGCCAAATGATTCGCGATTACTGTGAGCTCGGACTGCGCCTCGGCCAACGTAACGCCCGGCCGCAGACGGGCTATGACGTTAAGAAAACGCGCTGCACGATTCTGCGTGCGGGGGTCCGTGCTTTGGCCGAGCGGCGTAAACACGTCCGCGTCGCCAGACAATTGGAAACTTGCGGGGGCGATGCCGACGACGACATAAGATTTCCCTTCAAGAACCAGCGTTTTGCCGAGGACAGCAGGATCACTTCCAAAACGGCGCTTCCATAACGAGAAGCTGATGATGGCAACAGGCGCCGCACCCGGCCGGTCTTCATCGGGATGGAAAGTGCGCCCGTGCAAGGGCACAACGCCCAGAGTGGTGAATAGCCCGGCCGAGATCTTGCGGCCGTCGACGTACTCTGGTTCTCCCGGCGCGCTTATCGTTCCTCCCCCGTCGTAGGCCCACGCGGCCATTACGAGCGACCGGCTTTCGCGTGTTACGTCCTCGAAATCAGGAGGGGACATTCCCCAGAAATCGCCGAACTGTTCCAGGAATCCGTGGACCGTGACCAGCCTGTCCGGTTGCGGAAACGAAAGCGGCTTAAGGAGAACACTATTGACCACGGTGAACATCACGGTTGTGGCGCCGATGCCCAGGGCCAATATCATCAAGGTCACGGCCGCGAAACCGGGTTTTTGCTTGAAAGTGCGGAGCGCGTATCGAATGTCCTGCACTACGTCCTCCAGCCAGCGCGTGCCGCGGGCATCCCGGCATTTTTCCTTCACTTGCTCAGGGCCGCCGAGCGCGAGCCGGGCTTGCCGCCGTGCCCGATCGGGAAGCTGGCCACGTGCGATCAGGTCGCTCGCATGTTGATCCAAGTGAAAGCGCAGTTCCCTCTCAAGCTGGTCTTCCATCTGCTTCCGGCGGTACAAGCGAGACCACCAGCTCATCGTGCGCCTCCATCCGCCATCGCGAGGATGAGACCTACGGCCTCAATCAACCGCTGCCAGCTTGCGGCTTCCGCCTCGAGCTGCTTGCGGCCCTTTCGCGTCAGCCGGTAAAACTTCGCCTCACGCCCGGTCTCCGTTTTCTTCCAATCGGCAGCTAGAAGACCACGATTCTCCAGCCTGTGTAGGGCAGGGTAGAGCGACCCTTCCGGAACCCGGACGACACCGCGCGAGACTTGATCGAGCCGTTGCGCGATGGCGTATCCGTGGACAGGCTCAACGGCAACGGCTTTGAGAATCAGCAGGTCCAGCGTTCCCTGAGGGAGATCCGATTTCGGCGTCGTCATAGATACCTCGAACTTCTATGGGTATTTTAGACGGAGAACCCATAGAAGCGCAAGGTTCCTCATTCAGGCACCGTAGCTCCAGTGCGTGGAAATCCCAATCCGGCATTGCAAAAGTGGCAGCATAATTCCTTAAACCTTGCGCTGCTTTGACCGACATGTCTCGGTAGGAGCTCGTCACTACCATCCGGCTTATTCCTTACGGGAGGCAATGTATGGACGGTTCTAAAATTGCTCCGAGGCTTTCTCGAGCAGCACGCTTTCTGGCGGTTCTTGCACTGTTTGCATCGGAGGCCGCAGCTCAGCAGCATTTCGTACAACGCTTGCCCGCTCAGTCCCTTCTCGCCCGGGAGTCGCTCGCGGCGCACAACTCCGTGCGGAGCAGAATCGGCGTACCGCCTCTCATTTGGTCCGAGCAGATGGCCAGGCTCGCGCAAAATTGGGCCGATACTCTACTCGCAAGCGGCGCCTTTGAACACCGGAGAAACAACCGATTTGGCGAGAACCTCTTCGAATGCTCGGGCTTCGATGCCACACCATTTCAAGTAGTGAATGCGTGGGCTTCGGAAGCAAGGAATTACCAATACTTTGCCAATACCTGCTCAGGCGTTTGCGGTCACTACACGCAAGTGGTTTGGCGCGACACCAAGGCCGTCGGCTGCGGCATGGCCCGAAACTCGAGACGGCAGATCTGGGTGTGCAACTATACGCCGTTCGGAAACATTGTTGGAGAGAGGCCGTACTAACTCGGACTCGAACACGTTCAGACTTCCTTGCGATCCATCTTTTAATGAAGAAGTCTGATTCTACCGATAACCCTTCTGGGAGATGGGAGGCAGATGCACATACTTACTACTATTGCGCTCGGTGCAGCGTTACTAATTCCAACTTGCGTCATGGCACAGGATCATGATCACGACCATGATCGGGATCAACACCACCGCTACTACGACAAGCACCACCGGGATTATCACGAGTTTGACGATCGTGAAAGGCGCGCATGGCGTATTTATGCAAGGCAACAGCGCCACGCCAATTGGGAGTGGGAACAAGCGAACGAGCGGCGAAGGCAACGATACTGGGACTGGCGTCACAACCACTCAGACGCAGTGCTGCAGATCAATATTCGATAGTCTGTTTGCGGGGCCGGGACGCTGCCGTGCTGGTTCGTGCTGATGGGTAAGAGAACGAAGTGCTCCTCGACGATTATGCTGTCGGAGTAGCCCTCCGTGGTCACACCGCCATATTCACGTAAATGTATACTTATATCTATACATTCCATGAATGCCAGCATCGTCGACCTCCGGTATCACATGAAGGACGTACTTCGCGCGATCGACCGTGGTGAAACTGTCACCGTCCTCTATCGGGGAAAACAAAAGGCCAAACTGGTGCCTATCGCTCCGGCATCGCGAGCCTCGGATGAAGCCGCGCCTAAAACCGAGGAGCAACCCCTGTTTGGCTTATGGAAAGAACGCGACGATCTAAACGATCCGGCTTCCTACCTCCGCAAATTGCGCCAACCCCGCCCGGTTCTCGCTAAAAGCAGCAAGAAACGGCCGGGCGCCAGGAAACCGAAATGATGTTCGACACCGACGTTCTGATCTGGGCCTCCCGAGGCAGCACAAACGCCGCGCGCACGATCGATGCCGCCAGCGATCGCGCACTCTCCATCGTGTCATTTATGGAGCTGCTTCAAGGCGCCCGCTCAAGATTGGAAGTGCGGCAGATCCAGCAGTCACTTCGCCAACTCCAATTCCGCGTTCTGCCCCTGTCCGAACCCATCGGCGCTACGGCCGCCGCCCTCATCGAAAAGCACGCTCTCGCCCACGGCATTCAACTCGCGGACGCTCTCATCGCTGCTACAGCTATCGAATCGGACCAGCCCCTGTGCTCAGCTAACGCCAAACATTTTCGACCCATCGCGGCCCTTTCGCGGGTAGCTTTCCTTCCGTAGCTTCACGAATCCGTTTGAATCAACTCGCCTGAATGGGCTTCGAAATCGACTCCAGCGATTGGCGCTCCGCCTTCACGCCGAATTTCAATTCGATGGCGGCACCGAATAGCATCAGGAACGCTCCCAACAAATAGCCGCACATCAGCGCCGTGCGCGAGCCCGAAGAGATGAGTTTCGCGAACAGCGAGGGCGCCGCCACGCCTCCGGCCAGCGTACCGAGGGCATAAAAAATGGAGATGGCAAAGGCCCGGATCTCGAGCGGGAAAACCTCGCTGACCGTGAGATATGCGGAACTTGCCGCCGAAGAGGCGACGAAAAAAATGGCCGTGAACCAAATGTCTTGAGTCACTGCGCTTACCTGGTTGCGCCCAAACATAATGGCCGAACCGATCAACAGCAAGCCTGAGACGCCGTACGTCGCCGCGATCATCTTTTTTCTGCCGATCGAATCGAAATAACGGCCGAGCAGCAGCGGCCCGCAAAAATTTCCCAGCGCCAGCGGAAGTATGTAAAGCGGAACGCGCTGGTCCTTCACCTTGAAATAGTGCGTCAGGACCAATCCGTAAGTAAAGAAAACGGCGTTGTAGAAGAACGACTGCGCCACCATGAGCGACAGGCCGAGAAAAGAACGCTTCGGTTCGCCATGAATCATCGCGTTCCAGACCGCCGCGAGCGGAGTGTGGTCGCGGACATGGAGCTTAATGCTGCCTTCGGGTTCCGGCAAATCGCCCTTTTGTTTGGCGACCGTGCTTTCGATGCCGCCGACGATGTGATTCGCTTCTTCCTCGCGCCCGCGCAGCATCAGCCAGCGCGGGCTTTCGGGCACGCACCGGCGCATGAAAACAATCGCAAGCCCAAGCACCGCGCCGATACCGAACGCGAAGCGCCATCCGAAGGCGGGCGAGACCACCCCGGAATCGAGAAGAAACAGCGTGCCGGCTGCGCCGAGGCTGGCGCCAATCCAAAACGTTGCGTTGACGATCAGGTCGACCGTGCCGCGCACGTTTTTCGGCACCAACTCGTCGATAGCGGAGTTGATCGCCGCGTATTCGCCGCCAATGCCGGCGCCCGTAAGAAAGCGGAATAGCAAGAAGCTCCAAAAATTCCAGGAGAACGCGGTCGCTCCGGTTGCACAGAGATAAAGAATGAGGGTGATGAAAAACAGTTTTTTGCGGCCCAGGCGGTCCGTGAGCCAACCGAAGAAGAGCGCCCCAAGGACCGCTCCGGCGAGGTAACCGCTTGCGCTCGCGCCCACCTGAAGATCGCTTAAACCGAGCGCGTGTTTGTCTTTGAGGATGCTGGCCAGCGATCCGGCCAGCGTCACTTCGAGCCCATCGAGAAGCCAGGTGATGCCGAGCGCAATCACCATTACCGTGTGCCAATGGCTCCAAGGCAGGCGATCGAGCCGCTGCGGGACATTACTTTCGATTTCCGGGCTTTCGATTTTCGAGGTTTCGACCCCTTGCTCCGCGCTCACGCCCCGTAGACGCGCGGTATCGGTGGTCTTCAAAGCTTCGGAAAATTATCAGCCGCCTAACGCTGCATGCTCTGATTTACACCTAAACAAGAATCGTTCTTGCGTAGACGCAAATGGAGGTGTATATAATCGGAAATTGGTTTTCGCTTCGCCTCTTTTCCTGAAGTTCTCGCTCGTCGCCTATGCCACAACTTTTTCGACCTAGCTCGAACACAATTGCAAAGGTCTCGATCGCGGCGGTAGTTTTTCTGCTGGGTTCGACCCTCGCGGTGGCCTATATCATGGACCGCGGGCCTTGGACCACCTCGGTTCGCATCGCGCCCGAGCAGCCCATTCCCTTCAGCCACAAACATCACGTCAAAGACGACGGAATCGACTGCCGCTATTGCCACACCAGCGTCGAGACCTCCAGCTACGCGGGGCTGCCGCCCACCGAGACGTGCATGACCTGCCACTCCCAGATCTGGACTAATGCGACTTTGACGCAGCCGATTCGCGACAGTTGGGCCAGCGGCAAATCGATCGAATGGACGCGCGTGCACGATCTTCCCGATTTCGTTTTCTTCAACCACAGCATTCATATCAATAAAGGGATCGGCTGCTCCACCTGCCATGGGCGCGTGGACGAGATGCCTTTGACCTACAAGGTGAACACCTTAAACATGAACTGGTGCATCAACTGTCACCGCAACCCGGCGAAGTACATCCGGCCGAGGTCGGAGGTCTTCAACATCGATTATGAGTATCCGGCGAACCAGGCGGAATTGGGGCCGAAGCTTATGAAGGAGTATCACGCCAAGTCGCTGACCGATTGCGTAACGTGCCACCGATGAAAGAAAACTTCATTTCCATCGAGTCGCTGCTCGAGCCGCCCAAGAAACCGGCTCCGAATTTGGAAGCGCTCCGGGAGAAATTGGCGGCGGGCCGCGGACCGGCCTTCTGGCGAACGCTGGACGAAGCCGCGGAAAGCAGCGAACTGCGCGATTACATCGAGCAGGAATTTCCCGCTCTTTCCGGGCAGGTGCCGCAAGGCGTGGACCGGCGCAGCCTGTTAAAAGTTATGGCCGCCTCGCTGGCCATGGCGGGCGCGGCGGCCTGCACGAAACAGCCGAAAGAGTTGATCGTGCCTTATGTGCGGCAGCCGGAGAACGTCATTCCGGGCGTCCCGCTGTTTTATGCGACCGCCATGCCGGCTCACGGGTATGCGCGCGGATTGCTGGTTGAGAGCCATCTGAACCGTCCGACTAAGATTGAAGGCAATCCCGACCATCCAGCCAGTTTGGGCGCAACGACAATATTCGAGCAGGCCTCCGTCTTGAACCTGTACGATCCGGACCGCTCGGAAACGGTTTTGCACGAAGGCCGGCTCAGTACGTTGCCGGAATTCACCGGAACCTTCAGCACCGAAGGGCAGAGCCTCGGGCTACGCAAGGGCGAGGGGCTGGCGATTTTGACGGGAGTGACGACTTCCCCGACGTTGATCGACCAGATGAACACTTTGCTCAAGCAGTGGCCGCTCGCAAAGTGGTACATCCATGAGCCGTGCGTCGGTCCGGCGATCTCGAGCGCGGCAAAGAAGATTGCGGGTCGCAATGCGTTCGTCTCTTACGATCTCTCGCAGGCTGACGTGATTGTGAGTCTCGAAGCGGATTTCTTGAACACCGGCCCGGCGGCGCTTGCCTATGCCAGACAGTTTGCCGGAAAACGCGCAGTGGATAACGGCGAAACTCCGGTGCGGCTGTATGCGATTGAAGCTTCGCCCACGGTGAGTGGATCGTTAGCCGATCATCACCTTCCTGTCAAGAGCAGCGCGATTCCATCAATTGCGTATCAACTTCTGAAAGCGTGCGGCGGTGCGGCTCCCGATGTTAGCGCGGCCGCGCCGGACTGGCTCGCCGCAGTTGCACAAGATTTGCAAAATTCAAAAGGCCGCTGCGTAGTGATCCCCGGCGAGTTCCAGCCTGAGAGCGTGCATCTGGCGGCGTACGCGATCAATGCGGCGCTCGGCAATGTCGGCAAAACTGTTCGAGTCCTCGAGGGAGTGGAACCGGATAACACGCACAGCTTTGAAGAGCTCACGAACGATTTGAACAGCGGGCACGTGGGAGTGCTGCTCATTCTCGGGTCGAACCCGGTCTACACCGCGCCCGCTTCGCTCGGGTTTGGAGATGCGATTCGAAAAGCGCGGCTGGTCGTGCGGCTGGGGCAGTTTTTCGATGAGACCTCGCGCTGGAGTCACTGGCACGTTCCAGAGGCGCACTATCTGGAAACGTGGTCCGATTCGCGCGCCTTCGACGGCACCGTTACTATTCAGCAGCCGCTGATTGAGCCGCTGTATGGCGGCAAATCGGCGCACGAAATTATCTCCATTCTGCAGGGCAAGCCGGACCGAACCTCGCACGACATCGTGAAGAGCTATTGGCAAAGCCAGCATCAGGGCGCCGATTTCGATGCGATGTGGAAGACGTCGCTGCACGATGGCTGGATCGCCGGCTCGGCGCTCGACGTTGTGAACGGCCGCGCTCCCGCGGCGCTTCCGGCGCTCGAAATTCAGCCGATCGGCGGGCTGGAAGTCGTGTTCCGCCCCGACCCCACCATTGCGGACGGCACTTATTCGAATAACGGCTGGATGCAGGAGCTGCCCAAGCCGCAGAGCAAGATGACTTGGGACAACGTAGTGCTGATCAGTCCCAAGAATGCGGCGGATATGAAAGTCACCATCGGCGACATGCTGAAGGTGACGGTGGAAAATCGCAGCACGGTGGGGCCGGCCTGGATTTTGCCTGGGCATGCGGAAGATTCGGTGACGGTGCATTTCGGATACGGGCGCGAAGCCTCAGGCCGCGTCGGTAATGCGATCGGCTACAACGCGTTCGCCATTCAAGTGGATAATTCGCCCTGGGTTGCGGGCGGCTCGATCTCGAAAACCGGCGAGCATTATCGTCTCGCCAACGTGCAGGAAACCCAAACCATGGCGGGACGCGACCCGGTGCGCGCCGCGGATCTGGCGGAGTTTCACCGGCATCCCGATTTTCCGACCAGGGCGCCTGACGACCAGCCGCTTCCCGAAAAGTATACGCTCTATCCGCCCATTTATCCGTACAACGGCTACAAGTGGGGCATGGCCATCGATTTGAATGTCTGCACGGGCTGCAGCGCGTGCATTATCGCCTGCCAGGCGGAGAACAATATCGCGGTGGTCGGCAAGGATCAGGTGGCGCGCGGCCGGCACATGCACTGGATTCGCGTAGATCGTTATTACTCGGGCAACGATCTCGACAATCCCAGAATTTACAACCAGCCGGTCCCCTGCATGCATTGCGAGCAGGCGCCTTGCGAGGTGGTTTGTCCGGTGGCGGCCACCGTGCACAGCACCGAAGGCCTGAACGAAATGGTTTATAACCGCTGCGTCGGGACGCGCTACTGCTCCAACAACTGTCCTTACAAAGTGCGCAGATTCAACTTCTATCTGTATTCGGATTGGGATACGGAAAGCCTGTACGGCGTGCGCAATCCGGACGTTACGGTTCGCAGCCGCGGCGTCATGGAAAAGTGCTCGTACTGCGTGCAGCGCATTCAGGAAGCGAAGATCAATACCGATAAAGAGGGACGCAGCGTGCACGATGGCGAGATTCTGACGGCTTGCCAGCAGGTGTGCCCGACGCGCGCCATTACGTTCGGCGATTTGAACGACAAAGGCAGTAAAGTAGCCAAGCTGCACGCCCTGCAGCGTAACTACGCTCTCTTGGACGAGTTGGAAACACGTCCGCGAACCACCTATCTCGGCTATGTCCGGAATCCTAATGAGGCGCTAAGAGGCCAGCGTGGCGACAACAGAGAATCTTAGAAACGAAGAGCTAATCGATCCCGGTCCGGATCGAATACTCGGAACGGGCCACACCTACGAGTCGGTCACGGACCGCATCTCGGGCATTGTTTATCTGCCTTTCAAGCGGGCGCCGAAGAAATGGCTGGTCGGGGCGTTCATTTCTTTCTGCTTCGTCAACCTGCTGATGCTGGCGATGTATGTGCTGTTCGTGCACGGCATCGGCGTATGGGGCGTGAATATTCCCATCGGCTGGGGATTCGCCATCGTCAACTTCGTCTGGTGGATCGGTATCGGACACGCCGGGACGCTGATCTCGGCAATTCTTTTCCTACTCAAGCAGGATTGGCGCACCTCTATTAACCGCTTCTCGGAAGCGATGACGCTGTTCGCCGTTGCCTGCGCCGGCATGTTTCCGGTGCTGCACTTAGGACGCCCGTGGCTCGCCTATTGGCTCTTTCCGTATCCCAATTCGATGTGGCTGTGGCCTCAGCCGCGCAGTCCGCTCGAATGGGACGTTTTTGCGGTCTCGACGTACGGCACTATTTCGCTGGTGTTCTGGTACACCGGTTTGATTCCGGATTTCGCCAGCATGCGCGACAATGCGCCGAAGCGCTGGGTGCAACGCTTCTACGGATTTCTGGCGCTGGGTTGGCGCGGATCCGCCATTCACTGGCATCGCTATCAGAAGGCTTATTTGTTGATGGCCGGTCTGGCGACGCCGCTGGTGCTTTCCGTCCACACGGTCGTCAGCTTCGACTTCGCAATCAGCATCATTCCGGGCTGGCACACTACCATCTTTCCTCCCTATTTCGTCGCGGGCGCTATTTATTCCGGTTTCGCCATGGTGCTGACGCTAATCATTCCGCTGCGCGCCTGGTACAACATGCGCGACCTGATTACGCTGCGGCATATCGAAGCGGCGGCCAAACTGATGCTCGGCACCGGGTTGATTGTGGCTTACGGCTATTCGATGGAAGCGTTCTTCTCCTGGTACGCCGGCGATAAGTATGAGGCGTTCATGTACTGGAACCGCATGACCGGTCCTTACGGGTTCACTTACGCCTTACTGATTACCTGCAACATCGCGCTGCCGCAGGCGCTGTGGTCCAAGAAGGTACGCCAGAACGTAATTCTGGTCTGGATTATCTCCATCATCGTGAATTGCGGTATGTGGCTGGAGCGCTTCGTCATCGTGGTGACCAGCCTGCATCGCGACTTCCTGCCGTCTTCCTGGGGCATTTACATTCCGACCAAATGGGATTGGGCGACCTTCACTGGAACGCTCGGGTTCTTCCTGTTTCTCATTTTTCTGTTCGTGCGCTGGCTGCCGTCCATCTCCATTTTTGAGGTGCGCGAAGTGGTGCATCACGATCGCTACATGGAACGCGCTTATGAGGAGAAACTATGAGCCACGAAATACAGCTCAACGAATTCTCCACAATCCACGGCGCAATGGCCGAGTTCGATACGCCTGAAGAATTAATCACGGCGTGCGAGCGCGCTTATGCCGAAGGGTTCCGCAAAATGGACGCCTATGCGCCCATGCCGGTCACCGGACTCGCGGAAGCGATCGGGTTCAAGAGAAATAATGTGGCGCTGGCGGTGCTGATTGCAGGTATTTTCGGAGCCTGCGGCGGTTTCGGACTGCTCGAATGGATCACGGTGGTCGCTTATCCGCATAACGTCGGCGGAAGACCCTTGAATAGCTGGCCCGCCTACATTCCGATCACCTTCGAGTGTATGGTCCTGATCGCGGGATTGACCGCGCTCTTCAGCATGCTGGCGATGAACGGATTGCCGCAGCCTTATCATCCGGTGTTCAACGTTCCGGCCTTCGACCGCGCATCCATCGACAAATTTTTTCTGTGTATTGAGTCCTCGGACCCGAAATTCCACACAGAGCAGGTTTTGGAATTCCTCCGCGAGAGCGACGGAGTACGAGAGGTGACGTTGTTCCGAAGTAAGGTGTTCCGAAGTAAGGCAGCGTTTCCCATCGCCTTGGCCGGCCTGCTTTGCGCCAGCGCCTGCCGCCAGGACATGCACAACCAGCCGCGCTACAAACCATTCGCCGCGACAACTTTTTTCGGCGACGGCCGATCGGAACGGCCCACCATTGAAGACACCGTCGCGCGCGGACAATTGCATCTCGATCAAGCCCGCTATACGGGCAAAGTAAACGGCAAGGACATTACGTATTTCCCAATTCAGATCACGCGCGCCGATGTGGCGCGAGGACGCGAGAGATTCAACATTTATTGCTCTCCCTGCCACGGGCGGCTGGGCAATGGGCAAGGCATGATCGTGCTTCGAGGCTTGCGGCAGCCGCCCAGCTATCACGATCCGCGCCTGGTGAATGCCCCGGTAGGACACTTCTTTGACGTTATGACGAATGGTTATGGCGCGATGTACAGCTATGCTTCGCGCGTCGCGGTCGACGACCGCTGGCGGATTGCGGCCTACATCCGCGCCTTGCAATTGAGCCAGAATGCTCCGCCGGATTTAGCGCAAGCTGCGGCAAAAGCCGCCGCGGGCGCGCCACAAGGAGAGGCGAAGTGAGCAGCCACGAATACCAGACCAACGTTCCCATTCCCGAGATCCGGCTTGGTCCGAAAGCGGCCGGCGTGGAACGCATCTCTGGAGTCATTGGCGCGCTTGGGGTTTTGCTTTGCGTGGCGGGATACTTCGCCAACCGCGAAGTATTTTTCCAATCCTATCTGTTTGCGTTTTTGTATTGGGGTGGATTCAGCATTGGCGGCCTGGGCGTTCTGGTCTTGAATCACACCGTCGGCGGGCGCTGGGGCGTTACCTCCAGAAGATATGTTGAAGCGCAAATGCGCACTCTGCCGTTCATCTTTTTGTTGTTCCTGCTATTGCTCCTCGGATTGAAGGAACTCTATCCGTGGACTCACATCAATACCGTCCCGAACGCCGTTTCGCGAGCCATTCTGTATCACAAGCGCGGTTATCTGAACGTGCCGTTCTTCATCATAAGGACGATCATTTACTTCGCCATCTGGCTGTTCTGGGGCATGCGTGTATACAAATGGTCCGACAAACAGGACCAGACCGGCGATCCGACGCTCCGCGAACGTATGCGCGCCTTCAGCGCGCCGGGCTGTGTGATTGTCACCTTTTCCGCGAGCTTCGCTTATATCGATTGGATGCTTTCAGCCGACCCCCAGTTCTTTTCGACAATTTATGGCGCCATGCTGTTGTTCGGCGATGTGTTGCAGTGTTTCGCGCTCACCATTCTTGTCCTGGTGCTGACCTCGCGCGGGGACCGCTTCGGAGGACGCATCAATTCAGTGTTCCTGCATGACATCGGCAACATGATGTTCGCGTTCACGATTTTCTGGACATACCTGGCGGTATCGCAGCTTATTATCGTGTGGCCGGCGAACCTGCCCCAAGAGATCGGCTGGTATCTGGTTCGCGTGCATAAGGGCTGGAAAGTTCTGGCGGCGGCGGTGTCGCTCGTCATGTTCCTGGTGCCCTTTCTCGCGCTGCTCTCGCAAGACCGCAAACGCGACCCCGTGCGCCTCATGCGCGTCGCTATTTGGATACTGGTAGCGAGAGCTATCGATATGTTCTGGATTGTCGAGCCAACCTACCGCACCAACGGGTTCTCCATCTACTGGACCGACTTTGCCGCGTTCATCGGCATTGGAGGAATCTGGGTCTATCTGTTCCTGGGCCATTTGAAACGCCGGCCGTTGCTGCCTTTGCGCGATCCGCGCGTCATGACGCCGCTTCCGGAGGCCGCTCGATGAACCGCGAGCTACCGGAAGCAAAATCGAACGAACTGGTCCACTCGCACGCGCCGAAGCGAACGCAGCCGCACGAAGGGCACGGCGGCACGCGCTATGAGGGGATCGATGCGAGCGCGGGCATGGTGATCTGGTCGCTCGCCATTATCGGCGGAACGCTGGTGTTCGTCTTCGCGATCACCATCTGGATTCAAAGATCGCTGCAAGTCAATAATCCTCCCGGGCAGCTTCCCAGTCCGCTAGCTCCTGCGCGCATCGTTCCACCAAATCCGGTACTGCAGGTGCATCCGTGGGAAGAATTGCCCGGGGTGCGCGCGCACGAGGACCAGGTTCTGAACAGTTACGGCAAGGATGCGGACGGACACGTGCACATTCCCATTACATCAGGCGATGAATGCGGTGGTTCCCACGCTGACCATTGCACCCGATGCGCCGCAGGGAATCACCACGCCGGGCGGGGAAGGGCGGGCGTTTTCGGGCAGCGTGAACGCCATGCCGGCGCCTTACCGCAGACCGCAGATTTCGGGAGAGATTCGTAAACATGCGAAGTAAAGTTGTCTGGATAGCGGCGATCGCGATGGCGGGCTCGTGGCCCTTGCTTGCATCGTACCCGCCGCCCTACTCTCACCAAAGGCGTGAATCTGGAGCAGAAACTGAATGCTCCGGTTCCGCTCGATCTGGTATTTCATGACGAGAGCGGACAGGCGGTGCCGCTCCGGACCTATTTCGGCGACAAGCCGGTGCTTCTGGAGATGGTCTATTTCACCTGCCCGAGCCTTTGCCCGATGAGCATGCATGAGACCGGTCATGAGCTTGCGGCGCGTGCCGCTGCAGCCGGGGCGGGACTACAACGTGGTCGTGGTGAGTTTCGATCCCTCGGATACGCCGGCCATGGCGCGCGAGAAAAAAGCATACTACGCCAAAGAGTTCGGCAAGCCAGGGTTCGATGCCGGGTGGCACTTTCTCACCGGATCGCAGGACGCCGATTCACGGCTCGCCAAGGCCGTTGGCTTCGGCTACCGCTACGATCAGGGCACGCGCCAGTTTGTGCACGGCGGCGGCATCATGGTCGCCACTCCCGAGGGCAGGATGTCCCGCTACATCTACGGAATCGATTACGCCCCGGCGGATTTGCGGATGGCGCTGGTCGAAGCGGCGCAGCATAAGATCGGCACTCCGGTCGATTACGTTCTGCTGTTCTGCTTTCATTACGATGCGTCGCAGGGCAAATACACGCTGGCCATTTACAACGTTCTAAAAATTGCCGCCGCCATTACCTTGCTGGTCTTGGGCGGATTGATTTATCTGCTGATGCGGGACGACAAGAATCGGCAAAACGCGAAGACCTTTGAAAGAGGTGCGGCATGTGGGCTAGCGCGCTTCCTCTGGCGCAACTGCAACTTTTTCCGGTACAGGCGTCCGCGCAGGCGCCGCAGATCGATTCGCTGTACTGGTTCATCACCAATGTTTCCATTGTGATGACCGTGCTCATCTTTGTGTGCATCGTAGTCTTCGCCTGGAAGTACAACCGCCGGGCGAATCCGCACCCAACCCAGATCGAAGGCTCGACCAAGCTGGAGCTGGCCTGGTCGATTATTCCCTTCCTGATCATGCTCGTCATGTTTGTCTGGGGAGCGCAGCTCTTTTTTGCGGCCCAGCAGCCGCCGAAAGACGCCATGGAAATTTTCGTTACCGGTAAGCAGTGGATGTGGAAAATCCAATATCCGGACGGCAACCGCGAAATCGACGCGCTGCACGTGCCTCTCAACCAGCCGGTGAAACTTACGATGGCCTCCGAAGACGTGATTCACAGTTTTTCGATTCCGGCGTTCCGGGTGCGGCATGATGTCGTTCCCGGACATTACGACAGCCTCTGGTTCACCGCCACGAAACCGGGCCGCTATCGTTTCTATTGCACCGAATATTGCGGCAATCAGCACGCCTCCATGGGCGGATGGGTGGATGTGATGGACCAGCGCGCTTATGCGAACTGGTCGAGCGGCGGCGGCACGGAAGGATCGCTGGCGGACCAGGGGCAGAAACTGTTCTCGCAGTTCGGCTGTGTAACTTGTCACTTGCTCGATCAGCAAGGCCGCTGCCCCATTTTGCGCGGGCTTTACAACAAGCCGGTGCAACTGGCCGACGGCCGCACCGTGATCGCAGACGACGCTTACATCCGCGAATCGATTCTGGATCCGAACGCTAAGATCGTAGCGGGTTTCGAGCCTAACGTGATGCCGAACTTCAAGGGACAGGTGAGCGAGGAGAACGTGATTCAGTTGCTCGCTTACATCAAGTCGCTTTCACCGAACGCTCCGGCGTCCCAGCAGGGAGTGCAACAGCGGCCCCTGGTAGCGGCTCCTAACGCCACGGGGGCCATGCCGTCGTCGGGCGCCCCGGCCAAACCGAAACAGAAGTAGAAGAAGAGAGACAGCAAACTAATGTCAACACTCGCGCATACAAGACCGGAAACCGAGGAGGTCAACTACCTGAATGTGGAGCACGGCTGGAAAAGCTGGCTCTTGACTACCGATCACAAGCGGATCGCGGTCCTGTATCTCATCTCCATCACGGTGATGTTCTTCGTCGGCGGATCGGCCGCTGTGGCGTTTCGAATCAATCTTCTGGAGCCGCAAGGCATCTTTTCCGCCGAGACCTACAACCGCCTGTTCTCCATGCACGGCATCATCATGGTGTTTTTCTTTCTGGTGCCATCCATACCGGCTACGCTCGCGAATTTTCTGATACCGATTATGGTTGGGGCCAAGGATCTCGCCTTCCCCAGAGTCAATTTATTGAGTTGGTATCTGTACGTTGTCGGCGCGGCCTTAACGATGTATGCGGTGCTGCGGGGCGGAGTCGATACCGGCTGGACGTTCTATGCGCCGTATAGCACGACTTATTCGAATTCCTACGTATTGGCTGCCGCGTTCGGCGTCTTTACCGCGGGATTTTCTTCCATCCTCACCGGCCTGAACTTCATCGTCACCGTTCATAAAATGCGCGCGCCCGGCATGACCTGGTCGCGGCTGCCGCTGTTCGTCTGGTCGAATTATGCAACCGGCCTGATTCAAGTTCTGGGCACGCCGGTGCTGGCCATCGTCCTGCTGCTGCTCGCGTTCGAGCGCATCGCGCACGTAGGAATCTTCGATCCCAGCATCGGCGGCGACCCCATTCTTTTCCAGCACCTGTTCTGGTTCTATTCGCATCCCGCGGTGTACATCATGATTCTTCCGGGCATGGGCGTGATCAGCGAAATCGTCCCCTGCTTCTCTAAGAAGCGCATTTTCGGATACAACTTCGTTGCGTTCTCGAGCATGGCGATCGCGGTGCTGAGCTTTGTGGTCTGGGGCCACCACATGTTCCTTACCGGCGAGAGTGTTTACACCGGCTTGGCGTTTTCGTTTTTGACCTTCATGGTGGCCGTTCCCTCCGCCATCAAAGTGTTCAATTGGACCGCGACGATGTACAAAGGGTCTGTTTCCTTCGATACGCCGATGCTTTACGCCTTCGGATTTATCGGCCTGTTCACCATCGGAGGTTTAACGGGCTTGCATCTGGCAACCCTCGCCACCGACATCGCAACGCACGGAACCTATTTCATCGTTGCGCACTTTCATTACGTGATGGTGGGCGGCATGGTGATGGCCTTTATGGGCGGTCTCCACTTCTGGTGGCCGAAGATTACCGGACGGATGTATCCGGAAGGCTGGGCGAGATTCGCCGCCTTGATCATCTTCATCGGTTTCAATTTGACCTTCTTCCCGCAGTTCATCCTCGGCTATCTCGGCATGCCGCGCCGCTATCATGCCTATCCGCCCGAATTTCAGGCGCTCAATGTTCTCTCGAGTGCGGGCGCTTCCGTCCTCGGCATCGGCTATCTGATTCCCATGGTCTACATGATCTGGTCTCTCAAGTACGGCGCCAAAGCCGGAAATAATCCTTGGGGAGCGACAGGGCTGGAATGGCAGATCCAATCGCCTCCTACTACTTTCAACTTTGACGAAACGCCAATCGTGACCGAAGAAGCCTATAACTACGGTCCCCTGGAGGAAGTCGTTGGCTGAAACTATTATTCCCGCGGAGCACGAGCTCGCGCCCGAAGTTACCCATCTCCGCCATCATTTTGCGACCGCGGAACAGCAGATGGATGCCGCCACGCTCGGCATGTGGACGTTCCTCATTACCGAAGTGTTGTTCTTCGGCGGCATGTTCGCGAGCTATGCGGTGTATCGCAACCTGTATCTGGATGCCTTCGCGAGCACCAGTCAATACATGAACGTCGTCCTCGGCGGAACCAATACCGCCGTGTTGATCTGCAGCAGCTTGACCATGGCGCTAGCGGTGCGAGCGGCCCAGCTCAGCAAGCGAAAGCACCTCATCTGGTTCCTGATCGTCACTATGATTTTCGGTACCGCGTTCCTGGTAATCAAGGGCGTCGAATACCACGCCAAGTGGGTGGAGCACAAGGTGCCTGGGTTCAACTTCGATTATCCCGAGCATCCGGAGTTCGCCTACCACGCGCAGATTCTGTTCTTTCTGTATTTCTGCATGACAGGCATGCACGCGCTGCACATGGTGGTCGGTTTGGGATTATTGACCTTCCTGCTGATCCAGGCATATCGCCGGGTGTTCAGCGCGAATTACTTCGCTCCTGTCGAGATGATCGGCCTGTACTGGCACTTTGTCGATATCGTTTGGATCTTTCTGTTCCCGCTGTTATATCTAATCGGACATAGAAGATGAGCGTACACGTACACGTTCCGCGAGTAAGAACCCTGGTGCTGGTATGGCTGGCCTTGATCTGTCTCACCGGTATGACGACCGGCGTTTCCTATGTTGAGTTGGGCTGGATGAACATCGTCATAGCGTTGTTCATTGCGGTGTTCAAGGCCTCCATGGTCGTCTGGATCTTTATGGGCGTGCGCCACACGACCAACCTGACGAAGCTGTTTGTGGTGGCCGGCCTGGTATGGCTTAGCATTCTCATTCTGGTGACTTTTAGCGATTACAGCAGCCGAAGCTGGACTTACCAGCCGGCTCCATGGTCGCAAGGCCCCGGCAACGGCCCAGCCACGAAATAGCCCCGTACCGTTTTTCTACCAGCTAGGACTCCGGGAAACGCGCGCCCGTCCGGTCGGTCTCATAAAAGGAGATCGGCGAATCATGGCTGAAAGCAGCACAGACGTAATTAAACGGTATCTAGAGGATGCAATTGCGGCGGAGAAGAGCTTCGAAACGCAATTGCAAGGCTTTGCAAAAGAAGGCGATAATGCCGTCGCGAAAGCGGCCTTTCATCAGCATGCGCTCGAAACCAAGCAGCAATACGAGCGCTTGACGGCAAGACTCGAAGCGCTCGGCGGCGGGGCGTCCACTACCAAGAGCCTGCTTGCGCACATCTTCGGCTTGAGTCCCAAGACGGCACAGATCGGGCACGAGAAGGAAGAGCGCACCACGCAGAACCTGATGATCGCCTACGCGGTGGAAAATAGCGAGATTGCCATGTACGAGGCGCTCGCGACCGTAGCCGAAGCGGCTGGCGACACCCAGACGGTTACACTGGCGCGCCAGATCCAGGCGGAAGAAAAGGCGACCGCCGAAAAGGTTTGGAAGCTCATTCCGAGTTCCGCCGTAGAGGCTCTGGAACGGGTGGCGGGCGGCGCAAAGCGCACCGCGGCGACGTCTTAGATCGATCCCGTTTCCAATCGGCGTAGCTTCGCGCGCAATCTGTGTTCCGCCTCTGAGTAGAAGCGGGCTTTCGTAAATTGGTGCGTGGCGATGGCGTGCTCCATACACTTGAGCGCCGATTCTATTTGTCTTTCGATTTCCATTACCTCGGCCGGCTGATCGGTTTTTTGTTCCGTTCTATTCCGGATAGCGAGGTAGCCGTCGGATTGTGCGAATTTAGCCCTCCACTCCGGTGCGATACCGACAGCCAATCCCCAGATTTCGGCTAGCACAAAGCCGATCGAAACGCCGATTCCGTCTTTACGCCGGTCCTGGGCCGCTTCTTCGAAAGCGCTCAGCATTTCTGCACGAAACGTGACCCTGTATTCACGTGGATACAGTCGCAATAACGCCAGATATATGTGCTTCATGCGTTTAACTCTCGGTTGTCCTCAGGCGCGACGCTGCGGCTCGCGTCAGTTGCTTCATCCGATCCAGCTCAAGCAATAAATGCCTCTTCCCGGTCGCCGACAACCGGTACGCCTGTTTATCCCGCGACGTGTCTTCCTGCGCAAAACGCTCAATCCAGGAATCGTCGAGCAGCCGTCGCAGAGCCCCATACAAGGTGCCGGTACTGACGCGTACCCGTCCGTTGCTGAGCGCTTCAATGTCCTTCATCAGGGCGTACCCGTGCCGGGGCTGATTCGCCAGACTTGCCAAAATCAACAGGACCGGCTCGCTCAGCGGCTTGCTCTCTTCCTCGTCGCGTCGTCCTGCAACATGTCGCATAACGTAATATTACACGGAATAGCAATTACCGTCAAGCGGGCCTGTTTTTGAAATTTCTCACCGAATCGCATGACTATGAATGAATGCCGAAACCGAGACGGAAGCGTAAGCGCCCAAGCCAGGTCGCTTAGAAGCTGTAAAAAATTGGCAAACTACGTCGCTTACACTCAATTCGTTTACTTAAGAGGCTTTGCTTCCGTCCAACCTGAGGTCGCTCACGCTCCCTGGCTCAGTTTCAGCATCTTGCAGTTTCGGCGTGATCGCGTGGTGAACGCATTTACGAGCGGCAACATCTCTTCAAAACGCGAGTCCATTTTTCCCTCTTCAATGAACGCGCCACGGTCGGCGTGCGCTATGTCTCGGGGTCGCTTTACAGCCGGACGATCTTCTCCGAACGATACCCCTTAAGCGCATTGCGCGTATCGACGATCAATTTGCTGCGCTTGATCACTGCCGGATAATCGACGCCCGAGTGGTCCGTCACAATGACCACGCAGTCGGCCGCTTCCACTGCCGGCAACGGTTCCTGCGCCTCCAGACTGCTTCCGTTGATTTGAATCCGCTGGACATACGGATCTGAAAACGTGACTACCGCGCCACGCCGCTTGAGAAGCAAAATGATATCCAGAGCGGGGGATTCGCGAACATCGTCGATATTCCGCTTGTACGCCGCCCCCAGCACGTGAACGTGCGACCCGCGCACCGGCTTCGATGCATCGTTCAGCGCGTTCTGAATCTTGTCCACCACGAATTCCGGCATGCGGCCGTTAATGTATCCAGCCAATTCGATAAACCGCGCCTCAATTCCGGCTTCTTTGCTCTTCCAGGACAGATAGAAAGGATCGATGGGAATACAATGTCCGCCCAGTCCGGGGCCCGGATAGAATGGCATGAAGCCGAAAGGCTTGGTGGCCGCGGCATCGATGATTTCCCAGACATCGATGCCCATGCGATCGCACATCAGGGCCAGCTCATTCACCAGCCCAATATTGATCATCCGGAAGGTGTTTTCGAGCAGCTTCACCATTTCAGCCACGCGCGTCGAGCTGACCGGAACCACCGTGTCAAGCGCCTGCTTATAAAACAGCGCGCCCATCTCGGTACACACTGCCGTGATCCCGCCCACCACCTTCGGAATGTTGGAGGTCTGGAATTTCGGATTACCCGGATCGACCCGCTCCGGCGAAAAGCAGAGAAAGAAATCTTTGCCGACCTGCAGCCCGCTGGCGGCTAATTTGGGCAGCAGAAGTTCATCCGTCGTGCCTGGATACGTCGTCGATTCGAGCATCACCAGCAGTCCCGGATGCATATGCTCCGCGATCGCGTCCGTCGCGGCGATCACGTAACTCATGTCCGGGTCCTTGGTCTTGCGCAGCGGAGTCGGCACGCAAATGTCAATCGTATCCAGTTCCTGGATGATCGAATAATCCGTAGTGGCCCGCAGCTTGCCGCTCTGTACCAGCGGTCCGAAAACTCCGTCTTTGACATCCTTGACGTACGATTCGCCGCGATTGAATTGATCGACTTTGTTTTGCTGCACGTCGATTCCGATGACTTCGAAACCGGCTTGCGCAAATTCAACCGCCAGCGGCAGCCCGACATATCCGAGCCCAAGCACGCCCACGCGCGCCGTTCTGTTCGTAATCTTTTGCCGTAATTCCGTTGCAGCCGGTGAGGGCTGCCCAGACGCCTGCTCAACTGTTTCAGAGATCATATTTCAGAGATCAAAGAAAAATCTACCTTCGCCAATGATTTCGGCCGGTCCCGTCAAGTACACGCCGTCTTCCCACCGCAAGGTGAGACTTCCGGCAGGCGTTCGTACCGCAACAGGACTTTCCGCTACACCCCTGAGAATAGCAGCGGCGGCAGCGCCCGTTGACCCGGTTCCGGAGCTCTTTGTCTCGCCCGCGCCGCGTTCATAAAACGCAGCCTCAATCGTGTGCCGGTCCAGCACGCGAACAAACGAGACGTTGGTGCGGTTCGGGAATCGCCCGTGGCGCTCTGTCTCGCGGCCCACTACGCGCCAATCCTCCGGCAGTTCCTGCACAAAAATGGCACACTGCGGATTGCCGACGTTCAATATTGTCGCGTCGAAATCTCGATCCGCCGCGCGAATGGTTGCCCGCAGCTCTTCCGTCTGTGGCAATCCCATATTCATCTCGAACAAAAATCGGTTCCCGTCACGTTCGATGAGCCGAAGCGCTTTGCGGCCCGCTGCAGTACTTATCGGAAATTCTGGCGGCGAAACGACACCTTTCCAGAGCCCGAACGCTCCCGCGCAGCGCGTCCCGTTCCCCGATATCTCCGCTTCGCTCCCATCCGAATTGAACAACCGCGTTCGCAGGCCGTCCGTTTCGCGCCATACCAGCATCCATCCGTCCGCCCCAATGCCTGTAGTACGCGCGCAAATTCGCCGTGCGATCTCCGGCAGATTCTGGGCCCCGGCATCGTCGCCCCAGGTGAGCAAAAAATCGTTCTGCGCGCCGTGCAATTTGGCAAACGGGATCTCCATCATCTTCTTTCGATCTCCAAAACCGGTGCCCCCTTCACTTCGATCTCAAGCCTCACCCGATAAACGGATCGCCTGCTGTGGCTAATAGCCTGACTGACCGGATCGCCGGCTTGCGCTACTGCCCAAACCGCCTGATGCACCAGATCTGGCCGCAAGGTATTCGCCCACCAGGCCGGCCCATTGTACACATTGATGGTCTCTCGCAGCGGGATGCGCGCGCGGCACAAAATTCCAGCCAAATCGCTCGACGAAGAGGGCGTCCATATGCCTTGGCCCAAACGGTAATGCGCTGCAAGGAAATCGGCTCCCGCTTTCGTCCAAGCGCGCCGCGCAACCGAGTTCACTTGCGATTCCTTCCAGCAAATCCAGTTCTCCTGCGACGGCCGCAGCAGCCACGGCGCCACAGAAATCAACGGCAGCGCGATTGCAGCCTTTTTCCATCGCGCTGGCAGAACTAACACAATCGCCCCCGCGGCAAAAGCCGCAAACACAACCAGCGCGATGCCGTAGCGCGTGTTGTAGTAGCTATACGGCGGAAGCTGAGGCACGTAAATTGGCGTGGCGCCTGAAGAATGCATACTCCAGACGTAGAAGGCCGGCGTCAGCAGCAGAAATAGAATAGGCGCCATCGCCCGCTTCCGTGCCGCGCAAAACGCTCCGGCAATGCCGAGCCCCGCCAAAGCCCAGCCCGCGCACAACTGGCCGGCCATCGCGTAATAGCCCGCCGCCACAATCCAATTGCCCCGCCCCGGATACGCCGCGCCGCCTTGAATCGCGGCAGCCGAATACGGCCCGCTATAGAAATCCAGCAGGTCCCCGGTTTTCCACCAGCTATTCCCAGCCCAATACAGCGGGGCCAGACTCGCCGCCGCGCCGAACACTAGCAGCACAACCCAACGTCTCCGCCTGGAAAACATCGCAAACGCAATCCCGGCGAATGGGATGAGAAACCAGCCGTCATAGCGCGTCAGGCTCAGCCACCACGAAGCGAGCAGACCCAGCGCCATCAGTTTCCAGTTTCCCGTCCGTCGAAAACGGAACATCGCAAATAACAAAACCGCTAAGCCCGCCAAAAACACGATCTCCGTCATCGGAATGGAAGCCAAATACAAGAGGTTAGGATTCAGCGCGAAGCATGACAGAACCACAGCCGCAGCCAAAGAACTTCCATACGCATCCCTGGCGCTTAGATAGAAAAACGTTCCGGCGATCGCGAAGCACAGCGCAACTGGAATCGCGCCCGCCAGCCCCGTCGCCCAAAGCGTATTGTTTCCCACCAGCGGCAGGCAGATCACGTGCAGCACCGGAAGCCAAACCGTGCCGAGCTGATCGTATCCGGGCGTGCGCGAATCGAGAATGCTCCGGCTCAGATTCAGATGCGATTGCGCATCGCCGTAATAAAGGATATATCCGTGGCTGAAAAACCAGGCCACCGCGCATGCAACCAGCGCGCACAGCGCCCCAGCGACGACGATCGTCTCGCCAATGCCGCGCTTCCTAAAACGCGGTGAATCGACGGAACTCGTCAAAGCGCTGGTCGATTTCCTTCCGTGTAAGCGTTCGGAACCGCTCCACGCCGAATTGCTCGCAGCAGAAGCTTCCCAGGACCGAACCATAGATCACCGCGCGATGCAGCTCATGAACGTCGAAGTGTCCATTGCGGAGGTCGAAACCGCGTTCGGCCAGATAGCCGACGAAGCCTCCCGCGAAACAATCGCCCGCGCCGGTCGGGTCGAACACGTCTTCCAGAAGATAGCCGGGCACCATGAAGAGCGTGTCGCGCCGGACGAGCATGGCGCCATATTCGCCGCGCTTGATCACCAGCGTATTCGGACCCAGATCGAGAATCTTCTGCGCGGCCCGGCGCAAGTTGTGCTCTCCCGAAAGCATGCGCGCTTCGCTGTCGTTGATCAGCAGGAAATCCCAGCCGCGGATGGTCGCGAGCAGCTCGTCCCGCGTTTCCTGGATCCAATAATTCATCGTGTCGCCGCCGATGAAACGGACCTGCTTCATCTGCCGCTGCACATCGCGCTGCAAACCCGGTTGGATATTGCCCAGAAACAGATACGGTTCCGCAGCATAGGCAGCCGGAAGCTTCGGCTGAAAATCGGCGAACACATTCAGGTCCGTGCGCAGCGTCGTGCGGTCGTTCATATCCGCCGAATACACGCCCGACCAGAAAAACGTTTTTCCGGCCACCTGTTCGAGGCCGCTCAAATCGACGCCTTTATCCGCTAGCACCGCGCGATCTTCCGCCGCGAAATCCTCTCCGACGACGCCCACAATAGAGGTCCCGGTGAAATAACTCGCGCTCAGCGCAATGTACGTACAGGCCCCGCCCAGCGTCCGCTCGCGCTTGCCATGCGGCGTTTCAATCGCGTCGTAGGCAACAGATCCAACCACAACCAAAGACATCGTTTGCATTGTAACTGGACGCTGGCTCGAATCCTATTTACCAGATAGTGTGCAGGAGCGGGTTGGCACGCACGCCCGGTCCGCTTCTCACGGGTCTGTGAAAAAATTGGTCCGGCACACGGGACCGCCTTCGCAAGTCTTTGATACTGAAACAAAGCCGCGACCGCCAGCGGAGTGCCAATTTTTTCACAGACTCTCACGCGCGCGGTTCAGAAACCTACAGAGCCCCGACCGTGAGGCAGGGCTGCACTAAGCCTTGTCTGCGTTTGAACAACATCATTTCAGAACTTCCCAGGATTCCAATGGGTCCGCCGGCGCTTCGATATCGCCAACGATCTTCACAAGATCTTTCAGCCGGCCCAGAAACTCCTTAGCACGAGGCGAGCGGGACGAGCTTTGCAACTGGCATTCCCCTTTTGTTCACGACCGGCTCCCCCGTCGTGCATATAGTTTCCATTACTTTGAGGCACGGAGCTTTAACATTCATTAAGACCGCCATAGTTCTTTCATAGAGCAATCTATTGTCGTATAGTCACACACAAATGGTCACATTGCGAGACACGTCGAATCGAAGATTCTGCCAGCTCCTGAGCAATAAAGGCCGCTACAATACGCTTGTGCAATTCCTGGTCGTCGCCGATCTCCATGCGAATTGGCCTGCTCTTGAAGCGGTCCTCGCCGACGCGGCCGGAAAATTCGAAACCATCGTCTGCTGCGGCGATCTGGTCGGATACAATCCCCATCCGGCTCGAGTGCTCGAGTGGACGCGGCAGCACTGCGCTATCGTGATCCGCGGCAATCACGATAAGGTAGTCGCCGGTCTCGAAGATCTGGAATGGTTTAACGACATCGCTCAGATCGCCGCGCGCTGGACCATCCGCCAGCTAGAACCCGATCAGCTCGATTATCTCCGCAATCTGCAAGCCGGGCCGCTCCAGCTCGAGCATTTCCATATCTGCCACGGCTCTCCGCGCAATGAAGATGAATACGTTACCACTCCCCGTGAGGCCGCGCCTTGCTTCCAGGAATTGGAGCTGCCGCTTGCATTCTTCGGTCATACCCATCTGCAGGGCGGTTTCTTTCTGCGGCACGGCCGCATTGCTCGCATTCCCGCCGTCCGCAAGCGAGAGCGGGAAGCCATCCTCCAATTGGAACGAGACGCCGCCTACCTGGTGAATCCCGGCTCAATTGGCCAGCCGCGCGACGGAGATGCGCGCGCCGCTTACGCTCTATACGATTCTGAACAGCAGATCGTGACCTTGCGGCGCGTGGAATACCCCATCGAGAAAACGGCCAACGAAATCAAGACCGCCGGATTACCCAACGTGCTCGCGCTCCGCCTGTTTCAAGGCCTCTAGATTCCGCTCCTCTTTGCCCGCGCCAATCTGTACCAACGGCACGCCGGCCGTCGTGTCCATCGAAGAACGCCCGCAGCCTCGCCGTCGCCGCGCTCCCCACCACAGCCCCCAACTCCCGATCCGAAGCTTGCCGGACGCGCTCCAGACTCCCAAACGTTCGCAATAATTTTTCGACCGTTCTCGGCCCAACTCCAGGGACATCGTGCAGCTCCGATGTCAGGCGCTGCGCGTTGCGGCGCGTGCGGTGAAACGTGACCGCAAAGCGGTGCGCTTCATCTCGAATGGTCTGTACCAGATGCAGAATGGGCGAGAACTTGTCGAGCACGATCGGCTCCTCTTCCTGCCCATAAACGTAAATCCACTCTTCCCGTTTCGCGATCGATGCCAGTGGCTGATACGTATTCCCCAGCGCCTCCAGCGCCCCGGCCGCGGCATGCAACTGCCCGAGCCCTCCGTCCACCAAGACCAATCCCGGAAACGGTTGCTTCGTTTCCTGCAGCTTTGCGTAGCGCCGCGTGATTACTTCGCGCATCGAAGCGAAATCGTCGTTCCCCGCCACGGTTCTGATGATGAATTTGCGGTAGTCCGCTTTCTTCATCCTGCCGTCTTCCCAAACCACCATGCTCGCCACTTTATCGGTACCTTGAATGTGCGAGATATCGAAGCACTCGATGCGCCGCGGCGCCTCCGGCAAATTCAACGCCTCCTGCAAAGCGCCCTGAATCGCCTTGGACGATGGCTTCAGCACGCGAAAACGCTGATCGAAACTGTGCTTTGCATTCGTCTCCACCAGTTCCAGTAGCGCCTTCTTCGTACCGCGCTGCGGAGTCGCAATTTCCACCTTCCGCCCACGCCGATCCGACAGAAATTCTTCCAGCTCTTCGCGCTGCTCGAAATCCGCCGGCACATGAATGTGCCCAGGAATGTACTGGTTGTTTAAATAAACCTGCTTCAGCAGCGCTTCGAAAAAATCCGATGGGTTAAATTCCGCTTGATCTTCCCAGAAGAACTCGCGCCGGTCCACGATCTTCCCGTTTCGGAGATGGAATAGATTCACGGCAATCAGCGGGGGTTCCGCATGATACGCAAAGATATCGATATCTTCGCCCTCGACCGCGGCCATCTTTTGCTTCTGCTCCATCTCGCGGACGGTTGTAATCAGGTTTCGAAGACTGGCCGCTTCCTCAAATCGCATCTCTTCGGATGCCGCGCCCATTCGCTTCTCCAATTCGTTCGCGAGATCGCGATGACGCCCTTCCAAAAACAGCCGCACGTCTTCCACTGCTGCGGCGTACGCTTCGTCCGTCGTGAGGCCCGGAGTGCACGGTCCCAAACAGCGGTGGATGTGGTATTCGAGGCAGGGATGCGTGTGCTTGCGCTCCAGATCGATCTTGCACGATGGCACTTTGAAGTGCCGGTGGATGAAATGCACCAGCCGGTGAGCTAAATTACCCGGAAAGAACGGGCCGTAATAACTAGCCCCATCCTTCAGGATGCGCCGCGTAACATACACCCGAGGATATTTCTCGCGAGTTAGTTTTACATAAGGAAATGTCTTGTCGTCGCGCAGTAAGATATTAAAGCGCGGCTTGTAGCGCTTGATCAGATTGTTTTCGAGCGCCAGCGCTTCTTTGTTGTTATCGACCTGAATGAAGTGAATGTCGCGCGCTTCGCCAATCAGGCTTCCCGTTTTCGCGTCGGCCAGCCGCTCGTCGTTGAAATAGCTCCGTACCCGGCTGCGAAGATTGTTCGCTTTGCCAACGTAAAGAACTGTCCCGTCCGCGTCTTTGTAAAGGTAAACGCCCGGCTGGGTGGGAAGCTGCGCTACTTTCTCTTTCAGTCGAATCTTCGCTTCGTTCATGCGCGCAGATCCGTCAAATTCCATCGGCAGCTATAATTTAATTGTGACACGCGCGCTGTATCTGGCGTTTTTCAGTGTTTTTCTGATGGCTGGCGCGGGCGTCTCACGTACTCCGCAGCAGAATCCGCCCAAAACAACGCAGCCTCCCGCCGCGCGCGCGGCTCAGAATCCGCCCGATGAAGCCGAGCCTCCCGAAGAGGACGAATCCGTCGCTCCGGAGAAGTTTACGCTCGATCCGCTCGAATCGGATCGAAACGTCAGAGTCGGAAATTTCTACTGGCGCAAGGGCAAGTACCGCGCTGCCCTCGAACGTTATGAGCGTGCGACTAAGTTCAATCCCGCCTCCCCGCAAGCCTTCTTCAAAGTAGGCGAGGCCGAAGAGAAATTAAAAAACAAAGATGCTGCCAAACTAGCGTTCCAGCGAGTTATCCAAATCGCGCCAGATTCGAAATTCGCTCACGACGCCAAAAAGAAACTCGGAAGCAAGGGTTAGCTTCGCCTCTTCTCGCGTAGCTTGCTCTGCTCCTTCATCATAAAGATCAGCGCGTTCACGCCCGCCTCCCAATTTGGAAACAGGTCGATATACTGCGTGCTTTGCGCGATTCGCAGCGGCAGCTCACATTCGCTCAACCGCACCGGAACCAGAAATATTTCTTCCAGCGGTACGCATGCGGCAACGTCCAGCGCATAGCGCAGTTCCGATTGAAAAAAGCCGCGTTTCGCCACCGAGTGCCGCGAGAAACATACAACGAAGAAATCCGAAACTTCGATCGCGCGTTGAATGGCGCGCGGCCAGTTCTGGCCTGGAAGAAGTTTTTCTTCATCCATCCACGGTTCCAAGCCGGCCGTCTTCAACGCCCCGCACAGCTTTTTTACCTTCGCCCGATCTTCTTTTCCATACGCGAGGAATACGCGAGGCCGCCGGTTGGCCTGAAAGACTACGCGGTTCTCCTCCAACTCAAAAGATCCAAGCCCATCAATTTCAATCGCCGCACCCGCCCGCAGATAACCGTCAATCAGATCGAGCAGCGCCTGCCCGCGGATTGTGCGGCTCACGTTTTGTCCTTGGATGCCACCGCGGGAACGGCCGGAAGCTGCTCCTCCCTTTTCGGAAGCGGCTGGCGTGCAGCCTTCTTCAAATCTTTTAATATCTCGTAGACGAGCGTGTCCACGTCGTCCGCGGCCTGACCCCGGGACCGGTGCCACTTCCGCGCCACCCGCCGGGCTAAATCCAACTTGTTCATCGGCCCCAAATTAATACGAGCCGGAAGCAAGATGGGCAGAGCCCGGACCAAGCCAAGCGACGCAAGTTACTGAAGAAATTCGCCTTGTTATTAGAGTGTTTTTTTCTACTCGCTGTGACTGAAGTTCACCTCGTTTCGTTCGCCCGAGATATTCTCTGGAGAATGGAAACTCATCTTCGAGCTCCGTGATGCGGAGGAAGCTGGCTACTGTGCTCGGTCGACCACGCAATTTTCACCGAAGCCGAGATCTGGGAGGAACTTCGGGCCAATATTCGTGAAGCAACCTCCCTTCACTTCAAAGATGGCCCCGTGCATCCGCGGCTCGTGCAACTGCATTATGTAAAGGATGAGCTCATGCCAATCGAAGCCGCATGAAATTGCCTCGCAGCGTTTCCGCGGATCGTCTGATTCGCGCGCTGGAGCTGGCTCTACCTCGCCTCTCGTCTCAAGATGCTGCGCGTTAAGAGGACCTCCATAACTCCTATTCTCCCCGCAAAACCTCC
>CAWBDW010000020.1:0-28687 GCA_963787545.1 uncultured Acidobacteriaceae bacterium
GCTATCCGGAATGCAACTTCCTTCGCCGTTCACCGCCAGCTTGCAAAGATAATTTCGGTGGAGCTGGACAAGACCTTCTACACGCCCGGGCGACAGCGTGAATGCCGCGCATTGTCGTTCGCAACGTATAGAACCGGCCACTCCGGGAGCGGCATACTTTGCAGGTGGAGTTCGACCCATACACCTATCCGTGGATTGCACCCGACCGCTGCCCGACGAGCCTCCGATGTGGAAGCATATCGTCGCGGCCAGACCTAGCGCTTGGGCCCGGTGAGCAGAAAAAATTCGACGTTACAAAGGCCGCTGTGGTTCAGGCTGAGAAGGAACCCGTAATCATTTATTATTCGGTGGTGATTCGCTACAGCCGCACCCGACCGCATCTATGATCTGGCATTCGCGCCTCCCGCTTTCACTGCTCCGCCCAACACCGAATATCGAAGCAATATTCGTTTTTTATATCTGTATTGGCATTTAGCGGAAGTGCCCCGATTTGAAGCGTACCGGCATTTCTATCCGCCGCGCTCTTGTCTCGAGGCAATCGAGTTCGATACCAGCCACACGATGTTTCCGATGGATCAACCGCCGGAGGTCAGTTTTCTTCAGGAATCGGCTGAACCGGAGCGAGTCGGGATGGGCGACAATCCACTCCGAGTCCTCGATCACGCCGGCCAGGAAATTCAGAACCAAAAACTCAGCGGCCACTTACAGGCCAACACACGTAACGCTACACCCGGTCGCCCCGGGCGTCTACACAGTGGAAGTTTCCGTTCGATCCGCCGCGAGCGAAACCATCGCGAGCAATCAGCTTGAATTCGCCGTAAATCCGCTGCCGAAATCGATTCTCATCTTTTGCGCGCACGAAGACGATGACACCGCGCATCCGGGAATCATCCGCGCCGCCGTCGAAAACCACATTCCCATCCATTTCGTCTATTTCACCAGCGGCGATGCGGGCGGCTGCGATCGCTTCTATTCGCATTCCTGCGATGCTGCGCGCGCTATGGATTTCGGAGAGGTCCGCATGGACGAAGCGCGCGATCCCTCGGTCACCTGGGAGTTCCCCGCGAGAATCTGTTCTTTCTCGGCCTTCCCGACGGCGGTTTAGAGCAGATCTGGGATCACCACATCAAGCACCAGCGATCCGTATCTCTCCGTTCTTCTGGCCAGCGATCATGCGCCGTATCCCGAGGACGCAATTCCAATCTGCCCTACGACGCGCGAATCGGCTGTCGCGGCAGCCCGCCAGTTTATCCAGCGTTTCAAGCCGGACATGATCATCACCGGCCATCCGGATGAGCGGCATGTCGATCACCGCACCGGCAACTGGATCGTCGTAAAAGCCATGCAGCAACTGCTACGAGAAGGAGCGATCTCGCGCGAAACCAAGCTGATTGTAGATCAGGTGTACGGACCGGCTCCAGCCAAGCCCGCGCCCTACCATTACGAAAAGCTGACGCTCTACGTCTCAGGCGAAGCGGCGCGCCTCGGGCAGGAAGCAACCTGGTATTACCAATCGCAGGACGGCAACCACGAGCAGGCCAACATCACCGACTTCGACAAGCTACCCCGCCACGAAGCCTACCCGCATTTCCGAATTCTCGATTGGCAAGAGCACGAAGGCTGGAACGAACGGCACTAGCGGAGCCTCATTACATCGCGGCAGTAAAATAGGCGCACGCACAATGAGTTCACGGCGATCGTCGAACGGGATGACTCATGGTACATCGCGTACTGCGCGGAAGTGGCGGGAGCGAACGGCCAGGGCAAATCGCGTGAAGAGTGTCTGTCGAACTTGCGTGAGGCTATTTCGCTGATTCTGGATTACCGGCGATGAGACACTCCTCCGGTAGTTACGCTGATTTAAACGACGCTGCGATGCTGCTCCGTACCCTTTGACGCGAGCGAAAAGCGCGGCTCGACTGCCGGCGTCGCGGCGCCCGTAACCCGCGCTGCAACGTATTCTCCTACCGCTGGACCATGCTTAAAACCATGGCCGGATCCGCCGCCCGCAATCCAGACGTTTTCAAAACCGGGATGCCGGTCGATGACGAAATCTCCGTTCGATGTGTTCTCGTACTGGCAAACACGCGAATCGACAACCGGCGCGTTGCGAAGAGCCGGAAATCGTTCGGCGACATAGGCCCGCGCGGCCCTGATCTTATCCGTCGTGACAAGCCGGTTGCCGGAATCGGGATCGAACGCCGGCCCGTGATTATCGAACGCGACTTTGAATCCGCGCGTGTCAAGATCCGGGAAACCGTACATCCCGCGGTTGTCCTCAAAATCAATCCACACCGGCATCTGCGGCGGCTCGAAGCGGCGGTCGCCCGCCGGAATCCCGAAGAACAGCACTTCCTGGCGCGTCGGAAAAATGCGATGCCCCAAAATTTTCGGAAAAACTTTCCCGAGCCACGGCCCACAAGCGAAGACGAACGCATCCGCCGCGACCGATTCGCCATCCGAGGTGAGGATGCGATCTAACCGGCCATGCCCCTCTGGAGTTAGAACCGCCGCCAAACGGTGTACGCCTCCACGCGCGACGAATGCTTCCACCACAGCCTGTACCGCTTGGCGCGCCAGCAAAGCTCCGCTCTCCGGCTCAAAAATTGCCACTGTCCCCGCATCGATGTGAATTTGCGGATAACGCCGCGCGAGCTCGCTCGAAGAGAAATCGCGAAATGGAACTTGCACCTTGCGCAGCGTTTCCCTGCTCTGCTCCGCATACGTATTGCCCGGCTTCGACATCCACAACACGCCGGTGCGCCGTAAGAAATTCTTTCCAGTCTCGCGGAAGAAGCCGGACCAAAGCGCGAGCGAGCGCTTGGCCATGCGGCTGTAGATTTCGTCGGGGCCATAGGCGCAGCGAATGATGCGCGTTTCGCCGCCCGAGCTGGCGCGGCTGCTCGCGGGGCCGTATTGATCGAGCAGCGCGACTTTGTGCCCAGCCGAAAGCAGATGGTACGCCGTCCAGGCGCCAAACACACCCGCGCCAATTACGGTATAAGTTTGCGGTGTTTCGCTCCGCGGCAGTAGCGCAGCCGCTGTCAGAGATCCCCCGAATTCGCGCCTGCTCATAGGAAGCATGTTACTTCTACATTTTGATGCTATCCAGCCGGTGGCTCGCTCTGTTTCTAATCGCGCTGCTTGCGCCCTGCGCGGCACAGGATGATGCAGTTTCAAACGCGGTAGCGGCGCTGCAGGCTAGCGATCCTTCTTCCGCCGAACGAATTCTCCGCACGGAACTAAAAGTCCATCCCAACAACACCGCCGCTCTCGACGTCCTCAGCGTGGTGCTCGATCAGGAGAAGAAATTCACAGACGCCGACGCAATCTATCGCCGCGCCGTCGCCGCCGATCCGCATTCGCCGTCCATTCTCAACAATTACGGAAATCATCTGCTGTCCATGGGCAAACGGAACGAAGCGCGCGCGGTTTTCCTGAAAGTCCTCGCGTTGAATCCGGCCCAAGTGAACGCCTGCACCCAACTTGCGCGGCTTGCCCTGGAGCGCAAATCGGCCGCCGAAACGGCTTGCCTCAATCGCCTTCCAGCGAGTGCGCGGGAAACCCCGGACATCGAAATTCTAACCATGCAAGCCGATTACGCCCTCGGACGAACCGCTGAGGCGAATGCCCTGCTTGCGCGCATTGCAAATACCAGTGCTAGTTTCCCGCTCGGCGTCGCTCTGGCCGGCGTTGGCCAATACGAAGAGGCCGAAACGTTTTTCTCGCGCGCAGTTGAAGCCGCGCCGGATAATTTCGACGCGCTGTACGATCTGGGGCTGGCCGCCTCGCACGCTGGACACAAGGAGCGCGCGCAACAGGTGCTGCAGCAGGCGCTCGCCCGGCAGCCCGAAAATGCCGATGTTCTCTACGATCTCGCGGCGGTGGATGCCGAGCTCGGCCACACCGATACCGCCTTGGAACTGCTGGCGCACGCGGCCCGGATTGCCCCGCAGCGGGCCGATGTCGAGCGGCTGCTCGCGCATACCTCCGCTGATCTGGGAGATTTTGCGGATGCGGTAGATGCGTGGCAGCGCTACAGGGCTCTCGCGCCCGAAGACGACATCGGGCGGCGCGAGCACGCCTTCGCTGAAACCGCGCTGGACGAACACTCGAGCGCCGCGCTCGCGGATCTGCGCTGGTACGCAGCCAAGCATCCGAAAGACGCCATCGGGCATTATGAACTGGGCACGGCCGAAAGCGCGACGAACCCGGACCAAGCCTTGCAGGAACTGAATCGCGCCCTGATTTTGAACCCGGATCTGGCGGCCGCGCACATAGCTCGCGGGCTGTTGAATTACCGCTCGAACAAACCAGCCGCTGCGCTGGCCGATTTCGAATTCGCCGCGCAACACGATCCCAAAAACGCGCGTGTGCTCGACCGCCTGGGCGAAACTTATGCCGCGCTGGGCCGCCACGCCGAAGCGCTTCGCAACTTTCGCCAGGCCGCACAACTCGCGCCGAACGATTCCACCATTCTTCTGCACCTCGGCCGCGCCTTGCAGAGCGCAGGACAGGCGCAGGAAGCGAAAGCCGTGTTCGCGCGCTTCCGCGAATTGGGTCCAAATAAATCGGCATTGCCGCACCCCGCCGGTCTGGTCCAATTTCTCAGCCTTTCGCCGGAGCAGCAGTTTGCCCGCTATCGCGCCGGTGTCGAATGGACTGTGCAGAAAGATCCCGCTAATGCCGAGGCCCAGGTGCGCTATCTCGAAATACTGCTTCAGAGCGGCAAGGCTCCGGAAGCAGCCGAAGTAAGCCGGAAAATTCTCGCGCTGAAGCCGAGCCCCGCTCTGCTTACAGAGGCGGCGAACGCGCTGGTTGCGGCCGAACAATACGCGCTCGCGGCCGATTTCTTGAAGCAAAACATCGATGCGTCGCCGGAGCTGAAACTGGACCTGGCGCTTGCCACTTTTCACCAGTCGGGAGCAAAAGCCGCCCTCGATGAGCTCGCCGCCATTCCGCCGGCCGGACGGAACGGCGATTACGATCTGGCGCGCATGCAAATGCTGGACGCCCTCGGCAAAACTTCGGACGCCGCCAGTGTCTTCCAACAAGCGCTACAAGCAACACCGAAACATGCCGAACTATACCGCCAAGTCGCGCTGCTGCTGCTCAAAAAAAGCCGCACGTCCGACGCAATTCGCCTCCTCAATAAAGGAGCGCGCGTACTGCCCGACGATCCCGAAATCCCTATGCTGCGCGAATTGGCCGCGGAGCTGGAAGCGCATCCTTCCGAATCCGAGCACCTGCTGCAAGAATACGCGCAGCGGCGCTCCATGTGAACGTTCATCAAACTCGTGAAAATTCTTGAACGTTTCCCGCCAGTCTGCTATTGTATCCAGCAGCAGGGTTCTAGAAGGAGGAGTCGTGCGTTTATTCCACGTCACCAATCCAGCCACCAGGCGCGCCGCGCCGTGGAGCTTTTTTGTCGCCATGATTGTCGCTTTGGCGTTCTGCCAATTGTCGTTTGGCCAGACGTTTACGTCTTCGATTGCCGGGGCTGTGACAGATCCGAGCGGGGCCGCCGTTGTGGGCGCGAACGTCCAGCTGAAAAATATGGGGACGAATGATGTCCGTACCATGTCCACGCAGGGTGACGGTTCCTATCAGTTCACGAATCTGCAGCCGGGGACATATCAGATTACGGTGACCGCGTCCGGCTTCAAGAAGTTCATACAGACCAATCTGGTTTTACAGGCGCAGATCAACAGCCGGGTCAACGTTTCGCTCGAATTGGGTAATACCCAGCAAGAGGTCGCCGTCACTGCTTCCGCGGTGCTGGTAGATACAGAAACGGCGAATAGTTCGGCGACGCTTGACAGCCGGCTGATTAGCGCGCTGCCGAATGGCACGCGAAATCCGTTGAATTTTGTCTTGGCCGTGGCCGGCACAACAACCGGACCCGCCGGGCAAACATTTCATCGAACCAAACCTTCGATCAGAACTCGAGCAGCTTCGGACTGAACGGCGGCCGTACCGGAGAGGCAGCGATCTTAATCGACGGCGCTCCTTCGACAGCAGTGGACTGGGGCGGCCTGATGGTGGCGCCGTTGCAGGATTCGGTTCAGGAGCAGCAGATCGTCGAGAACACGTACGACGCCCAATATGAGCGTTCGGGCGCGGGCATTGTCACGCTGATCACGAAAGGTGGCACAAATCAGTTTCATGGCGAGGCCTACGATTATCTGCAGAACTCGGCGCTGAACGCCAATTCCTGGTCGAATAACAAGAACGGCGCTCCCAAGGGACCATTCAAGCGAAACCAGTTCGGCGGAAACGTCAGCGGCCCTATTCTCAAGCGCGCCAACCTGTTTTTCTTTGGCGGATACGAAGCTTTGCGTCAGCCGAGTACGGCAAGCAGCGGCCTGCAAACGGTTCCTACGGCGGCTGAGCGCTCTGGCGATTTCTCGGCTGCGCTGAATGCCGACGGCACACCGAATCTCATTTACAACCCTTCTCGAGACGTCAACTTCCAGACGGCACCTACACGCGCCAACAATTCGCCGGTAATGTGATTCCGAAAAATTTGATCAATCCAGTCGGCGCCAAGATGATGAGCCTCTACCCGCAGCCGAACCGGCCGGGGCTGGGGCCGAATCAGGTCAATAACTTCTTTGCCCAGGGCCCCGCGGACAATACAAATGACAAGATGGACACGCGGGTGGATTGGGAGCAGAACTCAGTCCATCGCCTGTTCGTGCGCTGGTCGGACCGCTTTCGCGAGGACAGTACAAATCCGTGTTTCTTCTGCACGGGCGGAGACGGCGGAGTCAATGAGCACGACAACGGTTTCCAGGTTGTCTTGAACGATACCATTACTCCGAGCCCTACGTGGGTGATTAACTCGTTTGTCAGTTACAGCCGCTGGCAGGAGGCGCATACGGCGCAAACGCTTGGCGTCGCCGATGCAGCCACTATCGGACTTATCGCCATCGCTTTTCCAGGCGCCCATTCTGCCGGGAATCTCGGTCGAAAATTACTCCGGCCTGGGTGTCACGTTTGGAGGCGGTTTCCAGAAATACACTCGTTATTCGAATACGGCGGGGATTAACGTCACGAAAGTACTTTCAAAGCACACTTTGAAGTTCGGAGCCAATTTCGACGACATGCGAATTAATAACAGGATGAGGCGAATGGCGTAAACACCGGCTCGCCCGCCTTCAATTTCGGAACAGCTCTAACCTCCTGCGATCCGAACCCGAACGGCGGCCCATGTATAGCGAGTAATACCGGATCCAGCGCTCAGGAAACGCACTTGCATCGATGTTACTTGGTACCGGAAGCGGCGGCGGACAGTCGTTCAATATCGATCCCGCAATGGGACTTCATAGCTTCGGCTTCTACGTTCAGGATCAGTGGCGCGCCACCTCACGCTTAACCGTGAATATAGGCGTGCGATATGAGAACCAGCGCCCAGCGACTGAGCGTTTTAACCGCCTGGAATACTTCAATACCACGGTTGTGAATCCCATAAGCAGTGCGCTAGGTTTCACTGTTCATGGAGGATTCGAATACGCGGGCATCAATGGGAATAACCGGTATGCATGGCCGGCAAACAACAAAGATTTCGCGCCCCGCGCGGGACTCGCGTTCAAAATAACGAACAGACTGGTGGCGCGCGCAGGCGCCGGTATTTATTTCCTGCCCCCGTCTGCGATGATCAGCTTCGATAATCCGGGCCAGTTCCTCGGGTTCAGCTCTTCGACCGCGTACAACGCGACGACACAGAACGGATATGTTCCGTTAAATCTGGTCAGTAATCCATTCCCGAACGGCCTCAATCAGCCCACCGGTGGTTCGCAAGGCCTTTTTACCCTGGTTGGCGACGGCCAGAGCCAGATCTGGCCAAAGGCGCCGCATCCCACGCCTTACAGCGAACAATGGAGCTTCGATCTCCAATACCAGGTCAGCTCGCATTCGGTATTTCAAGATCGGATATATCGGAAATCGCGGACGCAAGCTCCTGTATGGCAATCCGAACCTCAACGCCGATCAGTTGCCGGACCAGTATCTGAGTCTGCGATCCGCCCTCGACCAGCAGGTACCGAATCCGTTCCTAGGGAGTTGTCGACCCGAACACACCGCTGGGGTCGCAAAGCACGATCGCATACAACCAATTGCTGCGCCCGTTCCCTGAATTCACGTTTCTCAATTGGAATCGGTCTCTGCCCGGAGCGAGATCCTCGTACAATGCGCTGGACGTCAAGTTCAATCATAGTTTCAATGCGGGGCTGAACCTTCTAACAACGTACCGGTGGTCGAAAGCTCTGGACAACGGTCCGGAGGACTTCATCGGCTGGGGTACCGGAAATCAATGGCGCGATTCGTACAACACAATGCTCGATTACAACATCAGCACGCACGATGTTCCACAGAGTTTCGCGACCGCGCTGGTGTACGATCTGCCGTATGGAAGAGGTAAACATTGGGGGAATAACGCTCCAGGTGTCGTAAAGGAGGCGCTGGGAAATTGGCAGCTTTCGAGTCATCCGGATCGCCAGCGGTCCTTTACCCACCGGAGTGTTTTGGAAGCTATAACAACCCGCTTGGCCAGTACGGCTATCCGGGGCCGCAGTTAGCTGACCTGGTTGTAACCCGGTACCGTCGAATCGAACGCCCAATAACTGGGTAAACGCGGCCGCCTATACGGCGCCCCCGAACAACTGGACACTCGGGAATGCCCCCCAGCGTATGACGCAACTTCGCGAACGCGCTGCACGCAACGTGGATCTTTCGGTTGCGAAGAATTTCGGTGGCGAACGGTACCAGGTCTGGCTGCGCGGCGAATTCCTCAATGCGTTCAACTACGCGCAATACAACGTTGTCGCCGTTCAATACCTTCCCGCTATTGTCGTGCGGGCAGTTCGGCGATCTGAATGGCACTGAGAACCAGCCGCGTACCATTCAGCTCAGTTTGAAGCTCTCGTTTCCGATCTATTTCTTTTTCAGCGCCAGATCGGACGGCTTCACGCCATGCGTGTAAGTCTCCGAGTGATACGAATGCGGGTGGTAGTCGCCCACCAGATCGACATCCGCTTTAGCCGGAATCTTATTCTCCATACCAAGCGTCCAGTAGGTCGCATTAACGAGTAAGCGCCGCAGTTGCTCGCTGAGCAGATCGTCTGCGGCGCCCATGGTCGAAGTAAAGCTGCGACCGGTCTTGCCGCTCTCGGCCGTGAAATTATCCGTCCAGGCGACGGGAATCATCGGGTCGTTCAGCTTGCCGGCAACCGGCGGGTCGTTCGGACTTTCTCCGGAAAGCACCTCGCCCAGCAGCAGCGGATGGCAGGTGGGCTGCATCGGCAGCGGCACTTCGTAAACTTCCGTCGGAACCCAGATTCCGCCGTTCGTGATGCCGCGAAGAATGGGGTTCGAATCGGCATCCGGCGCAAATAACGCGCGCGTGCTTTGCTTTCCGTGCAGACCATGATGGCCGTAGTGGCCTAACTGCTCCTCCCAGGTTGCGCCGAGAAATTTGCGGCCGAATCCGCCCACCCAACCGGGAATTTTGCTGTTCCACGAATATTTCGCGTACGTCGTGCTGCTTTTGAACCAGAATGGATGAGTTCCGGTTCGAATAGCGAGAATGGGGCGGCCGGAATTGAAATAATCGACAAAATATTTCATTTGATCGTCGGGCAGATCGCGCCAGCGCATGAACAGAATCAGCAGATCCGCTTTGCGCAAAGCTTCCAGTCCCGGAATATTGCGGTTCGCCTTGGGATCGATGGTGCCGTCGGCCGGATTGATGGAAAACAAGACCGTGCATTTGAAGCCGTGATGCACCGCGAGAATTTTCGCGAGTTGCGGCAGCGTTTCTTCCGAGTGATATTCGGCATCGTCGCCCGCCACCAGCACGATGTACTTGCCGTGCCCTGGGCCGTGCTTACCCTGATACGTAACACCTGCGGTCCAGATAGGAAGGGTCAACAACAGGAACAGCGATGCAAGGCGCACGGCCTAGTTCAGCCCTCCCATGCAAAGGTATTTCAGATTTTCATATTCGTGAAGCCCCTCGCGCGCGCCTTCGCGGCCGATGCCGGATTCTTTAACGCCGCCGAAGGGCGCGACTTCAGTCGAGAAGACGCCTTCATTGATGCCGATCATTCCGCATTCGAGCGCGGACGCGACGCGCCACACGCGAGCCAGGTCGCGCGAGTAGAAATAGCCGGCCAGACCGGAAGAAGTGGCGTTGGCGAGTCGAATGGCTTCCGCTTCGTCATTGAAGCGGAACAGAGGCGCGACGGGGCCGAAGGTCTCTTCCTGGGCGCATTTCATCTGGCCGGTCACATCGACCAGAATGGTAGGTTCGAAAAAGTTTTTCCCGCGCGAATGGCGCTTTCCGCCGGTGACAATCCGGGCGCCTTTTGAGAGCGCGTCGCTAAGATGCTCCTGCACTTTGGCGAGCGCGCGGTCGTTGATAAGGGGCCCTTGCTGCACATCGTTTTCCCCGGCGGAGCCGACACGCAGCTTGTCCACGGCAGCGGCGAGTTTCGCGGAGAAGGCGTCAAATACACCATCCTGAATGAGAAGCCGGTTGGCGCACACGCAGGTTTGTCCGGTGTTGCGGAACTTTGACGCGATCGCGCCGGTGACGGCGGCATCCAGATCGGCGTCGTCAAAAACGATGAAGGGCGCGTTGCCGCCCAATTCGAGAGAGACGCGCTTGAGAGTATCGGCGGAAGCGCGCAGCAGATGTTTGCCGACAGCGGTCGAGCCGGTGAAAGAGATTTTACGCACGCGCGAATCGCGCATCCAGGTGTCGACCACTTCCGGAGTGCGCTGCCGGGAAGCCGTAACGATGTTAATGACTCCGGCGGGAACACCTGCCTCAGCAGCCGAGCGAGGCGACGGCGAGCGCCGAGAGCGGCGTGTCTTCGGCGGGCTTTGCAACCACCACGCATCCGGCCGCCAATGCGGGCGCAAGCTTGCGCGTCAGCATCGCGAGTGGAAAATTCCAGGGCGTGACGGTGGCCACGATTCCAACCGGCTCTTTGACGACGATCAGTTTGCGGCCGCGAACGGTTTCCGGGATGACTTCGCCGTAAGCGCGCATCGCCTCTTCGGCGAACCACTCGATAAACGCGGCTCCGTAAGCAACTTCTCCACGGCTTTCCGCGAGCGGCTTGCCTTCTTCCAGCGAGATCAATTTCGCCAGGTCCTCCTGATTCTGGAGGACCAGCCGGAACCAGGATTTCATGATGCGCGAGCGCTCCTTGGCAGTGGTGAGACGCCATTCGGCGAAGGCGCGCTCGGCTGCATCCACTGCGGCGGCGGCATCGCTCGCCCCGCAATCGGGCACCTCGGAAAGCAGCGATGAATCGGCCGGATTCAGCACTTGAAATTCGCGGCGCTCACCGCTCTGGCGCCACTCGCCGCCGATGAACGCGCGGTCCAGCAGCAGCTCCGGACGGCTCAATTGGAACCCGGACGTTTCGATTTTCTGTTTTGCTTCGGAGTAGACGGGCATGTCCATACCTTCTGATTTCAGGTTCGCACGCGCGAAATCTCAGGTCTCGGCGTAATAGCCTTCGGTCGCTTGGATGGCCAGCCCCTTCTCTTTGGTGGTCAACCGAATCTTGCGGAACTGCGATCTGGTTGCGGGCTGATTGGAGACGAACCCGAGGCTGTACTCGCTGCGGAGCTCGGCTTCGATGGCACTGAAAATTTGCCCGATGCTCATTTGCTTCGAGACTTCGAAAAAGCCGCCGCCCGTTTCGCGCGAAAGGCGTTCCAGGACGCGCTTGCCTTCACCGCCAAATGCACCCGCGCGCGCGTAATACGATTCGTCGGAAAACAAAATGGAATAGACGAGGGTATTGGCGCGCTGCGCCGCCTGAATCGCATCGGTGAGCGTGACCTGGCTGCCCACATCGTTGCCGTCCGTCAGTACGATGAAGGCTTTGCGTCCCTGCCGCTCGCGCATGATGCGGATAGACGCAGTGCGCACAGCATCGTAGAGCAGCGTGCCGGAGCCGTTCACGGTTTGCTGGGCCGTCGGAGAATCGAGCAAGGAAAGCGTATCCTGCAAGTCTTTGTGCGAAGAAGTGAGCGGTTGCCGGATGAGAACCGCCTGGTCGAACTGCACGATAGCAGCCTGGTCCTTATCCTGCCGCAACACCTGGTCGAGAAAGCGATAGCTGGCGGTGCGCTCGTCTTCGAGGACGCGGGTTTGGCTCAAACTGGTATCGACCAGCAATCCGACTGTAAGCGGCAGATCCGATTCGCGCGAGAAGTATCGAATCGCTTGAGGCTTGCCGTTTTCGTAGATTGTGAAATCGTTCTTTTCGAGATTGCGGACGATTTGGCCTTGCTTGTCATGGACCGTGGCGAAGACGTTTACGACTTTTACTTCGGTGGAGAAAGTGGGTTCCTGGCCCGCTCGCAGGGAAAACGGGAGAAATGGGGACGCGGCGCCAGCGAGGAAGCGGCGACGGGAAACAGAATTGCAATCCAAACCGCCATGGGACATAACACAGCTTCTAAAACCCGCTCCGCCCGGGCAAATTGGGTCTTTTGCTCAGTTTATATGGCCATCACGCCGCTAGTTATCTACGTAATGGTTGCGGTTTTCCCGTACCTAAGATAATGGCGCGAACCGAAAAGATAAATGTTAGCGCCGCTCGCTTTAGCGCCGCTCACTCCCGGCCGCTGCCGACGTCGATCTGGGGCGTTCCCGCTCCTGCCGAAGCTCTCGCTCGGCTCGGTCCCAGTCCACTTCCGGCGAGCCGTGCGGGCATCCGCGCTCGTGCCAGCAGCGATAAGCCCGCTCGCTAACTTCGTCGCTCGTCGGTGAGGAAGCGTCCTGATCCAGCCGCGTCGTCGGACTTTGGTCCGAGGCCTCTAGTCCCCGCGGCGTCATCCCCGTAGTTCGTGCTCGTGGAACAATCGTCGGAGCCGGCGACCCTCCTCCCGCATCTCCCGGCGTGAGATTGGTCGTGCCCGCTCCAGCGCCGACCCCGGTGTCCACGCCCGAAACGTCTACACCCCTTCCACCAATCGACATGTTTGCATCCGAAGCGATCGTGTCGTTGATGCTCAGCCCGGCCTTGGCCCTTCTGGCGCGCTCGGCCTTCTGCTCTGCTGTGAGATCCGATTCGCGGTCTCGTCTGAACCCGCTCTTCTCTTCTACCGGTAAGTCGTTTAACTTGGGATCGATCATTGTCCGCCTCCGTTGTTTGACACCAGCCAGCCAGGAATTACAACGAAGAATGTTCCTTGAAACCCTTCACCAGTTCATCAATCGCCCGCATTCTGCTCCAAAACCCCGGCAGCAAATCCAGCCGCAGCGCGTTGGCGCCGTCCGACAGCGCTCGTTCTGGCTCATCATGCACTTCCACAAACACGCCCGCAATTCCTACCGCCGTAGCAGCCCGCGCCAGCGGCTCGATGAATTCCGGCTGTCCGCCCGATGTGTTTCCCGCCGCACCGGGCAGTTGCACGCTATGCGTCGCGTCGAAAATAACCGGATACCGGGTATCCGCCATTATGCGTAACCCGCGCATATCGACGACTAGATTGTTGTAGCCGAAAGAAGATCCGCGCTCGGTCAGCAGAATTCGGTCGTTTCCCGTGCTGGCCACTTTTTCCGCTGCCCGCGCGATGTCCTGCGGCGCGACAAACTGCCCTTTCTTGATGTTCACCGCGCGTCCGGTTTTTCCGGCCGCCACCAGCAGATCCGTCTGCCGGCACAGGAAAGCCGGAATCTGCAAAATGTCGGCGCCCTCCGCCACTGCCTCTGCTTGCGCCGGTTCGTGAATGTCCGTCAGCACCGGAATCCCGTATTCCCGAACCTTCTTCAGAATCGCGCACTCCCGCTTTCAACCCAGGCCCTCGATACGAGTGACACGCTGCTGCGGTTCGCCTTATCGAAGGATGCTTTGAAAATATACGGCGCCACTGCGGCCCGGATCGCTTGCGCCAACCCCAACGCGTGCTCTTCGCTCTCAATCACGCACGGCCCGGCGATGAGCGCCAGCGGCGCTGTATTGGAAAACGTGACCTTTACATGGCTTTCGCCGACGGTGACCGCAGTCATCGCACGTGCGAAAATTCCGGCAGCGCTGCGGCTTCTTTCCCCGCCCGCGGTTTGCCGTCTTTGTGCTTCAACGCCGCCGCCAAGAAATGCCGTAAACAACGGATGCGGCTCCAGCGGCTTCGATTTGAACTCCGGATGGAACTGGCAGCCAAGAAACCAGGGATGATCCGCCACTTCGCAAATCTCCACATAAATCCCGTCCGGCGTTTGACCGGTCAGCCGCATGCCATGCCCGGTCAGCGTCTCTTCAAATTCCCGGTTGAATTCGTAGCGATGCCGGTGCCGCTCGCTGATTTCCGCCGCCCCATACGCTTGCTCGGCGAAGCTGGGCTCCGCCAGCTGGCACGGATACGCCCCCAGCCGCATGGTCCCGCCCAGCTCATCCACGCCCTTCAACTCGCGCAGCTTATAAATCACGCGATGCGGCGTAGCCGGGTTAAATTCGGTCGAATCCGCATCGCCCAGTCCGCACACGTTCCGCGCAAACTCGATCACCATGGTCTGCATGCCCAGGCAAATCCCGAAATACGGAATCTTGTCTTCCCGCGCGCAGCGAATCGCATTCAGCATCCCTTGAATGCCGCGCTTGCCGAATCCGCCCGGCACCAGAATCCCATCGAACTCGCTGCAAATATTCGCGGCAGTGCGGCCATTCCATCCGCTCCGCGTCAATCCATTCGATATTCACCCGCGCCTGGTGCGCAATCCCGGCATGCAGCAGCGCTTCTTTCAAGCTCTTGTACGAATCTTCGTATTCGACGTACTTGCCCACCAGCCCGATGCTCACCTCGCGCTCCGGATTGTGCATGCGATTCAGCATGTCCATCCAGCGCGACAGATTGCGCGCGCCCGCCTCCATGTGCAGCATGCGCAGAATGCTTTCATCCACGCCTTGTTCGGCAAACACCATCGGAATCTCGTATACCGAATCGACATCTTTCGCCGTCACCACGCCGCTGACATCCACATCGCAGAACAGCGCGATCTTCTCTTTCACTTCCTTCGGCAACGGCCGCTCCGACCGGCACAGCAAAATATCCGGCTGAATACCGATGGCCCGCAATTCCTTCACGCTGTGCTGCGTCGGCTTGGTCTTCAGCTCTTGCGCCGCCGCAATCCACGGCACCAGCGTCAAATGCACGAACAGCGTGTTCTCGCGCCCTTCTTCATGCCGCATCTGGCGGATGGCTTCAATGAATGGAAGCGACTCGATATCTCCCACCGTGCCGCCAATCTCCACAATCGCCACATCCACATCCGCCGCAACTTTTCGGCACGCCGCTTTGATTTCATTCGTCACGTGCGGAATCACCTGCACCGTCTTGCCCAGGTAATCGCCCCGCCGCTCGCGCGTGATGATGTTTTCGTAAATACGGCCGGAGGTGAGATTATTGCTCTGCGTCAGCGCTGCGTGCGTGAAGCGCTCGTAATGCCCCAAATCGAGGTCCGTTTCCGCTCCATCGTCGGTGACAAAAACTTCCCCGTGCTGAAACGGGCTCAACGTTCCTGGATCGATATTCAGATAAGGATCGAATTTCTGTAAAGTGACGCGCAACCCGCGGCTTTCGAGAAGACAGCCGATCGACGCGGCCGCAATTCCCTTCCCTAACGAAGAAACAACACCACCCGTTACAAAGATGTACTTAGGCATGATCCCCCCGAAACATGCTGCCCTAACGAGAAAAGTTGGTTGACCCGCTCCAGGTCTTCCGGCGTATCCACTCCCAGCGACTCGTACTCGGTCTCCACCACTCGAATGCGATACCCGTTCTCGATCGCGCGCAACTGCTCCAGGCGCTCCGCTTTTTCCAGCGGCCCCACGCTCAAATCCGGATAGTGCAGCAGAAAATCGCGCCGGTAAACATACAGGCCAACATGCTTATAAAAAGGAACGCCGCCCTGCCCGTCGCGTTCATACGGAATCGGGCAGCGCGAAAAATAGATGGCGTCGTTCAGCAGATTCGTCACCACTTTCACGACATTGGTATTGACGAGATCGGTGGGATCGGCAATACGCTTTTTGAGAGTGCCCATCGAGACCGATTCGTCTCCATGCACCGCCAGAATGGCGGCATCGATCGCTTCCGGATCGATCAGCGGCTCATCGCCTTGAATGTTCACATACAGCGCGGCTTCTTCCGAACCGGCGATTTCGGCCAGGCGATCCGTGCCCGAAGGATGATCCGCGCGCGTCATGCGCACCCGCCCGCCAAAGCCGCGACCGCGTCGGCAATGCGGGTCATCGTCGGTCGCCACCAGCACGTCGTCGAGATAGCGTGCCCGTTGCGCGCGCTCATACACGTGCTGCAGCATGGGCTTGTCCGCAATCGAGGATGAGAGCTTTTCCGGGGAAGCGAGAGGAGGCAAATCGGGCTGGGATTATACCCAGGATTCGCGTCCGCACAACTGAGTATAGCACCGGATTTTCAGCCTTTGAAGCACATGAAAAAATGAATTCAATGAATGCCCGAGTCGCAACGCCGGCAGACGCCGAAGCGATCGCCGCCATCTACAACCAGGGCATCGAAGACCGCATTGCGACCTTCGAGACGCGCCTCCGTACCGCGGGTGATATTCGGAGCTGGTTCGACGGCCGGCATCCCATCGCAGTCGTCGAGCGCGATGGCCGCATCATCGCCTTTGCCGCCACCTTCGCTTACCGCCCGCGCGATTGCTATGCCGGCATCGCGGAGGTCTCGATTTACGTAGACCGCCAATCCCGGGGACAAGGAGCAGGCCGCGTAGCACTCGCCGAGTTGATTGCGCTCGCCGAAGCTGCGGGTTTTTGGAAGCTCCTGTCGCGTATCTTTCCCGAAAATCAAGCCAGCTTGGCACTCGTCCGCTCTCTCGGTTTTCGCGAAGTCGGCATCTACGAAAAACACGGCTCACTCGACGGCGTATGGAAGGACGTGGTGATCGTCGAACGCCTCATTCCCTCGAACCTAACCTGAAGATTGACTCCCCTCCATCAAACCGTTAGCGTGAAAGCAATGAATGAAGTTACGCTCCAGGTCCAGCGAGACGAGGACTCGGGTTATCTCCTGGCCTCCTGGGACGCTCCGGACGGTTGCGGCGGTATCACTACGCAAGGAAAAGATCTTGGCGATCTACAACAGCAGATTGTCGATGCAGTGGCCGCTCATTTCGATATAGGTGAGACGCCTCAGCGAATCCGCCTGCACTTCCCGGTGGGGCAGACGATCGCCTTTTGTCGTCTGCCTTATTGCAGGGCCGAAATCATCAAATAAGCACTAAAGCTAATGTGGTTCGTAAGCCCGTGCGCGTCCTCTCAATCAACGTCGGCCTACCCCGCCGTATCGACACCCCCGCCGGTCCCGTCCTCACCAGCATCTTCAAATCGCCCGTCGAAGGCCGCGTACCCTTGCGCGCCTACAACCTCGCGGGCGACCGCCAGTCGGACCTGCGCGTCCACGGCGGCCCCTACAAAGCCGTTTATCTCTACCCCTTCGAACACTACTCGTATTGGGCCGCCGAGCTTCCCCATACCGATCTCCCCTTCGGCGCTTTCGGTGAAAATCTAACCACCGAAGGCATCACCGAAGACACCGCCCACATCGGCGACCAGTTCCGCATCGGCTCCGCCCTCTTCCAAGTCGCCCAGCCCAGAATGCCCTGCTACAAACTCGCGCTCCGCTTCAATCGCGCCGACATGGTCCGCCGCTTCTGGCACAGCGGCCGCTCCGGAATTTATTTCTCCATCGTCGAAGAAGGCGAGCTCGAGCGCGGCGACACCATCACGCAAACCGCCGCCGGCCCCGGCCAAATCAGCGTCGCCGACGTCGTGCATCTTTATAAAGGCGAAACCGCTGATCCCGATCTCCTCGCCCGCGCTCTCGCTAGCCCCCTCCACGGAAGCTGGAAAGCCGAAATCCAGAGTTTTCATACCGGCCGCGCCGAAGCCGATAAGGAAGCCGAGGAACCGGAGCCATTCCCGAGCTGATCCGAATACGCGCTGATCTCAACCAACCGGCAATTGTCTACCCCGTTACCCCACGCGAACGCCGCCTCTACGCCGCCCTCACCCTCATCCTCAGCCTCAATCTCTCCCTCCTCTCCGGAGCCGTCACCTTTCTGGCCTGCGCCCTCCACAAGTAGTACATGCGAGAGAATGGCCTGAAGTGCCATCCAAGTCCGCGCGGCCGCTCTATCTAGTCCTGTGCCTGTACGCCGCCGCCAGCATGACCTATTACATCGCCGGCGTCGCAGCCCTCCGCCAGGAATTCTTCCATGGCGCGAAAAACGCAGCCGTTCCCTTCGACCTCGGTGACGACGCCCAAACTGTCACGAAGATCGATAAGGAAGCCGCAAAATCCGGAATCGCGAAGCGCGACGTTCTCGAGCGCCTGAATGGAGCGCCGTACACCGGCCTCGCTCAGCTCAGCGATTTCCGCGCGCACAGCAAGCCCGGCGATCCCATTCGTCTTACGTTCCGCACTCCCGATGGCCGAGCCAAAAACGTGGAGACCCCGTTCCTCCCGGTGGAAGGCCCGAATTTCAGCTTGGGGGAATATTTCGCCTTTCTCACTCCCGTGCTCTTCGTCCCCTTACTCAGCCTGATCGTCGGCTATTGGATCGTGGCTGCGCGTCCACGCGACCCGAATGCCTGGCTTGTTTTGTTCCTGCTTACTTTCCCGGAAATTGGGTTTGCCAATCTCGATTGGAAGTTCTGGGGCGGCGCGTCGTCCACCGTCCTGGGCGTTTGGAATTTCACTCAGACCTATCTATTGCAGCTTGCACTGCTCTGGTTCGGTGTCTATTTTCCCGAGCGCTGGCGCGTCGACATCCGTTGGCCCGCCGTTAAATGGACCATCACGGCTGTCGTGCTCGCTGCCTTCAGTCTCAATCTGTGGCTCGCCGGGTTGCAATATTTTGACGTCGCCGCGCTCGCCCCGCTTCTTCCTTTACAGTCGTGGACGAACCAGGTCAGCGGCTGGTCCGCAATCCTTTGCTCCGCTCTTTTCCTGGCCGCCATCTTCGACAAGCTCCGCTCCGCCTCCACGCCTGACGCCCGCCGCCGCCTGCGCATCCTGGCCGTCGGAAGCACAATTTCTCTCGGCGGCATGGTGCTTATGATCGGGTTGCTGCCACGCCTCGGCTTCTCGCCCCCCGAGTGGCTGTTGCTCTCCGTCGACATTCCCGTCTTCATCCTCTTCCCGCTCACCCTCGCCTACGTCGTCGTCGTCCAGCGCGCCATGGACATTCGCATCCTGCTGCGCATGGGCACCAAGTATCTGATCGCCAAAGCCACCCTGGTCGTGCTGCAAATCGTCTTTGTGCTCGTCCTGATTTTCGGCGTCGACATTCCCATCGTCGAGCGCCACGTGCACAAAACCACATTTGTCCTGATTGCAGTCTCGGTCGCCCTTGTGGCCTTTCTCATTCGCCGCTCCGCCGCCGGCAAGAAGATCAGCGTCGGCAACCGCCTGCACGCCTGGCTCGACCGCAAATTCTTCCGCGAAGCCTACAACGCCGAAATGGTCCTCAGCGAGCTCTCCGAGCACGCCCGCCGCTTCACCGAACGCGATCCGCTCATCGAAACCGTCTCGCGCCGCATCTCCGAAGTCCTGCACGTTCCGCAAGTCGCCGTCTGGCTGCGCGGCAGCAACGTCTTTCATCTCCAACAAGCCGTCGGATTCGACGTCCCCGGCCCCGTGCTGCTTGCGGAAACATCCTCAACCGTGCAAAACCTGGCACGCACGAATCGCCCGGCAACCGTATATCGTGACCGCCCCGCCGAATGGCTCGCGGCAGCCGAGCCCGCCGAAAGACTCGCGCTCGACACCGTCCAGGCCGAGCTGCTTCTGCCCCTCCCTGGCCGCGACCGCCTCATGGGCCTCATCGCTCTCGGCCCCAAAAAATCCGAAGAGCCCTACACCCCCACCGACCTCCGCGTTCTGCAATCGGTTGCCACCCAAACCGGCCTTGCGCTCGAAGTCAGCGAGCTCGCCCACTCCCTCGCCGCCGAAGCCGCCCAACGCGAGCGCATCAATCGCGAAATCGAGATCGCCCGCGAAGTGCAGCAGCGCTTTTTCCCCCAGCAGCTTCCCCAAATTCCAGGCGTCACCCTGGCCGGCTTCTGCCGCCCTGCGCTCGGTGTCGGAGGCGATTACTACGATCTGATCGAACTCGAAGACGGCCGCCTCGGTATAGCCGTCGGCGACGTGTCTGGCAAAGGCATCTCCGCCGCGCTACTCATGGCCAGCCTGCGCGCCTCCTTGCGCGGCATGACCCTCGAAGGCCCCAGCGATCTCGCCAAGATGATGTACAAAGTCAATCGCCTGGTGTATGAAGCCTCGGCCAGCAACCGCTACGCGACATTTTTCTTCGCCACCTATGACCCCGCCACCCGCCAGTTGCGCTATGTTAACGCCGGCCACAATCCGCCCATGCTGGTGCGCGCCAACGGCACCCTGGAACGCTTGGAAGCGGGCGGTCTCGTCGTCGGCCTGCTGCCCCTGTCGGCGTATGAAGAGCAGTCCCTCGTGGTACAGCCCGGCGACGTTTTGGTCACCTACACCGACGGCATCAGCGAAGCCATGAGCCATGACGACGAAGAGTGGGGCGAAGAGCGCATGCTCGAAGCCATAGAACAAGCGCGCCACGCCTCCGCCGAAAACGTCCTCAACGCCCTATTCCAAGCCGCCGACCAATTCACCGCCGAAGCCCCGCAGCACGACGACATGACCCTCCTGATCCTGAAACTCGACCCAGCGCCAACAGAACCGCGACCGTAAGGAAGCGGCTTTCGTATTGTGAAGATGTGCAGCGCCTGATTTTTCCCTTCCTCCTCACGCTCCTCTCCCTTCCCGTTCCCGCGCAGCAGCAGCGCCCGGCGACTCCTATCGACCGCAACAAACTAATCCAGCTCCGAGGTTTCCACGTCAAAGGCACCCGCCTGCCCGAGCACTCGGTCATTCGCCTCTCCGGCCTGAAAATCGGCCAGCAGGTCAATTACCCCATAATCGATATCGCCTGCCGCAAAATCACCTCCACCGGCTTGGTGAAAACCATCGATTATCACTACGACCTCTCGCCCGGCCAAGCCGGCATCGTGCTCTCGCTCAACCTCACGGACGAGCTTCCCCTGCTGCCCGCCAAAATCCTTCCCGCCGAGGACGCCGAAAAAATCTGGGGCTGCCTCCAAGCCGCCGACCCCGTCTTCACCCGCGACCTACCCAACACCAAAGCTGCGATTCACTTCTACACCACCAACATCCAAACCTGCATCACCAGCCACGGCCAGAATGACGCCTACGTGCAGTCCACCGTCGCCTGCCTGCCCAACGGAAAAGCCACCGGAATCGTCTTCGACATCCGCCACAAATAAGGGATCAATACACGCCCCTGGTTTTGGCACCCGGTTGCAACCCAGGTGGGGCGGACCGTCGTCTTTTGCGGTCCGCCATTTAAATGCCGAAACCGACCCGCTCCGAAACTGAGCCACAACCTCCGCAGCCGAGCCGTCACCAGAGAGAGCGGCCTTACTAACCCCGGTTTATCCACCCGTGACCCCTAGTACCATTCTTTAATAAATTGTTGACCTTAGCCCGTTACTTGCCTTATACTGCCGCGTAAGGCTAAGTCGCCGCATTACATCACGGCAAAAGGGGACTTATGAAACGAGCGTTTCTGCGGGTTCTTTTCGCGTTGTCTCTATTCGCTCCAGCGACCCTGCTCCTGGGGCAACAAAGCTTAGGGAACGGCAACGTCACTGGCCAGGTCACCGATCCCACCGGCGCCCAAGTGCCCGGCGCTACCGTCGTTTTGACGGATCAAGCGACGAACACATCCATTACCGCCGAGACTAACTCATCCGGCTTGTTCGTTTTCAACAACGTGAGCGCTGGCAAGTACAGCCTCGCGGTGACGAAGCAAGGATTCCGCAAAAGCATAGTTGCCAACCAGCAGGTCGTCACCGGAACCAATCTGACGCTCAATGTCGCGCTGCAGATTGGCTCGGCCACCGAGACTATCGAGGTCAAGGAAGTGGTAGGGGCGGAATTGCAGACCGAAAGCGCCACCATGGGCGCCAGCATAGGCGGTAATGCCATGCTGCAATTGCCGACCATTAACCGCGACGCTTCTTCGCTGGTCTTCTATCAGCCCACCACCGCACCTACTAATAATGGCGCGGAGGGCAATACACCAGCGGCAACATTGCAGGCAATCTCGCCGACCAGAACACCTTCATGCTGGATGGCGGCAACAACACCAGCGATCTGGATGGCGACAATGCGACGTATATAGGCCACAACGGCACCGGCGTTATGCCCACGCCCGCCGAAAGCGTCGAAGAGTTTCGCGTCAATACAAACAACGAAACACCCGATTTCTCGCTGTCGGGGGGCGGACAGGTGATGATCACCACCAAGCGCGGCACCAACAAGTTCCACGGTTCGGCCTACGATTTCTTCCAGGCAGACTGGCTGAATTCGAACGACTGGTACAACAACTTCAATGGAATCGCGAAGCCAAAGGGGCATTACAACCGCTTCGGAGGCGCTCTGGGCGGACCCCTCGGTCCTAGTTTTCTGGGTGGCAAAACGTATTTCTACGCCAATTACGAAGGGGAGCGCTATCCGCGCTCGGGCCCCTTTGAATCGCTCGTGCCCTCGGCAACCCTCCGGCAGGGCATTATCGAGGAGCGCGACGCCAACGGCAACATCGTGAAATACAATCTCGCCAATTCCATCGCTTGCGGCGCTACCGGCGGGCTTCCCTGCGACCCGTTGCGTACCGGCCTGAATCCGGTCGTGAGCAGCATCTGGAACAAGTACATGCCGGCCTGCAACGACATGAATTTCGGCGACCACGGCCTGAATACCTGCGGATTTTATCGGCAATTTGAATTATCCGCTTACCAATGACTTCGGAGTCGTTCGGATCGACCACGATTTCGGCCCTAAGTGGCGCTTCTTTTCGAGCTATCGTTATTTCCGGCAGCCGAATCCAACCACAAGCCAAGTGGACATCGGCGGTCTGCTGCCCGGTGACACGCTAGGTCAGCCGGCAACCGCAGCTACCACCATCAATCAGCCGCGCTACTCTCGTAGCCGACATCACCGGTACCATTTCGCCCACTCTCACCAACGAGTTCAATTTCAGCTATCTCCGCGATCAATGGCAATGGCTGCGGGCTGGCGCCGGTATACCGCAATACTCAGCGGATATGGGCGCGCCCGTTACAATCGGCGGCGAATCGAACTGCAACGGCTCTGGTTCCACTGAACATCGATACCCAGGATTCGCGCCCCGTCTCTGGGACGGTCACGATTATGAATACCGCGACAACCTCGTCTGATTAAAGGGGACCCACCTGTTACAGATCGGCGGCGATTTCTTTCACCAGATTGGCGGTTTGACCGGTACGACAACGTGGTGGGCCTGGGACTGACGCAGCTCATCGACAGGCGGCAGCTCCGGATAATTTGGCCTTCCCGACGACATATCAGCCCATCGCTTGCACGGACAGCCTCACGGCCAATTGCCTGCCTTCAAGCGAAATCGGCAACTAGAACGGCTTTTACAATCCCAGCTCTGGGGGTGGTCTCGCCGGTTCGATTGTGGTCGCCACCCGCAACGGCAGCCAACCTGCAACTCAATCCACTGGGCACCCCCGCTCATTCCTACGTCAGCGACCAGACAGGCAGTTTCTTCTTCAATGACACCTGGAAAATCAAGCCAAACTTCACGCTTACTTACGGGGTGAATTACCAGTTCAGATGCCGCCCACTGGATGCGAATGGTTCACAGGAAATCATGGTGGATGCCGCTACCAACCAGCCGATATCATGCAGAACTACCTCAATAACATACTTGGTGTCGGCCCAAAATGGCAGAACTACAACCCCACCCTTGGCTTCAGCCCAATCGGCGCCGTGAAAGGTTTGAGTTATCCGTACAAGCCCTTCTATAGGTGGACTGGCCCCGCGAGTGTCCATCGCCTGGAGTCCGCAGGCAGCCAGCGGCTGGCTGAGCAAGCTCTTCGGGGATAAAGCAACCGTCATTCGCGGCGGCTACGGCCGCTTCTACGCGCGCAATTTGGGAATCGACTTGGTGTCAACCCCCGTATTGGGCGATGGATTCCTGCAGCCGGTGACCTGTTCCGATCCGATTGTCAGCGGCTACCTGCACTAGGTCGCAAGGTGCCGAACCCACCGACGCTTTCCGTATTGGCATAAATGGACTCACCTCGCCGTTGCCGGCCATTTCGCCGACCCTCTCCTCGCCCGTCGTTGCCGGGAGTAAATGCCCATTCGGCGGAGCGACTTCTGGAAACCCTGGATCGCAATTCAAGTCCCAGCTCCTCCGATTCAGTCGATATCAGCATCCAGCGGCAATTTAAGGGCGTGTGGCTCCTGGAAGCTGGCTATGTCGGCGAGTGGCCGAGGAATATCTACCTCGGCGTCGAGTTCAGTGATGTGCCCTGGATGATGAAACAGGGCGGCCAAACGTTCGCCAACGCCTACGACAATCTCTACTTCGCGGGAGTCGAAGGGCAAGCGACCCCCGCGCCGCAGCCGTTCTTCGAGACGGCGCTGAAGGGCAGCAGTTACTGCGCCGGCTTCGCAATTGCACGCAGGCGGTTGCAGCCGGCGAGAGGCGAGTAACATCAGCACCAATCCGTCGGCAGTATGTGGGCGACCTGGATGGCAGCTATTCATTTCGGTCCGATCCAATCCCATCGACTCAAACCAGGCACGGAGTATCGTCTACGCGACCACCTCGATGCGGATGGTCCAACTACAACGCCGGTAGGTCTGTCGGTGCAGAAGCGATCCACAAATCTCACATGATGCCAATTTCACTTACGGCCAAAGCTCGCTCGGCAGTACTCGGACTCAACCAGTCCTACACCTCGCCAGTCACCAACGATCCATGGAATCCGGGCGTCGATTACGGCCCGCAGTATTGGGACCGGAAATTCACTTTCAATTGTCTGGCTTCCTACAACTTGCCTTTCGGAAAGGGCCAGCGCTGGTCAAGCAGCAGTGGTTTATCAATGAGATCATGGGCGGCTGGATTATCTCGCCTATCTTCACCTATGGAAGCGGTCTCCCGCTGCAGCGTCGAAACAGGCTCGTATCAGGAATTCGGCGCCGGAACAAGTGGCAGATAGACGGTTGCAATGCCGTACCACTCAGCCGCATGGCTATACAACACAGCCGGTTTTCGGAGTCGTCGCAAGGAGATCATCGGTGTCAACACGAACCCTCAAACGGGAGGAACCGGAGCAAACCTATTCAGCAATCCGGCTGCCGTTTACAATAACTTCCGGCCGACCTGGTCGGCATCGACGGACGCTGCGGCGGTGCCGGTATCCTGCGCGGCCAGCCGCGCTGGAACCTGGACCTCGGGCTTACCAAGCAGCTCACCTTCACCGAGCACGTCGGTATGCAAATCTTCGGGCAGGCATTCAACGTGTTGAATCACATGCAGTGGAGCGACCCGACCCTCAATCTGCAGGATCGGCTCGATTTTGGCGCTCTGAATTCACAATACGGCGCATTGGCATTAGGCTCTGGCGCTGGAGTCTCAGGTGCGAACTACACCCGAATCATTCAAGTTGGCGTTCGTTTCTACTTCTAGCCAGCCGAACTACACAAATGGCCCCGCCCTGGCGGAGCCATTTCCTTTTCCACGGTTCCTTCCACCGGCCTGAGAGCCAATTCAGGCCGCGCCTTTTCGGCCCAGTTCCTCGCGAATGGCACGGCGCACCAGTGCCTCGAGCTTAGGCGCCTCGATGGAGGAGCGCAAAGCGTCGTTCATGAGGGTTTGGTATCCAACCTTGCCGCCGGATGCATCCGCAAGCGCCGCGAAGTGGTCCACTATGTCCTGATCCAACCGGATGGTGATCCGCACCTTCCCGGCCTGTTCCGGCTCGGGCGGAACAATGCGGCCCCGCTTTCCTGCGCCGAAGTCGTAACGGTCTTTCATAATTGTGCCTCGTATTCTTTGCGTTCGTGCGGATCGGCAGGACGAGCGGAAATGATGCGGACGTCCTCGCCGCGCCAAGTGTAAACGACCACGATCAAGCGCCCCAGACCGCCCATTCCAAGAGATACGAATCGCCGTTCGGAAGCATCGGATTCGTCCTCACTGACGGTAATGGCGTAGTCGTCCGAAAACACTGTTATGGCCTCAGTCGAAAAGCGAACCCCATGCTTCTGAAAATTGCGTTCCGCCTTCCTCGGGATCCCATTTAAACCCCACACCCGATATTGTACCGACACATGTACACAGGCGGTTGAGGCGCGGAGCGTAACCACCAGCCGCGACCTCGAAGTGGCACAGGCTTTAGCCTGTGGTTTGGAGCCCATAATCCGAAACCGCCCGCGCCCCTACGAATCCAATTTTTCGAAAGGAAACAGATTGATATGGCGCAGTCGTTACAAGGCAAGCGTGTGGCTATCCTCGCTACCGAAGGATTCGAATACGTTGAATTAACAGAGCCCAAGAAGGCGTTGGAAGAAGCCGGCGCCAAAACCGAAATCGTTTCGCCGAAAGAAGGAAAGATTAAAGGTTGGAATAAAACCGATTGGGGCGATTCCGTCTCCGTCGATGTGAATCTGAAATCCGCCGACCCGAACAACTACGATGCCTTGCTCCTTCCCGGCGGCGTGATGAATCCCGACCATCTACGCCAGGACCCCGCGGCGGTTCAATTTGTCAAATCGTTTTTCGACGCGCACAAACCGGTGGCGGCGATTTGTCACGGCCCCTGGATGTTGGTCGAAGCGGGAGTAGTGCGCGGCAGGAAACTCACCTCGTGGCCCTCGCTGAAAACCGATATTCGAAATGCGGGCGGCGAATGGGCCGACCAGCAGGTGATCACCGATCACGGCTTGGTTACCAGCCGCAAGCCGGACGATATCCCGGCCTTCAACAGGAAAATAATCGAGGAATTCGCAGAAGGAAAGCACCGCGCTCAGCACGCCTAGCGCAAAATGCCAAGACCCTCAGCGGATTTAAATCCACTGAGGGTCTCTCGGCCATCGCTGAAATGGCTAGTAAACCACTACGCGGTCTTGACTCATACGTACACCTACAACTTCATCCTACCATCACAAGCCAACACAATCAAGCGCCCCGTTCCGCTTACTCCTTGAAATTCAGAGCGTTACGAATATTCCGCGTTCTGTGATCCTGGTTCCTCAACTGCCAGGTACTTTACAACATCGCCCATATACGTTTCAACAAGCTGCTTGAAGTCGGCCCACTGCTCGGGTGCATCCGGCAGCTTGTCCAGCGCATTCCTAACCTCCGTTGCATCGAATTCCGGCCGCTTCGCATACCAGTACCGGAAGAACGGCCGATCCCATTCGAATTGAAGTACGGCTCCCATGATGGTCAAAAGCGCGAGATATACATCGAAAGACTGCCCCTGATCGTGATGCGGGGCGCTTCCCATAATCCACGCCAGCAATGGCCGCCAGACGCGGGTAATAACCGGTCCCTTTTCGGGCGAGGTTAAGAGAAGCGTGAATTTTGCAAGATCTACAGGGCGATTCACCGCGCTAACGGCCGCCGCCATGTCGTCTTCAGACGGTCCATGCGCTCTCATCACGTCTTTGAGCAGCTGTGAAATTTTACTTAGGATGTTTTCAGCATCCAGCGTGCTGAGAAAAAAGCCGCCTTTCGCGAGCGCCAAACGGCGCACCTGAGTACGGAACATCAGGAAGGAAAAAAGCGCGTGCAGTGCATACCGCGACTCCGCAGGTCGTCCGGCAGTCCCGCGCAGCCGCCCGGCATCTCCCCGCAAATTCGAAATTGACTGATACATCGGAAGATAGTGCTGTTGTGTGTACTCGAATACTCGCTTCAGCTGTTCGGTCCAAACTGTAAAGGCACGCGCGCGCTCGTTTTCGATCTGCTGTTTCCGTTTATCCCGATCTTTATCCCAGGCCTGCACACCAAACAGGATCAAAGCCCCGATCAACGGCAAAGCCAGGAACTTATTGAACCCTGCGGCCGCTTCCCGAAGCGGAGTCGTCACCTCGATCGCTTGCAAAGACAGAGCGGGAGTGAAGCGCTGCATCCCGGAGGAGCCGTTTGCGGCAGGGCCGTCATACGGCGAAGAGAATGTATACACGGCGAGCACGTTATATCGGCCCGTGGCCGAAGGTTTCAAGCTTCCCCAAATGTGAACCGACTCACCCGGCTCGAGAATCGGGTTCAACTCGACAGCGTTTGTCTTTCCTCCGAGACATGCCGGATGATGATCTCTCCAGCATGCTCCGGATGGCTCAAACCCTGGGTGCTGGAAATCGACGAATTCGAGATTCTCTATGCGCTTTGCGGCATGATTTTCGAAAACCAGATCCATGCGAATGTTCTGCCCCGTGTAAACTCGGGCGGAGTTCACCCACATCCGAGCCACCATGCCTGTGCCCGAAACGTTGCCCGTAACGAATTGAGCGGATTTTGCGTTCGCCACGGGTAATTGCGACTCGGAAGCAACCCATCTCGATGCCGTCCACACCACGACCACAACGGCCAATAAGATAGCCACAAACCAGATCGTTAGGCGCGGCATCGACCTCGGATTATAACTGACCTGAAGGAAGCGTGTCTGTGCTTCCCAAATTCTTGAAAGGTTTCGCTCACTTGTTTCCTATTCGTGTGCAT
>CAWBDW010000021.1:0-7228 GCA_963787545.1 uncultured Acidobacteriaceae bacterium
AATTACGAGGGAATGGCGGGTGCAGTTCCACAAAGATCGCATGCGGGAATGCCTTCATTTTACAATTTCAAAATTCCTAACTTGGCGAGAATGGCTGCCCCATTGGAGTGCGGCACCACGCCGCCTCGCAGGCGGTAATCAAAAACCATTTCTGTGTCATTCAAATGATCTATAAAGTGCACGTTCTTTGCGATCTTTAATATCGAGAGCGCCCATTAGGAAAGCGCCAGATCATGCGTCGTAAGAAATCCCGACGCACCCTTTTCGATCAGGTTTGTTATCACGCCGGCCGCCCCGGCCCGTCTGTCTTCCGAATTGGTGCCTGTGAGCAACTCATCAAAAAGAAAAAGCAATGGCCCACCAGCGGCGATATCGATGATCTCCCTCACTCTGGTAACCTCCGCCAGAAACCGTGACTTCTCATCTTGCAAAGAATCGGACACGCGCATGCTGGTAGCAATTGAAAACATCGATAAACGCAACACGTCCGCGCACACCGGAGCTCCCACGCGAGCGAGGACGAAATTGAGTCCAATTGTGCGCAGGTACGTGCTTTTGCCAGACATGTTAGATCCACTAACCAGTACGAAGCGCGTGCTCTGATTGATGCTTACGGGATTTCGAACACAAATGGTACTTTCGATCAGCGGATGTCCTATAGCGCCGGCTTCAAAGAGCGGAGTACGGTCCGCTACATCGCCGTTGAACGAGGGAAACGGGTAATCAGAATGTTCGAAGGCATACGCGCCCAAACTGGCCAGTCCCTCCAATTCACTAATAGCGGCCCTCATCCTTGCGATTTGCATTCTTGCCTGAGTCCGTCGCTTTTCTAGCGTAATGGCGAAAAATCGTTCCCCAGAGCGATAGGTAAGAAAGGTAGGTGAACGCAGGATCCTCATGCCACTTAAGTAGCTTTAGATTGCGAAGCATTCGGCGTAATTCACGTTCCGGTACCGCGCTAACTTCGTTCTTGAGAACTTTCAGGCGAGCGCAGCTGAAGGGCTCGCGCCGGAATCGCCGGGCATAACGAATCAAAAGATTGATTTCATAAGGTACCTGCGAACTAGCGCCTTGTCTAACCTTGCTGGTCTTGGCGTGCATCACAACCGTAAACAGCCCGACTACAGCTAGCGTGGCAAGCGGCACTTCCGGAACTACTCTGCCTGCAAGTCCAAGCCCGACGGCTGCAAGATTCAAAACGCAGAGACAAACAGCCAAAATGTAGCTTCTCGTTTCGAACTTCACCGGAGCTTCATCCAACCACTCCTTGAGCGCGTCGCCTTGAAAATTGCTCTCTCCTGTTCCGGCGGCGTCGGCCAGATACTCCCGCAGATCATTGCGCGTGCGAATCTCGGTAATGGCCTCCTGGCGGGCAATGACCTCACTCAGACTCGCTGGGGATAACAGCGCATCGGCGAGCCAACGCCTTCCACCCCCGGTGCGCGCCGAACTCAAATATTCAAAGAGCGATCCGGAGCCGAATAGATCCAGATCCATGCAGTAAGGATGGTCGACAGCCGCGAACTCGCTGCCGCTTATCTTCGCGATTTTTCCAGGTGCCGTCCAGGCGCCGCAGGCGTTCCTCGTAGTAGCCTCGAATGCGTTTCTGTCGCGCAATGGTGAAGCCAATTCTGACCAATGCTCCTCCGGGGATTGCAAGAGGAGGAGCCCATCGTCCAGTACGCGATCACGCCAAAGGCGGATCTATCAATGAAGGCATGCGTGTAGAGGATGTAGAAAATAACGCTCAGCGCCACCATCAGACAGGCGTCAATCTGAACGAGCGAACGATACCGTCGGCCCAAGAGACATAGACTCTTGCCGAGCTCCTCCAACCGTGCTTTGTAAACTGAACTCGCACAGCCCGATGAAGGCTCAACTGGCACGTCAGCCGGGGCCCGTTTCTTGTTGTGCTTCCGCCCATCTTCGCCCATTTGCCCGATCTACTACGCTCGATAAATTAAGTATCGGTCACAAGGTGGCACTCAGGAGCGCGCACTAGCGAACGACTTTGATTTCGAAAACGATGGCCATTGTTTTCCGGTCACAAATAGCCGATCGTGCTGAGCGTCATAGGCAATGCCATTGAGCACGGATTCTGCATTCACCTTCTGATCACCAGGCAACAGCCCCGTAAGATCGATCCAATCAATCACGTGACCATTCCGCGGCGAAATGCGCGCGATACGGTCCGAGTGCCAGACGTTGGCATAAATCTCGCCTTTGACGTATTCGAGCTCATTCAGCAGGTCGAGTTCTGACGATTGTCCTTAACGAGGATTTGCCGTGTCTGTTCAAACGTCTTCGGATTTCGGAAACGGAGCGTAGCGGTACCGTCACTGGTAATGATTTCCGTCGCGGTATGAGTCATACCCCAGCCCTCGCCCGTATAGGTGAGCCGCTTCACGGGTTGCAGGCTAAATCGATCGTAGACAAAGCAAATATGGGATTTCCAAGTCCATTCGAAAACATAGGGACCCCAATCGACGACTCCTTCGCCGAAATATCTTTGTGCTGCTCGCCGGTCCAGGCGGGGGACCGGGTAGCCGCGAGGATCCGTTCGGTTCCGAGTAGCGGCGTAGGTTGCGCAGCAGGAACTATTTTTCGAGAATGACTTTTTCGACTGATTCGAGTTCGGCATCGTCTTGCGGCTGGTAGGTCAGGCTTCCAGCGGTCATCGTCCGCGCCACCTTGGAGTTTGGAGGGGTTTACCGAACGAACTGTCGAGTGGGTTCGTATTTTCAAATTTGGGGGACTGAAGTCCCCCGGCAGGCTGAAGCCTGGCCCCACGAAACATCAGGCAAGTTTAGAAACGGAGGAGGATTTTAGTGAAGTCGGGGTAAAACGGCGCCTTTTGAAGAATCCGAATCCTAGAAAGGTTATACCTGCGGCGGTCAACAGGCCGACGTTTGCCGGTTCGGGCGCTGCGGTTCCCGCCGGTGTCACGATGGAAGGCGCTGTCGTTGTCGTTTGTCCGAATATTGGCAGGTCGTCAAAGAAACCGGTGAAATCGGTCGCTGCACCGCTGTTCGGGTTTATGTTGAAACAAACCGCATTCGTGTCGGGGCCGCCGGAGCAAAGCTGAATGTTCGACGCTGCGCTGCCTGACGCAAAATCGAGCAGTCCTATGTTGGGATCGTATGTGAAGTCGGTCGTACTTGGCAGGTTGAAAATAAATGTGTTTGTGCCGAGCGGTCCAGATTCGTGAAAGTTGGCCTGAAAGCTTGTGAGGTTTGCCAGTTGGAGGCCGACCATTTGACTGGGGTGTGCCTGTAAACGTTCCTGTTAAGGTTCCGGTGTCACCGGCTTGATCTGACCAGCCGCCTTGCGAGAAGTTGTAACTGACCGTCGATGCCGACGCGCTTCCTACGGCAAGACACGCGAGGACGAGGGCGAGCGAATACTTTCCTGTGCGCATAAAGTTTCTCCTGTTTGAATTTGACCGAGCACCTTTAGCTGCTCACCCAGAGAAGCGATGTTGACGAGCGAAATCCCTCAAGCGGCGGGGCGTGTGCGCTCGGCTACAACTGTGATGCGCATGTCCTTGGCGAGGCGCACGAGATCCTCGACCAGCCGCCATAGGGACCCGCGAAAGGGCGAGTCTTTGCCGGGCCGGTTTACAAACATTTGCGTGATGCCGTTCAACCTGGCGAATTCGACCAAGGTTTGGGCGATGTCTTTACCCTCCAGAATGCGGGTTTCAATGTGAAGGTTGCGCGCGGAGTTGAGATGCCGCTCGATGGCTTCGCGCTCGCGGGCAGGCAGATCGCTAAGATCGGCACCGTTGTGGACGGCGACGGCGAAACAGGCAGTATGGAGGTAGTCGGCGACTCGTTTGCCGCGCCTGACCAGCATCGCCGCGTTTGGATCGGCGGTAATGAATATCAGAATTCGTTCGGTGGAGATGCTTGCAATCTCCGCTTCCAAACTGTTTTCCACCTCGTGCGCGGTTTGGCGGAGCGCCATCTCGCGCAAGGCGGCGAGGGTCGATTCGCGAAAGAAGTTGGCGAGCGCGCGTTCCACTTTTTCTTGCGGGTAAATCACTCCGCGCTGGAGGCGGTTGAGAAGCGCCGCGGAGTGAGATGACCATGACGACCTCGTCGGCGCGCTGCATCACCCAATCCGGGATGGTTTCGCGCATTTGCACGCCGGTGATTCGCCATACCTGATCGTTGAGGCTTTCCAGGTGTTGAATATTCATGGTGGTGAAGACGTCGATGCCGGCGTCGCGCAGCGCCTCGACATCATCCCAGCGTTTGGCGCGGGGCGAGCCGGAATGTTGGTATGCGGGAACTCATCGACGAGGCACACGGCGGGATGGCGAGCGAGAATTGCCTCGGTGTCCATTTCTTCGAAGGTCGTCCCGCGATATTCGATTTTGCGGCGAGGCACGATGGGCAAGCCCTCGGTGAGCGCGATGGTGTCTTTCCTGGCGTGGGCCTCGAAATAGCCGTCGCCACGTCGACTCCGTTCGATTTCAGCGCGCGGCCTTCTTCGAGCATCTGATAAGTTTTTCCTACGCCCGCGGCGTAGCCCAGAAAGATTTTCAGCTTGCCGCGGGTGCGCGCCTGCATGTTCTAGTTTGGAAATAACCGCACATCGAAGCCTTCCGCGCGCCGGATAAGCTCATTGAGCGACGTTCCGGTGAGCTCTTGCCACCAGCTTGTTCGCGCGGTGTGTCCTAAGAAGATCTGAGTAACGCCTTTGCCGCGCGCAAAATCGAGAATGGCTTCAACAGAATCTTCCTGATCCAAGATCTCGACGCGCGCACCTGCCTCGCGAGCGATTTCGAGATTGCGCTGCACCTGCGTTTCCTCAGCCGGCGTCAAGTTCCGATTGCGCACATAGACCGCGTAGAGATCGCCGTGAAAGCGATCGGCATTCCGCTTGCCGCTGGCGATAATCGCGGTGGCATCGAAATCTGGGGTGATACAGACGAGAATGCGCTCCTGCGCACCCGTTGCGGAGGTGAGGCCGTTCTGGCGCAGGTAGCGCTCCAACTGCTTGTCGACGACGTCGGCGGCGAGGAGCAATGCCAGTTCGCGAAGCTCCGATAAACGCTGTTCGAGAATACGAGGATTCAGGCCGAGCTCAGTCGAGCGGAGAAAGCAAGTCTCCGGCGGCGCATCGACGATGGCGATTTCGTCGGCAGAACCGATGAAACTCTGGGGAACGCTGCCGGTGACGCGCTTCCTGGTAATCGCTTCGACTTGCGGCTGCAATTCGTGGATGAATTGGATGTTGATGGACGTGATGACGGAGATCTTGGCGTCGAGCAGTTGTTGCACATCCTGCCATCGCTTGGGATGCGGCGAACCGGGCGGATTGTCGTACGCCAGACCGTCGATCAAACATACCGAGGGCCTCCGCGCGAGGATGGCTTCGACGTCCAAGACCGGAACGCCGCCAATCAGCTTCAGCGGAATCACTTCCAACTTTTGGAGAAGCAGTGCCTGACGTTCGTCGATTTCGGGCTGAATCGCTCCGACCACCACGTCCTGGCCGCGTTCGCGCCTTCGCCGTCCTTCATCCAGCATGCGAAGGGATTTGCCGACTCCGGAAGCATAGCCGAGAAAGATCTTCAGGCGTCCAAAACCGACATCGGACTCATCCGCTTCGATCTGCCGGAGCAGCGCGTCCGGATTCGGGCGGTCTAAGGCAGTTAGCATGATTACTTCATTATGGCGGGGCTTGGGGATGTGCTTCAATGGCACACTCAATAGAGCGGCATGGGCGAGGGAAAAATTCTAGTGGTGGACGATGAGCCCCAGATTCGCCGCGTAATGCGGACTGCACTGGCGGCTGAAGGATACGCGGTTGTGGATGCGAAGTCCGCATTGGACGCATTCGTGAAACTGCGGCAGGACCGGTTCGATCTGGTGCTGCTCGACGTCAATATGCCGGGGATGAGCGGTCTGGAGGCGTGTCTGGAAATTCGGAGCCATTCAGACATTGGAATCATCATGCTGACGGTTCGGAACACGGACGCGGATAAGATAGCGGCGCTGGATGCGGGCGCGGACGATTACGTCACAAAGCCGTTCAGCATGCCCGAGCTGCTGGCGCGTATTCGAGCGAATCTGCGCCGGGTTCCTTTATCTTCGGGGAGCGGGCCTGCGGTCATTGCGTTTGGCGGTGTCGAGATACAGGTGGCGGCACGGCGAGTTACTGTGCGCGGGCAGGAGACGCGACTTACTCCGAAAGAATTCGATCTGCTGCATTATCTGGCAACGCATGCGGACGTGACGATTTCGCATCGCAAGTTACTGCAGACGATTTGGGGGCCGGATTATGGGGATGAGGTTGAGTATCTGCATGTGTTTGTGAATCAGATACGGAAGAAGATTGAGCCGGATCCTGGGAATCCGAGGTATTTGTTGACGGAGCCTCGGGTGGGGTATCGGTTTTGTTTAGGCTAGGACTGATTGGCAAGCGCTAGGAGGCGTGCAATGCCCGCGATCTTCGATATTATCGGAGTGCCATGAAGAAATGGATTGCCGCGAACTTGCTCATTGTTGCGAGCGCGCTCGCGCAACAAACCCACAACCAATATGAGCCGTCGAACGCGGCGGGCGCCGGTCAGAGGCTGCTCGCGCAATTTACGGGCGACTGGGAGGTCGTCAAGACTTTCTTCCCGATGAAGGGGAAGCCGATCGTGACGAAAGGCACGTGTAAGCAATCCATGATAAAGGACGGCAAGTTTCTGCAGTCGATTTCACCTTCTTCAATCCTGACGGAACGAAGAGTACTGGCACCGGAATCTCCGGCTTCAATCCCAAAACGAATCGCTTCACCACCGTATGGTATGACTCGCGGCAGACGACGATGTCAATTCGCCAGAGCGACGGCACGTTCGACGGCAAGGACATCGTTCTATGGGCTACCCCCCTCGATCCCGACCATCCTGGGCGTAAGACGTCGTGCGCGCGCACCTTGAGGAAGACGGCCATCTTCTCCTCTATCGCCATTTCCTGATCGACGAGAAAGGGGATGAGCGGAAGATCTTCGAGATGCGGATGACGCGGAAGTAATTCCCCCATAGGGTTGCGAATGCCGCCACGAACGGCGGTATGGCAGGGTAGGAGACCCGCTCGACCGGCTGGTAAGTGAATAGCACTGGGGATAAATTTAGTTTTCCCGGCATAGCGGAATTCGGTAGGTGTGGATCTGTCCTTTCTTCGTGGCTGTGTTCGACTGGCGAAGGTCGGGTAACCATCCAGAAAGCTAC
>CAWBDW010000022.1:0-115417 GCA_963787545.1 uncultured Acidobacteriaceae bacterium
GATCCATCCAGGGCCGAAATAATAAAGAGATGGATTCCGGTCATTCACGCCGCGCTTTTCTCGGCACGGGTTTGGCTGCAATGGCAGCGGCGCAGACGAGCAGAGACAAAACGCCTGGCGAGCAAAGCCGCATCTCGCGCGCCGACTTACTGTATGACCAGCCCGTCGCGCGCAGCGAAGAGGGGATGCCGTTAGGGAACGGGCGGATGGGCACGCTGGTCTGGACCACTCCGGCCCAAGTGCGTTTCCAGATCAATCGCGTGGACGTCTACGCCAACAACAGTTACACGAACAGCTTCTTCGAGCGGCACAACGACTATTGCAGTGGCTGCGCGTATGTCGAGATCGACTTTGCCGATTTCGCCGATCCGCGGTTCGAAGGACCCGGCTTTCATCAGAGGCTCGCGGTGTACGACGGCGCGATGACTCATTGGCCCGGTGTACCGAGCAGTTCGTAGGCGTTTTCTACATATTCCGGTTCCTTTCCGATGCTTTTCGGACCAACTAAGTTGGCCGTTCGCGCTCCGCTAGGTAACATACCGCGTTTCGTCGAATTGTCCCAGCAGGGTTGCGCCATTGTGATATTAGTTCCATCGATCGTGGCGATTGGACAGCGGGATTCGTCCAGGCGCCGACACCCGACGATTTTTCCGACCAGACGGCATTGCCGCCGGTATAAACAAACTCGATATCTGAGACGTTTTTCCAATTCGCCACGACGGGAGAACCTGCCGTGTAACCTGTCTCGGTCTCCGTGAGTGTTACGGGAAGGCGTCCTCTGGCTCGTTGAGCGCGAACACCGTTCACGTAGAGCTGGCGCGTGTTTTTTAATTGCGGCGGGGCGGGTGCGGACCACAGGTTGCGGTTTGCGTCGATGCGCTTACATCCCGTGACTGCAATGCCGCCGCTGATAACGGGCTTTTACCCCGATAGAGTGGTATAGATAATGCCGGAATTCTGGGAACTTAGAATAAGTGGTCTCGACAGACGCAAGATATACAGTCTTGTGATTCACTCACTTCTGCGTCGTCCACGATCACCGTGTAGTAGTGAAGTCCAGGAGCATGGGAGGGGTGGTGAATGTCCAGAACCCGTCGGCTTGCTTCTCCATATCGGCTTTCGGGCCGCTCCAGAAATTGACCCTGACTTTCGTGGCGTCCGGCGCTTTAAATCTGATTTGAACGCGCGAGTTGCTGTCAACTCGCGGATATTGCGCGTCCAGAACTTGGGAAACCGTCGGCCTAAAGTCCGCTGAGTCCTGCGCGAAACCGCAGCTTGTAGCGATGAGTATGGCCAATCCAATCAGTCGCATGGTAGTTTTTCTCCGATCATGGTCATGGTAATGCAAGAGGTCGCTGACAACAAATGAAGTACCCGAAAGCAATGCTGACGGCGGCACTCTTCTGCGCATTCGCGGCTGCGCAAGCCCAACGGTCGGATAACTGCTCCGAGTCGACACGTCTTGAACTAAGTGGCGTCGAGATCACCAAGACTGAGTTGATTGGCGCCGGCAAAACCATTCCCTCCAGCGTATCCGGGCTCTCCTTCCATCGGACCTCTTCCCGCACTGCCGTGTCGACGGTATCATCAATGCCCGCAAAGGCATCGACGGCCAGGATGGGTTCGTAAGGATGGCTTGGCTCGTTATCGCTGCGATGGCCGGAGGTGTGCCGCTCAGTTCGGAATCGGCTTTGCCATTGCATTGCCGGATCAGGAGGCGTGGAATGGCGACTTCATGATGCAGGGTGGCGGGGCGGCAACGGTTTCGTGGCTTACCCCACTGGGCCAGCTATGCCGGAGACAAGCCGGCGCTCTCGCACGGGTTTGCCGTCGCCAGCACCGACACAGGACACAAGGCCAAGACCGGCGCGTTCGACTTCTCGTTCATGCGCGACCAGCAGGCCTATCTCGATTTCGCCTTCCTTGCCAATGCCGAAGTGGCCGGAATTGCGAAGCAGATTATTGCGCACTACTATGCCAAACCCGCGGCGTACTCGTATTTCGTTGGCTGTTCCACGCGCGGGCGTGAAGGGATGATCCTCTCGCAGCGTTATCCGACGGTCTTCAATGGAATAGTCTCGGGAGACCCAGCCATGCGCACCGGTCTGTCGAACCTCGCAATCGCTCAATGGATACCAGTGGCTTACAACCAGGCTGCACCCAAACATGCATCCGGCAAGCCGCAGATCGACAAATTTCTTACAGACGCCGACCGCAAGCTTTTCATGGATGCGCTCCTCAAACGATGCGATACGAAAGATGGTTTGACCGACGGCGTGATCTTCGATCCGCTGGGCTGCGATTTCGATCCCGCGGTGCTCGCGTGCAAGGCCGGGCAAGACGCCGGATGCATCGCACCCGAGAAAATCGCGGCCATCAAGAAGGCCTTCGCCGGACCAAAGGACGCTTACGGCACTCAGGTGTATCCCGGGTTCCTTTACGCTAATCGTCACGTCCGAGAGCCTAATTCCCTTGGCCCGCGCGACTAATTTCCTATCTCAGAGAATTGGCCGGTCCGTTTCTCGCATCCATCGACGCATCTAGCGACAAGTTATACAGAAACTATGCGATTCCTCTGGATGATGCGGCGCCCACGTGACGCCGGATAAGCTGCGCGGTTGCCCCCATCCGGAACAAATCGGGTGTATGCGAGAGCTTTCGAAACGGGGCGCGCTTGGAATCCCGCGTACAATAGCAACACGCATACCCCCCAATGAGCACTCAAACCAAGCCGTTTCAACCATTTGTTCCGGAGCACATGCAGATGCGCGAGCTGACCATGCGCGCCATTCTGCTGGGCCTGTGCATGACGGTCGTGCTCGGCTCGGCCAATGCCTATCTCGGACTGCGCGCGGGAATGACGGTTGCCGCAACGTATCCCGCGGCCGTGATCAGCATGGCGGTGCTGCGCGCGTGGAAGGGCTCGCTGCTCGAAGAAAATATCGCGCGAACCAGCGGCAGCATCGGCGAAGGCGTCGCGGCGGGCGCAATCTTCACCATTCCCGCATTTCTCATCGCGGGCGCGTGGCCCTCCTTCGGATTCCGCGACGCCTATTGGAAAACCACCGCGCTGGTGCTGGTCGGCAGCGTTCTCGGCGTGCTCTTCATTTCCCTCGTTCGGCGCGTCATGGTGGAAGATCCGGAACTTCCCTTCCCCGAATCGCTCGCGGCTTCCGAAATTCATAAAGCCGGTCAACGCGGCGCGCAGGCGGCCAAATTTCTGTTCTGGAATATCGGGCTGGGCGGACTCGTTTTCCTGCTGGGCCGCTTCGGTTTCTTCGCCGCCGATTCGCAATTTTCGTTCGGGGTCGGCCGCCTCGGCACCAGCCGCGTCCGGCTCGGCAGCGCGGCATCCACAAACATTTTGCACACGGGCGGATTCTCCAGCTTCGACGCCCCTAGCATAAGTCCGGCCTTTCTCGGCGTTGGCTACATCATTGGCCCGCGCCTAGCGGCTTTGCAATTCGCGGGCGGCGTTCTGGCCTGGGGACTGATGGTTCCGCTGCTCATTTATTTTCTGGGTCCGCAGCTTCACGCGTTTCTTCCGGCCGGCGCGCCCGACGCATCCTGGAGCGATTTGTCCGACGGCGTCTGGCACTACATCGTGCGCCCCATCTCGGTCGGCAGCATGCTTGTCGGCGCGGCGCACACGCTGTTTCGCATGAGAACCAGTCTTGTCGCCGGCATGAAGCGCATGATCGGCGATATGCGCCAGACCGCCGAACAAAGCGCTGCGCTCAGCCGCACGGAGCGCTACATGAGCGCCAAAGTCGTCTTCGCTTTGATCGGCGTTTTCTTCTGTATCATGCTCGCGCTCTACATTTACATGGCTGGCCAGATATCGGCGGGCGTAGTGGCCGCCTTTGTCATGCTGATCCTCGGCTTCTTTTTCGCCACGGTGTCCGGAAGCCTGTGCGGATTGATCGGGTCGTCCAATAATCCTGTGTCCGGACTGACGCTGTCGACGCTTATCGTCGCCGCGCTGTTGATGGTGGCGCTCGGAGTATCGGGGCTCGCCGGTGTCGCTGCCGTATTGGGCGTTGCGGCGGTGGTCTGCGTCTCTGTCGCGGTTGCGGGCGAGCTGCTGCAAGATTTCAAAGTCGGCTACATACTCGGCGGCACGCCGCGCAACATTCAAATCGCCGAGCTGATCGCGGTGGTCGTGGCCAGTCTGATCATGTACTTCCCGCTGGTGCTGCTGCATGAAGGCAACATTCGCGCGGGAGGCACCGGGTTTGGCGACCGGCAACTTCCCGCGCCGCAAGCAGGCCTCATGGCGTTGCTGGCGCAAGGCATTGTCGGCGGCGATATGGCGTGGCCCTTGATCGTGTTCGGCATTCTGCTGGGCTGCGGATTCATCCTGATGCAAGTCAAGAGTCCGATGCTGGTGGCCATCGGCATGTATCTCCCGTTCGGCACCACCTTTGCGATTTTTGTCGGCGGCGTGATCCGCTGGCTTGGCGATTCAGCCGCAAGCCGCCGCGGCTACAATGAAGCGCAGAAGGCTCGCGTGGATAATGCGGGCGTGCTCACCGCATCCGGTTTAATTGCCGGCGAAGCGATTCTCGGCCTGTTCTGGGCCGGTCTGCAATTCACGCCCCCCAATATCCGCGAGCATCTCCAGCTTTTTCCGCACCCGTCTTATTTAATAGGTCTGGTGGTGCTGGCGATTCTGGCGCTGATCATGATTCGCGCTCCGCTGCGCAGCGCAGGCAGTCCGGATGAGCCTGCGCCGCCAGTGGCGATGATGTGATTTCAGGCGTGAGGCGTGGTTGAGAATTTGAAAACCGTAATCTCGTGATAGCGCTGCCCCGGCTTCAACTCCGTGGAAGGAAAATTTGGCTGGTTCGGCGAATTCGGAAAGTGCTGCGTCTCCATGCAAAATGCGGAGCGAAAGCCGTACACCACGCCGCCTTTGCCCTTCACCGTTCCATCCAGGTGATTGCCGGTGTAAAACTGCAGTCCGGGTTGCGTCGTCAGCACTTCTAAAACGCGGCCGGAATCCGGATCGCTCACGCGAGCCGCAAACGACGGCGTATCGCCCGAGTGGTTCAGAACAAAATTGTGATCGTAGCCCTTCGCATATTCGAGTTGGGGATCTTTCTCATCAATGCGCGCGCCGATGGGCGTTGGCTTTCTGAAATCAAACGGCGTGCCCGCGACGCTCTGCAGCTTGCCTGTAGGAATCTGGTTTGCATTACTCGGCGTGAACTCATCGGCATCGATTGTCACCACATCCTGTAAAATACGGCCCGACGCCTGGCCGGAAAGATTGAAATACGAATGATTCGTCAGATTGAGAACCGTATCCTTATCCGTCGTCGCCTGGTAATCGATTTTCAGCTCGTTGTTCTCGGTCAAGGTATAAGTAACCGTCACATTCAAGTTTCCGGGATAACCTTCTTCGCCGTCTTTGCTGAGGTATTTCAATTCCAGGCCCGGACCATCGTTGGTCGAAATTACTCTGGCCTTCCAAACCACCTTGTCAAAACCCTTCAATCCGCCGTGCAATGAATTCGGGCCGTTGTTGCGCGCCAGTTTATATGCGACTCCATCCAGCTTGAATTCGCCATTCGCAATGCGGTTCGCGTAACGTCCCACGATGGCCCCGAAATACGGATTCTTGCCCAGATATCCGGCGAGATCGTCGAAGCCCAGCACAACATCGTCGAACTTGCCATTGCGATCCGGAGTTGTGAGCGAAACGAGCCGGCCTCCATAATTGGTGATCGCGGCTTCCATTCCCTTGGAATTCCGCAGCGTATAAAGATCGATTTGCTCCCCTGAAGGGAGGCTGCCAAAGTTCTGTTTATTCACTCCGGTTATCACGCTCTGTCGATTCGGCGCGCACGAGAAAAGTGTCGTCAGAAGCGCCAGTACGAAACCAATTCGCGCCATCACACGAAATCTTCCGCGGTGACGGTCCGGTTCTGGGTGATGCTGATGTCCAGTCCGAACGCGATCTTAGAAGCCGCCATCGCCAAATCGGGACTGGCCTTCGGAGTCCCGCGCGTGGCAATGCAGTGGAAGAAGTCCTTATATAAACTGACCATCGCATCCGTTTCCGGCGGCTCGGGAATAGCGGGCACTTCTTTTGGCTTGCCGTTCTCGGCGCGCAGCGTGATTTTGCCGTTCACGCGACTCAAGCTTCCCTGATCCCCAAGAATATCGATAACCGTCGGACATGGTGAAAACATTACGTAATTGTGGCTGAGCCGCATGTTGTTTTCGAACTGGACAATGGTCGACGAAGCGTCGCGCGTTTCGCGGTTCGGATAGTAAAAATCCCCGCCGGTCGCGGTCAGGCGCACCATCGGCGAGTTGACGATATCGCACAGCGCCGCATACAAATGAACCGAGAACTCCAATTCAGACGATCCTACCGCGCGCTTCATGACGCGCCAGATGCCGGACTTTCCGGTTACCGGATCGGTGTACATCGTCGTCTTCGGATTCCAGTCTCCTCGATACTCGCTCGCGTTGATCACCTTCACGTTGCCGATCGCGCCGCGCCGGATTGTCTCGATCATCACGCCATCCGATCCATACAACCGCTGGATGCCGATTGCCAGCACTCTTCCGTCTTTGATCGCCTCCTGCTGAATAGCTTTTGCCTGTTGATAATCGATGCCCATCGGCTTTTCGAGCAGCAGGTCCTTGCCGGCTCGCAGCGTTGCGATTGCCATCTCGTAGTGCAAATAATTCGGAACCGCAATCACCACCGCTCCCACGTTTTTATCGTGCAGCAATTCCCGGTAATCCGTGTAGCCGACCGCCTTTGTGGCGAGGCCTGCATTGGTCTCCGCGATTCGGGAAGATTGAAGATCGCAAAGCGCCCGCACGCGCGCTGCCGGCAATTGCTTTAGGGCCGCGAAGTGCGCTTTCGAGCGCGCGCCCAAGCCGATGAAACCAATCCCCGGCGTCGAATCCGATTGCGCGTTCAATCCGTGGATGGATGCCGCGGCGGCAATGCCGGCTGCGAACTCTCTTCGAGAAATGACTTGACTCATAGCAGCTCCTGCTTCACAAATTCGATATTTTTTCGTGTCGCTTCAACGCACTGGTCTGGGCTTGAGTGCGCCGTCTCAAACATGTACCAGCCGTTGTACCCGATGCGCCGGTATGCTTTTAACGCGGCAATCCAATCGACCTTCGAAGGCGCTTGATTCAGCAATCGATCTTCGTTTTTCAAATGGCACTGCACAATGCGCGGCCCCAGCAGCCCGATGCCGGTCACGCTTTCGCCGGGATGATAGGTCTCCACATTGGTGGCGTCGTAATACGTTTTTACGCTTGGATGCCCCACACGATCGATCAGCTTCTTGTCGTCGGCCGGAGTTAGCGAAGTCTCGAGCCCCAGTGTCACGCCCACATCGGCGGCTCTCGGCGAAATTTTCTGCAACAGGCTGACAACTGGACCGGCCGAGCTTTCCTCATTCATATCCGGGCAATTGGGCTTGAAGAGCGCCACGAGAATGACGCTCGCGCCCAGCAGTTCTGCCGCGCGGATTGCGCCCGATATCGCGGTTTCAGCGGCTGCGGTTTGGAAAATCGTCTCGCCCTTCTTCCAGATACCGGCAATGGATGGCACTTCCAAGCCCCAACCGTTCGCCTCGCGCTTGTAATTGAGCGCCGTGTTGCGATCTGCGAGATCCTGCCCTTTGAAGATCACTTGCAGCTCGACACCCGAGAGACCGGGAATGCGGCGCGCCAACTCAAACACTCCCGGACCCGGCGCTTTCACCATGTTGGCCTGACGATGCCCGAATTTCAGAGGCAATGCTTCGCGTTTGCGCGGCAAGCGTGGCGGCCGGCAAAGCCAGCGACGAAAACAGAAAATCGCGGCGGCGAATCATTCAAACACCAAATACGCGCCGAATGTATTGCCGGTCCGGACCAACGCCCGCCGGATTTCCACCGGATGGCCCGCCGCCTTCCTCATCGATCAACCAGCCCGTCCAGCCGGTTTTCCGGATAGCAGCCGCCAAGGCTTCAAATCCGAAATCGCCTTGCCCCAACGGAACCTGTTTCGTCTTTTCGCGATACGTTTTCAGATGGCAGCCGATGATGCGATGCGAATGGCGAAGCATAAATGCCGCTGGATCGCCGCCGCCCTGGTAGGCGTGCCCTGCGTCTATCAAGAAATGCACAAGCTGCGGATTCGAATGATTGGCTAGCGCCTCAATTTCGGCGTTGGAATTGGCAAACTCTGCGGTGTGGTTGTGATACGCGAGTTGAATCCCGGCCGCCTGGCACGTCTTGGCCAGAGCTTCGAGGCGCGAAACTTTTTCGTTCAGCGCATCCGCTGAAAATTTCCCATCCTTCGAAAGACCCGCGCTGCTCATCACAATGTATGCGGCTCGCAACGCCGCCGCGCCCTGAGCCAGCGGCGGAAACGGCTCCCGCGCGGCCTGCTGCATCGACATGTGCGCACCGATAAATTGCACGCCGGTCGCCTCCAGCTTTCGGCGCGCTTCAGCGGCCTGCTCAAACTGGCCGCGCACAAAGCGGATATTGCACTCAAAGCCCGTGTATCCCAGTTCCTTCATGTTGCCGAGGACGCCAATCAATTGCTCGAAATCGCCTTGCTTCAGCGGAAAGGCATTCGCCTGGCAGCCCACCCGGATGTGCGTTTGTTTTCCCAGCGCCGCAAAGCCCGCGGAAACCGAAGCGGCCAGAAAAGCGCGCCGCGTAACGGTGAGTATCATAAAAAACCTGATATATGATATCTTAGTTCAACTCAATGTCAAGCTCGCCCCAGCTTGAAGCATCGCCGCTCCCGCATTCCTTGCCGCTCTGGCGCCAGGTTCGCTGGCAAATCCTCTTCCTTCTGTTCTGCATAACCGTCATCAATTTTATCGACCGCCAAACTTTGTCCGTGGTCGCGCCGGTGCTGCTCCAGACCTTCCATATGAGCAATTCCGATTACGCGCGCATGGTCTCGGCGTTCATGCTCGGCATGATGCTCGGCGAGTTTCCCATGGGCTGGCTCATGGATCGTGCGGGCGTGCGCTTCGGTTTCTCCTTCGCCGTCATTTGGTGGTCCATTGCGACCGGGCTGCACTCGATGGCCCGGTCCGTGCTTCAGTTCAGCCTGCTGCGCTTCTGGATGGGGACCGGCGAATGCGGCAACTTCTCCGGTGGGATGAAAGTCATCTCGGAATGGTTTCCAGAACGCGAGCGCGCTCTGGCCGTCGGCATCTTCAATAGCGGCAGCATGATTGGCGCTGTCATCGCGGCGCCATGCATTGTCTTCCTCACGCTGCACTTCGGTTGGCGCGCAGCCTTCCTGCTGCCCGCCGTACTGGGAGCCGGTTGGGCTCTCGCCTGGCGCGCCAATTACGCGCCGCTCGGTTCCCATCCGCGCGTCAGTGAGGCGGAGCGCGCCTACATCGTTGAAGGAAAAATCGCTATCGCGGCACCGCCGCGCAATCGAGACTTGCTGGTGCGCAAAGAAGTCTGGGGGCTGATGCTGTGCCGCTTTTTCGTTGGCCCGGTCGTGCAGTTCTATTTATTCTGGATGCCCGAATATCTCTACCGTTCGCGCGGCTTCAGCCTCGCGGAAATCGGTTTGTTCGCCTGGGTGCCCTTCCTGTTCGGCGATATCGGAAGCATTGGCGGCGGTTGGGTCGCGGGTCTGCTGCTGCGCCACAAATTCAGCTTGAATGCGGCGCGTTTGTTCACCATGTACGCCGGCGCGCTGTGCTGCCTGTTCAGCATCGGCGTTGTCGAAACCGCGACCGCCGCTATGGCGATCGCGCTCATCTGCCTGGTGCTCTTCGGCCACACATTTTTATCGGCAAACATGTTCGCGGCGATTTCAGATCTGATTCCCAAACCGGCCGTCGGCCGTGTCACGGGCTTGACCGGCATCGCGGGCGGCCTCAGCGGACTTCTGTTCCCGCTACTTACCGGCTGGTTAATCGACCGCGTCTCTTACGTACCCGTTTTCTTCTTGGCGGCCCTGATGCCGCTCTTAGGCGTGCTGCTGCTGCATGGCATGGTTCGACAAATTCGATCTGTAACCGTAGAATTCTGACAGACTAAATATCTGAGATATCAAGATGCCTACCAGGCTGAAGAAGCTTAATATCCCGTATACGCTTACCACGCGAGCCTACGACAGCATTAAACAGTACATCCTCGAAGGCCGGCTGGAGGAAGAAGACCGGCTCACCGAAGAGTCTTTGGCCACTCAGCTCGGTATCAGTAAGTCCCCCATTCGGGAAGCGCTCAACCGCCTCGAAAGCGAAGGATTTATTCGCATCGAACCGCGCCGCGGCGCTTACTTGCGCCGATTTTCCTCTGAGGAAATGCATGAGCTCTACGATGTTCGCGAAGCGCTCGAGGTGCATGTCGTGCGCACCGCGCATGTGACGCCTGCACTTCTTGCCGGGCTGGACAAAAGTATCAAGCGTTCCCGCTCTCTGCTGAAGGTTAACGACAAAACCCGCTATATCGAAGAAGACGTCCGCTTCCATGCGCTGCTAGCGAACGCCACGGGCAACCGGGAGCTATGCCGCATCCTCAAAAACGTGCAGAATCAAATCTGGCTCTCGCGGCGGAAGACGTACGATCTATCCTCCAGCGTCGCGCCCGGCTTTCACCAGGCCATTGCCGATGCATTGCGCCACGACGATCGCGAGAAAGCGCAGCTCGCGATGCGCCGTCACATTGCAAATGTGCGCCAGCGCCTGGTCGCCTTTCTTGCCAGCGAGCAAAACGGCTCGAAATCCGCGGCCAGCGTTTAAGTGGTCAGCGAATCCACCGATCCGGTCATGAACGCCTTGTTCTTATCGCCCACCCAGTAGCGCTCTCCCGCAATACACCAGATAAATTCCAGCGGCGATTCCTGCGAAAACACCGGATGATAGTTCAGAAACGGAATCGTAACCAGATCGCCTTCGTTTACGTTATGAACAAACGTCAGCTTCTCCGGCGATTCATACACCTCCATCGACCCGTGGCCTTTGATAAAGATGTAGGTCTCTTCCTGATCGGTGTGGTTGTGCGGCGGCCAGGAGCGCGCGTACGGCTGGAAAAACGTGTAGCCGGCCACCAGCTTGTCCGCGGCTTCCGAGACATCGAACATCATGTAAACGTCCTTCCGGTTCAGCCTTCGAATGCGCTCTTCCCGCCGCGAAAATTCCTGGAATTTGGAATGAAATACCGGATGCACGCGTTCGGCCGGGGCCGACGTCTGAATCACCGCCGCCGGCGCATCGCTCTCGTTTGCAAGCACAAACTGCGCTCCACGCGGAATGTACAACGTGTCGTAAACAAGAAGCTGGAATCGGCGCCCGTCCACTTCCACTGTCGACTCACCCTTCCACTGGAACAGCAGACTTTCCCGATCCGGCATCGACAGCGCTGAAGATCGCGCGCGCGGCGGCAGATAATACTCGCCGCAATCGAGGAATTGCAAATTCGCTTCCGAATGCAAAAAGCGCTGTCGAAACTCGACACCCGGTTTGTCCGCGCGAAACAGAACGCCCGGTTTCACCGCCGACGCCGTTGCGTTCCGCTCCACTGTACTGCTAAGTGTTGTTGCCATACCTAAATTATGCGAGGGTCATCTACGCAAGTTCCTGCCACGCGACGGTTCGCTTTTCCCAATACGCGCGATTCGCCAGATGCACCGGATTGCACGCTTCGATGCCCTTCTCAATCCCCGCGTTCGGCTTGGCACCCTTCGTCACGGCGTCCAGAAAATTGGAAGCGTGCGCAAGCTCCAGCGGACCGCTCGCTTCCACGATCTGCCGTTCGCCTTTGTTCGGCATATAAATGTAGCGCTCGCGTGAAATATCGAGCGATCCTTCCGTACCCAGAAAAACGACCGTTGGATGCTGCGCCTTGAGCGGCAGCACGCTCGATTCGAACGTCAGGTTCCAATCGTCCGGATACTGCAACATGGCGTTCACCGTATCCGGATTGACGCGGCCGTCGTGGTCCGCTGCATCGTAAATGCCCCCAATGGCGGACGCGCTCAGCGGGTGCGGCTGATCCATCATCCATTGCGCGACATCCGCCCAGTGCGTCAGAATATCGGCTACCAGTCCGTCGCCGTAATCGGGGAAGTAGCGCCAGGAATCGTACCGCACCCAATCGAACGGCACCATAGGCGCGGGACCCAGGAAACGATTCCAGTCGAGGCCCGCCGGTTTCGGGCGCTGTTTCAAATGCCGCGTTTGCCACGTGAAATCGCTCCACATGGTGCGCACGATCACCACTTTGCCGAGCTTGTTCTGCCCAAAAATCTCTTCCTTGGCCCGGATGTAATGCGGCCCGCTGCGCTGCTGCATCCCGCATTGCAGCACTTTTCCGCTGCTCTCCACTGCCTCCCGAAGCTTCTGCTGCTCGCCGAACTGATGCGTGGTCGGCTTCTCCAGGTAGACATTTTTTCCAGCTCGCAGCGCCGCGGAAGCGATCTCGATATGCAGATGATCCGGCACGGCAATCAGCACTGCATCCACATCCGGACGCTGCAGCGCCTCTTCGTGCGCCACGCATTGGAACAAGTCGCTATTCGGCGCAAGAGCTGCTTTGGCCTTCGCCCGATGCACATCGTAGATATCGCAAATGCAGCGCAGGTCGGCTCGCCCGGTCTCGAGCAGCGCGCGCATGACAATAGTTCCGCGGCGGCCGCTCCCGATCAGCGCCATTCCGGTCCGGCTGTTCGCACCGCTGATGCGTCCGTAGGAAGCCGCCATAAACGCCGCCCCACCCATTACTTTCGCCATCTCTCTTCGGTTCATGATTCACCTCGGAACACGCGAAACAACGCATCGCGGGCCGGTTTCATGGCCGCATCGCCCGGCTTGCCGTTCAGCCGTTCCTCTTCGCATAGTATCCAGCCCGTCCAATTCACGTCCGCAATCGCCGCAGCTAACTGCGTCAATGGAAAGCTACCGGCCCCGAGCGGCACTTGCTGGCGCTCCCGGTAATCGCGCAAATGGAGGCCGATGATTCTGGCGTGATGTTGGTGGAAAAATTTCGGAACATCCGCGCCCGCTTCAAACGCATGTCCCGCGTCCAGCAGAAAGCCCACGGAATTCGCATCGGTCTCCCGCATCAGCGCCGTGATTTCCGCCGCTCCATTCGCAAACTCGGGCGCGTGGTTGTGATAGGCGGCCAGCCGCAGACCCGCGCTTTTCGCGTACCGTCCGGCTCGATTGAGCGCTGCAACTTTCGCCGCCAGCGCGGCGCGATCCAATTCGTTCCCATTCGATACGGGCGCGCCGCTAAGAATGAGACGTTCAGCGCCCAATTCCGCTCCGCCCCGCGAAACTTTTTCATACAAACTCGCCGGCGCAATGTGCGTGGACGGGTCGTACTTCAGTAGAAAAATATGAATGCCGAAAAACTGTAAGCCCGTAGCTTTGATTCTCTGCCTGGTCCCGGCCGGGGACGGAAACTGGCTCTGCAGATTCGCGAATCCGGTCTCGAATCCCTGAAAACCATAAGCTTTTATCTTTTGCAGCACGCCGAAAAACGTTTCGACATTCGCCGGATCGATAGGCCACGCGTTCGTTTGAGCGCCTAACAAGACCTTCTCGAATCCGCGCGCAAATACCGAGGCCGCGCCCATCCAACCCGCCGCCTGCACAAAGAAACTACGCCGCGAATTCATGCCACGGCTCGATCGATCTGTTTCTCCTTCTCCATCAGAAAAACAGCTTCAACGCGAATTGCAGGACGCGCGGATCGTTTGCGGCCGTAATTCGGCCGTATGTTCCCGAAGAATGCGAGCCCGCCGGATTTTGGAAATTCGGACGATTCTCAATGTTAAAGGCTTCGGCGCGGAACTGCAGGTGCCAGTTTTCCGTGAAGAAAAAATCCTTGAAGATTGAAGCGTCTACATCGAAAAAGTCCGGACCGCGGATGGTGTTGCGGCCCACCGTCCCAAACGTTCCAACGGCTGCAGGAACAAACGCCGCGGTATTGAAATATTCCTGCACCTGGCTCACGCCCGCCGGACGCGCCGGGTCACCCACGACGTCCGCATAATCGTTACCGATCCCCGACCTCGATTGGTCCGTGCCGCTCACCACCGTGAACGGCAATCCGCTGTACAGGCTGACGATCGTGTTGATTTGCCAATTGTTCACCAGCACGTTACGGAAGCCCGTCACATTCGCGTGTGGCAGATTGTAGACTGCCGAAAGATTGAACCGGAACTCCTGGTCGAAATCGGCAGGGCCTCGCGCGCTTTCGAAATTGAAAGGATTGGGCGGACCCGCCTGCCCTTCCGCGCCGCTCGATGTGTCATCGATGGTCTTGCCCCAAACAAAATTCGAGAGCAGCGATAAGCTCTTGCTGAAGCGCTTGGTCACGTTTACTTGCAGCGATTCGAACTCGTCGTAGTCGTAAGAGCTAGCCAATTCCATCGCACCTATTCCCGGATACAGCCGGCGCGAATTTTCGTTGGCCACGGTCGCGGTAGAACTGAAAATCGCCGGATTGAATTGCCGGGACGCCATGATATTTACGCCGTGGTTCCCGACATACGCAACCGACAAAGCCGTATTCCCGGCAAACTGATGCTCAATCGTGAAATTCCAGTTCTGGGTATAACCGACTCTCGAGGAGGGATCGAGCACACCGCCCGAAACCGGCAGGATGAAGTGATAACTCGAAAAGTCACTCGTGGATATATGCTCGCGCGGAAATGGATCCCCACCCGGAAATCCTTGGTATGGATTCGTGAAACTCGGCGGAGCCGGAATGCTCAAATACAAATCCGTCGGCTGCGTGGCGTCGGTCCGCTGATACAGCAGCCCTTCCGGGAAGCTGTAGAAAATTCCGTAAGCCGAGCGGATCACCGTTTTACCATTGCCCCCGACATTCCAGGCGAAGCCCACACGCGGCGCGAAGTCTTTCCAGTTATGCGGAAAAATGGTGTTCGAAATACCCTTGTCGCCCGGAAATAACAATCCTAGCGGCGCAAACGGCGCAACCGTCGACTGCACGCCGGGCACAAACGCGGTCAAGGTATTGTTCTTGTCGATAGGCGGCAGCCAGGGATCCCATCGTAATCCCAAATTCAGAGTAAATTGCCGGTTCACCTTCCAGTCGTCCTGGACATAAATAGAAGGTCTGTCTTCCCGCAGATAAAAGGTGCGTCCGTTGTCCTGGAAGAACTGCGATTCGTAGCCCAGATAAAAATCCGTAAGAGCAGATCCGGTCACCTGCCCGTTAAAAGTGTTGTCGCCGGGCGTGTAGGAATAATCGTTTGCGTCGATGCGCGTGCGCTCGAACTCGGCTCCGAAATTAATGGTGTGTGCGCCCCAGACTTTTACCGCCGCCGCGCGGTAATCGAAGCTCGTGGAATCCTGCCGGAGCGCTCCTCCGGAGAATATGTTTACAAATCCGGAAATATTGTCGCGAATGCCGGGGAAGATCGGCACAGAGGTTCCCAGCGGCACTTGTTGTCCGAAGTCCTGCAGCGTTTTCAGCCCGGGCGCTTCCGGAATCTGCGTCCGGGCGAATCGGCCTGCGGTGGCGAAGAATGTCGCCGTAAAGGTCGGGCTGAAGATATGCGTATCGTTTAGGGTCAAACTCTGATTGCGAAAAAGATTCTCGGCGAAGAAGCCGGTCGGGGCGTTGAACGGCCTCTGAAAGTTATTCTCGTCGTAAAAATAACGAGCGCTGAAATGATTATTCTGCGAGAAGATCTGATCGATCTTGGCAAGGTACTGCGTGTCGTCCAGGTTCTGATTTTCTACCCCAATGTATTGCGTGCCGCTGTTGGGCAACGGCAAAAGCGCGTTAGCGATCGCCACCGATATGGGATTAAACATGCTGGTGGGCACTTGATTGTTCGTGAACTGCACACCAGTGGTGGGATTGACGATTTTCGTCTTCGGCAGCAGCGCCGAAAAATCGCCGTTGCGCTCGGCCGCCGTCGGAGTCGTGATCGAGATCGGGCTTGGCGCGGAACGCCGCTGCGTATCTTGCGCGGAGAAGAAGAAAAACGTCTTGTTCTTCTTGATCGGTCCGCCCGCGGTTCCGCCAAATTGATTCAGCTTGAACGGAGGGCGTGTGATGTTAAAGAAATTGCGCGCATCCAGATCCGTGTTCCGCAAAAATTCGAAAGCCGTCCCGTGCAACTCGTTGGTTCCGGACCGCGTCGATAGCTGAACCAGCGCGCCCGCCCCGCCATACTCCGCGCTGTAATCGGAGGATTGAATCGTAAATTCCTCCAGCGCGTCCGGGTCCGGCATGGTCGGCACGGAATCGAAAAACCGGTCGTTATAAATCGCGCCGTCCAACTGAAAATTATTTTGCGTCGCGCGCAAGCCGTTCACCGACAGGCCCGTGTTGTCCTGTTGTCCGGATTCCGTGCCGACATTGGTCAGCACGGTCCCCGGCGTAAGTTGCGTAAGCTGCAGCGCGTTGCGTCCATTTAAGGGAAGGTCCTGCATCTGCCGCTCCGTCACGGACGCCTGCGTGCTGGAAGTTGCGCTTTCTATTAGCGGCGCTTCACCCGTTACAATCACCGACTGATTCACGTTTCCCACGCGCAGCGCAATTTTCAAATCCACCGTCTGGCCCGTAACCACCGGCACATGCCCGGTCTGCTGCGTCTCGAAGCCCTGCTTGGTGATCTGTAATTGGTATTGGCCGATGGGCAAATCGGGAAACTCGAACAGTCCGGAGTCGTTGCTCTGGACGGTCCGGCTCAATCCCGTATCGAGGTTCGAGCAGACCACGGTCGCGCCGGCCACGGTGCCTCCCGACGGGTCCACAATACTTCCGCCGATCCGTCCTGTCGCCTGGGCGAATACGTTAACGCCGGCCGCGAAAAAGAGAAGCGCCGCCCATAAGAGCGCAAGCCGCTTTCCGATGTGCCGCTGAGACATAGCATGAATCTCCTTCCTGAAGCGAGATGCAGGTTGTAGATCATAATATATTAGATGTTAAGAAGCGTCAAGCGAATCTTTCTGCAGTTTGCTTTCATTCCTCGTTCCAAATGTAATCCCTCGCGAGGCTCCGGAATTCGGACGCCTCCTCCCGCTCCCATTGTTGACTCCGGCCCAACTCCCGCGCCATAAGCCGGGCCGTGGTTTCAGCCGCCTCCATGCTCGCTCTCGCGTCCAGAAATAACGCGCGGGTGCGGCGCGCAAGTACGTCTTCCACGCGGCGGGCCATCTCGTAACGTGCCGCCCAGACGACTTCGCAGCGCCGGAACGGCAGGCGCGGATGCAAAAGCTGATCTAACTCCGCGTCCTCCTTCGCCAGTTCGCGAAGCGCGGGCAAATCCGCTCCATAGACCTGCTCCCAGTCAGGCGCCTGTTCGCCGCCCAGCGTCCATCCGTGCAGACGCAGCTCCGCCGTTCGCGAGGGCGCACTCGCTAAATGGCCCAGCGGCGCGGCGCGTGTCACGGCGTCTTCCCCCATCTTGCGGTAGGTGGTCCACTTGCCGCCCGTGATGGTCAACAGGTTCGCGCCCGAAATCAGAATCGTATGGTCGCGCGAGAGCGCCGCCGTATTCGAAACTCCCGCGCGTTCCACCAGCGGCCGCTGCCCCGACCACACGCTGAGAATTTCCTCCGGCTTCGGACGCCCCAGATAGCGCTCCAGGTGCGTGAGCAGGAAATTGCGCTCCAGCGGCAGCGCGCGCGGCTCTATCGCGGCGGCCGGAACCGATTCGTCCGTCGTCCCAACCAGAACGCGATCATGCCACGGAATCGCAAACAGCACGCGCCCATCCGACGTGCGCGGAATCATTAGCGCCGCTTCGCCGGGAAGAAACGAGCGCGGCAATACCAGATGCGTTCCCTGGCTCGGCTGGATCACCGTCGCCGCTTGCGCATCGTCCATTCGCCGCAAGCTGTCCGCAAACACGCCCGTCGCGTTGATGACCACCTTGGCCGCAATTTCCAGTTGAGCGCCCGTTTCCTCGTCTCTCGCTTCCACTCCCCGCACGCGCCCATTTCGTTTGAGCAGCGCCGTCACGGGCGCATAATTGAGCGCCACGCCTCCCAGCTCGAACAACGTGCGCAGCAGCGCAATCGCAAAACGCGCATCGTCGAACTGTCCATCAAAATACGCGATGCCGCCCTTCAGGCCGCTCGATCGCACACCCGGCAATGCGCGCTGTGTCCCGCCCCTCGACAGGATTCTCGAATGACCCAGTCCTTCCCGCCCGGCGAGCAGATCGTACAGGCCCAATCCGGTTCCGTAAAACGGCAGCTCCCAAAACGCATACGCCGGCACGACCAGCTCCAGGCGCCGCGCCAGGTGAGGAGCATTGCGCAGCATCCGGCCTCGCTCGCGAAGCGCCTCCAGCACCAATTTAAAATTGCCCTGCTGCAGATAACGCACGCCGCCATGCACCAGCTTCGTGCTGCGGCTGGAAGTGCCTTTGGCGAAATCGCACGCCTCCAGCAGCACCGTACGATACCCGCGCGCGGCCGCTTCCACCGCCGTTCCGAGCCCCGTGGCTCCGCCGCCGATAACGGCCATGTCCCACTCATCGGCCGCGCCAATCTCCCCGAGAATGTCCTTGCGATCGAGCCTCACGATGAGCCTCACCTTGCACCTGGCAAACTCCGCCTGTTACAGTAAAGAGTAAACCCACTCGCAAGTTTGGAGCGGGAAATGTGTATTTATGGCAAAAGTTTGTGAAGTCTGCGGCCGTGGGCCGCAATTCGGAAATCGCATCAGCCACGCTCACAACGTCAGCAAGCGGCGCTGGAATCTGAATCTCCAGAGCGTCCACGCGCTGGTCAACGGCGCGGGCAAGCGCCTGCGCGTCTGCACTTCCTGCATTCGCAGCGGCAAAGTGCAAAAAGCCCCATTAGCTTAGCGCTGTTCCGCTGGTCTAGTGACTGCGAGCGGCTACGGAACCACGCGCGTAAGCGAGTGGCGGTATGCCGATCCTTCCACTTTAATCGAGAAAATCGCGCAGCTTCCTCGCCGGATTTGGAGCAAGCAAGGGACGGTTCAGAAACTCGATCAACGGCGCTATGGCGCGAAAGCGATCGGCGATCTCGCGATAAAGCCGGGGCGTAGTGGCCAAAGAGGAATCGAGCGTTGCGTCCAAAATCCAGTCCTTCTTTTTGATCAGATCGATAGCCGGATGGCCCGGATCAAAACCTTTCGGAGCGCGAGTTAGCTCCCCGCCGCGCAACTCGCCCATAAGTTGTCGAACTTTTTTGCTGGCCAGGAGGCGCCGGAGTTCCTCGTAGTTGCTGGCGATGTAGCTGCGGACCAGCAGCGTGGTATCGGGAGCCGGATGATATACGCCGCCCGCAACCTCGATCTGATCGCTCGAAACGCTGAAATAAAAGCCGCTCACTGACATTTGTTCGCCGCCGCGCCGCCCGAAAGAGGCGGCGATATGCGTTTTATACGGCGTCTTATCGGGGCTGAAACGCGTGTCGCGATAGATCCGGAAAATGGCCTTCTTGGGATCGCTGACATACTGGGGCGCGAATTTCGCGAGATCGCCGTTCAGCGCTTCTACCAGTTCCATCATGGGCGCCTTGACGTGCTGCTCGAACAACTCTTTTCGAGGTTGGAACCATTCGCGCCGGTTGTTGCGCTTCAGACTGCGGAAAAAGGTAATCATCTGCTCGGGAAAACCCGCAAAAGTGGTTGGCACCATCCCCCTCCTTTTACGATGTTGACACGGAGCTCTATTACCATCACAATGTAATAGTAATCATGCTTGGAGAATTCGAATACCTGCTGCTCACCGCCGCCGTACGGCTAGGCGAAGAAGCTTACGGCGCCGCAATCCGCCAGGAGATTGAGCGCGCAACCAAACGCCGCTGCTCGATAGGCGCGCTGTATACAACCTTGGATCGTCTGGAGAAGAAAGGCCTTCTCAAGACATGGATGGGAGGCGCTACGCCGCAGCGCGGTGGCCGGGCCAAACGCATGGTCCGCGTGACTGCGAAAGGCGTGCAAGCGGCAGCCGCTTTTCACGCCGCGGTGACGCGAGTGAGCCGCGGCGTTTCCTGGGGGGCGGGCGGCGGCGCAGTCATGAATCGATTCTGCTGGTGGTGCGTAAACGTCGTGTCCCGAATGCTCGAGCCTGGCGAACGCGAAGCAGTGCGTGGTGATTTCGCGGAATCCGGCGAATCTGGCCCGCAAGCGCTCCGCGATCTGCTGGGGCTGGTTATCCGCCGGCAGGGAGTTTTGTGGAAGGATTGGCGGCCGTGGCTGGCGCTGCTGGGACTGATTGTCCCACTGGCGCTACTGCTCAGCCGGATGTCGAGGAGCACAGCGGACCAGACCGCAATTCCCATTTGGATGTACGCCGACAACTGGACCAGCGGATACCTTGCACCCGGATTCCGCCATTATCTTGTCCACTACGGCACAAGTGTCTTCCTGGAATATTTCAAGCTGATCTGCTTTTCCTGGATCGCGGGTTTTCTGATCGGCTCTCTGGCACGGCGTACCATGCGCATCAACGCAGCCCTGTTTTGCCTCGCCCTGCTAATCGGAGAATCTTTGACAAAGCCGCAGAATCACCAGCCCTGGCATGCCGCCGTGTTTTCTCTTACGTTCTATAACGTGATGTTCCCGCTGATCGTGCTGGCGGTCCTGGTCTTGATCCCCGCGTTGTGGGGAATGCATCACGGTCGCCGGCTTGTGAGGTTGTCGCGCAATGTTTCCCCCGCACTTTGCTGCCTGGCTCTGCTCTCGCTGGGTGTTCAGCCATCGTTGGCCGCAGCAATACCGTCAGACACCCTCACTCCACAACCGCAGCGAAAGACCGCTCCCGATTTCACTCTGCTGGATGCAAAAGGGCAAACCATCACGCTCTCCGGCCTACAAAGGAAAAATCGTGCTTCTAGATTTCTGGGCGACTTACTGCGGAGGATGCAAAGTCGAAATTCCCTGGTATGTCGAATTCGACAAAAAATACCGGAACCAGGGACTCGCGGTTATCGGAGTATCGATGGACGAGCAAGGAATGAAAATCGTCAAGCCGTTTCTCGCGCAGAAACGAATCGACTACCCGGTCGTAATCGGAAACGACAAACTCGCCGCACGATACAACCTGACCGCCATGCCGATGACACTGCTGATCGACCGCGACGGGAAAATAGCCCTATCCCACACCGGCCTCGTCGACAAAGCCGATTTCGAAAACCACATCCAGCAGTTATTGAAATAGACTCAGCGAACGCAGCCGCTTACGCCGCCTTGGCGATCGGCACCCGGTTGATCTTCGCCAGCCCGCAGCTCTCCAGGAACCGGATCACCGGCCAAGCCAGATCGATCTCCTTCCCGCGCAGCGAAAACCGCGCGGAAGTCGGAAACTCGTGGTGATTATTGTGCAGCCCTTCGCCGCCCGTCAGCAGCGCCACAATCGTGATGTTGGTCGCCAGATTGTCGAAATTCCGGTAGCCGATCATGTGGCACAGGCTATTGATCGAGGAATTCAGCAGCACGTACACAACCATGCCCGCTGCCCACGCGACCAGCCCCCACATCCATCCGAACATCAGCATGTATATGCCGAGTCCGATTAAAATACTGTTGTTCTGGACGACCGCCGGCAGCCGGTCGAGCACGTCCGGCCGGTAATCGGGAGTATATTTGCGAAGCGTTGTCGCGTTTTTCGCTTCCTTCCTGTATAAGAAATAATTTCCGAACAGCACCGTCCAGAGACCCAGCACGCGAGGGCTATGCGGATCGCCCACTTCATCCGAGTGGTGGTGGTGCTTGCGGTGAACCGCCGCCCATTCTCTGGGGATGATGCCCGTGAAGACCATCAGCTCCAGGTGCACTAACAGTGCGAGTACCGGATGCAGCTCGACGCCCCGGTGTGTAATCGAACGGTGCAAATAAATAGTCGTTGAAAAAACCGACACCTGCACGATCGCAAACGTAATTACAGCCATCCAAATTAGATTCATTCAGTGTCCGATGAAATTTGATCCCACACACGCACAAAACGGCTCCGCTACTGCCCCGCCCTTGCGGGCTCGTAGAAGGAACCGTGCGGCTGGATGTGTAGGTGCTCCCACACCTAGCGTAGCAGGGATTGTTTGCTCATTCACTGCAAAAAACATCCTGGCGGCGGGAAAGCAGCGCTCAAAACATCATTTTCAGAGAGAACTGAATCTGCCGTGAGTTCGTTGCGGTGCGGTTGATTTCCCCGAAGCCCGAGCCTTTGATCGTATTAGCCGGTAAGCCGAAATCGACGATATTGAAGAGATTGAAGAGCTCGCAACGGAACTCGACGTCCATCATTTCGCGCCCCGACCTGGATTTGAGAGGCGTGTCTTTGATCACCGCAAAATCGAAATCGTAGAGTGCGGGACCGCGGAAAGTGTCGCGGCCCAAGGACCCGAATACCCCGCTGTTTGGCCCCGTACCGCCGGAAACATTCACCGGGATCGCGAAAAAGGATGCGTTGTTCGCACCTAGGCCGAAGTAGTCTTCACGAATCTTGCGGCTGGTCGAAAGGTCTGGATTTGCGATCTGATCCGGGCGGTCCACTCCGTTCGAGCCGGCTCCGGTCTGCTGCACGCCGGAATACACGGTAAACGGCGCGCCGCTGGTTATGGTTGAGACGCTCAGCAACTGCCAGCCGTGCGTGAATGTGCGTCCCAGGGGCCGCAAGATTCCTAATCGATCCGCATGCAAGTCCTGAATGGCGGTAAGGGTCAGAGCGCGTTCAATATCGAATGTCGACGGGCCTTTTTCGGCCTGCGTGTCGAAAGGATTTTGCGGCCAGGCCGGCGCTACGGCTCCCGACGCACCGCTCACAAACCCGCCAGTCACGGTGCTCGCATCGTCCAAAGACTTCGACCAGGTAAAGCTCGCCTGAATCTCAGGACCCCAGTTCGCGACAGTTCCCTGCAAAGAAGTCTGCAGCGCGTGATAGCTCGAATGGGAACGATTTGTCATCAGCATCTCTGTTCCGAACCCCCCGATCGCTTCCCCCGCCGCACCGAATTCCGTGTAGGGCGCAAAGGCCTCCGTGGCTCCCGGATAGCCGTTCGGAAAATTGATCGCAGGAAGACTAATTCCAGCGGTCCCCACGTACGCGGCGTTTGCCGTAAGCCTGCCAATCGACCGCTCTACCGCGAATGTCCAGGTACCCATGTACGCGTTCCGAAAATCCTGCGAGATAGCGCTGACATTCAGGGGAGTGATCTGGTGGCTCGGATTGAGCGCCGCAATTCCGCGTTCAAACTGGTCGATATCCCACACCGTGTTGGCCGGTACGGCTTTTGAATTGCCTGCCGCCAGGATATTCACTCCCGCCGGAGTGTAAACATCGGGCAATTCCTGCGGCGTAATCACCGCACCGAACAGCAGCGGAGCGCCGGGCGACGCGGTCAGGCGCGGGTAGTCGACGTAAGGCGCCGCCCCGGTCAACAGATTGTCTTGCCAGATGTTGGGGGGAACGGTCATGATGGCCCCGCCCACCCGGATCCACAGCTTTTGCGCTGCGAGCCAACTGATTCGGAGGCGCGGTCCCCAATCGTTGCCCGTGAGCCGATAGCCGGGCTGCGGGTTGATCAAATATTCCTGTTGCGGCCCGTTCGGTCCAGTTGTGAAATCAACGCCGGCGGTTCGGTCCGCTCGCTCGCTGATCGGCCAGTAGAGTTCGTACCTCAACCCATAATCGAGCACCAGCCGATCGGAAATCTTCCACGTGTCCTCGACAAAAAAGTTCAGGTTATAGCGGGAGATCGCCGCAACACCAATCTGGTCGCCTTGCGGGAAATTCGGCGGCGCGACCGCAACCGTATAGGCAAACGCGCTGCCCGTAAGCAAGGCGCTGAGCGTGTCGGGAAGCGGATCGCCGGCTTGAATGTTGTGAGCGCCGGTGAGAGAGCCGATGTCCACCGGCGAATACGCAGTGCCCCCGCCAAACGTGTACTGGCCATTCGGAGCAATGCCGTAATAGGTTGAATCCCGGTTTGCACGAAATTCCACCCCCGCTTTGACAGCGTGCCGGCCCGCGTTCCATACAAAATTTTGGCGGCCTTGAAAAAGATTGCCGAATGACGCCGTAACCGACCCCGCGGCAGCATTGAAGGGCTCGTATAGTCCGTCGCCAAAACTAAGCGCCGGGTCTGTGTGGTCTGCCGTGGGAAACGATGGAGTCGTGCGCGTGAAGCTTACGGAAGATTCCGACGAAAATCCCGGCGATGGCGTCCGCGTCCAGGTAAGGACCGCGTTGCGTTGATGGTCGATATAAGAAATCCCGAAACTCTGCGCAATCGCGGTCTGATCGGGATTCGTGGTTGGGCCAGTGAGGTTATCGAGAGTGAAGCGGCCGAACAAATGATCTTTCGAGGAGAGCTGATGGTCGATGCGCAGCGAAAACTGGTCTGCATCGGTGGTGACCTTTGAGGAGGTTGCGTAAGTGCGAGCCCCGAACGGACCGCGCGGATCGTTCGGCAATGGATATCGATCGATCAGCGCGGCAATGCGCGGGTTAACCGGAACCAGCAGCGTGTCGCCCGGATAAGCGCTAGTGTCCAAGCCGGCACGCTCGCCGGCGGTCGGAACGGGCATAACCTGCGTGGTTCCAAGAACCTGGCGAAACCCCTGATACTCGGCGAAAAACTGCGTCTTATTGTGCCCCGAATAGAGGCCTGGAATCGAAACCGGACCGCCCAAGGTGAAGCCGAATTCGTTCCTTCGAAACGGCGGAATGCGTCCGGGATTAGCGATGGATCTCCGATCGAAGAAGTTGCGCGCATCGAAAGCGGAATTCCGTACAAACTCGAACAGCGATCCATGAACGCTATTTGTGCCGGAACGCGTAACGATGTTCGTGAAACCGGCAGCACCGTGTCCAATATCCGCCGGCATCCAGCCTGAGGAGGATTGAATCTCCTGGACAGCATCCACATTGAAGTTTGAAAATGTCGCCCCACCCATCTCCGGATCGCTGGTATCGGCGCCATCCATCGCGAACACCGCCTCCACGCCGCGTTGTCCATTGATGGCGAACTGCTGTGTGAAATTCGTCGCGCCGTTTGTGTCGGTCATGGTCCCCGCTGCCAGAAGCAGAAGCTGGCTGAAGTCGCGTTTATTCAATGGAATGGCCGAAACTGCATTCGCGGAAAGTGTCTCGCCGCCGCTGGCCGCCTGCTTAGTCAAAAGGCGAAGCGACACGACATCTTCCCCGGAGACGACAATTTCCGCCGCGTCTCCGCTTGGCAGATTCAGCGTCTGCGGATAAGTAAGGGCGCGGTTACGCACGCGAATAGAGAGCCGATACTGGCCGGGCGCAATTGCCGCGAAATGGAAACTGCCATTCGCCAGCGTCACGGCCGAGACTCTGGTGCTTCCCGATCTCAATTCGACCGTGGCGCTGCCGATAGCGGTCCCGGCTTCATCGCGAACGACGCCGCTCCATCCGGTAACAGTTCCATCTTGTGCCCATGCGGCCAAGGCGAATACCAGGACGCACAATGCTAGGCGCATCCTTGCAGCATAGCTTTGCCGCGCAATCGATTCACTAAGCAGTACCCTGGAAACCATTCTGTAGGCGGGCGATGCATCTGGCGGACAGGTTTACGTTGTAATCCGTCGATCTGGACCCCTGGCGCGCCGCCGAGGACTCCGACGAAAGCTAACGACTTCAGGCTACTCCCTATGGAAGCCTAGTCTCACTATCATGGCGGGGCGTATTTCAGTCTTTTGTACGGGATGCGCGTTTCCCGTCAACTTGCGGCGAAGCCATCCAGTTTCCGGGTTCCCGACCGCTCACCGATTTGCTGATAGACTCGGCTCAAATCGATGGAAGCAACTCCGACCTTTGTTATCAACTATTACAGCGGGTTTAAGCAAAACGTTGTGCCCTTATTTCAGCGCCCGTACACTTGGGCCGAGAAGCAGTGGCGAACGCTTTGGGATGACGTCATGGTTTTTTATGCCGCAGATGACCTTAACGACAAGGCGACCCACTTCATGGGTGCAGTTGTTACGATGCCCGCGAGAAGCGTTCCCGTAGGTGTTTCCAAATTCCTAATAATCGATGGCCAGCAACGCCTCACCACAATTTCCTTGTTGATGTGTGCAGTACGTGATTCTCTTGCTGCTGATCAGCAGGGTGCTCGGCGGCGCATCCAGCAGTTTTACTTGACCAACGACGGATCGGAAGGCACGGAATATTTCAAGCTCCTACCTACTCAAGGTGACCGCGTTGCTTACGCTGCGTTAATCCAGGAAACGCCAAACCTGATACCAGATTCTCAGTTCAGAAAGTCGTACGACTATTTCAAGCGCCGGCTGCGTGATGCCGCTGACAGCGGAGAGAAGATTGACCCCAAGCGAATTCTCGACATCATCGAGAAGCGATTGATGGTCGTCATGATCAACCTTAGCGACACTGACGATCCATATCTGATTTTTGAAAGCCTTAACTTCAAAGGCTCACCGCTGGAGCAGTCGGACCTCGTGCGTAACTATTTCCTAATGCGATTTCCCGTCTCGGAGCAACAGGGCGTCTACGACGGCTTGTGGCTCCCGATGCAAAATAGGCTGGGCCAGAGCCTGACGGAATTTATGCGCCATTTCCTCGGTGCGGAAGGCGAGGAAGTGCGCAAGGGTGATGTCTATACGGCGATAAGGCGCATGGTTACAGAATCGGACTCGGCGTCGGTACGTCTCCTAATGACTCGAATGGAGCGGCTCTCGACTCTGTACGGTAGAGTCGCGGGCGTCGCCGTCGAATCCTACGGCGAACTGAGTAAGTATTTCGATTACTTTCGCCGTCTGGATTTCGGGAGCGTTTACCCCCTCATTCTCGCCCTGTACGAGGATTATGCGGACGGACAGTTCGACGTCGTGGAATTTATTGCAAGCATGGGCATTCTTCTTTCCTTCATACTGCGGCGGATGGTCGTTGGCGTGCCCTCGAATTCGTTATCCGGTCTGTTTATTGCGCTCTGCAAAGCGAAGCCCGTCACAGAGACGCCGTCAGTCTGGCTCTCGGGGTCGCTAGCACGCGAAGATAAAAACCGCCGTTGGCCGACTGATGCCGAATTTGCGGAACGCTGGGTCCGGGCCGCATTGTATGGCAGCCGCGCATGTCAGGTAATCCTCGAATGTATCGAGGAGTCTTACGGGCACCACGAGATCGCCGGTTTCGATGGGTCGAGCATCGAGCATGTCATGCCACAGACACTGACGCCCGAATGGTTCGAAATGCTCGGAACAGACGCCGCGAAAGTTCATGCTGAATGGCTTCATACGATTGGGAATCTGACTTTGACGGGCTACAACCCGGAGCTTAGCAACCGCTCTTATAGCGAGAAGCGTTCATTGTTTGCGCTGAGCCACTTTGAGCTAAACCGTCACTTCGGCAATTACGAAGGTTGGAGCGCAGCTGAAGTTGAGTTTCGTGCAAAATCTCTGTTCAAAACCGCGATTCAATTGTGGCCACGTCCGGAAGCTCCAATTGTCGAAGCTCCAGCAGCGACGCCGGATAAGACTACACCGGCCGCCTTCCATGGTGATTGCATTAAGCTGGCGCAACAACATTTGGGCGTTCATCTGTCCAAGCTTTCTCAGACCCGGTATGAGTCGGGTGACGGCCGCATTCGTCTGATGTGCGCTGTTTCTGCGACCCACAATGAAGCTGGAGAGGTGCCGTACTTCTGGTTTGCTCTTCACAATGCTCAGTTGGAATTTCTCGATACGGCGAAATCGCCATATATTTGCCTCGGCTGCTCCTCTGCGAAAACGACACTGTTGGTCCCGCTGTCAGTCATTCGAAACATTCTGAGTATGCTCAGCATGACCAAGACAGACGATCGGCAGTATTGGCATATTGTGATTCAAAAAAGGTCAGGGAAATTTGTAGTCCGGCTGCTCGGCGCGAAGGACGGCCCCGACGTCACAGAATGCGATATCGGCTCAGGCGTCGCATCCCCTGTCTTGTTACAAAACTAAGGTCTACACTCCCAACATCGGTCAAACGGGCTGCGTCGGCCCTCATAAAGGCGCATTTACGACCAGATTCACTTTGACGGGTAGTCGGCATCCCGCTCCGGTGAATCACCTCGGAAGCCAGGAGCGCAATGCGCGTTTTACGGCCAGGTGCGGGCCTGCCAGCCATCGTCGTTCGGACGGGCAGCAATCGAAACCTCTAACATTGGAGTGGATGACGGACGATACCGAAAGCCGCTTCTATGACGAGTTCGCCTCGCACTACCACCTTATTTTCGAAAACTGGGAAGCCTCGATGACGCGCCAGGCGGCAGCCATCGGCTCGATTCTTCAGCGCGAGAACGGGAGCGACAGGGGGCTAAGCGTTCTCGACTGCGCCTGTGGAATCGGCACGCAGTCCCTCGGGTTGGCAAAGCTCGGCTACCGCGTCAGAGGTTCGGATCTAAGCGCCGGAGCGGTACGCCGCGCGCGTGCGGAAGCCGCAACGCGCGAGCTCAGTGTGCCGTTCTACGTGGCCGATATACGCCACCTCGACGAGCTACCTCTCGGCGGTTTCGACGCGGTGATCTCGATGGACAATGCTCTGTCCCATCTTCTATCCGATTCGGATCTAGCGGAAGCCGCGCGACAAATGCGTGCCAAGCTCCGCCCGAGAGGAACGTTACTCGCGAGCATTCGCGATTACGATCAGCTAGTCCGGGATCGCCCGACAGTTGAAGGTCCTGCATTCTATTCGGACTCAGACCAACGCCGGATCATCCTCCAGGTGTGGGATTGGGCGGACGACCGTCGGTATACGTTTCATCTCTACATTACGCGCGAAGCCCCTTCCGGGTGGAGTAACTTCCACGGCGCGTCGGTGTGTCGCGCGGTTCTTCGCGAGGACATCACAGCGATTCTCGCGTCGAGTGGCTTCGCAAATATCCGCTGGTTGTTCCCGAACGAAAGCGGATTTTACCAGCCGGTCGTAATCGGAACGGCAATCGGCTGATTCTGGAGGCCTGGAATCCACTTTGACGCGTAGTCGGCGACGCGTACATTGAAAATTGGAACCCGGCAAGATCCTGACAAGTGGTCTGTACGGAGCCACCAAATTTCGTAGAAAACCCTGCCCGTCCAGATCAATCCCTACAAATACCCTCACCTCCGACGATTCTCCCGCCCTTAACGAACCCGGATTAATCACTCCGGAATCATTTTGATCGTATGGAGCCAAATTTCCGCTAATTGAGGCCATCCCGTAACGGGAAGAGCCGTGCGCCGAAGACCATATCCATGAACTCCCTCCGTGTAAAGATGCATCTCGACCGGAACGTTAGCGCTCTTGAGAGCGGCATAATACGTAAGAGAGCTTTCAACATGAGCCACTCGATCGTCCTCCGTCTGGACGAGAAACGTGGGCGGCGTTTCCTCAGTTACGTGGATATCGGGATTCAGTGCGAAGTTCCGTTCGGGCAGCGCGAGATAACCAGGATAGAGAATCACGGCGAAATCCGGGCGGCAGCTAAGCTGGTCGGCGGTATCGACACGCTTATAGAGACGTTGGTCGAAATGGGTGCTCAACGCAGCCGCCAGATGACCGCCAGCGGAAAAGCCGAGCACGCCGATCCGATGCGGGTCTATGTGCCATTCCACGGCATGAGACCGGACAAGCCCCAGCGCTCTCTGCGCATCCTCCAGGGCCGCGGGCGACTTAGGGTACGGACCGGAGTCGGGCACGCGATATTTCAGAAGGACACACGCGACCCCGCGTGAAGTCAACCAGTCGCATACTTCGGTACCTTCCAGATCGATGGCGAGTATCCGGTAACCGCCGCCGGGAAACACGACCACTGCGGCGCCCGTGCTCTTGTCCTTCGGTGCATACAGTGTAATCGTCGGTGTTGCCACATTGCCGAGACGGATCACGGGCTTGCCGGCAATGAGAGGATCTTTAGCTCGTCGTGGTATCGATCTCCGGCCCCGGAGCGGGCTTCGCGTCGGGAACTCCGTCAGGCCAGATGGGTGTTTCAATGTGTCCGGTTGCCGGCTGCCAGGCAGGCGCCTGAGCGAACACGCCGCCAATAGCGCACATGCTCGACGCGAAAAGAACCAGATGTTTCAGCATAAATCGTCACATCCTAGACCCTGCGCGGGCCTAATTCGCCTTCGATTTGATTGCGATGAAATGAATGGGCACATGCGATTCCATACTGCTGTCGGTCATCATCGTAAACCGAATCGTTTCATTTTCGACAGTCCCTTTGTAGTAGTGTTTATCTTCGTAGGTCTTATTATCTGAGCTGATCGTTGCAAGCGACTTAGTCATGAAGCTGATCCGGTTTCCTGCGATTCTTCCGTCCAGTATGCCCCGATCACCCCGCCCACTTCCTAGAAAAGATGCGGTGCCCGATAACTCCTCGCCGTCGACTTCAAAATCAAAGACTTCCGCGTAAGTGTCTCCCCAGTCGTACTTCACCGCCGCACTCCATTTGCCCGTAACGTCGGCGGGATGAGCCGTGGAGTTCATTCCGCTTGCCGCTTTGTTACGTTCGGTGTGAAACTCCGCTGTAAGTGCCCCCCGAAACAGCATAATGCCAAGAGCGGCTATCACGACGGCTATGCCAGATAGAACTACCGCAACCAATCGCTTTCCACCTAAGTTCCCCGGACGGAAGCCAACGCCGTGAAGAGCTTTGTGCAGAACGTCAATCAATTGTTCCGCATCCGAATGGAAATGAGCGTCGCCGACTTCCACGGCTTGGCGCTCACAAAGCGGCTGCAGGTCACCAGGCAAATCTTCCTCACGCGGCATGCCTGCTCCACCTACAAGAACTGGGATCACGCGAATTCCGCGCTCCAGGGCCTTCCCGATTTCCAGGCGAACAAAATCGTGCGGATTGTCTAGCCGCCGCGTTCCGTTTTCTTCGGCGACCGTTAGCCAGTGAGGGCCGATCACCGCGACGAGCACATCCGATACGCTGAGCTTCTCCTCGATAACTGCGGTAAAGTCGTCGCCGCCCTGAATCGTATCGAGATCCATGAACGTATTTTGTCTACCGAAATGAGTGCTTAGGATGTCGAACAGCCGCCCCGCATAGCCGCTACTATCTTCACGTCGATAACTGATGAACACTCCTGGCATCTCAGCCCCTTTACCGGCTAACGACAGTAAATCATATACTCCGGACGCCTCACAACTGCATCCGGATTCTCCACTCCGTCACCACAGCCGCGAACGCGAGCATTGCGGCCGTAAACGCCCGGCTCGCTATGCTGAAACCAATATTCATTATTCAAGGAGATGGAGATGTCTGTAATTTCCAGAAGAGAGTTTTCAAAGGCGGCGACTGCGGCAGGGATAGGATATTTATCCGGCGGCGCGCTCGAAGTGGGCGGCTAATCCGCTCGGGCTCCCGATTGGATGTCAAACATATCCCGTCAGGAAGATGATCGCGCAAGACTTCCCCGGCACTCTCAAGCAGCTCTCCGCTGCCGGTTTTCGAGCCGTCGAACTGTGCTCGCCGGTAGGCTATGCGGATTCCGGTTTCGGCGGCCTCGCCAAATACAAACCGTCCGAGCTGCGAAAAATTTTGAATGACAACAACCTGCAATGCGTCAGCTCTCATTTTGGGATCGACGAACTCCGGAAGGATCTCGCGGGCAGAATCGAATGGGCGAAGGACATGGACCTAACGCAAATGCTGGTGCCAAGTCTCGATGGCCCGCGGCATCCGACGATGGACGATGTCAAGCGGGCGGCCGATGAATACAACAAAATGGCGGAACAGTCGGCAAATGCCGGTATCCAGCAGGGCCTTCATAACGAAGATTTCGAGCTCACGACGGTGGACGGCAAACGAACTTATGACCTGTTGTTTCAGCTTCTCGATCCGAAACTGGTGAAGTTTCAATTCCAGGTCTCGACCATCAGCCGCGGCTACGATGCCGCTCAATATTTCACCAAGTATCCGGGCCGCTTCATTTCCATGCATGCCCAAGGATGGTCGGCGAAAACCAGGCAGATCGTGCCGATAGGACAGGGCACGCTCGATTGGAACAGAATTTTCAGTGCCGCGAAAATAGGCGGCATCAAAAATTATTTCGTCGAAATGGACCTGGACAAAATGAGAGCCAGCGTTCCGTACCTGCGTAGCCTGAAAGTCTGATCCGGCTCCGCCGTAAATTTAAACGCTGTATTCGCTGCGGGCCGGCGGATCGACCAATGCGTTCGCCTTTTCCGAGCTTGTGATGCGCATCTGATCCGTATCCCACGCGAGAAAATCGCCCGGCCGCCGCTGCGCAATGCAGCCCAGGAGAAAAGCCTCTGTGACAGGACTCTGGCTTTCAAAATTCGCAACCGCCGCCGGGCCGCCTTTGCAAGCGGCGATCCACTGATCGATGGCGATATCGATGTGAGGGCCCGTTTGAGCGGGCGGAGCCGGTTTCTGATACTTCGGGGACTCGGGATAGACGCTCGGACGATTACCGTTGAAACCAGCCAGCAGGATTCCTTTGTCGCCCACATACAAAATCCCTTCGCCGTCCTCGCCGCCTTCGAAGAGCCGCTGATCGTCGGGACGCAGCCCTGCCGGCCGCGGCGGACGCAAACCTCCGTCATACCAGGACATGCGTACCGCCGGCCGCTTGTCGACTGCCGGAAAGTTCAGATATACGAGCGACGCTTTTGGAAATGTTTCGGCGTAGGATTCGCTGGTGCTCGATTCCACCGATACAGGCGGCGTGAGGCCTAAAATTTTAAATACGCCGGCAAAGCTGTAGCAACCCATATCGCCAAACGAGCCGTCCCCAAAGTCGTACCATCCGCGCCAGACAAACGGAAGATAGGCTTTGTTGAAGGGACGCTCCGGAGCCGGCCCGAGCCAAAGATCCCAATCCAGACCTGCCGGAACGGGGTCCACTTCCGTGGGACGATCAATACCTTGCGGCCAGAACGGCCGGCTCGACCAATTGTGGACTTCGCGCACTTGTCCGATTGCGCCGTCGGCAATCCAGGAAGCGATCAGGTGCGTGCTGTCCGACGAAGGATTATTGACGGTAATCGAAGTGGCTACCTTCGTCTCGCGGGCGACCGCCGCCACCCGCCGTGCGTCGCCAATGCTGTGCGTCATAGGCTTCTGGCACAACACATGTTTTTTCTTACGCATCGCCGCTATCGAGATGGTTGCGTGCCAATGATCGGGAGTTGCGATGTAGACCGCATCCAGATCCTTTTCCTTTGCAAGCAGCTCGCGATAATCGTTATACGCGTTGCATCCTTTGTAATCGCCGGATGCCGACCCTTTGCGCGACCCATAGTACGCTTCGATCAGGCGGCGGGCGGGCTCCCGGCCTCCCATGCCCAGACTGGTTCGAAATTCATGTGTGAGTTGCACCTCGCCGGGTGAAGTCAGATCCGCACCCCAGTTCTCGTACCCGGGGCCGAGCAGCTCGCGGGCGGCTTTCAGCAGATCGTTATCGCCGTATTCGACATAGTTCATACCGCTTGCGTTGCAATCGCAAACCGCAACAATCTGAACGTCGGGGCGAGCCAACAATTCCATGGTGATGGCCTGTCCTTGCCGCCCCAGCCCGATTGAGGCGATGGTCACTTTATCGCTAGGCGGCACATAACCCACGCCGCCCAGCACATGACGCGGAACGATGAGGAACGAAGCAGCCGATGCCGCGGCGCCTCGAAGCAGGTCCCGGCGTGATGTTCTCGCCGTTTCATTTACAACCGTATCGTCAACCATATTAAAATTCTCTCGCGCTCGCGGCGCTCGACATGTTAGCGTATCAAGCTACTGCTTCTCAAATGTCTTCCGCATCCTGCGAGCTTGCATAATGGCGGAGAGGAACAGACATGCTATGGAACCGATCGATACCTCGTGCCACCGTAATTCCAGTGCTGGCGTATGCGGATGTGAATCAGGCTGCGGCCTGGCTGTGTGACGCGTTCGGATTTAGTGTGCGTTTGCGCATAGGAAACCATCGCGTCCAATTGAATGTAGGCGACGGAGCGGTGATCGTGAGGGAATTGCGCCCGAATGAGATCAACGCTCTGGGCCTGGGAAATTCTGTGATGATCCGTGTTGAGGACGCCGATGCCCACTGTGAACGCGCCAAGGCTCGCGGAGCGCGGATTACACAAGAACCACTGACCCAACCATACGGCGAGCGGCAGTATAACGCGGAAGACTTCGCGGGACGCTCTTGGACATTTTCACAGTCTGTGGCGGATGTACATCCAGCGGACTGGGGCGGGACACCGGAGCAGCTGTGATACTCGACGCTAGTCCAAAATCTCAATCCGCGGCTCGCACTCCGCATAGAATAATTGTGGCTGGCATATGCCCTATCTACTGAAGACCGAACCTGGCGTGTACTCTTTCTCCGATCTTCACCGCGAAGGCGAAACGCTTTGGGACGGCGTTACGAATCCGGCGGCCGTCAAGCATCTGCGCGAGATGAAATCGGGAGACAAGCTGGTGATCTATCACACCGGCAGTGAACGCCAGGCGGTAGGGCTCGCAACCGTTGTTCGCGTCGATAATGCGGACCCCAAAACTCCCCGCGTCACCATCCAGGCCGGCAAGCCGCTTGCAACGCATCCTACACTCGCCGAAATTAAAGAACACAAGCTCTTTGCCGATTCTCCCTTGGTGAAGCAAGGCCGCCTTTCTGTCGTGCCGCTGAGTGCACAGCAATATGAATGGCTGGCAAAGCCATAGCGGGATGCAGGCCGAATCTGAGCCGGAAGCGTAAGCGACCTAGCCTGGGCACTCAGGCTTCCGGCAGCTATCCGGCATTCAGACCCATCCCAACAAGGTCAATCCGTCAATACATGCAGAGCGACAATCGCTAGCACGCCGCCAGCGGTCAATGTTGCTCCAGCGATCATTACCGCCGCCAAATGCGCCCGCAGCGCCGCGAGAGTATCTCGGGCGGCCTGCCGCAGTTCAATCTCATTACGCCACCTGCGCCAGAGCGTGGCGCAGCCGGTGACCAGCACCGTCAATGGCAGCGCGATGAGAAGTCCCCACAGGCCGATCCGCGGCCGGCCGGCGTACCAGGTAACTATCTGCTGGGCAGTGTGAGCCGGCTCGTACTGTTGCGGCTGCACATTGCGCAGGAAGAGCGCGGCCATGAAGAGGGCGGCTGGAAAGATGAGCAGCATTTCCGTAGTCGCAAAAACATACTTAGTAGGCTTCATAAGTACTTTATACCGCAAAGAGAAGGTGCCGCGCAAGAATTCTCTTGCAAAGAGAGACGCCACGCTGCACGCCCCCGGCAAGTCGCGAGCTCTCAAAGGCGACGACGGCAGGCGAACCGCGATAAAGAGACTCACCGCCGCGAGTATCGCCAGGAAGGCAAGACAACTCAGTGGCGACTCCAGATGGTTTCTGGTTCGCTTCGCCGGCGAGTTGCGCCTCAGCCAAAGCGCATCCCGGAAAGAGCCGAGACAGAACAGCATTGCTCCGCGCCGCTGGACATACCAGAGTTCGCAGAGCCATTCCTGAACCCACTCGGCGCGTTCCTCGCGAGGTGCCAAAAAAGATGTGGCGCGAAGGATCGTGTGTTGTAGCCATTCGCTGTTCATACGTCCTGGACCTCCTCGATCTGCGCCAGCTTTGCCAGCAAGGGATACCGCTTGCGCGACGCTTCGAGCGCCGCTTCCCCGGGCCGGGTCAGCTTGTAGTACTTGCGTGGAGGCCGCAACTCGGCGTCCGCAATCGACTGGCGCTCCCACTGGGACCAGATCAACTGTTCGCGCTCCAGGCGGCGCAGCGCGGGGTAAACCGTTCCACTCGCGAGACCCGTCATCTCCATGACCGTGTAGCCATAAATAAAACCGGCGCTGATGGCCTGCAGGATCATGGCCGAAGTGTGGGTGAGTCTTGGCTCATCTCACATGGCTGCAGTACCTATGTAGAGCTCTACCTGGCAATGGGGGTCCAATGAAAGAGAATCTCCTTCTTCGATTAAGCGTGTAACCTGCAAACATGAACAGGCGAAGCTTTCTCAAGCAGAGCTTGGCTTCCGCCATAACCCGGAAGGACTCCGAATCAGCCACCGCTCCCATCTTTTCCACTCGGAATTCCGGCTGGCAATCGGCTTACGGCAAATCGCTGCAAATCTTGCGCAACAATGTGCAGACCTTGCCGCGGTTCGACAAGCCTGTGCTTATCGAAGGTTCCGAATACGCAGGTATCTGGCAGGAATGCGGCCCGCTCGAGGCGCTCGTATATAGAAAGTTCCAAGCCGATGTGGCGCGAAACAGCCACATGATCTTCTTTGATCTGCAGCGGACGGACGGCCAGCTTCCGGCAAACAACAAACGCTCCGACACCGGCTTTGGACAAATCCAGATGGTCGTGCCCATTGCCGCAACTGCATGGGAACTTGCCCGGGCGACACGTGATGAGCAACTGCTCGAGACCGCCTACCGGGCCTGCTCGCGTTGGGACGCCTGGCTGCTGCGCCACCGCAACACAAGAGGAACGGGACTGATCGAAGGCTTCTGCACCTATGACACCGGCATGGATCACAGTCCACGTTGGGCGGGTATTCCACCGCAGTGTCCCGGCAAGGATGCGAAGAACTGTCCACACATATCGACGCTTCCCCGCCTTTGCCCTGACCTATCGGCCACCGTATACGGCGCGCGGATTGCCCTGTCCGGCATGGCAAAGGCACTCGGCAAATCATCCGATGCCGCGCGCTGGATGGAAAGCGCGGAGCACATTCGCCGCCTGATTCTCTCCAAACTGTATGTGCCGGAAGATGCCGCGTTCTATGATCTCGATGCGCACAACCGGTTTGTGAAAGTGCGCTCCTGCGTGCTCACTCGCATGTGCGGCGAGCATGTGTTGGACCAGAAACTTTTCGACGATCTGTGGAACCGCCAAATCCATAATCCGAAAGCATTCTGGGCGCCATTTCCCTTGCCGTCAATCGCCCTCGACGATCCATTATTCGTTCGCCCCATCCCGCGCAATTCCTGGGGAGGAGCTTCGCAGGCGCTCACCGCCTTGCGCGCAGAGCGCTGGTTCCACTACTATGGCCGCGCTGCCGAGTTCAGCACGATGATGGACAAATGGTGTACAGCGATTCAGCGCGACATGAGCTTTCGGCAGCAGATCGATCCAATGACCGGCATCTTCACATCAGGTGGCTTGCCGAACTATTCGCCGGCCGCTCTTCTCATGCTGGACTTTACCTGGAAACTTGCCGGAATCTGCGAAAAGCAGAATGAGCTGCACTGGAACGTGAGGCCCGGCCATCCTGGATCGGAAGCTGCACTGTTCCGCATGCGCACGGATGAAGGATGCGAAGCGGAGATGCGCTACGATTCCAGCGGAGCATCGCTGCGCTTCAATGGAATGCCCGTAGGCCAAATCCATGGCGGAACTGCGCGCCTCGTTACGGACAACCGCGGAAATCCTCTCAAACTGACCGGCATCGCCGAAGCGCCGCAAAACGTCACGTTCCGGTATAAGCAACATTCGCCACGCAATTTCACGCTGCACGCCAACGCGCACGTGGCCCTCTGATGAAAATGAATAAAGCGATTCTCGGGCTGAAACTAATCCTGCGCATCGCGGTTGTTCTATGCACGCTGGCCGTGGTCACGTATTTCTGCGTTCGGCTCATTCATGTGAACGCCACCACCGCGGGATTCATCTATCTTGTCGTTGTCCTCTTCACTGCCGCGCGCTGGGGCCTTATCGAAGCGCTGATCGCCTCCTTCGCTGCGGTGCTTGGCTTCAACTTCTTCTTTCTGCCCCCCATCGCCACATTCACCATCGCCGATCCTCAGAACTGGGTCGCACTGACGGCCTTTCTCGCAACCGCAATCACAGCCAGCCAGCTCTCTACAGCCGCAAAAAAGCACACCTTGGAAGCAACCGCGCGACAGCGCGAATTGGAACGGCTCTACAGCGTCAGCCGGTCCATCCTGTTACTCGATCCTGGGACAAATGTCGAACAGCAGCTCGTCGCGCAAGTGGCTCGTGTTTTCGACGCGCGCGGCGTCACGCTCTATGTCCGGAACTCCGATCGAGTCCACCGCGCCGGGCCCGAAGACATCAACGGCGTTGAGGATTGGCTGCGTGAATCGGCAGGACGCGGTACTCATTTTCGAAATCCCGAACGCCGCCTTACCGTCGCTGCAATCCGGCTGGGAACGGACCCGATTGGCAGCCTCGCATTGCTCGGCATTGAAATTTCCGATGGTGCGCTGCAAGGGCTCGCAGGCCTGATCGCTATCGGAATCGAGCGCGCGCAAGTGCAAAGACAGGCCAGCGAAGTCGAGGCCGCGCGGCGCAGCGATGAGCTGAAATCGACTCTGCTCGACGCCATCGCCCACGAGTTCAAAACGCCCTTAACCTCAATCAAAGCGGCCGCGAGTACCGTTCTTTCCGGTACCATCGCAGATGCCGCCCAGCGCCAGGACCTGCTGACGGTCATCGATGAAGAAACGGATCGACTGAGCGGTTTAGTAACGGAAGCCATCGAAATGGCTCGCATCGACCGCGGCAAGATCTCTCTTCAACGGGATTGGCAGACGCCGCGCGACTTACTGCTTCGTGCGGTAGCGGACCGGCGTGCCGCCCTCGAAGGCAGGACGATTCACTTCGAAATCCCGAGCGACCTGCCAAATCTCCTCCTCGATCAGGATCTGATGCGGCTTGCCTTCCGCCAATTGATCGATAACGCTACCAAGTACTCTCCGCCGGACTCCCCAATTGAAATCTCTGCAAGCCGGGACGGCGATCGCGTGCTGTTTCAAGTTCGCGACCACGGGCCGGGGATTCCGGAATCGGAAAGAGGCCGGATTTTTGAACGCTTCTACCGCTCTCCCCTAACCCGGAACACTGTTCCCGGCGCGGGGCTCGGATTAACCATCGCTCAGGATATTGTGCAAGCGCACGGTGGCGTCATCCAGGTGCAGGCGCCCGAGAGCGGAGGAGCCTTGCTCTTGGTTTCACTTCCGTGCGAATAACTCGCCCTCGCCCGCATAAACACGATACTTAGAACTTCTTTAGAACTTCTTTAGCTCATCCCGGGTACAGTCGTAATCGGGCAGGAATGACTAATGCTTGATCTTTTCTACGTATTCGTTGCATTGCTTTTCTTCGTAGGCTGCTGGGCCTTCACTAAGGCCTGCGATCGCCTTTGAGGCTAATCACATGGAATATGTCATCGGCGGAGTTGCCGCTCTCCTGCTCTTTATTTATCTGGTTTACGCCTTGCTGAAGCCGGAGAAATTCTAGCCGGCGGGAGCAAACATTCATGACAGTAAATGGTTTGCTGCAAATTGCAGTATATTTCTTGATCATTCTCGCCTTGGCGAAGCCCATGGGCGTCTTCATGGCGAACCTCTTCGAAGGCAAGCGCACATTTCTTCACCCGGTTTTGCGCCCCATGGAAACGCTCATCTACAAGCTGGTAGGCGTAAGGGAAACCACCGAGCAGCGCTGGACCCAATACACAGCCGCGCTGCTCGCATTCAGCATCTTCAGCTTCCTGTTCGTTTACTTGCTGCAACGTTTGCAAGGTTTCCTGCCGTTCAACCCGCAGAGCTTCGGCGCCGGCCAGGTCTCTCCCGATCTCGCCTTTAACACCGCCGTCAGTTTTCCTACCAACACAAACTGGCAATCGTACTCCGGTGAATCCACGCTTAGCTATTTCGTTCAAATGGCCGCGTTGACTGTACAGAACTTTGCTTCCGCTGCCGCCGGAATAGCCATCGCGATCGCAGTTACGCGCGGCTTCGCGCGCCAGCAAGTAAATAGCCTGGGTAATTTTTGGGTAGATCTGACACGCAGTGTCGTCTACATCCTCTTGCCGATCTCCTTGCTTGCAGCCCTGTTTTTCTGCTCGCAAGGTGTCATTCAGAATCTTCATCCTTATACCGTCGCCCACACCCTCGAAGGCGCGAAACAGGTAATTGCCCAGGGTCCAGTAGCTTCTCAGGAAGCTATCAAAATGCTGGGCACCAATGGCGGCGGCTTTTTCGGCGCTAACTCGGCGCATCCGTTCGAAAACCCAACTCCGCTCAGCAATTTCGTCCAGCTAATCCTCATCTTTGTGATCCCGGCCGGGCTCACTTACACATTTGGTGTAATGGTCGGCGATCGAAGACAAGGTTGGACCCTGTTTTCCGCCTGTGCCGTCATGTTTTTGGCGGGCGTATTCGTTTGTTATTGGGCCGAACAAAAAGGTAATCCGGAGCTCGCCAAACTCGGTATCGAAACCAGGGCAACGGCTACGCAGAGCGGCGGAAACACCGAAGGCAAGGAAACCCGCTTTGGTATCGCAGCTTCGGCGCTCTTTGCCACTGTCACAACCGACGCGAGCTGCGGAGCGGTCAACGGTGTGCACGATAGCTTTACCCCGCTTGGCGGCCTCGTGCCGCTATTCAACATCCAGACCGGCGAGGTGATTTTCGGTGGCGTAGGCGCCGGGCTGTACGGAATTCTACTCTACGCGATTGTCGCTGTCTTCATCGCAGGCCTGATGGTGGGCCGCACTCCCGAATACGTCGGGAAAAAGATCGAGCAGAAGGAAGTCAAGATGGCTATGATCGCCCTGATCTTCACTGCCTTCAGCATCTTGGTCTTTGCCGCAATTACGTCAGTTATCCAATTTCCTTCGCCCACTAAGGATGCGAAAGGCCAGGCTGTGGCGCATAGTTACTGGAATCCTCCCGGCCCCGCCACTGCCAATCTGACTAACTCCGGAGCCCACGGCTTCAGTGAGAATCTTTATGCCTACACAAGCGCCACCGGCAATAACGGCAGCGCATTTGCAGGCATCAATACCAATACGCCGTATTACAACCTGACCATGGGGCTGGCTATGCTTATCGGCCGCTTCCTCTTTCTGATTCCATTGCTCGCCGCGGCCGGGAGTCTCGCCATGAAGAAAAAAGTCGCGGAGACGCTCGGCACTCTGCCCACTCACGGACCTCTGTTCATCGGTCTCCTGGTCGGTACGGTGATCCTGGTCGGGGCGTTGACCTTCTTCCCTGCCCTTGCACTCGGTCCCATCGTTGAACACTACTTGATGATCGACGGCAAGCTGTTTTCCATGCTGCTGTTGCCCGTTTGGAGCTAACCCATGCCAACCGTAATTGACGCTCCTCCCGCTGCTCAACCCTCCTCAGATCTGACCTCGCTTTTGCCGGCGCGCCTGGTCCGGGCCCGGCCCTTATTCGATCCGGAAATTGTTCGGCGTGCCACTAAAGACTCGTTCGCCAAGCTCAATCCGGTCACGCTGATGAAGAATCCCGTCATGTTTGTGGTCGAAGTCGGAGCCGCGCTGGTGACCATCTTCCTGCTCCGCGACTTCTTCAGCGGCCACGCCGCACGGCAAGGCTTTGAGCTGCAAATCGCGCTATGGCTCTGGTTCACCGTGCTGTTTGCGAATTTCGCGGAAGCGATGGCGGAAGCCCGTGGCAAAGCCCAGGCGGACTCCCTCCGCAAAACGAAAACAGACTCCATCGCGAAGCGTGTTCTCGAGCAACGGCAAAATCGAGAGCGTTCCTGCTTCCAAGCTCCGCGCCGGCGACATCGTGATTGCCGAAACCGGCGACCTGATCCCCGGCGATGGAGAAGTCGTCGACGGCATTGCCACAGTGGACGAGTCCGTAATTACCGGCGAAAGCGCGCCCGTGATTCGGGAATCGGGCGGCGACCGCAGCGCCGTCACAGGCGGCACGAAAGTCTTGTCAGATCAGATTAAGATCCGCATTACTTCGAACCCCGGTGAGACATTTCTCGATAAGATGATCGCTCTCGTCGAAGGCGCGCAACGCCAGAAGACACCGAACGAAATCGCGCTGAACATTTTGATTGCCGGCCTCACTCTCATCTTCTTGCTGGCCGTCGCAACACTTCATCCCTTCGCGATATATGCCGTCGCGTCCGCGGGCGCGGGAGCAGTCCCCACCATTGCCGTCCTGGTTTCGTTGCTGGTCTGTTTGATCCCCACCACCATCGGCGGATTACTCTCCGCCATCGGCATCGCCGGCATGGACCGCGTAATGCAGCATAACGTGCTCGCCATGAGCGGCAAGGCGGTAGAAGCCTCTGGCGATGTAAATACATTGTTACTCGACAAGACCGGCACAATCACGTTAGGCAATCGCCAGGCCGTCGAATTCATCCCCTTCCCGGGCATTCGTGAAGAAGAACTGGCGGATGCCGCCCAGCTTTCGAGCCTCGCTGACGAAACGCCGGAGGGTCGCTCCATCGTTGTCCTCGCGAAAAACACTTACGGGCTTCGTGGCCGCGAAATCGCCGAACACGAAGCGCGCTTCATTCCGTTTTCCGCCTACACGCGCATGAGCGGCGTGGACATGGATAGCCGCATGTTACGCAAAGGCGCCAGCGGAGCGATTGCAAACTTTGTGAAAGAGCGTGGGGGCTCGCTTCCCGCAAGCTTCGATGAGACCTCCGACCGCATTTCGCGCAAAGGCGGCACTCCTCTCGCGGTCGCGGATGGTCCTCGCGCCCTCGGCATCGTTCACCTCAAAGACATCGTCAAAGGCGGAATGAAGGAGCGCATCGGCCAGCTTCGGGCCATGGGCATCCGGTCCGTCATGATCACCGGCGATAATCCACTTACAGCGGCAGCTATTGCGAACGAAGCGGGTGTCGATGACTTTCTCGCCCAGGCCACGCCCGCCGACAAGCTCGAGTACATCAAACGCGAGCAGCGGGAAGGCCGCCTGGTCGCCATGACCGGCGATGGCACCAATGACGCGCCCGCGCTGGCCCAGGCGGATGTAGGGCTGGCAATGAATACCGGAACCATCGCCGCGAAAGAGGCCGGCAACATGGTGGATCTCGATAGCAATCCGACTAAGCTCATCGAAGTCGTTGCAATTGGCAAGCAGTTACTCATTACTCGCGGCGCGCTGACTACTTTTTCCATCGCGAACGACGTCGCCAAATACTTCGCCATCATTCCAGCGATGTTCATGACCACTTATCCCGCTTTGGCGCGTTTCAACATCATGGGTCTGCACACACCGCAAAGCGCCGTGCTGGCGGCCGTCATCTTCAACGCGCTGATCATTATCGCCTTGGTCCCGCTTGCGCTGCGAGGCGTCAAGTACCGTCCGCTCGGCGCTGCATCGCTTTTGCGGCGTAACGTTTTGATCTACGGTATCGGCGGCATCATAGCGCCGTTCCCCGGCATCTGGATTCTGGACCAGTTACTTGTGCTGCTGCATCTCGCCTGAGCCGGCGAGGAGGAAAACTATGTTGATGCAATTCGTCCCCGCGCTTCGAATGATTGTGCTGCTTACCGTCCTCACGGGCTTGATTTATCCGGGAGTTGTGACGGGCCTTTGCCAGGTCTTCTTCCGGAATCAGGCCAATGGAAGTTTGATTGTTCGGAATGGCCAGATCGTCGGCTCCGCCCTGATCGGCCAAAACTTCGCCAAGCCGGAATACTTCCATCCGCGTCCCTCCGCCGCGGGCAATGACGGTTACGATCCAACTGCCTCCGGCGGCTCGAATCTAGGCCCCACCAGCCAAAAACTCTACGACCGTATAAGTGCCGCCGCAGCCCAGTTCCGAAAAGAAAATCCGGACTTCTCAGGACCAATTCCCGCCGATGCCCTGACTGCCTCCGGCAGCGGCCTCGACCCGCACATCAGCATCGCGAACGCAATGGCGCAAGCAGCGCGAATCGCAAAAGCCAGAGGCGGCACCACATCCCGGATCGAGCAGCTCATCGCCTCGAACACCGAAGGACGCGACCTAGGATTCTTAGGGGAGCCCCGAGTCAACGTCCTCAAGCTGAACTTAGCCCTAGATCGCCAGTAGCTTTTTGGATAGTGCCCCGAACCTTCGCGAATCGAACCGAGCCGCGACCAAAGGGAGCGGTGCACGCCTCCGAATTCCGGCTATGCCGGGAAAACTAAACTTTAGCCCCAGTGCTATTCACTTACCAGCCGGTCGAGCGGGTCTCCTACCCTGCCATACCGCCGTTCGTGGCGGCATTCGCAACCCTATGGGGGAACTACTTCCGCGTCATCCGCATCTCGAAGATCTTCCGCTCATCCCCTTTCTCGTCGATCAGGAAATGGCGATAGAGGAGAAGATGGCCGTCTTCCTCAAGGTGCGCGCGCACGACCGTCTTACGCCCAGGATGGTCGGGATCGAGGGGGGTAGCCCATAGAACGATGTCCTTGCCGTCGAACGTGCCGTCGCTCTGGCGAATTGACATCGTCGTCTGCCGCGAGTCATACCATACGGTGGTGAAGCGATTCGTTTTGGGATTGAAGCCGGAGATTCCGGTGCCAGTACTCTTCGTTCCGTCAGGATTGAAGAAGGTGAAATCCGACTGCAGAAACTTGCCGTCCTTTATCATGGATTGCTTACACGTGCCTTTCGTCACGATCGGCTTCCCCTTCATCGGGAAGAAAGTCTTGACGACCTCCCAGTCGCCCGTAAATTGCGCGAGCAGCCTCTGACCGGCGCCCGCCGCGTTCGACGGCTCATATTGGTTGTGGGTTTGTTGCGCGAGCGCGCTCGCAACAATGAGCAAGGTCGCGGTAATCCATTTCTTCATGGCACTCCGATAATATCGAAGATCGCGGGCATTGCACGCCTCCTAGCGCTTGCCAATCAGTCCTAGCCCAAACAAAACCGATACCCCACCCGAGGCTCCGTCAACAAATACCTCGGATTCCCAGGATCCGGCTCAATCTTCTTCCGTATCTGATTCACAAACACATGCAGATACTCAACCTCATCCCCATAATCCGGCCCCCAAATCGTCTGCAGTAACTTGCGATGCGAAATCGTCACGTCCGCATGCGTTGCCAGATAATGCAGCAGATCGAATTCTTTCGGAGTAAGTCGCGTTTCCTGCCCGCGCACAGTAACTCGCCGCGCCGCTACCTGTATCTCGACACCGCCAAACGCAATGACCGCAGGCCCGCTCCCCGAAGATAAAGGAACCCGGCGCAGATTCGCTCGAATACGCGCCAGCAGCTCGGGCATGCTGAACGGCTTTGTGACATAATCGTCCGCGCCCGCATCCAGCGCCGCTATCTTATCCGCGTCCGTGTTCCGAACCGTCAGCATGATGATTCCAATGTCCGAATGGCTCCGAATTTCCGGACACGCCTCCAGCCCGCTCATCCCCGGCATATTGACGTCGAGCAGCACCAGATCGAACCGGTCCTGCCGCAGTTTCTCGAATGCGTCCAATGCGGACTTCGCATCCACAACCGCGTATCCTTCAGCCGCCAGTGCAGTCCGCATTACGCGGCGAATCTGGGGCTCATCGTCCACCACTAGAATTTTTCCCTCGCCCATGCCGCTCTATTGAGTGTGCCATTGAAGCACATCCCCAAGCCCCGCCATAATGAAGTAATCATGCTAACCGCCTCCGACCGCCCGAATCCTGACGCGCTGCTGCGGCAGATCGAAGCGGATGAGTCCGATGTCGGTTTTGGACGCCTGAAGATCTTTCTCGGCTATGCTTCCGGAGTCGGCAAATCCCTTCGCATGCTGGACGAAGGACGGCGAAGGCGCGAACGCGGCCAGGACGTGGTGGTCGGAGCGATTCAGCCCGAAATCGACGAACGTCAGGCACTGCTTCTCCAAAAGTTGGAAGTGATTCCGCTGAAGCTGATTGGCGGCGTTCCGGTCTTGGACGTCGAAGCCATCCTCGCGCGGAAACCCTCGGTATGTTTGATCGACGGTCTGGCGTACGACAATCCGCCCGGTTCGCCGCATCCCAAGCGATGGCAGGATGTGCAACAACTGCTCGACGCCAAGATCTCCGTCATCACGTCCATCAACATCCAATTCATCCAGGAATTGCAGCCGCAAGTCGAAGCGATTACCAGGAAGCGCGTCACCGGCAGCGTCCCCCAGAGTTTCATCGGTTCTGCGGACGAAATCGCCATCGTCGATGCGCCGCCGGAGACTTGCTTCCTCCGCTCGACTGAGCTCGGCCTGAATCCTCGTATTCTCGAACAGCGTTTATCGGAGCTTCGCGAACTGGCATTGCTCCTCGCCGCCGACGTCGTCGACAAGCAGTTGGAGCGCTACCTGCGCCAGAACGGCCTCACCTCCGCAACGGGTGCGCAGGAACGCATTCTCGTCTGTATCACCCCAGATTTCGATGCCACCGCGATTATCGCCAGCGGCAAGCGGAATGCCGATCGCTTTCACGGCGATCTCTACGCGGTCTATGTGCGCAATCGGAACTTGACGCCGGCTGAGGAAACGCAAGTGCAGCGCAATCTCGAAATCGCTCGCGAGGCAGGTGCGCGCGTCGAGATCTTGGATCAGGAAGATTCTGTTGAAGCCATTCTCGATTTTGCGCGCGGCAAAGGCGTTACTCAGATCTTCTTAGGACACACCGCGCGAACAAGCTGGTGGCAGAAGCTCACCGGAACGTCGCTCAATGAGCTTATCCGGCGCGCGGAAGGCTTCGATGTGCGGTTATTTCCAAACTAGAACATGCAGGCGCGCACCCGCGGCAAGCTGAAAATCTTTCTGGGCTACGCCGCGGGCGTAGGAAAAACTTATCAGATGCTCGAAGAAGGCCGCGCGCTGAAATCGAACGGAGTCGACGTGGTGATCGGCTATTTCGAGGCCCACGCCAGGAAAGACACCATCGCGCTCACCGAGGGTCTGCCCATCGTGCCTCGCCGCAAAATCGAATATCGCGGGACGACCTTCGAAGAAATGGACACCGAGGCAATTCTCGCTCGGCATCCCGCCGTGTGCCTCGTCGATGAGTTCCCGCATACCAACATTCCCGGCTCGCCCCGCGCCAAACGCTGGGATGATGTCGAGGTGCTGCGCGACGCCGGCATCGACGTCTTCACCACCATGAATATTCAACACCTGGAAAGCCTCAACGATCAGGTATGGCGAATCACCGGCGTGCAAATGCGCGAAACCATCCCGGATTGGGTGATGCAGCGCGCCGACGAGGTCGTCATGGTCGATCTCACTCCGCGTGCGCTTCTCAACCGCCTCGAGCGCGGAGTGATTTACCCGCAAGAAAAAGTGGAACGCGCGCTCGCCAACTTCTTTCGCGAATCGACCCTCGCCGCCTTGCGCGAGATGGCGCTCCGCCAAACCGCGCACGAGGTGGAAAACAGTTTGGAAGCGGAGATTGCAAGCATCTCCACCGAACGAATTCTGATATTCATTACTGCCGATCCAAACGCGGCGATGCTGGTCAGGCGCGGCAAGCGCGTCGCCGACTACCTCCATACTGCCTGTTTCGCCGTCGCCGTCCACAACGGAGCCGATCTTAGCGATCTGCCTGCCCGCGAGCGCGAAGCCATCGAGCGGCATCTCAACTTCGCGCGAAACCTTCACATCGAGACCCGCATTCTGCAGGGTAAAGACATCGCCCAAACCTTGATCGAATTCGCCAGGTTGAACGGCATCACGCAAATGTTCGTAAACCGGCCCGGCAAAGATTCCCCCTTTCGCGGCTCCCGATGGCGTCTGGTCGAGGATCTCGTGCGCCTCGCCAAGGACATGCGCATCACAGTCGTAGCCGAGCGCACACGCCCCGCCGCTTGAGGGATTTTGCGCGCCAACATCGCTTCTCTGGGTGAGCAGCTAAAGTTGCTCGGTCAAATTCGAACAGGAGAAACTTTATGCGCACAGGAAAGTATTCGCTCGCCCTCGCTCTCGCGTGTTTTGCCGTAGGAAGCGCGTCGGCATCGACGGTCAGTTACAACTTCTCGCAAGGCGGCTGGTCAGATCAAGCCGGTGACACCGGAACCTTAACAGGAACGTTTACAGGCACACCCCAGTCAAACGGCGGCCTCCAACTGGCAAACCTCACAAGCTTTCAGGCCAACTTTCACGAATCTGGACCGCTCGGCACAAACACATTTATTTTCAACCTGCCAAGTACGACCGACTTCGCATACGATCCCAACATAGGACTGCTCGATTTTGCGTCAGGCAGCGCAGCGTCGAACATTCAGCTTTGCTCCGGCGGCCCCGACACGAATGCGGTTTGTTTCAACATAAACCCGAACAGCGGTGCCGCAACCGATTTCACCGGTTTCTTTGACGACCTGCCAATATTCGGACAAACCACAACGACAGCGCCTTCCATCGTGACACCGGCGGGAACCGCAGCGCCCGAACCGGCAAACGTCGGCCTGTTGACCGCCGCAGGTATAACCTTTCTAGGATTGGGATTCTTCAGAAGGCGCCGCTTCACCCCGACTTCACTAAAATCCTCCTCCGTCTCTAAACTTGCCTGATGTTTCGTGGGGCCAGGCTTCAGCCTGCCGGGGGACTTAGAAGAAAATACGAACCCACTCGACAGTTCGTTCAGTAAACCCCCCAACCCGAGGTGGCGCGGACGATGACCGCTGGAAGCTGACCTACCAGCCGCAAGACGATGCCGAACTCGAATCAGTCGAAAAAGTCATTCTCGAAAAATAGTTCCTGCTGCGCAACCTACGCCGCTACTCGGAAACCGAACGGATCCTCGCGGCTACCCGGTCCCCGCCTGGACCGGCGAGCAGCACAAAGATATTTCGGAAAGGAATCGTCGATTGGGGTCCCTGTCTTTTTGAGTGGACTTGGCAATCCCATATCTGCTTTGTCTACGATCGATTAGCCTGCAGTCTGTGAAGCGGTTCACCTATACGGGTGAGGGCTGGGGCATGACCCGTACGGCGACGGAAATTATTACCAGCGACGGCAGCGCCACGCTCCTTTTCCGGAATCCCAAGACATTTGAGCAGACGCGTCAAATCGCGTCGCGGACAATCGTCAGAACGTCGATCTCCTGAATGAACCCGATTACGTCAAAGGCGAGATTTATGCCAACGTCTGGCACTCAGCCGCATCGCGCGCATTCGCCGTGCGATGCTCACGTGATTGATTGGATCGACCTAACGGGACTGTTACCCGAGGGTCAGAAGGTAAATGCAGAATCCGTACTCAATGGCATCGGCTACGACGCTCGCACGATCGGCGATTCGTGCCCGGCGAAAACAATGGCTGTCAGTTTTTGAGATCAAAGTCGTTCGCTAGTGCGTGCTCCTGAGTGCCACCTTGTGACCGATACTTAATTTATCGAGCGTAGTAGATCGGGCAAATGGGCGAAGATGGGCGGAAGCACAACAAGAGAACGGGCCCCGGCTGACGTGCCAGTTGAGCCTTCATCGGGCTGTGCGAGTTCAGTTTACAAAGCACGGTTGGAGGAGCTCGGCAAGAGTCTATGTCTCTTGGGCCGACGGTATCGTTCGCTCGTTCAGATTGACGCCTGTCTGATGGTGGCGCTGAGCGTTATTTTCTACATCCTCTACACGCATGCCTTCATTGATAGATCCGCCTTTGGCGTGATCGCGTACTGGACGATGGGGCTCCTCCTCCTTGCAATCCCCGGAGGAGCATTGGTCAGAATTGGCTTCACCATTGCGCGACAGAAACGCATTCGAGGCTACTACGAGGAACGCCTGCGGCGCCTGGACGGCACCTGGAAAAATCGCGGAGATAGCGGCAGCGAGTTCGCGGCTGTCGACCATCCTTACTGCATGGATCTGGATCTATTCGGCTCCGGATCGCTCTTTGAATATTTGAGTTCGGCGCGCACCGGGGGTGGAAGGCGTTGGCTCGCCGATGCGCTGTTATCCCCAGCGAGTCTGAGTGAGGTCATTGCCCGCCAGGAGGCCATTACCGAGATTCGCACGCGCAATGATCTGCGGGAGTATCTGGCCGACGCCGCCGGAACAGGAGAGAGCAATTTTCAAGGCGACGCGCTCAAGGAGTGGTTGGATGAAGCTCCGGTGAAGTTCGAAACGAGAAGCTACATTTTGGCTGTTTGTCTCTGCGTTTTGAATCTTGCAGCCGTCGGGCTTGGACTTGCAGGCAGAGTAGTTCCGGAAGTGCCGCTTGCCACGCTAGCTGTAGTCGGGCTGTTTACGGTTGTGATGCACGCCAAGACCAGCAAGGTTAGACAAGGCGCTAGTTCGCAGGTACCTTATGAAATCAATCTTTTGAACCGTTATGCCCGGCGATTCCGGCGCGAGCCCTTCAGCTGCGCTCGCCTGAAAGTTCTCAAGAACGAAGTTAGCGCGGTACCGGAACGTGAATTACGCCGAATGCTTCGCAATCTAAAGCTACTTAAGTGGCATGAGGATCCTGCGTTCACCTACCTTTCTTACCTATCGCTCTGGGGAACGATTTTTGCCTTACGCTAGAAAAGCGACGGACTGAGGCGAGAATGCAAATCGCAAGGATGAGCGCCGCTATTAGTGAGTTGGAGGGACTCGCCAGTTTCGGCGCGTATGCGCATCGAACATCCTGATTACCCGTTTCCTCGTTCAACGGCGATGTAGCGGACCGTACTCCGCTCTTTGAGGCCGGCGCTATAGGACATCCGCTGATCGAAAGTACCATTTGTGTTCGAAATCCCGTAAGCATCAATCAGAGCACGCGCTTCGACTGGTTAGTGGATCTAACATGTCTGGCAAAAGCACGTACCTGCGCACGGTTGGACTCAATTTCGTCCTCGCTCGCGTGGGAGCCCGGTGTGCGCGGACGTGTTGCGTTTATCGATATTTTCGATGCTACCAGCATGCGCGTGTCCGATTCTTTGCAAGATGAGAAGTCACGGTTTCTGGCGGAGGTTACCAGAGTGAGGGAGATCATCGATATCGCCGCTGGTGGGCCATTGCTTTTTCTTTTTGATGAGTTGCTCACAGGCACCAATTCGGAAGACAGACGGGCCGGGGCGGCCGGCGTGATAACAAACCTGATCGAAAAGGGTGCGTCGGGATTCTTACGACGCATGATCTGGCGCTTTCCGAACTGGTGTTCTCGAGATCGAAGATCGCAAAGAACGTGCACTTTATAGATCATTTGAATGACACAGAAATGCTTTTTGATTACCGCCTGCGAGGCGGCGTGGTGCCGCACTCCAATGGGGCAGCCATTCTCGCCAAGTTAGGAATTTTGAAATTGTAAAGAAGGCAACCCCATTTCGCTGTCTGGAACCGTGCCGGCCGTTTCTGCGTATTCGTAGAGAGATGTCCGTTCTTCGCTGCTGTGTCATTGGATTTCTCTTGTCAGCAGCCGCATTCTGCGCGGATCCCGCTCCGCCTGAGACATTGCCGGCCGCCGAAATCATGCGGCGTGTCGCCGAAAATCAGGACCGGCTGCAAAAGGAACGCACAGATTTTGTATACGACCAGAACGTCCGCGTTGTCAGCCGCCGCGGTAACGGCAAGCTCATTTGCCAACAGGATACGCACTACGTTATCGCGCCAAAAGAAAAAAGCACGGAACGCACGCTGGTTTCGACGAGAGCCAAATTTTGGCATAACGGCCGTTTTGTCGATTTCGACAAAGACCCAAGCGGGAAGGATGAGACGCTCGATACTGGCCTGGTGAAGAGCTTCCGCGATGACCTCGTGCAAAGCGATTCGAGGGACGGCATTGCACAGGATCTGTTTCCCCTGACCAGTAAAGAGCAAAAAGACCTGGACTTCGAACTCGACGGCGAGCGTGTAGTAGCTGGACGCCGTGCGTATGTCATTCGCTTTCGGCCGAAAGACCGGAAAGACTTCGGCTGGGCAGGCGAAGCGCTAATCGACGAACAAGAGTTTCAGCCGGTTACGGTTTACACCCGGTTGTCGCGCAAAGTGCCATTTTTCGTGCGGACAATGCTGGGGACCGACGTGCCCGGCCTTGGCTTCACGACACAATACACCCGCGTCGACAAAGGACTCTGGTTCCCGTCCAGTTTCGGAACTGAGTTCAAGGTGCACGCAGTATATTTCTTTCACCGCACGATTTCAGTATCAATGGAAAATAAAAACTTCCGCCGCACAAATGTGGGCACGCAGATCCATTACGAACCAGCCCAATAACCAGCTCCCGGCGATCAGATTTCGACCTGCCTCTGAGCCGGATCGTAATAGAAGCGTTCGCGGCTGATCTTGCCGTCCTGCCAGAGTTGATACGCCACTTCATCCAGACGGCGTCTCTTGCCCTGCCCATCCGTGATTTCAAAGATCCAATGAATTGCCGCCCGGTTCCCATCCACGAGAAAGGATTCCGCCTTGTGGACGTGCATCTTCCGGATTGAATTCAGAAACTCTTGCTCTCTGGCGAGAAGAGCGGCTAAGCCCACGCGCGGCGGTTCGTTATTCTCCTGCATGCTGGCATCTTCCGCATAAAACTCCCGAATGGCCTCGATAAATCTTCCCGCTTCTACCAGCGAAATCAGTTCTCTCACATTCTCGCCAATAGCCATCGTTCTTCCTCCTTCCAATTTCCGATCCCGGAACACTGCTCCGGCTGTTACAGTAATAACTTCCGATTAAATGGGCGCGGAATTAGTCATCGTCAACGGTCCGCTCGCGGGAACCCGGCATGCGCTGGGCGCGCGCGATCTCCTCATCGGCCGTGCGCCCGATTCCGCCATCGTACTAAAAGAGGCCGACATCGGCTGGCGGCACTGCCAGATTCGGCAGCAAGGCGGCCGCTTTCTCGTCTCCGATTTGCGCAGCTCTCTGGGTACGTACGTGAACGGCATGCGCTCGGCCGAGCGCTGGCTCGAGGATCGCGACCAGATCGGGATCGGCAAGAACATTCTGATGTTTCGTTCCGGCGAACCTGCCGCGGAGGCGGCTGGCGCAGAGCCGGGAACCGAAACCAAGCCGGTTCTTCTGGCCGCCTGCTCGCTGGTGTTCCTGACCCGCGCTCTGGCGGCTACCAATAGTGCCGCACAGCGCCGCCCGCTGCAGAATCAGATTCTGCGCCTGGTTTCCGATTTGATTCCGGCCGAAGAGAGTCTTCTGCTTCTCGGCTCGGGACCCGAGGAATTGCTGGCGCGCTGCCGCGAAGAGGCCGAAAATTGTGATACGGATTTCGAGCCCGCGCTCTCGCGCGTCTTGCAGGAAGGCGCGATAGAAGATCCCAAAACCGGCATTGTCGGGGTGCCGCTGTACGAAGATCGCGAGCTCGGAGGCGCGCTGCTGCTCCGGGTTCCGGATCGGGAGACCGGCCGCCTCGCCTCTCACCTCGAAACGCTCACCGCAATAGCTTCTCTAGCGGCAGCCGGGTTCGAGGCCAACCACGAAGTCGAGATCCTGAAAGCCGAAAACGCGCTGCTCCAGGAGCAGATCGGCGTCGCTACCGGCATCGTCGGCGACAGCCAGCCCATCCGCCGCCTGCTGCAATTGATTGAGCGAGTCGCGCCTCGCGACACCACCGTTCTCATCACCGGCGAAAGCGGAACCGGAAAAGAGTTGGTGGCTCGCGCGCTTCATCAAAAGAGCCCGCGCCGCGATCACCCTTTCATCGCCGTCAATTGCGCCGCGCTCACCGACACACTCTTTGAAAGCGAGCTCTTCGGCCACGAAAAGGGCGCCTTCACCGGCGCCATCGCGCTCAAGCGAGGCCGCTTCGAGCTGGCCCACGGCGGCAGTATTTTTCTCGATGAAGTCGGCGAGTTAGCCCATGGCCTGCAAGCCAAGTTGCTCCGCGTTTTGCAGCAGCGTGAGTTTGAGCGCGTCGGCGGAATGCAGGCGCATCCGCTCGATATCCGTGTCATCGCCGCTACCAATCGCGATCTTGCAGCCGATGTGGCAGAAGGGAGATTCCGCGAGGATCTCTACCATCGCCTGAACGTCGTCACGCTGGAATCGCCGTCTCTTCGCGAACGCAAAGAGGACATTTCCCTTCTCGCGCGTCATTTTTTGCTGCGTTCGTCGGAACGCTGCAAGCGCCCGGTTCTGGGCCTTTCGCCCGAAGCCGAAGGCATCCTCAAGCAGTACACCTGGCCGGGCAACGTGCGCGAATTGGAGAATGCAATGGAACGCGCTGTCGTGCTTGGCGTCTCAGACTGGATCTTGCCCGAGGATCTGCCCGAGTCGCTGCTCGAATCGGCTCCTCACGCCAACGAAGCGAAATACCATAGCTCCGTCGGACAAGCCAAAACCGCGGCCATTCTGGATGCGTATGAACAGGGAAACGGCGATTACAAACAAGCCGCCAAGCTCTTGGGGCTGCATCCCAATTACCTGCTTCGCCTAGTCCGCAATCTCAACCTGCGCGACGAAATCAAGCGCCGCACCGGCAAAAGCGCCGGCGCGTAGCTATCGTTAAGCTTTCCAGCCCAGATGCAACGCCGCAATTCCGCCCGTCAGCAATTCGAATCTTACATTCACGAGTCCCGCCCTCCGCATTCTCTCGGCTAACTCGCCCGCCGCCGGAAATTTGCGAATCGAATCGGGTAAATACGTATACGCCTCGCGCGAGCCGGACAGCAACGCGCCGGCAGCCGGCAATAGGACCCGCGAATAAAATCGGTAAGCCGCTTTCATCGCCGCTCCCCGCGGATGCGAGAACTCGAGAATCGCAAGCATCCCGCCGGGCCGTAGCACGCGATACAGCTCGCGCAGCCCTGCCTCGTAATTCGCCAGATTGCGAAATCCAAACGCGATCGCGATCGCATCCAGGCTGTTGTCCGCCACTGGAAGCTGCAGCGCATCGGCCTCCAGCAAATACGCGCGCAGACCTTTCCGCGCCGCTTTTTGCCGGGCGGAAAGCAGCATCGGATGACAGAAATCGGCGCCGATTACGCGTGCCGCCGCCGCTCGCTCGAAATCGAGCAAAACGTCACCCGTTCCGCAGCACAAATCCAGCACCCGCGCATCCGGCCGCCGCAGTACCGGTTGCAACCGCCGCATCAGAATCTTGCGCCACCGCCGGTCGATATTGAACGACAGCACATGGTTCAGCAAATCGTACTTCGGCGCGATGCCTGCAAACATGCGCCGCACCCACTCGGCCGCCTGGCTTTCGTTCGAAGTTCCCGGAGGCGTAGTGCCGGTCACTGCAGCGATTCCCGAATCGCCTGGCGAATCGACTCGGCATCGACGCCGGAAACGATCTTCACCTGCCCTATCGAGACCGGCAGCACGAAATGAATCTTCCCTTGAATGGTCTTCTTATCGCTCCCAAGCCTCGAGAGCAACCGCTCCGGATCCAGATCCTTCGCCTCCGGCAGCGGTCCATAGTTGAGGATCATCCGCCTGATCCGCTCTGCATCGGACGCGGGCAGCATTTCTATAAGCTCGGCTAATCGCGTTGCGGCCAGCATGCCCCACGCAATCGCCTCCCCATGCAGAAAGCGAACGTATCTGGTCTCCGCTTCAATCGCATGCCCAACCGTATGGCCAAAGTTGAGGATGCGCCGCAGATCGCCTTCGCGTTCATCCGCCGATACCACTTGCGCTTTGATGCGCACCGCCGCCGCGATCATCTCATCGACAACATCGGGATTGCGCAGAAGCGTTTCCTTGGGCCGCTCCTCCAGCAGCTCGAAAAGCGCCCGGTCCCGAATAATGCCGCACTTGATCACTTCAAAAAGTCCAGCCCGGTACTCGCGCTGCGGAAGCGTGGAGAGAACTTCGGGATCGATCAACACGACGCACGGCTGATGAAAGCTTCCCATCAGATTCTTGCCTTTCACCAGGTTCACGCCGGTTTTTCCGCCGATCGCCGCATCCACTTGCGCCAGCAGCGTCGTTGGAATCTGCAGCACGGGAATGCCGCGCATAAAAATCGCGGCCAGAAATCCAGTCACATCGGTGACAATTCCACCTCCAAAGCCGATCAATAGGCTGCTGCGGTCCGCGCCGCGCTCCACCATCTCTTCGGCCAACTTTTCCAGAGTGGCCAGACGCTTGTTCACTTCGCCGGCGGGAAAAAACAGAACCTCCATTCCATCCGCTTGGAACTGCTGCTCGATAACTCGTCGGTGCAGCCGCCAGACATCTTCGGTTGTCACCACGAACAGCTTGCCGGTATTTTGAGGAACGAATTCGCGGAGATGCCGCAGAACGCCCCGCTCCACCACGTTCTGATATCGATGGCAGCCCGTTCGCACCTCAAATACCGGCATGTGCTCCCTTCATACCAACTTAAGGTGTATCAGACGCAGAGGTGGCGCGGACGTTCGCCTTGCGTCGTCTGCGTTTTTCACACCTGCGGGTTAGCATTGAACTGTGGGACGGCTCGTCTGGATCGTCAGTGTAGCTGTTTTGTTGGCTGCGGTTTGCATCTCCGACTACGCCGGTTATCGAAACCTGAAAGCTATGCGCGCTGAGCTCAGAACATTGCAGCAGCAGGTGAATGAGACTGCAAAAACTGCGCAACAGGAATCCGCCGCGGTAGCGGAATCCAGCAGAAGCGCGGAAGAAGCGGCGGCACGCGCGGTCCAGGCTGCCGGGGAACGCAAGCAGGCCGAAGCGGTGGCGCAACAAGCGCAGTCCGGCCGCCAGCAAGCCGAAGCGGCAGCGCAGCAAGGCCCAGTCCGCCCGCCAACAAGCCGAAGCCGCAGCACAAGAGGCGAACGAACAGGCCCGGCAAGCGCAAGGGAAGATGAGCGAAATGCAGCGCGAGCGGGAGCAAGAACTCAATCGCATGCAAGAGGCTCTCAACCGGATTGCGGAAACGCATCGAACGCCGAACGGCATGGTGATTTCGCTGCCAAACTCGATTTTTCGTTTCGCATTCGATAAGGCCGATCTGGATCAAAAGAACCGTGAGCTCTTGAGCCGCATCGCGGGCATTTTCCTGGCCTCAAAAGGCTACGGACTCTCCATATACGGCTATACCGATGACCTCGGGACGCCGGAGTATAACCAACAGCTCTCGCTTCGTCGCGCCCAGGCCGTTAAAGATTATCTGGTGCAGGCAGGCATCGATCCCGCTCTTGTCAATGTGAAGGGATATGGCAAGAGTAGCCCTCTGGTTGCAGGAAATAGCAGCGAAGCTCGAGCCAAAAATCGCCGCGTCGAAATCGCGGTCACTAACAGCTCCATTCGCTTTCAGTGAGAACTGGCCGCGGCATAGCTGTGGAGCTTTGGACCAACAACGTTTGAGAACTTATAGTTTTCGCGGCGGTCCGCGTCGATAGTCCAGAACATCGCGCCGATCATGCCGGAGTACCCGTCGAGTTCGCGCAATTTGTACGTGGTTCCCAAGGGAGCCTTACCGGTAATGATGTAGTCCATCGCCTGATCGACGATCCCGGGCGTTGTGTCTCCGGTGAGAAAGCCGACCGCCACCTTCTCGGCCGGCATGGGCGGAAAGAACTGCTTCGGATCTCCTCCAACATTGAACCCGTGCAGCAGCAGTTCCGTCATAGCGGCATGATAATCGACTGAGCCGGCCTGATAGATCTCGCCATCCAGACCCTCCAGCGGCGGCGTGTTGTAATCCTGCACGTCGATGAAGGAGAGGATGTCGCGGATGGCGTACGCGATCGGCAAGTACGAGCCGAACTGCCCGCCGTAACTGGGATAGCCGCCGGGAATCTGCGTACCTTCCGGTACCAGGCTAATCATGAAGCGCGGGCCGAAATGATCGTGTAACTGGCGCAAACCCGAAATAAGGTTCACAATCGACGACGTAGTCGGATGTTTGAAATCCGTGTCTCCGGGATCGATAACCAGCGACGGGCTTTCGAAATCGAGATCGATGCCATCGAACCCGTACTCGCTGACGATACGAGCGACAGACGAGACGAAGTTTGGAATGCTCGTCGCAGAAGCCAGCGTGAAATACTCGCCCCCGCCGCCCAGCGAAATCATGACCTTCTTGCCTTGGCTCTTCAACTGGGCAATGTCGGCCTTGAACTGCTGCGTATCCACGCCAGCGGGCGTGTGGAACTGCATCGTCCCTTCCGGCGCATGATGATCCGGCGGAGAGAAGGCCACGAGAATGATGTCCCACTGCGGAGAAATCTCTGTAAGTGGAAAGTTGTAACCCGCCGCACCATAACCCACCCAATAACCGATCAGCCCATGACCATTGCGCGAGTTACTCCTCGGAACTGGTGCAACCGTCGGCTTAGGAGGTGCACCTTCGCCCGAACGTCTGCCGCGTGCCGGGCATGGCTTGGAAGATCCAGCGAGCGCCTGGGCGTCCGGGAAGCTGTAAGTGTCACCAAGTCCTTCCGAGGTGCCCGTATACCAGGGCAGAAGCGCCACATTCTGCAGGTGATAAACGCTTCCGTCCACTTTGGCGGCAAACGCGTTCGACACGGGAACATTGTTTTTGGGATTCGTATCTGTAGGTTCAAGAAGAAAGTAAGTGGAGGCCACGCCCGTGCCCGCACACCGGCCCTGGTCGCCCGAAGGCATCGAAGCGGGGCGCATCCAGGCGGGAAAGCGATTTCCCGGAACTTTGATGTTCCGGCCCTGAACTAGCGGATCGTGCAGTGGATCGTTGATGAATTCCGCGAGCTGCTGAGTAAGTGGCTCGACGTCATCGTCTTTGACGACAGTAGGTGCGGCATGAAGGTACGAGCCGAGTACGAACGAGTTTCCGGTAGCGGAGTCGACGCCGTGCGTTCCCCAGGAACAACACACCGTAGCATCGCCGAGAGCATAGTAAGTCGTGTTGTGCGTCACCGCGATAACGAGCTTGCCTGGTTGTTTCAAAAGCTGCTTGAAAAGTTCTTTCTGCAGAAACTCGACATCGAGCACAGCGAAAGAGCCGCCCGTCTTCTTAGAAGTAAGAATGTAGCCATACCCCGCGGGAACGGTAATGCTTACAGGTTTCACCTCCGGCTTCCCGAGCAGCGTATGCCAACCGCCGGTCGTTCCGAAGGTCGCGCGCAGCAGCGCATCGGCATACTGCGTCCTGCCGCCGTAGGGAAACGCAAACTTCGAGAAGATGGGCGAGTGGAGGATGCCCGGCACGTCCGTGGCTGCGTCCAGCACGAAAGGTTTTACGGCGGTCTGGGTCGCCTCAAAAGAAAGCGCGATAGGAACCAGCACCGTGGGAATCGTGGTAGTCCCGCCCCGCGCCGGGTCGCGCCCCGCGAGAGTGTACGAGCCCTGGCCAACAGCGTGCTGGAACGTCGGCACGGTGCCTTGCGCACGCGCCAAATGCAGCGGCATCAGAAGGAGAACCGATAAACCAAGCACCGCCGGCCCTGCTATCGCATTGGAGCGTCTGCGTTCCATAGTCCCTTCAATGAGGCCGCGATCACGTGATCGCGGAAATTGGCGGATGGCTAACTGCATCGCCGCCGTGAGATCTCGCCTTCATCCGCTGCCTCAAAAAAGAGAGTCAAAGCCTCGATGAGGTTGGAACGTGCTTCCTCGATAGATGCACCCTGACTCGCAATATCCAACTCAGGACACAGCGCGACAAAGCCGTCATCCTCGCGTTCGATAACCGCCGTCATGCGCTGCACGTTCTGCATTCTCCCAGTCTAATTCCCCCCGCACGCGATAATTTAATGAATGTCGCGGCTTCGCCAAATCTCGCAACGCCTTGGGAAATCGGGAGTCGCTTTTCTTGTCGTACTCGCGCTCTATCTCGTTTTCTCTTACACCTCGCAAGTCCTGCCCGCCGCAATCTCAATTCTCGTTCTCATCCCGCTCGCCTTCATCCTCGCTTTCCGCGCCGCGCGCTGGATGCGCCATAACGGCTTGTGGAGCCTCCGCAATCGCCTGCTGGTGGTCTACTCGCTCATCGGCATACTGCCTATTCTGCTGCTCTTTCTGCTGGTCGGAATCGGCGCCTGGTCCGTGATGAATGAACTCGCCATCTATCTGGCTAGCTCCGCGCTCGACCGCCGTCTCGATTCCGTCAACGCCGCCGTCCAGGTTTTGCGCGGCATGCCGCCCGACCGGCGCGAATCGGCTGTCCCGAAGTCGCCAAAGCCTTCAGCGACACGCTCCCCGGCATCACGTTTTACTTCAAAGACTCCACCGGAGACCATCGCTTCCCGCCCGCCGCGCCCGCCCTCGCCATTCCTCCCGGCTGGAAAGACGTGAACGGCCTGCTCGTTTACGACCATCGCTTCTACGGCTGGGCTCACTATCATCGACCCGCGGCAGGAAATCACGGTACTCGCGCCGCTATCGAACGAAACCATCGAGAATCTGGTTCCCCACCTGGGCCTCATCTCGTTGCTCGAAACCGACAGGCTTCGCGAAGGCATTCGACCCGCTGCCGCCGGCTCTCTGAGCATGATCGAGAAAAGCTCTGCGCGGCATCATCAGTACGATATCCGTGCTGTTCCTGGCGCAAACAGCCGCATTCCCCCGCCCGTCAGCCGCCTCGATATTCCGGTCTTCATTCCCACCGCGCTTCCGCATTACCATCTCGATTCTCCCGGCCAAACCTATGACGGCATCCTGGAGGTTTACTCGCGCCCCTCCGCTGTCTGGCGCAGCTTCTTCTCCCGCACCGAAACCTTCCGCGGCCTGATTTACGATGCGCTGATCGCCATCGCGATCGCATTTCTCGTCGTCGAACTGGTCGCGGTGTTGATCGGCATTTCGCTGGCCCGCCGCATCACGCGCGCCGTCAATCAGCTTTACGAAGGCACCCGCCGCGTGATCCAGGGCGATTTCCGCCAGCGCATTCCCGTCCGCGATCACGACCAGCTCGGCGATCTCTCCGAATCCTTCAACCGCATGACCGGCAATCTCGAACGCCTGCTCGTCATCGAGAAAGAAAAGGAGCGCATGCAGACTGAGCTCGAAATCGCGCGCGAAGTGCAAGGCCAGCTCTATCCCAAAGACGCTCCTCCCATCTGCGGTCTTCAGCTAACGGTGCGCTGCGATCCGGCGCGCATGGTGTCCGGAGATTATTACGATTACCAGGAACTCGCCCGCGGCAAACTCGCTTTCGCCATCGGCGACGTCGCCGGCAAAGGCATTTCCGCCGCGCTGCTGATGGCCACCCTGCAAGCCGCCCTGCGCGCCCAAATCACGCAATATCAACCCACCCGCGAAAACGACTGCTCGCATTTGCCCGAGCTCGATGCCGCCCGCCTGGTCTCGATTCTCAACCAACAGATCTGGGCCCACACCTCGCCCGAAAAATACGCCACCTTCTTCTTCGGCCTCTTCGACGAGCCGACGCGCAGCCTCACTTACACCAACGCCGGCCATCTCTCGCCGCTGCTGTTCCGCAACGGCAACGTGGTTTCGCTCGATTCCAACGGCACCGTCGTGGGCGCGTTCCCGTTCTCAAAATACGAACAGAGCTGCATCGCCATGGAACCCGGCGATCTGCTGGTCTGCTACACCGATGGCATCACCGAACCCGAAAACGCCTATGGCGAAATGTTTGGAGAAGAGCGCTTGATAGAACTGATTCACAAGCACGCCCATCACAACGACCACGAAATCGTCCAGATCGTTCTCGAATCGGTCCGAAGCTGGACGGACAGCTCTGAGCTTCACGACGACATGACTCTGCTGCTCGCCCGCGAGGTAGAAACCGCGTGAAGATCCTGACTGCGTCCGAGATGCGCGAAGTGGATCGCCTCACCATCGAGCGCGGCATTCCCGGTCTCATTCTGATGGAAAACGCAGGCAGCCGCGTGGTCGATTTTCTCCGCGAGACTTTCGCGCTCTTACAGGATCAGCGCGTCATGGTGGTTTGCGGCAAGGGCAACAACGGCGGCGATGGATTCGTCGTCGCCCGCCAGCTTTTCACCCGTAAGCTCTGCCGCGAGCTCACCGTTCTGGAACTCTTCGACCCCGAAACTCTGTCCGGCGACGCAGCCGCGAACCGCCGCATGCTCGAAGCCTGCGGTTGTCCGGTCACGCGCAATTTACCAAACGAAGCCAATCTCGCCACCATCGTCGTCGACGCCGTCCTCGGCACCGGATTGAGCGGTCCAGCCAAAGGGCCGTCGCTCGATGGCATCCGGCTGATCAACGAAAAATTTCCGCTCGCAAAAAAGATCGCCGTCGATATTCCCTCCGGCCTCCCGTCTGACGAAACGAACCCAACCGGCGAGTTCGTCCGCGCCGATTACACCGTCACCTTCACCGCTGCGAAACGAAGCCAATGCCTTTCGCCCATCTACCAGCAGATGGGCAAGCTCCTCGTAGTGCCCATCGGCAGCCCGGACGAACTTGTAAAAACGAACCCAAATTTCCGCCTCAACCTGACCACTGACGACGATCTTCGTGATCTGTTCGCCTCCAGGCGTAAGGATTCCAACAAAGGACTGTACGGCCATGTCCTGGTGGTGGGGGGTTCGTTTGGTAAAAGCGGCGCTCCGGCCATGACCGGATTGGGTTCGTATCGCAGCGGAGCCGGTCTGGTCACCATCGCGGTCCCGAAAAGCGCATTGCCGATGGTCGCCGCCTACCGTCCGGAGTTGATGACCGAGCCGTTGGACACAACCACAGAAGACCTCAGCAAGCTTCTGAATAAGATAACCGTCCTCGCCGTGGGCCCCGGCCTTGGGACCGCGGACGAGACAGTTCGTTTGGTAAAACGCCTCTACCAGGAAGCCGAGCTGCCGGCCGTGGTCGATGCCGACGCACTGAACGCTCTCGCCGGGCAACTGCCGAAAACGAACAAAACGCGAATTCTCACGCCGCACCCGGGAGAAATGGGACGGCTGATCGGCAAGGAAGCTAAGGAAGTGCAAGCGGACCGACTTGGCATCGCCCGGCAATTCGCGAACGATAGCGGAGCCACAGTCGTGCTCAAGGGCGACCGCACTGTCATCGCTTTTCCGGACGGCGAAGCTTGGGTCAACCCCACCGGCTCGCCCGCCATGGCCACCGGAGGCACCGGCGACATTCTCACCGGGATGATTGCCGGAACGGTGGCGCAACATCCTAAAGAGTGGCGCCGCGCCGTGATCGGCGCCGTGTGGCTGCATGGCCGCTGCGGAGAACTTGCCGCCGCCCGCTGGGGCGAACAAGCCATGCTCGCCACCGACATGCTCGATTTTCTGCCGGAGGCGATGAATGAGCTCCGCCCTCCGCTTTGAGACCCGTTCGGACGAAGAAACGCGCGCGCTCGGCCGCAAACTCGCCGCTCAGCTTCCCGATCGCGGCGTAGTGCTGCTGATCGGCGAACTCGGGGCGGGAAAAACGACGCTCGCCAAGGGAATCGTCGAAGGCCGGGGCGCCGCCCGCGCGAATGACGTGGGCAGTCCCACCTTCACGCTGATTCACGAATATGGCGATCCGGTTCGCGTTTATCACGTCGATCTGTACCGCCTGGAAACCCCGGAACAAGCCCGTCGTCTCGGTTTGGAAGATTTATTTCTTCAATCCGCTCTTGTACTTATCGAATGGGGAGATCGATTCCCGGAACTGGTGCCCCAGAATCGAATTGAGATCCGGTTGCGAGATGCTGGCGAAGACAATCGCGCAATCGAAATCTTAGGACTGGATCACTGATTGCGGCCGGCGGCGGTTGCGGCTTTGGCGGCGCGGCATTCCGTTTCGTGCTCCGACAGTTCCGCTTGTGTGTTGAAATACCGGCCGCACGTAGAACATCGGTACTGGTTCGTTCCCGGACTCGCGTTTCGGCCAGTTGGATGGTGCTCGCCTTCGACATCGCGTCCGAAGGCGCCGTCCACTGGTTCGGCGCCGCGTCCGGTTCCGAATTCCGGACGCGACGCCGCCAGCTTTTCAGCGGAGGAATGTTTTCCGGATTTGTTGGAGGTTTGCGGGCCCGCTACGGAGGTATCGACGTCCGGCATGGCTTCGTCGGCCGCATCCGGATGTTTTTTGCGCGCCGATTCGTCGGAGTCGGGCAGATTTGTCTTCTCCATATCTGGGAGATCCGCGCGCAGACGCTCTCGTTACGTGGCACTTTGTCTAGCTGAAACCGGCAAGTAACCGGGATGGAAGCCTGTTTGTCTCCTAAGCGTATGGATACTTTGAAAGCCGAGTTAGCCGAATTTCAGAAGGTAAAAGATCTGAAGCCGATGCTGGCATCGGAGGGCCCCTGCCTGAGTCTGTTTATGCCGCTCAGCGGCGGCCCGAACAATCAGAGCGTCAAAGCCAACAGTTTGGCCTGGCGCGAGATGGTGCGAGGCGCCGAATCGAAAATTCAGCAGTTCGGCGCCGAAGGCCGCGACTTGCTCGAAGCAGTTTCGGAATGGGATGCCATTTCTCCGAACACGGAGCCGCAAGGAAAATCGATCGCGGTGTTCCGCTCCCGCGATGTGTTTCACGTGAGCTGGGTGGAAGAGCCGGTGCCGCCGCGCGCCGTCATTGGCCCACATTTTTATATTCGGCCGTTGTTGCCGGAACTCACGCGTGATAAAACCTTCTACATTCTGGCCTTGAGTCAGAAAGACGTTCGCATGCTGCGCTGCACTTCGCGAACTTCCGAAGAGGTTGCCTTCCCGGCTTCGGTTGCCACGAATTACGAAGTCTACATGAACTCCGCAAAACCGGATCACCTCAGCGAGCGAGGCGCGGCTACGGGAGCGGCCACCGGATCGGCCAAGGGAATCACGACCGGAACCACCGCGGTTCGCGACAATCGCGACAACAAAGACCAGTACCTCGCGCATTTTTATCAACAGATCGATCACGGCGTAAACGAGTCTTTAAGAGGACGAAGCGAACCCGTCGTGCTGGCCGGCGTTGACTATGAAATCGCGCTGTATCGTTCCGTAAACAAATATCAGCACCTGGCGGAGGAGTCGGTAGAAGGCGCACCCAACAGCCTCAAATCGGGTGAGATGCACGCTCGCGCGCTGGAGGCCATGCTGCGTTGCTACGACCGCAAGATTGAGGAAGCCTTGGCCGAGTACAACCACAAAGTCGGCGGAGGTGCATCGAATCGCTTGAAAGACGTGCTGACGGCGGCGCATGAAGGCCGCGTGCTGACGCTACTCGTGTCCGATTCCCTCGAGACCACCGGCAAATTCGACGAATCGACCTACACTGTTAAGGGACGCGAGAGCGGAACGGCAGAAGATGAAGACCTGGTCAACGGCGCCGCGGTCGAAACCATTCTGCACGCCGGACAAGTGTACGTTGCGCCGAATGGCAAAATGCCGAATGGCGCTCCGTTAGCGGCGATCTACCGCTTTTGAACGCAGCCTATAAACCGCAGCCACGCCGAACAAGCCGAGGAAGCAAAGGCCGGCGTTCAGCGGCTCGGGAGCCGATGCGGCCCCTCCCAGGTCATTGTAAGCAAAATCGGCAATGGCAGCGTCACCCGCGGTGGTCGGATGCACGTCATCCCAGAAGAGATAGTTGTTCGGGTCGACGTTCAGTCCTTGTGCCGAAGCGGTGATGTTGTTGAATCCATAACTGGAGGGACTACTCGCGAGCTGTTGAAACAATTGATCGATGTTCACGCCGGTCACCTGAATCCCCTGGTTTTGAAGCGCCGCCACGTCGGTTTCAAAATCGCTGTCGAACAGCGAAGCAGCGGTGTTCAGCGGCGCGACTAAGTGCTGTGTTGTTCCATATGGCGTATCGCCTAGCGGCGGCAAATCGAGCCATAAAAAATACTTGCCGCCCTCGCCCGCCAGGGTTTGAATGTAGGAGTTCAGATTGCTGGCCGCTTGCGTGGCTGCCTGATTGGGATTGCTGGAGTCGAAAATATCGTTCGCGCCGCCCCAAATGACGTAAAGCGCGTTTGAGGGTGCACTACCAAGATGGGTCACGTTGAACGCCGTAAGCTGATTGCCGATGTCCTGCACGTTAGCAGAGCCGGTTTGCGCGGTGGCGACGGCGTAGTTAGTGCCCGAGATGGGATTCGTCAGGTACGGCTGCGGATCGGGGAGCCCGGCCTTCGCCGCAAACTGGTCGATCCACAGCCCAAACGGGCCAGTTGTGGCCGGAGTCGTATGAGGTCCATCAGTGAGGGCATTTGGAGCGTAATTTGCCGGCCAAAGAGGGCCTGCGACAAACGCAGCATTTCCGTTGTCGGACAAACTGTCGCCGAATACTACTAGTTGATTAACCGAGCCGATCGGGGAGGCCAGCGCCGCATAGAGCGGCGTAAAGAGAATGAAGCCGGTGAGTAGACACAAATTTCGACGCATTTCGAAAGTTGGACCAAGCTGGGCCGTTTCTTAGTACATGCAAATTGAATACAATTCATACATGCCGCAGACATTAACCGCAGGACAGCAAGCCGATCTTTTGCGAAGAGGTTTTTCGCGCCGGAGCTTTGGACGCATTGCCACGCTGTTAACAGCGGGCGCGACGCTGCCTTTCTACAACGAGCCAGCGCTGGCGCAAATGTCGAAGCTGCATCGCGTACCTGAAGGCGGCGTGAAGATCGACGCCAACGAGAATCCACTCGGACCGTGCCCGGAAGGCGCCGACGCGATTTACAACGTGGTGAAGAAGGGCGGCCGCTACATGTTCGATTCGAGCGACATGCTGGCCCAAACCATGGCCGGCGTACTGGGCGTACCGTTCAGTCCAAAACCGGCCGAAAGCTACATCCAGATCTTCGCCGGCTCCAGCGCTCCGCTGCACCAGGCCGTGCTCGCGTTCTGTTCCAAGGACCGGCCGTTCGTGAAAGCCGATCCGAGCTACGAAGCCGGAGAGTTTGCAGCCAAATATGCGGGCGCGAACGTCGTCAACGTGCCGCTGCGCAAACCCGCTTACGATCACGATGTGAAGGCGATGCTCGCCGCCGCTCCGAACGCGGGTTTGTTTTATATCTGCAATCCGAACAATCCCACCGGAACTATAACCGGCCGCTCGGATATCGAATACCTGCTGGCCAACAAGCCGCAAGGCTCGGTGGTGATGGTGGATGAAGCCTACATTCACTTTTCGCCGAGCGCGGTCGCGTGTACGGATCTGGTGGCGAACGGCAAAGACGTGATCGTGTTGCGCACCTTTTCGAAGCTCTACGGCATGGCCGGCTTGCGCGCCGGAGCGGCGCTCGCGCGGCCCGATCTGCTGCGCCGCGTCACGCAGTTCAGCGCGGGCGCGATGCCTATCACCGCAATGTACGGAGCCGACGCCAGCATGAAAGTGAAAACGCTGGTCGCGCAGCGGCGCAAGTACATGACCGATATCCGGCAGGATACGTGCAATTGGCTCGCTTCGAAGAACGTTGCGTTCATTCCATCGGAGACGAACTGCTTCATGATCGACGTCAAGCGCTCCGGCCGCGATTTCTATCGCGACATGGCGCAGCAGAACGTCTACATCGGACGCTCCTGGCCCATCTGGCCTAACTGGATTCGCGTATCGGTGGGAACGCCGCAGGAGATGGCGAAGTTCCGGGACGCCTTCGCTAAGAGCTACTCAGCGTGAAGTGCACGGTGATGTCGGTGATTACTTCCACGGGCTGACCGTTGAGCAGAGTCGGCCGGTACTTCCATTGCAAGACGGCTTGCTTTGCGGCATTCACGAGCAGCGGATGCCCGCGCACGAGCTGCAAGTTCTCGATATTGCCTTCTTTGTCGATGATGGCCCGGAACTCGACGGTGCCTTGCACACGCGCGGATCTCGCGAGCGGCGGATAAACCGGTTGAACTTTGCGGATCAGGTTCGCTTCCGACACACCGCCTCCGATTCGGAGAGGACCGGCTGCGATTTCGTTTTCCGGAGGCGGAGGAATAGCGGTGGGCGCCGAGCCGAGCACGCCGAACGACGGAATTACTTCCGGTATCGGTGCCGCCATTGCTCTGCGAAAACGCCGATATCGGGCGCGGGTGCGGCATCCGTCACTGGGTTCACTCGATTCGGAACGACAACCGGCGCAACAAGCTCTCTGGTATTCAATCGACGAACGGTGCTTGTCGATTGAAGCTTCGAAACCGGCGGTTTGGGAGTTGCGGCAGGCGGCGGTCCCGGCGCGACGAGCAGGTTCTTCAATTGCGCGCCGGGCAGCGTTTCGGTGTAGATGAGAGGAATCAGAATCACCAGGCAGAGCGCCAACGCCTCCAGCAGGAAAGAGAACGTGAGAGCCAGCGGCTTGGCGCCCTTTTCTTTGCCATCGACGAATGTTTGCGTGAACATTCACTTACAACAGACACCACTTGTCGAGTAAGTGTTCCCGCACGCGAGCGAGTTACTTAGCGGCGCCAATATCCGCGGTAGTATCGATGTCCGTAATAGCGCGGTCCAACCCAATATGCACCGGCATAAGGACGGTGCGCCCAGTATCCGCTACGCCAAGCCCAGCGAGGGCCAACCGGATAGTAGTAACCGCCCACCCAGGCGTATCCAGGCCCCGGAGCAGGAGCTACATAACTAACGACCGGAGCGGGCGGAGGGGGCGCGTAATAGCCGTAAACCGGCGCCGTGCCGACGCCAATCCCGAAAAACACGCGCGGTGCGGCAAACATGGAACTGCCGGCCAGTAGAAAGAGTGCAAGCAATTTGGTTTTCATTGTTATCTCCTCCGCAAGTATTCAATGCAACTCGCTTGCCACGCGCAAGTGATTGAGTTTTCAAAGCCGGGAGATTTCGCGGCGGCTCCTGTGCACCGCGGCTGGTGCATTTTGGCCAGAAGCCTTAAGGGCACTCAGTGGGGTCGGAAATTGCGGTCCACGCTCCGGCGTCTTCATCACTCGCCGAGATGCGCAAGTGCTTTACAGATGAAGGAACAGACCAGCGCCAGAATTCCCATTGCACGTCTTCGTTTTGCATAGGAGCGTGCATCAGCACACTGCCGGTATCGGCATCCAGGATGTCGACGGACTGGCCAACAATCGACGGTCCGTGCAGTACCGGCAGAATGAGGCAGCCATTCGCGGGAGCGGCGAACGTGGACGAGACAATCCGGCCCGTGGGAGTTGTGCCGCTCAAACTGCTATAGATGCGGCCGGGCGGAGGAGTGTCGAATCGTAGCGGCGTAAGAGCGGCGGACAGAGCCCAGCCCGAGCCGGTTTGCCATTGGATGCCGCTCAGTACCGGCCCAAGATCCTTGCGCGCAGCCGAGGAGACAGACGGCGGGGAGAACGAACCTTGAATACGCAGGAATCCGGCTTTGGTGACCACATAGGCCGAGTAGGTTTGCGATCTGATTTGTAAGTCGACGAAACCGGCCCAGGCGAGCGAGTACGGGACATCGGGAGCATTCAGGTAACTTGGAAAACCCGCGGGCAGCTTTCTGCCGAAGCCGACGATCTGCCGTTTTTCATTCGTTAGCAGAATCCATTGCGGCTGAAGATGTTGGCCGGAAGTATCGAGCCATCCCACAACTTCCAAGCCTCCAAGCACCGGAAAGACATAGGATACGTGCCCGATTGCGGTTTCCGGGATCGGCTGCGAGAACTTGTCAGCGGGTTGACCTACCCATTGGTAACGATGCGAAGCGAATATCGACATGCGATGTTCACGGAAATAATCGAGCAGGTCAAAGGTAAATTCCGGTTGTGGAAAGATCTTGCGCAGCAACATGCGATCGCGCAAACCGTCTTCGACGCTCAGCGCGACCAGTTGCTGAGTAGCGAAATCCTCAGCGGCCCTTTGCTGCCACGCTTTCAACTTCAAAAAACCAACCGCGAGCAGCACGATGCAAGCAACAGCAATGGGCGGCGGCGAAAAGATTTTCCAACGGCGGCGCGAGGACACCCAGAAGCAGATCAAAAGGAACACAGCCCAGTTGAGTAGCGGAACAGTGACATAGCGCATGGGTTTCGCATCGGCAAAGGTTGGCTCGCCCGGATTCATTCGGCCGGCAGCAGTAAGGATCGCGGTGAGAAGCGTGAATAGAAAGTAGCCGAAGAAAACGATGCCTTGCCGCGAAGCGAGCAATCGATTTCGCGCGGCTACAACAGCTAAAAGAATGCCTATCGCGAGCATTGCCAGGCCGATGCAAACGCCAAAGCTGGGCCCTTTCATTCCGCCGAAAGGCATGCTGAGATAGGAGGCAATAAACTCGAGCGTGTAGAACGGGTGCAAAAACAAATTCCGGATATGTAGCGATCCTGTGAACTGGTACCCGTAGAAATAAAGACCGATAGCGCACACGGCAGCGATCGCAACGGCCAGCAGCTTGCGGCGGTCCAATTTGAGGAGCAAGCCTGCCGCGAGGAGTAGCGGCCATACCAGCAGGCCGTTAATCAGCGAATACGTCGCGATGAAAGCCGATAGGATTGCGATGGCTAACGATCGGTTGCTGTTAGTGCTGCGCGCGCGTGTCAGATAAACAAACGCCAGCACAAGTGAAAACTGCACGAAAAGCCATGCCAGGTCAAATGGAACGGCGAGCACGGCCGCGGAGCCCTTCCAGCCGATGACGATGCCGGCCAGCAGAGCCGCTGTGAGTCGAACCTGGCGCGGCAAGTGTTTATCGGCGAATACGGTCCATGCCAGGACCAGCCAAGTGCCGATCCAACAAAGAAAGGAGACTGCGATTGGCAGAACTTGTCTGCCGCGTAAGAGCAGTGAATCGATGAAAAATACGATTTCCTGGCACAGGATGCGGTGTTCGTTGTGTTGTATCCAAAACACGCGCAGCCCGAGCGTTTTGTAGCGAACCAGATCTTGCGGTATGCGCCAATAATCGGAAGCCGGAATCGCGGTGTAGTAGCGGAGAATAATTTCGACGGTCTGAAACCAGCTGAAGACAAGCCATGAGATCAGGAGAAAAAAGAACAGCACCTCAAAACGAGGTAGATTGCCGCGTGTCCAGAGCGGCTGCCTGGTATTGCGCGGCGATATTGAAGGCGCGGCCATGTTCGAAAAGGCGCCTTACTGTTTTACCGCGATTACCAGGAATTGACCTCCGAAAATCCTCCACAACAGCGGCACTTTCAGATAGGGGCGCATGGTCCACACCGGCGGACGAAAGCCCTGAGACATGGTGTAGGGGAGGAATTTGGAAATTACTCTTTCGGGCCGGTAACCGGCGATTTTCAGCGCTTCGGCCATTGAGAGTTCGGTCAGCGCCACATGATGGTCGAAGAAATCCCAATACTGGCCGTTTAACACCTTTATGTTTGGACCGAGCGCGAAGAGCCGCCCGTTTGGCTTGAGGCAGCGGCGCGCTTCGAGCAGCGTCATTTGCACAGCCGCCTTGTTGGGGAGGTGTTCTAGAAAATTACTGGTGAAGACCGCATCAAGCGAGTTGTCCTGTAGCGGCCATGTAGCGCTGCAGTCCTGTTGCAAAAAGTGAATGCCGCGGGCAACGCGGTCCTTCGCAGCAGGGTTCAAATCCATCGCAAACTTCCCGGCCGCAGTCACATTATTGATGAATTCGCAGTACCCACAGCCTAGATCGAGCACGGAGGCGTCCGGCTTGATCCAACGCGAAAAGAAATCATTGACGAGCACCTGCCAAACTTTATTGCGGTACGCTTCGAGACCGGAGAAGCGGGCAGAATAGATTTTTTCCAGGTCGACTTGTAATTCAGGCTGTTGCAAAACAGATCCCATTCTAGTAGGCTGTCGCGCTGCTTGCTTACGCGCGCGGTTCCGTAGGGCAGTCATAAGATAATCGGGGCTGATGAGGAATGCGCTGGTAACGGGATCGTGCGGGCTGATCGGATCGGAAGTGTGCCTGCATTTGGCGCGGCATGGATTCCGGATTTTCGGCGTGGACAATAATCAGCGGGCGGTTTTCTTCGGGCCCGAAGGGGACACGAGCTGGTCGCTGCAGCGGCTGCGCGATAACATCCCGGATTACACGCATTTCGACCTGGACATCCGCGATCGCGAGGGTGTTCTCCGGCTGGCCGCTGAAGTAAAGCCGGAAGCGATTGTTCACACCGCGGCTCAGCCCTCGCACGACCGGGCCGCTGCAATTCCGTTCGACGATTTCGATACGAATGCCGGCGGGACGTTGAATCTTCTCGAAGCCGCGCGGCGCGCCTGTCCGGAAGCGCCGTTTGTACACATGTCGACCAACAAAGTGTATGGCGATCTGCCGAACAGCATCCGCTTGCGGGAGCTCGAGACGCGCTGGGATTACGACGATCCGCAATACTCGCACGGCATTCCCGAGACGTTCTCGATCGATCAATCGAAGCACTCGCTGTTTGGCGCGTCGAAAGTTGCCGGCGATGTCATGGTGCAGGAATACGGGCGGTATTTCGGAATGCCGACGTGCTGTCTGCGCGGCGGCTGTCTGACCGGCCCGAATCATTCCGGGGTCGAGCTGCACGGATTTCTCAGCTACCTGGTGCGCTGCAACATCGAAGATCGCGAGTACAAGATTTTCGGATACAAAGGCAAGCAGGTGCGGGACAACATCCACTCGGAAGACGTGGCGAACTTCATCCTGGCTTTTTGCGATGCCCCGCGCTGCGGCGAGGTGTACAACATCGGGGGCGGGAAAGAGAACTCGTGCTCGATTCTGGAAGCATTCCGAATGGTGGAGGAGCTAACGGGGAAACGCCAACGCTATACCTATTTGGAGCAGAACCGCATTGGAGATCATATCTGCTACTACAGCGATTTGCGGAAGATGAAGGCGCATTTCCCAAGATGGGGTATTACGCGGCCGCTGCCGGACGTGTTTCGCGAGATTGTGGATTCCTGGCACGCACGGCTGGCCGCGGGCGTTAGCGGATGAAGATTCTTATCACCGGCATCTGCGGATTTGTGGGAAGCCGTTTGGCATTCGCTCTTGCAGAGCGCATCGAAGGCGCGGAGATCACGGGCATCGATAATCTTCTGCGGCCCGGATCGGAAACCAACCGGAGCGAGCTGCGCGCGCGCGGAATCGGTTTCGCACACGGAGATTTGCGCCAGCGCAGCGATGTGGAAGCGCTGCCCCGCTGCGAGTGGGTGATCGACGCAGCCGCGAATCCGAGCGTTCTGGCGGGCGTCGACGGCCGGGCGACTCCAAGACAGCTTGGAGAACATAATCTTTCCGGGACACTGAATGTGCTGGAATATTGCCGCGAGAACAAGGCGGGGTTGGTGCTGCTGAGCACGAACCGCGTGTACTCGATTCGGGACCTTGCGTCGCTCCCCATGCGGGAGCGAGACAACGCTTTCGTTCTCGAGGACAGCGGCGTGCTGCCCGGCGGAGTAAGCGCAGCGGGTGTTGCGGAGAGCTTTCCGGTGCGGCCGCCGGTATCGCTATACGGAGCGACGAAACTCGCTTCCGAGACGATGGCGCTCGAGTATGGTTTGACCTTCCATTTTCCGGTCTGGATCAACCGGTGCGGAGTGCTGGCGGGCGCGGGCCAGTTCGGTACAGCCGAGCAGGGCATCTTCTCCTATTGGCTGCACGCGCATGCCGCGCGCCGGCCGTTGCGCTACATCGGCTTTGGCGGCCGCGGGTATCAGGTGCGGGATGCCTTTCATCCGGACGATCTGGCGGATCTGATCCGTATGCAGCTGCACCACGATCCGCCTGCGGATGCGATTTATCACGCGGGCGGCGGCGCTCACAACGCGATGTCGCTGGCACAGTTGACGGCCTGGTGCGACCAGCGCTTCGGAAAACACACGCCGGAACCCGACCTACGGCCGCGGCCCTTCGATATTCCCTGGCTGGTGATGGATTCCGCGCGCGCGGAGAAGGAGTTTGGCTGGACGCCGCAGCGCTCTTTGGATTCGATATTGAATGAAATCGCAGTGCACGTCGAAAAGCATCCGGACTGGCTCGCGCGCAGCGGGGCGGTATGAGATCTCCATCGACGCCGCCCGCACAAAACGAAAAGCTGCGGCTGCTCAGCATTGTCATTCCGGCGCGCGACGAAGAAGGCTGCATCGCCTCGACGGTCGAGCACCTCTATGTGGAATTGCGGCTGCATGAAGTACCGCACGAGATTCTGGTTGTCGACGATGGAAGCACCGATGCGACCTGGCAGAAGCTGATGGCCTTACAGGAGCGCGTGCCGACGCTGCGCCCTCTGCAGAATGAGAGCCCGCACGGTTTCGGACGCGCAATAATCCGCGGCTTCGATGCCATGAGCGGCGATGCGGTGGTGATCATGATGGCGGACGAATCCGACGATTGCCGGGATGTAGTCCGCTACTGGCAGCTTCTCAATGAAGGCTGGGACGCGGTCTTTGGCTCGCGCTTTATTCGGGGCGGGGGCGTTATCGATTACCCGTGGCTAAAGCTGAAAGTGAATCGAATGGCGAATCTGTTCATTCGGATGATGTTCGGAATCAAGCTCAACGATACGACCAACGCGTTCAAGGCGTATCGCAGTTCCGTGATCGAGGGCTGCAGGCCGTTATTGTCGCCGCATTTTAATTTGACCGTCGAGCTGCCGCTCAAAACCATTGTCCGGAAATACACATGGACGGTAATTCCCATTACTTGGCGTAATCGCCGGACAGGAAGTCCCAAACTGAAAATCAAAGAAATGGGCAGCCGCTATTTATTTATTTGCCTGTATGTATGGCTGGAAAAGTATTTCAGCGCGGGGGATTACCGGAAGACGGGATAGCGTTGCCGGCAAGCAGCGCGTTGCTGCGCATGGCTTTCAGCGCGGCTTGCACTTGCGGATCGTGCTGGGCTTCGATTTCGTCGCCTTCCGCCACGCCGCGGGCTTGGGTGACGATCTCCTGTTTGAGGTAACTGGCGATCCAAGGCGTCTCGGTGCTCCATTCGGCTACGGTGGGCTGGATGGCTCGGGTCGAGAGAAAGACCTTGAACTCATCCAGGATTTCGGGCGTAATTTTAAATCGATTCGGCAGAGGAGAATGATGCGCGAGATATTGCGTCGCGAAGGAAGTGACAGCGCCGCTGCCTTCCAGCACGCTCTCGAGACGCGTAAGCGCGGTGGGAGAGACGACGATGTCGGGTTGGATGCCGCCGCCGCCCGTAACGATGCGGCCGTTATCGGTTCTGTAAGTTGGACGGTCCGCGTCAGAATTACCGCTGAAAGTTTGAGAGAGAGCGGAATCGTGCAGCGGCCGCTGAATGGAGCGGCCGCTGGGAGTGTAGTAAAAAGCGGTGGTGATGGCGAGGCCGGCTCCATTCGATAGCGGCACTACAGACTGCACCAGGCCTTTGCCGTAGCTCGGTTCTCCGACGATGACCGCGCGATCGTGATCCTGGAGCGCGCCGGAGAGAATTTCCGAAGCGCTGGCTGTTTTCTGATTTATGAGAACGGCAAGTTTGAAGCGATAAGGCGCGGCATTTTTAGGCACATCGGCGGTCTCCATTTGGGAGGTGCGGCCTTTGGCGGTGAGGATGCGCTGGCCCGGTTGCAAAAACATGGCGGCGGCGTCCAGAGCGGTTTTGACAAGGCCGCCGGGATTGTTACGGAGATCGAGCACCAGCCCGTTCAAGTGGGCCGCCCCGAGCTTGTCAATGGCGTCGTGCAACTGCTTTGCCGTTTGCAGATCCCAACTGGCGATGCGGATGTAACCGAAGCCAGCCTGCAGGATAAATGCGCGATCCACGCTGGGCGAATCGACGAGCTCGGGCGTTAGGGTGAATCGAAGAATCTTGGGCTCATCCTGCCTGCGGATATAGACCGCGATGGTCTGCTGGCGCGCTTCCGTCAACAGCTCAATGATCTGCTCGGGTTGGAGCGAGCGGATGGCGATATTATTGATGCCGACCAGCTCGTCTCCAGCTTGAATGCCAGCCTTGTTGGATGGAGTTCCCGGCAGGGTCTGCAGGAAGATCACCTGGCCCGGGCAGGACCGAGACGATGCTGCCGAAGCCCTTCTGCTCGGAATCCTCCATCTGTTTTAACTGGTCGAACTGGCCGGGATCGAAGAATTGGGTGTGCGGGTCGAGCTGCCGCAACATGGACGGGATGGCGCCGCCGTAGATCAGTTTGTCGACCGGCTGTTGTTCGGCGCCTTCCGCTTCCACGGTAGAAAAGACGCGCACGAATTGATCGAGCAGTGGAGCTAAATCCTTGGCCGGATCGGGGGGCAAAGCAGGATTCGGGGCCGAGGGGGGATTGGCGATCGGCGGAGGAGCGGTTTGGGCTGCAATAACGGAAGCTAGAGCGAGCCAGCAAAGCAAGGCGCGCGCGATATATTTTGAGCGACTCAAGCTTCCATTTTCGCTCGGAGGCTATCAGCCTGTGGTGGAAGTAAGAAATTGGGGACAGGCAACGAAATTTCGCCTCGTGCTATCTCTGTTTTCACGCGCTTCGAGGTGCGAAAATTCGATGCCTTCCCAATTTCTCGAATCGCAGTAAAAAGCCACCTAGACGACGTTCCATCCAGGTGGCTGTGCGGCGGACTGGTTTCGATCAGCTACTTGCGTGAGGAAAGGCGGTCTAGAGTGTGGACAAACTGTCTGGCCTCGGCCGGCACGCGAAGATGAGGGTCATTCACGATTTCTTTGTTCGTCATGTCGCGGCCGTACATCGCTCGAATGGAGTCTTTGTCCGAGGTGACGGCTGCGCCGCTCAGATCCAAACCGCCGAATATGCCGCGTGACCGCGAATAGGTCAGAATTTCGGCGTGCAATTCAGCGTCTGTCATGGCGGAGGCATCGCGCCCGATAGGTCCGGCCGCCGCCGAAGCTTCGCCGCCCATCTGGAACTTGTCGCTGAGCAGATGCTGCATACCATCCTGGTTCATCACCAGCATGATGACATCGGTTTCCGCTCCTCCAATGAGCAGACCGAATTTACCGCCGGAGATGCGTACCGCTCCCGGCGCGGTCCAACCCATTCCGCTCGGTCGGCGGCAGGTGAAAAAGCCTTTGCCGTATTCCGCACCGACAATGAAGCCGCCTTTTTTCAGATTCGGGATCACAACCACGCAAGTCGCCCGGTTGAGCAAATCCTGCGGGATACCCTTATCGGAAGCATTTATCATAGCCTCCAAATCGCCGGTAGCGGCATCCAGCCGCGCCGTAACATCCTTCTGCGCAAAAGCCGGAACGGCCAACAGCGCGACCGCCAACGCTCCCATAAAAACTTTCATGATTTCTCCTCTTGCACCCTTCCTGTCAAATGTTCTATGCGTATGTTCGCCCGCACTTATGAGACGTAGGTTGCGGGAAAGATTAAACAGGCATATTTGGCAGGAAACGCATGGAACGAAGTGAAATTCCGTTCACGAATCAGAAGCCGACTTTCGAACGTGGTTCGCCGTTTCTTTGGCCAGCCGGACACAATCGGGAATGCCGACGCCCTCATATGCGTTGCCGGTCAGATGCAGGAATTGGAACTGCTGGAGCAGCCCGGCAATTCGCAAACAGCGCTGCCGGTGCCCGACGACATACTGCGGCATCGAAGCCGGCCAGCGATGAACGGACGCAAATAGCGGAGCGGAGCGGATATTCATCAGGCGTTGGAAGTCCGCGCTGACGAGCTGCAAGATTGCCTCTTCAGATGCGTTCAGCAGCCGCGAGGCTTCCGGATCGACGATGAATGCGCGTATGGCAGCCAGATGCGCGGGGATTCGGAACGGAAATTTGTTGCCGATCCATGTCGCCGCGGAAATGGTTTGGCGCTCAGCGCGAGGCACCAGGAAGCCGAAGCCATTGAGTGGATGAGCAACTCTTGCCCGCTCGTACACCAGCGTGGCGCCCAGGGCGGAAGAGTAAGGAATGGCCGCCAATTCGGAGGCGAGCGTAGCGGCGCTGGAGGCAAGCAGGCGGGCGCAGGCGTGTGCCGGGCAGGCGAGGACAAGCTGAGCGGCTTCGATCCACGCGCCGTTCGCGCGAACCCGCCAGGCGTGCGCGGTTCTTTCGACGCTCTCCGCTTCGGCATGACGAATATCGCTCGATCCGGCGATCGCTTTCGCGAGCGCGTCCGTCAGGCTTTGCATACCGTCGCGAAAGGAGAGAAAGAGGCTGCCGGCGGATGTGGAATTGCGTTCGCGCCGTACGCCTTGAATCAAGCTTCCGTAGCGCCGCTCATAGGCGAGGAAGCGCGGCAACACACTTTCGGCGCTCAGCCCGGCTGCATCGCCGCCGTAGACGCCACTCAGCAGCGGCTCGGCTGCATATTGGACGACTTCTTCTCCGAAGTGGTCGCGAACCAGCTCCGCAACGGAGATATCGCCCGATCGCTGGCGCGGGCGAGTAAACGTTTCGGTGAGGAAGCGGAGCTTCGTTTTGGCGCTGAAGAGCGGAGAGCGCAGGGCCGGCGTCCAGGCTCCGGGAGCGATCATCGCCATGCCCTTGGGCATCGCGACCAGTTCTCCGCGGCGCACCACGAAAATGCGCCGCTGTTCGTCATTGGAACCGATGATCTGGTTTTTCAGATCGCCCAATTCTTCGGCGAGTTCGGTAACGGCTGGTTTCGCGGCGAGATAGCTATCGGGGCCCGCTTCCAAACGGCAACCTTCGACGAAGCCGGTTGCGATCAGGCCTCCGAGCCGTTCCGATTTTTCGATAAGCGTCGACTGGATGCCGAGCTTCGACAGAAAATAAGCGGTCGCGAGACCTGAGACGCCTCCGCCTACAATAATGACGGTCCCGGACGCCACAGAATTAGCGATGGAAGTCCCGAACCATCTGAACGACGGCTTTGACGTTCTCGACGGGCGTTTCGGGCAGAATGCCGTGTCCGAGATTTACGATGTGTCCGGGGCGCGTACCGGTGCGGCGGAGAAGATCGGTGACCTTGGTGCGAAGCTCGGGGAGCGGAGCAAACAAGGCGGCGGGGTCGAGATTGCCCTGGATGGCGGAACGGTAGCCGACGTCGGACCAAGCCTGATCGATATTGATGCGCCAATCGACGCCGATCACATCGCCGCCGGCGGCGTGGAGCTCGCGGAGGAATCCGCCCGCGCCGGTGCCGAAGTGGATGATAGGCACGCCGGCGGCGCGGATGCGCTCGATGAGAGCGCGCGAATAGGGCTGCACAAAGTGGACATAATCTTCGGGGCTGAGCGCGCCCACCCAGCTATCGAAAACTTGAATGGCGCGCGCGCCGGCGCCGATTTGCAGCTTGGCAAAATCTCCGAGCACGTCGACGAGTTTTCCCATGAGACGGCGCCACATAGATTCGTCGCCGAACATAAGCTTCTTGGTTTTGATGAAAGTTTTGGAAGGGCCGCCCTCCACCATATAGCTGGCGAGCGTGAAAGGAGCGCCGACGAAGCCGATGATGGGAACCCGGCCGGCGAGCGCGCGCGCGACCAGGTTGATGGCCTCGCCGACATAGCCCAGCTCGCCCGTGCGAGTGGTCGAGAGGTCGTCGATGTCGTGCGGTTCAGCGATGGGGTTCTCGATACTGGGGCCTTCGCCGGAAACAAATTCCAGCTTCAGACCCATGGGTTCGACAGGCAGCAGAAGATCGGCGAAGATAATGGCGGCGTCCACATCGAGGATTTCCACCGGCTGTATGGTGACGGTGGCGGCCAGCTCCGGCTTTTTGCAGATCTCGAGAATGCCGTGCCGGGCGCGAATTTCCCGGTAGGACTTCAGGTAGCGGCCGGCCTGGCGCATGAACCAGACGGGCCGGACGTCGGTCGCGCGGCGGCGGCAGGCGTCCAGAAATCTGCCCCCTACGGGAGCCTGGCGCATGCATTCCCCGGTTGCTGTTCGTTCATGAGGTGTGTTTCGAGTTTAACTTGGCGACTGCTCGTCGCGCGGGCGCCCGCGGCGAATCCGCTTCAGCAAATGTTCCATCTTGCCGGTGGCGGCGGAGCTGACGTCGGCTTCAAAATGCAGCTCCGGGACGCGGAAAAGGTTCAACCGTTCGGTGAGCTGGCGGCGCAAAAAATGGCGCGCTCCGTCGAGCGCCTGAATTGTTTCTTTTTGTGCGGTTACGTCGTTAACGAGATGGAGACGCACTTGGGCGTGTCGCATATCGGGCGATACGAGCACTTCGGTCACCATAGCGTCGCCGATGCGGGGATCGGACAGTTCGTAAGCGATCAGTTCACCGAGTTCCTCGCGCAAGAGTTCCGAGACCCGTTCGGTCCGGTGGGCAGCCATATCAACCCTCCCTTTTGAGTTTATGATCTCGGGGGAGGGGTTCTGGTTGCTTCGCGTTCGAGGGAGCAGTGCGACTGGCTGTCTTCCAGTTCCAACCGCTGGTCACGTTGCGGCAGTCGCTGGACAAAATCGGAATCGTGGAACTGGACAACTCGGAGCCGGTGAGTGTACCGACCGGGGGGCTTCCCACAATCCTAGGCGACCTTGGGCCAGCGCTCCGTATTAAGGTTGAAGAAAGAGACTCGTCGCCCCGGAGGTGCTTTCTGCGCTTGCTCGCGCCGGTTGCTGTACTTTGCTGCACCGTTGCCTTTGCGCAGAATGCATCGACCGCACGGAAAAGCCGTACAGCGAATGAGCAAGTCGCTACATTCCGGAGCGGAGTCAATCTCGTTCTGGTGCCGGTTGTGATCCGCAACAAGCGGGGACGGGCTCTTGGTGGCCTCACCAAGGATGACTTTCAGATCTTCGACCGAGGAAAGCGGCAGGCGATTGTCAGCTTCTCCGCGAGCCAGCGCCCAACAACACGGCGCAATCTGAAGCTGCCTTGAACGGGAAGTCCGGGGATTCGGCAATCGGCATAGCGGGCGCGGCCCCGGCTGACGCAAACACGAGCGCGCAACGGTTTCTTATCTATTTGTTCGACGACCTCGACGTTAATTCCGCCGACATGGCCGCCGTCCGATCTGCTTTGTCCCGGCATCTTCGGGGCCTGGCGAGTACCGACCGCGCGGCAATTTACACATTCTCCGGGCGTCCGCAGGTGGATTTCACAAACGATCGGGAGAAGCTCGAGGACACGGTGGCCAAACTCCGGTCGGGTTTCACGGATATCCTTGCCGACGATGCGAGGGAATGCCCTAACGTCAGTTACTATCTCGCCGATTTGATTTTGAACCGCGGCGACCAGAATGCACGAAAGGGGGCGGTGAGCCATACAATGGCCTGTGAGCACGTCGACCGTTTCACGGCGGAGGGGATCGTAGAAGGGGCTGCGCGGCGACAGGTGGTATTCGGCCCACAACAGAGCAGGATGGCTTTGAGAGCGCTGAGATTGGCAATCAGGCGATTGGCCGCAATGCCCGGTGAGCGGTTAATTATCCTGACGTCGCCGGGTTTTCATGCGCAAACTACGGAAGCGATTGGCGACACAGAAGAGGTTCTCAAATTGGCTGCGAAGGCGCATATCACCATCAGCTCGCTCAGTTCTCGCGGGCTTTATACAGCCGAGCCTGATGCCAACGACAACAAGGAGACTGATGAGCTTTGGTGGGCGTACGCAGCGGAAGGGCACTCAGGCGGACGAGGGCATTCTGCAGGATCTCGCACAAGGAACTGGTGGCGTTTTCATTCACAATAATGACGATCTGCGTGCGAGTTTCGACCGTTTAGTAACCCCGCCTGAGTTTTCCTATTTGCTGGGATTTCGGCCGGCAAGCTCGAAGCCGGATGGGGCCTTTCACCGAATCACGATACGTTTGCCGAACGAGAAAGGACTGACCATAGAAGCGCGGCGCGGCTATTACGCGCTGGAGGAGGACCCGAGGAAACAATCGGCGCGGCTGCAGGTGGATGATGCTGTTTTCTCGCGCGACCAGAGGAATGAGATACCGGTCGTGTTGCAGACGGGGTACATAGAGCCGAATGAAGGCGATCCAACCGTAACGGTGCTGTTGAAAGTGGACCTGAAGCCGCTTCGTTTTCGTATTGCAAATGGACGAAACCTGGACTCCTTGACTGTGGTTTCGGCTTTGTTCACCGAAGATGGAAGCTACCTGACGGCGGCCATGAAGACCGTGAACCTTCAACTTCGCAACGAGACGCTAGCGCAAGCGGATCCTTCGGTAACATTACATTTCGCTTTTCACGTCAAGCGAGGAGCATATGTCGTAAGGGTGGTGGTGCGGGATTCACAGAGTGGCGCGCTGACGACGTTCACGCGGCCAGAGAAAATAACCTGATGGCGGTTGAGCGCTTTACTCACGGTTCTACAACCGGCTTTTTGCACATTCCAGCCGAATCGCTAAATCAGGGCGTAGTGCTTACACACAGTGCGGGCGGGAATTGTCAAGCGCCGCTGTTGGTAGCGGTCGCTAATGCTTTCGCCTCTGCCGGCTTTCATGTGCTTCGTGTCGATCTGCCCTTCCGGCAGCGGCGGCCTTTCGGTCCTCCCGGTCCGGGGCAAGCTGCGGAGGATCGAAACGGGTTAGCGGCGGCGCTAACTTGTTTACGCAACGTCGTGTCGGGGCGCGTGCTGCTGGGCGGACACTCCTACGGCGGCCGGCAGGCGAGTATATTGGCATCTCAAGATAACGCCATCTCCGACGCGCTCGTTTTTCTCTCTTATCCGCTACACCCGCCGAAGAAGCCCGAGCAGTTGCGGACGAGCCACTTTGGGCAACTAAAAACTCCATGTCTTTTCGTGCAGGGAACAAGAGATCCATTCGGAAGCGTTGAAGAGATTCGCGGAGCGCTAGAGCTGATTTCCGGCCGTGCCGAACTCGCGATTGTCGAAGGCGCCGGGCATGACCTTCGGCGCGGGGAATTCGATGTTCAATCCGTGATCGTGAAGCGCGTTGCAAGCCTGTTATAGAACGAGATCCAGACCCGGTCAGCCTGTTCCGAATTCGAACAGTCCCTCTTGCAGCTTCGCGGCTTAAAGTAGTGATAACGCTTTTCTGTCGAGTGGCCTCAACATTGCTGCAAGAACTCTAAACCAGAAAGCGAGGAACCTTGGTGCTGAAAGACGTGAAGTATGCGGTCAGGATGCTGGCCAAGAATCCGGCATTTACGGCTGTGGCTGTTTGTTCGCTTGCCATCGGCATTGGAGCCAATTCCGCCATCTTCAGTTTTGCGGATGCTTTACTGCTGCGTCCCTTGCCAGTTATGAAGCCGAGCGGCGTCGTTACCGTGAATCCGGGTTCAGCGACTTTCGGCGTGGGCAGCTCAGTCTCTTATCCCGATTATCTGGATTTTCGCGATCGGAACCGTTCTTTCGATGGTTTAGTTGCCTACCAGTACGGGCAGTTCGGATACGCAGCGAATCCGTCGGTGGTGCCGGCGATGCAGTTTGGCGCGTTTGTGTCTGGCAATTTCTTTCAGGTCTTGGGTGTCAAGCCAACCCTCGGCCGCGGATTTCGCGCCAGTGAAGACAAAGTCGCCGGCCGCGATCGGGTCGCCGTTATAAGCCATGATTTCTGGCTCGCGCATTTCGATGGCACGGCTTCGGCCATCGGTTCCAAGGTGCGCCTTAACGGGACCGAATTTACCGTGATCGGCGTTGCGCCCGCAGCTTTCACCGGCGTCGATCAATTCGTTAAGCCTGCCCTGTTCGTCCCCATCGCAATGTCCCCGACTCTCTCCGGTGTGGATAATTTGCACAAACGCGACGTTCGCTGGTTGAACGTCAAGGGCCGCCTCAAACCGGGCGGAACAAACGCGCGCGCAGCGGCCGATCTGAACGCGATCGCTAAAGTTCTGCAAAAGACGTATCCAGCCGAGCCTCGCGATCAGAAGATTCGCGTCGAGACCGAGCTCGCGCTTCGCATTGAACAGTCTCCGCCAGATGCTGGTTTGATTGAGATGCTGGCGCTGCTTGCTATTTGTGTTCTGCTGGTCGCGTGCGCGAACGTCGCTGGCCTGTTGTTGAGCCGCGCGACAGCACGCGGGCGCGAGATCGCGGTCCGGCTGGCTGTGGGAGCGGCACGGTGGCAACTGATCCGGCAGCTCTTTCTCGAAAATCTGCTGCTGGCGATAGGGGGCGGAGGGTTCGGCATAGTGGTTGCCCTGGCAGGGATCGGGCTGTTCGCCAGCGTACCCATTCCTACCGATGTGCCAGTTTCGTTCAACGTGAGCCTTGACCATCGGGTCCTGGCGTTCACGCTAATTGTCTCCCTGGCAAGCACTTTCGTTTTTGGCCTGCTGCCGGCCTGGCGCAGTTCCCGCTCCGACGTTGTTTCGGCGCTTAAAGCGCGGGATACGGATGGCACCCGCAAGGGACGTCTGTGGGGACGCAACGTGCTCGTCTCCTCTCAGTTGGCGGTTTCATCCGTCCTGCTGATCGTCTCGGCAGTGATCTTCATGGGCTTTCGAAGCCAGCTCGCGCAAGGCCCCGGTTTTCAAACCGATCACTTGTTCCTGATGAGCTTCGATTCGCAGATGGCCCACTACACCAAGGCGCAAAACGAGCAGTTCTACAAACAGCTTCTGGATAAAGCACGTTCGGCACCCGGCATACAATCTGCCGCCCTTTCATCCTTCGTCCAGTTCGGTTTCAGTGGCGAGGGCAGGGGCGTCGTTCCGGAAGGCCGTACGGTTGGGCGCGGCGAACAAGCGCCTACGGTTTTCGATTCCGTTATCAGCGACGGTTATTTCCAGACCATGCATATTCCTATCCTGCGCGGCCGAGGTTTTCTGGAGTCCGACAAACCGGATTCGCCGCGGGTTGCGGTTGTCAACGAGCACTTTGCGAATCGCTTCTGGCCGCATCAGGATGCTATCGGCAAACGCTTTCACCTGCAGGATGCTAACGGGCCGCTGGTACAAATCGTGGGAATCGCGAGACAGGGGAAGTACTTCTGGATTGCCGAGTCGCCGTCGGATTTCCTCTATTTGCCGTTCTCTCAAAACCAACAGAACGGCATGACGCTGGTTGCGGAATCGCCGGCGAGCGATGCTTCCACGCTCGCGCCGGTTTTGCGCCGGATCGTGCATGGAATCGATCCGAACATGCCTGTCTTCGGCGCGCGGACTATGCAGGATCTGTTTACCAAGCGCGCGATTCAAACCCCGGACATCATTGTCGAGGCGGTTGCGGGCCTGGGCGTGATGGCGCTAATTCTCGCCATAATTGGACTGTATGGATTAATCGCCTATTCGGTCAGCCGCCGTACGCGCGAGATCGGAATTCGCATGGCAATCGGGGCGGACCAGCGAGGCGTGTTGCAAATGATCTTGCGGCAAGGGCTGGTGCTGGCGCTCTCGGGAAGCGTGGTGGGTCTGGTCCTCGGCATCGTTGCTTCCCGCCTGGTTGGATCGATGTTCATCCTTACTTCGAGCGGCACGAATCCGGCTTTGTTTCTGCTGGTGATGCTCCCGCTAGTAGCCGTAGCGCTGCTTGCCGCCTACACGCCGGCCCGCCGCGCTTCACGTATCGATCCTATGAAGGCGCTCCGCGAAGAATAGCGGACGGACTAGCAAGGTCGCAATTAGACGGTCTTGAGATACCAGGGTATATTCAGCACGGAAATGCGGTCGTTTCCCTCCATCAGCAGGCGAGTTTTGAGCAAGGTGGCTCGCTGCGTGTGGAGAAAGTAGTAGTACCAGCGCCGCTCCATCAACTCGGGAATGACGGCTACCACGCGGCGGTTGACATTCTCGCTCGCGAGTTTTTTGACGTAGTCGACGATGGGCGAGACGACAAAACGGTAAGGCGATTTCAAGACGACGAGCTCGGGCTCGGGCAGGTTGGCTTTGCGCGCGGGCTCTTCGACGAGTTCCTTCCAATCTCTGGAAAAATCATCCGGCTTGTCTTCGTCCTGCACGACATGAATGACTTTTATATCTTTGGACAGCGTCATGGCGAACTGCAAAGCTTCCTTTCCTACGCGCGTCCAGCCGGTGAGAGTGATCACGATGATGGGCTGCAGCAGATTCACGGCTTCGAGGGGACGATGGATTGCAATTTCGCGCCGGAGTTTGTTGTAGTGGCGCCGGACTCCATACATGAGCCCCAGAAGCGAAGGAATCGCAATGATAGTGATCCAGGCCCCTTCGGTAAACTTGGCGACGATGATGATTACGACGGTAATTCCGGTGGCAGTTGCGCCGATTGCGTTGATTGCCATACTGCGCCGCGCGCCCGGTCCGCGCTGCTCTGCGCCAGTGCGCGACCATGCCGGCCTGCGACATGGTGAAGGCCAGGAATGCGCCCACGGCAAAGAGCGGAATGAGACGGTCCGTGATACCGCCGAAAGCGATGAGAAGAATTGCGGTAACTGTGGCGAGCACGCAAATGCCTTCCGTATAGACGAGCCGGCGTCCACGGTTGGCGAAAGAGACAGGCAAAAAGCCATCTTCGGCCATGGAGCGGCAGACGGTAGGGAAACCGGCGAAGGCAGTGTTGGCGGAGAAAATCAGCAGCAGCAGGATAGAGACTATCGAAAGATAATAAAACCAGCCGCGGCCCACAACAGCGCCGAACATCATGGACAGGACGCTTTGGTAATTGCCGCCATTCGGGTCGGTTGCGACCAATTTGTAGGTTTTGACGAGATAGGCGATTCCGGCAAGCATGATCGCGAGCGCACCGATGATAAAGGCCAGCGTGCGGCGGGCGTATTTCACATCGGGATCGCGGAACGAGCGCACGCCGTTGCTGACCGCTTCGACGCCGGTGAGCGAGGTACAACCGCTGGCGAAGGACTTCACCAGCAGCCAGGCGCCCGCGGCGGCGACCGCCCCGTGAAATGCGGGAGGTGGAGCAAGAGCTACGGGATGGCCGCCACTTGCAATCGACTTGACGATGCCGATGCCGATACCGGTAAACATGCAGGCCAGGAACAAATAGGTGGGCGCCATGAAAACGGCTCCGGCTTCGCGAACACCGCGCAGATTTACGACTGTGAGGATGAGCAGAGCGGCGAGACAGAGGGATAGAGTCCGCGGGTGGAGCGACGGAATCGCTGAAGTGAGGGCGCCAATGCCGGCTGCGATTCCGACCGCCGCGGCGAGAGCATAGTCGATCAGTAGGGCAGTTCCCGCCAGTAAACCGGCAAAAGTCCCGAGGTTTTGGTGCGCGACAATGTACGAACCACCCCCTTCCGGATAGGCGGCGATGGTCTGGCGGTAAGAAAAAAAGACAATCGCGAGGAGGACGATGATGGCAACACTGAGCGGAACAATATAGGCCAGCCCGGCGAGGCCAAGCGGCATCAAGATGGTCAGCGCTGCTTCGGGTCCGTATGCCGCCGAGCCGAGCGCATCCAGACCAAAGATTGGCACGCCGGCGGCTACCCCGATCCGCTCGCCGCGTTCTTCGGAGTTTGCGAGCGGCCGTCCAAGCAGAAAATCGAGAAATGACAATTTTCAGGTCCCGTTCGTAGATAGTTTCAGATCCACTCGACACTGGCGCCGGCCAGCGCGCCTCCCAACAAGTTGGCGGCGTGGGCTTCTACGGCTTGCAGGATCTGTTCGGCGCGAACGCGGTCGTTCGAGACAGTGACGGCAGCAACGACGGAACGCTGCCAGGAATCGAGAAAATCGATTTCGGCGACGGCAACGTTGAAGCGCTCCCGCAGCCGGTCTTTGAGGCTCTTCACGACGTGCCGCTTCTCTTTGAGAGAGTGCGACTGTTCCACATGGATCTCGAGCGTCAAAACGCCGATAGCAGGCACGACAAAGGTTTAGCGCGAACTAATGTACTACAGTGGCAGGCGGCATCTCCGCCGCGATGCGTTCCATGGTGAAGGCTTCGAAGACGTCGCCGACCTGAATGCCGTTGAAATTCGCAAGCGAGATGCCGCATTCGATGCCGTTCTTCACTTCGCTGGCGTCGTTCTTGAAGCGCTTTAACGCTTCGATGCGGCCGGTGTGGACCACATCGCCGCCGCGCATCACGCGAATGCGGCTGTCGCGCCGGATCACGCCGTCGGCGACATAGCAGCCGGCCACGGTGCCGATCTTGCTGATCTTGAAGGTCTCGCGGACTTCCGCGTGCCCCTGAACGGTTTCCTTGAAAACAGGTTCCAGCAGGCCGGTCATGGAGAGCTTCACGTCGTCGATCAGCTCATAGATGATGCTGTGCATGCGAATGTCGACCTTCTGCTGATCGGCAACCGATTGGGCATTGCGCTCCGGCCGGACATTGAAGCCGATAACGAGCGCGTCGGAGGCCGAAGCCAGCAGCACGTCGGATTCGGTGATGGCGCCGACGCCGGCATGCAGCACGCGCACGCGGATCTTTTCGTTAGAAAGATGCTGCAGGGTATCAGAGAGAACTTCGGCGGTACCGCCTACGTCCGCCTTGACGATCAGGTTGAGATCCTTCAGCTCGCCTTCTTTGAACTGGCGGTGCAAGGAATCGAGCGTGGCGACTCGAGCGCCTTTGGCCATAGCGACGTCACGGGCCTTTGCGCCGCGATAAATCACGATCTGTTTGGCTTTGGAAGTATCGGAGACGACCTGGAACGAATCGCCGACTTCCGGCATGCTCTCAAGACCGATGACTTCGACAGGCATGGATGGCTCGGCGTCCTTCACGGGATTGCCGCGGTCGTCGAACATGGCACGGACTTTGGTGAACAAAGCTCCGCAGATAAAGAAGTCGCCGGCATGGAGCGTACCGTTCCGCACCAGCATGGTAGCGACGGGTCCGCGGCCTTTGTCGAGCTTGGCTTCGAGAACCGTGCCCAGGGCGGGGCGATTCGGGTTGGCCTTCAGATCCTGTAAATCGGCAACCAGCAGAATCATCTCGAGCAGCAGGTCGAGGTTCTGGCCGGTCTTTGCGGAAACCGGCACCATGACGACATCGCCGCCCCAATCCTCAGCCAGCAGGCCGCGGTCGGAGAGCTGCTGTTTCACGCGCTCGGGCTGGGCATCCGGTTTATCGATCTTGTTGATCGCCACCAGAATGGGGACCTTGGCCGCGCGGGCATGGTCGATGGCTTCGAGCGTTTGCGGCATAACGCCGTCGTCGGCCGAGACCACAAGCACGACGATGTCGGTAACTTTTGCGCCGCGGGCGCGCATGCGAGTGAAGGCCTGGTGGCCTGGGGTATCGATGAAGACGATCTTGCGGCCGTTCTTCTCGATGTGGTAAGCGCCGATGTGCTGGGTAATGCCGCCAGCTTCGCGTCCCGCGACATCGGTCTGCCGGATGGCATCGAGCAAAGATGTCTTTCCGTGATCGACGTGGCCCATGATGGTGACCACCGGCGCGCGCCGCAGCAGATCTTTCGATTCTTCGGCGAGCTCTATGTCCTGCGTGCTTTCCTGTTCGTAGCTGACCTGGTTGGTGGAAGCGCCAAATTCGCGCGCCAAGGCCTCGGCCAGCTTCACATCCAGCGTTTGATTGATCGTGGCGAAGATCTTTTTGGTCTCGACCAGTTTCTTGATGACGAGGTTGGCCTTTACGCCGAGTTTTTCGGAAAGCTCCTTTACAGTGACTCCTTCGGCCACCGTGATTTCGCGATCGATGGGCGGCGGCGGGAACACAGCCTGCCGCTTGTTGCTGCGTTCGCGGAGATTGCCTTCCTGCTCCTCGCGTTTGCGCGGACCTTGTCGCGCGACGGGTTTGGCCTGGTGACGACGCTGCTCGGTCGGCACTGGTGTGGCCGATTCGGGGCGCAGCGTGGTTGGGTGCATCGGCCGCAGTCCGGCGGGACGGCGCTGTCCGGGAAAAACCGGGCTTCCAGGTGCACCCGGTCCGCGCATGAGCGGCTGGCCGGGGCGAATGGGCCCGCGATAAAGCGGTTGTCCGGGAGCGGGTGACGGGCGTGCCGGTGCGCCGGGCCTTGGAAGACCGGGAGCGGCTGGGGTTGGGCGCGCCTGCGTCTGCTGTTTCAGACGCTGAACCATATCCGGACGCGGCGGAACGATGGGGCGTGCCGCGGGTTGATTGGTGGCGCCAGGGCGAGTAGCGGGCGGGCGTGGCGCGATCGGCGCGCCCGGAGTGAGGCCGGAGCGCGGCGGCGCGGGACGCGATGGAATCGGCGCTCCAGGAACGGAGGAAGCCTGAGTTGCAGGTCCAGGTGCGACCACGTGCGAGGGCGGCTGCGGAGATCTGGGTTGCGGCGGCCCGGCTTGCGACGGCGACTCGGAAGCGGCGCGCGCGGGGCGTGATGGCACGCCCAAGCCGGGACGTTCGGCGGGAAGAGGCTGCCTGGGGCCACTGGGGGTGGGGCCCGGAGTAGCGGAACCCATGTGGGAAGCCAGCTTCGGCGCGCTCTGAGGCAGCGGACGAGCGGGAATCGAAATGCCGCGATTGCCCGGACCACCCGGAAGTGATGGCTGGCCGGAAGATTGTGCCAGCGGAGGATGCAATGCGCCGCCGCCGCCGAGCGGTGGCCGGAGCGGCTGGAATTTCGGAATCGCGCGCTCCGCTTCAGCCGAAGCCGGCTCGCCGGCATCCGCGGCAGCAGATTGCACTTGCGGAGCGCTGGCAGGAGTTGCGGGTTCGGCGGGCGGTTGGGAAACAGAGGGTGGCCTCTTTCGCCGAAGGCAAAGGCGCGTGCAGAACTGCGCCGGCCGGCTGAACCGGTTCGGCGGCGGGCGGTTCCGAGACAGCAGCAGCACCACGCTCTTCCGCAGCCGGGGCTTCGTGCACATGTCCGTTGGACGACTCGCCCGACGGCACGCCAGAGCCAGTCAGGCGCTCCCGCAAAATGATCGCAACGTCTTCGTCTATGGAACTAGAGTGCGTCTTCTTCTCTTGCACGCCCAGCTCGGGCAGCATGTCGAGAATGACGCCGGGTTTGACTTCCAGCTCCCGCGCCAGCTCGTTAATTCGGATTTTCTTCATAGAAGAAACTGCTATATAACTCCTTATGTGACCGCTATTTGTAGCACTTTACCCGGATTTTTCCATGGTATCAGATTGCTCGGTTTCGAGGCTTTCCTCGGAGCCCACCATCTCGCGCAAAGTGGAGGGGGCACCCGATAAACCCTCCACGCGTCCCAGATCGAGGACCTCGCCTTCGTCGGTCTCTTCGACCTTCGCACTTTCGTGCGTTGCGACATCCTCCTCCAGCACTCCTGTTTCGATGTTTTCAAACTCGCCGGGGTTGTCCGCAAGATCGACCCCTTCCGGGATTTCGGCCGGGCCGGGATTCGCGTCGATGGCCGCCTCAATTTGTTCGGCGCTCACGGGCGCGGATTCACTCTGCTGCTCTTCATACTGTCCGTAGAACGACACGACAGAGGACTGGATCTGGCTGACAATCGTTTCGTCGATGCCGGGTATGGCCTCCAACTCTTCGGGAGTCATGGAACCAAGCCGCTCGACGGTGCCGATATCGGCGGATACCAGTTTTTCGATCATCTGCTCGTCGAGACCGTGGTCGAGGAGCACCGAAACCGGCGCGCCGGAAATCACCATGTCGGCCATGCGGGATTCCAACTCGCGGCGCTTCTCTTCCTCGCTCTTGATATCGATTTTCCAACCGAGGAGCTTGGCGGCGAGCCGCACGTTTTGGCCGCGCTTGCCGATGGCCAGGGACAACTGCAGATCGTCGACGACCACTTCCATATGCTTTTCCGCGGGATCGACGATGGTGACGCGCGATATTTTGGCCGGGCTCAAAGCTTTCGTGGCGTACTGAAGCGGATCGTCCGAATATTCGATGATGTCGATCTTTTCGCCTCGCAGTTCGCGGATGATGGATTGCACCCGCATGCCCTTCATGCCGACGCACGCGCCCACGCTGTCCACGTCGCGGTCGCGGCTGAAGACTGCGATTTTGGTTCGCTCGCCGGCTTCGCGCGCGCAGGCCTTGATGGTAACGGTGCCATCGTAAATTTCCGGAACTTCCTGTTCGAAGAGGCGCATGACCAGCTCAGGCGCGGCGCGGGAGACAATCACGCCGGAGTTTTTGCCGCCGCGCTCCAGGCCGCGGATGACGCAGCGCACGCGATCGCCCATGCTGAAGGTCTCAACGCGCGATTGCTCTTTCTTGGGGAGGCGCGCTTCGGTTTTGCCCATATCCACGATGTAATCCTGCGCCTCCAGGCGTTTGATGGTGCAGTTGACAAGCTCGCCCTGGCGGCCCTGAAACTCCGAAAAGATGCTGTCGCGCTCGGCTTCGCGCACCTTCTGCAGAATCACCTGTTTGGCGGTTTGGGCGGAGATGCGGCCCAAGGCGTCGGTCGGCTTCAGTTCGCGAAGCTCGGTTCCGAGCTCGGCGTTTTTGTCGATTTTGCGCGCGGCGGGAAGACTGACCTGTTTATAAGGGTCTTCCACCGCGTCGACCACTTGCTTGACGCTATAGATCTGAATGTTTCCGGTACTTTCATCCAGGTCCGCGATAAGGTCTTCCTGCGAGCGGAAGTGCTTGCGCGCCGCGGCGAGCATCGCGTCCTTCACCGCGTCGAGAACAATCTGCGGATCGATTCCCTTCTCTTTGCTCAACATCTCGATAGACTGATAGATGGAAGCTGGCACGTGAAAACCTCAAAAAATCGACTGAATCCTTATTGCGCTTGAAAAATTGCGGGAGTTACCACTCGAACTTCAAGTTCGCTTTTTGCACCTGGTCGAGCGGTACCCGCACCAGATGTCCCGGCGCGGTTTCGAGCTCCAAAGTGCCCGAGGCGAACTGAGCGAGCTTGCCTTCGAACCGCTTCTGGCCTTCAATAGGTTCCCGAATGGCCAGCCGGATCTTCTGCCCGACGACTCGCTCGAAATCGCGCGGCCGGGAGAGCTTTCGCTCCACGCCCGGGGAGCTGACCTCGAGCGTGTAGCTTTCGCCCGGCACGGCGTCCTGTTCGTCAAGCAGTTGGCCGAAGCGTTGCGAGATCAATTCACAATCTCCATGCGTAACACCGCCCGGCTTATCTATATAGACGCGCAGCAGACGAGCCTTTCCGGCGCCGCGCAACTGCACTTCGGCGATTTCGATGCCCGTACCTGCGGCTGCGCGCTCACCCAGTTCGGTAAGTTTGTCCAGAAGCCCGGTTTGTTCCACTGCCGGCATGCCGTTCTCACAAGAGTGCAATAAAAAAGTGGGCTTTCCGCCCACTTTTTGTTTCGACGCTACATCCCTATTAAACCACCGATGGGGTCTATTCTGCAAATTGGCTAAGCGGAACTGCTTGCGGTTCGAGCCGAGGCGGAGAATCTGCGTCGGAGCTTCAGGCCGGCGCCTACTAGAAGAACACTCAGCAGCGGGATCGTGTAGGACGGTTCCGGAACGCCGCTGACGAGGGTGACACTGTAATTATCCATGTATCCGGAGTCATTGCCTCTTCCGAAACTGTCGAAGAGTCCAGCCCCATAGGTCGCCAGGTGCGTTCCGGAGGTGCAAGCCACGTTGTCACCGCAGAAAGGAATGTTTGAATCGAGGGTGACGCCATCCAACGAGATGCTGTAAGTCTGGGCCGCGATATCGAACAGCAAATTGACGTTCACCCAAGCAGCGCTACTGAAGGCGGTCGCCTTGGTGAATGTGCCGATTGCGGGGAGACCTGCTGTTATCGCATAGATCGTGTTGTCCGGCACTATGTCAATCCCGCCCAGGAACCCGCCGAAGCCAGGCCCGAGGGCCGCAAACTGCCATTCAGTCTGCGTGCTGGAGCTGAAGAGGGCGATATCGGCTGACAGATCAATTAGCGGGCCATTCGAAGCACTTGCGTAATAAGGACCAGATTGGCTGGTCGCGCCGCCGCTTACGAAAACCGCTTGAGAACCAGTCTTAGCGAACGAGTTCTCCACAGTTTGAGTGCTTGCAGCGAAAGACGCCCACCCGTTCTGCCCCGCAATGGCCCCGGTAGTGAAAGCCGGACTTTCGAAGGAAGTGGAATAGAGTACCGTGTCGCCTCGCGCAGGCGCCAGGGCACCCATGACGGTTAGCACGAATAGCGGGGCCACAGTCCTTCCAAATGCCTGCACCATGTTGATTTTCTCCTTGAAAGAGCAAATTTCCGAAAACAATTTAGCCGTAAATCCGCATTTAGCATAAATTGGCTCCCTTTTTGTTGTCAATCCGAAATCGACCCGGCTTGAGCGACCGTCGGACAATTTTTGACACTCCGGATTTAACAGTCCTATACTGATCCGGGACGCGGCGTCAAGAACATTGCGGCGACAGCGGAGGGATCCGGCAAACCAAATGCCTCAAGGAAAAGTAAAGGTTGGAATCATAGGCTCGCAGTTTGAGGCCGATATACATGCGGCGTCGTTTCAAATGATGCCGGAGGAAGCGGAGGTGGTGGCGGTCGCGTCTCCCACGCCGGGACACGCCGAGGGACTCGCCAAAAGGTACGGGATTCCGCGCGTATTTTTGGATTATCGCGAGATGTTGAAAGAGCCGGATATCGAGATGGTAACGATTACGGCCCCAAATTATCTGCACGCCCGGATGACGGCCGATATCGCCAATGCGGGCAAGCACGTGGTTTGCGAAAAGCCGCTTTCCATGACGCTGGAGGAAGCCGATGAAATGATCGATGTCTGCAAGCGTAAAGGCGTTCTGCTGGCGTATGCGGAAGAGCTGTTTTTCACGCCGAAGTACGTCAAGGCGAAACAAATGGCGGACCAGGGCGCATTCGGCAAAGTCTATTTGGTGAAGCAGAGCGAGAAGCATTTCGGCCCGCATAGTGCCTGGTTCTGGGATGTGGAGCTATCCGGCGGCGGAGCGTTGATGGATTTGGGATGTCACGGCATCGCGTTCTGCTATTGGTTTTTAGGGCGGCCTGCGATTAAGAGCGTGTATGCGCAGCTCGGGACATATGTGCACGGCGGCAAAACGCAAGGCGACGACGACGCGATTTGCATTCTCGAGTTCGAGAATGGAGCCGTGGGCCTGGTGGAGGATAGTTGGATTCGGCGGGGAGGCATGTCGGACCGCACGGAAGTGTATGGCGAAGGTGGAGTAACCTACGCGGATCTGCACATGGGAAATGCACTGCCTACTTACAGCGAATACGGATTCGGATACGCTGTGGAGAAAGCGCCATCGACGACCGGATGGAGTTACCCGGTTTTCGAAGAACATTGGAACTACGGGATACCGCAGGAAATGCGCCATTTTGCGAGGTGCGTGCGGGGCAAAGAGACGCTGCAGGCCACAGGCGAGGACGGGCGCGTGGTGATGCAGGCGCTATACGCGGCCTACGCTTCGGCTGGAACGGGGCAAAAGATTCAAATGCCTTATCAGCCGAAAACGAAGAAGCCGATTGACGAATGGCTGGGACGAAGGAAGAAGTGAATCCCGCGTTGCTCGAGAATATTCTCCGGCAGCCGGAGGCGCTTCGCTCGGTGGCAGCGTATCAGTTGGGGCCGGGACGCGCGGCATTGACACGCTGCGCCGAACTGCTGACCCGCGGCAAGCGCGTGGTGCTCAGCGGGATGGGGGCTTCACTGAATGCCTGCATACCGGCCAGCTATCTGCTGGCGGAACGCGGTGCGGTGGTTTCCGTAATCGAGGCGTCGGAGTTGTTGTACTTCGTTTCCGGCATGCTGGACGCGGAGACCACGGTGGTGCTGGTGTCGCGTTCGGGGGAAAGCGTGGAAGTAACAAAGCTGCTGCCGAAACTGAAAGAGCGAGGCTGCCGCGCGATCGGAATTTCGAATGTCCCGGGAAGCACGCTTGAGCGCGACGCAACAGAATCCATTGTCGTAAATAGTCCGCCGGATCAGTTAGTGGCGATTCAGACGTACACTGCGACGCTGGCTACGCTGGAACTCCTTGCGGCGGAGAGTTGCGGCGAGTTGGATCGCGCGGAAGACGAACTTGAGAAGACGATTGGGATAACCGGATCACTTCTTGCGGACAGCGCTGCATCAGTACATTGGGATGAGCTTATGGCGTGCGAAGCGCCGCTGTATCTGCTGGGGCGAGGGCCTTCGCTTGCCTCCGTGAATGCTGGCCTGTTCTTGATGCACGAGGTCGCGAAAATGGCGGCAGTGGGCATCTCGGCGGCGCAATTCCGGCACGGACCAGTCGAAGTGGTAAACGAAAATTTCCGGGCGATCGTGTTTGGGTCGCAAGCGGCGACCGCTGAACTCGATTTGTCGCTGGCCGAAGACCTGATCGGCATGGGCGGGTGCATCCGCTGGGTTGGGCCGATGGCCCGAAGGAGCAATGTCGCTTCGTTTTGGCGCTGGCCGAATGATATTCCGCATCGATTCGCGCAAATTCTGGAAATTATTCCTTTGCAACTGCTGAGCTTGCGGCTGGCACAGGCTCGCGGAGTGGCGCTTGGGACGTTTCGTTTTGCGCCGGCGGTGACGCTGTCCGAGACAGGATTCGCAGTGTAGAGCGGGAGAATACGATGCAGAGGAAAATCGGACGCAGAAAATTCATCGCGCTTTCCACCGCGTTCGCGAGCTCATTGAAAGCAAGCAAACGCCCGGAGGTTCATTTTCCGGTGGAGGCGCGGGAGCGATTGGCTGTTTCCACGTATCCATTCCGTTCGGTAATCGCTTCTCCGCATCGAGCGAATGGCGACGAGGCTCAATCCGGAATGAGCCTGGAGCAGTTTGCGGGGACGATTCGCAGCAAGCTGAACGTTTCCGGCATTGAACCGTGGAGCCGGCATTTTCAGTCGACCGATCCGGATTACGTGCAGCGGTTGCACGGCGTGTTTCGAGACGCGGGCGTGCGCGTTGTAAATATCCCGGTAGACGTGGAGACACATTTATGCGGCAGCGCGGAAGGCCGGCAAGCTGGGCTGGAGACTTATCGCAAATGGGTGGATGCCGCTGTGATTCTTGGCTCGCCCGGCATTCGAGTTCATCTGCCGCGGGGTGAATCGGGAGAGCAGATCTCGTGCGCGGTTAGCGCGCTGAAGGAACTAGCCACGTACGGGGCGTCTAAAAACATTGTTGTCAATCTGGAAAACGATGAACCAGATACCGAGCAGCCGGAACGGATCGCGAAGGTCATCCAGACGGTGAACAGTCCGTTTCTGCGGGCGCTCCCGGACTTCTGCAATTCCATGATGATTCATGACGATCCGGAATACAATTACCACGCCATGGCGCTGCTGTTCCCCCTGGCTTTCAATATCAGCCATGTGAAAGACGAGGAGACGGACGGAAGCAAAGTTCTTCGAGTGGATGTGAATCGCATTTTTTCGATTGCAAAGAAGGCCGGCTACCGCGGGTATTTCTCAATGGAGTGGGAAGGCCACGGCGATCCGTATGAAGGTTCGAAGAAGCTGCTTGCGGCGAGTTTGCGGAATTTGTCGTAATGCGGCGGTTGTTACTGAGTCTTGTGGTTTGCTGCCTCTTGGGCGCCGCGGCCGATTTGCAATCGCTGCTGATGCAGGGTTCTGAAGCGCTGCAGCGTGGAGACAACGCGAGCGCGGAAACGGCGTTCCGCCGCGCGCTAGCCGCCGACCCGCAATCCATCGAAATTCTGAACGATCTGGCGATCGCGCTGGCGCGGCAGAAGAAAGATGCCGAGGCGATTGCGACGTACAGGCGGGCGCTCGAGATCAAGCCGGGCGACCCAATCACGAGCCGTAACCTAGCGATTGCGTATTTCAGAGCGCAGCGGTATCGCGAGGCGCTACCGCTGCTGGAGGGGTTTGCGAAGGCGACGGGCAGTTTTCAAGCGCTCGATCTGACTGGGTTTACGCTGTTCGCGCTGGACCGCTATGCGGAATCGGCTGAATACCTGGAGCGCGCGAGCCAATTACAACCGAGGGACATGCAAACGCTGGATATGTTGGGAAGGGCGTATTACAAGGCGGGAAATTACCAGGCGGTGGCGGGCGTGTTCGCTCGTATCACGGCGATTGATCCGAATTCTCCCGAGGCTCACGTGCTGATGGGCCTGGCGCTAGATCGGATGTCTCGCGACGATGAAGCGCAAGCGGAGTATCAGGCTGCCGAAAAAGTCGATCCGAATTACATAGGCGTGCATTCCGGTTTGGGAGTCATCTATTGGAAGCGAGGGCAATTCGACGACGCGATGGCGGAGTTCCGGGCTGAACTTAACAGGTATCCAACCGACGCGGTTTCGAACTACTTACTAGGCGACATTCTGCAGAAACAAAATTCACCAGCGAAGGCAGTTCCATACTTGAGGGCGGCGATTGCGGCAGATCCGAAATATAAGGAAGCGCTCTTTGAGCTGGGTAAGTGCGAGCTAAGCTTAAACCATCCGAAAGAAGCGATTGACCCGCTGCGCAGAGCCATCGCGCTGGACGCCGATTATTATCAGGCGCACTATGTGCTCGGCACCGCGTTGCGGCAGTTGGGACGGCAGGCTGAGGGGACGCGCGAACTACACCTTTCCGAACAGCTTCAAACCAAACAAGACGCCGCGGCGCTCAAAAAGGCGAACGCGAGCCGTCCCTATTAGGGCGCATCGGAAAGGTTAGCGTGCCGGATACAAACATCGCCTCTTCGCCCTCCGCGCCAGCACTTCGCAGAGCATTGACGCTTTGGGACCTGGTGCTGTATGGAGTGATTGTCATTCAGCCGACCGCGCCGATGTCGGTCTTCGGAGTGTTGAGCGATAGAGGCAAGGGGCACGTTGTTACCACGATTCTGATCGCCATGATTGCGATGCTGTTCACCGCAATCAGCTACGGGCGGATGGCGCGTGTGTATCCGAGCGCCGGATCGGCATTCACTTATGTCGGGCAGGAGATCAATCCGGCGGCCGGTTACATCACGGGTTGGAGCATGTGCATGGATTACATGTTGAACCCGATTATTTGCGTGATCTGGATCAGCCATCAAGCGCAGGCATTTGTTTCTACGGTTCCCTATTGGATGTGGGTGATCGTGTTCACGCTGGTTTTTCTGTACCTTAACGTACTGGGAGTCCGTACTTCCGCGAAAATCAATGCCGGATTGGCGGCAGCCATGGGCGTCGTGATCGTAATTTTTTTCATCGCAGCCGCGCGCTATATATTCGGAGCGCCGCACGATGGAATAGCTTTTTTCACGCGACCGTTCTACGATCCGGCGACCTTCCATACACGGGCAGTGCTGGGCGGAACATCGATCGCGGTATTAACGTATATCGGCTTCGACGGTATCTCCACGTTGTCGGAAGAGGTGAAAAATCCGCGCCGCAATATTTTGCTCGCGACTGTTCTGACCTGCGTAGTGATCGGGATTCTCTCGGCGTTTGAGGTGTATGCGGCACAACTGGTCTGGCCGGCGTCGCAACCTTTTCCGGATGTAACCACGGCGTTCGTATCGGTTGCGGGGCGGGTGTGGCGTCCCCTTTTCGCGGTGGTGGGACTCACGCTGCTGGTCGCAAACTTCGGATCGGGAATGGCGTCGCAGATGGGCGCGGCGCGGCTGCTATTTGGGATGGGACGCAGTAACGCGCTGCCGAAATCCTTTTTCGGCGTGCTGGAGCCGAAGCGGCGCATCCCGCGTAACAGTGTTCTGTTTGTGTCTGCGGTTACTTTGGCTGGCGCCTTCGTGCTGAGTTTCGATCTTGGGGCGGAGATGTTGAACTTCGGCGCGCTAATTGCGTTTATGGGCGTGAATCTGGCGGCGCTTTTGCACTACTATGTGCGGGCAAGAGAGAAGAAGATGACGAATTTGATTCCTCCGCTTCTCGGATTTCTTATCTGTTTACTGTTATGGCTGAGTCTCAGCCGTGTTGCGCAGATCGCGGGTGGGGCGTGGATGCTGGCGGGAATCGCGTTCGGCGCATGGAAGACACGCGGCTTTCGGCGAAATCTCGTCAATTTCGAATTTTCAAGCGATGAGAACGAGCCAGCCGTTCGCGCGGAGTGATTCTGTCATTGCTGTTTCAGCGATACGGGACCGAACCAAAGGCCTTGGAGTTGACGCCGCCACACGGCGCCGGTCCGGGCGCGCTCAGCCGGCGCGGTGAATTGATATTGATATAACAGCGCGCGCAGATAGCGCGGCGGCTTCGGGAAAGGCGGCGGATTCAGCAGGCCGAGGACGGATGGCTCGCCGAGCAGTAGGCGATACATCAGATTACCGGCCCAGCCGTTTTCCTGAATGTCGCCCAGAGCCGCGAACCACATCTGCCAATCGAGACGCGGCTGATAGGGCGCAACCAGCGGAAGTCCGCGATGCAATTCGCCGGGTTTGTAGCGGAAGGAGTACTCGCGCCAGTTAGTTTGGTCGTTCGAGCCTTCGATGACGATTTCGGGCCGCGTGGTCGTCATCACCGCAAACAGGCCATAGGTATTGACGATATCGAATGGAGCGAGCAGACGCATCGGCGCTCGCGCTACCACTCCGAAATCCGGATCGAACATGTCGATCAACTGAATGGCTGCGATCGCGATGAGGAGAGCTAAAACAATGTTCGCTGCCGGTTTCAAGAAAGGCATTCGCGGCCCGGCGTTCTCGCGAAGCTTCGGCCACGTGGTTCGCAGCAGACGTGCAAGCGGTTCGAACATGCGGTCGTCCAGCGCCCACAGGCACAGCGCCAGAGCCAGCAAGTTGAAGAATGCATAATTGCCGGTCAGCAGGACCAGAACCTGCAGCAACATCAAGAGCGCCACACCGGCGTTGCGTAGCGGCCTCGGACAAAACAGGAGAAGCGGAGCACCCAATTCGATTGCGAGCGTTCCGGCGGTCATGCTATCGAGCAGCCAGGTTGGAGCGCGATACACGTAGTAGGCGAGCGGGGTCGGTAGCGGCTGGGTCATGAAATGGAAACGCAGCGCATGCAGGTTAGACCAATTCGGATCGTGCGAGAGAAGCTTCACGAGGCCCGATTCGAACATCAGGCGAAAAAGCAGAAAGCGATACGCCCAGACCAGCCATGGGGCGCCCGCGAAGAGCGCCAGAAAGCCCGCCTCCAGCAGCAGCGCGTCCCACTGGAAACCCGCAAACGGCTGGCTGATAGAAACGATCGAGAGATAGAGGAGCCAGCAAACCGCGGCGGAAATTCGGGGGAAAATGCCGCCCAGCATGAGCAGCCCCGCGATGCATCCGGCTATACAGCAGCCGACGAGCGCCGCGTCGCCGATCCCGAACCAGAACAGCGAAGGAGCATCGAAGAATGCGCTTCGCCCCAGTTCATTGCGCATCGCGCTCAGCAGTTGCACCGCGGGTTGGATGCCGTGCGAGCCGGAGAGACCTATAATCTGCGGCCACCACGAAGCAAACGCTGCGACATAGATCAACCCGAGGAGCCGGACAAATAACCGCTCCGTCAGTTCGAAGGAGTCTGGCGTTGAGAGTGCGCGAAAAGCTCTAGCGCAGGCTTCGCGTAAGCTCATTCGCTGTGATGAACTCGGGCTGGATGTCGACCGGAATGCCTTTTAAGCGATCCAGCGCTCTTTTTAGGTTGGGCCGTATCACACCCAGTTGGTCTAACAGCTTTTTCGCCGCGGCATAGTCGCCTTGCGCTTCGATGGTGAGCAGGTCGTGATCTAAATCGCGGACGGCTTGTTTTACGTTTGCGTAATTGACGTCGAATGTGCCGTCGGGCCGCTCCTCGAATGCGCCATGGTCCAGGAAGTAATTGAACTGTAGCGCCATGCCGCGGCCGTGCGCCTCGAGAATGCCAAACCGCAGCGTTCGGAAGGAAGAGGCAAGAAAGGTATTGTAGAGTTTCCGCTCGTTTGCGTCGCCACCTCGCAGGATGCCCGTATCGAAGAAGTACTGCAGCATGAATAAGCCGGTGACATCGGCTTTCGCTTCCTCGATTACGCTGTAGAGATCCTTTAATTCGAGCCGCACGGAGGTTTTACGGCCGCTACCCGTGATTTCGTGCGGGCCGATGCCATGACTCAGTTCGTGGGCCAGGATATGAGTGAAGAACCAATCGAAACTAAGATCGGATTGCGCTTCCGGCGGCAAAATGATTCGCGAGATCGGCGTCAAGATGCTGTCGAACTTGGCATGCTGCACGTTTTTGAGCATGACCTTCTTGCTGCCTTTTTGCTGAATCACGCGCTCGTCATTCGGCAGATTGAAAGCAGCGGTTTGGACGCCGTGGTCGCCGTCTCCCAGCGGAAAGCACTTCGTTGACGACGCGGATTGGAGTAGTGGTTGCGAGCTTTGGATTGCGGTAAGCGGCATCGATTGGCAGGTGGTTTTCCACTTCCTGCAAATGGTGCGAAAAGCTCTGCACTTTCTGCGTTTCCAGCTTCGTCTTTCACGCAGACATACGCTTCGAAAGCAGCTTTGTAGCCGAACAGCTCATCGTTGTAAGTCTCGTAGGGTCCGATGGTCACCGCAATCGGCGAGTCCAGATCCATCCATGCGAGGTCGCTTTCGTAATAATCGTCATTGAGAAACGCGGCGGCCCGGGTCTCGAGAAAATGTTTGAGAGACGAGTTGCCGGTCAGCGCGGCGGCATCGCGCAGCAGCATCGCGGCGCGTTGTAAATCGTCCCGCCATTCGCGATGGTACGGCACAATTTCAAGCTGCCCGGTTTGCGCGTTTCTTCGAATCACGGTGAAGAAGCTTTTGGCGAGCTGCGCATCTTTTTCGGGAAGGCCCGCGGTCCAGTGCTCGAATTCCTGGCGGGTCATGTCCACAGGATAAAAATTCGCGCCGGGAGGTTTGCGCTCGGGAACGCCCGGCAGAAAAGCGCGGTGCTCGTCGAGGTCCGACCAAGGACCTTTATAGATACGAAAAAGATTCAGCCGCGCCTGCCCGAGAGGCGAATCGTCGCGCTGCAGGCGATGGTAGAGATCGACGTCGCCGCTCCAAAGCTGCCGCATAAACAGGTCATCGATGACGCGCCCGGCTTCGATGAGCTTGAGGAGCGCCTGCCGGTCACCGGCGCTGAGCCGACTGGTGTCGACAGCGAGCGGAGCCGGAGCGAACTTCGCCGCCATAGCGTGGAGTTCAGTGGTATCGGGAAACGCAGCGGTACTGAGAGAGGAGTTCATGAGCGGCAGAGCGAAGAGTAAAGCGCAAATGCGTCTCATCGCGAAGTCTAAATTGAGGGTACCGCGATCGATCTATGTGTTATGTTGCGGAAGAGAACTCGCGACATCGGCGCGGTAGCCAAGTGGTAAGGCAGAGGTCTGCAAAACCTTTATTCGGCGGTTCGATCCCGCCCCGCGCCTCCAACAAAATCCTTCCTAAATAGCTGAACATCAATTAGTTAAGTCTTCCCGGAGCATCATTGTTGTTACCGGCCGAAAACGGCAAAATCCCGCATTTTCCGGATCGATCTTGCACAAAATTTGCACACGAGGTAGCCGAGTGTTAAAGCGTGTTTTCTTGTAGATCCGAGATTCGCGGGGATTGTGCCCTTAAACTTCTGTAAATAGGCGAGCGCTGCCGAGCCTGGAGGGCGAGGCAGAAGCGAGCCAAACAGAATCTCCTTAAAATGTTTTTGGCGAAAAACGTCGAAAGGAGAGAACCGAATGGCTCGCAAGAGCAACGATAGCGAACTGAAACAGACATGGCAAGCAGCGGCGGCATCGGGCGATGACGGGATGCGCGCCCTGGTGCAAAGAGTGGTGCAACAGGTGCTCGAGGCGGAACTGACCAGCTTTTTGGCGGCCGAGAGCTATGAGCGAACGCCGGGCCGGCGGGGATACCGGAACGGCTACAAGCCGAGACTGCTGAAGACGCGCGTGGGCGAGCTGGAGCTGCTGGTTCCGAAGGACCGCGACGGCGAGTTTCAGACCGAACTGTTCGAGCGCTATCAGCGCAGCGAGAAAGCGCTGGTGCTGGCGATCATGCAGATGTACGTGGAAGGCGGTCTCGACACGCAAGGTGCGCGATATCACCGAAGTGCTGTGCGGGCTGGAGATCGGCAAGAGCCAGGTGTCGGCTTTGGCGCAAAAGTTGGACGAGGAGATCCAGCAATGGCGCGAGCGATCAATCGAGAACAGTTATCCGTACCTGATGATCGATGCGCGGTATGAAAAGGTGCGGCGTGGCGGGGAGGTGATGAGCCAGGGCGTGCTGATCGTGGTGGGCGTCAGCGCCGAAGGCCTGCGCGAGGTGTTGGGCGTGTGGGTGGCGGATTCCGAGAGCGAGGCGAGTTGGGGCGAGGTGTTCAGCGATCTGAACCGACGCGGGTTGCGCGGCGTGCGCTATGTGGTCTCCGACGATCACCAGGGGATGCGCCGAGCCATTGATCGATACTTTCAAGGCGTGATGTGGCAGCGCTGCCAAGTGCATTTCGTGCGCAACATCCTGAACCACACGGCGGCGCGCGAAAACGCATTTGTGCTCGGGCTGCTGAAAGCGGTCACCGAAGCGCCGACGTTGATAGCGGCACGCAAGGCGCTGGCCGAAGCCGTGGAGGCGCTCGGGCGGCGGGTGCCGAAAGCAGCCGCTGTGTTGGACGCCTTTGGCGAAGAGATCCTAGCCGTGTACCAGTTACCCGAAGGGCACCGGAAACGAATGCGCTCAACAAACATGCTGGAGCGAGTTAATCAGGAGATCAAACGCCGTACCCGGGTCATCCGGATCTTCCCCAACGAACAGGCCTGCGTGCGGCTGGTGAGCACGCTGATGATGGAGCTCAACCAGGAATGGATGGAACGCATCTATCTCAATATGGAGGTGAACACGCTCAATATGGAGGTGAACACGGAAGCAGCGCCCGCCGAGTCGAGCAACACCGCGGCCTGATTCACTGCCTCCGTTCCGGGCTCCGCCCTCCACTACGGCAGCGAATCTAATAAGGAAATGAATTGATTAACTTGGGAGATTCAATTTACAGAAAACTGCGGGCTTGACTTTCGCGGGGTTGACAAACAACAGTGAACAGCCACAAGTGCTGACGTTGTAGTGCTCAGATAACAAACTGCGTTTCTTGTGTCGATCAGGCCCAACCGCCACTTCGCCTTCTAAATTCTTCGCATACCGCTCCGCCTAGACTCGTGATCAAGGCCAGGCCCACGGGCGGCTTCGCCGGCCTTGACACGAGCCCGGCTACGCAAAACTCGCTGTTCAGGAAGGCGAAGTGGCGTTGCTAAGTGACACCCTCGACGTGAGGGCACGAGTCGCTTCCATCTCTGACGGGAAACGATTCGGAGGAGCCGCTCTTTCCGGATACAGCCCGAAGAATATCCCGGACAGCGAAAGGAAAACCGTTTATCCTTTCGTTAGACCAACTGTTAACGAAAGGATTGTCTATTTCTTCGCTGTTTTGAGGGCGGCTTCAACAGTCGTCAGCGGAAGCAGCAGAGAAAGCGGCGCATCCAGTAGCGGCAGAGCGCCGTAACTCTGATACCAAGCGGCAACCCTGGCGTTCTTGGCATCGATAAGCATCGCGACACCGCCCACCTCGGCAGCTGCGAGCAAGCATCGTTTACCGGCCGCCATTAAAAGCTGCCCGCCTAGACCCTGCCCTTGCATGTTGAGACCTACGGCCAAACGCGCCAGCCGAAACGCTGGCACTTCGTGGCGAGCAAGGCCTCGACGGACAATCTCCGGTGTCCGGGCATACGCGATGGAGGCGGGACTCAGGCTGTAATAGCCGAGAATCATTTCATTGTCGGCATCGCTGATCGCAACGAACGTTTTGGCGCCGCCTAGCTCATGGCTCTTTCGGGCATACCGTTGCAGGAATTCAGTGAGGGCCGCTTCGCCGCAGTCGAAGGCGTCTCGGGCATGCCTCTTAGCGATCGGCTCCTCGTGCGATGCGTTAGCGCTCACTTCCGCTTTGGCAGCGATTTCGCTGCAGCCAGCAGCTTCGCATTCGGCTTGGGCGGATTCTCGAGCAACGCCATCACCCGCAGGCTGTCTCGCTCGGAAAGTTCCAAACGTTCTGCTTCCTCGATTACCGCCCTTGCCGCTTTCAAGCTGTGCTGGCGGACGAAATCCGTGAGATCCGTGCGCTTCAGTGCCGCCGCCCGCAGAAGAATCGTCTTCTCCTCGGGAGCAATCCGCAGGGACATGCGGCTGTTGTCTTCAACTGCTAATCTCGGCATAAACAGCTCTCACGATTGTACACATTCAAATGGTACATGGATTCTATTGATTAGTCAAACTCTATGCGGGTTGATCACCGTCCGAACAGGAGCTGTTCTGGCCAACGCGACAAATATAACAGTGGCCACGATAGACTGCACAAGAGCTCGTGCATGAAGCTTCATTGGCACAGAGCAAGCGTGTAAAAGAATGTCACTAGTCGTCGGTAATGCAGAAATAGACCAAGCTGCAGCCGAGATGCCGCATAATCGAAAGCTCACCCAATAGCTCTTCGCATTTCGCCAAAGCGCCCGCAGCCGCCCGGAGGATGCGTCCCGGATGCGGAGTGTGGAGGAGTGTGCTGGGCAGAAAGTTCGTGACGCTGTGGATTGCGTGCGTCTGCAAGACTCTAAAGCCGGACGTCTGCAGTTCGCGTTCAAAGCTCCAGCGCGAAAATAGTCGAAGCGGCATGTGCACAATCCCTGACTGGGTTTCGAATGGGTAGTCGATAAAGACGTGGCTTGCCCTCGGCGCTGTTAAATTCTTTGCCGCTGTGCGCAAATCTTGTTCGAAGCCCAAGTTTATCGGTAGTAGGCTCTCGAGCAAGAGACGCTGTGGTGTGTTGCGGCAGCACACTCAATTTCGTAAACGATTATGGTGCCACCTTTTGCAAGGCTGTGAGTAGAGGAACCTGTACGGTGTCAGGGCTATTTCTGTCCCGAAGCGGAATGTACAGAATTCCGCCCCAGTCTGTCGGTAATTTTGTTCCTTCTTCGACCACGAGAATCGTGTGAGTAAGCCCTATACGCGCTGCAAAGAAGCCCACTTCGAATACGATGTTGTCTCGGGGCGATGTGATCTGACTCCCTGATCGGTTGATTTGATCATCTTTCGTAATCAGGAAAATCGCCGCACTACACTCGCGGCTAGCGGCATCGATTTCCGCGAACAAGATTCTGCCCAATTGAAAATCCCACTTCCAATCCCGGATTGTCACATTCGGCATCATTCGGGAAAGGAAATCCTTAATCTCCGCCGCAATAGAGCTGGATTTGCCGCTATATCCAATGAAACACTTAGGGCTGATACAGTTTGTTTCAGGCGTGGCGACGATGAGATTGTCCACGGAACGGGTGGACCGAAGCTGCAGCTGCTTTACGATCTGCGTTAGACCGAGAATCACAACAGCCGTGTCCTCCGTATCTTCAAACCCTCCAGAACGGCCTTGCTGTCGATTAAACCAATCGACGACGGCTGATGTGCAATCTAGCTGAAAATACTTGAATCGCGCCAACTTCCATAACCCGTACACGATGTAAGCGTTCGAAAAGCTATAAGGGCCCCACAATGAGCTGGGATCAGACGCGACCTGCTGAAGCAACCAGGCTAAAGTGGCATCACCCTTCTCTTGAAACGACCGAAATTCTCCACTCGTGGTTAGGGAACCGCGCAAAGGACTGTCCAGGATTTCGGCGTGCAACCAGACGATGAATCCCGAGTAATGTGGGTTTATAAACTCACCCGATTGCTTCGACGGCAAGGCGTTGATCCAGCCGAGCACGTTTTGAAAAAGATAGGTGAGAGGCTGCTGAGTTCCGCGACGGGCGCATTCGCCTCGCAGAAGGGCAACTGAGCAAAGTACGGTTTCCCAAACTTCGTCGTACCAAACTCCGGCCGTAGGTGACCGAATACGTTGCAGCCACGCTGCGGCTTGATCGCGGCGTTCGCAGAATTGATCATCAAAGGTTAAAGCCAAAATCGCTAAACTTGTATCCCATCCTTCCGAATCCCAGCTAAGACGGCCTTCCTCCCGCTTTGCCTGACCCACCAGCCAAGTTTTGGCATCGTCAAGAACGGTCTTGAGCTCGGGAGCTTCTTCCAAGCCACCTTGCGTGGAAGCGAATTCGTGAAGCGCCCAGATCACCAGTGCAGTCGAGCGAACATCGCCCCAGTGGGTCTGCGCGTCGCGAGACCGCAATATACATTCGATTGCAGAAAACAGAGTCGCTTCCAACACGCCCTGAACGCGCTTCAAATCTTCCGGTATCACGGCTTCTTGCACACCTGTTGAAACCCTCTAACGATATCGGGAGTTGGGAGGGCAATCGCAACGGCGAGTGTTCGAAAAAGCCTGAGCGAGACGAACAGACGTCCCCGGCACGCTTGAACTCGATAACCCAACAGATGCATGGACTCGCTAGGAGAGAAGGTCACCGAAACGCCGACAACGCGACCGGATCGGGCGTCCTCTTTCTCGGGCAATTCTGCATTCCGGCGCCGTGCTAACGCACAATGCGCATTTCGAGTTCGTCTTCCCGTTCCGGCTTGCACGGGGCAAGCTGTAAATAGTATGTAAAGCGTCGCGCTTAGCTCTTGCGCGTGTGAATGCGCCGGGTGAGCATAGTTGCGTGCCTATTCCGAGGCGAATTGCCGAGCGGACGGTGTGGACGTCTCTTCGCCTGCTAAGGACGGAGGCTCCCGAGCCGCACGTAATCCGCTGGATCTCAGAGCGGCTGACCCCCGGAGGCACGTTCTTCGATGTTGGCGCGCATTACGGTTGGATGTCGCTTGCGGCCGCAAAACTGGTGGGATCGTCCGGACGCGTGATTGCGTTCGAAGCTTCACCAGTTTTACTTGACGTGCTTTCTTACCATAAGCGAGTTAACCGGTTGAATCAAATTCGAATTGTGCCAAACGCAGTATCAGATAAGGACAGCGAGGCTGTTGTGTTCTATCTGGTGAACGAAGGCCTCAGCTTTCGAAATTCACTCACGATCGGCCCTGAGGATACGCCATATATTACGCCCTCCCAAAAAATACCCTTTGAGGTGCGCTCAATTACCCTGGATTGCTTCTGCTCTGAGTCTCGAGTGATTCCCGATCTCATCAAAATCGATGTCGAAGGCGCTGAGCTATTAGTATTGCGGGGTGCTGAGCGATTACTCGAGGAATTTCACCCGGCGTTGATTGTGGGTGTCCATCCATATTGGCTGCCGCGATCCCAAAAGGTCGAACAGATTTTCGAATTTCTGGAGCGGCATCGCTATAGCGTGCATCAGAAGCACATTGTCGAGTTCGAGGACAGTTATCTCGCCGATTATCTTTGCATTTAGATTCGGGCTATCTTCATCGGTCGCGCACGAGCGTCGAAAACAGCAAGCCGGCGGCACAAGTGACCATTGCGCACGCAGCCACAGTGAGGGGATATCCGAAGTTTGTGATCGCCACTCCTGCGGTAGTCGCTGCGATGATACCGGCTAACGAGGCGATCAAAAAATTCAGTGCGGAGGCGCCGCTCTGTTCGGATGGGGAGACGTGATTCATCAGCATATTCAGCAGGCAGGGCTCGCTCATCGATTGGAAAGACATATAGGCGGTGTAGACGAATGTAGCGGCGACCGGATTCGACACTATTGTAATCACGGCTAGCATCGCTGCCGTCGCAATCTGCATTGCCGCGATGCTGCGCACTTCACCCATTTTTTTGAGAACCGCCGGTGCGAGGAGAATCACGAAGACCTGCGTTAATTGGGCGTAGGAGAAGACGCCTCCGATGTGCTCGAGGCTGAAGTGAAGATGCTGCGCGAAGTAGGCGTTGAAGAACGGATTAAAGCCGCCTGTTCCGAGACTCCAAATAAAGAAAGCCAAGAGAAAGCCGCAGATAAATTTGCCTCGGGGATAAATTCGCTTCTGTATAGATACTGTTCCCAGAGGACGAAATCGCAAAGCGCTGGCGGGAACGATAGCGAGTGCGGCAATGGCGGAGCCGATCAGCAGAGCGGCTCGTTTGGCTGCGATTTGGCTTATGGAGAGATGGAAATGAATGAGCCATGCCGGAAGGTGCCCGCCGGCATAACCGGCCAAGACCCCAGTGCCAATCCCGATGGACGTTATCAAACTAAAGGCGAGCGGCCGGTTCCGTTCCGTCGTAAACCCGGCAACAGCCGGCGGCAAGCAGACGGCCCAGAGCGACATGAAAAGTCCATTCAGGAATGCGGAGCCCAAGAGAGCAGGCTGTTGTAGGACGAGAGCGCGAAGCGCGGTTGCGGCGGTTGTCCCAATAATCGCCGTTATAACGGCGCCGCGTAATCCGAAGCGGCGGCTGATTGCAGCGGCTGGGATTACTCCGATGAACGTTCCGGCGGTTAACGCACCCGCGATGCGGCCTAGGACTTTCTCATCATAGCCTCGGTCGAGCAAATAAAGGTTGTACAGCAGAAAGAAGATGAACTCCCCGATATCGAATAAAGCCGAGGCGAACAAAAATTGCAGGAAATCGCGACTAAGCTGTTGGCGAACCCACCACCACTTCAAAGCACCCACACAGCTTGGTACAAACGCGCGGGCGTGATGGAGGACTCGGCCGAATAGAAATCCGGGGCGGATCTCGCTATTTCCATTCAATTGTGCGGTAGGAAGCGGAAGCACGCGGCGGAAGAAGATGCGGCGTTTTTCGCGCGCCGATTTCAACAAACAGATGTTCAGCCAGAGCTCATCTTTATTCGGAGTGAATAGTGCCTCGATGGGAGAGAGGCCGTAATGTTGTGTCCAAAGCCTTATGTCCGCGGGTAATCTTTCTATCTCTTCCTCGATAAATCCCGGCAAACGGCAGCCGAACCACTCCGCCGCCAAATTGAAAATGATGACTTCGAGACGGCGTAGATCTTCGGAGTGCAAACCTGCCCAGCAACGCCAGAAATCATCGTCAGCGGCGCGTTTGTCGAGGAAATGAGCAATCTCCCAGGCGCGTTGCAATCGGAGATCGCCGTGCAGAAGATGCATCAGCAGATGTAGAGTCGAAAACGCCAACGCATCGGGAAGGCACAGCACGGGGATCTTCCGGCCGTCCACTTCGACGAAAGATCTTCTGCTCCAGAACTCGTATTCCGGTGGTCCGGCGATCGATTCCATTTCTTCGTCCCAGAGCTGATAGTGCAGATCTATGGGGATCGGCAGGTCCACAGCGAAGTAATCGCCGCGCCACTCCCACTGCGTCTCTCGCGTCATGGGCGGCAGATGTCTGCCTCTGGTCTGCCCAATGGGGCGATAGCCTAGCTCGCTTAGAGCATCGCGGGCCTGGAATAGTGCCGGCGGCAAGCACCATAGATCAATATCGCCTTGCGCACGGAGGAGCGGATCAGGCGTAAAATCCGGCGCGTGGGCAAAACCCTTGAGTAACGCGAAATCGATTTGCCGCGAACTGAAGAAGCTTGCCATTTCGAGGAATGCTGCTTTCAGATGGGCATAGCGTTCCGCGTTGTCTCGATGATTTTTATCGATGCGAGTCCGAACCCATTCCGGAAGCGAGGGCCGGCAGATATGGCCGACGATCAATGTGAGCTGGGCGGTATCACAGAACTGGAGCAGTTTTTTCCAGTCATTTTCTTCCAAAAATTCGAACGGCGCTCGCGCCTTCTCTCGAAAGCGCAATCCTTCGAGCAGAGCGATACCATACCGCGGGATAGATTTCCCTTTGAACACTTTGAAGGAATGCCGGAGAGTCAGAAATCGAAGCGAGTGCCGAACTGGAAGCGGCGAGGATCACCGGTTGAAAGGATCTTGCCGAAGGATGGGCCGAGATCGGGATAGGGGCCGGGGATACCGTAGTTCGGATGGTTGAGAATATTGAAACCCTCGGCGCGAATTTCGAGACTGGAGCGCTCGGTTATCGCGAACCGGCGGTGCAGCGCTATATCGGTGACTTCGTTGCCCGGTCCGGGGATAATGTCGCGGCCCGCGTCTCCAAAAGTAAATGGAGCCGGATCGCTGAATGCGGCGGTGTTGAACCAATGATCTGCGCTGCGTTCACTCGAAGGGAGACTAATGCTCTGCCCAGGCACAATGTTCGGGCGATTTGGGGTGCCGGTGTTTGCAAAATCCGTCGCGATATAGAACGGATTCAGTGGCGTTCCATCCTGTAGGGTAATGAGGCCGCTGATCTGCCAATGGTTCAGCAAACGGGGAACTATATGGCCCTTTGGAAGGTTATAAATGAATGCCGCGCTCAGCCTGCGCGGAACGTTGAAGAAGGATAGACCCCGTTCGAGGGCCAGATTGTTTTCGTTCTGAGCGCCGGCACCGTCAAACAGGCCATCGAGAACGGCATCTCCGTCGTCAATCGATTTTGACCACACGAAGCTTGCGAGCAATGTCAACGATTTCCCCGCGCGCTTCTGTACTTTCAACTGCAGCGATTGATAGGACGAGTTTCCGATGTGCTGACGTTGAAAAATGGTGCCGAGTTCCGGAAAAGTCCGCAGGGACTGCAAGTCGCCGGGCCGGGGACTTAGATCTTCGCCTGTTTCGGTATGCAGCGGGGTGTTGAAGCGGCGAAAGATGCCGAGATGAGTTCCTTTTGAACCGATATAGCTAGCTTCGAATAGAATGCCAGTCGGCAGCTCGCGCTGGAAACCACCGCTCCACTGCTGAACGTAAGGCGTGGGCGCATGCTGGTCGAGTCCGAAATAGCTTGGGAGGCCCGTGCTAAACGTCGTTGGGAAGCCATCGCGCGTCGTCAGCACGGGAAGAGCAGCGCCGTTCGTCTCGTTGATTTGCGTCGAGATTCCATTCAGAACCAGATCGTAGGCCTCGACCGCGATTTCGGGATTAAAGTAAACGCCGTAACCAGCGCGAAACACGGTTTCCCCACCGTGCGACAAGAAGCCCGGAAGACGCCAGGCTAGCCCCGCGCGAGGCGCAAAGTTCTTTCGATTTGGATCGGATGCATCTTGCACCGCTACAAGGCTCGGGGGCGCTGGAAGCGTGGAATAGTCCAAATTCAGCAGCTTGTTGCGCGCCTCTGTAAACGGAGAGTCATATTCATAGCGCAAGCCGAAGGTCAGCGACAAACGCGGTGTAACTTGCCAGTCCTGGTCCACGAAAGCCGCATAACCAGTTTGCCGCAAATAAGCCAATGGCGAACCGACCGCGCGCTGTGTTTGCTCCGGATACCCGAGAAGGAAATCCGCGAGAGCGTCTCCACTGTTTGAATCCAACGGACTGGAGGTAAACGATCCGTTATAGGTGTACTTTCCACGAATCAAGTTACTCTGCTGGTAATTGAACTGAAAATCCGTCCAGTCGAAACCGATTTTCCAGGTGTGGCGGCCCCGTATCAGCGATAGGCCATCCGAAATATTCCAGGTGTTGTCGCGTTGCGTTTGTGGAAGAGTCGGATCGTCCGTGACAGTGGAATAGTCGGTCAAAAAGAAATAAGGGAGACCGAACGCAAACGGATCGGTTGGCGGATTGTCGATTCCTAGAGCCGCTGCCACGTTTGTTTGAAATGCGCTGAGTGGAACGTCTAGCAGGCGGAAGCGGGTAAAAGACGTGCGGAGTTCATTGACCCAGTCAGACCGCGCGAAGGTGTGCCCAAGGATGATTTGCTGGGCACGGAGACGCTCGGAAGTTGCCCGTAAAGGGAAACTGCCGGCGAAGTCGCCGCGCTCGTCATTAATGGTGTAACGGCCGAATAACAGTCCAGCCCTGCGAAATTGATGGTCGATACGACCAGAGATGCTGTCGTTATTGCTTGTACTGGGCGTCGAATCGAGATAGTTGTTCGATGAGTCCCCCGATCGATTGGGAAGAGGCTCGTACAAAGAGAGGTACTTACTGGCGATGGGGTCGATACGCGTTTGAGGGATCATGTTCCCGGCGAAGGGAATGCGTGCTCCTGTCGTGGGGTCGACCGCGAGCGGATCGTAAATCGTATTGCCGCCCTGGAAATCGCCGGAACGGACTGTCGCGTCGGGAACGAGTTGCACAGAAGGCTTGGCTGATTTCGACCACAAACCTTCATAAGCGACAAAGAAGAACGTGGAGGGTAACGGCAGCGGGCCTCCCAAGCTGCCACCAAACTGGTTGCGGCGGAAGATGGGCCGCGGCAATGTGGGGTCGTCGAAGAAATTGTGAGCGTCCGTTGCCTCATTCCGGAAGAACTCAAATCCGCTGCCGTGAAATTCATGCGATCCGGATTTGGTTACAACGTCGATCACACCGCCTCCCGCTTGCGAAAAAGCTGCATCGGCGAGCGACGATTGAACTCGAAATTCCTGAACCGAGTCTAAGGGCGGAATGATTTCGGCGCTGAAGGTATTTCGATCTGTATTGTAAGCACCATCAATCAGGTAGGTGTTCATGGAAGCCCGCGCTCCGTTGATCGGCGGGTTTAAGGCAACCGATCCACGCGAGCTTTCCTGCACGTCGTTATCCAAGTCATGGGTGAAGCCGCCAAGCTGACGCGGAACCGCTCCGGGCCCAACCGTCACTAGCGAGAAAACATTCCGGCCATCGAGCGGCAGTTCGGTGGCCATTCCCGAGCTGAAGCGATATCCTTCCGATGCATCGTCAGTTTGTACTGGCGACACCGATTCCGAGACATTGACCGATTCATGAGCTGAGCCGAGTTCAAGTCGTAGATCGAGTCGGGCGCGTTGGTTGATCTCGAGCGCGACGTGCGAGGCAACAAAGGTTCGAAAGCCGGTTCGTGTGGCGCTGACGGAATAAATGCCAGGTAACACATCGGGAACGCGATAGGATCCGGACTGGTCCGTGACGGTGCTGCGAATAAAGCCAGTCTTTTCTTCTTTGACCGTAATCTGAACATGGGAAAGAACACCGCCGGACTGGTCCTCGACTTGACCATAGAACGTTCCGGATGAGACCTGTCCAAGAACGGCCGAACAGACGGCTAGAAGAATAACTCCAAGTTTCATAATTTACCTTCCTGTACAAGCGTTTCCAGAAGATCGATAGCTGGATCAAACTGTCTGTAGGTCAACTCGAGACACTCAGCTTCCAGCAGGCGCTCGAGTGCTTGAACTCGTTCTTCTTGAATAGACAGCTCAGTTGGCCAGGGGTTTTGAGCGAGACGGCGAAGAGCTTCTTGTCGTGGAATGGGCACAAGCCACGGAGCCTCTACGTCGCGGTCGAGACGATTTAGAAAGACCACGAACTCAACCGTGCATTCATCGCTTGTTCGAATGCCGGGTAGATCTTCCGTTCTGATTTCAATGGTCGGCTTCCCATTGCGCGATTTGGCCCGCGCACGCAATTCCGGAAATAGAACGGCAGTTGCAGGGCGAAATCGAAAGCTCTGGGGATTTCCGACAACCGCGCGGCCGGCTTTACGGCGGATAAGCGCTGTCGCGTCATCGGATACATAAGTCCAGTGCCGGCGTGTGCACGCATAGGCCAGCGATGATTTTCCGGCGCCGGAATCGCCCACGAACAGCACGCCCTGGCGATCTTTCGCCACACACGCGGCGTGCACAGCGACCAGGTGTCGCGCGTCGAGCAGCGTATAGACCATCGCATCGAGAAAGTGATAACGAACATAGTCTCTGTTGGACACGGCCGCCTTGGTCACCGAGGCGAAACCAAAACCGGCAATCAAATCACAACATCCGAAGTTATGCGCGTCGGCAACCAATACGAGCAGATTTGATTGCGCACGAAAGATCGGGACCGGGGGCCGCCGCCTGGAGGAAACATCAGAGACGATAAAACGGACCTCGACTGGAGTTTCACGGTACCGTTGCCTGAAGGAGCCCCAACTTAGTTCAGCGGCTCTGATTATTGCGATGTCGTTTGCCTTCACATAGACAGGGAAACCATACGGGAACAAAACGTGATGAAAGGGCAGAGGGATCGACGCCCGAAGGGGGTCGGGGTTGACGTGTTCTATTTCAGTGGCTTTGGTCATGGATGATTAGTCGCGGGCTCAATTGGGAGCATATCCGCCGAGGTGACGGAAAGATGCAAAGGAATAGGAACTAATGTGTAAAAAGCGGTTGAATATGTGCCTTCTAAGAGCGAAGCTATGGTTCGGACGCCTTTTACAAAACGTTTACACGAGATTAACCGCCAATTCCATCTCACACGTGGGTGCAGTGAGCTAACCACAGGTGAAGGAGAACTACATGACAAAAGCTTTTTTTGCCGCCGCGGCGGTGATGATTGTGGGAGCGGTATTCGCGCCGGCAGATTCATTGGACGGGTACGTTCAAACAAACCTTGTGTCGGACCTGCCCAACGTTGCGGCGCATCAAGACAGCAATCTGGTGAATCCGTGGGGCATTGTTGCGGGTCCAACCACTCCTTTTTGGATCAGTGATAACGGCAGCGGCTTGTCCACGCTCTACAACGGCTCGGGCACGGCGGTACCACTCGTAGTGACCATACCGCCTGCGGGCGGTGGCGCTCCTACGGGCGTCGTTTTCAATTCAGGGACAACTTTTGGAGGCTCCCATTTTATCTTTGCTACGGAAAACGGCACTATTGCGGCCTGGAGCTCGGGGACAAACGCCGTGGCCGAAGTACCGTCTAGCGTGGGCTCCGTTTACAAAGGCTTGGCGATAGGAAATAACGGATCGGGCAATCTTCTCTATGCGAGCTAATTTTGGTAATGACCGAATTGACGTGTTCGACGGTAATTTCAATTTAACGACTGTCCCGGGTGGTTTCCAGGACAGTAATATTCCGGCTGGCTTTGCACCGTTTA
>CAWBDW010000023.1:0-440851 GCA_963787545.1 uncultured Acidobacteriaceae bacterium
CCGAGTACGTCAATCGCATCGGCCAGAATCTGGTTCGGAACTCGGACGCCAAAGTGCCTTTCACGATTAAGGTGATTGAAGATCCTTCCATCAATGCCTTTGCGCTGCCGGGAGGCTTCTTCTTCGTGCAGACCGGAGCCATTTTACACGCCGACAGCGAAGCCGAGCTGGCCGGCGTTATGGCGCACGAGATTGCGCACGTTGCCGCTCGCCACGCCACGCGTAATGCCACACGGGCCGATATCGCGCAAATCGGAATGATTCCGCTGATCTTCATGGGCGGCCCGGCGGCCTATGGAATTTACGAGGCTTCCGGACTTCTGATTCCGATGACGTTCCTTAAATTCAGCCGCAACCAGGAAGCCGAGGCGGATTATCTGGGCATTCAGTATCTATATAAAACCGGCTACGATCCCACCGCCCTGGTCGACTTCTTCGAAAAGATCGAGACGCTGGAAAAACGCAAACCTGGCACTATTTCCAAGCTGTTTGCGACGCATCCTCCCACGGAGGATCGCATCCTGAAGTGTCAGGCCGAAACCAACAGCCTGAAGGCCAGACCCGAATATGTAGTTACGACTTCCGAGTTCAACGATGTCAAGATGCGGCTCGCGATGCTGGAAAATCAGCGCCGTCCAAACAAGACCAGCGACGACCCGAACAAGCCCACGCTGCGCCGCAACCCGAATTCGAACACGCCCATCGAGGACGAAACCGATCCTTCCAAGAAGGGTAGCGGCGACGAGGAAGATCGTCCGAAGCTGAAGCGGCGTCCGTCGGATACCGATACCGGCCCCGACAACAGCAGCACCAGCACGAATCCGAACAATCCGCTCGTTAACTAAGCGGACGCAAACGCACCAATTCTCATGAGCACCCAGCGCGCTATGCCCGGCGGACGCGCCGACCGGGAAGCGCTGCCCAAAGGTCCCAATGGCCGCTGCCTCTGCCGCTGGTGCAATCTCGAAGTCCCTCCGGGCCGCCTCACCTTCTGCTCGGAGTGGTGCGTCGAAGAATGGAAGCTCCGCAGCGACCCTGCCCACCTCCGCGAGCGAGTCTTCGAACGCGACCGCGGCATCTGCGCCATCTGCGGCCTCGATTGCATCGCCGAACTGCGCCGCATCAAGAAGTTGCGCGGCTCCTCTCGCGCCAAAGCTTCTATCGAGTGGCGCACCCGAGGCCGCAAATCGCTTTGGGATGCCGATCACATCGTTCCCGTCGCACAAGGCGGCGGCGAATGCGACCTCTCCAATATGCGTACGCTCTGTCTCAAATGCCACCGCGCCCGGCTCGGTAAGCAATAACGGTGACGCGCCTCGCCACGCTCAGCTAATCAAGAGATCACGTGAAGAGCGTGCTCCTCGCGCTTGATTCCCAGCTCTCCGCTTCGAGGCGGCGCCTGCAAATTCGGCAGGGGCTTGGCCTGAAACAGCCGCCGGCACGGCTTCGCCAGCAAGCTTGCCCAAAAACGTGAGCGGTTCTGACGCGCGCTATCGGTCGCGATCCCCGTCCCTGCATACATCTGCCGGTACAGCTTCGATACGAACAGAAACGCCAGACGCGCCCGAATCGAGGTTGCACATGTCGATCGTCTCCAGATAGTTCCCAGGCTGTAGAATTTAGTCCAGACCTCTTGCGTGCGCTCGCGCAACTCCGCGGAATCCATCGAAGGATGCGGCATAAACATCTTCGGACGCTTGGCGGCGGGTATTAACCAATAGCGCGTGACCGGAACGCCCTCCACGGTCGCCGGATTCGGCTCTTGCGCCTTCTCCCAACGTTGGAAATCCACTGTTCCCGGAAACGGGGTCAGCATGACGAATTGTGCAAAAGTGATTCCCGCTTCTTCGGCCAGCTTCGCGGTCAGGCCAAAGGTTTCGGGCCTATCGCTCGGCAATCCGAAAATGAACGATCCTAAAACATGCACGCCATGCTTGCGGAATAACTGAAGCCGCTCGACCAGGCGCTCGCCCGAGCAATTGAAATCCTTGTAAACTTCCTTCAGTCCCTCCGGCGTGACCGTCTCCACTCCCACCAGCGCGCCTCTGATTTTCGCCTTGTGCATCGCCTCCAGGAACTCTTCATCTTCCGCCGCCTCCATCGTGATCTGCGTAAAGAAGACCAGGTCTCCGGGAAGCTCGGCCAAACGTTCCATTAGCTCGAACCTCTCCTCGCGAAGCGCCCGCAATTGGCTGACTCTCTGCGGATTGCCCTGCCGTTCGGCCAATCGCAAATCGGTCAGACTGACCGGGTAAAAGTTGTCGTCCGCCAATGCGATAAAACGAAATCCCTTGCGCCGCAGCTCGATAATCTCTTCAATCACGCCGTCGGAAGCCCGCTGCCTGGGACGCTGCCCATCGGTCCGCCAAACCGAGCAAAAGGAGCAATGCTTTGAGCACCCGCGCACGGTCTGAACCGAACCCCACATGTAACTATTCTTGGGGAGCAGATCCCAACGTGCGCGAAGAAACTGGTCCGCTTCGATGCGCCCGCCTTCGTAAATGCGCTCGACCGCGCCGCTCCGGCAGTCTTCCAGCACGCGCGCCCAGATGACATCTCCGTCGCCCTTAACCACTGCATGGGCCCCGCCAAGCTCGAAAGCTTCTTCCGGATACAGAGTCGCATGAATGCCCCCGAACACGACCCATGCGCCGCGCTCGCGAAGCATTCGGCCCACTGCGTACCCGCGCAAAGCGTTCCCCGTATGAATGCCGATTCCCACGACATCGCCGGCCTCAATACGCGAGGGCTCGAGATGCTCCAGAGTCTCGTCGCAGATGCTGGGATCGCCGAAGGCTTCCGGCGTCGCAGCAGCCAGTACATACAGCCATCGCGGGGTAATCACCGCGGTTCCAAAAGACATGTCGCTTGGGTTTACTAGATGAATGTGCAAGAGATAGACCGCTCTGGAGACACACGGAACGGCCTCAGTGTTTCGATATCATCGTGAAATTCCGTACTGTTCGTCCGAAACCAACGTAATGATTATTCGTGTTTATTCGTGCCCATTCGTGGCTAAACCGAATATTTTCTGCCCCGATGCGCCCCAATCAATATCTGAAACAACCGATGCCCAATCAACTCATGCAGCGAAAGCAGCTCCTTATTCGCGTCCACAATGGATTGAACCTTGCCGGCGTCAGCCCCCGCGCCGCCCGCCTTTAAAGCCTCCGTCGCTTCGTGGATAATCGGATCGCTCATCACCTCGCCGGCCATTTCCCAAAGCGTGATAAACCGGTCCACCGCCGTGGGAAAGCTGACCGAAAACACGCCGTGATTGCTCGTCGTGCGCGGCGGCTTGTAATCCAGATTGAAAGGTCCGTTGTATTTGTACGTCCGCAGCAGCACCAGCACGTTCAGCCAATCGAGAGGATTCACCAGCCCCACCGCGATATCGACGTCGTGCTTCAAACGATATCCATCATTGATATCGAAATGAAACAGCTTGCCGCACAACAATGCGCGGGCCAGCGATGCCCGCGGCGCGGCGCCCCACATCAGCTCGTGCAGATACTCGGGATTCAACCCGACCATGTCGGGATGCTTGACCAGCCCGGAAAAAATAAACGCCAGCATCGCGTCGGAAGTCGGCAGCAGAATCTCCGCCTGTGGCTCGAATGGCTTAGCCTCCAGGCAGTGCTTCAGCGCCGGCCGATTGTGTTTTTTCGCCAGCGCGAGGTCCGCTTCGCAAGCCGCATTAATCCCATCGGCATACCAGCGCAGCGTCTGCGTCTCATCGATCGCCCCTTGCACGTAATAGCCCAGCGATCCCGGCCAATACACGGCGAATTGCGCCCCCAGCTCATGCCCAATCCCTACCGTATTCGAAAGCCGCCTGCGCGCATACTCGCGCACGTCCGCCGATTCCGCCGCCGGACTCGCTGCCCAAACCGCGTGGTGAAACGTCTCGCACGTCACCATCGAACATTGCAGTCCGTGTTTTGCCAGGCTGGCCTTGATTCGGCTCACAATCTCGTCCTGGCGTGGCGTAAACAGCGCGTCCGTCGGAATCACATCGGTATCGTGCGTACACCAGTACGCAATGCCGATCTTGCTGTACTCCTCAATCACCTTCTCAAACGGCACCGGCGCTCGCGTCGGCGCGTGAAACAGCGCGTTGCCCTCGTAAGCCGCCGCCCACTGCGGGCCCGTAATAAAATACCGGCGGCGCACCTCGGGCGAATAACTCCCGCCGCAGGCCTGCGCCAACCGATCAACCAGCGCTTGTTGTTTTTCTTGTGGAATGGCATTCATAGTCAGACTACGGACGTACTAATTCCCCGCTTCCTTTCATCTAAAAATGGAGATAAGGACATTATGAAAAAACGCGAACTCGGCCGCAGCGGGCTGTGCGTCTCCTGCATCGGACTCGGCTGCATGGGCATGTCTGAATTCTACGGCTCCGGCGACGAAAAGGAATCCATAGCGGTCATTCACCGCGCCCTCGATCTCGGCGTGACGTTTTTCGATACCGCCGACGTTTATGGCAACGGGCGCAATGAGGAATTAGTCGGACGCGCTCTCAAAGGCCATCGCCGCCAGGTCGTGCTGGCCACCAAATTCGGAAACGTTCGCGCCGAAGACGGACAGTTCAAAGGCGTCAACGGCAAGCCCGAGTACGTGCGCGCCGCCTGCGAAGCCAGCCTGCGCCGCCTCGGCGTCGAGACGATAGATCTCTACTATCAGCATCGCGTCGATCCGGACACGCCTATCGAAGAGACCGTCGGCGCCATGGCCGGCCTCGTGCGCGAAGGCAAAGTTCGCTTCCTGGGGCTCTCGGAAGCTGCGCCGCAAACCATCCGCCGCGCCCATAGGGCTCATCCCATCGCCGCGCTCCAGACCGAATATTCGTTGTGGAGCCGCGACCCGGAAGCTGAAATCTTTCCAACCGTGCGCGAGCTGGGCATCGGTTTCGTCGCCTATAGTCCGCTCGGCCGCGGATTTCTGACCGGACGTTTCAAAACTCCCGAAGACTTGGAGCCCGGCGATTGGCGCCGCAACTCCCCCCGTTTTCAAGGCGAAAATTTCCAGCGTAATTTGCAGCTCGTTTCTGAAGTCGAAGCCATCGCTCGCGAGAAAAAGATGCAGCCTTCGCAGATCGCGCTCGCCTGGGTTCTGGCGCAAGGCCCCGACATCGTGCCAATTCCCGGCACCAAACATCTTCGCTATCTCGAAGAAAACGTCAAAGCCGCCGCATTGCCTCTCACCGAAGAAGAAATCGCCCGCATCGACCGCACTTTTCCCCGCGGCGCCGCTTCGGGTGAGCGCTACACCGAGGCCGGCATGAAAGCCGTCGGCCGCTAATCACAAAATGGATTATCTGATCACGGGCGCAACCGGCTTTATCGGCCGGAAGCTTGTGGAGCAACTCCTGGCCGCCGGCCACGAGGTGAATTATCTTGGCCGCAAGCGCAGCAAGATGCTCGATCCGCGCGCCTCCTTTCATTACTGGAATCCGGAGCAAGCGCCGCCCCTAGACAGCATTACGCGCCTCGACACTATCGTGAATCTCGCCGGAGAACCGGTGGCGCAGCGCTGGAATCCTGAAGTGAAGCGGCGCATCTACGCGAGCCGCGTCGAGGGTACGCGCAAACTCGTCGCCGCTATTGACAAGCTCCGGCATAAACCTTCGGTCCTGGTTTCCGCTTCCGCGACCGGCTACTACGGCGATCGAGGCGACGAAACGCTTACCGAAAACAGCCAGCCCGGCGCGGATTTCCTCGCCAAAACCTGCATCGATTGGGAACACGAAGCCGCCGCCGCGCGCGAGCTTGGTCTGCGCGTCGTCACCGTTCGCATCGCCGTGGTGCTCGGGCCCGGTGGAGGCGCTTTGCAAAAAATGCTGAGGCCCTTTCGGCTAGGTATCGGCGGCCGTTTAGGCAACGGCCGTCAATGGATGCCCTGGGTGCACCTCGACGATATAGTCCGCTTGTTCATCTATGCGGCCGAAAATCCGGAACTCTCCGGCGCACTGAACGGCTGCGCCCCGCAACCGGTGCGCAACGCCGAATTCACTCGGACCCTCGCCCGCGCGCTGCACCGTCCAGCCATTCTACCGGTACCGAAGATCGCCCTGAAACTCGCTTTCGGCGAAATCGCAGATTCACTCGTCGCAAGCCAGCGAGTTATCCCCGAAGCCACCGAAAAATCCGGCTTCGAATGGCTCTACCCAAACCTCACTGCGGCGCTCGAACACTCGCTAAGCCGTCGAATCTCTGCTTAACCGCCTCAATTTCCATCCGCGCTCAATACGTCCGCCGGCAACGAAACCTTGTTCCAGTCCGGCGGTTCCACTCCCAGCAAATTATGGACGAAATAATCGTCGCGATAATGCTCGTTATTCAATATCCCGACTCCGTGATTCTGCCCCGGAATGTAAAGCATGTCGAAATGTTTGTGCGCCTTGACCAGCGCGTTCACCACTTGCAGCGACGACGCGGGATCGACGTTACTATCCATCTCGCCCACAATAATCAACGCCTTCCCCTTCAGCCGGTACGCATTGTCCACGTTGGAAGATGCGGCATACTGCGGTCCCACCGGCCAGCCCATCCATTGCTCGTTCCACCAAAGCTTATCCATGCGGTTGTCATGGCATCCGCTATTCGTAACGGTCACTTTATAAAATTCCGGATGGAACAACAACGCGCCCAGAGCGCTTTGCCCGCCCGCCGAAGTTCCGAAAATGCCCACGCGGGAAATGTCGTAGTACGGATACTTCGCCGCTACCGCTTTGTGCCAGAGAATGCGATCCGGAAATCCGGCGTCGGCCAAATTCTTATACGCCACATCATGAAACGCCTTGGACCGGTTGCTGGTGCCCATGCCGTCGATATGGACGACGATGAAACCAAGCTCGGCCAGCGCTTGATCGCCCGAAACCGCACTAAATGTTTTAGGAACGAATGAGCCCTGCGGCCCGGCATAGATATTTTCGATCACCGGATATTTCTTCGTGGGATCGAAGTTCATCGGCCGGATAATAATGCCCCAGATATCGGTCTTGCCGTCGCGCCCCTTAGCCACGAACACTTCCGGAAATCGGAAGCCCGCCGCCAGCAGCGCCGATGCATCGCCTTTGTCCAAATCCATCACGATCTTCTGATCCGAAGCGCGCCGCAACTGCGCAACTGGCGGAAGGTCCACGCGCTGCCATGTGTCGGTGTAGTATTTGTGATCGTGCGAAAACGTAATCGTGTGAGTGCCATCGGCGTCCGTCAGCCTGGTCAGGCCGGTGCCGTCAAAGTTGATTCGATACGCCTGCGTGAAGTAAGGGTCCTGCCCCGGAATCGTGCCGCCCGCATCGAACCAGATTTGCCGCTTTTCGTCATCCACCCAATCGACATTTCGTACCAGCCAGTCGCCTTTGGTGATCTGGTTCTTCACCTTCCCGCTGACGCCGTCATATAGATACAGATGCTCCCATCCATCGCGCTCCGAAGCCCAGATAATTTCCTTGCCGTCATCCACATCGTGGCGGTATTTCCTGCCGGCGGAAAGTCCCGGCCCAAGATTGTTGTAGTAGATGAACGTTTTGCTGGTCTCGGTAATCAGCGGACGCGCCCTGCCGCTCTGCGCATCCACCTCAATCACGCTGTAGACCTGATGCCCGCGCTGATTGTATTCGAAGGTGAAGCCGCGGCCGTCTTTCCACCACACTGGGGGGCTGAGCGAAAACGGATTCGGAAACAGCGCATCGTCGATCTCGATCTCCTTCCGGCTCGCCAGGTCGAAAAGCGCGGGATGCGCGATGTCCAACGGGTCCCCTGGTTTTACGTAATGAATTTGCGTGTGTTTCGGTTGTATCTGGTCCGTGGGCGACGATTCGATATACATAATTTCGCGATCGTAACCGGGCCGCGTGTGATAAGCCGCCAGCTTCTTCGAATCCGGCGACCAGGCGATCGACCGCAGCGTGTAGTGATTATTTTCGGTCCCGTCGAAGCTCAGCGGAAACGCCGGATGATCGCCCACCGGTTTCACGAACACGTTGAAATTCCGGATGAAGGCTTCCCACTTGCCGTCGAATGATGCGCAAACCTCTGGCGGCTCAGCCGGAAGCTGTCCCAAAAACAGCGATCCCACTCCCAGCCGCGTCTCGCGCTCCCGTTCCTCCGCATGATGCTGCTTTTGCGGTGCGCACGCGTGTTGCTCCCGGCCGTAACGGCCTTCATCGCCATCCTGCGAAGCGGGCGGCTGATACGCGAGCCCGTCCACCGGGTCACCCCCCGGTCCCTCCGGATTGATCTGTGTGTCGATCTGCGAAATATCTTCCGGCGCATCTTCGCCATCGCGCACCCGCTGCGGAATCGCGCCTTCCTTAGTGCAAACGTAACTGGTCAACGTGCACTTATACAGCGAGCCTTCAGTGCCGAACTGAATCGCCTTCTCCCCATCGAGAAAAGTCAGCGGCGCGGTGGTCCCGGGTCTCGCACGAGGTCCGAACCGGCGCGGAGCGGGCGCAAACGGCAATTTCAGCGCCGTGTATTTGTGACCCATCACGCTTGAAATCGCGGCAGCGAGTTTTTCGTGGTCGAACGCCAGTTTCTTTGACGCCGTGTCCGCATGCACTAGCACGAATTCCGTGCCGCCCTTCACCGTTCGCGGATACCAGAAATCCTCCGAATCGCCGATCCACGTCATCGCTCCCGGACTATTCACCACCAGCCCGCGGGCCTTTTCTTGCAGCCCGTGTCCCCGCTCGTAATCCGCCAAAGTTCCCTGACCGAAAAGCGCGGGCGACGCAGACACAGCGCAGAGAACCGCAATCCCCAAGTAACGCGAAATCATATTCTTCGTTATGGCGTGCGCTGATCGCAAAAGTTACCCTTTTGTGCCAAACGGGACTCGATACGCCCGCGGCTATGTCTGCAACAAAGGATATTTGTACGCAGTTAGTATCCTAAGCCGCCGGGTCGTATTATTGAGCCTGTGATGAACAGCCTACGCCCATTCCTCCTGTTGTTATTTATTCTGGCCGAGGCCTGCTACGGCCAAACAGGAAATGACTGGACGCAATTCGGCTGGGACGTAGCCAGCACCAGCGCCCCGACCACCCCCACCGGCATCACCGCCGCCAACATCTCTAAGCTGACCCGCCGTCAGGTCAACCTCGACGGCACAGTGGATGCCTCCGCCATTTACCTCCACGGCGTCAGCGTAAAGGGCTCGAGGCACGACGCGTTCTTCGTAACCACCACCTATGGAAAAACAATTGCCGTCGACGCCAACCGCGGCGCCATTCTTTGGGAGTACACGCCGCAAAAATACGCCAACTGGGAAGGCACGCGCCAGATCACTAACAGCACTCCGGTTGCCGATCCGGACCGCCAGCATATCTACGCCGCCGCGCCCGACGGCACAATCCAAAAGCTCGCCATCTCCGACGGCCACGCGCTGTGGACCACCCCCATCACGCTGCTGCCCTCGCGCGAAAAAATCGCCTCGCCGCTGAAAGAGTTCCGCGGCCGCATCATCGCCGTCACCGGGGGCTACATCGGCGACGCGCCTCCCTACCAGGGCCACGTCGCCATTCTCGACGCGCAAAGCGGCAAGCTGCTGCACGTGTGGAACTCGCTCTGCAGCAACCGCACCGGCTTGCTCCAACCCAGCTCGTGCCCCGATGCGCAGTCCGCCATTTGGGGACGTGCCGGCGCGGTGATCGATGCCGCCACCGGCAATATTTTCGTGGCCACCGGCAACGGCCCGTATGACGGCAAAACAAATTGGGGCGACGCCGTCATCGAGCTCAACTCGGACGCCACTCGCATGCTCGGCAACTACACTCCGGAAAACAACGCCGATCTCAACGGCAGCGATCTCGACATCGGTTCCACTTCGCCGGTGCTGCTCGGCGGCGACATGTTAGCTCAGGGAGGCAAGGACGGGCTGATCCGCCTGCTTAGCATCAAAGGCATTGCCGGCGCCGCTGCGCACAAAGACCATGAGCTGCAGAGCGTCTCCACGCCCTCCGGCGCCGACCTGTTCACGGCCCCAGCGGTGTGGCGCCACGGAGCGGAAACCTGGATGTTTGCGGCTGATGGTGGCGGCACCGCCGCCTGGAGACTCAAAAGCGACAAGCTAGCCGCGATGTGGAAGAACGGCAATGGCGGCACCAGTCCGGTCGTCGCCGGCGGCTTGCTGTACGTCTACCATCCCGGCGGTGGCCTGCGCGTCTACGATCCGCTAAAGGGAACCGAAATCGCCAATCTCGAAACTGGCCGCGGCCATTGGAACAGCCCCATCGTGGTGGATGGCAAAATCGCTCTCCCCGAAGGCAACGCCAATAGGCACGCCTCCAGCGGAGTCCTCGACATCTGGAGCCTGCCAGCGGGACACTGATCGCCCAATTTAGACGCGCCCAGCTTACTCGGCTGAACTCTTCTTACTCTGCTTGCTCAAATTTTTAGCGATGCTCAAGTGCTCTTGCAAACAGGCAGAGTCTTGGATGCAAACTGCTTGACGTTCGGGTCCGAGCCGGCTTGCGCTTCGCTCTGGAACTCGCTGACATCCTTCTCGTGATCTTTTACTTGGTCCTTGAGAAAAGCTTTGTCAAAATTCGGACCGGAGAGCTTAGATAATTTGTCGATTTTCGATTGGTGCTTCGAATCGAGCGAATCGGGAATCGGAAATTTGTCGTTGCTCGCAACCTGCTTCAGTTCGTCATTGGCCTTGGTGTGATCGTCCACCAGCTTTTGCCCGAACTGTTTCACTGCGTCGCTCGATGCTTTCTGCGCTGCCAGCTTCCCGAGTTCCACCTCGGTCATTCCGCCTAGCGCCGCGTCCTTGACGAATTTCTTGTCATCCACCCTCGTCGTCGTAGGAGTGTTTTCACCCGGCATAGTATCCCTCGGACCATTCATGTCCGGCGGCCGCTGACTGGGATTGTTCTGCGGCATCGTCGACGGAGTCTGTCCTGGACCACCAGGCGGTTGAGCCATGGCTGCGCAGAAACTAACACCGGTCAAAACCAAGCTGTTGAGTAGGATACGTCGCATAATTATCCTCCACCTGTTTGAGAGCCGACGGCCCCCCATCCGTTTCGCAAAATGCGCCGCTTCTTCGCCTTTGTTGGGCAGGCAATCCTACCTGCCGCGCCTCCAGGCCGCCGAACCGAATGGATTCTCCGGCACACTGGACGGAGGTCATTTCTCCGGCAGCGCAACCGTAATGTTGCGGAATTTCAAACCGCCCGTGTGGTCCCCTTGTATGTAAAATGATCCCGGCTCCCCTTCGTCGGCGTCCAAAGCACCGCCCGTGATCCCCTCAATTTTTTGGTGGTCAATCGTCATCGTTCCGTCCCGCACGACTGTCACGGTGCGGCCCGCCAGGGTAACGTCATAACTCTCCCACTGGCCCGGCTTCCGCGGCAGTTGGACAGATGGAGCTATGCGCCCGTAGATTGAACCCATCGCGCGATTCGGCGGGTTTTCGCCGGCGGGTTCATACTCGAGCTGAAGTTCATAGCGTCCTCGAAGATAAAAACCGCTGTTGGCGTTGTCCGGGCAATTCACTTCGAAGTGCAATTTGAAATCTGTAAACTTTTGAGTTGTTTTCAAATTGGCGCCGCGCTGCAGGTTGACCAGCTCGCCGTCCTGCACGGTCCAGTGATTCTCGGCCACATTTCCAATCGGCTGCCAGCCTTCCAGATCCTTTCCATCGAACAGCGGCTGAGGCGCGCCCCACGATGCCGGCTCTGGGCGGTCCAGCGGCGGTTCCGGGTTCCCCGTCAACTGAACCGTTTGGTTCCCGCCAGTCTGCGTACCAACCAGCTTGCCGCTTTTAGCATCCAATTGCCAGACCATCGGTGGCCTTTTGCCTTGCGGGATCGTCAGGGTCAGATGTGAGCCGTCGGCTTTGTAATCTTGGATCTGGAATACGTGCCCGCCGGTCGGCTGGAACCAAACATCCAGCTTTCCCCCTTTTTCCGATATGCCGAGCCAGTTCGCTCCGATATCGTAGCGAGTGTGCACATCAAAACCCCACGACCCAACGAACGGGCTTGATTGGCCGTAATTGGATTGGCCGTAAAAGGGGATCGGCAGTAAAGCGCATCCGAGAGTCAGCAAAAAGAATCTATTCATCCTGGCCAGTCTATCGAAGATTTACTCGAGGCCGAACACAACGTATTCGCCCTGAATCGGCGCCGCTGAGGCTCGGTGACCGGCTACAGCATGGGTCTGCGTCGCCGAGCTCGCCGCTGCGCAAACGGCAATATATTCGTGGCCGTCCAGTTCGTAGACCGCTGGCATCCCCTCGATTCCCGCGCTTAGCTCGAATTCCCAGAGTTCCTTTCCATCACGCGTGTCGAGTGCGCGGAATTTCCGGTCCCGCGTTCCCGCAAAGATGAGCCCGCCTGCCGTGACAACCGGCGCGACTTTCGGAAATTGACTTCCGGTGTTATGAATGCCCCTGGCGGCGAGTTCGGGGATCTCGCCCAGTGGAACCTGCCATTCGATCGTCCCCGCGTTCAGGTCGTATGCAGTGAGCGTCGTCCACGGAGGCGAAATGGCAGGAAGACCGCTACTGACGAACAGAAAACCAAACGGAGTCTTGTAGTGCAGCTTGCTTGGAGGACCGAGCGGCCGCCTGTCCGCGGCAGCATCGTCAGCTTGCAACTGCGGAGGCTCACTCAATCGCAGCTTCAGCATCGCTGGCAGATCCTTGGAGACGACGTACAGTTTCCCCGCGTGCGGGTCAACTGCTGCGCCTCCGAAATTCGCGCCCCCGTTATTGCCGGGCATTTCGATGGTGTCGCGAGTGTCTGGAGGAGTGAACATTCCTTCGTTGCGGGCATTCCGTATGGTCATCAGCAACTGCGCGCGTTCGTTGGGATCTGCGATGTAAGGGTTCAGGTCTTTGGCGGTAAAGGCTTGCCGGGCGAACGGTGGGGGTTGCAGCGGGAACGGCTGCGTAGGAGATGTCACCTCACCGGGCATATCGGACTTGGGCACCGGCCGTTCTTCGATAGGCCACAACGGCTTTCCTGTATCGCGTTCAAACACCCAGACAAATCCTTCTTTGTTCACCTGAACCACGACATTGACCTTTACGCCGTCGTGAATGACGCTCAGAAGCTTAGGGGCCGTAGCGTTGTCATAGTCCCAGATGTCGTGATGAACCATCTGAAAGTGCCACAAGCGCCGGCCCGTCCGCGCATTTAGCGCGAGCAGGCAGTTTCCAAACAGATTTGCGCCTGTCCGATCCGCGCCGTAGAAGTTGTATTTCGGACTGGCAGTCGGAACGAAAACAATCCCCCGGCTTGCATCCAATGTCAATTCGCTCCAGGCATTTGCGCCGCCAACGGTCTTCCACGCGCCCGGAGGCCAGGTGTCATAGCCGTACTCGCCTGGATGAGGAATCGTGTGAAAAGTCCAGACAAGTTTGCCGTCGCGAACGTCGTAGGCGCGAATGTCGCCCGGTCCGGAAGTATATTCTTCGTTGGTCGCAGATCCGAGAATCAGCAGATTGCCGAAGATCTTGCCCGGCGTCGTGGACTGTACTAAAGTCAATGTCTTCGCATCGCGTCCCAGGCCCTCTCGCAGATCGACCCCGCCATCCCGGCCAAAATCGGCGATGCGCTTGCCTGTCCGGGCATCAATCGCCTGCAGGATGTTGTTGCAGGCGAAAAGCAAACGTCGCTGCCTCCCGTCAGGGCTTTCCCAATAATTAATGCCCCGGTGTGTGATCAAGGTTGTGTCCGGATCGGTTTCGTGTACCCATAGTTCTTTTCCTGTCTTGGCGTCTAGCGCAACAATGGAATTCCGTTTCGCCAGGACGTACATGACGCCGTGAACCACGATGGGGTTGAACAAATATTCGCGCGAATCGCCGCTCGAATAGCGCCAAACTACGCGGAGTCGCTTCACGTTCTCGCGATTGATTTCCGATAGATCGGAGTATTGCGCAGAATCGGCGCCGCCCCCATACTCGGCCCATGAATTTCTAAGGCTCGCAGGTTCGCTGGTGCGTTGACCTGGGACCGGAACGGCGGCGATGAGAACGGCAACAAGACACGAGAGACGTATGCGGCGGGACAAATTCGAGAATATACCGGCACTCAGCCTGCTTGTGTTTTTTTCGCCGGAAGATTCGCGAACCTTCGAGAACCGTTGTCGCGTTTGCTCGCCCGCGATTTCCTCGCCACCGCGATTCCCGACCGCTATTTCCAGACGAGACGTTGACTTAGCGTTCGGTATCTGGCTTATGGTTTCCAGCTTGCTGACAATTCAAGCTGTTCTTCGAATCACATTCCAGCTGTTCGCGGGAACCGGATACAAGTAACCTGTTGCGGATGCGATGTCGGTAGGAGCCCTGACAGGTCCTTCAATGACGTGTGGTCGTCGGTCGCCGACTGCCTTTTGCCCCGTTGCTAACGCTGGAAGGGGCCTGCTGCAACTTCCTAAGATCCTCTATGTCTTTCTGCAGGTGCGTCAGGTTGTTCTTGAGAAGCTGATAATCAGCTGGTTCCTTTACGACCTCGGGCTTGGAATTCCCCAAGAATGTCGAGATGACGATCAACAAGAGGCCGATACCACCGGCTAGGGCTTGCAACGAAAAAAATTTCTTTCCGGCATCAGCATTCCATTGGCCTGCATAACCCGGTTTGTAGACTCTCGAAATGCCTAGTGATCCGAGAGTCGCGCTACCTAGCAACAGAAGAGTGGCCGAAACAGAGCATGTTATGAATCCAGCAAGGTTAGTGCGCTTATCGACTACGAAAACTGCGACCGCTGCTTGAACAGCAATCGCGCCAAATGCCGAAGCTATGACTGCACAAGCGAGCGTAGTCTTCAAGGTGGCGGCGACTCTCCCGTCTTCTGGCATGCCGTTCTAATCCCAGATGTCGAATGCTGTGGTTTTCAGGCTGTGCCAGGAGTTAGCTAATACATCAATCACCTGATGTCCTGAGACTTCCTCCGTTTCAGTTCTTCCCGCTGCTTCTCGTACCAGGACACGTATATCTTCGGCGGCAGCCTGGCGAAGAGTCTCAATCGGGACCTTCCCGGCGCTTCCTGCAGGACGAATGATCATCTCTGTGAAGTTGATCAGCAACAAGTAACGAGCGTCTATGCGTAACTTGTGGTCTTTATCCTTCTCCGATTCATTGCTCTCCTTGTCGATCAAGGTCCTGAGATCGAACCGGTCTGGAAATGTCCCGTAGAGTTCTTGATACTCATGCTCAACGGCCTCGTCAAGCTTATTGCGAGTTGGGGGATCAGCGAATTGCATTTCTGTAGTATGCCAAAAAGGAATGCTTCCAAATTTGGTCCCGCAAATCCAGGCTGGACATTTCGTGCCTAATGCTGGAGCTGCGGATGATGAAATACGTCTCAGGAAATTGACCGATTACTCCGAGCCTCCTTCGGATCGTATTGTGGCCGAACCACGGGTAACTCGAAAACGATACTCGCCGATGTCCTTGAGTTGATCGGCGGTCGTATGCGGTATAGCTCGCGTTTAGGTGAGTCTTCAGTGATCGGCAAACCGGACGTTAATGGCTATTATCGGTAGATGTTTGGATGCTACAGCTCACTTGTTTCTAGTCGCCGACGAACCATCCAAGTGACACGATTTCGTGAATCGTCGAACTCAGTGATCCTTCTGAAACTGTCTCCAATCCAATGAGAGATCCCTTTCCCAGATCGATTCTAGGTCAATCTCCAACTTGCTCAGAGAGCTTGAGACTGAGGCAACCTGGTCCTGAGTCGGATTATCAGGTAATTCAATTTCGATACACCGAATCAGAGCAGAAAGTGCATAGTAGCGCCTGTAGTGCCAGTTGCAGCGAGTCTCAAATTTTAAGGACGTTGCGAGCAAAGCGATGCCGCCCGGCACCAAAACCAGCCCGGCAGTCAATTGGGATGAATGATTTGGAAGTAAGCCGTACGTAACCGCTGCACCTGTGGTGATGAGGGTGAGCAACATCGCGCAGACGTTTAGCCAATGACTCGACTGCGCGAGTTTCAGTTCCCTCGCACTCTTCTGCTTTAATTCATCGAGCAACTTCTTGATCTTAACGGCGGTCTCCGCCATGCGCGTCTAGGTGCGACAGCCAAGATAGCAGAATCCAAGTGTTTGCGGCCTCTCCCCATGGATTTAAATGTTCTGAGGCCACCGCTGGTGGGCTCAACCATCTCGCGTAAGCGCTTAGCATTCAAGGTGAGCCGCGATGTCCCGAAGCAGCGCAGCATCGGACTTCCGCGGCATCGGATCAACAGCTACGGAATGCGCGGCTGTGTACAAACCCGAATCCTGCAGCACCGCTGGTGTAGCGAGGTGATAAATTAAGCCTGCAATTTTGGGCTCTTTGACGCGCCGATAGTGATTCGCAAGGTTGGTCCTCACCGCGTCCACTTCGTCCCGGAGCTTATGGCGAAGTGTCGGTTCGTTCGCGGCGACCAACACTTTGTCTCCTTGCTGGAAGATGCGAGAGATGGAAAGCGCAATCAGGCCGCAGTCACGCGGATTGCACGCCAGCCGTAGGTCGCGCTTGAGCTGATCGCCGGCTTCGGAGAGACAACTGCTCAGCCCACGTTCAGAGAACACCCGCTTACATTGAACAAAAATCCGGCGGTTGTGTAGTTCCACAAGAATGTCTGGCTCCCTTCCTAAGACCGGGTTTAGGCCTGACCTGGCAAACCGCCCGGCAATTGCAATTTCAAACATGATATTTCTAGCTCGGTTGTTGTTCGGTCCCTCAAGGCGCAGGTCCACGGGCCCATCAAGGGCCGCCTTCAAGACATGCGTGGGTACAGTACATCCCTGCCTTCTAAGTGCGCTCAGAGAATCTGCGAATTCCGTTGCCTCTACGAGAGAGCACATGAGCTCGCTGCGGTGTTCGAAGCTCGCGCTCTCCATGAACTTATCAAGCGTTCCCTGTTCAAGCGCTTGCACGAGGAACGCCACATTTCGCTTGTTTACGCGCATACGATCCAGCTGCTGAGTCAACCCTTGCCTGCACAGCCATACATCCGTGTCCTCAAGCTGTGCGAGCAATTCCTGATAGGTAAACTTGTCCATGCCAATTTACGGCCATTCTTGCATTCGACGGGGTCCGCAACCATTTGTGAAGCCATCCCGCCGCTGACTGTCTATTCCGGTGGCGCTTCCGAACCTTGCGAACTCATTCTTGCGGATGGTGACCATCATCGTCATGTCGGCGCGCAAAAGGTAGTCCGGAGATTTCGGGTTACTACCCGGAAATCCGAGGCTCTTCTGGAATCGACTGCCAGGACCCCCGTCGCGTTTGTGGGAAGTAATCCTGAGTTGTTTCGAGGCCGAGATTTACGAGAAGAAGTCGCAACGGGGATCAAAATCCCAATTCTCGTAGGGACTGCATGAACAATACAAATTGACGCAGACTCTGAAGGTCGTTGGGTCCCAGGGGGTCAGGATCGAAATGCATTATGTCGTTCCGTATCCGCCTAACACTTTGAAGTTGATCAACGAGCAAAGCTCGATCAATTCGCAAGCTCAGCCTCTCCCAATGAGTCGGGTTCTCTAGGAGGCGAATATATTCGCCCATCGTGAGGTCGGCGACGTTCTCTATCTTGCGCTCAGAGTCGTCTGGATTGCAGGCCGCCTTCAACTCGTCTGCCGTGAATTTGCCGACGATCAACTTGCGAATGTGCTGCTCGATTTCGCTGAGGAGAAGGAATGGCTCAGTTAACTGCTGGAATTGGCGGCTAAGATCGGCGGCCGTAACTATACCAGAAATTCGTTTATCAGATCCCTGTACCAACACATACTGATGCCTCGCGATGATCTCTATAGCCTCGAATAGCGATTTATCGAAGCTGATGATTTGAGGGGAGGTCATGAATTCGCGCACTTCACTCTTTGTTCGGCCCAATGCTAGACGAGCGCCGACGCTCTCCCACGTGATCACGCCTTTAACTTCTCGCTCACCTGTCATAACCGCTAATTGCGAGAAGCTGTTTGCCAACATTTGGGTGACGGCAAATGCACGGTTTGATTCGGGGAAACAGCAACGACTGGCTTATTCGCTGCATCCAGCTTCCCGATCCGGTACGTAGGATCTTCGATTTGTCCGCCGACCAGGATTGCCGTCGCGGCGGTCGTTCCCTGCTCGACCGCACCATGGGCCGGTAATATCAACGCTGGTCGGCCTATGCGCGTCCGCCCCCTCCTGCCCTGCCTGTTCTGGTTCTACAAATGGTACGAGCTCTACTTCAGAGTCAATCCACACGGAATTGAAGTCTGGATTCGTGGTGAGTCCGTACTCTTTGAGTCTTTCACGTATATACCAGACGATAAACGAACCGCGCCTCTGCGCTTGAAACCAAGCGAGAAGCTTTCTGACACTAACTCTACGTGGTGTCTCTCCGGATTTGGCAGCCCGGGCAGCCTCGATCAACTCAGAAGCGACCTCTGTCGACGTGACGAGTACCGGCGCAAACTCGGAAGCGCCATTCGGCATGACATCGGGCCGCAGTCCGAGGAGTTCAGGGGTGTGACTCACAGCGAGATAGCCTCATTTTGGCGTTAAGGATTAGTTTGTGCCACGCTGCTCGGTACGCGAGTTCCTAATATACGGTTTGACTGAGATCAAGTGTAGCAATTGAAGCCGCCCTGACGTTGGCGCTAAGGTTGAGGGATCGGCAATGAAAGCGTCAAGTTGCCGTGTAACGCGCTTCGCGGAGGGGTACAAATCGGGTGCTGCGTCGGGAACCAGAATATACGCCCGGAGCGACCGTAAGCTACTGAATCGATGACGATTCCGCACCGTATTGGGAATAGGTAACGGAAAACGCTATGACTCTATCTGGAGTGACCCGGCGCAGAAAGGCTGGGGCTCGACGAGGAGTTGAGCGCCGGGCCACTTTGGATAGAGACGTTTGAAGGGAGCCGCCCCTTCGAGATTTGGCAGGGCAATTGCTTATTGGGTATTCAATCGAAACGTGCTACGTGATTTGCCATTCGTGCTACGGAGGCTTTGGTCCACCTCGCGGGTAGGCCGTTCTTCAGCGACATTTGCAGTTGCCCTGCCAAATGATACACCGGCCTGCCGACTTACGCGCTAGCGTCCGCCGCAAAGCGGCTTCGTTCAAACGCCCTTCCAATCCCCTACTGCCGACTTCAGAACAATCGCACGGTAAAGTTGCCTAGCGCCCTCGCTCAGGCCTTCGGCGTTCTGGCAGCGAACGGTGCGCCGCAAGAGGGCTTCCAGTTGCCATTGCTGAAACACTGGGCAAAGCGAATTAACTATTGTGTTCAACCGTCGCTAAGGCTTCAGCCTTCAATATTGGGAACCTTGGAGATTCCCGAGAAGCGATAGCTATTGATAACAAATAGGATTTCAAATTACTGGCTGAAGACGCCGAACGTGGCTACTCGATTGCATCCCGCTCCAGAGATCGGAGGTACTATCACCCATGTCTGTGACTTCCCCGGGGAGAGTTGGCGGCAGCATCAAAACTTATCCTTTGCCGCCAGACGGCTTCGACCCGCGCACCGCGCAGCCGCGCGAGTTGCGGCGCTACGGCCTGCCGCAGCGACCCGATGCTGCTAGCCGCCCAGAACTCGCGGCCCGCTGGGACGAGATTTTCTCGCGCAAGCTCACCTATATCGTGCCCAGCTTTCAGCCGATCGAGGAACTGCTGCCCGGCATTGAGCCCCGCGGCCATCTAGGCCCGGAGTTAGTAACCGTCACTCACCCGTTCTGGTCGGGCTGCGTGGTGCACGCCACGCCTGGCCAGACGTTCACCTGGGTTCAGGGTGAGTGGAGTGTTCCGGATGTCGGGCCCCCAATCAGCGGGCAGGGCAGCTGGTACTCGTTCGCCTGGATCGGTATCGACGGCACCGCGGACGTCACCCAGATCGGTACCGTGCAGTACGTATCCGCTGACGCGAACGGTAAGCTCAGCAAGGGCTGCTATGCCGTCTATGAATGGTGGCCGCAGAATTGGACAGCGATCAATAACTTTCCGGTTAACTTCGGAGACGCCGTGCTCGGCCTGATTTGCCTGCAGTCCCCGACCGATGCATACGTCAACCTGGTAAACCTGACAATGCGTGTCCGCACCGGGTTCGACATCACGCCTCCGGCCGGCACTATGTCGGCGGAAAATCAGATCGAGTGGGTATTCGAACGTCCGGGCGTGGGCGGCGCCTCGCCGCAACTGCCAAACTTCGGCGAGATCTACTTCGACTCGGCCATGGGCGGCCGTGGCCTCGATTATCTCGCGGACGCCGGTACCGACACGGTAATTAACATGGTGCAGAACAACGTAACGGTCGCAACCACAACGGTCGAGACACCGACGCTCCTCAAGATCGCGTACACCGGCAATTGACCAACCATACTGCCAAGTGGATTGAGCGCGGCAGCGGCTTTACTGTACGGGATGTGTCCCAGAAGCCGCCGCCGCACCTTGCTGGTTCAGTTCAATTGCCCAGATCCCCTCGAAGTCAACGAAGTATGCCTGCACGTCAATACCCGGCATAGCCTTCTGAAGAAATTCTGCAGCAGCTCGCAGTTCCTGCTCATGGTGTTGCGCTTCCACGCCCGGATTGTTGCCGAATCCCTCCAGCCCTCCGTATGCTCCACAATCCGAGTGCAGCATCAATATCACAAGGCTCGTGCCATGAAGGCGGACGGATTTTCGAATCTGCTCCAAGACGAACTGCCGCTCGGTTTCATACTCAGGTGATGCTAAAGACTTCGCACCGCCGGCAACCTTGATCACATCTGAATTCACGATTCCAAGCCTCTTGAGGAACTTGGCAAAACCGAGCTGAAAGCGATTGTCAAAGCACCAAACGACGGCTGCGTCGCAATGATATTTCTCGCGAGGAGCATCGAAATGAAAAACCTTGTTCATCAAAGATATTCTCTCGTTACCCAATCCGCAAAAACGAACCCAATCCCAAATCCGTTTCGCAAAATGCGCCATCTCTTCGCCTAAAATTGGCTTTTCTGAACCGCGCGCGTCAGCAAGCGGATTCCGTAATCACAACTCGCCAAAATAATCCTTACACCTGCAATCTCACCAACTTCCACCCGTTCCCGCATCCCATCGCGCGCGCCGCCATCCGACACTCGTGCACAAAGCATGCCGGACGACCCGTACATCCCGGAAGAAAAAAGCGATCCCAGCGCCAACGCCGTCAAACACGGCTGCACTTCCAAAAAACTCATCCTGCCCGGCGAATCGGAAGAAGAATGGATCCAGCTCGAACAGGATTGGTTCGACGAATACAAGCCCGACAACGCCAATTTCCTATCGCTGGTCCGCCAGGCCGCCGAAGCCGAATGGATTCTCAATCGCAATCTGCGCGCCTATCAACACACCTTGCATTCCATCTACAGCCGCAGCGTTGAACCCGAAAACTGGAGCGAGGAAGATCACAAGAAGATCGAGCGCTTCACCCGCTATAAAACCACCGCCGAACGCAGCTTTCAGCGCGCCCGCAACCAGGTCGAACAGACCCGCAAGAACCGCCAGCTCGAAGCCCATCGCCGCCAACAACTCGAACTCGCCTGGGCCAAAGAGCGCCGCCTCTCCGAACAACGCGTGGCTAAATCGAAGCGCGAAGCCAAGCAAGCCCCGCCACCGCCCGAGAAAATCGTCCTCGGCACCTCGCCCGTAATCCCCGCCATCATGCAATACATCGACGTCGAAGTCATAGACGGCAAAACCATTTCCGATATCGGCCCCTCCAACGAAGAAATCCTCCAGCAGAGCACCACCATGGACCCTCCGCCCCAGCTGATCTATCGAAACATAACCTTCCAAAACGGCATCCCGCCCGAATACGAGTGGTACAAAAGCGAACTTGGCGACAAGACAGACCCCGGCCAGGAGCTGCTTTTCGACGAATGGCTCGCCATCATAGAACGCGAAAAAGGCGCCGAACACATCGGCCCCAGAAACGCATGACCGTCGAGATCCCAATCGGGCAGGCGCTTTCGCCTGCGGCTGGACTTTAACCCAGCTCGCCCAAATTAGGCAGTAGAGTAGTAACTAACAACTGATGCCGCTCCAAGACTTTGTCTACGCAACGCGCACGCTGCGCCATAGCCCTGTCTTCACTCTCACCGCCGTCGTCGCGCTAACTCTCGGCATCGGCGCCAGCACCGCTATCTTCAGCGTCGCCAATGGCGTGCTCTTCCGGCCGCTTCCCTATAAGCAGCCCGATCGCCTGGTCGTAGCATCCGGCGAAATGCGAAAGCGCAATGTGAAAGATTGGCCCTTTTCGAACGCCGATTTCTTCGACCTGCGCGCCGGAACCAAGAACGCCTTCGAAGACATGGCCGGTCTCAACACCGGACGCGGAGCTTTACCCCGCCAGGACGGCACGCTCGAACAAGTCCGCTTCGCCGCCGTAACGCCCAACTTCTTCCGGCTCATGGGCGCCAGAATTCTCTACGGCCGCGAATTCACCGCCGCCGATGGCCAGCCCCAGCCTCCGCAGCCCCAGCCCGGAGCGCCCAACGCGCAAGCTGCGCAGCAACTCCCCAACATCGCCATCTTGAGCTACGACTACTTTGAGCGGCGCTATGGCGGCAACAAATCCATTCTTGGACATCCCATTGCAGCGGCCGGACGCGGCCCCGTCGTCGTGGGTGTCCTTGCCCCCGGCTTCGAGCTGCTCTTTCCACCCGCCGCCAACGTCGAACAACATCCTGATGTCTGGATCGCGGCGCGCCTCGCCTACGATAACGCGCAGCGAAATAACGTCTCGCTGCAAGTCGTCGGCCGCTTGAAAAATGGCGTCCCGGTCGAACGCGCACAGTCCCAGGCCGAAACCGTTTCCGCGGAGTTGCGGCGGAATTTCACCATCGACAATACTTCCGGCTTCCATATTCACGTCGAACCGATGCGGCAGTACTTAGTCGCCGAAGTCCGGCCCGCCCTCCTCGCGCTCATGGGAGCCGTAATCTTCCTTCTACTCATCGCCTGCGCCAATGTCGCAAATCTCATGCTGGTGCGCATGTCCTTGCGTGAGCACGAGCTCGCTATCCGCAATTCCTTAGGCGGAAGCTGGTGGCGCTTAGTCCGCCAAACGCTCGCCGAAGCTCTGTTGCTCGCGGCCATCGGTATCCTCGCCGGTCTCGGGCTGGCCTGGTTCGGCATTCATGAGCTGCTCGCCATCGCCCCCGCCAATTTGCCGCGTCTCGAATCCATCGCGATCGATCCGCTGGTGCTCCTCTTCGCTGTATGCGCCGGTCTGGCATCGGCGGCGGTTTTCGGCATTACACCCGCTATCCGCGCCGCGCGCCCGAATGTCATGAGCATCCTGCGCGGCAGTAGCCGCACCGCCGGTCTCGGCAGCGGAGGATGGCTGCGCAACGCAGTCGTTGTGATTGAAGTCGCGCTCTGCTTCGCGCTGCTCACCGGTTCCGGTTTGATGTTCCGCAGCTTTCTCGCTATGCAGCACGTCGATCTCGGTTACAACCCGCACCACCTGCTGACCTTTCAATTGATCGGATTGCGAGCTGCCGATGCCCCCGACCAGCGCGCCGCCGCGATGCGCCAGATTCACGACCGCCTCAGCGCGCTGCCCGGCGTCGAAAGCGTGACCGCCGCAACTCCCTTTCCGCTCACTGGCGGCTTCTTTCCCATCCGCTGGGGCAAAGCCGACGCGCTCGCCGACCCTAGCAAGTTTCAGGCTGTGAACAACCAGGAAGTGCTCCCCGGCTATTTCGAAACTCTGCGCACGCCGCTCCTCACAGGCCGCGTGTTCACGGAAGCCGACAACTCGCCCAATCGCAATCTCGTCGTCATTGACCAGGCGCTCGCCGCTAAAGCATTTCCCTCTGAATCCGCCGTCGGAAAACGCATCCTGATTCGCCTCCGCACGCCCCAGCCGGAATGGGTAGAAGTAATCGGCGTCGTCGCGCATCAGCGCGATGTCTCGCTCGCCGAACCGGGACGCGAGGAGATCTATTTCACTGATGGCTTCGCCGGTCACGGTGTCGCCAATCAATGGGGCGTTCGCGTCGCGGGCGATCCCAACCGCTACGCCGAACCGGTTCGTAAAGCGATTGCCGCTTTCAACCCACATCTGCTGATCACGGAAATGCAGCCTATGGACACTTGGGTCGAGCGTGCCGGCGCAGGCACCCGTTTCTCGCTCCTGCTCATCGGACTGTTTGCCGTAATTGCCGCCGTGCTCGCAGGCGTCGGCCTCTATGGCGTCCTGTCGACGCTCGTGCGTCAGCGCACCGCGGAAATCGGCGTCCGCATGGCATTCGGCGCCGCGCCCGCCGAAATTTTCAAGCTGGTGATCGGCAATGGCCTCCGCCTCAGCGCAACCGGCATCGGCATCGGTATAATTGCCGCGCTTGGCCTCACGCGCGGCATGCGAAGCATGCTCATCGGAGTCAAACCAGCCGATCCCCTCACCTTCGTAGCGATGGCCGTGCTCTTTCTCGTCATCGCCGCGCTAGCTTCCTGGCTACCGGCCCGCCGCGCCTCCGCTCTAGATCCCACCGCCGCCCTGCGCGAAGTATGAACACTGACTATTCCGGTAGTTAAGCGTACTTCGGCTTATAAGCCATCGCTTCTTCCAAAGTAATCCGCCGCTTTTCCTGATAAGCGATATTAGCCATAATCACCGCAACCGCCGATTTATAACCAATCTCCACCGGAGCATTGGGCTGTTTGCGCGTCCGCATGCAGTCGAAGAAATTCGCCATGTGGTTCTGGTTTTTATTCTGACCCGTATCTTCGTCGCCATTTGGATTGGTGATCTTCTCCGGGAAATAGCGCGTCACCTCGCCGGATTTTCCGGTCACCATATCGGTCACCCCCGAAAGGTGTTCGATAGATCCTTTCCGCCCCAGCAGCCTCTCGCCCAACGCGAAATGCTTGTTGCCGAAAGTCGATTGCCAGGTGATTACTTTTTCCGGATACTCGAGCGTGACCGCAATGGTATCCGGCACCTGCCGTCCGTCGTTCTCCAGAAAAATTCCGCCCGACATCGTCGCCGCAGAGGGCAGATCCAGATCTAGCGCCGAGATAATCCACGCAATCTGGTGAACCATATTCTCGGTCAGATTGCCTTTGGAATACTCCCAGAACAGGCGCCAATTGATGAACTGATTGGCGTCGAAGGGCTTCTTCGGGCGGTTCGAAAGAAACAGATCCCAATTGACGTGTTGCGGATCGCAGTCGCTCGGGATAGGACGCACCCACTGGCCTTTGCCGATCGGCGAGTTGCGGCTCATCCACGATTCCACTTGCGTCACTTTGCCAAGCTTGCCTTCCGCCATCCACTGCCGCGCATCCGCCAGCGAGCCGGAACTCTCGTGCTGCAGGCCAATCTGAATCACACGGTCCGAATTCTTCGCGATTTCACGGCACTTCACCGCTTCGGGAATCGACCACGTCATAGTCTTTTCGCTGTACAGGTCCTTGCCGGCCTTAACCGTGTCGATGAAATGGATCTCGTGCAAAAACACCGGCGTTGCCACGATTACGGCATCGATATCTTTGCGGTCGAGCAGCTTGCGATGGTCGACGTAGGCTTCCACGTTCGGAACGAACCGCCGCACTTGATCGTGCCGCCGGGTGTAGACGTCCGCCATCGCGACGCATTCCACATTCGGCACCGCGATCGCATTTTTCAAATCCGCCTGCCCGCGGTCGCCCGCCCCAATAATGCCAATTCGAATACGGTCGTTCGCCCCCACCGCGCGAGCGCTCGCGAGCAGTGTGCCTGCCGCAACTTGCCCAAGAAAATTCCGCCGGTTCAGTTCGTTTTGCATACCCATACTAATGATGGTATTACCAGAACCTTTCAATTCAAGCGCTTTTCGCGTATAATTGCGTGAACAGTTGCTAACCAGAACCGCGACCGTGAGGGAGCGGTCATTTCTGAATAAAAGGGGTTTGTCGATGAAACATCTACGTCAGATGTGCGCGCTGCTAGCGCTCTTATTCGCCTGTTGTGTCGGCGTTTACGCACAGGCGGTTACGGGTACAGTTCTAGGCACTGTGACAGACAGCAGCGGAGCTATAGTCCAGAATGCCAAGGTGACTTTGACAGAAGTCAACACCGGGATTGTGCACAACGCTCAAACCAATGCTAGCGGTAATTACACGTTCTCCAACCTTCCCGAAGGCAACTATTCCGTCACGGTCGAAGCTCCAGGATTTAAGAGGGAGACGAAAGAGAACAACCGCGTCGAGATCAACAGCAATGTCCGCGTCGATGCAGTTCTTCAGCCGGGCCAAGTAAGCGAGTCTCTGGTCGTCACTGCGGAAGCGCCGCCGCTGCAGACCGACCGCGCAGATACCGGCCGCAGCATCGACACGATGAACGTGTCGCAACTGCCGGTTCTGGTTAGCAATCGCAACTTTCAAGCGCTGCTAGCGCTCGTGCCCGGCACGTCGCCGCCGACAGAGGAGCATTCCCAGTTCTTTAACGCTTCCGACTCGCTGCAGACGCAAGTCAACGGGGCCCCGCGCGTGGCGAATAATTACCAAATCGAGGGCATCGACGACAACGAGCGCACCGGCCTACTGCAAATCCTGATCCCGCCGCTCGAAGCAATTCAAACGGTGGACGTCTCCACCAGCAATCACTCCGCGGACTTGGGACGCGGCGCCGGTGCGGTCACTAACGTGATCCTGAAGTCGGGAACCAACCAGTTCCACGGCTCAGCCTACGAGTTCGTTCAGAACGGCGATTTCGACGCCCGCAACTTCTTCCAGCCCACAGTGGCAGCCGTCCACTACAACTACTTCGGCGGCACCATCGGCGGGCCGATCAAGAAGAACAAGTTGTTCTTCTTCGCCGACTTCTTGCGCACCTCAGATCACGAAGCAAACACCAACACCGAGACGATACCGTCGCCGCTGTCGCGCACCGGCAACTTGAGCGAGGCCCTGGCTGGCGCCAACCCCGCTCTGGTTTACGATCCGCAAACCGGGAATTTGGCCACTGGTGTGGGAAGGACTCCATTCCAGGGCAACGTCATTCCCGCATCGCGCCTGAACCCGATCGCGCTCAAGATTCTGGCCCTGGTGCCCGAGCCGAATGAACCATTCAGCACTCTGGCGCCGGCCAACAACTACTTCGCGCTCCTGCCCTTCACCAAGGACACCAATTTCACGGACGGGAAACTGGACTACACCATCAGCGACAAGGACCACCTCAGCGGTCGCTTCAGCTTCCAGCGTCCGGTGGTCTACCAAGCGCCCATTTTCGGCAAAGCCGGCGGCGATGCCAACGGAGCCTTCGAGGGTACGGGAATTCAGAAGACTTACAGTACCGGCATCAACTGGACCCACGTTTTCTCGCCCACCCTGCTGAACGAATTCCGGGTCGGCGTGGCGCACTACAACAACGTCGCGCAAGAGAGCGACTATGGATCGAACGATTCCACGAGTCTGGGAATCCCTGGCATCAATATCAGCCAGTTCGACAGCGGCTTGGTGGGTATCAATATCGGCGCATTTACCACACCGCTGGTGGGATATTCCGCCAGTTTGCCGTGGATCCGCGCGGAGGCCAATATCGATTTGGTAGACAACGTGACCAAGACCTACGGCAACCACACCTTTACGCTCGGGTTCGATATGCGCCGCATCCGTGACGACCTGCTGCAGACGCAGACCTACAGTCCACGCGGTGTTTACATGTTTGGCACCTCCCAAACGAGCTGCGCTGGCAGTTGCCAGCTCGCGAACGGCACTATAACCTCGCCGACCACTCCAAACAACACCACCTCATGGGCCAACGACCTGGCGAGCTTCCTGCTGGACAGCCCGCAGCAGGCCAGCACCGGCCGCGACTTCAGTGGCACGTTCCCGACTTTCCGGCAGTGGTACTTCTTCCCCTACGCCTCCGATAGATGGCAAGTCAACAAGAAGCTGACTGTGGATATTGGACTGCGCTGGGAAATTTACCCGCCAGCCACGCCGGCCTTCCCGGGACAGTTTTCGAATTACATTCCGTCGAATAACACGCTTGTGGTGGGCGGTGTGGGCGGCAACCCCAACAATGGCGGTTTAGTCAACCACCTAAACTACCTTGCACCGCGTTTCGGAGTGGCGTACCGCTTGACGGATAAGACAGTAATCCGGTCGGGTATCGGCGTCAGTTACACGCCGTTTGAGGACAATACGTACATCAACAACAACTATCCGACAAAAGGCAACATTGGAGCGGTACAAGGCACGAGCGCCTATACCTCGCCGACCTACAACGGGTCCCTTCTGAGTTTCGAGAGCGGTCTCCCCGTGCCCTCGCCACAGCCAATCCCGTCTAACGGGATTTACAGCGTCGCCGCTCTCGGCCAGAACGGCACGTCGGAGTTCTTCTTCCCGACAAACTACAAAAACCCTCACATCATTGCCTGGAACTTCTCGGTCCAGCAGGAATTACCGTATCATTTCACGGCGGATGTTGCGTATGTTGGCAATCACGGAGTGGACATGGGTTCGTCGCAAAACATAAATGCCAGTCCGATGATCGCACCCGCGTCCGCGGGCGACACCAAGTACCTGCCTTACTTCCCGCACACGGGCACCATATCGCAGTATTTCGTGCCGGTGTCCTCGATGTACAACGGCCTGCAAGTGAAGATTGACCGGCGCTTCGTCTCCGGGCTCAGCATCACTTCCGCGTTCAGCTGGCAGAAGGGCATGGCTTACTACAACGGCGGCGACGACGATGGATTCTACGGCTTCTATCTGAACGGTCAATATCACCGTAATTGGGGGCTGAACGATTTCAATCGTACGGTTGAGTTTGTGCAGGGCTACGTTTACCAGCTCCCCTTCGGCAAGGGGAAACAATTCCTGAACTCCGCTTCGGGAGCGCTGGACAAGATTGTCGGTGGATGGCAGATCGAGGGCATCCTGACGGTCATGACCGGACTTCCCTTCACGGTCACTTACAGCTCGACGTACTTGAACCTGCCCCAAGGCGGCAACAATACGCCGGAACAAGTGGATCCGAGCGTCAAAGTTCTGTACGGAATCAACACCACCTCGGCCGGTGGAAGCCCGTGGTTTGATCCAACGGCGTTTGCCCCGCCACCCTGCCAGTCGGCGACACCTAGCGCGGCCTGCCCAACGGGAGCCGCCGATCAGCTCCCTGGCGCTGCCCAGCAGGTCGGCAACGTTGGACGTAATTCCATGATCGGGCCAGGATTCTTCAATCTAAATGCTGCCCTGGCCAAGAACATCCAATTGACCGAGCGCATCGGCATGCAGCTTCGGCTGGAAACTGTGAATACAACCAACACCCCGCAGTTTGCCAATCCAAACACAACTTGCTGCACCGCGAACAACGCGAACTTCGGATTCGTGACCGGCACGCTCGGCAGCGGCTCCGGATCGATCAACTCCGGCACCGGCGGCTCGCGCACAGTCCAATTGGCCGTAAAGTTGACCTTCTAAGCCATTTTGGAGGGACACCCCGGGCAAGCTCGGACAACCTGCAGGGGTCCGAGTAGCAGGCGTGTCCCCCGCCTTCACGACACTAGCGCTTCGAGAAGTGTAGCCACCGGGACGGCGCCCGCCGCACCGGTGGCTATCTCTGTTTCTCGAGACGATCCAGCATCTGCTGGATCTCGGGGTCGGGCTTGATGCGCAACGCCGCTTCGAAATGCCGGATGGCCTCCGGCCTTCGGCCGGGTATCCCTGATAACGCAATCCCAAGATTGACGTGCGCCTCGGCGGAATTGGGATCGATTCTCAACGCGGCTTCGAAAGTGTGAGATCGCCTCCTGCACCCGGCCGGCGCCCGCCAGCACCACGCCGAGATTATTATGCGCGTCCACATAATCCGGCTTGAGCCGCAAGGCTTCCTCGAAGTGTGGGATTGCCGCCTCCGGTTTGCGGCTCTTGGCCAAGTCAACACCCAGGTTGTATTGCATTTTCGCGGCATTGGACCGCACCTGCGCCAGGTTGTTTCGCGCCTCTTCATAATCCGGCTTCAGGCGCAGTGCAGTTTGATACTCAGTGATCGCCAGCGGCATGCTTCCGGGAGTTGCAGCGAAAGCGTTGGCCAGATCGTTGTGCGTGATGGGCGAATCGGGAAGCGCTCGCAGCGCCGCCTGATAATGCGCGATTGCTTCTGGCATCTGTCCGGATTTTGCCAAGGCATTTCCGTAGTCGGTTTGCACGTTCGCGGCATTAGGTTCGATTTGGAGCGCGGCTTGATATTGCTTGATTGCTTCGGCGAAGCGCCCCTCGTCGGCCAACGCTACACCGAGATTATGGTACGCAAGGTAGTTGTTGCTGGTGACATCGAGCGCATGACGAAAGAGCGTCTCGCTATTCCGCCAATATTGGATCTGTGCTTCGCACAGCACCGCGCACACCAGGCACGCGGCAATCGCCAGGGAAATGGCAACGTTGCTCTTAAGAACTTCCCGCAGGCCCCATGCCAGCATGATGCTCAAGCCAACCATCGGTAGGTACGTGTACCGGTCCGCCCGCGCCTGCGCGCCTACCTGCACGAGCCCAATGACGGGAATCAGCATACCGAGATACCAAAACCATCCCACCGCCAGGTACGGGCGAGTGCGAAACTCGCGCACGAACCAATACCGAGATCGCCGCCAGGATCAGCCCCGCCGCGGCCGCTTCCCACACAGGCACGCCATGCGGATAGGGATAAAACACCGCCAGTTTGGCTGGCCAAAACATCTTCGCGATGTAAACCACGTAGGAAACGAGAGCGTTCTCGACGCGCAGTCCGAGCGGAAACACCTCAAGCGTCTTGACAGCCCGGCTGCTCTGCTGAACCAGGTAAGTAACAATCGCCGCTGCCGCCGAAAGAACAAAAAACGGGATCTTCTCCCAGACCAGCGACCAGCTCCTTCGCCGCTGCAGCGGCCAAACATCCAAAAGCACCAGCACAAACGGCAAAGTGACGATCATCGGCTTGGCCAGTAATCCAAGGCAGAAGGGCAGCACCACCAGCAAATAGCGCCCTCGCGTCGGCCGTTCCGTATACCACGCATACGCCCACAGCGCGGCAAAAAAGAAGAACGCGCAAAGAACGTCTTTGCGCTCCGACAATCCAGGCGACCGACTCGACATGCAACGGATGCAGCGCGAACAAAAAGGCAACAAACGCGCTCGGCCAGCGCGCCCGCGTTGCGCGCTCGAGAAAAGCGAACAGCAGCAAGGTTGCGAGCGCATGGAAGAAAACATTATGAGATGATCGAGCCCGCTATCAGCACCGAAGAGTCTGGTAATCGAGCAGATATGACAGCCTGGTCTACAGGAAACCAATTGGCAGCATCGCCGGAAGTGAGCGCCCAATGAAGCTTTGCGGCGTTATGCCTTCGATGAACCACGTATTCCGGATCGTCGTAGTTGACGAAGTCGAAATGTCCCACCTGCGCATACACGGCAAAGGTCGCAATAAATAGCGCCAGGCAGATCCACAAATTAGAGAAAGAACTCGGGCGCTTTGCGTGGGCGGACGCTTTCGAATTTCCTAGAGGTTTGAGACGAGCGCTTCGACAAGAAAGAACCTTCTTAGCATCGCATATACGTACTCTGATGTATGACCTCGCTTTGGCACGACGTCAAATTCGGATTCCGTACGCTCCTTAAGGATCGCGGCTTTCTCATTACCGCCGTTCTCGCCCTCGGCCTGGGAATTGGCGCCACAACCGCCATTTTCAGCGTCATCGACAACGTTCTGCTGGAGCCGTTCCCCTACACCGACGCCCAGCGCTTCGCCGCCATCGAAATCCACGATTCCTCCGAGCCCCAACCCTACGGTCGCGAAGCCTTCATGCAGCCGGAGTTCCTCGATTACCAGCAGCAGAATCATATCTTCGACCGCTCCGTCGGCGTTACCCAAAGCCGCGTGCTGTGGACCGGGCAGGGAGCGCCCGAATCGTTTCTTGGTTCCGATGTCACCGGCAATACCTTCGAGTTTCTAGGCGTCGCGCCGCTGCTGGGCCGCTACGCCACGCCCGCCGACGCAAAACCCGGCGCGCCGCCCGTTTTCGTCATGAGCTACAAGCTCTGGCAAAGGAGATTTTCCGGCGATCCGGGTATCGTCGGCAAGACGTTCACGCTCGACGACACTCCGCGAACGCTGATCGGCATTATGCCCAAGCGTTTTGCCTGGTGGGGCGCCGATCTTTGGATTCCAACTTCGCTGAACCACGCCGAAACAGATGCCAACGCGCCGTACTTCTTCCTGCTTGGCCATCTCAAGCCCGGACTGACGCTCAAAAGCGCGCAACCGAACGCCGCCATCCTCGCGCACCGCCTCGCGAAGGTGTATCCGAAGCTTTATCCGAAAAAATTTGACGTTCGCCTTCAAACACTTACGGACAATGTGGTCGGCAAGTTTAGAGACACGCTATATACACTCTTGGCAGCGGTGGCGCTCTTGCTGCTCATCGCCTGCGCGAACGTAGCGAATTTGCTGCTTGCGAAAGCAACCGCGCGAGAAAAGGAGTTTGCAGTGCGTAGCAGTCTCGGCGCGGGACGCTGGAGAATTGTCCGGCAGTTGCTGGTTGAAAGCATGTTGCTCGCATTCATGGGAGCGGCCGTGGGCTGCCTGTTTGCCTGGGGCGGTCTGAAAGCGCTGATTGCGGCGCTCCCCAAGTTTACGTTTCCCGATGAGGCACTTATCACCCTCAACGGCCGCGTGCTGGCCGCAACGGTGCTCGTCGTTTTCATAACGGCGCTGCTGTTCGGTCTTGCCCCGGCGCTCGGCTCGTTTACCCGGAATATGAGTGAATCCCTCAAAGCCGGTGGACGCGGAAACAGCGGGTTCCGCCGCGGCCGTATGCGCAACGCGCTCATCGTAAGCGAAGTTGCGCTTTCGTTGATTCTCCTGGCTGGAGCCGGATTGATGATGCGCAGTTTCTTGATGGAGCGGGATGCGGATTTGGGCCTGAGTGCGGAAAAACTGGTGGTCAGCGACGTTGCCTTAGGCAAGAAATACAAAACGACCGAGCAGCAGGCGCGCTTTTTGCGTGAGGTGACGACTCATCTCCGCAATCTTCCCGGAGTCGTAAACGCCTCCGGAGCGCTCGATTTTCCTCCGTTCGGCGGCATCGATACCGATTTCGAGCTGGCAGGAAAAACGCATTCGGAAAAATGGAAGGGTCAAATGGGTTTCGTCGATGCTCAGTTTTTCCGTACGGTCGGTATACGGCTGCTACGGGGACGATTTCTGACCGAACAGGATATCAATGGCAAACGCAAGGTCGTTGTCATCAATGCGGCCTTGGCTAAGAAGTATTTTTCGGGTGAAGATCCGGTTGGCAAACAAATCGAACTTCTCGGGCTGCAACGGGCTCCCGAGCCGATTGCGAATCCCTGGTTTGAAATCGTCGGCGTTTCCTCAGACGTGAAAAATCATGGAGTGACGGAGGCGGTCGTTCCAGAGGCTTATGGCCCCGTATCGGTGGAGGGTTTTGGCGAGTACATCGTCTATCTCCGCGCTGCTGGAAATCCCGCGGCCCTTGCCAGGACGTTGGAGGGCGAGCTGTTGAAAGTCGATAAGAGCGTGCGCCCGCAGCAGACCATGTCCATGGAAGCGGCGCTCGATCAATTCGAATACGCAAAACCGCGCTTCGGATTGGAAATCTTTTCGGTATTTGCCGGAATCGGACTGGTGCTGGTGACCGTTGGCGTGTATAGCGTCGTCTCTTACACGGTTTCGCAGCAGAAGCGGGAGATCGGCATTCGGATGGCTCTCGGCGCCAGCGCTGGGAATGTGCGCTGGCTGGTCCTATCGGGAGGCATGCGCTTCATTCTGGCGGGCGTGGCGGCCGGGCTCGTGATTGCAGTTCTCGTACTGCGTCTGATCCAAAGCCAGGTTTCCGGAGTATCCATCCACGATCCGCTAACCCTTGCCGGAGTAGTGTTGCTGCTGGCGATTGTAGGCGCGTGTGCGTGCTATCTGCCTTCCATTCGAGCGACGCGCGTCGATCCGCTGGTCTCGCTGCGGTACGAATAGTGGAGGATGAATCGCCGCGGGTTCATACAAGCGCTCGCCGGACTGTTTGCAACCGAACCGCGCGCGTCAGCAAGCGGTGGCTATGCCCCTGGACGCATCCCGAACGAGTACTCGCTCCTGCTGCCGGGCGAGCGCGCGGCCCTCGAATCCGCGCCGCGCATCGCTCACATCCGAACGCTGAAAAATGGCGAAGTCATTGATGGCTGGCGCGTCCTCGCCGTCGCCGAAATCAACGGAAGCGAGACCGCCGTTTTCGAGAAGAACGTCACGCATCAAGGCGCCATCGTTTTCCTCACCGAAGCCGAAGGCGTCATCTTGCGCATCCGCAAAGGCGTTGGCCATCTTGAGAGCATTCGCCCGCGCCCTACCAATACTCCGCATATCCGCTTTACGCGAGAAGTCCCCTATGTGCCCGGACCGGATCGCCTGGCCGAGTATATTCTCGATTCGAACGAAGACCCGTGCTACGAAAACGTAGCCGCTCTCGGAGCCGAATATATCGGCTACACACTCGTCGCGAACGAACAGGCGGGCCCGCTCCGCTCGCTGTTCCTGGAAGCTGATGGGAAATCGCGCGAACTTTCGTCGGCATTGGGGGCGGAAGGGTTGTGGGCTCCCGATACCGCGCGCGCCGCTTTCGATCCGGCGCAGTTCTTCCCAGGTGAAGACGCGAGCGTCTTTCGATATCTGCACGGCTACAGCAAGCGAACGCTGCTGGGCGGTTATCTGCCCATCGCGCATATCGGCGTCTGGAATCCCGAATCGCGGGCCGGCTACGAAGTGATGGTCCTGCTTCCGCCCGGCACCGAAGCGCAGCCTGTGGCGCGAATCCGCGTCGTGCTGAATTCGGGCGTTTCCACCGAGCACTACTGGAACACGTCCGCCGAAGGTTGGGTTTCGGCGCTGGCCGGTATCGCCAATCGCGGGCAGCATTTTTTCGAAGACCACATGAAGGTCGAAATTCCAGATCCGTGGCTGCTCGATGCCGCGCGAGCCGGCATCACCTTGTCGCGCTGCAGTTACCGCGGCCTCGAACCGACTTATCAGATTGGCGAAGGCGCTTACACCAAAATCCCCGAAAGAAGCCACGCATTGTTTCCCGTCGCCCATTACGAATTCGTTTGGGCGCACCAACTCTGGAACCTCACGGCAGAAGTCGACCCGTATTTCCAGCACTATCTGGACCGCTACATCTTGCCCGATGGCAATTTTCTCTACAACACGCAGGATCAGGTCGAGGCGCCTCTGAATGCTGGAGTTTTTTTGTGGAACTCCGCTCGCGCCTACGACTACACCGGCGATTTCGAAAGCCTTCAGAAGCGATTACCCGTTTTGCGTCGCATGATCGAATTCGTCCTGAAGCGATATGAGTACAGCAAAGCGACCTTCGCGCCCGAAAATCGCCGCTACGGCCTGATTTGGGGATCGCCGGAAGCAGACCTCGGCGACCCGCAAAACGATTTCCCTAACTCGCATCCGTATTATTTCCAGAATGCCGCGTGGACCTGGCGCGGATTGGTAGAACACGCGCGCTGTCTCGAAAAAACTCAGAGGCCGGAGTTACTGGAGGAAGCGAAGCGCTACGCCGCCATCGCCACTGAAATGCGCGGCCTCATCGAACGGGACATGAAGGCCACGATCGCTGCTGCAAACGAGCACGTGCGCGCGGCAGGCATAACTCCGTTCACGACCGATGACATCCATCGCGATCCGAAACAGCTTTCAAGCTACGAGAATCACCGTTTCATGATGGATTGGTTTACGGCCGATTGGGGCGATCCCGCCCTCGATCTGGGCCATTTGAAGCACCGCGAGATCGCCGGCCAGCAGATCATGGGTTTGCATACCGACGGCGATGTCGCGCGGACATCAAACTTTATGGCGCACGGCACGCTTGCCGCGCGAATCCGGCAAGACGATTACCGTCCCTTTCTGCTCACGCTCTATTCGCTGTGCTGTTACGCGGCCGATTCGGGCAATCGATACTCGCCCGAAGACGCTTATCTCCCCGGGAGCTTTCCTGGGGATGGCAATGCATATGCCTGGTCCGCCGTGGTCAATAGCGTTCTGCAACCGACGCTCGGTTTACGCTGGCTGCTTTGTTACGAAGAGAGCAATCGCGATATTTGCCATCGTGCAGAAAGCGGCTCCTAAGCACTGGTTTGCCGCAGGTCAGGAGATTCGGGTGGAGAAATGCCCGACGCGTTTCGGCCTCTTAAGCTGGACGACGCGAGCCGTAAACGATCGCGAATGGCGTGTCAGCTTGAACTTGCCAAACAACTTCGAAGGCGACCTCGTCCTCCATATTCATCCGCCGGACGGGCGCGCACTTGCAGCCGCCAGTATTGGAACGCTGAACAACAACCGAGTAATTTTAAATCGTGCGGCGCTCGCTGGACATCAAACGCTTGAAGTTAGAGTCCGGACGTGAGATCCGGATATGTTGGGCAAACGCCGATTCCTGTTAGTCGCTTTCTGCCTGCTCTTATTTTGCAGCGGCGCCAGATCGCAAGACGATACCAATAGCGACTCTGCTCAAACGGGCGGCGTGCAGTGGAAATCGCTTCTCGAACAATCGTTTTACTTTATTGCGATTGAAAACGGTTTCCGCGTCGTTACGCAACCCGAGACTCGCGCCACGATGAAAGGGCCGTTCTTCCAGGGCTACGCGCGATCTATCGACAACCTGCACGGGTGGGGCGACGGCGATCCGTTCTTCGTCAATTACATCGGACATCCCATGCAGGGATCGGTGAGCGGATTCGTCTTTGTTCAGAACGATCCGAAGTACAGAAAAGCGGTATTCGGACGCAATCGCGCGTATTGGAAGAGCAGGTTGCGCGCCGCCGCCTGGGCGTGGGTCTACAGCGAACAGTTCGAAATCGGTCCTATCAGCGAGGCCACCATCGGCCACACGCAAGCTTACTTCCCGCAGCAGGGCTTCGTCGACCACGTGATCACGCCAACAATGGGCCTGGCCTGGATGATCGGCGAGGATTCCGTCGACAAATACCTTGTCGAGCGCATCGAGGCTCATACACAGAATCGTTATCTGAAGATGTTCGCGCGGGCCGGACTGAATCCGTCGCGCTCGATGGCGAACATGCTGCGAGGCGAACAGCCGTGGCATCGCGATACGCGCCCGGGACTTTTCAGGAACCACGCGAATGCACCAATGCTCGCAACTGAAAGTTACGCCGATCCCGTGCAACCCCTGTATCCCGCGCCGCGGCCCGTGCCGATGCTCGAAATCGGAATGGCCTATGACTACTTTCAGCTCTCTCACGGCGAAAAGGGTTCTCAAAGCTGCAACGGAGGCGGGGCTACTGTGCTCTTCAATGTCGACTCGTGGTTTGGTGTCGTGGCGGAAGTCTCGGGCTGCAAGATGGCATCGCCGGGCGAAAACATTTCGGGCGATTCGACGACCTATGTGGCCGGTCCGCGATTCTCCTTTCGCGCTGCGCGGCGCTGGACGCCGTATCTGCAGATTCTGGGCGGCGGTGACAAGTTCACCACCGAGACGATGAACCCGGATAAGAGACCGCCGCAGAGCGTACTCGACGATATTGAGCCTTATGTCGCGCACTCACTGTATACGAGCGCCGATCAAAGAAACTCCTGGGCCCTAGCGGTCGGCGGAGGAATCGACTACGATATCAATTCCGCGCTCGGGCTGCGCATCGTGGAGCTGGAGGACGTCCACACCTGGGCCGGCGATCTGAACCATCGCTTCTATCCGAACAATCTGCGCGTCAGTACGGGCTTCGTCTTGAATTGGGGGAATTGGTAGGCCGATGGTGGACGGCATGGGATTCGAACCCACGACCCCCACGTTGCGAACGTGGTGCTCTCCCAGCTGAGCTAGCCGCCCACTTGTCGCCCTCAATATAGCATCTTGCGCGTGCTAGGATGGCTGTTCGCGCTTGTCCGCCTATGGTCCTTTCCGACGTCGATATCCGGCGCTATCTTGAACTCGGCAAGATCCGGATTTCGCCCGCCCTTCCGCCGGAACAGTTCGGGAGCTGCTCGGTCGATTTCCGGTTGGGCGGTGAGTTTAGCGTATTCGAGCACAGCCGGCATGCCTGCATCGACGTGCGGGACAAGAATGCGATTCAGGGCCTCATGCGGTCGGTAAACGTGAACTCGGGCGATCCATTCATTCTGCAGCCGCGTGAGTTTGCGCTGGCGATCACGGAAGAAACGCTGGAGTTGGACGACGATGTATTGGGCAGGCTGGAAGGCCGGTCGAGCCTGGGACGAATCGGCATTATCGTGCATGGCACGGCCGGTCTGTTCGATCCGGGATGGCGCGGCAAGGCGACGCTGGAGTTGAGCAATCTGGGCATCATGCCGGTTGCGCTGTATCCCGGAATGCGCATCTGTTCGTTCACGTTTGAGCAGCTCTCCTCGCCGGTTTCGGTTCCGTATTACAAGAAGGCTGGGAACAAATACTCGGGACAGACGCAGCCGTTGGCAAGCAAATTGACGTCTGAAGTGAGTAACAAAGTTTAGCGGCCCGACGATCCGAAGCCGCCGCTTCCGCGCGCGGATTCGGCGAGTTCGCCTTCTTCCCACTCGACCGGTTCATAGCGGCCGACCACCATTTGGGCAATGCGATCGCCGGGATGAATTTCGTAAGGCGCTCTGCCGAGATTCAGCAGGATGATCTTCAATTCGCCGCGGTAGCCGGGATCGATGGTGGCGGGCGAGTTCGGCAGAGTGATGGCGTGCTTCAGCGCCAGCCCGCTGCGCGGCCGGATCTGCACTTCATAACCGCTGGGAATTTCCAGGGCGAGGCCGGTTGGGATGGCTTGCGGAAGACCCGGCTCGAGGACCGCTCCCGCGATACATCGAATATCCATCCCGGCGTCTTCCGCCGGTCCGTGCGCGTATTCCGGAAGATGAGCGCCGGAATGCAGCTTCTTAATTCGCATTTTCATGAATCCGCTATCATAGCGGCTTCCATGTCCGCACCCGTCCGGCGCGTATTGACAGTCGCGCCCATGCCGCCCGAGAAGCTTGCGTTCGCGTTGGCGCGCTATAGCCGTTCGCCCGATTCGATCCGGGATTCGATCGAATGGGTGCGGACCCACGATTCGGCGAAATTTCTCGAGAGCTTCTATTTTCAGTACGGCCACGCGTCGATCGCCGATCTTGGGCACGTGACGGTGTGCTTCGAAGGCATTTCGGAGCTGGCGGCGACCGAAATCGAAGACGAGCAGCTCTGGGACGGCCAGGCAAGAAGCTCGCGTTATCAGGACTTTTCTAAATCGGGTGTAATTGTGCCGCCCGAGCTTACCGGCGATGAGGTCGCGATTTATCAGAGTACGGCTGAAGATCTTCTGCGCGCGTACCGCGAAGTGCAGGAGCTCGCGCTCACGTACTTACAGGAGCAACTTCCCCGGCCGGCGGATATGAAACCCGATGCCTACCGCCGGAACTTAAACGCACGTGCGTTTGACGTGGCACGTTATCTATTACCGCTGGGGATTCCGACCGGCGCCGGACAAGTGACCAGCATTCGCACGCTCGAAAAGCAGATTCGAAGGCTGAAGTCTTCCGAGTTTCAGGAAATTCGCGAATTGGGAGAAGAACTCGCCGGAGCGTGCGCCGCCGCTCCCGAATGTGTTTGGGATTCGAACGCCGCGGCGCCGGAGCCGGTTGCGCCAACTCTGGCCCGGCATGCGGAGCGCGATGAGTACTCGGGCCGTTTGCGCGCAGATCTTTCCGAGTGGGCGATAGATCGTTTACCGCAATCGCACATGCGGGCAAAGCAGGCGGTGGATCTGCTTTCGCCCTCCGATCACGTAGCGGACATCTGCGCCACGCTGCTCTACCCGGTTACGGATCGTCCGTACTGTGAATTGTACGAGCTGGCTTGCGAGTGGCCGCTCGAGCGGCGGAAAGAAGTTTTGAACGTGGCGCTCGGGAGCCGGCGCCGCGACGAACTGCCGCGGCAATTCCGTAGCGCGCCTTACGTGCTCGATGTTGTGATGGACATCGGGGCATACCGGGATCTGCATAGGCACCGGCGCTGCCAGCAGTTCCGCCAGCAGTACACGAACCGGCTTGGCTACGACACCCCGGAGTTGGTGGGACGGTGCGGGGCGGAACGGATCTTCGCGGCGGCGCTCGGAAAAGTGGATGCTGCGATTGAAAAACTGCCGCAGCCGGCGGCGCAATATCTGCTACCGCTCGCGGCGAAGTCGCGGTTTCTTTTCAAGATGGATTTTGCCGAACTGGAGTATATTTCGCGCTTGCGAAGCGGTGTGAAAGGGCACTTTTCCTACCGGAAGATCGCCTGGGAAATGAAAGAGGCTTTGGAACGGCTGGACCCGGTGCTCGGCGGCCTGGTGGAAGCTACTCCGCCGTGGGTGGAAGATCCGCTGAAGCGCTAGAGCTCGTAGAGATGGCGCGTGGCGTGCTACATCTCATCTTATGGATCTCGATCCAAAGGTGACCACCGGCTCGGAAATTGGGAGCAATCCGGGTCCTGATCGGGATCGCCTTCCGCCTACCGAGAACATAGGCGAGAACTTGCTGAAGGGCCGGTACTTACTAGGTCCGGAACTGGGACGCGGTGGATTCGCGATAACTTATCTCGCTGCGGATCTCGAGATTGCGTCCCGCAAAGTTGTCGTCAAGGTTCTGAACGCTTATCGATCGAACGATCCCTGGGCTTTGAAGAAATTCCGCAGCGAGATGGAGGCGCTGGCGCGCATTCATCACCCGAACGTGGTCTCGGTCCTCGATTTCGGGAGTTGCGGGAATGGAAAACCGTTTCTGGTGATGCAGTATGTTCCGGGGCGGCGGCTGCGGGAGATCATCCCTCGCGACGGGCTGCCGCTTGCGCAAGTGGCCGAAATTATGAAGCAGACCGGGCGCGCGCTGAGCGCGGCGCACGATGTCGGCGTCTGCCATCGCGACGTGAAGCCGGAAAACATCATGATCGGCGAGAGCGAAGACGTGGAGGAGACGAAGCTGATCGACTTCGGCATCGCTTCGATTCGCGAGACAGGCGAGGATTCCTCCTCAACCCGTTCGTCGGGAACCTTCGTCTATATGTCGCCCGAACAGTTTGAAGGCAAAGCATCGCCCGCAAGCGATGTGTATCAGATGGGCGTTGTCGCGTACGAACTGGTGACGGGTATAACGCCGTTCCGAGCCAGCACTCCAGGCGGAATCGTTCTGCAGCACATGGAAGGGCTGAAAGTCCTGCCGAGGGACTTGCGGCAGGATCTGCCGGAAGCGGCAGAGCAACTAATCTTGAAGGCTTTGTCGCCAAACCCGCGCGACCGTTTTGAGAGGGCTCGCGATTTTGGCGATGCGTTGGCGGCAGCGCTGGTTTCGGGCGATCAGAAAACCGCGGATTGGGTGAAGGCTGCGCAAAAAACCTCAACCACTTCGACCTGGATTATCGTGTTGGCGTTGAGCGCGGCGCTAATAGCCGCCGCGGCGTATTGGTTCGTACACGCGAGAGCGCCGGCGGTGGATTCAGTTGCGGTATTACCCTTTGAAAACCGGACAGGCGATCCGCAGATGGCGTACCTGGCCGAAGGCATTACCGAATCGTTGATCAACGATCTGTCGCGAATTCCCACGCTGCGCGTAAGTGCACGAGGAGCGGTGCTCAAATACGAGGGTGCCCGGGTGGATGCGCGCGCGGCCGGGCGTGATTTGCGTGTCAGCCGTATCGTGGATGGATCGATATCGAGGCAAGGTGACGATTTCTTCCTCGATACAGAATTGATCGACGTCCGGTCCGGAGTTCGCCTGTGGGGCAACGCGTACAGCGGAAAGATATCGTCATTGGCCGAAGTGCTCCAGCAGTTTTCGACCGAAGTAACCGATGAACTACGTCTGAAATTGAGTGAGCCTTTGAAAGCGCGGCTTCGGCGGCAATATGCAATCGGCTCGCAAGCTTATCAGGAGTATTTGAAAGGCCGTTTTCATCTGAACAAGCGAACCGCGACAGATTTTCAACAGGCGATTGATCACTTTAATCAGGCGATCGCGGCAGACCCGAGTTACGCGCCGGCTTATTCGGGAGTTGCAGATGCTTACGGCTTTATTGCCGCTTTCGGCAGTACCTATGGCGGTATGGCGCCTGCTTACGCCCTGGAGCGATCGAGAGCAGCGGCGGAGCGGGCGTTGCATCTGGATGGCACTCTTGCCGAGGCCTACGCTGCGCGAGCTTTTGTAGAAATGCAAGCCGATTACAACTGGAGTGCCGCGGAGCATGACTTTCGGCGTGCAATTGACTTGGATCCGAACTGGCCAAATGCGCACGAACTGTATGCGTTCAATCTTGGAGCTTTGGGCCGCTTTGAAGAAGCGATTCGAGAAGTTGAGGTGGCAGAACATCTCGCGCCGGAAGCGATTGGAATAAGAGCGGCCCACGGACAAGTACTTCGAATGGCTCGCCGGAGCGACGAGTCTCTGGCCGTATTGGAACCATTGACGAAGGACCCGCCCGCCAGAGCTATCGTTAGCGATTACATCGCTGAAGATTACTGGGCAAAATCGATGCCCGCAGAGGCTTTTAAGGCCATCGAGGCAATTCCTTCCTTCTTTTCAGAGGAGCGTGTTCCTCTATTGGTTGCGGGATATGCGCGCGCTGGTCAACGCGATAGAGCTCGGCAATTGCTTCGCTCCTACAAGGTGCAAGCGGGCTTTTCAGGCTGGTACGATTTGGCACTAGCGCATTTAAGTCTTCACGAGACGAACGAGGCTCTCGCCGATCTGGAGCATGCCCACAATCAGCGATACGAAGAGGTGATCTGGCTGGGCGTCGATCCGATGCTCGACGAACTCCGCTCGAATCCACGCTTCCGCGTTCTGCTCCGCAAGGTAAGACCGGATGTGAAATAATCTGGGTCTGCGCTGACGTATTCGCCAGAAAAGTCAGCGGCTTGACCTGTTAAGGAGGCAAGAAAAATGACAGACGCTCAAATTCTGGAGCGCATGGGCCTGACGGATGAACAACTCCGCGAAGTTCTTCGAAAATTTAATGAATTCGTCGAACATTTGGAGAAGCACGAACGACGGTATGTTTTGCATGGTCTTAAATCGCCTACAGAGGCGGCTGCGGAATTGGATGAAGACGTCAAGCCTGACCGTTTAGAAAAGTTCATACGAGAGCACGGGCCGAAACACGGGATAGGTATATGTTTCAGTTGCGATGTTGGGCACCACCCGCCGCCACCGCCGAAGCCCAAAGCGTAGCCGCCCGCACAAAGTCAAATTTGCGTGAGGTTCGGTCGGTCGATGGTCCGAGAGGAGCTATTGCTGCGCTCCGAAGCTATGGCGGCAGCGAACGGCGTCACCCGTGTCGCCAACATTACTGGTTTGGATAGGCTGGGCATTCCCGTGCACAGCGCTATCGTTCCGAAATCGGGCGATTTTGTCAGTGTGTACAGCGGCAGGGGTCTCACGCCCATCAATTCGCGGATTGGCGCGCTTTTAGAGGCGGTAGAGCGCCAGATAGCACTCTCCGCGAAGCTTCCAATTATAGAGGAATGTTATCGGAAGATCCGCGCCGGCAAAGTAGCAGTCGTGAACCCACGGGCATTTACTCACAAGTTACAAGACGACTACAGCGAAGGCCGGCCGTATTGGTGGGTAGAGGGTTACGATCTTATTTCCAAAGAAGCTGTATTAGTTCCCGCTGGCCTTGCTTGTTATGGCCCGCATTATTTAGGTTCCCGATCGCCCTATGAAGTAAATAGCTCGAACGGGTTGGCGTTAGGAACATGCTTCGAAGAAGCCCTTTGCCATGGACTCTGCGAGCTGTTGGAAAGGGATGCCTGGACACTCGCGGATCTTCGCAGCCAATGGATTCCGCACGCGCGTTATGCGGCAGCTTTCGGCACGAAAGTAGCCGAACTCGGCTGCGATGACCCGAACGCGCATCCTCGTATCGATCTGAGCGAGGCAGGAGAGCCTATCACGGAATTGATCGGAAAATTCAACAGAGCAGGCCTTCACCCGGTGGTTCGCGATGTGACATCCGACTTCGGAATACCTTGTGTGATTGCTTCTGTTGCAGACGATTCCATCGTCAATTTCCCGCAGGCGCACAGTGGAATCGGTGCCCATCCGAACGCACGCATTGCCGTTATACGCGCGCTGACTGAACTTGCGCAATCGAGAGCAGTTGATATTCAGGGCGTGCGCGAGGATTTGGAATACGCCGGAGTGCCGGTGCATCCGGCGAACGCCAAAACACAGCGCGTGGAAAAAATCGACTCTCACCGCTGGATGTTGCAACAGCAGGGGACATTGCGCCCCTTTGGTGAAATCGCTTCCGCCAAAAACGATAGCGCCGCCGAGGACGTTGCGCTGATTCTATCCCGGCTATCAACCAATGGAATGGAAACGGCGATTGTCGTAGATCTCAGCGAACCGGGCCCTTTTCGAGTCATCCGCGTCCTGGTACCTGGTCTCGAGTTTTGGTCAGTAGATCGCGGAAGGCTTGGCGAACGGGCGCTCGAGTTCTGGCGGCGGCATGTCTGATGTTCTTATCTTCACGGGCCCGAGCCTCCATCCGGACCGAGCCAAAGCGCTGATCGACGCTACGATTCTGCCGCCGATCCGGCGCGGCGATTTGGCGCGGGTTGCGCTTCAAAAGCCGGAGATTGTCGGAATTATCGATGGCGAATTCTTCCAGAGCCTGGCTGTGTCGCCGAAAGAGATTCTGCCGCTACTGGAGAGCGGGGTCACGGTGTACGGCGCGGGCAGCATGGGCGCGCTGCGTGCGGTGGAATTGCGCCATTGCGGGATGATCGGCGTCGGCCGGGTGTTCCGGCTTTTTCGAAGCGGAGTGCTGGATGCGGACGATGAAGTGGCGCTCGCCTATTCGCCCGCAACGTACGAACCGGTATCGGAATCGCTGGTGAATACGCGTTATGTTTTGCGGGCCGCCGCGCGTCGTGGATTGCTTACACGCGCACAGGCGATTGAAATTGTGATGAAACTGAAAGAGGTCTATTTTCCGGAGCGCACCAAAGGTCTCTTACTAACGCTTTTGCGCAAGCTCGCGGGAGAGGCGAGCGCCTCGCAAATGAGCCGATTTCTTGCAGACGGGGCGCCAAATATCAAACAGCAGGATGCGGAGCTTCTTCTGTCGCTTATACGCGCGAGGCTCGCGATTAGGCCAGATTCAAAGTCTTGCGAACCGTGCCGCGCTCTTCTTGAATTTTCTTCTGGAGCAGCATAATCGAGTAGATCAACTGCTCCGGCCGTGGAGGGCAGCCTGGAACGTACACGTCGACGGGGATCACTTGGTTGACAGGGACAAGGGCATAATTGCTGAACACGCCGGTTGAGGTCGCGCAGGCGCCCATGGAGATGACCCACTTCGGCTCGGGCATTTGGCGATAGAGTTGGCGGATGACAGGCGCCATTTTGTTCGAGACGCGTCCGGCAATGATCATCAAATCCGATTGCCGGGGAGAGCCGCGGAAGACCTCGGCGCCAAAACGGGCTGCATCGTAACGCGAAGCCATCATCGACATCATTTCGATGGCGCAGCAGGCGAGGCCGAACGTCATCGGCCAGAGCGAATTCTTGCGCGCCCAATTGAGGGCATTGTCAAGCGTGGTTGTGATGATGCCTTCGTGCAATTCGGGGCTGTCGTACTGCTGGTCCGCTCGCGCGAAAAGCTCGGGTGGCTGGCTGATTTCAAACTTCTCTGAATCGCCCACGTACAAATTATCCCATGCAGGCGCGTCTAGAATCGAAGTGACAATGGCGCAAACCGCGTTCGAACCGGCGGGGAATTACGAGGACGCACTGGCGCGGGCCGCCGGCGAGTGCGGCATCGAGCCGGAGTATTGGGATATTTTCCATGAGAGGCACGAGCTTTCCTCCGATGTCCGGCGGCGCCTGCTCCAAGCTTTGGGATGGGAGGTCTCGAGTTTCGAAGCTGTGGAGCGGGACCGCAAACGGCGCTTCGAAGCACGATGGACGCGGGCGGTGCCGAAGACGCTGGTGATCAGCGAATCGGATCTCGCCGCGCCCCTCACGCTGCCGGCCGGTTTCACGGGATCGATCGGTTTTGACATCGGGCTCGAAGACGGGCAGAAGTTGGCGGGATCAGTGGATACGCGCCAATTGATCAAGACTCGCGATATCGCGGTGGAGGACCAGCGGTGGTCGAGCTACGAGCTTCGTCTGCCGGTTGAGCTTCCTGCCGGCTATCACAGCATTGCGATCACATTGGACGGCAGGATTGCAGGGCAGAGCAATTTGATTGTGTGTCCGAATCGGGCTTATTTAGGCGACAACTTATGCAATGGCGGGCGCGCAGCTGGCTTCAACGTAGCGCTGTATGGTTTGCGATCCGGCCGGAACTGGGGATGCGGAGATTTTACGGATTTGCGGCGGCTCGCGGAATGGGCGCGGCGCGAGATTGGATTCAGCTTCATCGGGGTGAATCCGCTGCACGCGCTGCACAATCGCGCGCCGTACAACACGAGCCCTTATTTGCCGCTCTCGAGTTTTTACAAAAATTCGATCTATGTAGATGTTGAAGAGGTTTCCGAATTCGCTGTGTCGAGATACGCGCAACAGCTTTTTCGCTCGCCGCGCGTGCAGGAAAAGATCAGCCGCTTACGCGCAGCCGAATTCGTTGAGTATGAAGAGATCGACCGGCTGAAGCGGCGCTTCCTCAAACTTCTATTTCGCGAGTTTGCGCGGCGGCGGGCGGCGAATCCGGAACGCTCGAAGGCGTTTGCGGAATACTGCGAGCGAGAGGGAGATCTGCTGCATAAGTTTGCGCTGTATTGCGCGCTCGATGAAGCGCTTCACAAACAGGACCGGAATCGCTGGAGTTGGCTGCAGTGGCCCGCTGAATATCAGGACCCGGAATCGAAGGCGTGCGCGGACTTTACAAGACGGCACGCGCGGTTGGTCGAGTTCTATAAATACGTTCAGTTTGTTATCGAAGAGCAGCTTTCGGCGGCGCAGGCGTACGCAAAACAGTGCGGCATGGCGATCGGTCTGTACCATGACTTGGCGCTGGCAACCGACAGTTGCGGATCGGACCTATGGGCCCATCGCCGTTTCTATGTGAACGGCTGCCGGGTGGGAGCGCCGCCGGACGATTTCTCGCCGAATGGCCAGGATTGGGCGTTTCCGCCGCCGAATACGTTGGCGCATCGGGATAACGGGTACGTACTCTATCGAGAGAGCATCCGTAAGATGATGCGCCACGGGGGAGCGCTGCGCATCGATCACGTGATGCGGCTCTTCCGGCTATTTTGGATTCCAGACGGTGCGAGTGCGGCGCAGGGGACGTATGTGCGCGACAACGCGACGGACTTGCTGCGCATTCTGGCGCTGGAAAGCGTGCGCAATAAGAGCGTCGTGATCGGAGAAGATTTAGGCACGGTGACGGATGAAATGCGCGACACGCTGGCGCGCTTCGGGATCTTGAGCTACCGGTTGTTTTACTTCGAGAAGCACCACAAAGACAAATCATTCAAACGAAGTCACGAGTATCCGGTTCAAGCGCTGGTCTCCTCCACAACACACGATCTGCCGACGATTGCCGGCTTCTGGACCTTTCGCGATATAGAAGCGCGGAAAGCGGCAGGTCTGGCGGATGAAGCCGGATACCGGGCTCAACTGAAAGACAGAAAACGCGAAAAGCAGCGGATGCTGGACACGTTACACGCCGAGCATTTACTGCCGCACTATTATCCACGGAATGTGGAACAAGTCGGAGAAGTAGATGGCCATCTGCATAACGCCATCATCGGATTCCTCGCCCAGACACCTTCGGCGATCCTGTTGCTGAACCAGGAAGACTTTACCAAGCAAGCCGAACAACAGAATCTGCCGGGAAGCACGGAGCAATATCCGAATTGGCAGCGCAAGATGAAGATCAGCTTGGAGGAGTTGTACGAAGAATCTTTCGCTCCGTTTCGAGCTATGTTCCGGGACCAACTTACCCGAACGGGCCGTAGATGTTACTAAGTAGCAGTTACTGTTGCAACGTTACATTCGAGAAAACCGCGGTCTCGAGCACGTCGGCATTGTGCGAGCACACGGCCAGGCCGATATAAACAGGATCGTGCAGCACGACGGTGACCGGTCCGGTGGATTTTAACTCCTGGCCTGGCTGCCCCGCTGCCATTGTGAATTCGTTGCCGCGGCGCTCAATGCGAATGCGGACAGGCGCGTTCAAGTCTGAGCGCAGCTCCTGGGTGTCCGCGCCGGCGGTGGGGCGGTACTGGAGCGACGTCAGGCCACTGCCGTGCAGCGCTACATCGGCATAGGCCGAATCCGGATCGAGGCTTTGACGGATCATCAAGGCAGCTTTCCGATGTGCTTCCACACCCTTTCCGATGAAACGAACATCGGCAGTAAGGGTTGCGTCTCCCGAGATCTGCTTATAGACGAACTGAAACGCATCGGTCTTGAGCCACATATTCGCGCCGCCCCCGGTTATGCGGTATTCGCCGGTTTGCGAGTCGTAAACGGCATCGCCTTTCTTGGGTGTGATGCCGATGTCGCCGTGGCTATCGAAGAGGCCGAAAGCGGCTGCGAATAGCGGGACGGAAATCGTTAACGCCAGCAAAGCGGAGGTTGAAAACTGTTTCATGATTGTTAAGAGGACGCGCCAGACGCATCATACAAAACAACGAAGTTGCGCGCTGCGAGGAAACGGAGCGTAATACTGTGGATGCGGAGGCGATCTATCTTGTTGAACGGCGGGCTTTGGAAGTACTCGATTTTTTCAACAGCGATTCTCATCATGTCCTCACTATCCAGCTACAGCGCAAGCTCTACGGCGAATGGAACGAAGTACTTCCTGTACGTGGGCGTATACGGGAAAGGTGTGTACGGCTATCGTTACGACACGAGCGGGGCGAAACTCGAGCCGATGGGATTGGTGGGCGAGGTCACGAATCCGTCCTTTATCGCTACGGATCGCGATTTTCGCTATCTCTACGCAGTGAGCGAACTGGAAGGCAAGGTGGATGGCGGCGTAGCGGCGTTTGCGATCGATCGCGCGACAGGCAAGTTGAAGCCGCTGAATACCGCATCTTCGGGCGGGCAGGCACCGTGTTATCTGAGCGTCGATCATACATCGAAGATGCTGATGGTGGCGAATTACGGCACCGGCGGCGTATCGGTTTTCCCGCTCGAGCAGGATGGCCGGTTAGGCAAGATGTCGGATCTGCTGACGGAACATGGTTCCAGCGTGAATCCCGAACGGCAGGCCGGGCCGCACGCGCATGAGGCAGTGGTGTCGGCGGACAATCGATTTCTGTACGTCCCGGATCTTGGGCTGGATCGCATCCGGATTTATCGGATAGATCCATCGAACGCAAAGCTCACGCCGAACGATCCGCCTTCGGCGAAAGTGGATGCCGGTTACGGGCCGCGGCACATTGCGTTCAGCCCGGGTGGGAAATTCGCATATGTCGCCGATGAATTGGAGCCATTCGTGACGGTGTTCTCGCACGATGCGGCGGACGGGAGTTTGAACGAAATTAAATCGATCTCGATTCTGCCCTTGGGCGCGAAGGGAGAAAATGCGCCGGCAGAAGTGGAGATCGACCATGCGGGCAAGTTCCTGTACGTATCGAATCGCGGGCCCGGTACTATCGCGGTGTTCGCGATCGACGCGGCGAACGGGATGCTCAAGCCAGTGCAAGTCGCCGCGACCGGCGGGACCTGGCCGCGCGCGTTTGAATTCGATCCGACGGGGCGATTTTTATTCGCGGGCGATCAGAAAGCCGACCAGTTTGTAATTTTCGACGTGGATCCGACGAGCGGAAAACTCAGCCTCACCGGGCGCGTGTTCAATGTGCCATCGCCGGTTTGCTTTCTGTTTGTCCCTGCGGAATAGCGGGTGCTTTCCAGCCGCCGAATTCCTGCTCGAGCATGCGGCAAATATCGATGGCGAGCAGATCGCGCCAGCGCTGCGTCACGACTTGAACATTGATGGGCAGGCTGCCGGTTTCGGCACAACGGACGGTAGCGGCGGGAACTCCGGCGACGTTCCAGGCCATGCTGTAGCTGAAGCCTTCGAAATTGGCATCGGTCACCGATTCGCCGTGGCGGAGTGCCGCCTGCGTATAGACCGGGCAAACTACTGCATCGTAATGCATTCAAGAAACGCGTCATGGCGGCACGATATTCGTCCCATTGCGCCCATCGGTCCGCAAGCTGGCCGGCAGTTGCGCGGAACGGACGCATGCGTCTCAAAAATCCGTCGATCAGGAGAGGATGTATTTTCGTGCTTCCGATTTCACGGAGATATCGGTCAATGCCTTCTCCGCCATCGGCGCCTAGTAGCGCCATTTCGAGTTCATACGCCTGTTCCACGCAAGGCGGCCGGCGCTCTTCGACGTGCATGCCGGCTTGCGAAAGGAAATGAGCCGCGCGGCGTACGGCGGCCTGCACCTCCGGCGCGCAACGTGCAAAACCGTTATCAGTGAAAAAGGCGATGTGTTTTTTGCGAGCCGGTTCGGGTTCTAGAAGCGGCACGGGCGGCGAAGTGAAATCGAGGTTATCGGGGCCGGCGAGAAGCTGTATGGCGAGCGCCAGGTCTTCGGTATAGCGGGCCATTGGGCCGATTTGCCAAAGCGCTTCGACCCAGCCGCCGGCGGGCGGCACGTGACCGGTGCGCGGCAGACGTCCGTTGGTTGGCTTAATGCTCGCGATGCCGCAGAAAGCGGCAGGCAAGCGAACGCTACCGGCGCAATCGCTCCCTAGCCCGAGTGGGGAACCGCAGGAGGCGATGAGCGCCGCTTCGCCTCCGCTGCTTCCGCCCGCGGTGCGTTCCAGATCGTACGGATTGTTTGTGCGGCCGTAAATATAGTTGTCGCTTTCGTAGGCGAACAACAGGTCGGGCAGGTTTGTTTTCGCAATCGGGATGGCTCCCGCGGAGCGGAGGCGAGCGACGAGTGTGGCGTCTTGCTCCGCGGGCGCGGCATTTCTCCGCCCGAACGTGCCCGCCGTAGTTTTCGAGCCTCGGACGTCGATGGAATCTTTGATGGAGATGGGAACGCCGTGTAACGGCCCGCACGGCTCATTGGCAGCAAGTCTGGCATCCGCGGCTCGAGCTTCGCGAAGCGCCGAATACTCGAGAAGATCTACAACGGCGTTAATGGATGGGTTTACCTGGCGGATGCGCTCGATGTGCGCGGTGATTAATTGAAGAGAAGAGATCTCGCGGTTGCGGATGCTCTTCGCCATGGAAAGTGCGCTTTGATCAGGCAAAATATCAATCTAACAGCCGATGAAAGCCTCAAGTCCCGTTCTATAGAATGAGACTTTCGTCTCGCCAATGAATACTTTCCGGGCCATTTCTTTCGTGGTGGTGTTGTGCGCGATTCTGACGCTGTTTGCGCAGACTCCGCAGGATGCGAACCGGCTTTGGGAATATCGCAACCTGGGCAAAGCGTTTTTCGAAAATCCGGACACGCATGCACAGGCCGTGGATGAGCTGCGGGCGGCCGTCGCGATGGATCCGAACTCGGTGCGAGATCGCGTCAATTATGGAATCGCCTTGTTACAGGCCGGGCAGACGGACGCCGGGATGGCTGAGCTTCTGCGCTCGCAAAAACAGGACGCGACGATTCCGAACACGTGGTTTGTATTGGGCATCGCGTACAAACATGCGGGCGATTACGACAAAGCGATTGAGCAACTGCGGGGCATGATCCGCCTGGTTCCGGATGAGCCGAAGAGTCATTACAACGTGGGAGCGTGCCTGCGCGCGAAAGGCGATACGAAAGCGGCATTGCCGGAGTTTCTGGAGGCCGAGAGGCTCGATCCGAATCTTGCGGGTCCGCATTTCCAGCTTTTTACTATTTATCAGCGGGCGGGCGATAAAGACGCTGCGGCGCGCGAGCGGCAGGCATTCGAAGCGGCGAAAAAGCGCGACGAAGGCGCGGCAGTTCCGGAGGACATGGAGTGGTGTTTCTATGCCGAGCTGTACGATCCGCCGGAGCCCCGGCCTTCGGCAGCGGGGGAGCCGACGCACTATGAAGATCACACGGCGAGTACGGGTTGGGATGCACAATCCGGAATGCTGGCGATCGATTCGGAAGGAAGCGGGCATGCGGACCTGCTGGTCTGGTCGCGGGAACGCGTCGTGCTGCTCAAGCGCGGCACGGAGGCGGCGAAAGACTCGGGACTCGACGGGCTACGCGATGTGCGCGATGTCTCGGCCGGCGATTTCGATAACGATGGTTTAGCGGACCTTTGCGTCATTACCGGCAAGGGCGCGACGATATTTCACAACAATCACGGGACGTTTGCGAAGTATGCCGATTTCCCAAATACCGTGGGCGTAACGAAGGCATTGTGGCTCGATTACGATCACGATTACGATCTGGACCTGCTGCTCTTCGGCCCGAATCCGGTATTAATGCGCAATGACGGAAATGGAAAATTCGAAGATCGCACGGCGTCTTTTCCGTTCGTGAAGGGCGGGGCACTCGATGCGGTTGCATTCGCAACTCGCGGCGATACTGCGGCGCGCGACGTGGTGGTTTCCTATGAGGACCGCGTGGGCGTGTTGTACACCGATAAGCTCAACGGAGTTTTCCAGGCGAGCGACCTTCCGGCGATCGGCTCGGGCGTCTCGTCGCTCGATGTGCAGGATTTCAACCATGACGGGTTGCTGGATTTGGTGAGTTACAGCCCTGCAATATTCGCCATGCAGAACCATTCGGGCAAGCTGGAGCTGGCGACTCAGGCGACGCTCGCGCCATCGGCAGTGCGCGCGGACTTTAACGGCGATCAGCGCGAGGATTACGCGCGTCTTTTGCCCAATGGCTCGCTGCATGTTTACACCAACGATTCGCCCGGCCAGCGCTGGCTTGCGGTGCGAATCCAAGGGACAAAGAATCTCAAAGAAGGCGTGGATGCGACGGTGGAGATGAAGTCCGGCGCGTTTTACGAAAAGCGCATCTACAATGGCGTGCCGCTCGCGTTTGCGACCGATGGGCGCGCGGAGGCCGATACCATCCGCATTACTTGGCCGAATGGACTAATTCAAAACGAAACGCATAAGAAGAGCGGGGAAGCGTTGACCATTCCGGAAGCGCAGCGGCTCTCCGGATCGTGCCCCATGATTTTCGCGTGGAATGGAAAGGCATTTCGATTTATAACGGATGTGTTGGGCGTGGCTCCTTTGGGGGCGAGCTCCGGCGACGGCAGCTATTTTCCCGTCGATCATCAGGAGTACATACAGATTCCGTCCTCCGCGCTGAAGATGGAAGACGGCAAATATCGAATCCATATGACGGAAGAGCTGCATGAGGTTTCCTATCTCGACAAGGTTCAGCTTATAGCGGTAGATCATCCGTCGGATGTGGATATTTATACCAACGAGAAGTTCAAATCGCCGCCATATCCGGAGTTCCGGCTTTTCGGTACGAGTTCGAAGATTCATCCGGTGCGCGCCACCGATAATCGCGGTAGCGATGTGACATCGCGGTTGGCTCGCCAGGATGGGGTGTATCCGAATGCATTCACGCACAACACGTCCGGCGTTGCGGAACTGCACACGCTCGATCTGGATTTCGGCCAAGCGGCGCCTGGAAACCGTGCGGCTCTGGTTCTGAACGGGTGGGTGGATTGGGCGGATGGCAGTACGTTCTTAGGCGCGGCGCAGAATGGCCAGGGATTGATTTTTCCGTATCTGCAGGTGAAGGACGCATCCGGGAAATGGAAGACCGTGGTTGCAGATATGGGGATGCCTTCGGGCAAGCCGAAGACGATTGTCGTCGATCTCACCGGAAAATTTCTCTCGCGTTCGCGGGAAGTGCGCATTGTGACGAATCTTTGCCTATATTGGGACGAGATCTTTTTAATGGACGATGCGCGCGTTCCGCAGGTGCGCCTGACGCCGATTATGGCGAGTGCGGCCGATCTGCACTTCCGCGGTTTTTCGCAAGTGGCGATCGATCCAACGCGCCAGCATCCGGAGAAATTTCTGTACGACCAAGTGCGGCCGATCTCGAACTGGAATCCGACGCCCGGATTCTACACGCGTTACGGAGATGTGCGGAAGCTGGTAGATAACGTCGACGACGAGCTGGTGATCATGGGGTCTGGGGATGAGTTGAAGCTGGAATATCCCGCGATGCAATTGCCGCCGGTTCCGCCAGGTTGGTCGCGCGACTTCTTATTGCTGGTGGATGGCTGGGCCAAGGACGCCGATGCCAACACGGCATTCAGTCAATCTGTGACCCCGCTGCCGTTCCACGCCATGAGTGCTTATCCATATAAGGCGGATGAGCATTACCCAAATGACGCCGAGCATCGCGCGTATGTTCACGATTACTTAACGCGTCCCGCGCTGCGTCTGATCCGCCCGCTGGCGCGATACCTGACGGCCGGGACTGGGCAATAAATCTCTGGTGTGCGCGTGGGAAACTCATTCCCATTTCCGAACGCGCTTGCTCCTCCTGCCATTCGCATATTCAACTAGTTTCGGCAGTTGCGAGTTGGAGTTCGAGGTGCTCTCGTAATAGGTTATGATTCAAACGCTGCGCTATACCATTCGCACACTGCTGCGTACCCCCGCATTTACGCTCGCGGCGCTGATTTGTCTGGCGCTTGGAATCGGCGCGACCTCTGCGATCTTCAGCATAGTGAATGCAGTTGTGCTGCGGCCGCTTCCGTACCCGGACTCCGGCCGCCTGGTTCGCCTCTATACCGAATTCCCGACCTTCCCCAATGGCGGGCTGCATAAGTTCTGGGTCTCGGAGCCTGAAGTTTTCGATCTCAAGAACGCGGCGAAATCTTTCGCAAGCATCGGTGCATGGGTCACCGGCGGCGCCAATATTGCGGGCACAACTCAGCCGCTACGCGTCACTACCACATTCGCCAGTTCGGAAGCGCTAATGCTGCTCGATGTGAAGCCGCTTTTAGGACACGCGATTACCAAACAAGATGATGTTCCGGGCGCGCCGCCGGTAGTGATTCTTTCATATGGCCTTTGGAAACACGCTTTCGCTGGTGATCGTAACATCATCGGCAAGGATACTTATCTTGACGGCGCAAAGGCGACTGTTATCGGCGTTATGCCGAAAGGCTTCGTTTTCCCGCCCGGCCAAATAGATCAAACCGAAGCGTGGAGTGCTCTGCAGCTAAATCCCCGAAGCACTAATCGCGGCGGGCACAACTATGATGTCATCGGCCGCCTCCGGCCTGGAGTTACTCTGGCGCAAGCACGGGACGAAATGTCACGGCTGGTAGCGCGCTGGGGCGAAGCTGCATCGGCTAATTACCATACCTTCAGCCCGAAATTTCACCCCGTCACGATGTATCCCTTCTATGACGAGGTGGTCGGTGGCGTGCGAAAGGCGATGCTGATGCTGCTCGGAGCGGTCGTTTTCGTGCTGCTGATCGCTTGCGTGAATGTGGCGAACCTGCTGCTTGCCCGCAGCGAGGCACGCCAGCGCGAAATCGCCATCCGGCGAGCTATTGGCGCATCGACTCGCAATTTGCTGAAGCAGTTTGTGGTCGAGGGTGCCCTCCTATCGCTGACGGGCGCCACGCTCGGCATCGGGCTTGCGGCCGCCACTCTGCGCATCATACAAGCGGCCAATCCGGGCAGCATTCCGCGCGCGGAAGAGATTCACCTGGACTGGCTCGTGCTGCTTTTCACGCTGGCGGTAAGCTTATTGACCGGCGTTTTGTTCGGCCTCACTCCTTTTATTCATGTGTCGGCTATTCGGGTATATGAAACGCTTAAGGCATCAAGCGGGCGCGCCTCGGCCACGCGTGCATCTAACCGGTTCCGGCGCGCGCTGGTTGTCACTCAAATCGCAATGGCGTTTTTATTGATTGCCGGGGCGGGCCTCATGGTTCGCGGGTTTTGGAAATTGCAGCAAGTGAATGCTGGATTCAATCCTGCCCACATTTTGACTTTCAATGTTTCTTTGCCGGATGCCACTTACAAAGATGCGGCCAGCAAGCGCAATTTCTGGACACTGCTCCAAGGCCGATTGAACCAGTTGCCGGGTGTGCAATCGGCAACTATGATGTCTGGGCTCCCGCCCTTGCGGCGGGAAAACGATGACGACACGGATATCGAAAATTTCGTTCCGGTGCCAAACGGACCGATTCAAAACGTTGCCTATTATCAGCTCGTGGGGGACCGGTTTTTCGAGACCTTGGGCGCTCGGCTGCTGGAGGGCCGGTTCCTCGAACCAAGAGATGGTGACGCCGCTACTCCGGGAGCCGTCGTAAACGCGAGCATGGCTCGTACCTTCTGGCCGCATCGAAGCGCAATTGGCCGGCGTGTGCGTCCCGGTGGGTCGCGACAGCCGTGGTTCACTGTTGTAGGTGTTGTCGCCGATTTGAAAAACGCCGGTCTGGACAAACCAGCGGGAACTGAGTTGTTCCTACCGTATCGCGCGCTGCCAGCATATACTCCGTCGGCTCCGTATGTTGCTTTGAAGACGACCATGGATCCACTGTCGCTCGCTTCCGAAGTACGGCGAACAGTCGCTTCCATCGATCCAAGTCTTCCGCTCGCGAAAATCAGCACGATGGAAGATGTAATGGCCGCCGCAAGCTCGCGACCCCGTTTCCTGACGCTCGTCCTGACTATGTTCTCCGCGCTTGCGCTGGCGCTCGCGACTATCGGAATTTACGGTGTCATCTCCTATTCCGTCGAGCAACGCACGTCCGAATTCGGCATTAAAATCGCGCTCGGCGCCGAGCCGCTTCAGTTGCTACTCCAAGTAATGGGTCAAGGATTTCTCATTGGGCTTGCCGGTGTCTTGGCCGGCGTCGCGGCCTCGCTATTACTTACCCGATTTCTCGAAGGGCTGCTATTCGGCGTATCGCGATTTGACGCACTGTCGTTTGCCGTTACCGCGGCAATTCTCGGTGCGGCAACAGTCGCAGCGTCGTTTTTTCCCGCTCTCCGGGCGATGCACATTGAACCTATTAAAGCCTTGCGATATGAATAATGTGACCTGTCAGCACGGGTCATCAAAGGTTAGAGCACTCGATATAAGCTGTCTTGAGACCTCTCATGATTAATCTGTCCGAAGTCGGAGCTTTTGGGTCAATTGGCAGCGGTGGCGGGTTCAGTGTTCGATTCGGCGTGTATCTGCCCGGCATCCGTGCGCAAGACGGATTTGAACTATTGGTGCGCGTTATCCATCGCGACGATCGCTTCGTGCCCGGCATCGCTCCGTGCGATTTCCCGCTCGCTTGGACGGCGGGGCATCCACTCGATCTTTGGACGGCCAACGTTCCGATTCAACCGGTCGCAAACACCAACTTCGGCCAACCAGGCACGTATCTTTATCGTTATCAGCTCTGGTGGAATGCAGCGGGCGGGAATCGCCTGCTTGTCACGTTGTGGTTTACCGATCCATTCGCGCGCGAAACCGACATTGGGCTTCTCTCGGCCGTCACGCTCCCGGATGCCGGCGCTTTCCAATGGACCGATGCGAATTACAAGACGCCCGAGCTGGACGATCTCATCGTTTATGAATTGCAAGTGGAGGAATTCGCCGATACGTTCGATGGCGTGATCCAGCAGTTGCCGTATCTCGAAAGCCTGGGCGTGAATTGCTTGGAGTTGATGCCGGTCACTAGCGTCAAGCTCGATTTCGACTGGGGCTACGGCCCGCTGCATTATTTCGCTCCGAATGCGCGCTTCGGCGGTCCCGACGGGTTGAAGCGCCTCGTAGATGCCTGCCACGCGCGAGGAGTGGCCGTAATTCTCGACGTCGTTTACCAGCATGTCGATCCATTCTTCGCCTATAAGTCGATCTACGACGACGTGAACGCCACGCCGGGCGCGCCGCGCGTACAGAGTCCAATGATCGGCCAGGATGGCAACTTCGGACCCGAGGTCGATTTTTCACAAACCTTCGCGCAAGAATATTTCCAAGTTGCCAATCAGAGCTGGCTCGACGAGTATCACATCGACGGCTTCCGCTATGACGAAGTCACGGATCTGTATCAAAGCCCGACCGATACCGGATACGCGAAGCTCGTCTATGAAACGTATCTCTACTCGCTAGGCACAGGCCGATTTCAGCAGGATGCAGCGAGCTACAGCCGCATCATTCAATGCGCGGAGGCTCTCAGTATTGCGCGCACGGTTCTGGCGAACACGTACACAAATTGTGCCTGGCAAGACGATCTGCTCAACACCGCGCGCGCTCTTGTAAGCGGTGCTCCGGTGACCGATACACTTCCGCATCTGCTGGATACCGGGTTCAGCGGCTACCCGGCCGCGAAAATGGTGAGCAATGCTGCGGGGAATCCTGTCGAGATGCCGGTCGCGCCGTTTCAATATCTGGAAACGCACGATCACAGCCAGCTCATCGTATGCGCAGGTACGGTCGGCGATGGTCCTTATCCTCCCGGCGACCGAAGTTTCTTTTATAGCTTGCAGCCGCTGATAATCGCGCTGTATACCGCGCAGGGCGTGCCAATGTTGTGGCAAGGCCAGGAATTCGCGGACAATTACAATCTTCCCGATAGCGGGGCCGCGCGGATCGAGCTACGGCGCGACACGCATTGGGAGTATTTTTACGACGAGTACGGTCAACCGCTTATCCGGCTCTATCGCATGCTCGGCAATTTGCGGCACCAGTACCGATCGCTGCGAAGCCGCGATTCTTATTACTATTACCTGCAATCGCTTCAAAACGGCAGCCAGATATTGGCTTATCACCGGCATGCCGCCGCCCTAAACGGACAGCCCGAAGAATTCGCGATGGTCGTTTTGAACTTTTCCAGCGTGGACGCCGGCATAACGCTGCCATTTCCGAAGGCGGGCGTGTGGCGGGAACTGATCGACGGTGCACTCCAAGTGACGATTCCCTCCGACGGCGCGTCGCAGACGATCGACGTGTCTTCTCATTACGGGCTGGTTCTGGTATTTCAGTCGTGATGCGAAGGCCGATGGCGTTATTGTGAAGTAACACCCTACTATGAAACAAATCTGTGTTGTGCTACTTGCTGGAGCGGCGATTGTGACGGCCGCCTTGTCGCGCCAAACCGATACGGGCAAGAATCCGTTTGCCGGCCGATGGGACCTGACGGTTAAGACTCCCCAGGCGACCTTTCCTTCGTGGATCGAGGTGAGCGAAAGCAGCGGGAGTCCCGAAGTACGCATGGTTGCCCGCACCGGCAGCGTCCATCCCGCAACGGACGTGAAGGTCGAGAACGGGCGCCTGACATTCACCGGGGTCGAATGGTTCGGCAAAGACATGCCGCTCGCGTGGGATTTGACCGTCAGCGGCGAAAAGATTGCTGGAACGCTGAAGCGCCAGGATGGAGCCACGGCGCACGTCACTGGTTCACGCGCTCCGGCTCTGGACCGCTCAGCTCCCGCGGCGTGGTCGAATCCTGAGCCGCTGTTCGATGGAAAAGACTTGCAGGGCTGGAAGCCCGACCATCCGGCGAAAAATCACTGGACCGTGGAAAATGGAGAGCTGGTGAATCAGGCGGCCGGCGCCAACATTCTCAGCACGCGCAAGTTTAACGATTTCAAACTGCACATTGAATACAACTGCCCCGCGGACGGCAATAGCGGGGTGTATCTGCGCGGCCGCTACGAAGTGCAGGTGGAATACGAGGCCGCCGACAAGAACGATAAATTTCACATGATGGGCTCGATCTATGGGTTTATCCCGCCGGCCGCTACCGTACCGCCGCGTCCCGGCCAATGGGAGAGTTACGATATTACGCTGGTGGGACGCACCGTGACGGTGGTGCGCGATGATGTGAAGATTATCGATAATGAGGAGATCCCGGGAATCACCGGCGGCGCTCTCGACAGCAATGAGGGCGCTCCGGGCCCGATCTACATCCAGGGCGACCACACCGGTGGAATGAAATATCGCAACATCAAAATTTCCGTTCCGCAGCGCTAGCGTGAGGGCGCGGTTTTCGACCCGGTAGACTGATGAGCTTCTAACTGTGCTAACTGCGCCTGCACTCGCCGCCACTGCTTCACTTTCTTTTTGACGGTATCGGGTGCATTAGGATCGCGGTAGTAATTGAAGATGTCGCGCGCCGCCGCTGGTGTTACTTCGGAGAAATTGCTTAACGCCAGTTCGTTGAGCCAATATGCGTAGGTCTGATCCTGCAGCTTGTATTGCCCGGGGCGTGTTATCACACCAACGTCGAAGTTCTTGTTTTCGAGTTGCAAGTTGTGTGCAGTCGCAGCTTGTATTTCCCTGTGGTATTCGGCCACGGCTACGTCGAAGCTCTTCATGAACAGCGTCTCGACGGCGGGCGTGAGCGCGCGAAATTTTAACAGCTGTATCTCGCCGATGGGCGGAAGCAGCTTAACGATAAATGCGACGATCCGGTCCAGTAGCGACGGACGTTCGTAATTCTTTCCCCAGTAGCGCTCATAGCTGGAGCGGCGCATTGTATAGAGAAACTGCCTTCTAGTGATGCCCCGGCGCGCCTTCCGAATTTCGTCTTTATGATCGGCCCAGGCCACTCGTGTGAAGAAAGGAATCAGGGTACTCAAATCGTGCCGGTACGACCCAATCGCTTTGTCGAAATCCGGCACCATTTCCGTGAGTTCAAATCCGTACGTTTCGCGGAAGGCTCTTTCGAGCAGCTCTTTTGAAACATTGAAACCGATAAAATCGTGGTACGCCCCAGGCGCGTAATTTCCTTTCGCCACTTCCTCGACATCAAAGCCATACTCGGTCTCGAGGTGCTTATACGGATTGTCTTCATAAGTGATCACATTGCCATACTTGCGCCGCAATTTCGGATATAGCATCGTCTCTCCGACGTTTGTCGCCAGCGGATGCCCATCGTTATCGCCCGCGTAATGGGAAAGCGCGCCCAATGCAAACGCATATTCATCCAGCGTCTGCGAATCGGCTATCAGCGTCAGAATGAAATCGCCCGCACGCGCGTAATGCGTCAGGTCGCTGAAATATCCGTTGCCGTGGGGATAGTAGCCCATGTCCTGCAAAATCGCTCCGCCATAGGCGTAGCCGTGAGCTTCTTTGAGCTGCGCCGGAGTGGCGGCTGGGAAGCGCCGTAACAGCGCCGGCCTAAGGCCCGCGTTCCACTGCGCATCTATCATCGCCTCATGCGACAACTCCGAATAGCCAAAAGAAGATTCGGCCAGGGCAAGGGCGGCGATTATTGCGACGAGGACGCCAGCATATGTGGCTGCGCGGCTTTCACCGCGTTTAGTTGCACTAATAACCGTTTCCATTTGCGCGCGTGTTTCTTGGTTTCGATTGGGGCATTGAGATTGCTGTAGTAGCTTAGCAACTCGGCTCGAATCGACGGTGTCACCGTGCTGAAATCTTTTTCGGCCAGCTTGTCGAGCCAATAAGCGTGCACTTCGTCGTCGAGCCAGTAAGTGCCCGCCGGGGTGACCGTTCCCACATCGTAGTTTGCATTCTCGAGCTGAAGGTCGCCACGGCTTGCGCTCTCAAGGCTGCTGTGATACTGATTCACGGCACGGTCAAAACTTCGGCGAAATAAAGTCTCCACCTGCGGGGTGGGCATCTTCAGCTTCAGCGCCTTCAACGGACCAATGGGCGGCAGCAACTTTACGATGAAAGCGAGAATGCGGTCGGGCAAAGTAGGACGGTCGTATTGTTTGCCCCAATTGCGCTCATAGCTGGAGCGCTTCATCGCATACACGAAGCGCGAGCGCGTGATGCCCGGCTCGGAATGCTGAATGTCGTTCTTGCGCGCAGCCCACGCCACTCGTGTTGCCATGGGAATGGTTTTGCTTACCGCGCGGCGATAAGATTCAATCGCCCGGTCGAAATCCTTGAAGACGTCCTGCAAATCCAGTCCGTAGGTATCGTGGAACCCTTTCTGGAGGACCGTCTTCGACACGTGAAAGCCGATGAAATCGTGATACGCTTGCGGCGCGAAATTTCCTTTCGCTACCTCGAGTACGTCGAATCCGAATTCCGTTTTGAGGTGGCCTGCCGGATTCTGTTCATAGGTGATGACGTCGCCGAATTTGCGGCGCAACTCGGGATAAAGCAGAGGTTCGCCCACGTTGGTCGCAAAGCGATGTCCGTCCAAATCGGATACGTAATGCGACAGCGCTCCAAGCGCGAACGCCAGTTCGTTCAGATCGCGGGATTCCTTCACCAGCGCCAGAATAAAATCGCCGGTGCGCACATAATGCGTCAGGTCGCTGAACTGCTCCGAGCCGTGCGGATAATAGCCCAGATCCTGGATGATAGCGCCGCCATAAGCGAAGCCATGGGCTTTTTTCAGCTCTTGCGGGGTAGAGTTGGGAAAACGCTGGAGCAGAACCGGCTTCAGCTTCACGTCCCACAAGGCGTCGATCAGCGCTTCATGCGAAAGGACCGAGTAAGCGCTCGCGCGCGTTACTGCCACAAACGTGAGGCACAAAAAGACCGTGAACCGCCGACCGGCGGGAAGCATAGAGAGCATCTGCCCTACTTATCGACAAATCGAGGACTTAGAATGTTACCGCCAGCGCCCAGCCTGAAGATTATTTAACGTCAGCTCCGATGTTATCGGCGCCGTGTACTGGCGCTGGCCGAAGGGAACAACGTGGAATCGTGCAACGCCGATTGCGCGCGCCGCGCCTGTTCGGAAGTAGGGAAATTCTGTATTAAAGATTTCAGTTCTTGAACCGCTTTAGTCCGTTGCCCATTCTTTGCCAGCGCCAAGCCCTTCATCAGATGGGCATCGCGAGTACGGCGATTTTCCGGATACCGTTCCAGCACAGCGTCGAAGGCCTCAATGGCGGCTTTGTAATCGTGCCGGTTGTAATCGATCTCGCCAAGATAATACTGCGCGTCGGCCGCGTATTCGGTATTCGGGAAGTAGGTGAGATATTCCTTAAACTCCCGATACGCGAGATCGGTGTTGCCCGTTTGCTTGTCGCGAAATGCGGTAGTGTAGGCCTGCGCCGCGCTCATTCCGGCAGGCGTGCCCAATTGTGAGGGTTGACCCGATTGTCCAGTCTGCGGCGGCTGCCCAGGCATTCCCGGAGCGCTGGTGCCTTCAGGATTTGTCCCCGTGGTGTTCGGCGCCGGGGCAGGCGGCGGATTTTGCATGATCTGAAGCTGATTCTTCAGATCTGTGATCTTCGCATCCATGCGCTCCAGCCGGCCGCTCAAGTCCGCCAGAGCATCCCGCAGCGCGCGCACGTCTTCGCTGGTCGCCTCCACTTTCGTGTTGAGGCCGTTGACGGGCCCTAGCGCGTTCGTGACGGTGTTGCGCAGGACATCCTGCATTCCGGCAACCTGATTGGCTGTGTTTCGAGTGTCGGCTTGCATGGCCGTCACCATCCCGCTCAGCGTATCTATTTTCGAAGAGAGCTGCTGCTGCATGGCATCCATTCTGGCGTCAAGATCTCTCTGCAATGCGATGAGATCCTTGTTAACGGCGAACGAAAAGCTGGAGCAGACGAGCGTCAGTACGGCCACGCGCAGAAGTTTCATGTGAGTTCACTCCTCAATCAGCAGGGGACGGATTTGAGCCGTCCCCGTTTCAGGTTTATCTTAAGTGTAAGAGAAGCGCCGGAATCCGCAAGCGCTTCTATTGGCTGGCGGAGAAGTGAGCGCGGCGGTTGCGCGCGTAGCACTCTTCGTTAGCATCCGTGCAGAGCGGACGCTCCTTGCCATAACTAATGGTCTTGAGCTTGTCGCCGGGCACGCCGAGCGCGACCAGAGCTTCTTTGGTTGCCGACGCGCGCCGGTCGCCGAGACCGAGATTGTATTCGGCCGATCCGCGCTCATCGCAATGCCCTTCCACCGTCACGATGAAGTTCGGATCCATCGAGAAGATTGTCTTCAGAGCGTTGGCATCGGTTTGCAAGACAGGCTGATCCTCCGCGCGGATGTCGCTCTTGTCGTATTCGAAGTGAATATCTTGCACCTGGCTCGCCAGAATTTGAGCCGGCGTTTGCTGGGGCGCGGCGGGTGCGGGTGCCGGCGCCGGAGGCGCACTGACCGTCACCGTAGCGTTGGCTTCCGTGGTCCCGCCGGCGCCGGTCGCGGTCATGTGATAAGTGGTCGTATCGGTGGGGTATACGGCGCGGCGGCCGTTCGGACTCACTTGTCCGATCCCATCGATTTGGATGTTGGTAGCGTTGTCGACAGACCAGCGCAGTGACGACGGTTGACCGCTGCTGATGGTGCTTGGTTCAGCGGTGAAATAATTGATGGCCGGTTTGTTCTCCGGGGCTGGGGCGGGCGCCGGCGCCGGCGGTGGTGGTGGCGGTGGCGCCTTCTTGTGGCACCCCGCCGCCAACACTAAAATGAGCGCTGAAAACGACGTCAGCAATGCTCTGCGCTTGGTCATGATCCTTCGATTTTCCTCCTGAGGGTCTCTCGTTACTGTATCGTGTTACTGTTCCGCATTTACCCAAACGGGTTTCTCGTTATTACCGGTATTCGTCAGCGGGTGCTTGCCGCTTCCATCCGCATTCATCACATAAATCTGAGATTGGCGTCCTCGCTTCGACGCATATACTATGTGAGCGCCATCGGGCGCCCAGCACGGATTTTCATTCCGTCCTTCATTGGTTGTGAGCTGTACTACTTCTTGGGAGGCGACATCCATCACGAATATGTTGTAGTTTCCAGGCTCAAAGCCTCTCGTCCAAGCGAACGCAATATGATCCCCGTCGGGATTCCAGGCAGGATTTGTCGCTTCGCCGGTCCCGGCGCTGAGGCGCTGGACATCGGTACCTTCCAGACTCATGTGGTAGATCTGCGGCAATCCCGAGCGTCCCGACACGTCCACCAGGTCCGTGCCGGTCTTCGGATTGATCTTCGGTTCTACTTCAATCGCGCCCGAAGACGTGATGCGATGCAGCCCACTGCCGTCGAGATTAGCCATATAAAGCTGCGCCGGTCCGCCGCCGGCCGTGGAGGAAAAAACGACCCGTTTCGAATCGGGCGTAAAACTGACAAACGCGTTCATGGAAGCGCGTTGATTATAAAACGGCAATTTTCGTCCGGTGTCAAGAGAAAACAATTGAATCATCGGCGCGCCGCTCGCGTAAGTCGTAAAGGCGACTATATGGCCGTCGGGAGAGGCCGAGGGGAAGGTTGTAATGGAATTGTAGTGTGTCAGTTGCCGCTGATCGGTACCGTCCCAGTTCATGACCCAGATCTCCTTGGCGCCCGAGCGCTGGGAAACAAACACGATACGCGTTCCGACCAAGCTCTTGGCGCCGAAAGTCGCCAGAATGTCGGCGGCATAGCGGTGCCCGGCATCAATCGCGCCCGCCTGATCGAGCGAAGCTTGGTAAATTTTGCCAAAAACCTGGGCTTGCTGCAGCGTCGCGATATTCGGCGAGGTGCTATAGAACCAGCCGAAAACGACGAACATTCCATGACTTTCGGCGCCATAGCCAAAGCCTAGATAGTTGGTGGAAACGGGCGGCAGGCTCCAATCGGTCAGCCTGTTGCCTTGTATTGTGACCGCGCCCCGGCTGGGCGGCGCAACACCTGCAATAAGATCCGTAGGTTGTTGCGGAACCTGTAGCGGATAAAAGGTCTTGGGAACGAAATTGATGTTCGGCGAGGCGTCCAGATCGGCCCGAACCGTATCGTTGAACGCGCCAATTAACGGTGCGGCTGCGCCGGCGGCCCGAAAATCGGTCACCGCAACATGCGGCTTACCGGGATTTTTTACAACTTCTTCCTTGATTTGCTGGCCGCCTAACCAACCGGCTCCGCAAACTAATATGAGTAAGGTAATAGGGAATCGCATCAGTGTAAGTTAAATGTAAATTGCGCAGTAATATAACTTTCCGATATCTGACCCGGCAGTCCGGGTAGAGGATTCGAAGTATAGACCGCGCGCAGTGCTGTGTTGTCGATCGATGGATTGCCGCTGGACTGAACGATTCGCGGATCGCGGATCGTACCATCGCGCATGATAAGGAAGCTGACAATCGCGGGCGTCGACTGCGTTCGGGAATCAAGCCCGTTAGTGTTCCAATTCTGAGCAATGCGCTGGCGGATAAGTTCGGCGTACCAGCCGAGCCGGTTATCGCCCAACGGCGTGTTGGGTCCGACGCCTACTTGGCCGGAACCCGATGGCGCGCTGTACATAGGATTCGACAGCGCCTCGCGCGTATGGCTGAAGACCTGATTCGGCGGAGCGGGCTGTTGGTATTGCTGTTGCTTCTTGGGCTTTTGGGCCTCACGCTTTAACTTATCGGAAATTTCGAACGCGTTCTTGTCGGGTACGCGCTGTTTCTTCTCGATATCCTGTTTGGCGGGCGCATTCGGAACCATAGATTGCGTATCGTTGGCAACCGGATTCGGCCGGGCTTCGCGCTGCGGAATGGGAATGTTATGAACTGGAGAAACCGCGTAAGCCGGTCCGCCGCCTGGATTCGTGTCGCCGAGAACCTCACGCCGTTGATTCAGCCAGAACCAGCCGAAGAACATTAGGGCAATCACGCCGCCGTGTACGATGAGCGAACCAACGAAAGGAAAACCTAGCGGGTCCTTTTCATCGAGTATGTCGAGCGGCTCGGCCATTTGTTACTGACGCAGCCGGCGGCGTGCCGCCTGGTCGATGGGTGCGGTCACCATCTTGACTTCGAATTTTGCTTCCCCCAGCTCCGCGACGATCTGCGCGATGGGATCCCAGGGCGTCTCCTTATCGGCGCGAACATATACGGCGGTAGGATTGTGAAACCGCTGCCGGATGCCTTGTGCTAGTAGATGGATGTTAATCGGCTTGTCATTTAGATAAGACTCGCCGGTTTTGGTGACGCTGATCACCGGAAGATCCTGCGCCGTGTTTTGAACCCGCCGCACTTGCGGAACCTGGATGTCGAGCCCGAATTCCATGACATTGGCGGTGATCATGAAAATAATTAGCAGTACCAGCACTACGTCGACCAGCGGAACAACGTTGATCTCCGACATGGATGAGGGCCCTCCGAAGCGGCGTCCGCGCCTCCCGCCTGGGTTAGAGCCTCGGTTAAATGAGAATGCCATTCGGTTGCTCTTAATAAGTTGCCGCTTTAGCCGCCAAAATCGCGCTCCGCGAGATTTTGAAACTCGATGGCGAAGTCTTCCATGCGGGTTCCGATCTCCTTGATGCGAGCTCCATAAATGTTATAAAAGATGGCGGCCGGAATTGCCGCAGCCAGTCCGAGGGCGGTAGTCACCAGCGCTTCGGAAATGCCGGGCCCAACTGCGCGAAGGCTCGCGCTGCCCGCGGTACTCAGGCCTTCGAATGCGTCGATAATGCCCCATACGGTTCCGAACAAACCAATGAACGGAGATACGGATGCGACGGTCGCGAGCCAGCTCATGTTCATTTCGAGCTTGGTCACTTCTTCGCTGATGCCTAATTGCAAACTCCGCTCAATAGAGTCCTTGTTCACCAGCGCGCCACGTTGCTTAATCTGGCGCTCGATCTCTCCATAGCCGAAATCGAACACGGCTACCAGCGGTGCGGCGCTGAACTGCTCGCTTGCAACCGCGACGGCTTGCAAGCTATTCGCTTTTCGAAAGGCCCGCAGGAAGCTTCGATTGCCTCGCCGGGCGCGTCCAAAAACCGCGCCTTTCGAAAACACAATCGTCCACGAGAACAGCGAAAACAGAACTAAAATTGCGATGACAGCAAGGGGAACCGGCCTAAGGTTTTGAATGATGTCCCATAAGTTCAGGTCGGCGGGAAGCAGCACAAATGGCAATATTTCAGGTTTTCCTTTCGGGGAGTCAGTATTTATTATAAGGAGAACGTCTTGAACATTCGCATATAATTCGGTCAAATGCTGCTCGAGCTGATGGTTGAGAACTACGCCGTCGTGGAACAAGCTCGCATTCGATTCCAGGAAGGATTGAACGTACTCACTGGAGAGACGGGCAGCGGCAAATCGATTGTGGTCGATTCGCTGGCCTTGCTGCTAGGGGCGCGCGCATCCTCCGACATGATTCGAAGTGGAGAAGCGCGAGCGAGAGTTTCGGGCATTTTCTCGGTAGATTCGGCAGCCGGGATCGACGCAATCTTGAGCGAAGCGGGAATCGAGCGGGATGGCGCCGACGAGCTGATTGTCGAACGAGAGATTGCGGCCAACGGCAAATCGCGCGCCTTTGTAGCGAACCGGCCGGTGACGACTGCATTATTGCGGCAGCTCGCGCCCTCGCTCGGCGATATTCACGGACAAAACGAGCAGCAGTCGCTGTTCACTCCGCAAATCCAGCGCGAAATTCTGGACGGATACGCGCGCGCTCTCCGCTTACGGCAGCAGGTGGCGGAAACATTCGCCGAATGGCACGATCTTGGCGAGCGCATCGAGGAACTCGGCAAAAGCGAACAGGAGAAACTGCGCTTGCTGGATTTGTGGACGTTTCAACGCAAAGAGATTGAAGATGTCCAGCCGCGCGCCGGGGAAGATACCGAACTGGAATCGGAACGCAAGATCCTGCAGAACATCACGCGTCTGCAGGAAAACGCGACAGCCGCCTTCACCTGCCTTTATGACTCCCCGGATAGCGCCACTACACAGACACGGCAGGCGCTGAAGCGAATTGACGAGTTGACGCGAATCGATGCGACCTTGTCGGAGACGGCTGCGTCGCTGAAACAAGCGGCCGTTCTTCTCGACGAGGCCGCATACGCGGTGCGCGACTACCTGGGGCGGCTCGAAGGCGATCCGGGCAGACTGGAAGATATCGAGAGCCGGCTAGCGGCCTTGGACCGGGTAAAGCGTAAATACGGGCGAACGCTCGAAGACGTTCTCGCGTTTCGCGATGACGTCGCGCGGCGGGCAGATGAAGTTGAGAACGCAACGGAGCATAAAACGGCGCTCGAAAAGCGAAGAGCGCAAGTTGCCGCGCAATATGAGAACATCGCGGGAGAACTGAGCCAGGTGCGAGCCGCGGCAGCGGTGAAACTAAGCAAGCAGGTAGCGACCGAACTGAAAGCGCTGGCGATGCCGGGAACGCAATTCCAGATCGGGGTTCGCCAGGGCGGATGGAGCGCGGCGGGATGGGATGAAATCGCATTTCTGGTTTCGCCCAATCGCGGCGAGGAGTTGAAAGCTCTGGCGCAGACCGCTTCCGGCGGCGAGCTATCGCGCATCGCTCTCGCGCTGAAGACCGCGATGGGCGATGTGGGCCAGCAGCGCGGGATTTCGACGCTGGTGTTCGACGAAGTGGATGCGGGAGTTGGCGGGGCGGCCGCGGCGGCGGTGGGCAAGAGGCTCAAAGCTCTCTCCCGCTCGAACCAAGTCATTTGCGTGACGCACCTGGCGCAAATCGCGAGCTTCGCGGATCATCATTACGCGGTTGCCAAACGCGAAAAGAATGGCCGTGTGACAACCGCGATTTCAGAACTGGAACGCGGCGAGCGCGCGCAAGAAATCGGCCGCATGCTTTCCGGTGAGCACATCACCCCCGAAGCTCTGAAACATGCCGAACAGTTGATGCAAGCCGCGTCAATCGCATAAATTACCAAGTCAAACAATCTTCTTAACCGCCTCCATGAAAGTGGGAGATCTCCATGCCTGAACCGCTAACCCCTGAAGAACTGAAACGGCTGAATGAATACTGGTTTGCAGCCAATTATCTGACTGTCGGCCAGATCTATCTGCAAGACAATCCGCTGCTGGAACGGGCGCTCACAAAAGACGACATCAAGCCGCGGCTGCTAGGGCATTGGGGAACCACAGCCGGACTCAATTTCATCTACACGCACTTGAATCGCCTGATCCGCAAGCATGACCTGAACATGATGTACATCATCGGCCCGGGTCATGGCGGCCCTGGAATTGTCGCGCATACGTATCTGGAGGGTTCATACACAGAAATCTATCCGAACGTGGAGCAGAATCGCGACGGGATTAAGCGGCTGTTCCGGCAATTTTCCTGGCCCTACGGCATTCCAAGCCACGTCGCGCCGGAAACGCCCGGCTCAATTCACGAAGGCGGCGAACTCGGATACTCGCTGTTGCACGCTTACGGCGCGGTCTTCGACAATCCGGATCTGATTGCCGCCTGCATCGTCGGCGATGGCGAAGCTGAAACGGGCGCGCTCGCGACGAGCTGGCATTCCAATAAATTTCTGAATCCCGCAAAGGATGGCGCGGTGCTGCCGATTCTCCATCTCAACGGATATAAGATCGCGAATCCCACCGTGCTGGCGCGCATCCCGGACGAGGAACTGCTGAATCTGTTTCGTGGGTACGGCTATGCGCCGCGCGTGTTAGAAGGCGACGATCCGGCGCGCATGCATCAGGAGATGGCTGCGGCGCTGGAAGAGATGCTCGGCGAGATTCGCGCCATTCAACAGCACGCCCGGCAGGAAAATCCTGTGACCCGTCCACAATGGCCGCTGCTGATTTTGCGCACGCTGAAGGGTTGGACCGGGCCGAAGGAAGTCGACGGTAAGCAGGTAGAAGGCACGTGGCGGGCGCATCAGGTGCCGGTCTCGGATGTGCAGAAAAATCCGCAGCATCTGAAGATTCTGGAAACCTGGATGCGCAGCTATCGTCCCGAGGAGCTGTTTGACAAGCACGGCCGCTTTCGTCCGGATCTGGCGGAACTGGCGCCGAGAGGCCAGCGGCGCATGGGAATGAATCCGCATGCAAACGGCGGAGCGCTGCTGCGGCCGCTGGTTCTGCCCGACTTTCGCAAGCATGCGGTAAAGCTTGAGAAACCCGGCGCGGTGGATGCCGAGGCAACGCGAGTCCTTGGCCAGTACCTGCGCGACGTGATGCAGCACAATCTGAAGACACGCAACTTCCGTGTGTTCGGACCCGATGAAACCGCTTCAAACCGGCTCGAAGCGATCTACGAGGTCACGGGCAAGGAGTGGATGGCGAAGATCGAGCCCGTAGACGAAAACCTTACGACGGATGGGCGCGTACTCGAAGTTCTCAGCGAACACATGTGCCAGGGCTGGCTGGAAGGATATCTGTTGACCGGCCGCCATGGATTTTTTTCCTGCTACGAAGCCTTCATTCACATCGTCGATTCGATGTTCAACCAGCACGCGAAATGGCTGAAGGTCACAAAAAACCTGCCGTGGCGAAAGCCGCTTGCGTCTTTGAACTACTTGCTGTCCTCGCACGTTTGGCGCCAGGATCATAACGGTTTTTCACACCAGGACCCCGGCTTCATCGATCACGTCATGAATAAGAAGGCGGACATCGTTCGCATTTATCTTCCGCCGGATGCCAATACGCTTCTTTCGGTGGCGGATCATTGTTTGCGCAGCAGGCATTACGTCAATCTGATCGTTGCGGGAAAGCAGCCCGCTCCGGTCTGGCTCGACATCGATTCGGCGGTGCGGCACTGTACGCAAGGTCTAGGCGTTTTCGAATGGGCGAGCAATGATGGCGGCGATCCGGATGTCGTGATGGCATGTGCTGGCGATGTGCCGGCGCTCGAGACGTTAGCGGCCGTCACGCTGCTGCGCGGCCTCGTCCCGGATATTCGAATTCGAGTCGTGAACGTGGTCGATCTGATGACCCTGCAACCTTCGAGCGAGCACCCGCACGGCTTGCCCGATGAACAGTTCGACGACCTGTTTACCAAGGATCGCCCGGTGATGTTTGCTTTCCATGGATATCCCTGGGTGATCCATCGGCTCACATATCGGCGGCACAATCACGACAACATACACGTTCGGGGATACAAGGAAGAAGGGACGACGACCACGCCGTTCGATATGACCGTGCTGAATAACATGGACCGGTTCCAGTTGACGTTCGATGCGATCAGCCGCATTCCGCGATTGCAGCCGATGGTGGAAAAAGCGAGCGACTGGCTGTACAGCAATCTTCAGCGGCACAAAGAATACGTGATGGAGCACGGCGAAGATCTTCCGGAAATATTGAATTGGAAGTGGCCCGGGTGAAGACCGTACTGGCGCTCAACTGCGGCTCTTCCTCGCTGAAATTTGGCGTATATCTGTGCGCGAGCGAAGAAATCACGCTCGTCTGCGAAGGGGAAGCGGAGGAGATCGGCCGTCGCGAATCGAGTTTTTGGCTCAAGTCCTCGGAAGAATCGCACAAGCGCGAGGAGCGCGTCGATTTTCCCAATTATGAAGCGGCGCTTGGATATTCGCTGCACGCTTTGAGCCGGTCCGGGGCCCCTGAATTCCAGGCCGTCGGCCATCGCTTTGTGCATGGCGGTCCTCAGATCCGTGAGCATCGGCGCGTTACACCGGCGATCCTGCATCAATTGGAAGCCGCAGTCGACTACGCGCCCTTGCACCTGCCTCCGGCACTGGCGGTGCTAAAGCCATGCAGCACCGGAGCCCGTCGCTTCCGCAAATCGTCTGCCTGGATACGGCATTCCACTCGGCGATGCCGGATGTGGCAAAAACTTTTGCGCTTCCCGAAGAACTGCGCAACCTTGGCGTGGAGCGATATGGATTTCACGGCTTATCGGTTGAATCGATCCTCGCGCAATTGCATCCAGTGCCCGCGCGCTTGGTCGTCGCTCATCTCGGTAATGGCGCCAGCATTACGGCCGTTCGAAATGGCAAATCGATGGACAATACCATGGGACTCACGCCAACCGGCGGCGTCATGATGGGTACGCGCTGCGGCGATCTGGATCCCGGCGCCATCGTTTACCTGATGCGCCACGGCTGGGCCGATGCGGCCCAACTCGAAGACGCTTTCGATCGTCGTTCCGGTCTGCTCGGCGTTTCCGGCAGAACAAGCGATATCCGCGAGTTGCTCAGCATTCGAAAAAGCGATGTACGCGCCGATCTGGCGCTCCGGATGTTCTGTTATCAAGTGCGCAAGGCGATCGCCGGCATGGCAGCGGCGCTGGGCGGCTTAGACGCGCTTGTGTTCACAGGCGGCATTGGAGAACACGCGACGGAATTGCGAACCGAAATCCGTTCCGGATTAAGTTTTTTGGGCCGCTTCGACACGCTTGTGCTGCCATCGCAAGAAGATCTGCAGATCACAAGAATCACGGCGCGGCTGCTGGAGGAAAACGGTTAGGCTCGACGAAAGCGGCGGGCGACGGAACGCAGCGCTGAGGTCGATTCCGGAATTCCGGCCAACATGCTGCCGCCGAAATAAATCGCACCGTAGAGCGGAAGAACCACCAGCGCCAGCAGTCTCGGATGGCCGCTCCCGAAAGGCAGTTTAACCATGTAGCCGCAGGCTGCGCCGAGCACCGCAATCGACCAGAGCTTCAATAGGAACCCGGCGGGTAGGCCGGTCTTGCCGATTCGCAAATTCAAGGCGCGCCGCAACAGCGTGAATTCGACCCAACCCGCAATACCGGCCGATGCGGTGAGCCCGCCGACAGCCCACCTCGGATCGATGCCAAGCCAGTGCGGAAGTTCGAACGCGCAAAGCAAGCCAAGAATAGTGGTGATAACGACGCGGATCACAGCGAAGCGCAGCGGCGTTCGCGTATCGAGCAGAGCGTAAAAAGCTGAGGAATACAGCCGGCCGAGCGCCGAGGCAAGCAGCCCGACTGACGAACCCGCCAGCACGGACCAGAGATAAATCGCGTCGGAGTGAGTGAACCGGCCGCTTTGATAAATCGCGCCGCCCACAACATCGCCCAGTATTAGAAGTGCGACCGCCGAAGGAATAATGAAGAACGCGATATTGCGCAACCCAGCGGAGAGCCGGTCCCGCAGCAACGCAGCGATTTCTTCGCGATTGCCGACAACGCTCGACATGGCGGGCAGCTCGGCCGCGGCGACCGACATACTGAACAGACTGATGGGAAGAATCGAGATGTACTGCGCATAGCCGAGGATGGCCACGGCTCCTCTGGGAAGCTCGCTCGCGATCATCGAATCGATGTAGCCGCTGATTTGAATCACGCCCCGGCTGAGAAATATTGGTCCGAAATTACGAAGAACGGAACGAACGTGCGGCGACCGCCACTCGACCGTGGGCCGAAAACCGGGCAGTACGCGCAGCACGCGCGGGAGTTGGATTAGGAACTGCAGAACGTAGCCCGCGACGAATGCCCAAGCGGTATAGATGACCAACCGCTCGCGAACCGAGTGGCGGCCCAATGCGACCAGTGCCGCAATCACGACGGCATTCACCGCAACCGGCGAAAGATAGGACAGCAAGAAGCGGCGATGGCTATTGAGCACCCCAAGACACCAGGCGCTCATGACCAAAACACCCGTGCCCGGAAACAGAATGCGCACAATCTGGATGGTTAGCAGCCGCTCTTCGCCCTTAAAACCGGGAGCGATGAGATCGATAAGAAAGGGCGTCAGCGACACTCCGATTACGACGAGCACGGAACAAACCAGGGCGAGAATTCCGAACACGGCCGCCGCAACATGCTCGGCTTGTTCGTCCTCTTGGCCGGCTCGCAACTTGGAATAGACAGTAACGAAGGCGGCCGACAACACGCCTTCCCCGAAGAGGTTACTGAGCAGCGTCGGAACGCGAAGCGCGGCTCGAAACGCATCGGCCGCTATCGTTTCCACACCGAAAAAATGGCCGGTCAAGCTCTCGCGCACAAGCCCGGTGAGACGGCTGCCAAGAATACCGAGCGCCACGCGAAGGGGCGCTCCCGAGTCGCCTCGCGGCTTCGGTGTAGCGGACTCGACCGGAATGGGCACGCGCGACATCGGCGGGTGCGAGATGCGGATACGGAGTTGCAAATGCCGGATGTACTGTTTGAGGTTAGCAACTGTTGCGAATTCCAGCCCGGTCTTCGCGCATCATAGAGAAACAGGAGTCTTGATGAAACGGAAATTCATGGTTCTGAGCTGGGCCGGTGTGAACTGGATCGTGTTCTGCGGCCTTGGCAGTTCCTGGGCGCTCGGCCAGCAAGCGGCCGCCGGACAGCCGCCAGACCGCTACAGCAGCGGAGGCAAAAGCTCCCGCGGCGCCCAATCCGTCGAAGATGGACGTGCTGCGGCAGCTAAGCACATCTTTCGAAGAGATTTCGCAGCGCTCCGGCCGGGCAGTTGTACAGATTTTTGTGCGGAGCTACGTGACAGCGGAGGGCGGCGACAACAACGGTGAGCTGCTAACCGCCGAAAACAGCAGTGGATCGGGCATCCTCTTGAGCCCCGATGGCTACATTTTGACCAATGGACACGTGGTGCGAAACGCGCATAGCGTCAAGGTTCAGCTCAACGTTAGAACTGAGGCGGAAGCGCGGGAGCAGGGGACCGGTTCGTATAACCGCCCGATCACCGGCACGCTTATTGGCGTGGACCGCGAAAGCGACTTGGCGCTCATTAAAATCGAAGCCAAAAATCTTCCGTACCTGCAATTCGGCAATTCCGATGAGTTGAAACAAGGCCAGATTGTGTTAGCGCTCGGGAACCCGCTCGGTTTGGATAATTCCGTCAGCCTGGGCGTAGTGAGCGCGATCGCCAGGCAGATCAAAGCCGACGATCCCATGGTTTACATCCAAACCGATGCGCCCATCAATCCAGGCAATAGCGGCGGCCCGCTGGTGGACGCCGAAGGACGCGTGATGGGAATCAACACGTTCATTCTGACGCAGTCGGGCGGCAGCGAAGGAATCGGCTTCGCGATCCCAAGCAACATCGCGCGCGAAGTTTACAGGCAATTGAAGGCGCACGGACACGTTCACCGCGCCCAACTCGGATTGACTGCCGAAACAATTGACCCCGACATGGCCGAGGGTCTGGAGCTGGAGACCGATCACGGCGTGATCGTCTCCGATATCCGGCCTGGAGGCGCCGCCGATCGCGCGGGCATTCAGGTGGACGACATTATCGTGGGTCTCGATGGAAAACGAATTGCGTCCGTGCACGAATTGAACGCGAGGGTGTATCGCCTCGCGCCGGGGACCAAGGTGGTTGTGAGCGTGCAGCGCGGCGGGGGTAAGCTCGATCTTCCTGTCATCGTGGAAGAGCAGTCGGGCAACGAACTCGACGCGCTCGCCGATCTGGTGGATCCGATAAAGAATGTCGTGCCGGAGCTTGGCATTGTGGGCCTGGACATCACCGGGCCGGTGTTGAAGCTTATGCCCGATTTGCGGCGGCCCGCCGGCGTAGTTGTCGCGGCGCGGAAAGCCAACGCTCCCTATTCGGGGCCGCCGCTCGAAACGGGCGACGTGATTTACAGCGTCAATCATCACGTGATCGGCAATGTCGCTGAACTACGGCAGTTGCTCGGAAGAATGAAAGACGGGCATCCGGCGGTTTTACTGCTGGAACGCGACGGGCATTTGCTCTACCTCCCGCTTGAGCTCGATTGAAATGAAGTCCTTGACTGAAATGAATCACTCCCCAATCGCTGCTTTCCTCAAGCGGCACTTCCGGCATTTCAATGCCGCTACGTTGGTGGAAGCCGCCGAAGGATACGTCGCTCACTTGCAGCGAGGCGGCAAGATGTTCGTCACTCTCGCGGGAGCGATGAGCACGGCGGAACTGGGCGTATCGCTGGCGGAGATGATCCGGCAGGACAAAATACACGGCATCTGCTGCACCGGCGCCAACCTGGAAGAAGATGTTTTCAATCTCGTCGCGCACGACTTCTACGAACGCGTGCCGCACTGGCGCGATTTGAGGCCGGAAGACGAACAGGCGCTGCTCGCGAGGCATATGAACCGCGTGACCGATACGTGCATTCCGGAGGAAGAGGCCATGCGGCGTATCGAAAGCGTGATTTTAGAGGAGTGGATGACGGCGGATAGAGAAGGGAGAGCACTATTTCCCGCACGAGTTTTTCTTCCGTGTCCTGCAATCGCCGGAGTTGCGGAAAACTTTTCAGATCGACGTAAAAGATAGCTGGCTGTATGCTGCGATGGAGCGCAAGCTGCCGATGTTCGTGCCCGGATGGGAAGATTCGACGCTCGGCAATATGTATGCGGGCCACTGCATCTCGGGTGATGTCAAGAACGTGCACACAGTGCGGACGGGAATTGAATACATGATGTCCCTCGCCGAATGGTACACGGCGGTGTCGCGCGAATCTTCCATCGGGTTCTTTCAAGTGGGCGGCGGCATCGCGGGAGATTTTCCGATTTGCGTGGTGCCGATGCTGCGGCAGGATCTGCAGCGCGACCAGACGCCGCTGTGGGGTTATTTCTGCCAGATCAGCGATTCGACGACGAGCTACGGCTCGTATTCCGGCGCCATTCCGAACGAGAAGATCACGTGGGAAAAGCTGAGCATCGACACGCCCAAGTACGTTATCGAATCGGACGCATCCATCGTGGCGCCGCTGATTTTCGCTTTCGTCCTCGGCTGCTAATTCTTTCGACGGCGCCAAGCGAAAGCCGCCAGCCCTGTTCCGAGCAAGAGCCACGAACTTGGCTCCGGCGTCGGTGTTGCGGTGCCCGTAAAGGTATAGCCGGCGGTGACGAATGCGTCTTGCGGCGGCCCGCCGAAGCCGGAAAGGTCCAGTCTTCCTGTCCCGGATACGGCTACGTTCCAGACGAGGTCGGGGAGCGCACATCCACCCGGACCACAATCCACCAGGCGATAGCCGGAGATACTCCCGGTCAGAGTCACGGGAACAGTGAACGCTACGGGTGTGTTGATCGTGGCGGGAGGGATAAAAACGGATCCAGTAAAGGTTAGGCCTCCGCCCAGAACGTCCGCCGGTACGGCGTTTAGCGACCCTGAGCTGGTATCTGGGAATATGCCTTGGAAATCGAGAGAGGCCGGCACCTGGAGTGTCACGTCACAGGTACTATTCTGCGCACAAACGAGTACTGGACTGCGCCAGTCGATCGTGGACGACTGAGCGGTAAACCCGGATCCAGAGAGTTGGAATCTGGCCTCCACGGCGCTGGTCATACCAGCGGTGCCCGAGATTGCGATTGGTGCGGCGGCGGCACGAAACAGCGGGGCCGAGAAGGCAATAAACAACACGATGGAAACACGAAGCGCCGCTTTCGAATTCATTGAGGTCCTCCGGCCGCGGAATGCGGTGCGTAACAGTTACACGAACAGTTGTAAGGTAGATGCTGCCTGGTGCGAATCATTTCAGAGACATTCCTCAGCACTTGCTATGTTGAAATAGTTTCCCTGTTCCGGTGAGGTGCGAGAGTGGTTGAATCGGGCGGTCTCGAAAACCGTTGAGCCTTCACGGGTTCCGTGGGTTCGAATCCCACCCTCACCGCCAGAAAAGAAACATTTAGCCGCTTTTCGGAGCCGCTCGGTATCGCCGCGCTTTCGCAATTCCCGGTGCAGACCGAAAAGAAAAGCTTGACATATCCGATGATTCGATAATAATGGAAGTATGGAAGGAAGCCGCCGCACTTTTTCGGACCCGTCTTGCGTTCAAGCTGCTGCGAACCGCGAGCGCCTGGTCAGGCCACGTTCGACCGCCGATCCAGTATTCAATGAGAGCGTGTTAGCTGAGCTTCGAGCCCAAGGCGCGCCAGGTTGTCTCCTCTGCTTACTCGACCCATGCGCGGAGGACTGGGATGACTAAAACGAAGCACGAGCCCGATGTGGCGCGGTACGCCGATATGTTTTCGGCGATGGGCACGGAACCGCGCCTGCGCATCATGCGCATCCTCTTGGCGGCGCATCCCGGCGGCATGATCGCCGGCGACATCGGAACGGAACTCGATATTCCGGCTTCTACTCTTTCTCATCACCTCGACAAACTAAAAAACGAAGACCTGGTGAATGTGCGCCGGGAAAGCACTTTTTTATGGTATTCGGCCAATACCGGGGGGCTCCGCGAATTGCTCGGGTTTCTCTATGCCGAATGCTGCACCCGCAACAAAGCGATCGAGCCTGAAACGGTCCTTTCGATTCGAAGCGGGAAATGTTGCTGAAATTTTAAAAGGAGTTCCAGATGGACCTGAAGGAAATCGTAAAAGAAAAATATGGCGAGGCTGCGCGCCGCGTCGTGAATGGCGGCAACAATGGATGCTGCGGCGGGTCGGCGCTGCTGGATGGGTGCTGCGATCCCATCACATCGAACCTATATGACCGGAGCGAGGCAGGCCAGATACCGGAGGAAGCCTTGAAAGCTTCGCTCGGCTGCGGTAATCCTACCGCGCTCGCAAAACTCAATCCCGGCGATACGGTGCTGGATCTCGGCTCCGGAGGCGGTATCGACGTGCTGCTGTCGGCGCGGCGTGTCGCACCCGGCGGCAAAGCCTACGGCCTCGATATGACAGAGGACATGCTCGCCCTCGCGCGGGAAAACCAGCGCAAAGCCGGTGTTACGAATGCCGAATTTCTAAAGGGAGACATCGAGCATATCCCGCTGTCCGACAACAGCGTGGACGTGATCATTTCTAACTGTGTGATCAACCTGTCGGGCGACAAGGACCAGGTGCTGCGCGAGGCCTTCCGGGTTCTCAAACCGGGCGGCCGCTTCGCCGTGTCGGACGTGGTGGTGCGCGGCGAGGTCCCTGCCGAAATTCGCCGCAACGTGGAACTCTGGGTCGGCTGCGTCGCCGGTGCTATGCAGGATTCCGAATACGTCGCGAAACTCGCCAGTGCGGGCTTTGCCGCTATCGAGATCGAGCCGACCCGCATTTACGAGATTGAGGACGCGCGCCAATTCCTGACGGGGCAGGGCGTCGATGTCGATGCGATTGCGCCGATGGTTGCGGGCAAATTCATGGGTGCCTTCATTCGTGCCACGAAACCGGCTGGCTGCTGCGCGCCTGGCTGTTGCTCGTAATGAGACATGTAGCAAGCACAGCGCGGCGAAAACGCTAACGTCAGGGAAGGATCTGGAAATCGCTCCAGGCGATAGTGGAGCCATTGCCTGGCGGAGCGCCCAATTTCGCCGCGGTGATCGGTCGCGGTGGCCTTCAGATAATATTGCCCTGGTGGCAGCGAGTTGTTGAGGCGCAGCTCGGCCTTGATGGCATGCACGTTTCGTCCGCGCACATCATCCACGGGAACGGGCGTAGTGAGAATTGGCTTGTTCTCGGAATAGAGCTGGAGTGTGGCATCGAAGTCGCTGGCGGGCCGTTTGGCGGCTCGGTCGCGATCGGTCTCGAGCATGGAGACGAACGATATATTGCTGCCCGCATGGAATTCGCGCAGCACCACGGACGTATCGTCCACTTTCCCGCCAGCGGCAGCCTCTTCGACGATAGGAGTCGTCAGCGCCAGATGAACTTTCTTCAGATCGGGAATCTCCAGAAACTGACCGGCCGATCCGATCGCGGCAGAGTTGCCGTCACGCACCGAAGCGCGAACCTGGTAAGTGCCGCTGTGCTTGAGCGGGATATTCATAGTGAGCACGATGCCCTTGCGGCGGAGTTGTTCGAGCTGATCGTCGTTGACCGCCATTTCCACGCGCCGGCTTACCGGAGCTATGCTGTCGAGGCCCGAGGCGGATGCCATTATGAGCACGTCCAGGTTGGCCGCGTGCCGGCCCGCGGCGTTCGTCTTGAATGAAATGTCGCGGGCATCGATGTACAGCAGATTGCGCACCGCGGGCTGGCCATCGGAAGTTCGGGTGTAGAGCGCAGCCAGGCGAACATGGATGTCGGCCCGGTTGAACAGCGAAAATGCGGCGAGGCGCATTTGCGCTTGGGGTGTTTTGTATTCGGTCCGGGCGGCTTCGTCGGTTTCTCCCCAGAAGCCGGCGCGCGAGCGGATGTGCAGACCGGAACGTTTGAGGCGCACATGCAGCGAATGGAAATCAAGTCTCTTGCCGCCTGGGCTGGTGCTGAGATTATCCGGCGCTTTGAAGCCGATCAGATAATAGCCTTGCTGGTCTTCGCGAATTCGGCCCAACGCCTCGGCGAGCCCGTTGTTATTGATGCTGGCGAACCCTCCGGTTTCCTCGGCCAGCGTGATTAGCGGCTGCTGCGAAGCGGCAATTCGCATCCTCATACCCGGAGGGACGTATTGCAGGCCGCGGGCATCGATCGTGTAAAGGACGACGCCGGAACGATTGGCATTGTCGATCAGGCCGCGCATCTGGTTTTGCAGTGCTTGGAAAAAGGGCGAACCGGCCGCATTTTCGGTGAGGCTCGGCATTTCTGTGCTCATGCCGTCCGAAAAGAGCACCACGGCTTTTCTGCCGCCCACGGTTCGCAGTTCCTGAATCAGCTCCTCCAAAGTATCCAGCGTGCCGGACACGAGGCCGCTGGAAAGGTATGCTCTTTCATCCGCCTCGCCCCGAGTGTGGATTTGCGGTAGTTGGTTGGGCCGCTGAAACTCGCCGGGGGCGTGCTGGCCTTGCGCATCTTCCGTATCTTGAAAGGCGTCCAGTAATCCCTGACCGAGCGGGTTCCAGCGCAACGAATCGACGGCCGCATCGAGCACGCGCTTATCGGAGGTCAGTTGCTGGAAAACGCTGTTGCCGCGCCCGGTCTCCCAAAGCGCGACCAGATCTCCAGGCTGCATCTCCACATCGATAAAGTGTCGAAGCGCCCGGCGCGCAAAGTACATGCTGTTGAAAGAAAGGCCGAGATCGTCTACGACAATAACCATGCTGCGGCGGACGTCTTCAGGGCGTATCGTCTGCGAGCGTGGAATTGGTCCCGGCAGGCAGCCCGTTCGGTCCGTCGAGACGGACATACACGAAATTTGTAATGGGCTGGATTTTATGATCGAGAATTACCTCAAAATCACCGGGCTGTAGATTAGTCACATGCCGCTGGTGTGAATCGGTGACTTCGGCGTCCACCTGAACGAGCGTCGTGCTGACGCTGAATACGGAGTTGTCGACCGGAAGAAGCGGAGTTTGCGGGCTGCCGTTGCGCGCCGAACAGGCTGCCGCAAAACAGGGCGGCCACAACATATCGGAACATCCGGTATGAGGCTACCAGATGGCCTGCGAGTCGAAATCGAGGTTTTTTGTCTTATACTTTTCAAAGGACCCCATCCCAATGAGTTTCTTTTCCAAGCAGTTCATCGATGTTATTCAGTGGACCGAGACCGGAGATGGCACCCTCGCGTATCGCTATCCCATGGAGGACATGGAAATCCAGAATGGAGGTAAGCTGACGGTCCGGGATTCGCAGTCTGCGGTGTTCGTCAACGAAGGCCGCATCGCCGACGTGTTTAGTCCGGGGCTCTACACCTTAAGCACCAACACGCTGCCCATCCTCACGTACCTGATGAACTGGGACAAGGCTTTCAAGTCTCCATTCAAATCGGACGTTTACTTCTTCTCGACTCGCCTCCAGATCGATCAGAAATGGGGAACCGCCACGCCCATCACAATTCGAGATAAAGAGTTCGGAGCCGTGCGAATGCGCGCCTACGGCATTTACTCCTACCGGATTGCCGATCCCAAAGTGTTCTACCAAAAAATCAGCGGAACGCGCCCAATCTACGGCGTGAACGATCTGGATGGCCAATTGCGGAACACCATCATAGGCCGCATGACCACCGCGTTCGCCGGCAGCACCGTCGATTTTCTCGACATGGCCGCGAATCAGTCGCGGTTAGCCGATCTCATGAGTACCGAGCTGAAGCCGGTATTTACCGATCTCGGGCTGCAACTGGCCAGCTTCGTCGTGGAAAATATCTCGTTGCCCGAGGAGTTGCAGAAGCTGCTCGATCAGAAAATCGGCATGAACATGCTGGGAGATATGGGCCGCTACACGCAATTCCAGGCGGCGCAATCGCTACCCATCGCAGCCGCGAATGAGGGTGGAATGGCGGGCCTTGGCGTTGGCTTAGGAGCAGGCCTCGGGCTGGGCCAGCAGATGGTAAACGCAATGAACCCCTCGGCTCCGGCTGCTCCGCAAACGCAAACGCAAGCGCCTGCTCCCGCAGGAGCAACCAAGTTCTGCACGAACTGCGGAAAGCCGATCGGAAAGACAGCAAAATTCTGCCCCGAATGCGGCGGCGCGCAGCAGTAATCTCACCAGCGCTGGATGGTTGCGTAAGAGTGCGAAGACAGGTTCGCGCCCTCTTGCTCGACGCGCTCAAAGACCGATTGGATCGCAACGCGGCCGGGTCCGGACAAGCGCAGCCAGATCGCACGATTGGTCCACGATCCCCAACTGAACATCCCGGCGTTGGGGTGTTCCAAATGCAAATTCATCTCGACGGAAGGATCTTTAAAAATCAGCGCCGTCGGTTTCACCAAAATCGTTTGCGATGCGGCAAGATTACGCACAAACACATTGCCGCCGGCGTGAAGCAGCAACAAGCCAGGGCGGCCGGACGAAGAGAAGCGGTCCATAAAAATTCCAACCGGATAGTGCGTCTCCGTATCGTTGCCGTTCCGGGTGCTGTACCAGATTTGAGTTTGGAACCAGTCGTACTCTACGTTGGAGGTCGCCGCCAGGAACATATGTTCGCGGACATCCACGGTCTGGCCGGGCTGCATTGGCAGCGCGATGAGCTCACCCGGCTGATCTTTTGAGAACGCGATGTGGCCTGGGCCTTGTGCTTGCGTCATGATCAACGGCATGCCGGCAAACATTCGCTTCCAGCCGCCCCGCATCGGCATCGCGCTGACGTTCACGCGCGTGTCCATCCAAAGCAGGACATGGTGCGTGAAATACACGCTGTCCTCTGGCGCAAGGTCCATGTCCGCCACCGGCACATAGAGTCCTTCGATCTGGCAGGACGAATTTCCAAACTGCAGCTTCGCCATGTCTTTGCGCGGCGGCAACTCCAGCCAGCCGGATCGCGAAGTAACAGAACGGACATCCAGGGCTGCTCCGCAAGACGGGCAAGTTCGCAGCGATCCATCCACCGTAGCGCCGCACCAGGCGCATTTGCCGGTCGCCCGAGCGATCGGCGCGGATGACACTGGTTGCGTTGCCATAGGCGCGGGCGGAGCCTGCGGACGCGGCGCAGCGGGCTTCACTGGCGAGCCGCACGCAATACAGAAGTTCGCGCCTTCCCGAACTTGCGACCCACAGTTTGTGCAGAACATGGCGATCCTTATTCGTTGTGGTGGTGCACGTACATCGACTGGATGCCGATGCGCCCGGGACCAGTCATCTTAGCCAGACTCATGTTCGTGCCGCCGAATAATCCGGTGCCAAGCTTCTGGAACTCAACCTGCATCGTGACAGAGGAATCCTTGTAGAGGAATGCTCCAGGTTCAACCATGATGCTTTCGCCCGGCGCCAGCTTGCGTTCGAAGACATTGCCGTACCCATGCAGGATCACCAGTCCGGGCGCGTTCGTAGTGACGAAACGATCCATATACATGCCTTGACCGCCGAAGAGAATATTAGTCAGGCCCTTCACGCGCACAAAAGAATACTCAATGTTGTGTGAGCACAATAGAAAGGCGTGTTCACGAACATCCAGCTCCATGCCGGGATGCAGCGGAAGCACAACAAGCTCACCGGTGGCGTCTCGCGAGAAGGCGATGCGGCCCGGTCCGTTCGCGACGCTGATGATAAACGGCATGCCCGCAAAGACTCGCTTAAACCCGCCGGAGAGAGACATCACACTGAGTGGGAGGTGTTCGTCTTTCCAGAGCATGACGTGATGCTCGAAAAAGATGGAGTCTCCGCCACCCAGGTTGATTTCCGCCGCCGGAACGATTTCACCCTCTACCTGGCAGGTGCTGGAATTGAAGTGAATTTCCGTCATGTCCCGCAGCCGCGGAGCTTCGCGCCAGCCGGATTCACTGACGACGTTGCGAACATCCAGCGGGGCGCCACAAGTCCAGCAGGACAGGGCGGTTTTCTCGTTCATGCCCTGGCACCACTGGCATTGGATGCGTTCTAACGGCGCGCCTTGCGGAATAGGATTGACGTCGGTACTCATCGGCACTTCCTTCCCATAGAAAATAACAGAACCCGCGACGCGAGGAAGCGTTTCTGGCCCGGCTTAACCCGCTTTGCGGAATGTCAGATTGATGCGATGCGCGCCAGCGAACGGGTGATGGCCCTCCTTGAGCGGCTGCACACCGTGATAGCGCAGTCTCGCCGGACCGCCCCACACCACTACATCGCCATGCGTTAAGCTCACGCGGATTGTTTTGTCGCTGCGCTTCAGGCCGCCGAACAAAAACACCGCTGGAAGCCCCAGCGATACCGAAACGATAGGCTGCTTAAAATCTTGCTCGTCTTTGTCTTGGTGCAGCGTCAGCTTCGAGCCCGGCTCATAACGATTGATCAGACAGGCATCGGGTACGAAATCGCTGAATCCAGCCTGCGTCGCCGCGCCCGTCGCAAGTCTTAGAAACGCATCCGGCATCGGCGGCCAAGGCTGCCCACTCAATGGATCCAGCGCGTCATAACGATAACCACTTCTGTCCGACACCCAGCCGAGCGAACCGCAGTTGGTCATCGCAACAGACATCCGAAAACCGCCTGGCGTGATCATGTGACGGAACGGCGCTCTCACAGCCACACCCTCCAGTGCAGAAAGGAGCGAGACTTCCTGAGGTGCTGCAAACTGCCGCAACACCGTTGCCCCCGGCCCGAGCGGCTCCTGCCGCAGTTCGAAATCCACCGCGCTATCGAACAGTTCAGCGCTACGCATGAATCGAACCATCCGGCTCAACCTCTGCGGTCGTTTCCTGGTCCACATAACACCAGACCCACGTTTCGCCAGGCTCGATGGAGCGAATCAGCGGATGATGACTTGAGTGAAAATGCTTGGTCGCGTGTTTGTTCTTTGACGAATCGCAGCAGCCAACATGGCCACACGTCAGGCACAATCGCAGGTGAACCCAGCTATCGCCGGTTTTAATGCAATCCGCGCACACATGCGTGTTGGTATTTGTAACCTGGACCTGGCCGAGGTGCGTACATTTCTTTGCCATAGGAATCCTCTGCTTGTCCGATTATGGCGCGCTGGGCGAACGTTCCAGAGCGCCGCGATCCCATTTTGCAAGATTCGCTCCAGCCTCATACGTACTTTGACAAAAATCCAGCAAAGCGGCTTTCGGATCGGCCGCGAGCCGGATGTCATCGTACATCAAAACGAATTCCCCCAGTCCTTTGTGATAAAAGGCGGCAGGCGGCAGAACCCGGTACGCTGCATATCCATCCGGCGCGGGTGAAGTATAGGAATAGAACGCCGGACCGTTGATATCGCCGCTACCCGGCCAGAATCCAACACTGCTGCATTCGTGCGAGTATGCTTCACGTGTGATTGCATCGGCTCCCTCCCGTTCCGGTGCACTGCGCCCGGAGAAGCGCGTGGCCGCGAGATCGAAGCTGCCCCAAAAGAAATGTACCGGGCTCGCCTTCCCGATAAACCTGCTTCGAAATTCTTTAAAAACAGAATCGGCTTGCAAGAGAATGCGATGAAACCTGCTCACATACTCGCGATCGTAAGACGCGTGCTGTTCATCTTCGGGGAACGGGATTGGATTGGCAATCTCCACCGGCATCGGCCAGATCTTTACGTCTATATCGATTGCGTGCAGCGCCGCCATAAACTCGCGATAAAAGTCGGCAACGCTCCTTGTGTAGAGCGAAAGAAATTTCGCCGTCCCATCGCTGGCACGGATTCTGAGATTGTGATCCAGGAAGTCGAACTCGATCTCGAATACTCGCTCGCCATAAGGAATCGGGGACGTCGTCATACCGCGAGCGCTGACATACAGCGGGACTTCCCACCAATGATTGACCCGCGGACTTAGCGCCAACCGCACTTTGCCGGCAATCTGCGTCCACATATGCAGAGTCGCGCAGGTCGGCGCCCATTCTTGAAGCGGCAGCGGCGGCCAGAGAGTACCTGGATCTGCTGTCTTATCTGCTGTGTTCATGTTGTCTCCAAATAAAATGGTAGTGAAAGACTTGTATGAGTTCTGGCGAACAACGCTTCGAAGCCGCGGCCGACGCTATCGTGAACGGCGACACCGCGACGCTTCAGCAACTGCTACATAGCGATCCCGAGTTGATTCGCGCCCGCTCCGCACGCGAGCACCACGCTACGCTGTTGCACTACGTTGCCGCCAATGGTGTTGAAGAGTTCCGCCAGCGCACTCCAAAGAACGCAGTGCAGGTCACACAAATGCTGCTTAGCGCGGGGGCCGAGGTCGACGCCATCGCCGGCATGTATGGAGGCGCGACAACTCTTGGCCTCGTCGCGACGAGCATTCATCCCAAACTGGCTGGGCTGCAGCAACCGTTGATCGACGTTCTCCTGGCGCACGGTGCGCGCATGGACCACACAGGAGCGGCAGGTAACCGCCATGCGCTCGTGAACGGCTGCCTGGCTAACGGACGCGGCGAGGCTGCGGTGTTTCTTGCGAGCCGCGGGGCGCCACTCGACCTCGAAGGCGCTGCCGGAGTGGGGCGGCTCGATTTAGTCAAATCCTTCTTCAACCAGGACGGCAGCCTGAAACCGTCAGCGGCGAGCGAGCAGATGAAGCGGGGCTTTAATTGGGCCTGTGAATATGGACGCACCCACGTCGTCGAGTTCCTCCTCGATCGCGGCGTCCAAGTCGGTGACGGCTTGCATTGGGCGTCGTTCAGCGGTGAACTCGAGATCATGGAGATGCTCTTGAAGCAAAACGCGCCTGTCGATGTGAAGGACGAAAGGTTCGGCGCGACACCGCTCGGCTGGGCGCTGTACGCGTGGAGCAATCAGCCACAGACTGCGCCGCCCGATCGCCATTGTCAGGTTGCCGCTCGATTGGTCGCGGCGGGAGCCAAGCCGGAACCAAATTGGCTCGCCGATGAAAAGATTCGCGCCGACCCGAAAATGTTCGCAGCACTCACCGTGCCGTAACGCTCTCGCTGACGGAGGATCAGCGGACTGTAGGAGGGAACGAGGCAAATGCCCCGTCCACCGTCAAGTAAGAAAGGCGAACCACCGGCCAATACCCGCCCATCCGCCGGAAAGAGTCCCGGAAGCAAATGGAAGTACTCAGGCGGCGGGCACGGTGATGCAGCAACTGGACATGGATGTAAAGAAAGAGCGCTAACGAAAAGAGCACGATACCGAGCTGAAGAGAACGGCATGACAGACAGCACTAACAACAGCGAGCCTAGTGACATGAGTCGGAGGCGCGATGCATACACCGGGCAAGGAACAGCCGTGGGGCGGCCCGCACACGAACGGAAATGGCGGCGCGGTAAAGGACCACAAAAGATCTGGCCAGAACAACAAAGAAGTACAGCAGACGCGCAGGGAGCGCGAAACACGACTCACGCAGAAACACACGCAGCAGAGCAGACGCCGGAAAGGAGACGGGGACGGGACGCAAAAAGGCGGCCCGACACAAAACAAACACACGCAAGGCGGCGAAAGACGGAACGAGAGAACGACGCACGAGCACGAGGGCGACGGCGCGACGACAAGACAAACGCGCAGGGAGGCCGCGGCGCACGCAGGACAGAGCAGCAAGCAGACGCAACAACTGGCCGGCAACCGGCGTACGGAAAACAAAGGACACACTGTGCCGCCGAACGGGGGAATGAACACAAACAAAGAGACACAAAAGGCAGAGGGCGAAAACGAAGAAATGAGAAGAAAGGGAGGAGAGCGTACATCTTAACTGAAGGCATTCGAGATAAGTTGGACAGCACTTTTGTTACGGCTCCGGACCCATCTCTTCGATCCTGCCGATTGACGACGCACGCTCTGGCGAAAGGAGAGCCTTCGAAGACTCGCTCCATCTCACAATGCCGATTCCCGCGAAGATGATCAGCATCGCGAGAAGATCGCGGTGTCCAAATGGCTCCCGGAAGAAGAGCCACCCCAAAAAGAGAGCGATTACCGGGTTGACAAACGTATAGAGGGATACGACGGCGACGGGCAATCGCGACATGCAGTAGATGAATGAACTGAACCCAATGATGGATCCGAAGACGACAAGATACGCCACAGCCAGAGCGGGTTGCACGGATATCGACGTCGGCGCTTTTTCAAACATGGCGGCGGGAATGAACATCGCCAACCCCGCGGCGAATTGCTGAACCGCGCCGCTGACGAGTGGAAGCGCCTGGGTCTCGACTCGCTTCTGCAGCAGCGCTCCGGTAGCCCAGCCTACGGCGCTCAGTTGTAAAACGAGAAAGCCCAACAGAGTTCCTCCCCGAATGCCCTCCCGCAGCGCGCCCGGCATTACTAGAATGACAACGCCGGCAAGACCAACCAGCAGCCCGCGAATTGTCCAGCCGAATGGCCTTCGTCCGCCCGGAAGCAAAGCATCGATGCCGATCATCCAGAACGGACACGTTGTGAAGAACAGAGCGGCCATGCCGCTCGGCACCCATTGTTCGGCGACGGCAAGACAACCGTTGCCAACTCCAATGCAGATGATGCCGCATGCGGAGGTTGCAAGAAGTTCACGTCCGCGCGGTAACTGCACTCCCGCGATGCGCACCGCAATCAGCAGAATCGCGCCTGAGATGGTGTAACGAATCGCGAGGAAGTAGAACGGAGGAAGCGCTTCGATTGCAATGCGTATGCCCAGGTAAGTCGTGCCCCAGAGAACGCACACCGCGACTAAGGCAAGATATGCGCCCGTTTGAGAATCTTGCCTTTTAATTCCGTTTGCGGTAGTCAATAGTAATCGGCGCAGCTCATGAAATATCCACACTGCTCGCAAAGCAGCTTGCAGCGGCGGGAGATCAGGCGCGTGCCGCAAACCGGACAGAAGAGCATCGCCTGCTCTTCGAAAGTTGAATTAGCCTGGTCCGGAGATGCGGGATCCTCTTGGGCGAGATGCGGTTCGGGATCGGCGGATTGCATCCGAGTACTTCGATTATATGGGCTCACGAAAAATCGTGAACCTTAAAAAATAGGATATGCTTTCGAAAGCGTAAATGAGCACTTTCCGGCAGGATCTGAAATATGCGGCGCGAACGCTGCTGCGCTCTCCAGCATTCGCTATTGCCGCTCTCTTATCGCTGGGCTTGGGAATTGGAGCCAACACGGCGATTTTTACTCTCACCAACGCCGTCTTCCTGCACCCGCTGCCCGTTAAGGACCCGTCGCGTGTTCTGGAACTCTACACGGTTGATCACGCGACACGCACAGCCGCGCCGAATCTTACGCGCACGCCGGTGTCTTATCCGAATTTCGTCGATATTCGCGAACAGAACCAGGTATTCACAGGAATGGCCGCATATACACAAGCCGGTGTGACTCTCACCGGTTTCGGAAAGCCGGTGCAGCAGGCCGCATTTCTGGTTTCGGCCAACTACTTCGACCTCTTGGGTGTGCCCGCAGCTGCCGGACGCGTTTTCCGTGCCAAGGAGGACCGGACGCAAGGTGGCAATACGATCACCGTGTTGAGCTACACGCTCGCAGAGCGGCTGTTCGGCTCGGCCGCCGCGGCGGTGGGTACGGACGCTAAATCTCAATTCCACTTCCTACGAAGTGATCGGCGTAGCGCCGCCGAATTTCAAAGGCACGCTCACCGTCGGGCCTCCGGATGTGCTGTGGCTGCCGCTCAGCATGCACGGCCAGGTGTTCACCGGAATTGTCGAGCAATTCTTCAACGACCGCCGCTTCCGGGTTCTCAGCGCGTTTGGACGCCTGAAACCTCGCATCACCCAGGGCCAGGCGCTCGCCGCGTTGCGAATTATCGCAGCGAATCTCGAATCTGCTTACCCGCGGGACAATCGCGGACGCACAGTGGAGACATCGCTGCTGACCGAAGCCGCGCTCGGCTTTCTTCCGCGCGGGCAGACCACGGCGGCCGCTATCGCTTTGAGCGCTGCGGTCGGTTTCGTATTGCTGATCGCTTGTGCGAATATCGCGAACCTCTCGCTGGCGCGCGCAAGCAAGCGATCCAGAGAAATGGGCGTCCGAATGGCCCTTGGAGCTGCGCGCGGACGACTGATTCGGCAGCTTCTCACGGAGGCGGAACTGCTGGCCGTCGCGGGCGGCGTGCTCGGAGTCGGTATTGGATGGCTGGGGGCGCGAGCCTTATGGGCCTTCCGGCCGGCGTTTCTCCTGCAAAGCGACATCGATCTGCACATCGACTTGCGAGTGTGTCTGTTCACGGCGGCCGTGAGCCTCTTGACCGGCCTGCTATTCGGAATCGCGCCCGTCTTCCGCGCATCGGTCCCCGACCTTACGCGAATCCTGAACAGCACCGGCCGCGGCAACATACAAGGCGGAGGCCACAACTGGGCCCGAAGCGTACTGGTTGTCTGCGAAATAGCGCTGGCGCTGATTGCCCTCGCCGGCGCTGGACTCTTTATCCGCAGCATGCAGCGCGCCGAACAGATCAATCTGGGATTTGAAACACGCAACCTATGCATCTTCGGTTTCGATCTCGCGTCTGAACACATGACACAGGATCATGGAAGGCAGTTTTTGCGTTCAGCGATGGAGAAAGTCAGCAGCGTTCCGGGCGTCGCATCCGTAGCGATTGCAGCCAGCGGACCGCTCGGCGGAGGGTTTCTGCAGACCATGTTTCGCCAGGGAGATCCGGTGGATTCGCGCCTCGGAATCCTCGCCCTTACAGTCCCGGTTTCGCCTGGCTATTTCGAAACCATGCGGATTCCGATGCTCGAAGGCCGTGTCATCGACAGCTTCGATCGCGCAGGGTCGAAACGCGTAGCGGTTATTTCGGAAGCGATGGCGCGCGAGATGTGGCCGGGCCAGCCGGCAATCGGCAAACGATTCCACTCACCCACCGACGGCGCCGATATGTGGGAAGTGGTCGGCGTGACAAAGAATACGACTGTTTTCCAGGTTGGTGAAAAGCCGCAGCCGGTGGCATACTTTGCGTTCGATCAGGACTATCAATCCGCAATGGTGATGCACGTCCGAACTTCGGTCGATCCGGAACGGGTTCTGCCCGCGGCCATGGCGGCGGTGCAATCCCTCGATCGCGATCTCGCATTGCGGAATCCCAGCACTATGCGGACCGTAATCGAGCAAGCGCTGTGGGCTCCTCACATGGCGGCCGTACTCTTCGGATTATTCGGTGCCCTCAGCGTCGTACTGGCGGTGATTGGCGTCTACGGCGTGATGGCGTATATGGTCCTGCAGCGCACCACCGAGATAGGCGTTCGCATTGCGTTAGGCGCACATGCCACCGACGTTCTTCGGATGGTAGTTGGGCACAGCATGCGGCTCGCGGCCGCCGGAATTGTCATTGGCGTTTGCGCCGCGCTGGCACTCACCCAACTGCTTGGCAATCTGTTGTTCGACGTGCCGCCCAACGATCCGGCAACCTATCTAACCGTAGCGGCGGTGCTTGCCGCAACTGCGCTGCTGGCCGGCGGAATTCCGGCATGGCGTGCCGCGCGAATCGATCCCGTTTCCGCTTTGCGGCAGGAATAACGTCGAAGAGCTTTCCCCCCGCCAAATTGCGAAATGGCGAAAAACTCGACTCCGAGCCGGAAGCGTAAGCGACCCCAGTCCGGCGCGAGCATTCCAGGCATTCAATAAACGACCGCGCGCGCTAAGCAGGCTTTTATTTTTTCAATAAAGCAATCTGCCCGGCATGATACGCCGAGTGCTGAATGACTCCATGCAGCAGGACATAGAAGGTCTGTGGTTCGCCCGCCGGCGCGCGCTCCTGCAATCGTCCATCGTCGAAATTGAGAATTGCTTCGTTCCAGAGCATCGGTCTCGCGAGCAAGAGACGAAACTGCGTCTTGCCAGGAGCCATCCATGCGCGGCCAGTTCTCCGCCGGGTCCGCATCGCGAGTGTGTGTTGCCGATAAGCGTTCTCGCGCGATGCGAAGCCATGCGGCGATGTGTAGAACCAATTCCCAGATTGTGTGTGCGCCAGCCAGCGGACGTTGCCTTGCGCGGTCCTCGTCTATATCGCGAATGAGTTCCTTCAGCGAAGGTCCAAGCCAGGATGGACCCTCATATAACAGCCGGAGCTGATCCGCTATGCGCTCTGTTTCTCTGCTTTTTTGCTGGGTCGACATGACTGCTCCAAGGTTCACACAGCTTTCAAAAGGTGCATGGGTTCCGTCAAAGCAGCGCGCCGGGCCGGCAGATAGCACGCCACCAGCGCCGCAATCAAAAAAATCAGCCCCACCGCGCTCAACGCAACAAAGTCCATCGCTCCGATTCCAAATAAGGTGCTGCGCATGGCGCGGTCCACAAAAAAAGCGCCAATCGCTCCCAACCCCATCCCGGCGCAGGCCAGCGATACGCCCTCCTGCATCATCAGGCCAATCACGCCGCGCCGGCTCGCTCCCAGCGCCATCCGCAGCGCAATCTCATGCGACCGTTGCGCGGCCGCAAAAGCCATGACGCCGTATATGCCCAGCGTGGCCAGCAGCAGCGCAATCGCCGCAAAGCAGGTAAAGAGAATCGCGCTGAAGTGATCGCTCGCCAGCACGTCGTCGCGAACTTGTTCCATGGTGCGTGGTTCGGCGAGAGCAATCTCCGGGTCTACAGCATGCACTGCCGCCGCGATGCTGTTCGTCAGCGACGCCGGGTCTTGCGCGGTGCGAACGCCGATGGACGCGCTGGGCCACGGCGACTGCCAAAAAGGAACGTAAATTTCGGGTCTGTCTTGGCGAAGTCCGCGGCTCCGCACGTTGTGAATAACGCCCACAATCTGCAATTTGACTGCAGGACCCGGTTCGGGCAAACCAGGAATCAACTGCGGCGCCAGCACCTGCTCTTGCAGCGCATCGCTTCGTTTGAGATATTTCTTGACGAACTCTTCGTTCACCACCGCCACCTTCACGCTGGAACTGTTGTCCAGTTCGTTAAATGGCCGTCCCTTTTCGAGCCGAATGCCAAAGGTCCGAAAGAACTCCGGCGTCACCATTCCGTAGCCGGCTACCAAACGTTGCGACGGGTCGACAGGCTGACCGGCGATGCTGAAGGGCACGCCGAACCCCGGACCTTCCATCGGTGTTCCAGTCTCCACCGAAACATGCGAAACACCAGGTACTGCGGCGATGCTCGAAACCAGTCCGCGATAGTAGGCCTCGACCCATTCCGGATTCTTGGGCCGCGAATCGGGAACGGAAAGATAAAAAGTAAGAACATGATCGGTGCGGATGCCAATATCGACATGCAGCAGCTTCCAAAAGCTGTGAATCGCCAACCCGGCTCCGGCAAGCAGCGTAAGAGCAAGCGCAAATTCTCCGGTCACAAGCAAACGGCGCAGCCGCCGCCGGCCAACGCCGGTTCCCGAGCGTTGCCCTTCCTTCAGCGCTTCGACAGCATCGGCTCGGGCGGCAAACCATGCCGGCGCGCAACCGAACAGCACACCCGCTACGGTCGTCACCGCCAGCGTGAAAAGCAGAACGGGCAGATTCAGTCGTAAATCCGCTTCGCTAGGCAGCGTATTGGACGGCGTTACTGCAATCAGCCCCTGTAACATGCCGTAGCCTACAGCTACGCCCAGCGCCCCGCCAGCGGTCGCAAGCAACAAGCTTTCCATCAGAAGTTGCAGAAAGAGGGCAGCCGGTTTAGCTCCCAATGCACTGCGCACGGCCATCTCTTTCTGACGGCTCAGGCTCCTGGCCAACATCAGGTTTGCTACATTCACGCACGCAATCAGCAGCACAAACGCAACCGCACCCAGCAGCAGCCAAAGCATCATAATGCGATCGCTCGGGATGAAATCGTTCTTGAACGGTTCTACCGATGCACTCCAGCCCTTGTCGCTCTTCGGATAAATCGCGGCGAGGCGCGCCGTAACCGCATCCATGTCCGCCTGCGCCTGCCGCAGCGTCACGCCTGGTTTCAGCCGCCCCATAGCCGTGAGCCAGCGGCTCTCATGATTGATTTGCTCGGGCCGGAAAGCCAGCGGCACGACTATGTCTCCTTGTCCGCGATCGGTCAGGCCGGGCCCCAAAACACCTACAACCGTATACGGCTCGCCATCGATGCGGATCGTGCTGCCGATCACATGCGGGTTGCCGCCGAGCCGTTTCCAGAACTTATTGGTGAGAATGACGACGTGATTCCCGCCCGGTCTCCCTTCTTCCGGCACAAAATCGCGGCCTAAAGAAAAAGGCGTTCCCAACATCCGGTTGAGGCCGGGCGACGTGATTCTTGCCTCGACACTTTCCGGTTGCTCGCGGGTCGCTACGTTGAAGGTGCCATCCGTCCAGGCGTTCAGATCCTGAAACGCGCTACTCTCCCGCTTCCATTCCAGGAAGTCTCCCGCCGAAATCACCTGGCGATGGCCTTGAAACTTCGACCACAGCATCACCAGTTCTCCCGCCTGCGGATAAGGCAATGGCGCCAGCAGCGCCGCATAATCGACGCTGAAGACCGCGGTATTGGCCCCAATGCCGAGCGCGAGAGTGAGAACCGCCACAACCGTAAATCCGGGGGTCTTGCCCAGCATTCTCACCGCGTACTTCAAATCTTTGGCCAGCCGTTCGACCAGCCCGGAACCCCACATCCCTCGCGTGACTTCTTTTACCAGGCTCACGTTGCCAAAGACCTGTAATGCGGCGCGTCGTGCGCTCTCCGGCGTTTCCCCTGCGTCGATCCGCTGTTTGATTTCAATCGCAAGATGCGCCGCGATCTCTTCTTCCAGCTCCTCATCGGCCCGCGCGCGCCACGAACGCCATCTCACGAATCGACTCCTCCTTTACGCCGGCTTCATCACCCGGGCGATTGTCGCTACCAAAGCATTCCATTTCGACTCCTCATGCAGGAGTTGCTTTTTTCCAGCCGGAGTAATGCTGTAGTACTTAGCCTTCCTGTTTGCTTCCGATGCTTTCCAGCCGGATTTGAGCCATCCCTGACGCTCCATTCGATGCAGCGCCGGATACAGCGACCCATGCTCCACCTGCAGCAGGTCGGCCGAGCTGGCGCGCAGCGCCTGGCCAATGCCATGCCCGTGTTGGGGACCCCACTGCAGCGTCCGCAAAATCAACATGTCCAATGTGCCTTGCAACAGTTCGACCCGGTCTTGATACGGTTCGCGTTTGGCCATTAATTTCCTAGCAGACATTCTACTACAGTAGCGAGTACTCTGGAAGAAGCATTCTAGAAGAATGTCTGCTAAAGAAGAAAGGAATTGGCGAAACAAAATGTCGATGCATAGAATAGGTTTGTTTTGTGCTGCGCTCTTCGTGGCGCTCGGGCCGGCCATGGATAACCTGAACGCCGCCGACCCGAATGGCCCGCTGGGGCCCCTTGCCTTGCAGCACCTCGCTTCCATCCTGCAGGATATGGCGCATTTCGATGAAGCGGAACAGCTTTATCAAAAGTCTATCCACCTTTGGGAGCTAAGACCGGATGCACCTTCCTTGGAGCTGGCGGATGCGCTGAACGGCTTGAGCTCCTTGTATAACGCCACCGGGCGGCTGGAGAGCGCCGAGGCATTATGCCGGCGCTCGCTCGCCATACGGCTCAAACGCCTTGGTCCAAATAACGTGGACGTAGCGATTGCCTACTCAAACCTTGGAGTTGTTTTGCTCAGGCGGAAGAAATTTCAAGACGCCGCAGCCGTTGCTCAACAAGCACTTGGAATCTGGAACCAGTTGCATTCTGCGCAGGATCGATCCGCCGTGGATCTTAATACCTTGGCGCTGGTGCAGTTAGAGGAGCGCAAGTTTGACTTGGGCCTGGCTTATGATCAGTGCGGCAATTCGAAAGTGCAAAGATTTCCCGCCACCGGATCATTGGAGCTTGGTCAGCTACCTTCATACGCTCGGCGTCATTCAATGGAATGCAGGCCGCGCTTCCGAATCTCTTGCGGCGTTCCAGCAAGCGCTCGATCTCTTGCAGTCGGCTCCGTTTCCGAATGCCCTGGAGAAGAGGAACTTACTCGCAGATTACGCGATTGTACTTCGCGCGATGGGACAGAAAAAGAGGGCGAAAACAATCGAGCGCCAGGCAAAAGCCGAAAGCGCAAACCTCCTGAAAATTAATCCGGTGCAGCAATACACGGTTGCCGTCAACTCCTTACTTACCTCCCGCTAACAGAAGCGCGACCGTTAGGGAGCGGCAAACTTACGCTCTTTTTCGCAACTTGGTCCCTTTGCGTCACTTGACGGCCGAAAAGAAATATGTCACACTTCCATCGATAGACGATGGGTACTCGATCCACTTCCTCTGAACTGCTGCCCGGCACGCTCGACCTCCTCATTCTCAGAACTCTGGTAAGCCGGACCAATGCACGGCTACGGCATCGCGCAACGTCTGAAGCAGGTTTCAGATGACGTGCTTCAGGTGGGAGAAAGCTCGCTCTATCCGGCTCTGCAGCGATTACTCCTCAATGGCTGGGTGAAAGCGGAATGGGCCGCTTCTGAAAACAACCGGCGGGCTCGCTATTACAACCTGACCGCGGCCGGCCGTAAGCAATTAGTCGTTGAGCGCGAACAGTTCTCCAGGATGGTCGGCGCCATTCATAAGGTTTTGGAAATGGCATAGGCGGTTCTTATGTATTCCCATCTTTTCGCTCGCACGTGCCGGAAGTTCGCTGCTTTTTTGCAACGTGGAAGGCTGGAGCGCGACTTGGCCGAAGAGATCGAGACTCACCGCTCATTGCTGGAAAGCGGGGGCGAAACCGCTGCCAAGCGCATGGGAAACATCACTCTCGCAAAAGAAGAGAGCCGAGAGATGTGGACCTTCCCGCATTTTGAAAACGTTCTTCGCGACTTGCGTTACGGATCGCGCATGCTCGTCAGATCGCCGGGTTTCACGGCGGTTGCGGTTATCACTCTGGCTCTTGGTATTGGCGCGAACACGGCGATGTTTTCCGTAGTGAACACAGTTTTGTTCCGGCCCTTGCCGTACAAGAGATCCCGAACGGCTTGCTGATGTCTGGAGGTACAACCCGAAAAACGGAATACCCGAAGATCAGATGAGCTACCCCGACTTTCTAGATTTGCGGAAGCAGAGCGGCGCGTTTGAGGAAATGGCCGTCTACAGAGAGACTCAGAGCATCGTCCTGACAGGACAGGGCGAGCCCGAACGTCTGCATGGCGTGATCGTTTCCGCCAATCTTTTCGATATTCTCGGTGAGGCGCCGGCGCTGGGGCGCGGCTTTCTCGACGACCGGAATCAACTAACCAAAGAAAAAGTTGTCGTGCTCAGCCATGAAATGTGGAGCACGCGATTCCATTCCGATCCTCACGTGCTGGGCCGGTCGATCGCTCTCGACGGTTCTCTCTACAGCATCGTGGGTGTTATGCCCGTGGGATTTCAGTTTCCAATCTCCGCTGAACCCGTCGCGTTGTGGGTTTCAACCGCTTTTGACGGATCCATGGCCGCGCGCGCGGCGTCAGCACTTATAACGGCATCGCACGCTTGAGGCCGGGCATGACGGTACAGCAAGCGTCGGTGCGGATGGATGCGATTTACAATCGGCTGCTCAAGCAATATCCGAACACTCACACTCCCGGCTGGCATCTTCGAGTCGTTCCCGAGCTTTCCGATCTGGTGCACGACAGCCGCGATGCGCTGATTGTGCTGTTTGCCGCGGTCGGCATGGTGCTGCTGATTGCCTGCGCAAACGTCGCCAACCTGATTCTCGCAAGAGGAGCAGGCCGCGCCCGCGAGATCGCCGTTCGGGCCGCGCTCGGTGCAGCCCGCATGCGCGTGGTTTGCCAACTCCTCACGGAGAGCCTGCTGCTGGCTCTCTCCGGCGGGCTTCTCGGACTCGTAGCCGGCTATTGGACAATCCGCATGCTCGCAGCCGATGGTCCGCGCGATATCCCCCGGCTCGCAACGGTGAGCCTCGACGGCTATGTTTTCGCATTTGCGCTGCTTGTCTCGCTGTTGACCAGCGCGCTTTTTGGCCTGCTCCCCACGCTGCGGATTTCGAAAATCGATTTAAGCGAATCGCTGCGGCAGCGCAATGAGGGCCTGGGCGCGAACCGAGCCCGAAGCAGGATGCGCGATATATTGATCGTCGCCGAAATCGCCTTGTCCCTTGTTACCGTGCTTGGCGCAGGGCTGCTGATTGAGACTCTTTGGCGCCTGGAGCGAACCAGTCCAGGATTTGATCCGGACCACGTGCTGACCTTCAATCTCGAGTTGCCGGATGGCTATACCGATAGCCGCCGGGTTCAGTTTTACCAGGATTTGCTTCTTCGCGTCCGCGCGCTGCCAAGTGTGATCTCCGCTAGCACGGTGTTTCCGTTGCCGTTTATCAGCGGCATCGGCATCACTACCGTCTTTGAGATTCAAGGAAAACTACCCGATCGAGCCGCACCCATTCGCGCGGATCTCGCGTCCGTCGCCCCCGGCTATTTCCCAACCATGCACATCCGCATGCTCAAGGGCCAGGATCTTGAAGCGGTGGGCGGCGACCCGCGCAGACCCGTGGCGGTCGTCAATAAAGAATTTGCGAGGCGCTATTTCCCAAACCAGGATCCGATCGGTAAGCGGATAAAACCGGATGCGGAGACACCCGGGACGCCGGCCCAGATGTCCGACATTGTGGGGATCGTCGATGACCTGAAAATAAACAGTCTGCGCGAAGATCCGAGACCGCTCGTATTCGTGCCATTGAGACAGCTTCCCATGGGAGCCATGACGGTTGTCGTTAGGACAAGAGCTGATCCCCGAACTCTGCTGGCAAGCCTGCGCGGTCAGGTCCAAGCGATTGACGGGAATGCGCTGGTCTTCAGCGGCAGAACTCTTTCGCAATACATCGGCGTAACACTTGGGCAGCCCCGCTTCAATGCATTGCTTCTCTTAGCATTCGCAAGTCTTGCGCTCACGCTCACCGTGGTGGGCGTCTACGGAGCCGTATCTTATTCGGTCAACCAGCGAACTCATGAGATCGGAATCCGTACTGCGCTGGGGGCCAGCCCGGCGCTGGTGCTGAAGCTGGTCTTGGGCGGCGGCCTGAGGCTCATCTTACTCGGGGTGGCGATGGGAACCATAGGCGCCCTCGCAGTAACGCGCCTGATGACCAGCATGCTCTTCGGAGTGAGTGCAACCGACCCCGTGATGATCGGCGCTGCTGGGTTTCTCCTGACGGGAATCGCGCTGCTGGCGTGCTACGTTCCCGCGAGGCGCGCCCTGCGCGTGGACCCTGTCGTCGCCTTGCGATACGAATGAGCCTTCGCGGGCAAGCTAAACAAATCCTGACAAACAAATCCTGACGCTTGACAGCCCGGCCAATCGGGCGCATACTTCCATCAAGCGTCTATGGGAAGTGCAAAAGAGCGACCCGGCGGCGAACTGGTTCAGGGCACGCTCGAGATGTTGATCTTGAAAACCCTCGCGAGGGGGGCGATGCACGGCTACGGCATCGCGCAATCGATACAGCAAATCTCAGACGAAGTCTTGCGTGTCGAGGAGGGCTCGCTTTACCCCGCGCTGCATCGGCTCGAGTTGGATGGCATGGTCGATTCCGAATGGGGTCAATCGGCCAATAACCGCAGGGCGAAATATTACCGCCTCACCGCGCGCGGGCGAAAGCAATTACAGACAGAAGCGAATAACTGGAGACGCCTGGCCGAAGCGATAGCGCGGGTAATGGAAACCGCATGACCAGGTTCGGCAAAAAAATTCGGACGCTTTGGCGCCGCCGTCAACTGGACCGCGACCTGGAAGACGAGCTGCGCTTTCACCTCGAAATGAAAGCCGAAGAAACCGGCGACCGCGCGGAAGCACAACGCCGGCTTGGGAATGCGACCGCGCTTAAAGAAGCGTGCCGCGAACTGTGGATGTTCGCGAACCTCGAAAGCTGGTGGCAGGATATCCGCTATGCGATCCGCACGCTCGGCAAGGCCCCCGGTTTCACGTTGGTAGCCGTAATCGCTTTGGCGCTCGGCATCGGAGCCGATACCGCGGTTTTTACCATCGCCAACGGAGCCTTCTCCTGGAATCTCGGGCTGGATCACATTGACCGGATCGTTCTGGTGAATTTGACCAATGCATCGCGACAACAGGAATTCGGCGTCTCGTATCCGGATTTTCGCGATCTTGGCTCGCAGACGAAGTCGCTCGCGGGCTTGGCTGCGTACCAGTTCGCATCCGTGAATCTGAGCGACAGCAAAAATCTCCCGGAGCGCTACTACTGCGTGCAAATGTCCGCCAACGGATTTTTCGTGTCCGAACAAAAGCCCGCGCTGGGCCGCGGATTCCTGCCCGAGGATGAGCGTCCGGGCGCAGCGCCGGTCATCGTGTTGGCGTACCAGGTTTGGCAAGACCGCTACGGCAAAGATCCATCGATTCTTGGAAAAACGATTCGCGTAAACGATGTGCCGAGGACCGTAGTGGGCATAATGCCTCCGGGCAAACGATTCCCGGAAGAAACCGATTTGTGGACGCCGCTGATTCCAGACACCCGCATGGAAGATCGCTCCAATCGCAGCGTCACTCTGTTTGGCCGTCTGGCGGACGGCGTCAAAATGTCTGCGGTCAGAATCGAATTGGCAGCCATTGCAAGCCGTCTCGCGAAAGAATATCCAGCCACCAACGCGGGTCTTACTGCGGATGTGCAGACGATCGCCGAAATTACCGGCGCCTATAATTCTCGGCCGCTGTTCGTGGCATTGTGGGCTGCCGTTGGTTTTGTCTTATTGATCGCGTGCGCCGACGTCGCGAATATGTTGCTGGCGCGCGGAAGCGGACGCATGCGCGAGATTTCCATTCGCGTGGCGATCGGCGCGGGTCGAACTCGCATTCTACGGCAGCTCCTTGTGGAGAGTGTGCTCTTGTCGATTGCCGGGGGATTTCTGGGTTGGTTAGTTGCGCTTGGCGGGCTCGCTTGGTTCGACGCGGGAACCAGCGGAGCCGCGAAGCCCGTGTGGCTCAATCTATCGCTCGATCGAACCGCGTTCGCGTACCTCGCAATTGTCTCCATCGGCACCGGAATTCTTTTTGGATTGGCGCCGGCTCTGCGGCTTGCAAGTATCGATGTCCACACTGCGATGAAAGACGGCGGCCAGGGAATCGCGGGCGGGCGGCGCGTCCTCTCGGTTTCGAATCTCCTGGTTGTGTTTGAAATGGCGCTGTGTCTTATCTTGCTGGCCGGAGCCGGGCTGATGATTCGCAGCGCCGTGAATCTGTATAGCGCGCCCATCGGGGTAAACACCGCGAATGTCCTCACGATGCGCCTGAATCTTCCTGAAGCAAAATATCCGTTATCTGCAGATCAGGTTGCTTTTCATCGCAGCTTGAAAACACGGCTCGATGCGCTGGCCGGCGTTGAAGCCACGGCCATCGTGTCGAATTTGCCCTTAGGCGGATGGATGCCTTTTTCTTACGAGCTCGAAGGCGCGATTGCCGATCCTGCCCGCTCTCCGCAAATTGGCGCGATTGTCGCCAGTCCCGCTTACTTCCGTGTTATGCAGATGAATCCCCGGCGCGGGCGCGCGTTTACGGATGCGGATGGAAGGGCTGGAGTTCCGGTAGTGATGGTAAACGAAAGCTTCGCCCGGAAGTTTTGGCCTAGGAAGGATGCGATCGGTAAACATCTTCGGCTGGTAACGGATCATGCCGCTAAGCCGTGGCTGACGGTAATTGGCGTTCTGCCGGATGTCCTCCAGAACTTCCATCGCCCTCTCGAGCACGATCCTCTGATCTACCTCCCCTATGCCGAAGAGCCCCAGCGGGAAATGTTTCTCGTATCGCGGACTCACGTTCCTGCCGGTACGCTGACTAACGCGTTCCGCCGTACCGTGCAAAACATGGATGAAAATCTTCCCGTGTACGATGTACGCACATTGGAAAGCCGCTTGGCTCAGCAGCGGCTGTCCGCGAGTGTGTTGGGAGCCGTGTTCTCCGTTTTCGCCGCAATTGCGCTCCTCCTTGCCTCTGTGGGCTTGTACGCCGTAATCGCGCACTCCATCAGCCAGCGGACGCAGGAGATTGGAGTGCGTATGGCGGTTGGCGCAACGCGCCGGGACATTCTTCGGCTTGTCTACGCGCAAGGTATGCGGCCCATGCTGCTCGGAATGGCGCTTGGATTACCGGCCGCATTCGGCGTCACGCATATTCTCCGGATGGCGCTGATTGGAGTATCGCCGGGCGATCCGCTTACCTTCGCGATGGTTGTGCTGGTGCTCGCCATGGCCGCTGTTCTCGGCTGCGCGATTCCGGCCCGCCGCGCCGTTCGCGTCGATCCGATTGTTGCGTTGCGTTACGAGTAGGCGCGCTTCGATGTCCGAGTTGAAATTCTTATCGGAAAGCGAGCCCCGCAACGTCGTGGGCGATTGGGCCCTGCGCGCCGGAGTTGCCTGTGCTTTTGTCGTCTTTGGATTGGAGAAATTCTCCTCAGAGCCGGGATCGCACTGGGTCAAGCTGTTTCAGCAGATTGGCGCGGGCGAGTGGTTCCGTTTTTTCACCGGCGTGGTGGAAGTTCTCGGCGGATTGCTCGTCTTGATTCCGCGAACAGCAATTCTGGGTCTGGCCCTGCTCGGCGCGACTATGGCAGCTGCCGTTTTGATCCTCATATTCGTGCTCGGCCGCGCCGCCGACAGCGCTTTCCCGGGCCTGCTTCTGATTGGCATTGCGGTCCTCGGCTGGAGCCGCAGAACTTTCTAAGCGAGCCCTCTCTTTATAAGAAAGATCGGCATCCTTTCGCACGAAGAGCGCGCTAACCTCGAACCGAGGCCACCAGCTCGTTCTTACAGACAGCCTCAACTTGGGCGGAAATCCAGGAGTAAGTCTTCGCAAGCCCCTCGCGCAACGGCCGGTTTGGTTTCCATCCCAGCTTCTCCGCTATCAGGCGGTTGTCGGAATTCCTGCCTCGCACCCCCACGGGACCATCAATATGCTTGATCGACAATTTCTTGCCTGCGATTTTCATAGTAAGTTCGGCGAGTTGATTGATACTCACCATCTCCTCGGAGCCAATGTTAACGGGCCCCGTAAACTGCGATGCCATGAGACGGCCAATACCCTCTAAGCATTCATCGATGTAGAGAAAAGACCTGGTCTGGCAGCCATCGCCCCAAACCTCGATTTCCCCGCCTTCGTTCGCTTCCGCAACCTTCCGGCAGATGGCGGCCGGCGATTTTTCCCTCCCGCCTCTCCACGCGCCCTCCGGACCGAAAATATTATGAAACCGGGCAATGCGGACCTCAACTCCATGGTTTCTCATGTAGGAAAGGTACAATCGTTCACTAAACAGTTTTTCCCACCCATATTCGCTGTCGGGATCGGCAGGATAAGCAGAATCCTCCGAACAGCGCGGATTGTCGGGATCAGTCTGGTTGTAAGCAGGATAGATACAAGCAGAAGAGGAGTAAAAGAATTTCTTTATGCCGGCGCGGCAGCCGTATTCCAAAATATTCAGATTTATGCAGGCGGAGTTGTGCATCACCGCGGCATCGTGATCCCCGGTGAAGAGGTAACCGGCTCCTCCCATATCTGCGGCGAGTTGATACACCTCGTCAATCCCCTCGACTGCCTCTCTAGCTACTGCCTGATCGCATAAGTTACCTAGAATGAATTCGTCTACCGAAGTATGACCGTATTCGTGCTGTTTGATATCGACAGCACGCACCCGTTGGCCCTCTGCTTTTAGCCGTTTAACTAGGTGGCCACCGATAAACCCTCCCGCCCCGGCCACCAACACACTCTTCATATGGAACTTCTCACCTATCCGCGTCTTTGAATATAGCCTTGGGACAAATCGCGTGAACACCCACTTTGCCGTCCACCAACTGAGTGATATCTATATCCACAGCGACGCTGGTCAGCGCATAAGCATCGTCCCTGCTGAGGTGCTTCTCCGTTACCAGCAAATCGATCATGTTCCGAACCGCCATTTCGGTCGCCGTTTTGAGATCTTCATCGAACCCCATCGTAATGTAGCTCGCCGGCGTCTCAGCGCGCGGCCAAAGCAGATGCCGGTCTTTGTGCACGACGAATCGGAATGTTCCGCTCAGCCAAGTTTCCAACGCGGTAATATCGACTTCGCCGTTGCCCTGACCCGCATGCCCATCGCCGGTTTCGAAAAGCGCTCCGTTAGCAAAAACAGGAAGGTAAAGCGTGGTTCCCGCGACCAGTTCCTTATTATCCATGTTGCCGCCATGCATCCAGGGCGGTCCGCTATTCAGTTTTCCTCCCGATGGCGGAGCGACGCCCATGCTGCCGAAGAAGGGATGCAGCGGTATCTCGATGCCGGGACCAAATTTCCCAATCATGCGCTCCAGATCGAGGGGAATCACCTTCGTCCGGGCATACGGAAAATCGTTCGGAAGAAATCCCCGGCCTGGGCCAAATCCGTTGCAGGAATACGGAACGTCTATATCGATCTTTTGAATATCTACTTCAAGCACATCGCCCGGTTCTGCTTCGGCAATGGCCACCGGGCCCGTGAGTATGTGACCGCCCGGGCCTTTGTCCTTCACCTGCTCGTGAATGTCGCGATCGTATTGCGGAATGGCATCGTGCGGCACGCCCAATTTTTCTATGCGCTCGAGAGAACAGGTGGAGACCGTGTGAATCCGCACCGTATCGCCGGAATGTATCGTCAGGACGGGCTTCGCTTGCGCGGAATAGTAGCCCCACGCCACAGTCGATGGTGACGCCGGTAAATCGTATTCGGCCGCCGAAAGCGCGCGAGCACGCAAACACGCTCAAACAAATCCGAAATCAGAGCTGACATTCAATTAGGAGGATGCCAAATCCCAATTCTCAAAATTACAAATTCGGCCGGTCTCAAAGGAGCGAAACCCACCTCCACCAAAACAGTTCCGGCATCGATATCCTGCTGCGTCATCGTATCGCGCCCGCATCGGGCAAAATAGCCTTGCTCTGGCCTTTGGCCCTGGAACGCGCCTTGGCGAAACAGGCTTTCCAGGAAATTTTCTACACTCGCGCGAAGCTTCTCCCATAACGGCGGCGCGTTCGGTTCAAACACAACCCACTGCGTGCCTTGAGCAATGCTCTGCTCAATGTAAAGACTCATGCGGCGCACCGGCACGTACTTGTACTCCGCATCGCCGCTTAGCAGAGTCCGCGCACCCCAACACACAATCCCCGCTTTCGGATTCTGCCGAATGCAATTCAAACCCAGTCCACTTAGGAGTTCGACTTCGCTGTCGGCCAACTCGCTCGCAACACCCACCGCCCCGGTCAGGCTTGCATTTGCTCCTGCCGCGGCTCGCCAGACTCCGAGACTACTATCGATTCGTGCGTATAGCCCCGCGACCGAACCGCTTGGTGGAACCGTAAGAAATTGCCCTGGACTTTTGGCGTCCTCAATTTCGATCCAAGGCCCGTACACCGCGGCGGACGCTGTTTTCGGCAGACGGGCGTTCTGCACAAAAGCCGCGAGCTGTTCGGCCGTCTTGGCATTCCGGTCGGCGTCGATTATGAGAAACGCGTGCCGCCGGTCACAATAGGCTGCCGCTGCCGCGATAGTTTCCGCATCCGCGATTCCGGGTAAACAGAGCAGGTTCAGGCTCTCCACCTGATCGAGGGCAGAGAGAGCAGCGCCTGCCTCGAGCCCCGGTCGAACCCGCATCGCCCACTCCCGCTTGCCTCCATTCAGAAAGAATTGCTCTATCGCACAATCCAACTCGATTCCTTCCCCGATAAAACCTGTGATCGATGTCGATGCGCCTGCGATCGTCATGAAGGTTCTGTGAAATGCTAGGCAATGCGAACACTCTTAATATGACAAAGAATTTCTTTCTCATCTGCCTCTTACTGGGCTTGCCCAGTTTTCTAGCCCAAGCGCAGAACGATCCGGAACTCCTAAATTGGAACGAGATCATTCAGCTATACCAGCAAGACAATCCTCCGCCCGCCCTCAGCGATAAACTCCACCGTCTCTTAACCACGCCCTTTGTCCGCAACACAGCCTCCGATGCCGGCCGCAGGCCTTTGAAGCCGAGCGTGCCGGCTGTCGGAAAAATTCTTCGTGTTGCGCAATGGAACATCGAAAGGGGACTGGAGTTCGACGCCATCCGGCTCGCTTTTACAGATTCCAAGCAGTTCAACGGCCTGATGGAAGACAAAGAATCGAAGGCAGACGAGAACGCGCGAGGCGACATTGGCGACCAGTTGCACGCGCTCCAGCAATCGGACCTGCTCATTTTGAACGAAGTCGATTGGGGCATGAACCGCACGCGATTCCGGAACGTTGCCGCGGAATTGGCGGACGCATTGGGCATGAATTACGCCTATGGAGTCGAATTCGTCGAAGTCGATCCCATCACCATGGGAATCGATCAGCAGGTGGTGCTGCAAGAGGTGAAAGAGGCTTATTCCGAACCTCACGAGGACAGAGCGGAGATGATCGCGTATGTCAAGCAGATCATGACGCCTGATCCGCAGCGTTATCGCGGGTTGCATGGTACAGCGATTCTCAGCCGGTATCGATTGGAGAACGTCCAACTGATTCCTTTTAGGACTCGCGCACACGATTGGTATGCGGATGAGAAGAAGATTTCGATACCGGAAAAAGCGGAAGGAAAAGTGAGCGCCGCCGTCTTTAAGGAACAACTCGTTAGACAAGTGCGCCGCGGTGGACGGATGATGCTGCTGGCCGATATTGCGGATTCGGATTTTCCATCCGGCCGCGTAACAGTCGTGGCCACGCATTTGGAAGATGTGACGACACCCGCAAACCGCCAAAAAGAGCTGCAAGAGATACTGGATCGGATCGGAAGCATCGATCACCCCGTGATCTTGGCCGGAGATATGAATACCTCGACGCACAATGGCGTTCCCGTCAGCGTGCCGCGCGCGCTGAAGCAGCGCTTCGGTGACGCAAAGTGGTGGGCTGAGCAAGGCGCTGCCCAGGCCGCCCGCTATGCGACGCCTTTCGGATGGGCATACAGCGTTTCCACCGGCACCATCGGCTTGCTACGTAAGGTGGACGATCCGACCAGAGCCAGCATACCGTTGGTTGGCGACAATCCCGAGGCGAAGTTTTTCAGCATGTTGGAAAAATTCCGTTTCGCCGACGGAGGAGCCTTCGATTTTCGCGGCGATAAAGAACGCTCCTATAACGATCGAACCGGAACGCTTGCGAATTCGAATGAACGTAGTGAAAAAGGATTCGTCCCGACCAGTGAGTTGGGCAAGACATTTGGATTGGTCGGCCAATACAAGCTGGACTGGATGTTTATCCATCCGCCCAGCCTGGCCAAGCCAAAAGGCAATGACGATTCAGAACGCTTCGCACCCCATTACGGCCGGACGCTCAAGGCGCTCAATCACAGTATTCCGGGCCGCATCTCCGATCACAATCCCATCACGGTCGATTTGCCATTAAGCAATCGCCTCCCCTAAGCCAAAATCCGTTTCGCAAAATGCGCCATCTCTTCGCCTAAACTTAACTTTTCTGAACCGCGCGCGTCAGCAAGCGGATCCTAATCACAACTCTGCAAAAAAGCACTTACACCTGCAATCTCACCAACTTCCACCCATTCCCGCATCTCATCGCGCGCGCCGCCATCACAAACTTTGCACAGAACATGCCGGACGCGCCGAACAGCAACGCCATCAAACACGGCTGCACCTCCAAAACGCGCATCTTGCCCGGCGAATCGGAAGAAGAATGGAACCTGCTCGAACAGGCCTGGTTCGACGAGTACAAACCCGATAACGACAATTTTCTATCGCTGGTGCGCCAGGCCGCCGATGCCGAATGGATTCTGAACCGCAATGTGCGCGCCTATCACGACATCTTGCATTCCATCTACACTCGCCAGCCTGAGCCTCAAAAGTGGACCGAGGAAGATCACCACGCTATCGAGCGCTTTACCCGCTATAAAACCACCGCCGAACGCAGCTTTCAGCGCGCCCGCAATCTCGTCGAACAGACCCGCAAAAATCGCCAGCTCGAAGTGCATCGCCGCGAACAGCTCGAACTCGCCTGGGCCAAAGAGCGCCGCCTCGCCGAAAAGCGCGTCGCTAAATCAAAGCGCGAACCCGAGCAATTCCTGCCATCCCCCAAAATCGTCCTCGACAAATCGCCGGTAATCCCCGCCATCATGCAATACATCGACGTCGAAGTAGAAAACGGCAAAACCATTTCCGATATCGGTCCCTCCAACGAAGAAATCCTCCAGCAGAGCACCACCATGGACCCGCCGCCCCAACTGATCTATCGCAACATAAACTTCCAGAACGAAATCATCCCGCCCGAATACCAGTGGGTCGAAAGTGAACTTGCCGCCGATGGAAAAGCCCCCTGCCAGAAGCTGCCTTTCGACGAATGGCTCGCCATCATAGAACGCGAAAAAGGCGCCGAACACATCGGTCCCAGGAATCCAGATTCACCACCTGACCCATAGCCAATCCCCAAAATTCCGGAACTTCAAACCACTTACTTCGTACAACTATCTGATGGAATCCGTTCTCGCCGACATCCGCCAATCTTTCCGGCTGATGCGCAAAAACCCTACGTTCGCCGCCGTCGCTATTGCCGCTCTCGCGCTCGGCATCGGCGCGAACACGAGCATTTTCAGCGTGGTCGACAAAGTCTTGCTCCAGCCGCTGCCGTATCCGCAGCCCGATCGCCTGATGAAGCTCGGACGCAAATATCCGCAGGGTGAAGGCTATTCGAACTCCATTCCGAAATACATGACTTGGCGGCACAATAACGTGTTCTCCGCCATGGCGATTTACGATCAGGGAAGCCTCGGCCTCAACCTCACCAGCGGCGATCGTCCCCAGCAGATTAAAGGTGAACACATCTCCGCCGATTACTTTAAAGTTTTCGGAGTCGCTCCAGCCATCGGGCGATCCTTCACCGCTTCCGAAGATCTGCCGAACGGGCCCCAAGCTGTTGTCCTTAGCGACCATCTCTGGAAATCCCGCTTCGGAGCCGATCCGCACATTCTCGGAAAAACCATCAGCCTGAACGGCGTGTCCTATCCCATCGTCGGTGTAATGCCTGCCGACTTTGCAGCGAACCCGCCCGCCGACGTCTGGCTCCCGCTTCAAGCAGACCCGAACAGCACGAATCAAGGACATTACCTCGCAGTCGCCGCCCGCCTCGCGCCCGGCGTCCCGCTGCAGCAAGCGCGCGCCGCAATGAAGCTGGCAGGTGAACGATTCCGGCGTCTGAATCCGAAATGGATGGACAAAAACGAATCCGTCGCCGTGATGCCTATGCGCGAGGCCATCGTCGGTAATGTCAAACCGGCCTTGCTCATCCTACTCGGGGCGGTTGCGCTGGTGTTGCTCATCGCCTGCTCCAATGTCGCCAACCTTCTTCTGGCCCGCGCCGCCGCGCGCCGCCGCGAGCTCGCCATTCGCGCAGCGGTCGGAGCCAGTCGCTCGCGCGTAATCCGCCAACTGCTCACTGAAAGCGTCATTCTCGCCGGATTGGGCGGCCTCCTCGGCTTTCTGCTCGGAGCGTGGGGAGTGCGCAGCTTGCTGCTTCTGGTTCCCGGAAACATTCCGCGACTGACCGATCCCGATCAGGCGCAGACCTTGTTCTCCGTTCTCGATTGGCGCGTGGCGCTCTTCACCATTGGCGTTTCCTTCCTTACCGGGATACTGTTCGGCCTCTGGCCCGCGCTCCAAATTTCGAATCCCGACCTCGCCGCCACTCTGAAAGAAGCCAGCGGCAGATCCGCCACGGGCCGTAAACAAAACCGCGTTCGAAAACTGCTGGTCGCGGGCGAAATGGCGCTCGCTCTGGTGTTGCTCGTCTCGGCCGTGCTCCTGATCAAAACCTTTGCCGCCTTAAGCAGTGTCAATCCAGGCATCGATCCCCATCACGTGCTTACCATGGAGACCTCGCTTGCCGGCCCCAGGTACACGACCACTAAGAACGTAGACACTTTCGTCACGCAAGTCATCCGCCGCATCGAAAGTATTCCCGGAGTGGAAGCTGCCGCAACCGCAACCGTCCTTCCCGCCACCAACGAAATAGATTTGCCCTTCAACATTCTTGGCAAGCCGCCCAAAGCCGGCCAGGATTTCAACGGAGACGAGCAGTGGCGCGCGGTGTCTCCTCACTATTTCGCCGTCTTCAAAATCCCGCTTTTGCGCGGACGCCTGCTGAATGAGCGCGACCTGAATAACTCCGCGAAAGTTGTCCTTATCAATCGCGCTATGGCCCATCGGTACTGGCCCAATGAAAATCCTGTCGGCCAGGTAATTGTAATCGGCAAAGGCTTGGGCCCGCAGTTTAACGACGATCCGCGCCAGATCGTGGGAATCGTAGCCGACGTGCATGAAACCGGACTCGCCGACAAAGACTCCGGCGTCATGTATCTGCCGGAAAGCCAGCAGCCCGAAGGTATGACCCAACTCGCGAACAGCGTACTTCCTCTTTCGTGGGCCGTCCGCTCCAACCTCGATACGCGCACCCTTCGCGCCGCTGTTCAAAAGGAGATCCAGGCGGTCGATGGCCAGATGCCCCTTGGAAAAGTTCAGACCATGCAGCAGATTTTGTCCGATGGCGCCGCCCGGCAAGACTTCAACATGCTATTGTTGAGCATCTTCGCGGGCATTGCACTGGTGCTTGCGGCCATCGGTATTTACGGCTTAATGTCTTACTCGGTTGAGCAGCAAACACAGGAAGTCGGCATCCGCATGGCGCTCGGCGCCGGCCGCTCTCAAGTGCTAAAGCTGATCGTCAAGCAGGGCATGACACCGGCATGTCTGGGCGTCGTCGCCGGAATTGGCATCGCGTTGGGGGCTACCCGCTTGCTATCGACTCTATTGTTCGGAGTAAAAGCAACCGATCCGCTCAGCTTCACAATAGTCGCGCTGGTGCTCGCTTCAGTCGCGCTGCTCGCCACCTACATCCCAGCTCGCCGCGCCATGCGAGTCGATCCCGTCACCGCTCTCCGCCAGGAATGACTCGGCCAATCTTACACGGCGCAAAACGATGCCCGGAGCATCTAACAACTGTGGGGCATGCCCATCGTCGACTCCGCGCTCCGGAAACTGCCCGATTTATTCGCCGGGCCGCACCTGCATTTTTTCGCGAGGTCTCCAAAGACTACGCGCGCGAAGTTCTTCCTCCTCCATGCCGTCCGGACTTGCAAAGCTGGCCGCGGCAAGGGCTGCACGCCGCTTGGCTGGGGCACGCCACAGTATTTCTCGAACTGGATGGCTTTACAGTTCTTACCGATCCTGTATTCAGCACGCGCATCGGCTTGAATCTTGGTCCGCTGACGGTCGGAATTAAACGGGTTGTGGACGTTGCCTCGCCTCTCGCGGATTTGCCCGCGGTCGACCTCATTTTGCTCTCGCATGCTCATATGGATCACTTCGATCTACCCACGCTGCGCCAGCTTGAAAACGAGCATACGCGCGTCATCACCGCCGACCGCACCTCGGACCTGTTGCGCAGCAAGCGATATGCCAGCGTCGATGAGCTGCGCTGGAACGAATCCATTCAGGTAGGACCCGCCAAACTAACCGCGTTCGAAGTCGCGCATTGGGGCGCTCGCATGCGCAGTGACATTTATCGCGGATATAACGGCTATCTGTTGGAAGTCGGCCGTCATCGCGTAATCTTCGGCGGCGATACCGCCTACACGCAGTCGTTCCGCCAGCTACGCTCGTCGCGGCCGGTCGATTTGGCCATCATGCCGATTGGCGCTTACGATCCCTGGATTCGAGTGCATTGCAATCCCGAGCAAGCCTGGGCCATGGCCAACGATGCCGGAGCCGAATACGTTCTCCCGGTGCACCATCAGACCTTTCAGCTAAGCCGCGAGCCGCGCTCAGAGCCGCTGGAGCGCTTGATTGCCGCTGCAGGTTCCGCGCCGGATAGAGTCTGCGTTCGCGAAATCGGCCAGGAATTTCACTTGTCCTGAGAGTGTATAGCCGCTTCAGCTAAAGGCCCCATGACCGCATAGCCTGCGTCATTCGGATGAAGGCCATCGAAGGTGAGCTCTTTCTTCAGCATGTTGTGATCGTCGAGCATGGCTGAATAGTAGTCGAGATAAACGCATCCGTTGCGCGCGCAGTAGTCTTTGATCCAGGCATTCAGCGCGATGATTTTGTCCGGCGGCCGACGCGCGGTTTGCGGCTTGATGTAGTCGCAGACCGGCATTACGGAAGACAGGATCACGCGAATATTGTTGGCTTTGGCGAGCTGTGCCATGGAGGCCAGATACCCTTCGATTTCTTCAAGCGTCTCGGGTCCGGTGTTTCCAGCGATATCGTTCGTGCCGCCCAGAATGACCACCGTTTTGGGCTGGAGATCGATGACATCGGCTCGAAAACGGACCAGCATCTGCGGAGTAGTTTGCCCGCTGATCCCACGGTTCACGTAAGGTTCGCCGGGAAAGAACTTGCCGTAATGACGACCCCAGCCGTCGGTGATCGAGTCGCCCATAAACACCACCCGGTCTTCTCCGGCCGCGGGCGCGCCGAGCTTCGCATTGTCGTCGCGATACCGCGCCAGATCCGCCCAATCCTGCAGAGTCTTTTGATCGCGAGCTAGTTGCGTTTGGAGCTTCGCGGTATCGGGCTGCTGCGCTTGGGAGTAGGCGAGGGCCGAAACAACCAGCCCGCCCATGAGAACGTAGAGAGCTTTCATTGTTAGATCGTAGCCAAACCGAACCGCGACCAAAGGGAGCAGTTTGCATTTGTCGTAGCCAAACCGAACCTCGACCGAAAGGGAGCGGTTTGCATTTCTGCTTTACGACTGCCCGCGCCGCTTCACATCGATATTGAGCCGCTTGATTTTCTGATTGAGTGTCGAGAGTGGAATGCGCAGCGCCTCGGCCGCTTCCGTTTGACTATAATTCACCTGCTCGAGCGCCTCGATGATTTTGCGGCGCTCGAAATCGGCCACTGTCTCGAACAGCGACGCATCGGGAGCTAGCATGCCGTTCTTATCGCGGCTGATGCGCAGCCCGCTAGCCTGCTGCAGATGATCCGGCAGCACGTGCGCGGGAACGGTATGCGAAGTGGCCAGCACCACCGCGCGCTCCACTGCATTTTCAAGCTCGCGGACATTGCCCGGCCAGTTGTGCTCCATCAGGATCTGCATCGCGTCCGGCTCGAAGCTGAGAATCGAGCGCCCATCGCTGAGGAACTTCTCGTTTTCGCGGCAATAGCGCGTGAAGAAATGATCCACCAGCAGCTTGATATCGTCTTTGCGCTCGCGCAGCGGCGGCAGATTCAAATTGATGACATTCAGCCGGTAATACAGATCTTCGCGGAATTTGCCGTCTTCCACCTGCTTGCGGAGATCGGAGTTGGTGGCCGCGATAATGCGAACGTCCACGCGGATGCTTTCGTTCGAGCCGAGCGGCATGAACTCGCGATCCTGCAGCACGCGCAGCAGCTTTACCTGAATTTCGGGGCTGATATTGCCGACCTCGTCGAAAAAGATCGTCCCGCGATTGGCCGTCTCAAACAAGCCTTTGCGATTGGCAACCGCGCCGGTAAACGATCCCTTCATATGTCCGAAGAGAATCGATTCGAGCAGCTCGGCCGGCAGCGAGCCGCTGTTTACCGGCACAAACATCTGATCGGCGCGCGCCGAGTGGGCGTGAATCGCTTTGGCAATCAGCTCTTTGCCGGTTCCCGTTTCGCCCGTAATCAGAATGGTGGCGCGGCTGGGCGCCACTTGCGCAACCTGGTCCAGCAGCCGCAGCATGCGTTCGCTTTTTCCGACGATGTTGGGAAATGCGTAGCGCTGCTTCAGCGCGCGCTTGAGCTGTGTGTTCTCGCGCTCCAGATGACCTTTGGCGATCATCCGGTCGATTTCGATCAGCAGCTTGTCGTTGTCCCAAGGCTTGGCGAAATAGTCGTTGGCGCCGGACTTAAGCGCCTTCACCGCCACTTCGACAGACCCGTAGGCGGTGAGCATAAAAACGGGCGTGTCTTTATCGCGCTCGCGGATATCGGCGAGCACGTCCATGCCGGAACGGTCCGGCATCATCAAGTCCAGAAGAATCAGATCGTAAGTGCCGGAATCGAATTTTTGCAGACCCGTGGCCGCGTTTTCCGCCAGATCGACCGCATAGTTTTCTCCGGTCAGCAGCAGCTCCAGGCTTTCCCGGATATCAACCTCGTCGTCCACGACGAGAATGCGGCGCCGGTCGGGAGGGCTGACGCGATCAGCCGGCAAAATTGGATTGGAAAACGCCACTACAGTGGTTGTATCAGAATGCGTAAATAAGTAGATGAAGCGGCGGCCGTCAAGCCCGCAGCGCCTGTCGCCGCGCTTCAAGCTGCTTAACTGCGCGTGCCGCTACGCCCGGAAACTCCAGGCGAAAACGCGTGCCGTGGCCGATTGTACTTTCCACTTCAATAATGCCGTTGTGCTCCTGCACAATTCCGTAAGTGATGGAAAGGCCCAGCCCGGTTCCTTTCTTCGGCGCTTTGGTGGTGAAGAACGGATCGTAAATGCGGGCCAGGTGTTCGGCCGGAATGCCTTGGCCGGTATCGGCAATCTCGACGTGCGCGAATCCGTGTTCGGCCCAGGTGCGCACAATCAACGATCCTCCACCCGGCATCGCATCGCGCGCGTTAATGAACAGGTTCAGGAAAACCTGCTGCAGCTTGCCGGAATTACCGCGCACCAGCGGCAATTCCTCCGCCAGCGTCTCCCGTGTCGCGACGCCGCTCTTCTCGAACTGGTGCTCAACCAGCGACGCGGTCTCGCGAATCACGCGGTTCAGATCGACCTCAACAAAGTCGGTGGGCGAAGTGCGGGAGAAGTTCAGCAGCGAATTGACGATCTCACTCGCGCGGAACGTCTGTTTTGCGATCTTTTCGAGCAGCTTGGATTTTTGATCGTCGCCCGAAACCTGCTTCGCCAGCATTTGCGCGTAGGTAGAGATCACCGCCAAAGGCGTGTTGACTTCATGTGCGACGCCCGCCGCAAGCAGACCGATGGAGCTGAGTTTATCGGCTTGCACCAGCCTGCGCTCCAGTTCGTCGCGATCGGTGATGTCGTCGAAGATAACGAGCCGGCCAATCTGCCGCTGCTCTTTCGACACCAGCGGGGCGATGGCCAGATTTACGATGGATTCACGAACCGGCGGCCCGCCTTTAGCCAACTCCAGGCCGCCGTAGCCAGTCACTTTAGCGCCATTCGCTTTAGCGCCGTTTCCGTTGCGCGGAGCGCCGTCCGCGGCTTCCGGGTCGGGGCGCGGCCGTAATGCGACTTTGTACAGGTTATGGATTCCCTCTTCGCCGCGCACTTCATCGAACCTGCGGCAGAGCTCGGGCGGAAACAACTCCGGCAGACATTTCCCAACGGCCTCGTGGCGCGAAATGCCGGTCATCTTTTCAATCTGCGAATTCCAGCTTTCGACCCGGTCGTCTAGATCGGCGGCTAGGATGCCGACGTTGATCGATTCGACGATGTTTTCGCTGAACTCCTTGAGACGCTCGTATTCGTCGGCCTTGCGCTGCAGCGAGCTGTAGAGCCGGGAATTTTCGATCGCAATGGCGATGTAATTGGAGAGCGTGACCAGCAGCTCGATATCGTCTTGCGAAAGGAAGTCGCCTTCGGTGGTCCGGCTCACGCCGAAAAAGGCGACAGTCGCGCCCCGGGATTTACAGGCCACGTAATAGGTGAAATCCAGTTCCGCGATCGCATCCCGAACCGTTTGCGGCCACTGCCGGGAAACGATGTCGTGCAGATGGCGCGTTCGCTCGAAGAACAGATACGGTTCCCCGGCCGCCGCTTCGTCGAGGAAACGCAGGTCGAGCGAGGGATTGACAGCCTTCGCGGGCCGGCCCGGTTTCTGCGCCCGGGAATGCAACTCGAACCGCCGCGAGCCCTCGTCGAGCAGAAAAAACCCGATCTGCTGAATGGAAAGAGTCCGCAATAACCGATCGGAAACTTTCTCGAGCATCAGGTTCTGGTCGGTCTCGGAGCTGAGCTCGCGCGCGAATTCGATCAGCGTGAGCCGCGCGTCGTAGCGGTCGCGATAAAAGATGCGGCGATCGAGCTGCTCCTGAATCCAGCGCCGGATCGGCTGAAAGATGAAAGTCGCGAACGCGATAAGTACCACGAAAGCCGGCGACGGGATGGCTTGCGTATTGAAGATGAGGAAAATGAGCCCGTAAAAGGAGCCGATGACGGCGAGAGTTGCAAGCGTGTAAACGTAGCCCTGTTGGAAGATGATGTCGACATCCATCAACCGGTAGCGCGTAATGGCGTAGGCCCAGGTCAGCGGGATCAGGCCCATGGAAAGCACGCTCAGGTTCATCACATGGCTGGGAACCGCGCCTAGCAGATAGGGCAGCGCGTATAGCAAAGCGAAGGGCGCCAGGCCCACCAGCGCTCCATTGCGCAAATACTTCAACTGGCGGCGCACGATGGGATCTTCGGAATGACCGAAATCGAAGGCGAGCGCAAAGGCGCCGGCGAAATAGAGCAACATTGAAAAGCCGAGCGTCAGGCGGTCTAAGAACCAGCGGACCTCCAGCAGCGGAGTGGCGAATTTCAGGACGCCTTCGGCCGAAGCGGCCACAATGGCCAGCAGAACGGCTGACGGCACATACAGTAGCAGCCACGTGCCGCGCGCCCGCAGCCAGCGAGGACGCATGTGGAAGGTGAGGCAGAAGTGAAGAAAAATGGCGGGCGCCAGCAGGCCGGCCGTCAAGTTGCCCCAGTACAGGCCTTCATCGAACGTGTTCAGCTTGCCCGAATAATGGAAGCAGCAGGCGGCGAAGGAAACCAGGCAAAGCAGGAAAAAATGGAGCGACTTTACCGCGCTTGTGCGGCGGTAATAAACAAAAAAACCGATCGCCAGGTACGCAAAGCCGACGACGTATTGATAGTAGATCGCCGAATCGCGCGGGGCGGCCTGAATAATGATGTCGTTCTTCTGAAACGTGATTCCATTCCGTCGCAGCGTGTAGCGGGTTTGTCCGAAGAGCGGAATTTGCCAGAGCGCTTGCGGAACATTCAAGGCCTTGGCGACGGGAAAACTGCCAATCTGAAGCAGTTGGTCGCCTACATGGATATCGGCCTTGTCGCCAGGTCCGCCGGGTGTGACATAAGCCGCGACGACATGGATTTGGCCATCGGGGGCTTTGCGGTCCACCCAGGTCACGCCGTCGTCATGGAGCGGATAACTGCGAAGGTGCTGGACGCTGAGTACGGCGGCTATGATTGCAGCCACTGTGCAGATCAGCAGCAGAGTACCAGCGAATTGGTTTCTAGGCTCGCTCACGTGACACTACAGCGGGGTGGTATTTGCCATTCGCCATATTCCCGATCCCATAGGAAATGCTTGTTTAGCACGCCAGGAACCAATTTTATCGATTCCCGCTATCTTCCTGGTAAGACTACATCATAACCAGTAGCAATAACCAGGAAATCTGCTCGAACTTCCTCAATTTGGGATAGGCTCTACGGAATCCGGTAGCCTCAAAGTGCCGCCACGTTTATGATGTGTCAGGCGAACCGCGCGTTATCTGGATAGCGTAAGGGGCCGCGTAGAAACCGAAATCGCCCGGCATACGTCCCCGGCGTTGACGCTGAATCAACATACCCGTTAAACTCGAACATGTAGCCCCACAGCTCAGGAGTCGTATTCCGTATGAAGTCCGTTTCTGCCTTCCGTGGCCGTTTCCTGGTTGGCATTTCCGTTATGGCTCTTGCCGCAGGCTGGTTAACAGCTCAAAGCAAGAAGGTCGACAACAACCAAAGCTCTAGCAGCGACAGCAATTCCGAAAACCAGACGATAGCCAAGCCGCTGACCGCGAAGCAACTCAAAAAGAAGCAGAAAGCGCTGGAGCGGGAGCTCGCCGGGCCCTGGAAGAAGTGGCTGAACGAGGATGTCGTCTACATCATCACGGATGAGGAGAAGAAGGCGTTCAAGCAGTTGAAGACGGATGAGGAGCGTCAGTCATTCGTCGAATCGTTCTGGCTACGGCGCGATCCGACGCCGGATACGGAAGAGAACGAGTACAAGGAAGAGCATTACCGCCGTATCGCTTACGCGAACGATCACTATGCTTCCGGTATTCCAGGCTGGAAGACAGACCGGGGCAGGATCTATATCAAGTACGGTCCTCCCGATGAGATCGAATCTCATCCCTCGGGCGGCTCTTACGAGCGGCCGATCGAAGAAGGCGGCGGTGAAACGTCCACTTACCCGTTCGAAGACTGGACCTACCGCTATATCGAAGGGGTGGGCAGCAACATCAAGATCGAGTTCGTCGACACCACGATGAGCGGCGAATACCACATCAGTACCGATCCGGAAGAAAAGGACGCGCTGCTGTACGTTCCGGGCGCGGGTCTGACGATGGCCGAGCAGATGGGCGAGGCCGACAAAACCCAGCGCTTCGAGCGCACCGACGGAACGCACCTGGGCGTCGGCGGCCAGCCGCTTCCCGAGAGCATGGACGAATTCACGCGTCTGGAGCAATACGCCAATCTGCAGAAGGCGCCGGTCATCAAGTTCAAGGATCTGGAAGCGGAGGTCAATTCCACCATCCGCTACAACTCGCTACCGATGCAGGTTCGCGCCGACTACATCCGTGTCACGGATGCGACGGTGCTCGTGAACCTTACGGTCCTGTTCAAAAACAGCGACCTGAACTATGCAACCAAGGATAAGGTTGCTAAGGCGACCGTCAACCTGTACGGGCGCGTCACCTCGTTGACGCGGCGGCCAGTGAACTGGTTTGAAGATACGGTCAGCGCGCAGCTTCCCGTCGAGATGTTGCAAAAGGCGATGAGCGGGTCACAGATTTATTCGAAGACCATTCCGCTGCCGCCCGGAACCTACCGCTTAAACATCGTCGCCAAAGACGTGGTCGCAAACACGATGAACAACTTCGAGATGGCGCTGAACGTACCGCATTACGATGAAGATCAGCTCGGGTCGAGCAGCCTGATTCTGGCGGACGAGCTGGAACGCGTTCCCACCAGGAGCATCGGAACCGGCCAGTTTGTGATTCGCAGCTCCAAAGTGCGGCCGCGGGTGGGCGATGTGTTCAAGCAGGACGAAACGATGGGCATCTACACCGAGTTCTACAACCTGGGGATGGATCAAAAGACCAAAAAGCCCGAGGGGACGGTCGAGTACGATGTTTTGAACGCGAAAGATCAGACGGTGCTCAGCCAGACCGAAGACATTGCGGGAATTCCAAACGCTTCGGCGTTTCTGGTAACGGTAGAGAAGAAACTGCCGTTGAAGAGTCTTGCGCCGGGGAAATATACGCTGCGGTTGAAGGTCACCGATAAGCTGAAAAACCAGAGCTTGTCCCCCACCGCGAACTTTACGGTAACATCGTAGATGTGCGAATAGATACTTGGGCTAGCTTTAGCCCGGGTGACGCGAAAGGTCATTTTTGAACTCGGGTTTCGCGAGCAGACGGTTCGGCACACTTCTGGCGGCAACCCTCCTCGCTCTGGCGGGCCAAGCGGAAGCGGCGGACCTGTCTCTGCCGGTTACGGGTAATCTGCTCGGTTCCGTGGAGGATGCGAGCGGGATGCCGCAGATGGGCGCGAGCGTCCAACTGTTCAACAAATACGCGCGACTGATTGCGAAGACCAAGACGGTTGCGGACGGACATTTCGCGTTCGCCGATCTGCCGGTAGACCTATATTCCATTCGCGTTTCGCTCGCCAGCTTTCTTCCCGCGGCGCGAGAAAAAATTGCGATCAAACCGGGTCTGGACAGCGTGCTTCAGATTCACCTGGCGACCTTGTTCAGCAATGTCGAGGTGAGCTACACGATTCCCGACGGAGCGATGTCGGATGACTGGAGATGGGTGCTGCGCTCCTCGCCCGCTACCCGGCCCATTACTCGCTACATGCCGGTGGAGCGCTCCGAGAGCGCGGAAATGCGCCCGCAGATCTTTTCCGGCACGCACGCCATGTTTTCCATGTCGGGTGGCGACGGCGGGCTCATCGACTCGGATTCGATGCAAGGCGATTTCGGTACGGGTTTCGCGCTCTCGACCAACATTCTGGGCAAAAACCAAGTGCAGGTGGGCGGCACGTTCGGGCAGAATTCCGGCTTCGGACCGGCCGCGATGGGCTTAGCCGCCATCTATAGCCGCAGCGACAGCGGAGGTTTTGGCGCGCCGCCGGAAGTGACGCTCACGATGACGCAGATTGGAGTGTTTGGTCCGCAGGCGCCCGGCGGAGAGGCGATGGGTAATCCGGCTCTGGGCGGCGCTGCGGCGATTCGCACCATGTCGCTGAGCCTGTATGAAGTCACGGACCCGGTCGCGGGCGTGCATATTGAGTACGGGATGACGGGCGAATCGGTGGATTACATTCAGCACAGCAGCAGAATCAGCCCGTTCGCGCGCATGACGGTGGACTTGGGCAAAGGCGGCCAAGCGATCCTGGCGTATAGCGATGGCGGCCGTCCGGACGAACTGGCGGCGCATCAGCAATACCAGGCGGCGTCGGAAACGGGTGTGCAGGAAGGCGATTTAACCGATACGGCCAACACGCTGGCGCGGCTGCCGCAGCTTTCGTACCGGAATGGCCGGCTGGAGCTGCAGCGAACGCAAAATTACGAGCTTGGCTACAACAAAGAGGTAGGATCGCGAACCTACGCGGTGAGTGCGTTTTACGAAAATGCCTCGAACGGCCGTATTAATGTAGCCGGTAACTTGTCGATGCTGGACGGAGGCGACCTGCTTTCCGACGGGCTGTCGGCGACCTCCACTTATAACGTCGGCAATTACCAGCGGAACGGCTATCTCGCGTCGGTGAATCAAAAAGTGACGGATTCAATGGGCTTGGCACTCGCCTACGGCCGCATGGGAGGATTCACGGCAAACGCGGCAGGGCTGCCGGAAAGCTCAGGCGTCGAAGAGAAATTCCTGAATCAGGGAAGCCACAACATTGCGGCTGCGAATCTGCACGCGCGCATCCGATGTTCGGGTACGAAAATTTACGCCGGTTATGGCTGGGTGGATAGCGGGGCCGTCATACCGCAACACATATTCACAACGCAAAACAACTACATCATGCCTGGATTGAATATCGACGTCCGCCAGCCGCTGCCGTCATTTTTCGGCATGCCGGGGCGCCTGGAGCTGACCGCGAATCTTCGCAATCTGCTGGCGCAAGGGTATCTTCCCTTCAATACAGGTGACGGACACACACTGCTGATTGTCCAAGCGCCGCGCGATATCCGCGGCGGATTGAATTTCATTTTTTAGCGACATGGAAGTCCGCTTGCTGACGCGCGCGGTTCTGCTTGCAGGATTGCTTTCGTTTCTGTGCGCGGCCGCGACGGGAGCGTCGCTCGATTCATCGGCCGCCACGCACGATCCGTTCGCGTCTTCGGCTCGCGCCCGCGTTTTCCTGTTCGTGAGAACCGACTGTCCAATCACGAATCGCTACGCGCCGGAGCTGCAGCGAATTGCGAAGGAGTTCCAGAGCCGCGGAGCCGAGTTCTGGCTGGTTTATCCGGATGCGTCCGTGACCAGGCAGGCGATTGCAGATCATGTTGCGCAATACGGCTTTCCGGGGACTCCGCTGCGCGACCCGAAGCATGAGCTGGTGACGCGCGCGCACGCGACCGTAGCGCCGGAAGCCGCGGTATTCAATGCCGCGGGCCGGTTGATGTATCACGGGCGCATCGACGACCGGTATGTGGATATCGGCAAAGCGCGTGCGGCTGCGCGGACACACGACCTGGAAAATGCGATCGCGGCGGTGCTTGCCGGCAAACCAGTAGCGCAGCCGGAAACGCGGGCCGTGGGATGCTCGCTTGCAGACGTGGAGTGACGCGGGTCTCGTTCCTTCTGGCCCTTCTGGCCGTACCGCTGGGCGCTGCGGAAATCGGTGCGGTTCCCACCTTCGCTCACGATATCGCGCCGATCTTGTACCGGAACTGCGCGGCTTGCCATCGTCCGGGAGGCGTTGGACCGTTTTCGGTCTTGACGTATGAGGACGCAAAGAAGCACGCGCAAGAGATTGCGGACGTCACGCGGCGCCGTTACATGCCTCCGTGGCCTCCTGAGCGCGGCTACGGCGATTTCCAGGATGAGCGGCGGTTAAGCGACAGAGAAATCCGGCTGATCGCCGATTGGGTGCGGGCGGGCGCGCCGGAAGGGCCGGTTTCCGCGATTCCGCCCGCGCCCCGTTTCCCCGACGGATGGCAACTCGGCGAACCGGACATGGTCCTGCACGCGGCGCACGCGTTTGCCATGCCCGCTTCGGGTCCGGACGTCTTCTGGAACTTCGTTTTTAAGCCGGACCTTGCGGCCATTCGTTACGTGCGAGCCATCGAGATCCGGCCCGGCGGCGCGCAGGGCATCCGCAATATTCATCACGCCAATCTACTGGTGGATCGCACGGGATCGGTGCGGCGGATGGAAAGCGCTCCGGGCGCGGGCTTCCCGGGGATGGGGTTCACCATCGACCGGAATCCGTTCGATCCCGAAGGACATTTTCTGTTTTGGAAACCGGGCACAATACCGTATTCCGAACCCGATGGCATGGCGTGGATTTTGGCTCCGGGAAATCTGTTGGTGCTGAACACGCATATCCAGCCGACCGGAAAAGCGGAGCAGGTGGCGCCCAGCCTCGGCCTTTATTTCACCGATAAGCCGCCGACGCGTTTTCCGCTCCTGATTCAACTCGAGAACGACGGCGCGCTCGACATACCGGCGGGCACGCGCGATTTTGTGGTCTCGGACGATTTCCGAATGCCTGTCGATGTGGATGTGCTGGCGGTGTATCCGCACGCGCATTATCTGGGTCATCTACTGGAAGGCTATGCCACGCTGCCGGACGGCTCCCGCAAATGGTTGATCCGCATTCCGGACTGGGATCTCAACTGGCAGGCCGTCTATCGCTATCGCGTGCCGGTGTTCTTGCCCGCGGGATCGGTGATCTCAATGCGCTATCACTACGACAATTCGGCTGCGAATCCACGCAATCCGAACAGCCCGCCGAAGAGGGTGGAAGCGGGAAATCGTGCGGTGGACGAGATGGGGCATTTATGGCTGCAAGTTCTGCCTCGTGGGCGGGGCGACCGGCGCAGACAGATACAAGAGGCGCTGATGCGGCACCGGCTGGAAAAGTATCCCAACGATTTTTCGGCTCACTTGAATTTAGGCGCCATTCTGATGTCGCGGCTTGACATGCAAGGGGCGGAAACGATGTTGGAAAAGGCCGCGCGAATCGATCCGCAATCTCCGGAAGCGCACGACATGCTTGGGTCCGCATTACAGAGCCTGGGGCGCTCGGCCGACGCGATGGAGCAATTCAGGCTGGCGCTGCGGGCGCAGCCGGATTACATTCATGCGCACTATGACCTGGCAAACGCGCTGGCGAGAGCAGGCAAATTCGACGCGGCGGCGGATGCGTTCCGGCAAGTTGCCGAGGCAAATCCGCACAGCGCTGCATTGCAGGCGGAATTTGGCGAACTGCTTGCGCGCGCCGGCAAACTGCAGGAGGCTTTGGCGGAGTTCGATAAAGCGCTCGCTCTGGAGCCTGCGAACGAAGCCGCACGCAGGAATCGCGAGCAGGTTGTCCAGCAAATCGCCGGAAGATGACTTTTCGGGAATACGGCGGCCGTTGAGCCGCCGTATCTTAAGACAAGTTAGAAGTTATACTTCAATGCAATTTGGATGTTGCGAGGCAGTTGCGCGGATTGCACCAAGCCAAAACTCGCACCGATTCTGCCGGTTGGCGCATTGAGGATGACCGTGTTGGCGAGGTTGATTGCTTCCCCACGGAGCTCCAGGCTTTGAGATTCCGTAAAGTGGAACAACTTGGAAATACCCAGGTCGGCTTCGGTCATGCCTGGGCCGCGAATGACACCGGTACCGCAGGTGCCCAATTGTCCCGTCCCCGGCTGAATAAAGCTGGACGGATCCCAATACTGATAGCCGCCCTTCGAACTGTCCTGAGTGCCGAAAACGTGCGAAGGAGCGATACAATTGGCGCGTTCGTTTCCGGAACGTGTACCCGACGTATCGCTGGCGGTCACTTCAAATGGGAATCCGCTATGCACGTTCATGAGGAGGTTCACCTGCCATCCGCCCAAGACGCCATCGACAACCTTGTTCGAATTCTTGCCGAACATACGGTTGTGGCCGAATGGAAGGTCGTAAGTCACGTAACCGTTAAACTCATTTTGGACATCGTTCGGACACAGGCCGTAATCGAGCGCCTGGTTATACGTATATTCCGGGAACGCGTAACCACCGTTTGCTTGCGTCTGTCCGGAATTTGCATCGCCATATTGGCCGAAGAAGCCCGGCGCGTTCGTCAGGCATTTCGAAAACGTATAATTCACCTGGAAATCGAGACCGTTCGAGAGCCGATGCTGCACGGATGCTTCGAGCGCATTGTAATTGCCGTATCCGTTGGTATCTATCACTCGCTCGATGCCGGCGTTATGTCCCACAACCCCACCGGTTTCTAACTGCAGTGCCGGATTGCCCGCCAGGTAAAGGCCGTTCGACACCGTGCCATCCGGATGCAAAACACGTTGATGGCCGTAGTAAATGTTTGTAAGATGATCGTTCTTTTCGCCCACATACGCTACCTGTACGGTGGTCGAATTCCCAAACTGGTGTTGAATGGTGAAGTTCCATTGCTGCGATACCGTGGGCCGGTAGTTCGGATCGATGATATGAATCGTCTGGCTCTGGAAGCAAGCGGCGGGCGACGGCGTTGAGAGCACCGTGGTAGTGGTGCAAACCGGCGGAGGCAATACGTTGAAGCCCTGACTGAGAGTGCTGCCGGGCAGCGGCTGCGCGGGCAGATAGCTTTGCTGGCCGGCTCCTTGCCACGGCGGATTGGCGGCTGGAATATTCGCCACACCGATTCCCTCAAAGAAATCGGTCACGCCCCAACTGGCGCGAATGACGGTGTTATTGCCGAACGGAGTCCATGCCACGCCGATACGCGGTTGATAGTTAGTAATTCCGTTGTACTGGTTGTACAAGGCCTGGCAATTTGAGTAAGGGCAGTTCGACGAATTGCCTGCCAGATAGACTTGGCCGGTAAACTCGCCATAATTGGTCGCCCGGTTGTCGACTTCATATTCCGGGGTGTGCAGTTGGTAGCGCAGGCCCAGGTTCAGAGTCAGATGAGCGTTGACATGCCAATCGTCCTGAAAAAACGCTCCGTATTCGCTGTAGCGAAGGCCGCGCGTTCCGACATTCTGGCCGAGCTGGAGAAATTCGGGCAGACCCAACAGGAAATCGGCCCCGCCGTTTCCAAGTGCGGTAGAGCTACCGCCGAGCGCCGTATATTGACCGTTAAAATCAAACGTGCCGGCTGCGCCTCCTTGGCCCGAGTAGAACACGTCGTCACGGTAGCGCATAAATTGGAAGCCCACATGCATCGTGTGGCGGCCCTTGACGACAATCGCCGTATCTTCCGCCTGAATTGCCGTGTCGTTGAAAGCCTGGACGATATCGGTCGTGCCAATATTGCTGACCAGACTGTTAATCAGACCGATAGTGGGTAGGAACGTGGAGGGCACGCCCGGAATTCCGAAAACCGAAGGCAGATTCTGTCCCGTGCCATTACTGACACTGCTGTAAGCACTAATGGGGAAATAATTCACTCCTACGCGCGCGTCGTTCACAAAGCTTGGGCCGAAGGTATGCGTCCAATCGAGAACACCGCTGTAGAGCGGAAAGACATTGGACGAATTAAACAACAAAGGCTGGCTGTTGGTGACGGGATTGATTACGTTTTGTTGCGTATAGCGGCCGTAGACGTGATCTTTATCCGTGGCAGCCCAATCGACCTTGACATCGCCCTGGTCTCCATTGGTATAAGCATGGCTTGAGTTTACTTGGTTATTTGTGGGATTGCCGTTGATCGGCGCGGGATAGAGCGACGAAGACACAATCTTAGCCGCCACCGGATCGATCATACCTGGCTGAATCTGATTAAAGGCGAATATCGACCGGGTATTTGGATTCGAACTTGAATACGGATTATAGAGTTGGCCGGCAGCCTTGCTGCACGCGCCAGCCGCATTAAACGAACCGCCGATGCTGGTGCAGAGGTCTCCGAAGTTGCCGGTCCGCTCGGCCGCGCTGAAAACCGTAAAGCCGCCGGTAGTACCCGGTTGATCGTAGCGCTCGCCTTGATAATCGGCGAAGAAGAACAGCTTGTTCTTAATAATGGGTCCACCTGCCGTTCCACCAAATTCGTTATAGCGGAGCAGCGGACGCGGAAGCGTTGTTGAAGTTGTTCTGCCAGAGGTTGGCGTTCAGCTTGTCGTTCCGGAAGAACTCGAATGCATCACCATGAAACTGGTTTGTGCCGGATTTCAGCGTCGCGTTGATGATGCCGCCGAGATAATTGCCGAATTCGGCAGACGCATTCGACGTAATCAAATTGAATTCCTGGATGGCATCGGGACTGGGCGCGTAGGCGACGCCGCCCTCATCGCTCTGGTTGTTATCGAGGCCGTCGAGAACGTAGTTATCGTCCTGTTCGCGGTTGCCGTTGATATACGGACGGCCGCTATAGAACGTGTTCAGGCCGGCGCTGGAACCAGAGCCGCCAACGAACGCGGATGCGTTGGTGGTCACCGCGCCGGGCGACAACAGCGTCAACTGGCCATAGTTCCGGGTCGATAACGGCATGCTCACAATCGCATGGGAATCAATAAGGGTGCCGACCTGTGTGGATTCCGTCTGCAGAATGGGCGCGGCCGAGGTGACTTCCACCGTTTGATTGACGTTCCCTATTTGCAACTGCATGTCGATCTTGGCCACCTGGTTCAAAACTAAAAGGACTTCCGGCTTGACCGCCACCTGGAAGCCGGGGGCTTCCACCCGGATCGAGTAGCGACTTACCGGCAGGCGGGGAAAATTATACGCTCCGGCGCTGTTCGTGGTGGTCGGCGTTTTAACGTTGCGTTCCAAATCGGTTGCCGTGACCGTCGCGCCCGAAACCGGAGCGCCGGACGGATCGGTCACAACGCCATTAATGGCCGCGGTCACCTCTTGGCCCCAAGCTGGCACGGACGCCATCAACATGGCGGCGGCGATGCAGAGAATGGAACAGAAACGGCCTATATTGGGCCGGTAGATGGCTAATGAATTTCTCATAGTTTTAGACAACTCCTAATTGCCAGGCGGGGATAGTGCCGGCATGAAAATAGATTTGCGAGATTTAACGCAATTGTAACGATAGTTCGCGTTACTGTCAAGAAATGAAAGGCAAGCAAACGAAAGCTGTAGGGGGCCGCGTGTCTGGCGAGTAGCGGGACGCCGCTCCTCAGGCCCGCGGTTCAGCTTGCGTTTCCAGGCGTATCGAATACTATCGTTTACTTTCGGTTCAGAGCCGCTGTCACCGCGGCGATTTGAGCAGCGTCTTTCGAAGCAGATCTAAAGCGCCTTGTACCGCGAGCATGCGAATGCGAGAGCGGTCCAATCCATGCCGGACCCGGACGACGCGCGTGCCTTCGGGTCCGGCGACACCCAGATACACCGTTCCAACCGGATCGAACTCGGTTCCGCCGGAAGGCCCGGCATAGCCCGTGACAGACAGCGCGTACGTGGAGCCGCTACGGCGGCGCGAGCCTTCCGCCATGGCTGCGGCAACGGGTTCGCTGACCGCGCTGTGTTTCGCGATTACATCTTTGGGAATGCCGAGCATCTCCGTTTTCTGCGCATCGCGATAGGTCACGTAGCCTCCGACGAAGAAATCGGAGCTGCCGCCGAGCTCGGTCAGCCGCATGGCGAGCATCCCACCGGTACAGCTTTCGGCAGTCGAAACGGTGGCGTGTTTTTTGCGGAGCAGGCAGCCTACGACGGCTTCCAGCGGCTCATCCGGGTTGTCGGTGTAAATGCGGTCGCCAAGCAGTTCGGCAACCGGCAGCGCTACTTCACGAAGTAGGGCGTCGGCTTCTTGTTCGGTTTTTGCGACCGCTCGAAAATAGACAAAAAGATCGCCGGGCGACGAGAGAACAGTGGTCGAGGGATTGGTGTATTTGGTGTAGACGGGTGCGATCAGGGTGTCCAGATCGGACTCGCCGATTCCAGTGATGCGAAAGCTTCTGACGCGGATTACCTGCGGAGGAACGACGTGCCGCAGCCGCGGTATCAGTTCATTGACCACCATGGGCGTCAGCTCGCGGGGTGGACCGGGCAGCATCGCGAGCGCGCCATGTCCAGTGGATAAGAACTGCCCCGGAGCGCTGCCGTGCGGGTTGGGCAAAGCCTCGGCATCTTCGAGCAGATAAGCCTGCCGCAGATTGTTTTTCGCCATGGGCCGGTTGAACTGGCGAAAGCGGCTAATGAGAATGGATTCCTGCTGTAGAGAAAGGACGAGTTTGCGGTCGAGCGCGGCTGCGGCGGCATCGCGCGTCACGTCGTCTTCGGTGGGGCCCAGACCGCCGATCAGGATGACGATATGGGAGCGCTCGACGGCGGCGCGGATTGTTTCCTTCAGGCGCTCGCGGTCGTCGCCAACCACGTGTTTCGCGACCACCTCAACGCCGAGCAGATTCAGATGCCCGGTCACGACCAGCGAATTCGTATCGAGGCGCTGAGGCGTGAGCAACTCGCTTCCGATGGCGATGATTTCGGCGTGTTTCGACACAGCGCGGCCTCAGGAACTTGTTGAAAAATTCCCCAAGGCTCGATTATGGCACCCGCAAAAACTACGGTTGCATTATCGGCCTGCCCGGCTCAGTCAGAGATCAGACGCTCTTACCGGCGATGCCAAAGTGCCTCGCAGCCGCAAGCAGATGTCGATCATTGCTCCAAATTTCCGTTTCGCCCGCATCGAGTGCAGTGGCCACATGAATCGCGTCGCCAGCGCGCAACGGAACGTTTGGTGGAAGTCCTCTAACCAACGTAACAGCCCTTTTCAGCAATGAATCGGTAACAGCTATTAAACTCCAGAGATCCGTTTCGACGTGGCGTCTGAAGCTGTCGATCAATTCACAACCTTGCGCTTCGGTCAATGATTTCTCACGAACATGACGCTTGAAGACGCAGGTCACCTCGAGTACAGCCCAGGAGGAGGAGGAAACGTACGGCGCCCGGCGTATCAAGGCGCGTACCTCGGCCGCGCCCGGCTCGTTTACGTAGAACTTGGCGAGGTATGCCGAATCGAGATACATTATTTAGCGGTCTTCTTCGAGAAAGCGCCCGCTATCGGCGGCAACCGACGGAAAACGCTCCCAAAGCTCGGCCATATCCGGCAGCCTCCGCTTGCCACGTTTGTTCGAAATCGGGCGCAATTCCGCTACGGGTTCGCCGCGGCGCTCGATCAGAATCACAGCGCCCTCGGCGGCTTCACGCACGATTTCGGACGTGCGGATGTGCAGATCGCGGATGGATGCCTTTTTCATGTGCTACATTGTAGCATTCACGAGGACCCGCCGTGGAGATCCTAGGGCAGTGGCCGGCCGGCGATATCCACGTCTACCCGAAAGAGCGCGTTGTTGGTGGCTAAAATCAATGCGCGGGAGGGTGTAAAGGCGAGGCCAACAATGCCCGGGCCGGAGAGAAACTGTTCGGGCTTACGCGTTTTATCGAAGCGGATGATACCGCGGCGTCCGCGCAGCGAAGCGGCTACGTAGAGGCGGCCTTCGGCATCGCAGGCCAAGCCTTGCGGACGCCCCAGCCCGCGATAGAACAGCTCCACTTCGCCGGCCTTGGAGATGCGGTGCACGGTATCGAAGCTCGAAGTCGTGGGACCGGTGACATAGAGATAATCCTCAGGGCCGAAGGCGAGATGATAGGCGGCGATCGAAGGCTCGAGCGTGGCGAAGACGTAAATCTGGCGAGCGCGGCTGATCTTGAATATGGTGCCGCTGCGGTCGCCGACATACAGGTTCTCATCGCGGTCGAACGCCAGCCCGCTCGCTACGCCCATGCCCTCCACATACACGGACATATTGCCGGAGGGAGTGATCTGATAAACGATGCCGTCGTAGCGGCTGGACACGTACAGTAAACCTTCGCGATCGAAGGCAAGCCCGGTGGGGTTCATCAAATCGGTAACAAAAGGCTTGGAGTTGTAATTGGCGTCGATCTTGTAAATGGAGACCGGCGATTTCTGGCCGCGCGAACCGCTGAACGTGCTGAACACGTTGCCCTCGCGATCGACGGCGGGATTCGAGACCGGATGCAGGCTGTCGGCGATTTGAATCCCGATATGAGTGTCGCGCTGCTCGCTTTCAAGCGTTCCGCTGGAGACCACCACTTCGCCCACCATGGCGGAGTCGGGCACGCGGGCGATGATATAGGAATCGCCGGCGACGATTAAGTGCGCCGCTTGATTGCCGAGGCGAACGGTTGGATGTCCGCCGGCGGTGAGGTGCTGTCCTCGGATGTGCAGCTCCCCCCCGGTAATCGCTGCCGGAGGTTCGAGGGTTGCGATGGCCGGCCGTTTGGCGGTCTGCTCGGCCGTTTGTTGTTTGCTCGGCATACTAATAGAGTTTTAACGTCCCACCTATATACAAGATAAGCGCGGCGTACAAGCCGGCCGCGAGGTCGTCGGCTACGATGCCGACGCCTTCGGGTAGTTTCTCAAGTGAATGTACCGGCCATGGCTTCCAAATGTCGAATAGACGAAACAAGAGGAAGCCGGCGGCGAAACTCTTCCATACCAGGGCGGTGGCGCCCAGCAGAGCGACCCACTGGCCTAGCACTTCATCCACTACGACGAGTCCAGGGTCGGGCTTATTCACCAAGCGCGCGGTGCGCGTGGACGCCCAAATTGCCGGTGCCAGCAAAACGAGGCAAAGCAGCAGCAGAGTAAGGCGGCCCGTTCCGGCGTAGAAGTGCAGCAGAATGGCGATGACGATGGCGGCCAGCGAGCCGGCCGTTCCCGGTCCCCATGGCCAATAGCCGCATCCGAACCACGTCGCGAGCGCGACCGCTACTCGGTTCACCGGGAATGGCCTTCGGAATCTTCCGCGGGCTCGGTGTCCTCGAACTCCTGCTGGTTGGTGGGTGTCGAGATCACATATTTTTCCGAGGCCCAGTTGCCGAGATCGATGATTCGGCAGCGATCGCTGCAAAACGGCATGTTCGGATCGTCTATCGAAACTTCTTTCTTGCAGATTGGGCACCGGAGCGAGGCTGCCATCAATTTAATTATCGGACGGCGAGGTCTGCTTTAGGTGTCTTCGGAACGAAGATTGGGAACGGATTGATGGCTTCTTTGCTTGCGTTGAACGATTCTTCGGCGGGATCGATCAGCTCGCCAATCAGATCGTAATCGTGCGCTTCGGTCACGCGAATCGTGCGCATCTCGCCGGGGCGGGGAACTGCCGGACCGAAATCGTTGATGTAGCAGATGCCGTCGATTTCGGGCGCTTGCGTTGCAAGACGGGCTTCCCAGAGCAGATCGGTTTCTTTCGATGGGCCTTCGACTAAAACGGGAAGCTTGCTGCCGATCAGCCGCTTGTTGCGCGCGAGCGATATGCGGCGCTGTAGAGCCAGCAAACTGCGCTTGCGATTGTAAATGGTTCGCTTGTCGACCTTCGCATCCAGGAGATAACTGCCGCTGGTTTCCTCATCGCTGTAGGAGAAAACGCCGAGACGGTCGAATTGCGCCGCTTCGACGAACTGGCAAAGCTCTTCGAAATCGCTTTGGGTCTCGCCCGGAAAGCCGACGATCATGCTGGTGCGGATGGCGATGCCGGGAACCGTGGCGCGGATGCGTTCGAGCAGCTTCAAAAAGATTTCAGCGTGCGCCCCGCGTTTCATGCGCTTCAGCACCGGCGCGCTGGCATGCTGCAGCGGCATGTCGATGTATTTCACTAACGATTCATGCGCCGCGATGGTATCGAGCAGCTTCTGCGTGATTTTGTTCGGATAGGCATACAGAAAACGAATCCATTTCGGGTGCGGAGTCGGGAATCGAGGAAAGGCGCGCGAGCAGATCCGCCAATCCATCTTTTATACCGAGATCCTGGCCATAGCACGTGGTGTCCTGGCCGATGAGATTGATTTCGCGGACGCCGCGGGCAAATAAGCGCGTCGCTTCGTTGACCACGCTTTCAAAACGGCGGCTGCGGAATGCGCCGCGAAACTGCGGGATCACGCAGAAGGAGCACGGATGGTCGCAGCCTTCGGCGATTTTGATGTAAGCGGAATGGCGCGGCGTGGTGAAAACGCGGGGCGACAGCTCGTGATAGAGATACGGCTCGGGCGATGACGCAACTGGTTCGAGCCCTTCGCATAGCGCGGTAACGTTGGCGAGCTCATTTGTTCCGAGCACAGCGTCCACTTCTGGAATGTTCCTGCGAATGTCCGCTCGATAGCGCTCCACCAAGCAGCCGGCGACCACCAGGCGGCGGGCCTTGCCGGTCTTTTTGTATTCGGCCATTTCAAGAATGGTGTCGACCGATTCCTGTTTGGCCAGATCGATGAAGCTGCAGGTGTTGACGACGATCACGTCGGCGTCGGCCGGTTGCGCCGTCAGTTCATGACCGCCCGCGACGAGCTCGCCCATCATGACTTCCGTGTCCACGAGGTTTTTCGGACAGCCGAGGCTTACAAATCCTATCTTCAAGGGGAATGAGGACGCATCGCGTATCCGCCAATGCGCTTGCTTCAGGATAACAGGGCGACACTCTACAATTGGACTTGTCCGACGCTCTGCCGCGGCTGCGGTTTAATCTAGACTTTGCGCCTTCGCCCGATCCGGCGCGGCCGGGATTGGTCATTCGCGACCCATATCATTATTCGGGCGCCATCCTGGTCGTGCCGCCGCAGCTTGTGGCGGCGCTCGAGTGCTTCGACGGGCAGCAATCGACCCTCGATTTGCGCTCGGAACTGGTGCGCATTACGGGCGAGATCCAGGTGGGCGATTTGGAAAAACATCTGTTCGATTCGCTCGACGAGGCGGGCTTCCTCGAAAATGAGCGGTACCGCGAGCTGAAGGGCAAGCGCGAAGCCGCGTTTGCGAGCGAGAGCCAGCGTCCTCCGGTATTCGCCGGCTCGGCCTATCCGAGCGACGGCGTGAAGCTGAGCGATTTATTAACGGCCCGAGTTGGCCAATGCGAAGGAGCAGCGGCGACGATTGCCATTGCCGCGCCGCATGCCAGCCCGGATGCCGGCTGGAGCACGTACCGCGCCGCCTATCAAGCGCTGCCCTCGCGCGAAGCGGCGCGGGAGCGCACCTTCGTCATTCTGGGAACGTCGCACTACGGAGCGCCGGACCGGTTCGGACTGACGCGCAAACAATTCCTTACGCCGTTCGGCGAGGCGCGGACAAACGTCGAACTGGTGGATGAGCTGGAGAGCGCAGCGGGCGAGGCGGTTCGCATGGAAGATTACTGCCATGCGGTGGAGCATTCGGTCGAATTTCAGGTCATCTTTTTGCAGCATCTTTACGGGCCAAATGTGCGGATTCTCCCGATCTTGTGCGGGCCGTTCGTCAAGAGCATTTATGAAGGCGGAATGCCCGAAGACAACGATGGAGTGGCGCGCTTTTTCGATGCGTTGGGCAATTTGGCGGCGCGCGAAGGCGAGCGGCTGTTCTGGGTATTGGGCGTGGACATGGCGCACATGGGGCCACGCTATCAGGACCGGATGCCGGTGACGGCAAACGCGGGCGAGATGCTGGTTGTCAAGCTGCGCGACCAGGAGCGGATTGAACAGATCGCCGGCGGAGACATTCGCAGCTACTGGTCGTTAGTGCAGGAGAGACGCGACGACTTGAAGTGGTGCGGGGCCTCGCCGTTTTACACGTTTCTAAAGGTGATTCCCGGAGTGCGCGGGCATTTGAGCGACTATCACCAATGGCAGATCGATCCGCACAGCGTGGTTACCTTCGGCGCTATGCAATTCGAGCGGAGTTAGACCTATTGGCCACGCTTTATTGGTTGGCCCCGCCACCCCACCAATAGCCGGGGCGCGTGCGAATTTTCAAGCCCGGACGATCCACCGCAACCTTGATGACGTGAAATCCGGGCTCCTCTTTGTCGTTGGGATTGTAGCTGAGCAGGTATTGGCTGTTCAGGTCTGAGCCGATGTCGGAGACTGCTGTTTCGAGCCCTCGCTCATTGCCGAAGTTGTAGACGCGGCCGCCAGTGAAATAAGAGAATGCTTCGGCAGGCGTGCGCTTGAACAGATCGTGAATGGCGCGCGCGATAGGCGGGACGCCGTTCAGGGCGTTTCCATTCTCCTGTTGGATGACGCTGGTTTGGTTGGGCGTACCTTGACTGCCGGCGATATTGGGCAAGGCTTCGGGCGGAACGCCGCCGTTCGCGGGGCGCGGGTAGTCCGGCTGCTTCAGAAATGCGGTTTTCACGCGCGACATATCGATGCAGTAGATGATGACGTTATCAAACTGCATGGCGCGGACGGTTTCCTGCAGATGAGATTCGCTGCCTTTATCGATATTGCGGCTCAACAGCACGATGACGCGGCGGCGCACGTTGCGCGGATCGTGAGTCTTCAGCATATGGTCGGCTTCGAGCACGGCATCCACTAAACGCGCGCTGCTCGATCCGGCGGTCAGTTTGTGCATGGCATCGTCGAGCCGGTTCGGATCGTCGGTGAAATCCTGCAGATGCTGTAGCCGATGGTCGAAAGCGAGAACCGCGACGTCGCCCTGAACGCCAGTGACGAGCCCATGCATGAGGATGCCGCTGCGTTTGAGTTCGGGAAGCAGGGCCTCGACTTCGGAATTGGCCTGCACCACCAGCACGACAGAAAGAGGCTGTTCGGTATAGGAAGCTGTAATTTTCTGGAGTTTGCCGTTGTCGTAGAGCTCAAATTCCTTTTGGTCGAGGCCATTCACGTAGCCGTGGCCGTCTGGGTCGAAAACCGAGGTGGGGACCAGCACGTTTTGCGTGGTAATGCTGATCGGTTTAGAGCCGTTTGTCTCCTCCACCGGGCCTGGCTCGACGCTGGGCGGTGGAGGCTCCGTCGCTTTTGGCGGTAATTTCTCGGGGGCCGGCCCAAGCTGGCCGGGTTGCGGCGGCGGACCGGGTGGGATCTCCGCCGGACGCACTTGAGCAAACGCCGATATTCCCAGCGCCAGCGCTAAGGCAAGAAAAGGTAAAAGCCTCATATTTATACAGATGTCTTCCCTTCTTTCCTAGTTTCCGGCACCGTCCTTAGTTTCTCATCCGCGGCATGTTGGGTGCGGCCTGCCAGTAGGTCGAGAATATGGGGGATGAGCGGTTCGATCGCGCGCAAGGAGTGCAGGGCGCCGCGCGGCGCGCCGGGAAGGTTCACGATGAGCGCATTTTTGCGGGTTCCGGCAAGACTGCGCGACAGAACGGCGAAGATGGTCTGCTTAAGTCCTTCGGCGCGCATCAGCTCAGGCAGGCCGGGAAGCTCGCGCTCGAGGATGGCGCGAGTGGCTTCCGGAGTAATGTCGCGCGCGGCAACGCCGGTGCCGCCGGTAGTGAGAATCAGCGAGGCAGTGGAATCGTCCGCCCATTCGGCAAGCTGGGACGCGATGGTGCTCTGCTGGTCGGGCACGGTGCGGGCCGCGACCACGGACCAATCGAGTTGCTCGCAGCGTTCTCGAAGTGCCGGGCCGGAGAGATCCTGCGCGGCGCCCGCGGCGGCGGAGTCGCTGATCGTGAGAATCGCGACCGTAATCATTTCGCTGTTTCGTTTCGCCGGTAGGCGCCTGATTTACCGCCGGTTTTTTCAACCAGATGCACGCGCTGAATCTCGATCGATTTGTCGAGAGCTTTCGTCATATCGTAGATAGTCAACGCGGCGACGGCGGCGGCGGTCAGCGCTTCCATTTCGACGCCGGTTTGCGCGGCGGTCGCGGCGACAGCGGTGATTTCGATGCCGTTCGATTCGATGCGGAACTCGAGCGCGACATGCGTCAGCGGCAGTTGATGGCAGAGCGGAATCAGGTCGGACGTTTTTTTGGCGGCGGAAATGCCGGCGATGCGCGCCACTTCCAGCGGGTCGCCTTTGGGATTGTGCGGCAGCGCGTCGAGGACGGCGCGTGAAAGGGCCACGAAGGCGCGGGCCGTGGCGCTGCGCTCGGTCACTGGCTTCGAGCCGATATCGACCATCGAGGCGCGGCCGGCGGAATCGTAATGAGACAGTTTGCCTTTCATGCTTTGCCTTTATAGTTTCGGCATCACTCGAATGGAATCGCCAATGGCCCAACTCTCACGGTCGTGATCGGCAACCAGAAAGGCGTTCGCTTTGGCCAGCGCGGGAACGTCGCTCGATCCCTGCCACGGAATGTGCCGGAGATGTTCGCCATCGGCACTGAGGCGCGCGGGAAGGAAGCGCGTCAGGCCCGGCTTGTGATGGAATGGCGCTTCAAAACGCGCCGAGAGCAGCGGCAGAATCGGTTCCGGCTGTCCGCCGAGCAATTCCAGCGCCGGGCGTGCGAAGAGCTGGAACGTCACCAGCGTCGAACCGGGATTGCCCGGCAAGCCGAAAACCGGTTTGCTTTCGAACATGCCGAAGGCGGTTGGCTGGCCGGGTTGCACGCGCACTCGTTCAAAGTGAAACGCGACGCCGAATTCGCGCAGCGCCGGTTTGACCAGATCGTATTTGCCTGCCGAAACGCCGCCAGTGACGAGCAGCATATCGTGCCCCAGGCCTTGTTCCAGCAGCGGGCGCAGAGCATCCTTCGTATCGCGCGCGACCGGCAGCATAGCAGGACAGCCGCCGGAAGCGCGGACCAGCGCCGCCAGCATGTAGGAATTGGAATTGCGGATCTGGTGCGGCGCGGGTTCTTCCTCGAGCGCGACGATTTCATCGCCCGTAGCGAGGATGGCGACCGAAGGCGCGCGAATCACCGCTACGCTGCTGTGGCCGGTCATGGCCAAGGTGGCGATGTGGCTGGCATCGAGCAGTGTTCCCGGTGGGATCAAGACCGAGCCTTGCCCCGCTTCGGCTGCGCGCCGATTTATGAATTGGCCGGGTTCGGCGCGCCGGTCGATTTGGACTTGCCCATTGGCGCGCGTGACGTGCTCGACCATGATGACCGCATCTGCGCCTTCCGGCAGCGGCGCGCCGGTCATGATTTCGAGCGCTTCGCCGGCTTCGAGCGGCGACTGCTCCTGTTGACCGGCGCGAACTTCGCCGCGAATGCGGAGACTGCCCGGGACGTCCGCGGAATGGACCGCAAACCCATCGCGCAAGGAGCGGCGCAGCGCCGGATAATCCCGATCGGCATGAAGAGCATCGGCGAGCACGCGGCCATGCGCCTGTTCGAGAGATATGGTTTCTCGATTGCCCAATGTGTTACGGGGCGTAAGCAGCGCGCGGACGGTATCGATGACGACACGGCGCGCCTCCTCGAAGGGGAGCACGTTTTGGATTGTACCGTTTTGTGAAAAAGCTGGCCTCGCAAAGAAGTCGACGATCTCTTGCTAGAATTTCATCCCATCGTGCGGCCGCACGATTTGTAAATCTGCTCAATCCACTGCATGTCCCGCAACCCTTCACGTCCGTCCGATTTCGGCTCTTTGCCGTTGAATACGCAATCGGCAAAGTAATCGGCCTCGCGCACGAACTGAGACGGATCGGTATTCGGGTTGGGCTCGTCAATCGGCGGCTGGCCCTGAATCTGCGCCTTCAAATGCAACCCCTGATAGGCGAACGCAGGCTCGACATGCAGAATGCCTTTTGGGCCGTGTACTTCAAACGAGCCGTTCATCCGCGCGCCGTACGTAGTGTTGCAGGCTGCCACGATCCCTGAGGGGAAGCGCATGGTCCACGAGACGTTTTCTTCCACCTCTTTGAAACGCCCGTCGCGGTCGACCACGGAACAGTAGCCTTCCACGTGAGCCGGTTCTTCAGCCGTAAGATAGCGGCAGGCGTTCAAGGAGTAAATGCCGACATCCATCAACGGTCCGCCGCCCGCCATCTTTTTATTAAGCCGCCACTCTCCGGGCTGAATATTGAAGCCGTTGGCGCTTTCTATCGTTTGCACGCTGCCGAGCATCCCGTCGCGCAGCATCTGAATAGCGCGCAAGTTGGTCGGCTCGTATTGACAGCGATAAGCGATCATGAGCTTCTTGCCCGCTGCGTCGCAGGCGGCGATCATCGACTGGCAGTCTTTCACCGCGGTCGCCATCGGCTTTTCGCAAAGCACGTGCTTGCCGGCATTGGCCGCGCGAATCGTATATTCGGCATGCATGCTGTTGGGCAGCGCGATGTATACGGCGTCGATATCTCGATTACCGGCGATCTCGTCGTAACTTTGATAGCTGTAGATGTTCTTGGCGGGAACGTTATACTCCGCCGCCATTTTTTCGGCCTTTTCCCGATGGCCGCTTACCAGCGCAGTAACGCGCGCATTCTGGGACATCTTGCAGGCCGGCATGAAGTGCTGCATGGAAATACGGCCCAGGCCGACAATGCAGTAGCCCAGCTTGCGGTCCGATTCCGCACTCGCGGAAATTGCCGCAAAAGCGCCGAGCGATGCCGTAAATTCCCGGCGAGTGACTTTCATTGGAATCCCCTCAATCTCAGGGCGCCCGTGGGATCTACGGGCTGGTTGGAGTGGGGGAGCCGGGCTGGAGAATCGCATCCACCGCCAGACCCAAGCCGGCCATGGTGACGCCCAGCGCGAGGAATAGTTTTTCCTGGGCCCGCTTTCGCGCAGCGGCCGCCTCCTCGGGAGTGGTTGCCGTGGCGCCGCTCTGCCCTGCCGGGGGCTGGCCCGCCGTGGCGCCGCTCTGCGGATTGGGAGTGCCGTTGGCGGTAGTGTTATTAGCGCTGGTACCGAAGGCCGACGCGGTTCCTGCCGCGACGCGGGATAAAAGAGCGCCCTGCCGATTGAAGACATTCACCACGCCGGTCAGAGATGCCACCTGGAGCTGGCCGCCGACCACTCGCACCACGGCTTCGGAAAGCGGCTCGGCGCTTTGCACTCGATAGCTTGCGGCTTGAATGCCGTAGTGGTTCATCCCCTCCACGCGGGTGGCTCCCTGCCGCAACACCAGATGGTCCTTATAAAAGGTTGCAGCGGAATTGATTCCCAACGTCAGCATCGCGCCGGACCGCAGATACACCTGGCTGGAAGCCGTGCTGGTCGTAATCTGCGATCCATCGAAAACGTTGGCATTGCCTTCGATTTTGGCATCGTTCAAAGTGAACGTTCCGAGCGCGGAAGCCACTCCAATAGGGGGAGTTATGGCGAACGAACAAGTGGCTGAGAGCGCCGCGGCGAAGCAAAGCTTCGATAGGTTTTTCGGTGCCAATTTATGTCCTTTGTAACCCGGCGAATATACGGCCCAAAAGCCTTTCCAGTATATCGGAATAGTTTAAGATGATCAAACAGAAGTAGAGCAATGGATTACTACGAGGAACTCGGGATTACGCCGGCCGCTACCGACGAGGAGATCCGTAGCGCGTATCGCCGCTTAACCAAGCTGCTGCATCCCGACCAGCAGACCGACGAAGGAATCAAGCTGCTGGCCGAGACGCAGATGCGGCGCTTGAACTCGATCGTCGAGACCCTCTATGATCCGGAACGGCGGCGGCTCTATGATGAGCAACTGCGCGGAGGACTGATCCCCTTCGGACCCGGGCCAATGACCATCCGGGCCGCCCCGCGGCGCAGCACCCTGCATTCGCTGCCCTGGTGGGTAGCCAGCACCGTGGCGGCGGTAGCGCTAACCGTAGGGGCGGTTTGGTTTTGGGCCGATAACTGGGGCAGCTCGTTCGGAAATCGCAATCCTATTTATATTCCCTCCGAAGCGACCGCCGGAGAATCACCGAAGGCGAGCGACCCGGCGCGTGCCAGTACCGCTCAGAACGCGCCAACTCCGGTGCCGGCTCCAGCGCCACCCACAGTCCAGCTAGAGAAGCATCGAGACGCATTTTCGCCGGTACGGCAGCCGGTGCTGCCAGCGCATCGCGCCGTAAATACGGCTCGCGAGCAGACGCGGAAAAGCGAAGCGGCGCAGAGGCCGGAAATCGCTGCAACTCCGGATTCGCGAACCATCGCAACCGTACCGCGCGCTGCTCCCCGAAAAACGCTGGTCTTGGCAAACAACGAAATCAGGATTCGCCCGCATCCCGCGAATCCGGTAATCGCTCCGCCGCCGAACGTGCCCGCGGTGCTGGGGTCCCATATAGATCCGGCGGCCATTCCCGGAAGCACTCTGCCGCTGGTGACAACCAGACCTCCGCAACCTGCAACTCCCGCGCCGGTGAAAGCGAATACTGCCGCTCTTGTGGCGAGCGCGGTAGCGGCGCCCACGCGGCACAACCCGCTCGAAGGCGAGTGGGTGTACGCTCCCACCCGGCCGGAGAAGCGAAGGCCGGGATTTTATCCGCCCGAATTTATCGATTTGCAGTTGTTCTGGAACGATGGCGGTCTGCGCGGCGTATATCGCGCCAAGTACCAGGTGACCGGCAAACCCATTGCGCCAAATGTCGATTTCACGCTCTTACCTGACGGGACGAACAAGTTCCTCTGGCAGGCGGCGAACGGAAGCCGCGGAACGCTGAAGGTCAGCACTATCGATCCGGCCAGTATCCGGATCGAATGGAAAACCACCGTCTACAGCCATGGTTTGGCGCTGACGGCTGGAACCGCGACGCTGGTGAGAAGAGCGCAATAGCGGGTCTATTTATTCGCTTCTTAACGCCTGAATGGGATCGACCGCGGCAGCGCGCCGCGCCGGAATCGAAATCGAGAACAAAGCGACCAGGCATAGCAGCAGTGGCGCAACAAGCAGCGTCCAAAAATCGAGTGGACTGGTTTCAAACAGCAGACTGCCCAACACCCGCGTGATGCCCAGCGAGCAGATTAGACCAATAACCGTGCCGAGCGCTGCCATCTTAAAGCCGCGCGCCAATACCAGCTTCAGCACATCGACTTTGCGCGCGCCCAAAGCCAGGCGAACTCCGATTTCCGAAATGCGCTGCGCAACCGAATAGGACAGCACTCCGGCGATGCCGAGCGCCGCCAGAATTACGGCAACGGCGGCAAACGCACCTAGCAGCAGCGTGTTGAAGCGCGGCAATCGGGTTGACTCGTTCAGTGCGGTTTCCATGGTTTTTATATCGGTAACGGGAAGCGATCGATCTAGAGCGCGAACCTGACCTTGAATCGCCGAACTTTCCCGAACAGGATCATTGGCGGTGCGAACCACAATCTTCACCGACCGAAATTCGGTGTTGACATTACCTCCCAAAGCGGCATCGGAAACCTGCTCGTAGGGCGTGTAGATTTCGGATTCGACCGGAACATTTAATTCGCCTTGTTTTACATCTCCCACCACGCCGACAATAGGCATCCATGACGTCTTGGCAAGGCTGGAGGTACGGTTAATGCGTTTTCCGATGGGATTTTCGTGCGGGAAAAAGCGGTGCGCGAAGGTTTCATTTACGATCACCACCGGAGGGGCATTGTGCCCATCGCGCGCGTCGAAGAAGCGTCCTCGTATTAAGCGGAATTCCCATGGCATCGAAAAACCCGCCGATGGTCCAGATCTGGGCGACGGCGCGCGGGAACGACAGTGTTGCGGGATCCTGATTTTCTATCGATACGTTCTCGTAATCATTAATGATCGAGCGGCAGCGAGGTGGCGATCGCGGCGGCTTTGACCCCCGGCACCGTTTCGAGCGATTGCTCGAGCCGTGTATAGAACCCGCGCACCTGCGGTCCGCTTTGGTAAGCGGCGGCGGGAAGACTGACCGACATGGTCAGAATGTGATCGGGGCGAAAACCGGGATTAGTGGCCAGCAGGCGTGAGAAGCTGCGCAACAGCAGGCCCGCGCCAACTAGCAGAATGAGCGCCAGCGCGAATTGCGCCGTGACGAGCGCATTTAACGCGCGGCTCTGTTTTCGGCCCGCCGTCTGGCTGCGGCCGCCCTCGCGCAAGCCTTCGCTCACTTCCACCTGGGAGGCCTGCAAAGCCGGAAAAATTCCGAAAATAAGAGCGGTGAACAACGATAGCGCCAGAGTGAAAAGGAGCACGCGGGAATCGACATGGGTTTCGCCGGCGAGCGGCAATGTGGGAGCGAAATGGACCAAAGCGTTCGCCGCCCAGAGCGAGAGCAGCAGGCCCAGCGCTCCTCCGCAGATGGCGAGAGCGGCGCTTTCCATCAGCACTTGCCGGACAAGTTCGCGGCGGCTGGCGCCGAGCGCAACCCGAATCGACATTTCACGGCGCCGCGCTGTGGCGCGTGTGAGCAGCAGGCTCGCGACATCGGCACAGCCGATGAGCAGAACCAGAGCGACCGCGCCGAACAGAACCAGCAGCACCGGTTCGACATTGCCAACCACTTCGTCGCGCAGAGGGGTTACCTCCGCATCCAGGGAGAAGCCGTTGCCGCGGAGATTGGCCGGATAGAGGTCCCGATACATGCGCCGCGCGACGGATTTCACGTCCTCGCGGGCGAGCGCGATGCTGATGCCCGGACGAAGCCGCGCGATGACGCTGTCGTTATACATGCTGCCCCACTGCAACTCGTCTTTCGTGAAGCTCATGGGAACGTAGACCTGAGCGGGATCGCTATTGAACGCGGGGCCGCGCAACGGAAAATCCACGCGCTCCGGCATGACGCCGACTACTGTATATGGAACGCGGTCCAGAAGTATCGCTTTTCCGAGAATGCCGCGATCACCGGCAAATTTCGAGCGCCACAGCGCGGCGCTGAGGATAGCGACGCGATGGCTGTCGCGGTCTTCCTCTTCGGTGAAGTTGCGGCCGAGCGCCGGCGCAATGCCGAGCGTCGGAAACAGCGACGCGGAGATACGCACGCCTTTGAGCCGTTCGGGTTGGCGAGTGCCGGAGAGCTCGTAACGCCGGTCATTGAAGATGCCGATACTCTCAAACGAGCGGTTGCGCCGCACCAATTCCTCGTAATCGGCCGCGGAGAACGGGATGGGACCCGCCATGACCTGCGAGACCGTTTCCGAGATCCAGACCAGCTTGCCGGAATCGCGGAACGGCAAGCCCCGCAGCAGCACGGAATCGACGACGCTGAAAATCGTGGTGTTCGCCCCGATGCACAGGGCAAGCGCTGCGATGACCAGCGCTGCGAATCCAGGCCGTTTACGAAGCGAGCGGAAGGCGTAGAAAAAGTCGCGGCCGAAATGATTCATCGACTATGAAAGGGCAATCGGCTTTCCAAACGAAGCTGGCTGATGGCAAACAACTTGCGCCCCGCTCATGTCCCAAGATTGGGACCGCCAGCCCCGAAACCGCGCGCCAACATTCGGACCGGAATTCTGCTATTGTGGTGAAAGAGGACGGCAGACTCGAATTATCTGCCGCCCTCCGTGTTTGGGCTAACGGCGTTTCCACCGCAGCTTGAGCACGATGGTTCCAAGAATCGAAACCACCTTCACACAGAGGTGCATATACATCACCTCCTGCGGCAAGCAGGAATTGAAAGGCCGGGGCCACTAACCCCGGCCGATCGCTTAGCCGCCCATGGTGCAGGCCTCACAACCGCCAGAGGTTCCTTCCAAGCGCTTACCATCGTAGTTGAAGTGGGCGGATGGTGCTTAAAGTCGCTTGATTCTATGCGGAAGAAGCCAGCATCTTTTTCAAAAACACAAGCTGGCCAAGGTGATACGAATTATGCGACGCGACCAGCAGCGCTTCTCTGAGCAGCGTCTGGCCATCGCCGTGTTCGAAAGCGCGGAATAGATTCTGCTCGCCATCCTCGACGAGTTTGTCCATTTCCCGCGCGTCCTGCTGAAACGCTTTCACACTGGCATCCCATGCTTTCGCATCCGGCGGAGCTTCCGTGTTGGGCCAATATCCCTCCGGCCAATTCGGCGACTTGTGTTTCGGGTTACGGCAAAACTCGAGGATGTCATGCTGTGCGATGCGCAGGTGTTCCAGCAATTGCCAGGCGCTGTGTGGCGCGCCCGCCGGTTTCACGCCCTGCGCTTCCACCGGAAAATCTTTTACCGCCGCATCGAAATCGATGTGCGCATGATGGCCGCGCATTGCGTCGACAAGCTGCGAACGAAGAACGTCGGATTCTTTAGTGCTCATACTTCACAATTAGCGCAGATACCGGAAGTCACTGCTTAAGAGGCGGCGGATTGGCGGGCGCAACCTCGCCGGCCTGTTTCTGTGCCGGACCATTGGGCGTCCATTTCACCGCCTTCGTTCTCATATCCTTGCCTTTCGGCAGTTGCGATACATCCCAGCCGCCGCCCATCGCCATAATGAGCGCAACGCTCGAGGTCATCTCTCGAAGCTGGATCTGCACTTCGGTTTCGCGATTCGTCAGAACAGTCGTCTGCGCGGTAATGACATTTAGATAGCTGTCGACGCCGGTCTTGTAACGCGTCAGCGATAAATCCAGATAACGGCCGGCGGAATTGACCGCCGTATGCTGCTCACCCACTTCCTCCGACAGTATTCGAAGTGCGGCCAGATTATCTTCTACCGCTTGGAAATCCGCCAGCACGGTTTGGCGATAAGTGCCAACCGCCGCATCGTACGAAGCTTGCGCTTGCTCGTTCAACGCGCGCCTCACACCAAAGTCAAGCAGCGTTTCGGCCATCTGCGGCCCAACCGACCAGAAGCGGCTCGGCCAGTTGAACCATTGCAGAAAACTCTGGCTCTCAAATCCGCCTGTGGCATTGAGCGTGAGATTCGGGTAATACGCCGCTTTGGCGACGCCTACCTCCGCATTCGCAGCCGCTACACGCCGTTCTGCCGCTGCGACATCGGGTCTTCTCTCCAGAAGCTGCGAAGGCAAAGCGACCGGTACCGGTGGAGGTTTTGGAACGAACGGCGCCACCGGCAAAGAAAATGTCGAGGCCGGCTTGCCAATCAAAGTGGCGATGGCGTGTTCGAATTGCGCTCTCGACACGCCGAGATCGGTAGCTTGCGCCGTCGCAGTGTCAAGCTGAGTCTTTGCCTGCGCCACCTCTTGCTCCGAACTGATTCCGGTTTCAAAAAGCGTCTCCGTCAACTGCAGCGAGCGGCGATAGTTCTCGAGCGTGTCCCGCAAAATTGTCCTTTGTGTGTCGAGCGCGCGAACCTCGAAATAATCTTGCGCCAGTTCGGCTTGCGTGCTCAGCAGAGCGGTTGCGATATCGGCCGCGCTTGCCTGCGCAGTAAACGTATTCGCCGCAATTGTATTGCGCACACGGTGCCACAGATCGACAGTATAAGAGACGTCAATCGGTAAAGAAAAATTGTTGATCGTGCCCTTAAGTCCACTCGAGCCGGAAACCCCTGTCGTAGTGGACGTGCTGCCCGACGTCGCGCTGCCACCACTCCCCCCGCCGCCGAAGGCACAACGGTGGTGGTCCTCGCGGTTTGCGAGAAGCGCGAGTTGGTGTAGGAAGCCGACGCGGTGATGGCCGGGAATAGAGATGCTCTCGTGGAGCCGATCAGCGCCCGCGCGCCTCGAAAGTTCGCTTCCGCCACCGCGATATTTTGATTCGAAATCTGGACTTGCTCCTCCAGCGCGTTCAGTTGCGGATCGTTATACATCTCCCACCATTTGCCGCGAATTTTGTCGTCGCCGGGCTGCGCGATTTTCCAGCCCTCCCCTTCCTTGTACTCTTGCGGAACTGCCTCTTTGAACGCGGATGGCGTCGCGGCGGGCGGCTTGGCGTATTTCGGGCCGGGATTGCAAGCCGAAAGCAAAACCGCTAGAGTGACGGCGCCGCACGCCGCCAGCCGTGTTCTTTTATTTCTAGATTTCATCGCTCACCCTCGGGATCCAGCGCTTCAAGTAAATGGGGCAATTGACTAACTTCACGTCTAGCTCCGCCTGTTCGGAAAAATATTGAACCGCTCTGCGATCGACCAGCGTGACCTCGCTCAGGTCGATATAGATCCGCTGCTTCGCATGGCGCGCTTCTGAGATCGATTGTTCCAATTCCGGCAAAGCGTCTTCGCTGAATTTCCCGTTCAGCCACAGCGTGATGGCGCGTTCGGCGGGATGCGGCTCGGTCGTGATTTTGTAATGCGGTTCCATTTCGCGGTCCTAACTGGCCGGTCCCACGGCCTCGGCGGGCGCTTCCGGCGCGCTCCCATGCACGAGTCCCTGCAGCCATAAGCTAAAGCGGTCCATGTAGAGATAAATCACGGGAGTGGTATAGAGCGTCAGCGCCTGGCTGACAATCAATCCGCCGACGATGGTGATTCCCAGCGGGCGCCGCAGCTCGGAGCCGGTCCCGGTTCCCAGCGCCAGCGGCAGTCCGCCCAGCAGCGCCGCCATGGTCGTCATCATGATCGGCCGGAAGCGCAGCAGCGAAGCTTCAAAAATGGATTCTTTCGGGCTCTTGTGATCGCGGCGCTCCACCTCCAGCGCGAAATCGATCATCATGATCGCGTTCTTCTTGACAATGCCGATCAGCAGCAGAATGCCTATCAGTGCAATGACGCTGAGCTCCGTCTTGGTCACCAGCAGCGCGAGCAATGCGCCCACTCCCGCCGAAGGAAGCGTGGACAGAATCGTGATCGGATGAATAAAGCTCTCATACAAAATTCCAAGCACGATATACACCGCTGCCAGCGCGGCGGCAATCAGCAGCGGCTCATTGGCGAGCGACGATTGAAAAGCTTGCGCCGTGCCGGTAAAATTCGTGTTGATCGTCCCCGGCATTCCAGCCTTCTGCTCCATCGCGTTGATATCGGTCACCGCCTGTCCCAGCGCTACTCCCGGAGCGAGGTTAAAAGAGATGGTGATCGATGGAAAAACACCCGAGTGATTCACCGTGAGGGCCGCTGTCGATTCCATAAAATGTGTGAATGCGGCAAGCGGGATGGGCGCTCCCGTGCTGGACGTGGCGTAGATCTGATTCAACCCGCCCGGATTTTGCCAGAAGTTGGGAGCCACTTCCATGATGACGAAATATTGATTCATGGATGTGTACGTGCGCGCGATTTCGCGCTCCCCGAAAGCGTCGTAGAGAATGTTGTCCAAACTCTGCGGCGTTACGCCCATCCGGAACGCCGTCGCGCGATCGATAACCAGATTCGCTTCCAGCCCGTTATTCTGCTGATCGCTGTTGACGTCCGTCAGGTCGGGCATTTTCTTCATGAGGTTCACCAGAAGAGGAGCCCAGTGCGTCAGCTCCTGCAAGTTATCGCTTTGCAGCGTTGTATTGATATTGAGCCGCGGTCGAATGGCCGCCGACCCGGATGTCCTGCGACGCTTGCAGGAAGAGCGAAACTCCCGGAACCACGGATAATTTGGGACGCAGCCGATTAATGATCTGGTCCGACGTTGCCTTGCGCACGCCTAAAGGCTTCAGTGCGATAAAACAGCGCCCGGTATTGGTGGTCGTACCGGCCCCGCCTCCGGTGAACGACTCGACAGTAGCGACGTCCGGATCCTGCTGTACGATCTTTGCGAGCCGCGTGATCTTCCTTTGCATGGCTTGGAACGACGTGTCCTGGTCGCCGATGAAGCTCCCGTTCAGTCTTCCGGTGTCCTGCTGCGGAAAAAATCCTTTCGGCACGATGATGTACAGGTAAACATTCAGGCACAGCGTGCCGATCGCGATCAGCAGAACCAGCGCCGAATTGCGCAGCACCCAGGCGAGGCTGTGCTCGTACATTTTGAGGATGAAGACGAAGATTTTCTCGCTGGCGTTGTAAAACCTGCCGTGTCCTTTTTCGTCGCTGAGCAGGCGGGAACACATGGTCGGCGTCGTGGTCAAGGAAACCACCAGCGAAACCAGAATCGTCACCGAGAGAGTAATCGCGAACTCGCGGAACAGCCGTCCCACGATGCCGCCCATCAACAGAATGGGAATGAAAACCGCGACCAGGGAAATGCTGATCGACAGTACGGTCGATCCGATCTCGGCCGCGCCGCGCAGCGCCGACTCCATCGCGTTCATCCCTTTTTCGCGATAACGCGTAATGTTCTCGAGCACAACAATCGCGTCATCGACCACGAAACCCGCCGAAATCGTGAGCGCCATCAGAGATAAATTGTCGATACTGAAGCCCAGCAGATACATCACGCCGCAGGTGCCGATGATCGATACCGGAACGGCCACGCTGGGAATGAGCGTCGAGCGAATATCGCGCAGGAAAAGAAAAACCACCAGCACCACCAAAAAGACCGAAATCCCGAGCGACACCTCCACATCGTGAACGGAAGCGCGAATCGTGACCGTCTGATCCAGCGTGATGGTCATATTAATAGACGGATTGATTGTGGCGTGCAACTGCGGCAGCGCCGCTTTGATGCCGTCCACCGTGTCGATAATATTCGCTCCCGGTTGGCGGAAAATTATCAGCAGCGCGGCCCGGTCGCCGTTCGCCAACCCGAGCGAGCGAACCGTTTGCACCGAGTCGCTTACATTCGCTACATCCGCAAGCCGCACTGGCGCGCCGCTGTACTTAACCAGCAGCGGCCTATAGTCGACCGCATGCAGCAACTGATCGTTGGCTTCGATCATCCAGCTTTTGTTTTTGCTGGAGAAGCTGCCTTTGGCGAGGTTTGCGGTTTGAGCGCTGATCGCCGCCCGGATGTTTTCCATGCTGAGCCCGAAATGGTGAATCAGCGTGGGATTCACGTCGATGCGGACGGCCGGCGCGGAACTGCCGCCCACTACCACTTGCCCGACGCCGGGAATTTGCGAGATCCTCTGCATCAGGACTGTGGAGGCGGCATCGTACAGCGCCGGAGGAGGCAGCTTGTTCGAGGTCAGGGCGATGATCATGATCGGCGAATCGGCCGGATTCACTTTCCGGTACGTGGGGTTGCTGGGCAGATCCGCCGGCAAATAGCCGCGCGCGGCGTTGATCGCAGCCTGCACGTCGCGCGCCGCCGCGTCGATGTTGCGATTCAGATCGAACTGCAGCGTGATTCCGGTTTGCCCCAGCGAGCTCGACGAAGTCATCTCGCTTACGGCGGCAATCCGCCCGAACTGCCGCTCGAGCGGCGTCGCTACCGAGGAAGCCATGATTTCCGGGCTCGCGCCGGGCAGGGAAGCCGAAACCGAAACGGTCGGAAAATCGACTTGCGGAAGCGGCGAGACCGGAAGCAGCCGGAACGCCACGGCTCCGGATAGCGCAACCGCCGCGGTAAGCAGCGCGGTCGCAATGGGACGCTTGATGAACGGAGACGAAAGACTCATCGCCTAATCTCCCTGCGCCGGCGCGGGTTGCGGCGGCCCTTTCCGCGCCTCGCGGTGGCGGAACGCGGCGAGGCGCGAAGCGAGCGTATCGAAGAACAGGTAAATGACCGGCGTAGTGTAGAGCGTCAACAATTGGCTGAAAATCAAACCGCCAATGATGGTGATGCCGAGCGGCCGCCGCAGCTCGGAACCAACGCCCGTGCCGAAGGCCAGCGGCACTGCTCCTAAAAGCGCCGCCATGGTGGTCATCAGAATGGGGCGGAATCGAAGTTGAGCTGCTTGAAATATGGCCTCGCGCGCAGGTTTTTTCTCGCCCCGCTCCGCTTCCAGCGCAAAGTCGATCATCATAATCGCGTTCTTCTGCACAATTCCAATCAGAAGAACGATCCCGATAATCGCCACCACGGTCAATTCAGACCGGCAGACCAGCAGCGCCAAAATAGCGCCCACCCCGGCCGAGGGCAGCGTCGACAAAATTGTGATCGGATGGATGTAGCTTTCGTACAAAACACCCAGAACGATATACACCGTAACCAGCGCCGCCAAAATCAACAGCGGCTCGTTCGTCAAAGAAGCGATAAACGCTTCCGCCGTTCCTTGAAAAGAGGTCTGCATGGCGAGCGGCGCGGGCAGTTCTTTCTCCACTTTGCGAATCGCGTTCACCGCCTGCCCGAGCGCCGCGTGCGGCGCCAGGTTGAAAGAAACAGTAGTCGCGGGAAACTGCCCGATGTGGCTGATCAAAATCGGCATCGAAGCATCCACGGAATGTGTGAACGCGCTCAGCGGCACCGCTCGCCCCGCGGTTGCCTGAATGTATATATCGTGCAAGTTCCCAGGTTGGATTTGAAATTGCGGCAGTACTTCCAGAATCACGTGATACTGATTCAGTTGCGTAAAGAAGGTCGAGACCTGCCGCTGCCCGAACGAATCGTAAAGCGCGTTGTCGATACTCGATGCGGTGATGCCCACGCGCATTGCGGTCTGGCGGTCAATCGCCAGCGAAGCGGCCAGTCCATGCGTCTGCAGATCGCTCGCAACATCTTCCAATTGCGGAAGCGTGGTTAATTTCGCGACGAACTGCGCCGCATATTTCGACAGCTCATTGGGGTCCGGATCTTCCAGGCTGTACTGATACTGCGTTCGGCTCACGATGTCCTCTACCGTCAGGTCCTGTATCGGCTGCATGTAAAGCATGATTCCGTCCACCTTGGCCAGATTCGGTTCCAGCCGGCGAATCACATCGGAGGCGCTGATGTTCCGCTGCTTCAGCGGCTTCAAATTGATTTGAATGCGGCCGCTGTTGAGAGTCGTGTTGGTGGCGTCGATGCCGATGAAAGAAGAAAGGCTGTCGACCGCGGGATCCTGCAGAATCACGGCCGCCAACCTCTGCTGTAGCGTCGCCATCTCGCCAAACGAGATGCTCTGGTCGGCTTCCGAAATGCCCTGGATTTCGCCGGTGTCTTGCACCGGGAAAAATCCTTTGGGAATCGCGATGTAGAGAAGCACTGTAATCACCAGCGTCGCGGCTGCCACCGCAAGCGTTAAATTCCGGTGTTCCAGCACCCATTCCAAAGTTCTGCCGTAAAAACCGATAATGCGTTCGAAAACCCGTTCCGAAGCCCGGTAGAAGCGGCCTTCCTGCCCCGCTTTCCGGTGCCGCAGCAGCTTCGCGCACAACATGGGAGTCAGCGTCAAAGATATGGCGGCGGAAATGATAATGGTGACCGCCAGCGTAATCGCGAATTCGCGGAACAGCCGGCCGGTAATATCGCCCATGAACAGCAGCGGAATCAGCACTGCGATCAGCGACACGGTCAACGACATGATGGTGAACCCGATTTGCTCCGCGCCTTTTAGCGCCGCTTCCAGCGGTGGATCGCCTTGCTCCACGTAGCGCATGATGTTTTCGATCATCACGATCGCATCGTCCACCACGAATCCCGTCGAAATCGTCAGCGCCATTAGCGTCAGATTATTCAGGCTGTAGCCGAGCATGTACATCGCGCCGAACGTGCCGATCAGCGATAGCGGCACCGCTATGCTCGGGATAAACGTTGCCGCCAAATTCCGCAGGAACACGAATATGACCATCACGACCAGCGCAATGCAGAGCATCAGCTCGAACTCGACATCGGCCACCGACGCGCGGACGGTCAGCGTCCTGTCCGTCAGGATCGCGAGGCCGATGGAGGACGGGATGGTGGCCCGCAGCTTCGGCAGCAATGCCTTCACGCGATCGACCACCTGGATGATATTGGCGCCCGGTTGCCGCTGAATATTCACAATTACGGCGGGCGTTTTATTCATCCAGGCCGCCTGCTTGACGTTCTCGATTCCGTTGACAACCTGGGCGACATCCTTCAGCATCACCGGCGCGCCGTTCCTGTACGCCACAATCACATCGTTGTAATCGCCGGCGTCCAGCAGTTGATCGTTGTCGTTGATTTGGTATCCCTGGTTCGGACCGTCGAAGCTCCCCTTTGCGGCATTGACACTGGTATTTGTGATCGCGGTATGCAGGTCTTCCAAATTCAGTCCGTAGGAAGCAAGCTGCGTGGGATTCGCCTGGATGCGAATCGCCGGCTTTTGCCCGCCGCTGATGGTTACCGCCCCCACTCCCGATAACTGCGAAATTTTTTGCGCCAAACGCGTGTCCGCGAAATCCTCCACCTGCTGCAGCGGCATGCTGTTCGAAGTCAAGGCCAGCGTCAGAATCGGCGCGTCCGCCGGATTCGTCTTGCTGTAGATCGGCGGCATAGGCAAGTCCGCCGGCAGGAAAGATTGCGCCGCATTGATCGCCGCTTGCACTTCCTGCTCGGCAACATCGATGTTTAAGCTGAGGACAAACTGCAGCGTGATGATCGATGCGCCTTGCGAGCTGGTCGATAGCATCTGATTTAATCCCGGAACTTCGCCCAGTTGCCGTTCCAGTGGAGCGGTAATCGCAGAGGCCGACACATCCGGGCTGGCGCCGGGATAAAACGTGACCACCTGCATGGTCGGGTAATCGACTTCGGGCAGAGCGGAAACCGGCAGTTGTTTGTACGCGACAATGCCCACCAGCAGCAGCGCCGCCATCAGCAGCGATGTCGCGATAGGCCGCAGAATAAACGGCCGGGATGGATTCATTTCCCGCGTCCTGGCTGGGGCTGCGCCGATTGGGGCCGCGCCGATTGGGGCTGCGGTGGTTTCGTGCTGTTCTGCGTCGCCGCTTGTGAGTTCTGCGGAGCCGCTTCGGAGTTTGGCGGAGCCGTCGTCGTCGCCGTGGGCACTTTGCGGATCACAATCTTCGTCCCGTCTTGCAGCTTGTCGAAGCCGTCGGTGACCAGCGTTTCGCCGGGCCCCACTCCCGTGACAGCCGACGTGTTGCCATCCGTTACCGCGACGTTTATATTTCGCGATTGCACCGTCTTCTTCGTCAAATCGACCACGTACACGAACGCAACTTCGTTGTTCCGCTGGATCGCCGCCGTGGGAATAAGATTCACGCCGTCCAGCGTCCGCACCAGCAGTTTCGCGTTCACAAATTCATTCGGAAACAGCGCGTAATCGCGATTCGCGAACGTCGCGCGCACTTTCACCGTGCCGGTTGCGGTGTCGATCTGGTTGTCGAGCGTGAGCACCGTTCCCTGCGCCAGTTCGGTCTGGTTGTCGCGATCCAGCGCGTCCACCTGCAATTTGTGACCCGCGCGCATCTGTTTCGCGACCTCGGAAATGTAGTCCTCCGCCATCGTGAAAATCACCGTAATCGGCTGCAGTTGCGTAATGCTGAGCAACGCCGTCGTGCCGTTGGCCTGCACAATATTGCCCGGATCTACCTGGCGCAATCCAACGCGTCCATCGATGGGCGCGGTGATTTTCGTGTATTGCAGATTCACATCCGCGGCATCCAGATTGCCCTGATCCAGCTTCACCGTGCCTTCGTCCTGGTTCACCGTCGCTGCTTGAGTCGCGAGCTGTTGCTCGGGTATCGCATGCTGCTGGAACGCGGCTTGGTACCGGTTCAAATCGGTTCGCGCATTGCTCAACATCGCCTGGTCTCGCTGGAGCTGCCCCTGCGCGGAGGTGTAGGTCGCTTGATACGGACGCGGATCGATGACCGCCAGCAAATCCCCTTTGCGCACCATCTGGCCTTCGCGATAATGCACTTGCATCAACTCGCCCGCCACGCGGCTGGTGATGGTCGCTGTGTAAACGGGTGTCACGGTGCCCAGCGCATTGACGTACACCCCGATATTGCCCTGCTGCACCTTTGTTACTGAAACCGGTATCGCCCCGCCTCCTGCGCCTCTTCCTTTTTTCCCCTGTGCGGTGGGCGCCGAGGAACGCTGCGACAATAGATATCCTGCGCTCATCAGCATGCACAAGATTCCCGCCCAAATTGGCCACCGTCGGCGCCAACCTGGAGTCCGTTCCGTTGTGCTGGAGCTATCCGCTGGCTTCGGGTCTGCGCGCATATTCCGACTATGGCCGTATGCGCGGCGCGCCGCCACTGCCGAAAGACATACTGCGCGCTAGGCCATTCGGCATACTTCAAGCACATGAGAAAATAGCAGAAAACGCGAGCTAATAATGAGTGCCACGATCAATCCTCTGCCTGGAGTTCCCGACGTCGAATCGCCGCTATTCGAGAAGATTTTTCAATCCAAATCCGTTTCGCCGCAGACCCTGGAGATCGCCCGCAAGCTGCGCCGCGATGGCTTTGCGGTCCTCGATTTTCCAGAGCCCGAATTTAACCGGATCGCCGAAAAAATAATCCGCACTCTCAACAGCCAATACGATTGGGACGGATGGCGCAAGGGCACGGCTCCGAACCTTCGCGTGCAGGACGCCTGGAAAAACGTTCCCGAGGTGAAGCGGTTTGCGTGCAATCCGCAAATGCTGCAGTTGCTCTCGGATTTATACGGAAAACGCGCTTTTCCTTTTCAGACGTTGAACTTTCCGGTGGGCACGCAGCAGCACTTTCATACCGATAGCGTGCATTTCAGCTCCTGCCCGGAGCGTTTTATGTGCGGCGTCTGGGTGGCGCTCGAAGATATCGATTCCGATAATGGCCCGCTGGTCTACTATCCCGGATCGCACGCGCTTCCGGTGTTTACCAATGAACACGTCGGCATCAATCCCGACACGCAGGGAAGCCGGAAGAACCACTATCCTGCTTATCCTGCCTACGAGAAGGCCTGGGAAGCGATTGTCGAAGCGCTCGATCTGAAGCCTCTTCACTTCCACGCGAAAAAGGGACAAGCCCTCATTTGGGCCGCCAATCTCTTGCACGGCGGCGCGGCTCAGAAAGACTTGAAGCGGACGCGCTATAGCCAGGTGACGCATTATTATTTCGAAGGGTGCAGCTACTACACCCCGCTCGGCTCCGTTCCCTTTTTAGGGCCCATCCAATTCCGGGAGATCGTCGATGTCTCGACAGGCAAGCACGTTCCAAATATGCTGAACGGCGTCGAAGTCCCAAAGAAACAGATTGAGGCTACTGATCCCGCCAAGCACGAAGTGAAGCCGTCCAAAACACCGCCCGGATTCGACAAAGCCGCCTACCTCCGCGCCAATCCCGACGTCGCCGCCGCCAAAATGGACCCCGTCCGCCACTGGCTCGAATTCGGCTACCGCGAAGGCCGCCCGCTGCGGTAACGCCCGGCTCTCTTGCGGCAGAGCATAATTAGAAAGGCGAGCCTCAATGGCCATCACCTTGACCGCTAGAACCCCAGGAAGAAGCCAGGCTTATCGCAGCGGCGCAGGCCAAAGGTCTCTCCGCCGATGCTCGTTATCCGCGAAGCGATCGAAAAGATTCTGGCTGATGCCCCCGACCTCGTGACTCGAAGGAAAGAGCCGACCCGATCAGCGCGCGGAATTCTGGCGAAGTACGGTCCGGCCCCCTCCGCGGAAGAGATTGACCGGAACCGCGCGGAAATGTTCGCGAACTTTGCTAGCGATTAAGCGCGAATGATCGCCGCGATTGCCGATACGCACACCAGCTATCTGGTATCTCTTCTCCGATGCGCGGCTTGGCAGGGCGGCTTCCACGTTTATAGACGTCAACAGTTGGCAATGGCGATCACATCGGTATATCGGCCATCAGCCTTATCGAGATGGTCTATCTGATCGAGAAAGAGCGCATCCCGACGAGTGCATTCGAGTGATGTTCTCCTCGCCATAGCTGATCCGAAAAACGTCGCTTCGGCAGGTTGCGCTCGATAACGCCATTGCAGCGAAAATGCGGCAGATTCCCAGGCAGGACATCCCTGATCTTCCCGACCGCGTCATTGCTGCGACTGCGCTGTTCTACGGTATTCCCGTTCTCAGCCGGGACCGCCGCATCCGCGCCGCCGTCATAGACGATCTGGTGACAGCCGGACCGCTCAATTGCCGGCCGAGCGACAATGTTCATCATGACATCGAGCGGCACAGCATTCTTCCAAAGCCTTTCGCTCATCTCGCTCGCCGCCGCGTTCTCATTAGCGAGTTTCGCGCAAACCAACACCCCGCCTCCAAAAAGCTGGATCGATCCCGATACCGGCCACCGCATCATCCGTCTCAGCGACGAACCCGGAAGCGCCAGCCTCTATTTCAACGACAACGCCTACACCGCCGACGGCAAAGAAATGGTCTACACAACGCCCGAAGGCATTTCCGTGCTCGATTTGAAAACCTTCAAAACGCGCCAGGTGGTCGAAGGCCGTGTACGAGTCATTGTTGCCGGTCCCAAATCCCAGCAGGTCTACTACCTCAAATCTGACGATCACGCGCTCTACGCAACCAATGTGGACACCGGCGCGACCCGCAAAATCGCCGAACTCCCGCCTCATGCCGGGGTAAGCACCGTCAACGCCGACGAGACTCTCGCCGCCGGAACATACATCGAGGGCGAGCAGCATCGTACCGAATCCGCCGGCCAACAAACGCATCCGCTCATTCAGCCGCGCAACAAGGGAGAAATGATGGAACGCACGCTCGCCGCCCACTTGCCGCGCGTGCTGTTCACCATCAATCTAAAAACCGGCGAACAAAAAATCATCCTGCACAGCACCGACTGGCTCAACCATCTCCTCTTCTCGCCAACCGATCCAACCCTCCTGATGTACTGCCACGAAGGTCCCTGGCAGAAGGTCGATCGCATCTGGACCATCCACACCGACGGAACCGGCAACACTCTCATCCACAAACGAACCATGGAAATGGAAATTGCCGGCCACGAATTCTGGGGCCAGGACGGCAAGACCATCTGGTACGATTTGCAAACTCCCAAAGGCGAAGACTTCTGGGTCGCGGGCTACAATCTCGCGAGCGGCGAGAGAACCTGGTATCACCTGCAGCGCAACGAATGGTCCATTCACTTCAATGTGTCCGCCGATGGAAAACTCTTCTGCGGCGACGGCGGCGATCCCGGCCAAGTGGCCCACGCCCCCGACGGCGAATGGATTTATCTTTTCCATCCGGAGTTGCTCCGCAGCACTGGAATCAAAGGACCGGGGCTGGTGAAGCCCGGCGTTTTGCGTTCCGAGCGCCTGGTTAACATGTCGAAGCATCATTACCATCTGGAGCCGAACGTCCGTTTCACTCCCGATGAAAAATGGGTGATCTTTCGCTCCAACATGTTCGGTCCCACCTACGTGTTTGCCGTCGAAGTCGCGAAAGCAGGTAGCGGTGAAGTCGAAAATACGGCAACGCGTTAATCTCGTGCTCCTCGCGGCCGTTGCTCCCGCGCTCGTCCTCGGCCAATATAATCTCGGTCCCGATTCCCAGCCCCAGCCGGGCGTGCCGCAAGGCAAAATCGCGCAATACACCTGGACCAACAGCAAAATCTTTCCAGGCACTACGCGCAAGTATTGGGTTTACGTCCCGGCCCAGTACGATCCCGCCAAGCCCGCCTGCCTCATGGTCTTTCAGGATGGCGCGGGATTTGTCAGCGAGACCGGCGGCTGGCGCGTTCCCATCGTCTTCGATAATCTAATCCAGCGCAAAGAGATGCCGGTCACAATCGGCGTCTTCATCGATCCCGGCGTATCGGTACCGTCTTCAACGAATCAGCAGAGCCGCTATAACCGCAGCTATGAATACGACGACCTGAGCGGCCGTTATGCCCGGTTTCTGTTGCAGGAAATTCTGCCCGAAGTCGCGCTGCATTACAATCTGTCGAAAAATCCAAACGACCGCGCCATTGCAGGCTCCAGCTCCGGCGGTATTGCGGCCTTCACCGTTGCCTGGAATCGGCCGGACGCCTTTCACCGCGTCCTGAGCTTCATCGGCAGCTACACCGATCTGCGCGGCGGAGAAATTTATCCTCCGCTTATCCGCAAAATGGAGCCCAAGCCGCTGCGCGTTTTTCTGCAGGACGGCAGCCACGATCTAAACATTTATGCGGGCGATTGGTACCTCGGCAACCAACAGATGGAATCGGCTCTCCAGTTCGCCGGCTACGAAACGAAATTCGTGGTGGGCACCGAAGGCCACAACAGCAAGCATGGCGGCGCCATTCTCCCCGATGCTCTCCGCTGGCTTTGGCAGGATTATCCGAAACCGGTCTCGAAACCCACTGCTTCCCCGGGCGAACGCCACTTCATCACGCAAATTCTCGATCCCGATTCCGATTGGGAATTTGTTGCAGAGGCAGCGAAAGATGCCGAGGGCTTGGCCGTCGATACCCATGGAAACGTCTTCTTCTCCGATCCGCCCGGCAACCGCATCTACAAAATCGGAGCCGACGGCAAAGCCACGCTCTTCAAACAAGACACGCACGGCGTCAATGGGCTTATGTTCGGTCCCGATGGCCGCCTCTACGGCGCTCAAATCGGTGCGCAGCGCATCGTTGCGTATTCGCCCGATGGCCGCGAATCGGTTATCGCCCAAGGCCTGAACTCGAACGATCTCGCGGTGAGCAGCCGCGGCGAAATTTACGTCTCAGATCCGCAGCACGATCAAATCTGGTTCATCGATAAGTCCGGGAACAAGCGAATTGTTTACAAGGGCGATCCTCCCAAAGGAAACTCGATGATTTTCCCGAATGGCATCCGTTTGTCGCCCGACGAGTCGCTACTGTTCGTTTGCGATACCGCAACCAGGTCGGTCTGGTCGTTTGAAGTGCAGCCCGGCGGCTCGCTTGCCGATGGAGAAGCCTTCTATCATCTCGACTTGCCTGACGATGTCGAATCCGGCATGCTGCGCTCGGGAGCCGACGGCATGACGCTCGACACCGAAGCCTATCTCTATGTCACGACCAATCTCGGAATTCAGATCTGCGATCAAACCGGGAAGACGGTTGGAATCATCCGCAATCCCGGTTCGGACGATCTTTCGAGCCTCGTCTTCGGCGGCCCAAATCTCGACACGCTTTACGCCAGCGCCGGAAACAAAATCTACCGCCGCAAACTGACGCGAAAAGGATTCTTCCCCTGGCAGCCCTTCAAACCTCCCAAACCCCGCCTCTAACAACAGCCCCTTCGCTCGTCAACCACGAAGCCGGAACAGAACCGCGACTGTGAAGGAGCGGTCTTCCTCCCGCGTTTCGTATTGCATAACGCCCATCCAGTTTTTTAACCGGCTCGATTCGATTAATCCTTGTGAACTGTAATGATTTGCGCTTACATAGATCAAATGTCGCATAGGGGGCCAAGTAGCTATGCATCGCAAATACTGCCGTCCGGCTGTACGCGTCTTTCTTCCTGCCGCATTCTGCTCCTTCATTTGCCTTACAACCGCAATTGCCCAAACCAATCGAGGCGGCATCAGCGGCAACGTCACCGATTCGAGCGGCGCCGCCGTTCCTAATGCCTCTGTCGTCATCACGAATGTCGGCACCAACGAAATTCACAAGCTCACGACTGGCAGCAAAGGATCTTTTCTCCAGGAAGATCTCGAGCCCGTGATGTACCGGGTCGAAGTGCAAGCACAGGGCTTTAAGAAAGCCGTGCTCGAAAAAGTGAAAGTCGATACGTCGACAGTAGTCACTGCCAACGTTGTCCTGGAGCCGGGTAATGTCAACACCCAAGTCACGGTTTCCGCCAATTCCAGCCTGCTCAACACGGAATCGAGCACCCTTGGCCAGACCATCTCCGCTCGAACCTTGACCGACACGCCACTGCCCAATCGCAGCGTTCTCGATCTCGCAGTGACCGTGCCGAACGTCAGCGGCGATGTGGGAACCGAAGATCCTCAATTAGCCGGAGGTCCTCCCCTCCCCGGTTTCAATCTGCAGGCGAACGGCGCCCGTGCTGGAAGTACGCATATGTTAGCGGACGGCGTCAGCAACACCGGTGTCGGCCTGGGACGCGAAGTTGTCTCGTTCGCTCCCGAGGATGTTCAGGAACTTACGGTGCAAACCAACGGTTATGACGCCGAATACGGTCACAGCGATGGCGGCATCGTTAGCGTGACTACTAAGTCCGGAACCAACGATTACAACGGAATGCTTCTCTGGTATCTCCGTAACCCGCTTACCAATGCGGCGCCTTTCACCCAGGCCAGCGTTAACCGCCCCGTCAATAATCTGCGCTGGAATCAGTTCGACGCCCAAATCGGAGGACCGGTCATCATTCCCAAACTCTATAACGGCCGAAACAAGACTTTCTTCTTTTTCTCGGCCGAGCCTCGCTACCAGCGCGATAAGCAGCAGCAATCGGCCTTCGTTCCCACCGATGCCATGCGTAGCGGCGATTTCAGCAATCTCGTACAGCTCAATGGTCAAAGCATACAGGCGCCAGTTAGTCTGATGAGCCAATTCCCCGCATCGGCCTTTCTGCCAACCAACAATACGAATATTTATAACCAGTTCGCGGTCGTGAACAATAACCAGTTCACAATTGCTCACCTGGCGACTGGCGCGACGTATCCTCAGTTTCCCGGTAACAAAATTCCCGCCTCCATGCTGGACCCCGTAGCCGTTCAGCTCATGCAAAAGTATGTGCCCAAAGCAAACACCGCGCCTTTTTTGAATAGCAATGGCGTACTGGAAAACTATGTTACTTACCAATACTTACTAGATGATTCCGACCGCTATAACTTGCGCGTCGATCAGAACTTCGGCGACAAGAACCACTTGACGTTCCGTTGGACCACTATCCCCGAAGTAGGCATCAGCGCTCTCGATCCAAACTACCCGACCAATGGAAATAGCGGAACCTATAGCAAATCCACCCAGTACATGCTCAGCGATACGCAAATCATCTCGCCCACCGCCGTCAACGAACTCCGGCTGGCCTACACGCGCGCCGATTTCAGCGGCCAGTTATCGCCCCAGTTCGACGTCAAGACCGGAGAGAATCTCAGCACCGAATATGGCCTGCCCAGCCTTACCAAGGGCGGCCTGCCGCTGATCAACATTTATGACAATTCCAACAGCGTCGCCAATATAGGCAGCGCCGTCTCCACCTTGGGCTACAGCCTGGAACAGCAGTATGAGATTGCCGACAACGTCTACATCACTCGCGGCGGCATGACTTGGAAATTCGGCGCAGATCTCTCGCGCGCTCTGCTGAATGATGAGTCTCTCTACAGCGTTGCGGGCGGCAATTACCAGTTCCGCTATGTGCAAACCGATCAGACCGGCGCGGCCGGAACCATGTCCCAAATCGGCGGCAGCGCAATCGCCAGCTTCCTTCTCGGCGTGCCGAATTCCATCGTGCTCGCCAATTCCGCTATTCCGTATTATTATCGCTGGAACAGCGGCGGCTTCTACGTCCAGAACGATTGGAAAGTGAAACCGAACTTTACCTTGAATATCGGGCTGCGTTACTCACTCGAGCTGCCGCGCACGGAACTCTATAACCATCAGGGATTTTTAGATCCATCTTTGGCCTATACTGTCGCGCTTCCAAAGCCGTGCCCGCTGCCCGATTGCAGCGCATCCTCGGCCGCGCTTGGCTTGGGAACAGTCACGCAAGCAACCGTCATCCCGTTTGCGTATGACGGTTACGGCGGCCGCTCGCGCTATTTGACCCCCATCCATTGGCTCGATTTTGAGCCTCGCTTCGGGTTCGCCTACACGCCGCGCCTCTTCGGTATCGAGTCCTGGGTGCTGCGCGGCGGCTACGGCATTTCCCACGCGCCGCTCACCGGTTTGAATCGTAATCCTGTGCCGAACTTTACCACTGGCGCCTCCAACTTCGGAGAAACCGCCGGGCAGGCCAATCCCAGCTACGTCGAGCGCATCGGCACCAATCCTCCCGTCAATCCGCCGCTCGATGTCAACACCGCACTGGAGTTGAACAACAACCCAACCGGCATAGTTGGCCTCGGCGCTATTAACTTCCCGGGAATCGAGCTGACTGGCGAAACCTCCGTTCCCTATAGCCAGAATTGGAGCGTTTCTATCGAGCGCCAGTTCGGTTCGAAGAGTGTGCTGGAACTGGCCTATGCCGGGTCCAAAGGAACGCATCTCTTCATGCCCTCCGTCGTGTTGAACAATCCGTCCAGCAGCTATCTCGCGGACTTACAGAACCTGAATGTCAAGGCGACCACAACAGTAACTGATCCACTTGGCCGCAAAAACCCGAATGGCGGAACTATCAGCCCTTACCTCTATACTCTGGCTTCGCCCTATCTCGGGTATAACAACATCACTACTTACTGGGACGCTTCCGGTAACAGCACTTTTAACGCTGCAATCGTGAGTTATAAGTACATGGCTGGCCATGGCTTGACTATGTACACGAATTTCCGCTGGTCGAAGTCTCTCGATGACGCCTCCGATTCCAGTCCGGACAAACAGGCGCTTACAACGGGCAGCGTCGGCGGCGGCCAGTATAGTTTCGGCGGCACCGCTGCCGGAGATAAATCCGTCTCCACTTACAATATTCCCTATGATTTCAACTTAGTCGGCATATACGATCTGCCGTATGGCGAAGGCCGCCCGTTCGGGAGTACCGCCCCCTACGCAGCTCGATTCTTTCTCGGAGACTGGACCGTTGCCGGCGTCGAGAGACTCATCTCCGGTTATCCGTTCACGCCTACCATCGCCGCCGACAATTTCATCGACACGCTGCACACTCACGAAATCCGGCCCGATATCGTTCCCGGTGTGCCGGTCGTCAATCCCTCCTGGAGCGTAAACTGCCCCACCACCAACCAATGCCCCTCCTACATAAATTTCTCGGCTTTTGAGCTGCCGCCCGCCGGCCAGATCGGCAATGCGCCGCGAACCCTTTCAGCCGCAACCGGTCCCATGGTTCAAACCCTGGATGTGTCCGTCCAAAAAACCTGGAGAATTGGCGAAAAGCGTAGTATCCAGTTTCGCGTGGACGCGCTAAACGTTTTAAACCATCCGGTCTTCCGGAACGCAGCAGACGTCGGCGGCGGAACGGATATCTTCGGCAACTATCCAAGTTTTGCATGGACCAGCGCCAGCCTCCAGACCGCTTACAATTCCTGGCTAAAGACCTACGACGGCTCAAATCCCAAGCCAACCTCGGCCAACCTGGCGGCATTCCAGAGCATGATCCTCTCCCAACAGAACAGCCGCGGCACCCTGCCCAATGACTTCTACACCGTCCCGCTGCCCGCGAATTTCGGCACCAGCGACGTAAACTCCTACGACATCCGCGACCTGAACGGGTTTAAGCAGTACGAGATCCGGCAGAATCTCAGCACCGGCGGACAACTCACCTACAATCCGATCCTCAACCCGCAGCGCTACCTGCAGTTCGGGCTCCGGATCTATTTTTGAAAAAACGAACCCAATTGCACAGTTCGTTTGGTAAAACTAGCCTATCCGTATGAAAGTACGGACGTTTTCCCCGAATTGGGTTCGTTTGGTAGTTGCGCCTGTCAGTGACCATACGGCCTCAACCGCGTGAATTCCGGATCGGGCGGAATCGCGAATTTATCGAACGGGTCCGGATGCGCCGGATCGAACGACTTCACGCCGATCACGTATTTCGCAATCGGCAGCCTGGCTTCTCGAATCCCGAGCGCGACGCACTTGGCCATTTCGTAGCTTCCATAGTCGCTGTGATGCGAGGTATCATGTCCGGCAAAGAGTTTCCCGGACCCGGTAGGCCCAAGCGCCTCGTACAAGGTCTTGCTCATCGCGTTCAGATGGATAAGAGCAACACCTTCATTTCTGGCGACGCGCCGCATAGCCTCCGGGAAATCGCCCAGACTGTTCCTGATTGTTCCATCCGCATTAAAAGTCCGTCGATTCACCGGAGTAATAAAGACCGGTGTCGCGCCATGCTGCCGCGTTTCCGCCACAAAGCGTTTCAGCAACGCTGTGTAGCCGGCGAAAGCGCCCGCGTCCGGGCTTTTAATTTTCTGGTCGTTGTGTCCGAACTGAATGAAAACGTAGTCGCCGGGTCGAATGACGCTCATCACCTTCGCCCAGCGGTTTTCACCCACGAACGATCGCGCCGATTCGCCCGATTCCCCGTTGTTCGCGATCGCAATTTGCGGCTTGAAGAAGCGCGTCAACATCTGCCCCCAACTGTTGTAGGGTTCCCAGGGCTGATCCGTGCTGGTCGAATCGCCGGCTATGTAAATCGTCGGGACATCCACTTTCTCAATGGTCAACGCGCAGAGCTTCGGGTGGGCGTTGCTGAATTCGAGCGTCAGCTTGTCGTCCCAAGCCCGCGCCTCGGAAGTTCGTTCCCGCGGCTTGAATTTCACCGCGCCGCCCCCCGGAATCTGCGGCCGCCGAACATTCACGATAAAACTCCGGCTCTCAAACTTTCCGGGCCGGGTCGCGGCCTTTTCAATCATCAGCCGCCGCAGCTCGGCTTTCACCGTGGTGATCGATTCGCCATCCCGATCGCCCAGCGTAACCGTAACCTTATAATTACCTTCCGGTACCGCGGCCGAGAAGTAGAAAGGCTTTGTGCTGGTTGCGAAACCGTCCCGTAACGCATCTTTCCCACCCCGCGCAACTTCAGTCACAGACGATCCGGATTCGAAGCCGTAGCCCAACCCGTTCGTATAGAGTGCGTTAGCCGCCACCTCCGTGAAGCCGGAAGCGGCTGTCCCGCCAAAGTCGAACTTATAATCGGTTTTCGGATTTGCGGCGGATATGAATATCGCGGCGAACAGAATCACAAATACGTGGAATGAGCGCGTCGCCAAATATGAGGATAAAGTATCGGAGCTGCATTCGTCTTCTGCTCCTTACTCCGCATTGGGATGACCTCTCCTACGTCACAGCATCCGTAACGGACGAGGACGGCATCGTTAGATTGACAGAGATTCTCAGCCAGTTTTTCCACCATGCCGCATCTCTCGAATGTGTAGAGGAGCCTAAAAGCCATGCTCTTGATTTCGATAGACTGAAGGTAACTTTCTTTTGACGTGCACGCCTTTTTCATTACAGGTGCCGCACGATACACAGCGCTCCGTGAATTGTATTTGCCGCCGTATAACCGCGCCGCTCCTGTTAATACTCGTCTTAGCGCTTCCTGGCGCCGCGCTCGATCCCAACAAAACCCTGACACAGTATGCACATCGCATCTGGGGTCAGGAAGAAGGGCTGTTTCAGCCGACCATCTATTCCATCCTGCAAACCCGCGATGGGTTTTTGTGGCTGGGAACCCAAGACAGCCTGATTCGTTTCGATGGCATGCACTTCCGCGAGTTCGATGAGACGGAGGAGGCTGCGTTTCATCACACTTTGATCCACGCGCTCGCCGAAGACCAACACGGCAATTTGTGGGTTGCATCGCTCGGCGCAGGCATCGCAAGAATCACGCCGCAAGGCGCGATCACCCGCTATACAACGAGGGAAGGACTGCCGAGCGACAGCGTGTTTTGCGTGGCGTCCGATGCCAAGGACCGGATTTGGATTTGCACCAACCAGGGATTGGCGGTTTTGAGCGGCGGCCGCTTTCGCGTGTTCACAACCGCCAATGGCTTGCCAAGCAACGGGGTCCGCTCGAGCTGTGAATCCCCGGACGGCACCCGCTGGGTTGCGGGATTGGATTTTGGACTGACACACTGGACCGGTTCGCGCTTTGAGGCATATCGCGGCGCCCTGCTCTCGGGAAAGGAGAACGTAACTGCGCTGGCCTGCGCGCAGGACGGCACCGTCTGGGTGGGGCAGGCTGCCGGGCTGATCCACATTCGCGCAGGATCGGCGCATTTATTCACAACACGCGATGGTTTGCCGGACAACGCGGTTTCTTCTTTGGCCGAAGGGCGTGATGGAAGCCTCTGGATTGGAACCAACGATGGCATCAGCCGGTACCGGAACGGCGAACTCAGCGTTTACCGCGTGCGGGACGGTTTGTCGCACAGCCTGGTGCAATCCCTGTACGTCGATCGTGAGGGAAGTCTCTGGGCCGGGACGAAAGATGGGCTCGATCAGTTTACGGATGGCGAAGTAACTCCATACACAACCAACCAGGGCATGTCGGCCAATGAAACCGGACCGGTTCTCGAAGATGCCGCCGGGCGCCTGTGGGTGGGGACGCTGGGCCATGGCTTGAATTGGTTCGATGGCCGCCGTTTTCACGCCTTGACCACTCGAGACGGCTTGATTGATAACACGATTCTCAGTTTGGAATTGGATAAGAGCGGCGATCTGTGGGCTGGCACGAGTAAAGGGCTGAACCGCCTGAGAAACGGGAAAGTGATTGCCGGCTATACTGCCGTCGACGGCGTTTCCGGTTCCGAGGTCCGCGCCCTGTTTGTGGATTCGCAAGGAATCTTGTGGGCGGGCACCAACCGCGGCATAAGCCGCTTCAATGGAACCAGGTTTGTCGCAGGCGGCCCGCATCCTGGATCGAATGCGAGTGGAGTCGTCGCTATCGCGGGCGGCCACACCGTGCGGCTGTTCGTGAGCACCGATGCGCCGGGTTTTTACTCTCTGCGCAGCGATCGATGGGACGGTTATTCGCTGGACGTGATCCGCGCGGTGGACTGCTATTTTTTCGATCGCAAGCGCCACACCGCCTGGATGGGAACGCTCGGCTCCGGGCTGGTGCGTTGGCGGAACGGCGCCTTTACTCACGTCCGCGTCAAGGATGGCCTCTATGACAACAGGATCTACAGCATTCTCCGCGACGATCGCGCGAATTTCTGGATGGCGTCGAGCAAAGGGATCTTTCGGGTCAGCCAAAAGGAGCTGGACGATTTTGCGGACGGGAAAATCCATGCTGTCACGAGCATTCCTTTCAGCACCGGCCAGCTTCGCTTCGAATGCCAGTCCGGCGTTCAGCCCGCCGCTTACCGCACGCACGATGGCCGCCTCTGGTTTTCGACCACGAACGGCTTGGTAGTCGTGGATCCGAATCATTTGGTCGGCAACAAGATTCCTCCGCCGGCGCTAATGACGGCGATTTTGATTGACGGCCAGCGCGCCGATTTGTCCACCGATATCGATTTGAAACCCTCCGAGAGAAATATCGAGATCCACTATGCAGGCCTTAGCTTCATATCTCCCGAGAAGGTCTCGTTCCGCTATATTCTCGATGGCTACGAGAAGTCCTGGACGGAAGCAGGCACTCGGAGAGAAGCGTTTTTCACGAATCTGCCGCCGGGGCACTTCCGCTTCAAGGTCATGGCCCGAAACGCCGCCGGGATTTGGAGCGCCCGGCCGGCTATTTTGAACTTCACCATTGAACCGAGGCTGTACCAGCGCGCGTGGTTTTTTCCGCTGCTGGCGGTTGGACTGGCGCTCGCCGCGGTCACCGCCTACCGGATGCGCATTCGCCAGATGAGGCGGAGATTTGCGCTGGTGATCGCCGAACGCAGCCGCATAGCGCGAGAGCTGCACGATACCCTGCTGCAAGGCCTAGCCGGCATTACCATGCAAATGCAGGCGCTGTGGATGAAACTGCCGGCTTCGAAAGAAAAGCTTTTTCTCGGCGAAATTATTCAAGATGCGGGCCGTTGCTCTACTGAGGCGCGGCATTCGCTTTGGGGTCTACGCGCCTTCGGAACAAGCTCACTCGATTTTTCGGACAAGCTGGCTAGAGTGGCCCGCCAGGCAGTCGATGGCCGCCCCATTTCTTTGTCTCTGGAACTCCAGCCGGTGTCTCTGACTTCTTTTCCGGCCATTGAGTACCAACTCCTGCGCATTGCGCAGGAGGCGATCTCCAACACGCTGGCCCACGCGGACGCCAACAATCTCAACATTCGCGTTTGTCTTCAGGAGGAACAGCTCGAATTGACTTTGGACGACGACGGCATAGGATTCGATTCCCGCGAGCAGCCCTTTGGTCATTTCGGCCTGATTGGGTTGCGGGAACGGGCCAACGAAATCGGCGCTGAGCTGACGATCGATAGCGTTCCGGGGCGCGGGACCAGGATTTTCATCCGGCTGCCCTTCTCGAAAGAGGTTTCAGAGCGTAACGCGGATGCCGGCTATGAACATCAGATAAAGTAAGAAGGTTTCCGTGGAATCGCAGCAATCCATCCGTATTCTGACCGTCGACGACCACGATCTGGTCCGCAAGGGCATCGCGGCCATTCTATCCACCGAGCCAGGAATCGAGCAGGTGGCGGAAGCCAATACGAGCTGCGACGCGATCCGGCTGTTTCGCGAGCATCGGCCCGACGTCACGCTCATGGATTTGCGCCTGCCCGATCAGAGCGGAATCGAGACCACGCGCCTGATCCGGCGTGAATTTCCGGATGCCAAGATCCTAATACTGACATCCTATGACGGCGACCAAGATATTTATCGCGCGCTCGAAGCGGGGGTGCGCGGCTATCTGCTCAAGGAAATGGTGCACACGGAAGTAATTCGCGCGATCCGCACTGTTTACAGCGGCAAGCGATTCATACCGATGGAAGTAAGCCAGCAGCTCAACGGATTTTTCCCGGAAGTGGCGCTTACGCCGCGCGAAGTGGAGGTGTTGAGCTTAGTCGCTCGCGGCTTTGGAAACAAGGAAGTCGGCGATGTGCTCGGTACTGCCCCCGGGACGATCAAGGCGCAGGTGCAAAGCATTCTGGGCAAATTGGGGGCCAAAGACCGCACGCACGCTGTGACTATCGCTTTGCGCCGCGGCATCATTCATTTGCATTCGCCGGATCTGGCGTCCTCGATTCCTAATGGCTGAGCGCACCGGGCGCGAGATCCTGAAGCGGCTGTTTCTGCGAACCTTCGCGGCGGTGGTGTTGGCAGCGGGCGCTCTATACTTTTGCGATTACGTAATCCTGCGCGTTCGAATCGCGACGAACCGGCAGCCGTACGGCACCGTAACGGTAACGCCGTACTATGCCGTGCCTCAAAAGAATCACAAAACCGAGTTTTTGTTCGACGATCCGCGAGACGAGACCTGCGTTCACTCGCTTTTTCCGCATTCGGGGGACAGCCCGTGCTGGTACCTGAGCCGGAACAAAGAGCAGCGAACTAACATGTAGGATGAAATAGATGTCCTCCGCGCCAACGACGACCTCCATCACTCCGGAAGAGTATCTCGAACGCGAGCGCAAGGCCGAGACGAAAAGCGAATACTTTCGCGGCGAGATCTTCGCGATGGCGGGCGCGAGCCGGAATCACGGACGGATCGTGACAAATCTGGTTAGAGAGCTTAGCGCACGAACGCGCGGCCGCACTTGCAACGTGTACTCAGGCGATTTGCGCGTGGCGGTGGGCCCAATTGGGCTTTACACCTATCCTGATGTAGTTGTCGTTTGCGGCGAAGAAAAATACCTGGACGGACAGCTCGATACGCTGTTGAATCCGACATTGATTGTTGAAGTTTTGTCAGAGTCAACGAAGGACTATGACCGCGGGCAGAAGTTCCAAAGCTACCGTGCCCTTGCATCTGTTATGGAGTACCTGGCCGTAGCGCAGGATAAGATGTACATCGAACAGTACGCGCGCCAGTCCGATGGGCGATGGATATTAGCCGAATACAGCGATCCCGCGGCTAGCGATCGCGCTGTCTTCCATCGATGTGGAACTGCGACTCGCGGACGTATACGAAAAAGCTCGAGTTCGCGGGCGCCTAAACTCCGACTGCCGCTTCTTCCGGTACGCCCGCTTCCTTGCGTTTCTTCAGGAACGTCATCATCGAGCGTAATTCCGCGCCGACCCGTTCAATCGGCTGATCTTTCGCCGCTTCGCGCATTGCCATGAACTTCTTGCGGCCGCTGCGGTTCTCCTCCAGCCACGCTCGCGCGAATTCGCCGGACTGAATTTCTCCGAGAATCTTCTTCATTTCGGCCCGGGTCTGCGCGTTTACGATGCGCGGGCCGCGAGTGTAGTCGCCGTATTCGGCCGTGTCTGAAACCGAATAGCGCATATAACTCAAGCCGCCTTCGTAAATCAGATCGACGATGAGCTTCAGTTCATGCAGGCATTCGAAGTAAGCGATCTCAGGCGCATAACCGGCGCCGATAAGCGTCTCGAAACCGGCCCGGATCAGTTCGCTCACGCCGCCGCAAAGCACGGCCTGTTCCCCAAACAGATCGCTTTCCGTCTCTTCTTTGAAAGTAGTCTCGATCACTCCGGCTTTCAAGCAGCCGAGCGCATACGCATAAGCGAGCGCGTTCTCTAAGGCGTGGCCGGAGGCATCCTGCGCAATCGCCACTAAGGCCGGTACGCCTACGCCTTCGGTAAACAGCTCGCGGACGCGATGACCAGGCGCTTTCGGCGCGATCATCGACACGTCAACACCGGGCGGCGGCTGGATTTCGCTGAAATGAATATTGAATCCGTGAGCGAACATCAGCGTTTTGCCTTTGCTCATGTGCGGCGCAATCTCTTTGCGGTAGACCTCGCCTTGCAGATGATCCGGCAGCAAAATCATGACGACATCGGCCGCCTTCGCCGCGCCCGCAACATTTAAAACCTGGAGCCCCGCCGCTTCCGCTTTCGCTTTGCTCTTGCTGCCCGCATGCAGGCCGACGACGACATTCAGACCCGAATCGCGCAAGTTCAGTGCATGCGCGTGTCCCTGGCTGCCATAGCCGATAATTGCGATCGTTTTCGCTTGAAGAGGAGCAAGGCTCCCATCCGTTTCGTAGTATCGAGTTGCCATATTGATTATTCAGTTTCCTGCAGTTCGAGCGCTTCTTCCGGCGCCGCTCCTCTCGGAACGGGAGGAGATAAACGCAGCTTCTTATTATCGAGAGACATGGAAACAATGCCGGACCGGGTTACTTCGATCTCGCCGTAGCTGCTCATGACGTCGATGAACTCGTCCAGCTTTTCGGAGTCTCCGGTGGCTTCTAAAGCGAAGCCTTCGAGTGTTGAATCCACCACGCGCGCCTGAAAGATTTCGGCTTCCTTGAGGACCGCCGTGCGGCTTTGCTGGTTGGTGCGCACGCGCAATAACACCAGCTCGCGATTTACCGCCGGACCCTCGGTTACATCCATGGCCTGCAGCACGTTGATCAGCTTATTCATTTGCTTAATCACCTGCCCGCGAATGTTAGGTTCGACATCTACTGTAATCGTCATTCGCGAAAGAGTAGGATCGAGCGTGCGAGCCACCGTGAGGCTCTCGATATTGTAGCCGCGCTGACCCAGCAGCCCGGTGACCCGCAGAAGAGCGCCGGGCTTGTTCTCCATCAGAAGTGAAATGATCTGCTGCATCGCTTAGCTCTACACTTCCACCGGCTGCGGCGGGTGCAAGACCATTTCGTTGAGCGCACCGCCCGCGGGAACCATTGGAAACACATTCTCAAAGGGCGACACTTTGACGTTCAGAAGGTAAGGCCCGGGCTCCGCAACGGCTTCTTCCAGGGCGCGAGGCATCTCCCGCGGCGTCTCCACCGTGCGCCCTTTGAATCCATATGCGCCCGCGAGCTTCTCCACATCCGGAAACGAGCTGAGCTCGACATGGCTGAGCCGGTTATTGTAGAAAAGCTCCTGCCACTGCCGCACCATGCCCAGATATCCGTTATTCATGATGACGATCTTGATGGGCAGCGCGTGATTCACAATAGTGGCGAGTTCCGGGATCGACATCTGGAACCCGCCATCGCCCAGCAGCGCGAATACCAGCTTGTCCGGCCGCGCAAATTGTGCGCCGATGGCGGCCGGAAGGCCGAATCCCATGGAGCCCAAGCCGCCGGAGTTGATCCACAGCCGCGGCTCGTTGAAACGGATCAACTGCGCGGCCCACATCTGGTGCTGGCCGACATCGCTCGCCACAATGGCGCTTCCGCCCGAGAGCCGGTCGATTTCGGCCATCAGATGTTGCGGCTTGATCTCGGTTTCCGATGTTTCGGGCGCCAGCGGATGCTCGGCTTTCCACTCGCGAATCTGTTTCCACCAGGCCTGCCGCGCCCCTGCATTTCTCGCTTGCAGTGTGGGAGCGAGCTGCTGCATCTCCGCGGTGAATTTCGGAAGAACGCGCTTCACATCGCCCACGATGGGCAGATCCGCGTGACGGTTCTTTCCGATCTCGGCCGGGTCGATATCGACATGAATCACCTTGGCATGCGGAGCAAACGCCGCAAGCCGCCCGGTGACTCGATCGTCAAACCGCACTCCAAGCGCCACGATCAGATCGGTATGCGAAAACGCCATGTTTGCCGCATAGCTGCCGTGCATGCCGGGCATGCTGATGAAGTTCGGATGTCCCGACGGTAAGCCGCCTAGGCCCATCAGCGTGCAGACAGCAGGCGCATCCACAAACTCGACGAATTGGCGCAGCTCTTCGCTTGCATTAGCGGCGACAATGCCTCCACCGGCGTAAACAAAGGGCCGCTCGGCTTCCCAAAGCATCTGCGCTGCGCGGCGTATCTGGCCGCTATGTCCTTCGCTGAAGACTCTATAGCCGGGCAAGTGAATTTCGGTGACAGGCGTGTAATGCGCCTGGCCCTGGAAAACATCCTTCGTCACATCCACCAGCACTGGCCCAGGCCGTCCCGAGGCGGCGATGTAGAAAGCTTCGTGGATCGCTTGCGGCAGGTCAGCGATATTCTTGACCAGAAAATTGTGTTTGGTCGCGGGGCGCGTGATGCCAAACGTGTCCGCTTCCTGAAACGCATCGCTCCCCATCAGCTTGGCCGAAACCTGACCGGTCAGGGCGACCAGCGGAATGGAATCCATCATTGCGTCAACCAGTCCGGTGACCAGGTTTGTCGCTCCGGGGCCCGAGGTCGCGCAGCACACGCCTACTTTTCCGGTTGCGCGCGCATACCCCTGCGCCGCAAAGGCAGCGTTCTCTTCATGCCGCACCAGAACGTGCCGGAGCGGATGATCGTACAGCGCATCGTAAAGAGGAAGCGTTACTCCGCCCGGATATCCGAAGATGCAATCGACGTTTTCGCGCTGGAGGCAATTCAACAGAATTTTTGCGCCTGAAAGAAGGTTCGACGACATAGCGCTTTTAGAAAACTCCTAACCAGATTCGATCAGCCGCGCGGCTGAGAACGAAAGGGCTACCGATGAGTGTCTTCGCCGGTAGCCCTCGATGTCCACTCGCGCGGCGCGTTGCGGTACTTGCGCGGTCGGCACGATGCAGCAGCTACATAGCCCGGTTAGGCTTGGCAACTCCTGTGAAACCAACTTATCCTAGAAACGATTTTTATGCAAGAGAATGAAAGTATAAAAAATAATAATAGCAGAGCCGGTTCCGAAATCGCCGGTCTGCCGTAACACGTTTGTATAATTTGTGTTACAGGCGCCAGGCCAATGCACATCCCGGACGGATATCTGAGCCCTTCCACCTGCGCGACGCTCTACGCAGTCTCTACGCCGTTCTGGTACGCGTCTCTGCAGCGCGTAAAAAAGCGCCTGAATGCCCGGGCAGTCCCATTGTTATCGGTTTTTGCCGCGTTCTCATTCGTGATCATGATGTTCAACTTGCCGCTGCCCGGCGGCACGACCGGCCACGCGGTTGGCATGGGAATGGCCAGCATCGTTCTGGGACCTTGGATCTCGATCCTGGCGCTCTCGACGGCGCTGCTCGTGCAAGCGCTGTTGTTTGGCGACGGCGGGATTACAACCTTTGGCGCCAACTGCTTCAATATGGCGATCGCCGGTTCCCTAGTTGCATACGGCGCTTACCGGCTCATCGCATTTAAAGCTGCGCTCACCTCTTCTCGCCGGGTGGTTGCGGCTGGAATCGCAGGTTACGCAGCCATCAACGTTGCCGCCCTTTGCGCGGCCATCGAGTTAGGAGTTCAGCCACTCTTTTTTCACGATGCGTCCGGCGCGCCGATTTACGCGCCGTATCCTTTGAACGTTTCGATTCCGGCGATGATGATTGGACATCTCACCTTCGCGGGTCTGGGCGAACTGATTATTTCGGCAGGAATTGTGGCTTATCTGCAGCGCACAAGCTTGAATCTGCTGCGAACTACCGCGCCCGATGCTGCCGGAAACAGCCGATGCCGCTCCCGCGGTAATGCCCGGAAATCTGTGGCTGGTTTCCCGCAGATTGTGGATCGTACTTGCGGCGTTCTTAGTGCTGACGCCGTTAGGAATCGTCGCCGCGGGCAATGCCTGGGGAGAATGGCATGCCAAAGACTTCGCCGATGCCGCAACTCGCCGCCAGATAGCCGCGGTATCGGGGAACCACGCGCCTCCCGAGAAAATCCCCGGCGGATTGCAGCGGCTTTCCTCCTTATGGAAAGCTCCGGTGTCCGATTATGCGCCGCCTTTCATTCGTAGCGTCCGCTTCGGGTATTTCGTTTCCGCCAGCACGGGCGTCGGCACAATCCTTCTGATCTCCTTGTTGGGGACTTGGTTTATGTCGAGGTCCCGCGCCGCGCAGTCTCGCCGGCGAAAAAGCTTCGTTGAAAGGACCACGCGGCACCTGTTCGGAGTTTTGGAGGCGGCTCTGTTCGCGGAAGAGACCGCTCACGCCAAAGGCTTGCTTCAGGCGCTGGATGCGCGCGTGAAATTAGTTGGCATCATCGCTCTCATCCTGGCCGCGGTCGCCTCGCGCCGGCTCTGGATAGTATGCCTCTTATTCGGACTCACACTTGTTCTTGCCGCGCTATCTCATGTGCCGCTTCGCAGGCTGGCTGTGCAAGTCTGGATTGCCGTCTTGGGATTTACAGGGGTTATTGCCGTTCCCGCTATCTTTCTGACGCCAGGGCCAGTGGCAGCCCATATACCTTTCGTCGATTGGTCAATCACGACCAATGGCTTGCGGTCCGCGGCGTTTCTGGTACTGCGCGCCGAGACCGGGGCCACTCTGATGGCGATGCTGCTTCTGACGACGCCGTGGAGCCGGCTGTTGCGGGGTTTGCGATTCTTTCATATTCCACCGACGGCTGTCGCGATCGTCGAGATGACGTACCGGTATATTTTCGTGTTCGTAGAGACGGCGCGGAACATGTTTGAATCGCGGGAAACCCGGCTGCTGGGCGATTTGGAGCCGACTGAGCAGCGGCGCCTCGCCTCTTCCACAGCAGGCGTGCTGCTGGAGAAAACGTTTCAACTTAGCGCGGAAGTGCATATGGCCATGCGAGCGCGAGGCTTTCGCGGCGATGTAATATTGCTCGAAGACCTGCGAATGAAAAGCGCCGATTGGATTCAATTGACGGCTCTGGCGGGAATCGCTTCCGCCGCAATCTGGCTGGGGCGTTGAGCCTATGCCGGAAGATGAAATCGTCTTTGACATCCAAGAAGTCTCGTATGCCTACAACGAGATCAGGGCTTTAACCCGGTTATCGCTGCAAATTCGTCGAGGAGAGCGGATCGCGCTGCTGGGTGCAAACGGATCGGGCAAATCGACTCTGCTGCGCCTCATGGCTGGCCTTGCGTTCGCGGATGGAGGGCGCGTCTTCTTTTCCGGAAATGAGCTTACGGAAGCGCGGCTGGAAGAAAGAAATTTCTTCTATGAATTTCGACGCCTGTGTGGGGGTCGTTTTCCAGAATTCCGATGTTCAGTTGTTCAACGCCAGCGTCTTCGATGAAGTGGCTTTTGGACCTCTTCAACTCAAGTGGCCTAAAGAGCAGATCCGCCGCAAAGTAGAAGAGACACTTTCGTTCATGGGAATATTCGAACTGCGGGATCGCGCTCCGCATCGCCTTTCGGGCGGCGAGAAGAAGCGGGTCGCATTGGCGTCGGTGCTGGTCACGGAACCGGACGTACTGCTGTTGGATGAGCCCATCGCTGCGCTTGACCCGAGCAGTCAGACTCAGATGATCGATCTACTCTCTGCGTGTTCGGATGGCTCGCGAACGGTGGTCATCGCCACGCACGATTTGGACGCTCTGGAGAGCATCGCGGATCGATGTTATCTGCTCAAAAACGGAACAGTGGCCGGCGAAGGCACCCCGCTCGCGGTCCTTCACGATGTGCATTTACTGGAACGAACGGGGCTGCTCCGGCCTCACCGTCACACGCATCAAACGCAAAGCGCGCGATTGCATCCGCACGTACACGCGAACGATGCTACGTGAAATCGTCTGACCCGTATTAACGCGGTTGCAGCACGTCTTCGGCGACCAGCGGCATTCCCGGTTCCATATGCGCGCGCGATTCGACGTTGTATCTCGAGCGGGCGGCAAACAATTTCTCAACTTCTTCGCGCGGAAGCGGGCGCGCGCCTCCCAGCATCTCCGCGACGAACGTAATTCGGGCGAAATGCTCCACCATTTCCATCCGGAAAAACGCCTGCCAGATATCGCGTCCCCAGCACGTGCAGCCGTGATTTTCAAGCAGCAGTGCATCATAGTTCGGAATGAACGGCAGCATGCCGTCGCTCAGCGCCGGAGTGCCGGGCAGACCGTACGAGGCTAACGGCACCGCGCCTAATTGAATGATCACCTCGGGCAGAAGAGCCTTATCCAAAGCACGGCCCGCGGTCGCGAAACCGGTCGCCACCGGCGGATGCGCATGCACGATGGAGCGCACGTCGGGCCGCATGGAATAAACCGTCATGTGCATGGCGATTTCGCTGGTACGCTCACGCTGGCCTTCCACTTTGTTGCCGGCCATATCGCACACGATGAGATCGCCGGCATTTACCATGCTTTTACTGATGGCGGTTGGAGTGCAGAGGACGCAGTCGTTATCGAGCCGGATACTGAGGTTCCCGTCGTTGGCAGCCACCCAGCCCTTCTCGTAAACCAGGCGGCAGACGCGAACCATATCTTCGCGGTGCTCCTGTTCGGATTTGCCCATGGTGAACTCATCGATTTTATCAGGGCGGCAATGCGCTCGATGGCTACAATGAAGCCGTGGAAAAGCGCCGCATGTGCCCCAACTGCCGGGCATTCATCACTATCAGCGACCGCGTGTGCCCGTACTGCGACGCGCAACTAGGGCCGCGAGCCATCGATACGCGCGGCAGTCAGTTGGCGGCTTCGTTTCTGCCGCGCGCAAATCTGACCAGCATCATCGTGCTGATCATTAACGTGACCTGTTTTTTGATTGAGCTAATCGTCAGCCATCAACTCGCGAACTCTCCGTTTGGCAGCTTGAATTCGAGTATTGCCATATACCTGGGCGCCGAGTTTCCGGCCGCGATTCACCAGGGCCAATGGTGGCGATTGATCACCGCCGGATTTCTGCACGCCGGCTTCTGGCACATCGCTATAAACTCCTGGTCTCTATTTATCCTGGTGACCGAAGTGGAGCAGTTTTACGGAACCAGCCGCTTCATCGTGGCTTATGTTTTCTCTACGATCACCGGCTTTTGGCTCGCTTATTTTTTCAATTCGGTCTCGCTCGGCGCCTCGGCCGCCGCGTTCGGGCTGTTTGGCGTCATGCTCGCGATGGGGTTGCGCCACCGCTCCGATCCGCTGGCGCAAGCGATTCGCGCGCACTACAGCCAGTGGCTCATCTTAGGCTTGGTGCTGAGCTTTATGCCGGGCGTAAGTTTATCCGCGCACGTCGGGGGATTGGTCGGCGGCTTTATCGTAGGAGCCATCGGCGGCCTGCCCGGATTGCCCAATACTCCGCGAGAGTTCTTGTGGAAAGCACTTGCCGCGCTGGCTATTGCGATTACGCTTTACGCATTCTGGCAGGATTATGTTTCTTTTCACTACTTGACGCACCAGATGGGTAATACTTAGGAAGAGGTATCGACCGAAACGGTATCGACCGAAACGGTATCGACCGAAACGCTGTTGTACCGAAAACCTCAGTTACGAACTCTTGCCACAACTGATCCTGCTTCGCGGGGCCAAGCAATTGCTGACATTGCGAGGGCCAAGTGGTGTCCGCCGGGGCGCAGATCTCCACGATCTTGGAATTATTGAGGACGGCTCAGTTCTCATCCGTGATGGAATCATTGCCGCAGTCGGATCGACGCGGCGGCTCGAAAATTTAAAAGAGGCGCGAACGGCTTTGGAAATTCCGGCAAACGGCCGCATCGTGATGCCGGGATTTGTCGACGCAAGTCTCAGCTTGAACCCGTGCAGTGGGAATCCGGCCCGCAAGCGAATGAAGGCTAACGAATTCTATGAGGAGAGTCTCGCGCTTATGCGGTCGTGTCTGCAGCATGGGACGCTGGCGGTGGATGTGAAAGCGACCGCCGCGGACGAATTTCTGCGCGCCGATATCTCCGTGCTTCGCAAGCTGACGGCCATCGGCAGCAATCCCGTCCGCATGGTACGAACATGGCGAGTGGGCCGCTTGCCGCATGCTGAAGACGAGCGGCTTGGCGATTTCGAGCAAACCTTCGACGTATTGATTCGCCGCAAGCTCATCCACTTCGTCGAACTTGCCGGCGAATCCGGCGCGCCCGTGGAGGAGCGCATACTCGGCGTTCTGCAGCGCGCACAAATTGGAATAAAGTTGTTGTGGTCCGGGGGACCGATCGAAGTGCTGGCGCAGTTGTTAGATCGCCTGCACCCGCGGACGGTCTGCTGCTTATCGCAGCCCAACGCGGCCGAATTTACCGCACTCGCGCAGGCGCCTGGCATCGCGGTTCTGGCAACTGGAAAGGACGTCTTTGAGGGACCCGCTCTTCCATTCGTTCGCCAGTTTGTGGATGCTGGTGGCGCGGTTGCACTCTCCAGCGGATACGATTCCTCATCGGCCTGCAGCTTCAGCATGCCGATGTCTGTCGCTCTGGCGGTTGCGCGCCTGGGCCTTAGCACCGAAGAAGCGTTCACCGCGGCGACCATCAACGCGGCTCATGCCGCCGGATGCGCGCGGCTCACGGGCAGCCTGGAACTCGGCAAGCAGGCCGATCTGCTGATCCTCAACGTGAGCGATTACCGCGAAGTTCCGCGGCAGTTTGGAATCAACCACGTCGAAATGGCGATTCGGCAGGGCAGTATCGTCTTGAATAGAAGCAGGTGGAAGGCCGCGGCAAATTGAAGTCGGTTATTGAGTGCGTTCCGAACTTTTCCGAAGGCCGCAATCCGGGCCATGTGGCAGCACTCGAAGCGGCGATTTCGTCGGTTCCGGAATCGCTGGTATTGGATCGCACCAGCGACCCGGATCACAATCGCACAGTCATCACGTTCGCCGGTCCCGCGGATGCCGTGATTGAAAGCGCGCTGCGCGGCGCCGCTAAAGCGGTTGAGCTGATCGACCTGAATCACCAGCGCGGCGTGCATCCGCGGCTTGGCGCGCTGGACGTTCTGCCCTTTATTCCGCTGAGCGGCGCGTCGCTCCCCGATTGCGTCGAAATTGCCCACAAAGCCGGAAATCGCATCTGGCGGGAGCTGGGCGTTCCGGTTTATTTCTATGAAGCGGCAGCCCTGCGGCCCGATCGCGTCAAGCTGGAAGACGTACGCCGCAGCCAGTTCGAAGGCTTGCGGGAATCGGCTTTGCTGGACGAATCCAAGCGCCCGGATATCGGCGGACCCGGTCTGCATCCCACGGCAGGCGCCGTTATCGTGGGGGCGCGAAAACTCCTGATCGCCTTCAACGTCAACTTGAAGACGACCGATCTGCAAATTGCCAACTCCATCGCCAAACGCATCCGCGCCAGCAGTGGAGGTTTTCCGGCCGTGAAAGCATTGGGCCTGCCGCTTGCCTCGCGCGGTCTGGTGCAGGTTTCGACGAACCTCACCGATTATGAGCGCACGCCGGTGCACGCCGTCTACGCGGAAATCGCGCGGCTGGCGGCGGAACACGGGATTGCAATAGAGGAGAGCGAGCTGATCGGGCTTGTGCCGCGAAAAGCGGTGGAGATGACGGCCGCCGCCGGGCTGAAGCTTCCAAACTTCGATTCGCGGAGCGTGATTGAGAACCGGATGGACGCGGTCGCTTCCGGGCTGCCAGAGCAGAGAAAAATCTGCTAGGATAGCTACCCAATACAAAGATGCGAACCGTCTGTGCGAAATTGGCGCTCGGCTTGCTTTCCGGGGTGCTGATCGTTTCGGCTGCCGCTCCGGATTCCGCAATTGCGGCTTACAAAAGCGGAGATTACAAGACTGCGATTCCGCTGCTGCAGACTGCAGCCCGAGCCGATGCGAAAGATCCGCTGGTTTCCGCGGCACTGTTGTCGGCGTCTGGTATATGAAGGGCGCGTAGAGGAAGCATCCGAAGCTGCGGAGAGCGACGCCGCTGGTGTTCCCAACTTCGCCGGAAGTGACGGCTGCGCGCGGCGAGTTCGAATTCTACATGGGTGACATGCCCCAGGCAGAGAAATTGTTCAAGGCCGCGGTCAAGGAAAAGGAGGAGACGCCGCACGCCATCTATGGGCTCTCCAGGCTGTATCGCATGCTCAGCATGTACCGCACAGCGAGACTCCTGTGTCTGGAGGCGCATCAGGTGGACCCCGACGATGCGCTAATTACAAAAGATTGGCTCGGATATCTGGTGCCCGAAAAACGGAAGGAACTTCTGGCAGCATTCATGGCCGCGCATCCCTGGTTTTACAAGCATTACGGGGATTATCGGCAAACTTCCACCGGAATCGAGCACGAGCTGAAGGAGCGGAAAGCGTTCGAGTTGGAAGGAGAGCGAAAGGAAACGACGCTGCGTTTTTTTTATCTGCATGACGATGCGACTCGTGTTCGCGGAGTTGGCCTGGACGTCGCGATTTCAGGCGGCAAGCCGCTGCGCATGCTGTTCGACACTGGCGCTACCGGCATTCTGGTTCGACAGGCTGCAGTCGATAAAGCGGGCCTGACTCATGTTGGGGCATTTGAGGCTCACGGCATCGGCGATAAAGGCGCTCGCAGCGCTTTCGCGGCTGTCGCGGAAGGATGTTCCATCGGAACGTTGAAATTCAAGCAATGCGTGTTCCAGGCGCTCGAAGGGAAGGGTCATGTCGCGGGTGACGAAGATGGATTGATCGGCGCGGATTTTTTCTCCGACTACATCCTTCAGATCGATTTTCAAAAGCAGACGCTTCACCTGACTCCGCAGCCGGACCGTCCTATCAACCCGCAAGGCTACGATCGCACAGTCCCACCCGCCGAGGCTGGTTTCACGCAGGCGTTTCGGCAGGGCGGCCATCTGTACGTCCTGACGAAGGTGAACGGCAAGACTTCCGGGCTTTTTCTGCTCGATACGGGTTCTTCGGGTTCGATGTTGGATTCCACCTTCGCGCGGTTATCGACTAAAATCCACGGAAACCAATACATGCACATTAGAGGGGTCTCCGGCGAAGTGAAAGATGTTTTTGACGCCGACAAAGCGGAGCTTCAATTCGCTCGTTTCCAGCAATCGAATCTCGGATTGACGTCATTCAATTTGAATAACTCGCCGGATCACGAGGACTTCCGGATGTCCGGTATCCTTGGCATCCCGATCCTTTCCATGTTCCGGCTCACGATCGACTATCGCAACGGCCTGGTGAACTTCGATTACGTGTTCGCTCCGCATCATCGATAATCTGCCGTTCGTATTATGAGTACATGTCGGCTACTATCGCTTCTCCGTCCGAGGTGTCCTCCGCGCTAGACGGGATCATGCGTCTCGAACGCGAATATCTGGTGCAGAATTATGCCCGTTACCCGCTTGCTCTGCATCGCGGCAAGGGCTGTTATGTCTACGATCTCGAAGGCCGCCGTTATCTGGATTTAATCGCCGGCATCGGCGTGAATTCGCTCGGCTACGCACATCCGCGGATCACGAAAATTATTCGCGAGCAGGCCGGGCTGCTGCTGCACACTTCGAACCTTTACTACAACGAGTATCAGGGCCGCCTGGCGGAACGGCTGGCGAAGCTGAGCGGCCTGAATCGCAGTTTTTTTTGCAACTCGGGCGCGGAGGCGATGGAAGGCGCGCTCAAAATGATACGGGCGCATGGCAATTCCATTGGCGCGGAGAAAAACGAAATCGTCTCGTTGGAAAATTCGTTTCATGGCCGCACGCTCGGCGCTCTTTCCATTACTGGCCAGCCGAAGTATCGCAAGGATTTTGAGCCGTTGATTCCCGGCGCGCGTTTCGTTCCGCGCAATGACGTGGCCGCGCTGGAAGCGGCGGTAAGCGAAAACACCGCTGGCATCGTACTCGAACTTATCCAGGGCGAAGGCGGTATCCTTGCTATCTCCGAGGCATTCGCGCGAAAGGCGCGTGAACTGGCCGACCGGCACAATGTGTTGCTTGTTTCCGATGAGATACAGTGCGGAGTCGGCCGGCCAGGCAAGTATTTCAGCTATCAATTGTTCGATCCGGTGCTGCTGCCGGATATTGCTATCGCGGCCAAGCCGATGGCCTGCGGTATCCCGCTCGGCGTGATCATCGCAAACGAGAAAGCTGCCGCCACCATCAAGCCCGGCATGCACGGCTCAACTTACGGCGGCGGTCCGCTTGCGTGCCGCGTGGCGCTGGAATTTTTCGACGTTCTCGATGAACTGCTTCCGGCGATAGAGTCCGTCGGAAGCTACTTCCGATCGAAGCTCACGGACTTGATGCAGCGCTTCTCATTCATCAAAGAGGTTCGGGGACAGGGGCTGATGATTGGAGTCGAGCTGGAGTTCCCGTGCAAGCAGCTCGTCTTCGACGGGATCAAAGAAGGTATTCTGTTCAACGTGACGCACGATACGGTGATCCGTTTTCTGCCGCCGTACATTCTCACCGAACGGGAAGTCGACCGCGCCATCGCTGCGCTCCGCAAAATTTTCCGAAGCGCGAAGCCGCCGCAAAGCTGAGCCGCTTTTTGTCTCCGCAACTATCCGCTTTGCGGTGTTGTATCGGGCGGGATTTCTTTGTATTTGACTCCGGCAGGTTTCTGAAACAAGCTGGCATCGAACGGTACGTCCTTATAAACGATGTACTCGTAGGTGTATGTTCCGCGTGGTGTTTGCCAGCTCAAACGAATCGGCACGCGAGTTCCCGATTTGACTAACAGCGTTGCCGTCCCTTCGGCGGTCGCGAGCCGGTAAGCATCGGTTGTTTTGCTGTTAATAATAGGGCCGGCCGTTTTCACCGCGCCCGCATCCTGAAAGAAATCGAATTCGTCTCCGAACTCCAGCCGGTCCAGCTTCGGGAGCTTATGTTTTGGATCGAAAGGCAGCACAATGGGCAGGTGAAGATCGTTGGGGCCGCCTTGATCGACGGCGTGCGTCCCGGTTTTATCGGTCAGGTTGACGCTGTATGCATCGGGCTCGGCGATAATTGTGATCTTCTCGATACGCTGCCGTGCGTCCGGTGGATCTTCCATGCGCGCGTAATGCGCTCCCGCGCGATAAATCTTTCTAGGCAGCGCGGCGTGGGAGCGCGGCTTAATGCCGGGGCCGATCAAGCGCACTTCCATCTTCGTCATGGTCTTAGGTAACTGGCTTACGGGAGTCTGCGCTCCAATGACCGCGACGACGCCTATAACAAGTGATCCGCTTAGGATGGAGCGCATGCAATCTGTTAATGGGACCGCCTGCCGTGAGGAATCGTTTCAGAAGCGCCTATGTTCTGCGCTAGGATTGATGTTTTCCAAGTGGATACGGTTCTGGAGCTGCGTGCTCTTACCAAGCATTTCCCCACCCATCCCGCTGTAAACGGGATCTCGCTCGAAATCGAACGAGGCGAATTTTTTTCGCTGGTCGGGCCCTCGGGCTGCGGCAAAACCACGACGCTGCGTTTGATTGCGGGCTTTGAAGAACCAACCTCGGGTGAGATTCTGCTGAACCGGTGTCCGGTCGCCGGACTCAAGCCGTACCAGCGCAATGTCAGCACGGTCTTTCAGAACTATGCGCTTTTCCCGCATTTGACGGTCGCGGAAAACGTGAGCTTCGGCTTGGAGCGCCGCTCGCCGCGCATGCCGCGCTCCGCGATTCGGGAGAAAGTGGATCGAGTGCTGGATCTGGTGCAACTTTCCGGGAAGCAAGCGCGATTGCCACACCGGATCTCGGGTGGCGAGCGGCAGCGCGTGGCTCTGGCGCGGTCATTGGTACTTGAGCCGCAAGTCCTGCTTCTGGATGAACCGCTTTCGGCGCTCGACGCGAAGCTGCGCAAACAGATGCGGGCCGAGTTGAAGAACCTTCAGCGGCGCGTCGGAATCGCTTTTTTGTTTATCACTCACGATCGCGAAGAAGCGTTGTCGCTCTCAGACCGCATGGCCGTGATGAATCGCGGAGCGATCGAGCAGACCGGAACGCCTCGCGAGTTGTATCTGAAACCGGCGGCTCGCTTCGTAGCCGAATTTCTTGGCGACGTGAATTGGATAAACGGGGCAGCCGTGCGACCGGAGGCCGTTCGCATCTCCAAAGAATTTCCAGGCGAGCGCGTGCGTTCGCTGCCCGGCGTGGTCGAGAGCACAACCTTTTTCGGCAACTGTGTTCACTTGCATACCAGGCTCACGAGTGGCGCAAGCTGCACGGCCGAACTGAATGGAACCGAGTTGCCGTTAAACGCCGGCGACGCCGTGCACCTTTGGTGGCTTCCTTCGGATGAGCTCCAAATTTCCGATCGCGCGTGAGCACGTGAAGCGCCTCCGTCTATTTTTCCTTGCGCCCGGCGCGGCCGTGATGATCGTGCTATTTGTGGCGCCGCTGCTGATCGTCCTGGCATACAGCCTGCTGAGCCGCGGACCATATGGCGGTGTTATGCAGCCGTGGAATGTCGAGAGCTATCGGCGCGTGTTTGACAGCTTGTACGCGGAAATTGTCTGGAGATCCGTTTGGATCGCCGCGGTTTCGACTGTGCTGTGCCTCGTGCTCGGATTCCCGCTGGCGCTCTATATTGCTCGCTCGAGCGGACACAAATTATTGTTGCTCAATCTGGTCATGCTGCCGTTTTGGACCAGCTTTCTGATCCGAATCTATGCCTGGATGTTTCTGCTGCGCGATACCGGCCTCATCAACTCAATTCTCGAAGCTTTGCATGTCATTCGTGAGCCGCTGCCATTGCTATTCAACACCGGCGCTGTGATTCTCGGCCTGGTCTATGGGTATCTGCCGTATATGGTGCTGCCGCTCTACGCGACGCTCGAAAAGCTGGACCCGGCGCTGCTCGATGCGGCGGCGGATCTGGGCGCATCCCCATGGATTGCGCTGTGGCGAGTGGTTGTTCCGTTGTCCAGGCCCGGAGTTGTGGCCGGATGCCTGCTGGTGTTCATTCCATGCCTGGGCGCTTATCTTACGCCGGACTTGATGGGCGGCGGGAAGACGGTCATGATCGGCAATCTGGTACAGAATCAGTTCACCACCGCGCGCGATTGGCCATTCGGAGCCGCCGTATCACTCTTGCTGATGATGCTGGTGCTGGCGGTCACAACTTTTTTGAGACGCTCCGACCGTTTTAAAGAGGAGCTGCTGTGAGGCGCTTTCTGGCGGTCTATGCGAGTGCGGCTTATCTGTTTCTCTATCTCCCGCTCGCAATCCTCGCGGTCTTCAGCTTTAATTCCTCGAAGGTGGCGCTCTGGCACGGATTCACCTGGGCGTGGTACTCGCGCGTTTTTCAAAACGGCGACTTGCTCGACGGGCTGCTCAACAGCCTTATCATCGCGGTCTCGGCGACGCTGGCCTCCACGCTGATGGGCACGCTGGCCGGATACGCAATCTGGAAGCGGCGTCAACCACTGTTCACTGGCTGCCTGTTTCTCTCGCTGGTAACGCCGGAGATCGTGACAGGAGTTTCGCTGTTGGCGTTCTTCGAATGGATTTTCCGATTTTTGCGCGTGCAACTCGGGCTTCATACCGTCATCCTGGCGCATATTTCTTTCACGCTCGTTTATGTCGTTGTAGTCATCCTGGCCCGGCTGCGAACGCATTGATCCGGCGCTTGAAGAAGCGGGCCTCGACCTCGGCGCGAATGAGTGGCAAGTGTTCCGGCACGTTACGCTGCCCATGCTGCTGCCCGGAATCGCCGCCGCCGCTCTGCTTTGCTTTACCGTCTCTTTCGACGATTACGTGATTACCAGTCTGGTTGCTGGCGTGAATTCCGAAACGCTGCCGATGATGATCTATGCCATGGCGCGCCGCGGCGTTAGTCCGGAAGTGAACGCGCTATCGGTACTGATCACTTTCGGCCTGGGCGTTTTCATTCTGCTCGCCGGGCGATTGGAGCGGCGCACTTGAACCGGCGCGTGTTTCTGATGAGTCTTGCCGGAGCGACGGTTGGCTGCACCTCCGCAAAGCAGCGCCGGCTGAACGTTTATAACTGGGAGAACTACGTCGCGCGATCCACAGTTCCAGACTTCGAAAAAGAGTTCAAGTGCCGCGTTCGATACGCCACTTATGGCAGCGCCGAAGAGATGCTCGCCAAGGTGATGAGCGGTAACTCAGGCTGGGATGTTGTCTTCCCATCGAACAGTTTCGTCCAGCCCATGCGCGAACTGGGACTGCTCGAACGGCTCGAACACGCAAGTCTGCGCAATCTGGCGAATCTGGAAACTCGTTTTCAGTCGCCCGAATGGGATCCCAATCTTGAATCGTGCGTGCCCTACATGCACAGCGCCACCGGAATTCTGTATTCAAAATCGGTAAGGCGGACGCCGCTGGCCTGGGCGGATTTGTGGACCGATTCGTATTCCCGGCGCGTCACCATGCTGGACGATCCAGCCGAAGTTTTTGCCGCCTGCCTGAAACGGCTCGGCTGCTCGATCAATTCCGGAGATGACCGGCAGCTTCGCCGCGCGCGCGATCTGGCAATAGAGCAAAAGCCGCTGCTGCGCGCGTATCTGAACGAAGAAGTGCGCGACCAGGTGGTCGCGGGCGACGTACTGGTAGCGCAGATGTGGGCGCAGGTTGCGCAAGTTGCGATGGACGAATCGGCGAATCTGGCCTTTTCGTTTCCCACGGAAGGCTTCGCGCTCTATGCGGATAACGCCGCTATCCTGCGCGAGAGCAAGCACAAAGATTTGGCGTACGAGTTTTTGAATTATCTGCTGGAGCCGGAAGTAGCCGCGAAAATCGCAGTTGAAATGAGAACCGCAACCACGAACCGTGCGGCGCGCGCGCTGCTGCCTCAAGCGCAGCGCGACAACCCGGTGTTGTATCCGCCGCCCGGCGTGTTGCAGCGCGGAGAATGGTTCCGGGCGCTACCCGGCTCCGTGCAGCGCATCCGCGACCGCTACTGGACGGAAATTAAATCAGCGTGAGCGGGCCAATCGCCGCTCGATGCGCGCTTTCCGATGCTGCAGTGAGGGAGAGCCGTCTAAAGCAAGCGCACGGTTCGTGAATTTCAACGCGGCTTCGAGATCCTTCTATCGCGCTCGCAATGTTTGGCGAGTTCCGTCAACGCGCGCACACGGTAATCATTTCGGCAATCTGCCAGCTCTTCGAAGGCTCGCAGCGCGGCGGCGGGCCGCTCCAGCTTCTTTTCTAAAAGCGCGATGTCCCAGAGCGCGCGGAAGAGCAGGCGATCGGGAAGTCCGGCCTCCACCGCGTGCTTGAGCAGTTCCAGCGCTGGTTCGCATTCGCCCGCTGCAAGAAGCCAGCCTGCAATTCCCGCCAGATCCTCGCCGCGGTGCACGCCGGCCCGCGTGAGCGATTCGTAATCGGTTTTGCGAAACGCGGCCGGCACGATCGCGGTGAGGCACGCCAGACTCAGAATGTCGATCGCGTTGTGATGAAAAATCGGTACCAGGCGCTGCGCTTCGCGGGAACGCAGGTACTCGAAATAAACGTAGGGAATCAGCTCCCCCGGCAAATCGCCTTCGCGGCAGACGCCCAGGATGTGCTGTTCAAGCTGCATCAGCCGGCAGTTCTCAACGCGCAGCTTCCACAATCGGCGCGCGCCGTGCAGCAGATCCAGATGACTCAAGCGGCCAAACGGCGCCGTGCGGCGCATCACGCGGTAGCGCGTCTCGAGCAGCGGCTGGTCGTAAGCTTTGCCGTTGTAGGTGATGAGAACGTCGAAATCAGTCAGGTGATCTTCGAGAGCGGTCAGCGCGCTGCGCTCTTCCGCATAGTCGCGCAGGAAGAATTGCCGGACTTTGAAGCCTTCCGGAGTAATGCGGCCGACGCCGATCAGAAACGCGTAAATGCCCGAGCCCCCGAGTAGGCCGGTCGTTTCGGTATCGAGAAAGGCCCAGCGCTCCGGCGGCGCCGCGGGAATCCGATTTTCTCCGAGCACGTCGAGCAAATCGTGCGGCAAGTCGGCAAGTGCTCCAACATCGGCGGAGCCGTGGAGCTTGTGCCGGGCAAACAGGCGCTCCATTTGGAAGTGCTCGCCGCAGCCGTTTTTCACCACCTGTCCTTCGGCCCACTGTTCGACGAAGCTGCGCGCGTGAGCCGGTTCCCGCCGGGCGGGTGCTGGTTTTGCACCGGCGAATTTACGGTCAATGGCCGCGATGCGCTGCTTCAATCGGGATAATTGCGCCTGAGTATCTAGCATGCCGTCTTGCAGATTCGCCTTTTATTTGCCAGTATACCTTTGTTCGTGAACACAGAAGCATTGCGTCTAAAGAGCGATGCCTTCGAACGGCCGCTCTCCGCTACGCGCTCTCCTGCCTTACACGACCGCCGCGCTCATCATTGCTATTTTGTACGTTGCCTGGACGTTCTACTCCCGCTACGAGAGCAACCGCAAAGCGCAGGCGGCCATTGAAGCAAAACGTGCCGAGGCTCGAAAACAGCAAGTGGAGGACATATACGGTTCGGGAGGAATCAAATTCACCACCTTCGGCGCGGATGCGGGCGTACTGAAGCGCGGCGACAGCACGCAGCTCTGCTATGGCGTGCTGAACGCGAAGACGGTGAAGCTCGATCCGCCCGTCGAGCAGGCGAAGCCAACTTATTATCACTGCGTCGAGATCGCGCCCAAGAAGACCACGACGTACACCATTACTGCCGCCGACGGCAAGGGACACAGCAAGTCGGAATCGCTGACCATACAGGTTCGATAGTTAGCGGAACTCTTCCTGTAATTTTTCTAGCGCCGCCGCCCCAGGACACAACTTCTCCTGCGAGATCCGGGAGAGTGGAGTTTCGGTGGTGTTATTGATCTCGTGAAGATCCCTGGCGTTCTCGTCCACAAACAGCAACCCGGTCACGATCTCGTGCTTGCTCTGCTGCTGCATCAGGTATGCGATCACGTTTTGACGATCGGCCGGATCGTAATCCTGCGGCACGGAGCGGAACTGGAGCACGCTGCCATCGTGCATGGTTACGCGAGTAACTCCGTTTTGCGCGATGCTTGCCAAAATCTCTTTCGCGGGAGGGACGAAGTCCGCTTCCGTCGCCTTGACCGTGTGCCGGCGCGTGTGCAGATAGCTCTTGGTAGATCCCGAATGGTCGTTGAACGTCACGCAGGGCGAGATCACATCGATCAATGCCAACCCTCGATGCGCGAGGGCGGCCTTCAGAATCGGTACGAGCTGTTCTTTGTCGCCGGAAAAACTGCGCGCCACAAACGTCGCTCCAAGGCTCAACGCGAGCAAGGTGGGATCGATGGGCAGGATCTGATTCGGTTCCCCGCGCTTGCTTTTCGAGCCAATATCGGCGGAGGCGGAGAACTGGCCTTTGGTCAGGCCGTATACGCCGTTGTTCTCGATGACGTACACCATGCGAGCGTTGCGCCGGATAGCATGGCACATGTGGCCTAAGCCGATGGAAAGTGAATCGCCATCGCCCGAAATCCCGATATAGGTTAATTCCCGATTGGCCGCAAGCGCGCCCGTGGTAATCGCGGGCATGCGCCCGTGCGCGGAGTTAAAACCGTGCGCCCCATTCACAAAGTAAGCGGGCGTCTTCGAGGAGCATCCGATACCGCTCATTTTCGCCAGCATATGTGGCGCCATCGAGACTTCCCACAACGCGCGTACGATAGCGGCCGTAATGGAATCGTGCCCGCAACCAGCGCATAGCGTCGACATCGACCCTTCGTAGTCGCGAATCGTCAGGCCTAGCTCGTTTCGCTGCAAGCTCGGGTGTGTGGCGGCTGGTTTAGCTATGGACGGCACGGTAACTCTCCAGTTTCGTCGCGATCTGCTCCATGACGTGACGGGCGCTTAGCGGAAATCCGCCGTATACCAGCACGGACCGCACGCGATCTTTCGGCACGCATGTCTCGAGAACCAGCAGCGACCGAAGCTGCGCATCCCGATTCTGCTCCACGACAAAACAGAATTCATGCTCGTACAGAAACGCCTCTACGCTCTTATGAAAAGGAAATCCGCGGATGCGCATATAATCGGCGGCAATTCCATCCTCGGCCATCAGATCGACTGCCTCCCGCACGGCCGGGTCGCAGCCTCCGACCGTGACGATGCCAAAGCGAGCGCCGGCATTGTTCTGAATCAGCGGCAGCGGAACAAAATTCGCCGCCGCTTTCTGCTTGCGCAATAACCGGTCGACCACCTCTTGATATTCCGAGGGGATCTCGGTGTATCCGCCGAATTTGTTGTGTCCGGAACCTCGCGTGACGTAGGCGCCATTGGGATGAACGCCCGGCAGAGTGCGCGGCGCAACGTGGTTGCCGTCTTCTCCCGTGTAGCGGTAGAACTTTGCGACGTCTCGCAAGTCCTCTTCGGAAAGCACACGTCCCCGGTCCGGGCGATAGGAATCGTCCCATTCGAGGCGAGGCACCACCCAATCGTTCATTCCGATATCCAGGTCCGACAGCATCATCACCGGCGTCTGGAATCGCTCAGCCAGATCGAACGATTGGACGGCAAATTCGAAACACTCGGCTGGATTCGCGGGGAGCAGCAGAATGTGCTTGGTGTCGCCATGCGAAGCGTAAGCGCACTCCATCAGATCGCCCTGCTGCGTGCGCGTCGGCATGCCGGTCGAAGGTCCCACACGCTGCACATCGATAACCACCGCCGGAATCTCGGAGTAATATGCAAGCCCGAGCAACTCGTTCATCAGCGAAATTCCTGGCCCCGCTGTGGATGTGAAGGCGCGCGCGCCATTCCAGCAAGCGCCGATCACCATGCCGATGGCAGCCAGCTCATCTTCCGCCTGCAAAATGCAATAATTGTTGCGGCCGGTTTCCGGATCGCGCCGGTATTTCTCACAAAACTGCCGGAAGGCATCCATCACCGACGTGGCCGGCGTGATGGGATACCACGCCGCTACCGTCGCACCCGCATATAGGCAGCCGAGCGCCGTTGCAGTGTTTCCATCTATCAGAATTTTGTCGCAGTTCGCGTCCATCTTTTCCAGATGAAAAGGAAGCGGGCACTCGAAATGCGTCTTCGCGTAATCGTAGCCGATGCGCAACGCCTGCCGGTTCGAATCCTGAAGCGCCGCTTTGCCGGCGAAAGTTTCCGCCAGCAAAGTCTCCACGATCGGCATGTCGATGTCGAGAAAGGCCACCAGACATCCCGCATACGCGATGTTCTTCATCAGAATCCGCTGCCGCGCATCGGCGAAATGTTCATTGCACATTTGCGCCAGCGGAACCGGAAAAAAACGAACATCTTCGCGATACAGCGAGCGTTCCAGCGGCCAGCTCGAATCGTACAGCACGCAACCGCCGGCGCGCACCTCTTGAATGTCGCGCGCATAGGTCTGCGCGTTCATCGCAATCATCAGATCGTAATCGAGCGCGCGCGCTGTATGGCCGTCCTTATTGACACGAATTTCGTACCAGGTCGGCAGCCCTTGAATGTTCGACGGAAAAAGATTCTTGCCGGAAACCGGGATGCCCATGCGGAAGATGGCCTGCATGAGAAGTCCATTCGCGCTGGCAGAACCCGTTCCATTTACGTTCGCCAATTTGAGGGCGAAATCGTTTATGCCGGTACGCAACTGCTGCTGCATGCCTTTGTGCCCGCGTATGGAATCAAAACATCGAATTTCTGCATGTCCCAGGCCGCGGTGGGACATCGCTCCGCGCATAATCCGCAGTGAACGCAGACGTCTTCATCTTTTGCCATGATGCGCCCGGTGTGCGGAAGCGGCGCCGACGCGTACAGCGCCTGGTCCAGATTCAGCGCCGGCGCGGACAGGCGGGTTCGCAGTTCCAGCTCGTCGCCATTCTGCGTAATCGTCAGGCACTGCACCGGGCAGACATCGACGCAGGCGTCGCACTCAATGCAGCGCGGCGCGCTGAACGCCGTTTCGATATCGCAGTTCAGACAGCGCTCCACTTCCCGCGCAGTTTGTTCGGCCGTAAATCCGAGTTCCACTTCGACATTCAGTTTTTCGAAGCGCTGCACCAGATCGACGTGCTGCATTTTCTGCCGCGCGACCGGATTGTAGTCGTTGTGATAACTCCATTCGCTGATCCCCATTTTTTGGCTGATCAGGTTCATGCCGTGCGGCGGCCGATCCGCTACCGAGGCACCTTCACACAAATTGTGGATGGAGATCGCCGCCTGATGCCCGTGCTCGACGGCCCAAATGATGTTCTTCGGCCCGAACGCGGAATCTCCCCCGAAAAATACTCCGGCACGTGAGGATTGCATGGTCGTTTCATCGATGACCGGCATGTCCCATTTGCCAAACTGTATCCCGATATCGCGCTCGATCCACGGAAACGCATTCTCCTGTCCAATTGCCAGAATCACGTCGTCCGCGGGAAGAAAAACTTCATCGATCGTGCGCGACCGCTTGGCTTCCGCATCCCACTCGACGCGGTCGAAAAGCATACCTTTCAATTGGCCGCCTTCGAGGACAAAGCTCTTCGGCGCATGATTAATCACGATGTCGATGCCTTCTTCTTCGGCGTCCTCGAGTTCCCAGTCCGAGGCTTTGAAGAATTTGCGCGGCCGCCGCGCCATGACTTTGATATCCGTGCCGCCCAGCCGCCGCGAGGACCGGCAGCAATCCATTGCGGTGTTGCCCACGCCGATGATAAGCACCCGCTCTCCAATGGAATCGATATGCCCGAAAGCCACCGACTCCAGCCAGTCGATTCCGATGTGGATGCGATCCGTCTCATGCCGCCCGGGAATATCGAGATCTTTCCCGCGCGGCGCGCCGCTGCCCACGAAAACGGCGTCGAACCGTTCTTCGAGCAGCGCTTTCATGCTTTGGATCGGCGTGTTGTAGCGGACGTCGACGCCCATATCGAAGATCTGATCGATTTCTTCTGTCAGCACGCGCTCCGGTAAGCGAAAAGCTGGAATATTGGAGCGCATCAAGCCGCCCGGCTTGTCCTGCTTCTCAAAAATCGTTACCTGGTATCCGAGCGGCATCAGGTCATTCGCCACCGTCAGAGAAGCGGGTCCAGCGCCGATGCAAGCCACACGCCTGCCGTTCTTTTTTTCCGGAATCTTCGGGAGCAGATGCGCGATCTCGCCGCGCAGATCCGCGGCCACGCGCTTCAGCCGGCAGATCGCAACCGGCTTTCCATCCAGGCGGCGGCGGCGGCACGCGGGCTCGCATGGCCGGTCGCAGGTGCGGCCTAATATTGCCGGAAACACGTTGGATTGCCGGTTGAGCATGTACGCCTCTGTGTACTTGCCCTGCGCAATCAGTCGAATATATTCGGGAACGTTGGTATGGGCCGGACATGCCCACTGGCAGTCGACGACCTTGTGAAAATAGTTCGGTGTTTGGACGTCGGTAGGTTGCACTCGAGTCGCTGGCCCGCTACTTGGCGGTGGCGCGATTTGTATGGTTGCCCATTATACACCGTTGCCAACGTAACGCGCACTTGCCATTCTTCGTCGGAATGGTTGATCATCTATAGTTTGATTTCCATCGGAGGCCTTGTTTGCCCATAACAGTTGGAGTTCCTCGCGAAACGTTCCCTGGCGAGCGTCGCGTGGCGATCGCGCCGCGGCAATGCGATGGGCTGCGGAAGGCCGGCGCGGAAGTAATCCTCGAATACTCGGCCGGTGCCGAAGCTGGATTTCCGGACGAGATGTATACGGCTCGAGGCGCGCGCCTGGCGAGCCGCGCGGATGTCTTCCGCGAATCCGGCATCGTCGCTCAGGTCCGCTGTCTCGGAGCGAATCCCGACGCAGGCCGCGCGGATCTCGAGTTGCTTCGCCCCGGACAGGTGTTAGTGGGATTCGGCGAACCGCTCACGGCGCTGAAGGAAGCTTCGGATCTCGCCGGGAGCGGCGTTTCGTGCTTTGCCCTGGAGTTGATGCCGCGTATCACGCGTGCGCAAAGTATGGACGTCCTATCCTCCATGGCAACTATCGCCGGATATCGCGCGGTACTGCTGGCAGCCACTCATCTACCGAAAATATTTCCCATGCTGATGACCGCCGCCGGAACCATCACTCCCGCTAAAGTCTTTGTGCTGGGGGTGGGCGTTGCCGGTCTTCAGGCCATCGCCACGGCTCGTAGATTGGGTGCTGTTGTTTCCGCCTATGATGTGCGTCCGGCGGTCAAAGAGCAAGTCGAGAGTGTCGGCGCGAAATTTGTTGTTCTGAATGTCGATTCCCAGGCCTCCGAAGACAAAGGCGGTTACGCCAAGGCCATGGACGAGGCCTTCTATCGCCGCCAGCGCGAGTTGATGACCGACGTGCTTCGCGAGCAGGATGTGGTGATCACAACCGCTGCCGTTCCTGGCAAGAAAGCGCCTATCTTGATTACCGAGCAGATGGCTAGCGCCATGTGTAGCGGCTCGGTGATCGTCGACATTGCGGCCGAGCGCGGCGGCAACTGCGAAGTAACCCGCCCCGGTGAAACCGTCGTACACAAAGGCGTCACTGTTCTGGGACCGGTCAATGTGCCTTCGGACGTGCCTCACCACGCCAGCCAGATGCTTTCCTCGAACATCGCCGCGTTTCTGAAACTCCTGATCCCCAATGGAGCCTTGACTGTGAACCGCGACGACGAAATCATACGGGAGACCCTGGTGACCCACGAAGGACAAATAGTTCATCCGCGCGTTGCGGAACTGGCCCAGCCGGTTGAAAGCGAGCTGGCAGCCCAAACCCAAAGGAGGCCATAGTGCCACCCGATTTCATCTCCAATGTTTACGTCTTCATCCTGGCGGGGTTCGTCGGGTTTGGACTCATCCGGCGCGTGTCGCCGCTTTTGCATACGCCGCTGATGTCGCTGACCAACGCGCTGGATGCCATCGTGGTCGTGGCGGCGATCATCATCGCCGGAACTTACGAAACGCCTTTGGCCATCACGCTGGGAGCGATCGCGGTGGCCGCTTCCTTCAGCAATATGGTAGGCGGATTCTTCATCACCGACCGCATGCTCCGCATGTTCAAATCCGGTAAATCCAAACAATGATGAACGCACCCGGCATTCAGCAGTACCTCGACTTTGCCTACATTGCCGCCGCGGTCCTGTTCATTCTGGCGCTGAGGTGGTTGAGCTCGCCGGCCAGCGCGCGGCGGGGCGTGCTGGCGGGCGAAATCGGCGCGGCTCTGGCGGTTGCGGCTACGCTCTCGAACCCGGAATTAGTCGAATACAAGTGGATCGTCATCGCGCTGATTATCGGCGCCGCGATCGGCATCCCGCTCGGCATGGTCAAGATCACCGCCGTGCCCCAGCGGACGGCGCTCAGCCATGCCTTCGGCGCGCTCTCGGCGGCGATGATCGGCATCGCGGAATACTATGTGGCAGTTCCACGCGTAAGCCGGTTTGAGATGGCGGAGATTGGGCTGGAAGTGATTATCGGCTCACTTACGTTTACCGGCAGCTTGATCGCCGCGGGCAAATTGCAGGAGATACTGCCGCAGCGTCCCATCGTCTATAAAGGGCAAAATATTGTCAGCCTTACCGTGCTCGGCGCGGCCCTGGCGCTAGCGATCGCGCTGGTGCTTCATCCCGGGCAGGCCGTCCTGTTCCCGATCATGGTCATTGTCGCGCTGGTCTTTGGCGTGCTCCTGGTGACTCCCATCGGCGGCGCCGATATGCCGACAGTGATTTCGCTGTTGAACTCCTACGCCGGATTTTCAGCGGCCCTCCTGGGATTTGTGCTGAACAGTAAGGTGCTGATCGTGGCCGGCGCCCTGGACGGTTCGTCCGGTTTTATTCTTTCGGTCATCATGTGCCGCGCCATGAACCGGTCGTTCACAAACGTGCTCTTTGGCGCGTTCGGCACCATTCAGACCAGCGTGAAGCAAACCACCGCGCGCCCAATCCGCTCCGCCACGCCCGAAGAAGCGGCCGAAATTCTGGATGCCGCGCAAACTGTCACCATCATTCCCGGTTACGGCATGGCGGTCGCTCAAGCTCAGCATAAGCTTCGCGAGATGTATGACGTGCTTACGAGGCGGGGCATCGACGTGAAGTTTGCGATTCATCCGGTCGCCGGACGCATGCCTGGCCACATGAACGTGCTGCTCGCGGAAGCCGACGTTCCCTACGACAGGTTGTTTGAAATGGACGACATCAACCCCGAGTTTCCACGGACCGATGTCGCCTTGGTGATCGGCGCGAATGACGTAGTCAATCCCGCGGCCCGTACCGAGAAAGGCAGCCCTATCTCCGGAATGCCCATTCTCAACGCTTGCGACGCGCGCACTGTAATGGTAGTCAAGCGCAGCATGAGCCCAGGCTTCTCCGGAATCGACAACGATTTGTACTACATGGAGAAGACGCTGATGCTGTTCGGGGATGCCAAAGTCTTCGTCGGCAGCATCATCAAAGAGCTGAATGCCACCGTCGCCGCGGGAGCGCGTTGACCACTTAGTTTTGCGCAGTAGCACCGCATCCCGAATCGCGATACACTAGCCTGCATCCAAGCTCGCGACCTTCCGCGGCCGCGGGAAGGAGGAACGTATGAGCGCAGCAGCTTCGGCGCGCACGCCGCTGTCTCAAGAGGGCGGGGAATATTGGGCAAATCTGATTGCCGAATGCCAACGCCGGACTCAAGCCATCAATGCCGTCGCGTCCCAGCACGGCGTGCCGGCCGATTCGCTGATCGAGTGCCGGTCCGGTCCGCATCTGAACATCTTTAAACCCGGATGCCGATTGACCAGCGTCAAAGTCAGCATCAATTACTGCTCGTGGGGACCCATGATCGACGGAATTGTCACGGGCCTGGAGGACGACGATACGGAAATTCTCCCCGAAGAATTTACCCTCCAGATCGCGCACGATTTGGATGGTTCAGTAATTGCAATTTACGACGAGGGCCGCAGCTTCTCGGCGCGCGAACTCGCCACGTTTCTTATGCAGAGTTTCCGGCGCTGCTTTCCGGGACTCTCGCTGCCGTGCGAGCAAACTGCCGCCTAATCGGGCGTCGCTCGCCGGCGCCGATTTTCCGCCGATATAATTTTCGAGCTGCTCAATCGTCTTCTCGTGCGAGGTGATAATCCACTTCACCAGATCGCCGAGCGAAACCAGCCCCGATATGGAGCCATCCGCGAGTTTCACGGGTAAATGGCGGAGGTGTTTTTCCGTCATCAGGCGCATTGCGCTATCTACCGAGCAATCCGGGCTCACCGTGATGACCGGCGAGGTCATAATTTCACTCACCTTCGTGTCTTTGGAAGATCGTCCCTTCAGGATGACGCGCCGCGCATAATCGCGCTCGGAGAGCACTCCCAACAGCGCTCCATTCCGCATGGCCAGGAGCGCGCCGATACTCCTGTTCGAAAGAATCTCTAGCGCCTCATATACCGTGGCATCAGGGTCGATGGACCAGATCGCGCTGCCCTTCTGTTTCAGAACGGTCGAAACAGTATCGAGTACTTTCATCGCCTTTGCCGAAAGTATACTGCACTCTTTCGTGACGATGGGGTTTGGCACAATGCGGGCCATTTGGCGGTTTTCTTCGCGACCGGCGTGTTGGTTCTATTGAGGGCGAAGCGCGCCTCCATTCTCGATTCGGAGCCATGAGCGGAGCGATTGGAGACAACCCCGCGCGGATGCGAGACTGGAGTGAGCCGAAATTGCTGTGATCCGCTTCGCTTTAGCGCTCTTCGCCTTGCCTTTGGCGGCCGCGCCGGTTACGTTCAATAAAGACATCGCGCCCCTCGTTTTCGCCCACTGCGCGACCTGCCACCACCAAGGCGGCATCGGACCCTTCCCGCTTCTCAGCTACCGCGACGCGCGCAAGCACGCTTCGCAAATCGTGGCGGTCACGGAGAGCCGCTATATGCCGCCTTGGCCGCCGCAACCGGGCTACGGCGATTTTGCCGACGAGCGCCACCTGACCGATGCGCAAATCCGGCTGATCGCGGAATGGGTCAGAGAGGGCGAGCGCGAAGGCAGCCCGGGCGATCTGCCGGCCGCTCCGCGATTCGCCAGCGAGTGGCAGATGGGGACGCCGGACCTGATTGTGCGCATGCCCAAACCCTTCGTTATGCGTGCCGCTGGTAGCGACATTTTTCGCAATTTCGTCATTCCATCCGGCGTCCGGGAGACGAAATACGTTCGCGGCATTGAACTGCGGCTCGACAACACACGCGTGGTTCATCACGCCAATATCGTGCTCGATCGAACGCAGTCGCTGCGCAAACGCGATGGCGAGGATGGACACCCAGGTTTTCCCGGCATGGACATCGTCACCGAAGCGGCCGCCAACGATTTCGATCCCGACTCGCATTTCTTGTTCTGGAAACCGGGCTCGGTTTTGCGCCTCGGTCCGGACGATATGAGTTGGCGGCTCGATCCCGGTACGGATTTAATTCTCAACCTCCATCTGCAGCCCACCGGGAAGGTCGAGACCGTGCAGGCGGAAATCGGGATTTATTTCGCGGCGCATCCGCCCACAAAATTCCCAATGCTGGTGCAGCTCGAGCACGACGGAGCTATCGATATTCCGCCGGGCGATCGCAATTTCGCCATCACCGATAGCCTTACGCTTCCCGAGGATGTGGATGTGCTCGCAATCTATCCACATGCGCATTACCTGGGCAAATTGGTCGAAGCCTGGGCGACGCTGCCCGATGGCAGCCGCCGCTGGCTGATTCGCATTCCCGATTGGGACATCAACTGGCAGGCGGTTTATGAATACCGGCACCCGGTTTCGCTGCCCAAGGGCACGAAAATCGCGATGCGGATCACCTATGACAATTCGGCGGCGAATCCGCGCAATCCCAACAATCCGCCCATACGCGTGAAGACCGGCAATCGCGCCGAAGACGAAATGGGTCACGTATGGCTGCAGGTTTTGCCAAAGCCCGCGCCGGAATCGCGCGAGGACGCGCGCCTTGTTTTGCAGGAAGCGCTGATGCGCAGGCGTCTCGAAAAATACCCAGCCGATTTTCTGGCTCACTATAATCTAGGCGCGGTTTTGCAGTTGCGCGGTAAATTTGCCGAAGCGATTTCCTGTTACCGTGATGCGCTCGAAGTAGAGCCGGACAATGCGACGGCGCACAATAGCCTCGCGGCAGCGCTGTTGCTGGAGGGCCGGATACCGGATGCGATTCAGCAGCTCCGCGAAACGCTGCGCCTGGATCCGTCTTATCTGAACGCCCGCTACAATCTGGCGCGCGCGCTGGCTGCCTCCGGCGATCTGAACGGTGCGGCAGCCGAATATGCGTCTTTCTTAAGCGCCAAACCCGACGATGCCGGCGCCCAAGCCGGTTTGGGGTCCGTCTATTTTCTGCAGCGGCGCTATGCCGACGCGCTGCCGCACTTTCGCGAAGCCGCGCGTCTCAACCCCACAGATGCGGATGTGGAAGCGAATCTCGGCACGGTGCTCGCCATCACTGGCGATTTGCCCGCCGCTATTGAGGCCTTCGAGCAAGCGCTGCGCATCAATCCCGAGCATCAGGCCGCGCGGGCGAATCTAGCACGCGCGCAAGCCCAGCTTGCCGCCCGGCATTAAGCGCTCATGGATGCGCGTTCAGCTCTTTCCATTTTTCGAGCATGGCCCGGCCTTCTTCCTGCTTGCCCGCCAGCATCAGCGTCTGGCCCAGAAGATAAGTCGCCGACAGGTTCCGCGGGTCCAGCTTCAGCGCACTTCTTAGAATGCCCTCCGCGTTCGAAAAATTTCCAGTCTTGAAATAACATTTGCCCAGCAGAATATATGGGCCGCTAAACTCCGGATTCAGCCAAACGGCGCGCTGCAGGTTGGGAATCGCGAGATCCCACTGCTCCTGGCGCGTGTATACGTCGCCCAACCGGTACCAGGCCATTGAAAAATTCGGGTCAATGCTCAGTTCTTCTTTCAGATCCGCCGTGGCTTCATCCAATCTCCCGCGAAAAATAGCGATCTCGCCGAGCAAGAAATGCGCTTCCGGGATTTTCGGGTCCAGCGCCAGCGCTTTCTCCACCTCGGCGGCGGCCTGCGGCTCATATTCGCGCTTTAACATCATCTGCCCGGCGAGCAGATGAGCCGCGGCGGATTCCGCCTTCAATCCAAACAGCCGCGCGAACGCTGCCTCTGATTCCGCCGGCTGGTTGGCTTGCAAATAGGCGTATCCCAGCATGTAATTCGCTTCATTGACGTTCGGCAATTTGTCGAGCCAGGGAATCGCTTTCGGGCGCCTGCGACAGCATGAAATAGCTCTGGCCGATGAGCAGCGCGGATTCCTTATATTCGGGCGAATCCGGCTTCTCGCTCTTCACCGCATCCTCGAGAATGGCAATCGCTTCCGAATATTTATGTTGTTTGTAGAGATCGACTCCGTGTTGATGCGCTGCACCCGGCGCGCTGGTTGCGGCCATCAGCGCGAACACGAGATGCAGCATATTGAAAAGTATAATGGCCGTTGCTGCAGATCCTGGAGACCGTTCTCGCAGCTTGCTGTTGCCTCGCTTTTGCAATCCAATCGCGCGGGGCCCAGACGCATCCCTGCCTGCCGTGCCATCCCCGCGAAGTGGCGCGCTTCACAAACTCCGCCATGGGCCGCTCGCTCAGCGTGCCGTCTATTGAACCGGCGGGCGCATTCCAGCACGCCGCATCCGGCAGCACAGTGCGCGTGTTTTGGAAGAACGGCACGATGTACCATCGCGTCGACGAGCGCGGATTATCGGCCGAATATCCTATCGCTTACGGGATCGGCGCCGGAAAAGTAGGCCGAAGCTATTTAATTAAGATCGGCGGACACTTCTTCCAGTCGCCCGCGGCTTACTACACGGCGCACTCGGAATGGAACGCCTCGCCGGGCTACGAATCGGAGCGAATTCTGGATTTCTCCCGCCCCATCACCTCCGATTGCCTGGTCTGCCATGCGGGAGCCGTGAAGCAGCAGCAGGGGGAGACCGAACTGACCCCGATCTCTTGCGACCGGTGCCACGGCCCCGGCGAAAATCACCGTCTGCATCCCTACCCGGGAACGATCGCCAATCCCGCCAAGCTCACAGGCCGCGCGCGCGACAGCGTTTGCGAGCAATGCCACCTGGAGGGCGCGACCGTGGTCCTGAACCCCGGCCATTATTGGTGGGATTTTCGGCCCGGAGAAGCTCTCGAAAACGTCGAGACCAACTATATTTACAGGGCAGCCGATGGCCGGCAGGCCTCGCTTGCGGCGGTCAGCCAGGCCGAGCAGCTCGTCCAGAGCGCCTGCTGGCGGCAAAGCGGAGGAAAGCTCTGGTGCGGCACCTGCCACGACCCGCATGGTGAACCCGTAGATCGCAAGCGGCAAATGAAGCAGATCTGCGAATCCTGCCATCCCGCCGCGCAACTCGCCACAACGCATCAGATCAATCAAGACGATTGCGTCGCCTGCCACATGCCGAGCCGCCAGGCTGTGGATGTCTCGCACGCCGCCATTACAGATCACCGCATTGCCAGACGGCCTACCCCGCAAGAGGGCCAGCCCGCCGATTCAATCGCAGCCTGGCACGATCCGCCGCCGGATCTGGTCGAACGCAATTTGGGACTCGCGCTTTTCAACGTTGCCCGGAAGCGTCGATCGGGCAACGATTTTCAACAGGCGTTTGCGCTCCTTTCGAAGCTGCCAATTGCGCAAAAGGACGCGCCCGTTTCCGCGGCCGAAGGTTACATGCTGCTGGGCACCGGCCACGCCCGGCAAGCGGTCGAGTGTTTCCAACGCTCGGTCCAAAGTAATCCGGAAAGCGCCGAATATTGGCTGGATTTAGGAGTTGCGCAACAAGCCGCTGGAGCCTCGGACGCCGCCATCCAAGCCTTTCGCCGCAGCATAGCGGACGATCCGTATGATTACCGGTCCTACAAAGCGCTCGCGGGTCTCTACCGGCAATCAAGCAGTTTTCCACAGGGTCAGGCCGTTGTGAACGAGTTTCTTCGGCTCGTCCCGCAAAGCATAATCATGCGTCTGCCACAGTAAACCATTTCACGTTCATCAAAAAAGTGAAATTTAAAGGGGTACAAACTACGCGTATTTCGAGTACACTACTGTCCAGGTGTGAGTTGTATAACCTGGCGGGCTATGTCCGCGGGTCGTCATGTAGTCGGCTTTCGTGTAATAGGCTTTTCGACTTCCAAGGAGAAGATATGGTTAGCTTGCGTAAGGGAGTTTTCTATCCCCTCTGTGTTGTCCTTGCTGTGCTGCTGTTTTGTGTTGGCAGCGTCTACGCGCAACAAGTTTTCGGCAGCATTATCGGATCGGTGACCGATCCCAGCGGCTCGGCTGTCGCCAATGCCAAAGTCACCGTTACCGACGTAACGAAGGGTACCTCGTTCGTGGTTACGACGAATGACTCCGGCCAGTACACCAAGGGGCAACTAATCCCCGACCAATATAAGGTCACCGTGGAGGCGCCGGGTTTCCAAAAACTCGTTTCCAACGAATTGGCTGTGACTGTCGATCAAGCGACGCAGTTTAACGCCACCATGCAGGTCGGCAACGTGAGCGAGCAAGTAGAGGTCACCGCCGCGGTGCCGTTGCTGCAAACCGACCGCGCCGATGTTGCGCAGACTTTCACGTCGAAGGAGCTATCGCAGCTGCCGAGCATCGGCCATAACCTGCAAGCTTTCGAACTTTTGAATCCGGGTGTAGTTAAGTTCGGCTGGCAGCACGCCTCCGACGAAAATCCGCAAGGCAGCGTGCAGACCGAAGTCAACGGCCAGCTATTCGATAGCACCGGCTATTATCTCGATGGAACCATCAATCAGGATCCAATCCTCGGAATCATCGTCATCAACCCGACCTTCGATTCCGTAAGCGAAGTGAAGGACGCCAGCCAGGACTATGACGCGGAGTATGGATACACCGGCGCCGGGCTAATGACCTTTTCCACAAAATCCGGTTCGAACCAGTTCCATGGCGATGTATTCGAATATGCTTATCTGAATACGCCCGGATTCCAGGACTTCGGCCGCGATCCGTTCGCGAACAACAACGCGCTTTCTCCGGGAGTGTACACGCCGACCACCCATCAGAACCAGTTTGGCGGGTCCCTCGGCGGACGAATCATCAAAGATAAGCTGTTTTTCTTTGGCGACGCCCAGATCACCGTCAACCACAGCGGGGGGTCGGCCCTGACCGGTGTCCCGAGCGCCCAGGATCGGACGGGCAATCTGAGTGACTGGCTTGCGCTAAGCTCGAGCAATCAGATCTACGACCCCGCCACGGGCAATCAGAGCAACGGTACCGGGCGGCAACAGTTCGTCGGAAATCAAATCCCGATAAGTCGGATAAGCCCGCAGGCTTTAAATCTCATCAACAGCTATTTCCCATTACCCAACACTGCACAAAGCGGTGCTGGTGTTCCCTATAACAATTATTCCGGCAGCGGCGTATTAACAAACGACGCACAGCAGTGGAATACACGTTGGGATTATTACGCAACTCAGAAAGACACCGTCTTCGGCCGCTATAGCTATGCGAACTTCAGCTTGGGCGGTCCCGGCGTGTTTGGATCGATTGGTGGTGGCCCCGGGTTAACTGGCCTTACCACCTCTGGCAGCGCGCTCCGCTACGCAGGCCAGTCCCAATCGCGCGATCAAAGTATCGCCGCCGGCTGGACGCACGTTGCCAACGCGACTTTGGTGAACGAATTCCGTTTCGGGTACATGAAATATCACGTCTTCGACGTGCCCAACGGCTACGGAACACAACCGGCTACCGCAGCAGGTATTCCCGGTATGAACTTGGATAATACGTACACCTCCGGCTTGCCGTACTTTGAAATCGACGATCCGAACCAGAATTATCAACTCGGCTACGACCTTGCCACCAACGGTTGCAACTGTCCGTTGACGCAGACCGAATCTCAATACCAGTTCGTCGATAACGTGAGCAAGATCCATGGCAATCACAATTTCAAGTTAGGCGCGGATATCCGTTACGCCATCAATCTCCGCGTGCCAAGCGACAACCATCGCGCCGGTGAAGTGTACTTTAACGGCAGCAACACCGGTTACATAGCCACGCCGGGCGGCAGCGTGACCGATGGACTGGGCCTTGCTTCCTTCCTTTTGGGAGATCCGTATCAATTTCAGCGCTACGTAAGTTCTTCGACCGACGCCATGGAACACCAGAAACGGCTCTTCTGGTATGGCCAGGACGAATGGCGCGTAACGCCAAAGCTCACGTTTACTTATGGTGTGCGTTGGGAAATGGTTTTTCCGGAGACCATCAACCAACCTGGCAATGGCGCCGAGTTGAATGTAAACGATGGTCTCATGTACGTGTTCGGCGTGGGTAACGTTTCGAGCCACGGCTACCAAAAAATGAACTGGCACGAATTCGCGCCACGCGTCAGCCTGGCTTATCAAATTACTCCGAAAACCGTTGTTCGCGCGGGATACGGCTGGACCTATAGCTTAGGCACGTTCGGGTCAACCTTTGGACATAACGTGACCCAGAATGCGCCGGTCCTGGCCCGTCAAACGATTAACCAACAGACCGCTTGCGGAAACAACTTCTGTGACGTCTTCACGCTGGGACCGACTGGAAACGGCCTTTCGGTAGGCCCTACTCCTTACAATCCTGGCCCGTTAGTTCCAGGTCCAAACGGAACGTTCGCGCTTCCCGGAACTGGCCCGAACGCGGTTGAATCGAAGACTCGACCGGCCATTTTCACCATGCCGGTTTTCTATATATACAACTTCACCGTTCAGCGCCAGGTCACTACCAAAATGTCTATTTCCGGCGGCTATGTGGGCAATCAAGGCCGTCACACGCCGCTCGGCACCGACATGAGCTTCAACATGAACCAGGGGATGTTTATTCCGGGCGTCGCTGCCGGAAGCCCGAGCCTCCTTCCCTTTGCTGGGCTTCTCGGCCCGCGTTACAACTACGGCTGGACCCAGGCAATCGACAATTACTGCAACTGCGCGAATAACGCGTACAATTCTTTCCAGGGAATTGTAACTATCAAGGCTGCCGCTGGCTATACTCTTCAGGGCAATTACACCTATCAGGATTCCACAGGGGACGGTTGGGGCGGCAATGAGAGTTACACGTTCCTCTATGACCGCGCGCTCGGGTACGGAAACAACCCCAACATCCCGCACCAGCAAATCACCTTGGCTCAGACCTTTAACGTTCCGTTTGGGAAGGGACGCAAATGGGGCGCAAACGCGAATCGCTTCGTCGATGCTGCGCTTGGCGGATGGAATTTGAGCGGTATCACTTCCGTCTACAGCGGGGTACCGTTCATGCCCACGATTGACAACTATGGGTCTGGCGTCCAGCCCTATACCGGGCCGAACAATCGTCCAAATGTCGGAAGCGGCAGCCCCTACGCAGCTAATCAAAGCCGCGCGCAATGGATTGTGGGTTGCCCGGGTGGCGCGTGTACTACCGGACCTTATCTCTTCCCGTCTTCGAATACCTTCGGCAACTACCCGATTAATACGCTGTATGGACCGTGGTTCTTCGACCAGGACCTGACCCTGATGAAGGTGTTCAGCATCACAGAACGGCTGAAGTTCACACTGCGCGCGGACGCTAGAAACGCCTTTAACCACACGAACCTGAGCACTCCGAATTCGGACGTCATGAGTTCGACCGCGGGACAGATCACCGCTCTGGCCTACGGCGGCGGGAACATGCGCCTGATGCAGTACTCCGGCACCATTAGCTGGTAAACGACGAAGTTTCTTGACGGATCAGTTCGACAAAGCCACTTCGGGGACACCCCGGGCAAGCTCAGATAACCTGCGTGAGTCCGAGTAGCAGGCGTGTCCCCCGTCCACAAGGCTCGTCTTAGCAGCATGATTTTCAGGGAGCTGATCGCTAAAGCAACTTCTGAAACGCGACTCTGGCCTAGGCTGCCATGCCGGCTTTTGAGTCGGCATTTACCGCGCGTACTTCGGATCGATCTTACCGGCAAGCGCCAATTCCGCGTCTGCCTCTTGCTTCTGATTAATTCGCGCCAGCGCCACACTCAGGCTGTAATGTAGCGATGCGTCCAGGGGATTGACGTCGATACCTTTCCTGTAAACGCCAATTGCCTCGTCGTACTGCCCTTTGGCAAACAGCGCGCCGCCCCAGTTCAGATAAGCGGGTACGGAATCCGGGTCGATTTCGATGCTCTTCTTGTACTCCGTGATCTCATCCGGGTTGCCCATCGCGCCGTACGCGAGGCCTAAGTTGAAATGCGCTCCCGCGTCTTGCGGGTACAGCCGCGTCGCAAGCCCCAGAATCCCGGCTGCGGTCTGCGGGTTGCCCGCCTCCGCATAAGTAACCCCCAAATAGGTCAGCGCGCGCAAGAGATGAGGATAGATCTTCAACGCCTCTAGCAATTCGTTCACCGATTCCCGCTGGTTGCCCTGCTTCCGCAGGACCATTGCCTTGTTGAATACCACTTGAGCATCCTCGCGGAAATTCCGCGGCATGCGCTGAAGCACGACGTACTTTCCGTTTGCCTGGACGACAGCGGAGATCTCTGCGGGCTGCAGTTTCAGCGCTGTAGCCGACCATGCCGGATCGAGCTGGCTTCCCTCGAGATCTCCCAGATAGCCGCCATTCATCGCGGTGCCGCGGTCGATGGAGTTGGCCCGCGCAAGTTCGAAGAAGGATCCGCCCGATACAAGCTGCTGCCGGATCGCCGATGCTTTTCCCCGGTCATCCAAAACAATCATGCGGAGATACAGATCTCTGGGAGTAATCGTGGTCCGCCATGCCGGGTTATGCGCCGTCACCTTGACCTTCTGCTCGGGATGAACGCGAATCCAGTGTTCCGCTATGGCGAACGCGCCGCGTATCTGGTCCGGCATGTGACATCCGACGCACCCGCTGACCCGATTCACCGGGCACAAACCCGCATGATTCGTTACCGTCGCGCTATGGCATCGCGAACACGTCTTTTCCGCCCTGGCGACCAGCACCGCACGCGGCGCATCCTGGTGCGGGTTGTGACAGTTTACGCACGTGATATCACCCGCGCTTTGACGCCAGCACTCGCTGTTTTTCAACGCCGTCACCTGATCGGAAATCAGTAAGTCGTCCGGCATCGGGTCTTCGAGTAAACTAGAGCCTGCGTGGCATTGCGAGCAGGGCGTCATCTGCGCCGCAAACGGCAGTTTCTTCGGATTCAGAATGCCTTTGTCCGCCGTTTTCTTCATAAGTGCGGCCAAATGCGGCTTCCCGGGGCCGTGGCAATTCTCGCAGCTAACGCCCGTCTCCTCACGCCCGCCACGCATCCGCGGCGCAACATGACAGCCGAGACATCGTTTTTCCAAATAGGGAGTCAATACCCGGCCAAACGCTGTTTCATACGTCGACGGCTTTTCTTCAGGAAAACCGAGCGATAGCGCCAGCCGGTCCTGCCCCTCGGAGTGGAAGTACCGGGCTTCGATCAGGCGCGCGGGTGCGAGAGGCAAGCCCTCCAGCGTGGGGATGCGGATCAGAAAGCTGATTCCGTGGCGCGTGCCTCCTATCATGGTTTCAACCGGGAACTCCTGCACCGGCTGCCCCGGCATTTGCACTCGATAGAGCAGCTTGCCGCCGATTCTCCGAATTCCGTACTCGATCTCCGGCGCCGGACCCTCCGCGTGCGTCTCGGAATAATTTGCCGGCACTTGCGGGTTGGGAGCAGTGCCTTGCCAGGTCTGCGCCATTCTCGTGCGCACATGCGTGGCAGCGATGTCTTTGTGACAGCCGGCGCATACGTCCCGTCCCAGATAAGGATTTTCCGCCGCGGCGCCAATCAGCGGTACAACCGCAAACGTAAGCAGCGCCAAAACGGAACCGCGACTGTGAAGGAGCGGTCTGCGCATGCTAACGTGCCGTGAGCCCCTTGCCTTCCACTACCGTCACGACTCTATTCGCCGTCACCCCCGCAATTTTATCCACAACGCCGCTGGGCCAATGAACCTCCAAATCCGCTTTGGTTGCCTTCTTCAGCCCGAAATGTACGCGCAGATCGCTCTGCGAAATATAACTGCCTCCACTGCGCACTTCATCCATTTGCCGATGCTCGCCTTCCGGCGTGCAGTAGACGCGCGCGCCAATCCCCGACTTGTTGGATTTCAATCCAACCGTCTTCACTTTGAGCCAATTGTTCTTGAGCGTGCTGTCGCAGCGCAGAAGCTGCGGAACATCATTCACGCAGTTAACCACCACGTCCAGATCGCCGTCGTTGTCGAAATCGCCGATAGCGCACCCACGCCCTGCCACCGGCTCCAGAATGCCCGGCCCGGCATCCTGCGAGACGTCTTCGAACTTCCCATTGCCCAAATTGTGATACAACACTTTCCGCTCGCGATATCCCGATTCGCTGGCCTTCTCTCGTACCTCCGGATACACGTGTCCATTGCAGGTGAGGATGTCCGGCCAGCCGTCGTTGTCGAAATCGAGAAAACACGCGCCCCAGCCCAGAAATCGCGTGTTCCGCCCCAGCCCGGCTTGAAACGTCACGTCTTCGAAGTTGCCGCCGCCCAAGTTACGATACAGACTCGACGTATCGCCCGCAAAATTCGTCTTGACGATGTCCAGCTTGCCGTTGCCGTAAATATCTGCGGCCGATACGCCCATGCCTGCTTCCGTTTTGCCATCGGCGCCAAACGCGACACCGGCTTCGAGCGCGATATCGGTGAACGTTCCATCGTGATTATTTTTGAAGAGTGCCGAAGGAGCGGAATCGTCCGCTACGTAGATGTCGGGCCAGCCATCGTCGTCGAAATCGCCCGCCAGCACGCCCAATCCATAGGTTCCTTGCTTCTTCCAGATGCCGGCTTTTTCCGAGACATCGCTAAACGAGCCATCGCCGTTGTTGTGAAAAAGAATGTCCTTGCCGCCTTGTAAACCCGGAGGTCCGCACGCCACCATCAATCCCTCATACAGACACGGCCCGCTCTCGGGCAGGGGAGCGGTCTTCGGATCGAAGTCGATGTAGTTTGCGATATAGAGGTCGAGATGCCCATCCCGGTCGTAATCGAAAAAGGCGCACCCCGTATTCCAGCGTTTCAACCCGGTCGTGGTGCGAGTGGTCACGCCGGCTTTATCGGCCACATCGGTGAATGTGCCGTTGCCGTTGTTGCGGTACAGCGCGCAATCGCCCCAGTACGTGACGAACAGATCCTCATGGCCGTCGTTGTTGTAATCGCCCGCGCACACGCCTTGGCCCCATCCGGTGCGCGCCACGCCGGCCTTCAACGTTACGTCGGTAAACGTGCCATCGCGATTATTCTTGTACAGGCGGCTGACCGGTTCAGCGCCTTTCTGGAAAACAGTGTCGAAGCGCGTGCCGTTGACAAAAAAAATATCGAGCCAGCCGTCGTTGTCGTAATCGATGAAAGCAACGCCGCAGCCGGTAGTCTCGAGCAGATACTTATTGCGTTGTTCCGCGCCGAAAATCGTTTTCGCATTCAGCCCGGCTTCCCGCGCGACATCGACGAACTGAACGCCTAGCGGCACTTCGGCCAGCAACTGGTCCAGCGAAAAAACCGGCAGGCTGGCACACAGCGATTTGACGAACGTGCGCCGGGAAAACATTCTTCAGTTACCTTGGCGTCCCCGCGATCGGTTTTGGTGCAATGCCGCCGCGCATGCCCTGGTCGAGCGTGTTCGACAATTGCGCTTCCGTATCGCGCTTCAGACGAGCGCCTGTCGCGAACGCTTCCGCGCTGCCTTGCTTATCGCCTTTATCCGAAGAATCTGCCCAATCGTGTTGTAGGGACCCGGAGTGTTCGGATCCAGGCGAATCGCTTCTTTCAACTCGGCCAACGCCGAATCCAGATCTCCGCTCTGCTTCAGCACAATACCCAGCATGTAATGCGCATCGGCGATCCGGGCGAAGCTGCAATGGCAGCCCGCATCTGCTCGATTGCTTTCGGAAAATCGCCCGACTGCCAATAAGTAATCCCGAGTGAATAGTACGACTGCGGAAGCGCGGGATCGACCCGAATAGACTTCCTGGAATTCTTTCTGTGCGGGTTCGATTTTATCCTGCATCTTAAGCGCCAGCCCGAGATCGTAATGCGCGGCTGCGAGATTCGGATTCACCGCCAGCGTCTCGCGATACGCCTTTTCGGCCAAATCGAAATCGCCTTGTTTCAGATACGCATAGCCAATGTTCATCAGCGCCGAAGTATTCTTCGGATCGTGCGCCAATACTTTGCGCGATTCCTCAATCCCGCGATCTGCCTGCCTGCGTTTCGATCAGCACAAATGCATATTGATTGCGGATGGCGTCGTTGCCGGGATCGTTGGCCAGCGCGTGCTCGTAAGCGGCTTGCGCGCCGGGCAAATCGCGCCGTGCTCTCCAGAGCCGAGCCGAGATCCTGCCATGCAACGGTTTTCGAACCATCGAGCGCGACCGCCTGCTTCAGTTCCACAACCGCCTGCACGTACTTGCCGCCTTGAAGGTATGCCGATCCCAGCCGGTAAGCGTACTCGAAGACTTCTGGCGCTAACTCCGCGGCCCGCTCCATCTCTCTGACCGCCTGCTCGTGATCATTGCTTTGCCACAACGCGACGCCCAGATGATAATGCGCCGGCGCGTAGCTGGAATCGAGCGCGATTGATTTCTGGAAATGCTCCGCCGCTTCCGCTTTCTCTCCCAGAACCGCGAATAGAAATCCGATCCGGTCTTCCGATTGTGCGCTGGCCGGGGTTGCCTGCGCCGCTTGCGCCAGCGCCTCCGCTGCGCCGTTTCTATCGCCGCTTCGCAGGAGCTGCTCGGCTCGATTCGCCCATTCCGATGGCGGCTCGCCTTGGGCCAACGCGGTCAGCAAACCCGCGGCGAGACAGATCGAAACAGCCCTCAACTTACTCGTTATTATACGGAACGGGATGCTTTCTTAGCGGCTTTGCGCGGCGCCTCCGAGACAGCGGGTTTCTTCAGATTCGCGAGGCTCTTGCGCAATGCATCCGCGATATCCACCACTTCTGAGGGTTTCGCAACGGCTTCCGGCACGCGTACCGGCCGGCCCTGCACTTTGCTTTCGATAATCGATTCCAGCCGTTCGCGATACGCGTCGCGGTACTTCGCCGGTTCGAACGGAGCCGCTAGCGAGCGGATCAGCGTCTGCGCCAGATCCAGTTCTTTTTGCGCGACCAGCGTCGCGTCGGCGCGATGCTCTTCGTCGGCCCGCACTTCCGAGGCGAAAAACATCGTATGCCCCAGCAGACCCGTCTTCCCCGGCCGCAAAACGATAACGTGTTCGCGCGTGTGCATCGCAAACTGCGCGATCGCCACCAACTGGGTCGTTTGCATCGCCCGATACAGCAGCGCATACGCCTTTTCACCGGCCTCTTCCGGCGTCACGTAGTAGGAGGTCTCAAAATATACCGGATCGATATCGGAAAGCTCGACGAATTCCTGAATTTCCATCGCCGCAGAAGTCTTCGGAGCGATACTTTTGAGTTCCTCCGGCTCGATCGCGACGAATTGCCCTTTTTCGTATTCGTAACCTTTAACAACCTCCTGTTCGGGCAACGGCACTTGTCGAACCGGCGTCAGAACCTCGTGGGGCAGATCGTCGCTTTTTGCGGTCTGCCTGACTTGCTCCTCTTGCCGCACCAGACTAGGTCCAGCAGCTTTCGTCAGCTCCGGAGCCGCCCGATACAGACGCCGCAATCCAACCCGTTCGGCTCGAGCAGCGCGAAACAGCCGAACGGGAATCGAAATCAGTCCGAACGTGACATAGCCGCGCCAAACCGTAGAAGCCATTTCGCCCCCTACTAGTGGGATTTCGAGCACGCCAACTTGTTTCACAGCTCGTTCCAGGTAATAGATGGTGGATAACAGAGTTATGAGGTATCTGCCGGCGCTGCTGTTGCTCGCGAACGCAGCCCCCCTACGCGCGCAGTTCAATACCAAACTCCAGCCGCAGACCATAGAGGAATTCGACCGGTATGCGCGTAACGTGGAGCGGCAGCCGTTTCCTAGCGGCGAAAATGCTTCCGATCGCGAAAAAGTGCTCAACGGCGAACTGTTCATTCACCCCGGCACGCCAGACAATCCGGTCGCGATCTCCGACGGCTTGATCCACGATTGGGTTGGAACCGTCTTCATACCGCACACAACCGTGCAAAAGGTGCGAAGCGTTTTGCAGGATTTCGGCCGCCACAGCCAAATCTATCCCAATATCGTCGATTCTCGCCTGATCCAGCGCGAGGGCAACAATTTGGTGGGGTACTGGCGCGTTAAGTGGAAATATCCGCCGCTCACGGTTGTGCTCGACATCCAGCAAGAGGCGCATTGGCGGGAAGTCGCGCCCGGTAAGTGGGTTTGCCATGCTTACGCGAAAAACATCTCGGAAGTCGAGAATGCGGGCACGCCGCGCGAAAAGAAACTGCCTCCGGGTGTGGGGAAAGGGTTTTTATGGCGACTGTATGCCTATTGGAGTCTGGAAGCTGTGAATGGCGGCGTACTGGCCGAATGCCGCACGCTCTCGCTCTCTCGCGCCATCCCGCCTGCGCTCGCCTGGGCGATCAATCCATTTGTCCAAAGCCTGCCGCGCGAATCGCTTGCCGGTACTTTAGGCGACACTCGCAATGCAGCCACGAAATAGAGCGGCACGGGAGGCGTCCATCAGGAGAAGGCTGCAAAATATGACAAACGCATCAAACCGGGGCGCCAAGTTCGCGTACTTTATTCTTGGAATCGCATTGCCGATCGCGGGATTCGTGCTCTGGTCGAAAGCTGGTTGCTGTCGGACTTCCAGCAAGAAGGCGCAAGTGGACCAAGCTCACGACGTTACGGTAGAAGACAGCTTTCCGGCGAGCGATCCGCCTTCCTCCTGGTAATTCACCTATCGTCCTTATATACTGAAGCTCAGAATGGATCAAAGCAAGACTGGCTCGAAGAATGGGTTCCAGCCGGTAGCGTTTACCTTAACCGTTTTAGGTGCGCTGCTGCGGCTCGTGCCGCATCCCCCAAATTTCGCCCCTGTCGGAAGCGTGGCATTGTTCGGAGGCGCGAAACTGCGCGGCTGGCAGGCCTATTGTGTTCCGCTCGCCATCATGCTCGTCACGGACCCGATTCGAAGCTGGATGGAAGGCGGGTATGCCGCCTATTCCTGGGCCACGCTTGTCATCTATTCCTGCTTCATGCTCAACGTGGTGTTCGGGCGTGTTTTCCTTCGCAATTCATCCAGCCCCTGGCGCATCGGCTCGGTTGCGGCCGCCGGTAGCGTGCAGTTTTTCCTGATCACGAATCTGTACGAGTTTTGGCGCGGCCTCGCGCTCTATCCGCATACCTGGAACGGTTTAGTCGCGTGCTATGTCGCCGCGCTGCCGTTCTTTGGCCGCACGCTGCTTTCCGATCTGTTCTACTCCGGTGTCCTGTTCAGCCTTTACGCGCTGCTGATGCGCCGCTTCCCCGCCGAACAGCAAACGCAAGCTGCCTAAGCTCGTTGCGACGCGAACGGATTGCCGCTCTCGCGCTTCTGTGCGCGTCGACCGCGCCGTACGCCTTCGCCGCTGTCTCATCGGTCGAGGTTGCGAGCCGAACCGAGGTACTCGACGGCAGGCCATTCGGAAACACCGGAGCGTACGAGTGCATCACCGGAAAAGTTCATTTTGCGATTGACCCGAATCTTGCGCCGAATCGCATTATCGCCGATGTCGAACTTGCTCCGAAGGACGCCCGAGGTCTGGTCGAATTCTCCGCCGATTACTACATCCTGCGCCCGCGCACGCCGGCCAACGGCAACGGCACTGCCTTAGTCGAAATCTCGAACCGGGGCGGCAAATCGCTCAGCTATGAATTCGATTTCGGCCGTTCGCAGCTCGGCGATGGTTTCCTCGCTGAGCACGGCTTCACGCTGGTTTGGATTGGCTGGGAATTCGATGTTCCTCCTCGTCCGGGCCTGCTGCGAGCTTACCTGCCGGTCGCAACCGATCACGGAAAGACCATCACCGGAATCGTGCGGTCCGAATGGACCGGCGACCAGCTCGAGCAAACGATTCCGCTCGGCGATAAAGGCCAAACCGGCTATCCGGTTCTCGATCCCGCTTCGCCGAAGAACAAGCTCTTCGTCCGCGACACCGTACTTGGCCCGCGCACTCTGATTCCGCATTCACAGTGGAGATTCAGCGATGCCACCCATGCTTCGCTCGACGGCGGCTTCGCGCCCGGACGAATCTATGAAGTCGTCTACGAAACCAAAGATCCGCCGGTGGCGGGGCTGGGACTTGCCGCCGTGCGCGATTTCGTTTCGTATCTCAAATACGGTCCGAACGCCTCCGTCAAGCGCGCCTTAGGTTTCGGTGTGTCGCAAAGCGGCCGTTTCCTGCGCGAATTTCTCTACGATGGATTCAATGAAGACGAGCGGCATAGGCAGGTTTTCGACGGCGTGTGGACGCACGTTGCCGGCGCGGGCCGCGGCAGCTTCAACCGCCGTTTCGCACAACCGTCGCGCGATGGCCACCAGTTTGTAAACGTCTTCTACCCTGTTGACGTTCCGCCCTTCGATGAAGAGAATCTGCTCCAGCGCTCGCGCCGCGCGCACGTTGCCCCGAAGCTGTTTCAGACCAATGGCGCTTACGAATACTGGAGCCGCTGTGCCTCGCTGATTCACACCACAGCCGACGGCAAAAGTGACGCGCCGCCATCGCAAGATGCCCGCATTTATTTCTTCTCGGGCTCGCAGCACACCGTCGGGTCGATCCCGCCGCGTCCCGCTCCCGCGCAGAATTTAACGAACACCAACGACTATCGATACGGATTGAGAGCGCTTTTACTCTCAATGCAGAATTGGCTGAAGAACGGAACGCCTCCGCCGCCCAGCCAATTTCCGCGCTTGAGCAAGGGCGAGCTCACAACCATCGCCAATCTGAAATTTCCAAAGACTCCCGGCATCAACATTCCGCAGCACAAACGCGAAGCCTACCGGCTCGATTTCTCCGTCGAACCGCCGAAGGTTGGCCCTCCGTTCCCGACCTTTGTGCCGCAAGTCGATGCGGACGGAAACGGACTGGGCGGAATCCGAATGCCCGAAATCGCAGTCCCGTTAGCCAGTTACACAGGCTGGAACCTGCGCAGCCCATCCATCGGTGCACCGGCGGAATTGCTCCCCTTCATCGGCTCCTGGATTCCCTTCAGCCGTTCCTCCATCGCAGAACGTTACCCCACCGAGCAAACCTATTTGACCAAAATCGACCAAGCCGCGAAAAATCTGGTCACCGCAGGCTTTCTCCTCAACGAGGATCTCTCTTCAATCCACGCTCGCGCAGCAAAGGAATGGGATTTCCGTCAAACTCTCCAGTGACTCGAATCACTCATACCGCAGCGCTTCGGTAGGATTCAACTGCGAAGCTCGCCGCGCCGGCAAAGTCCGAAACCAACGCCGACCGTAAACGATACCGCGAACGCAACCAATACCGACAGCATTGAAATCGGCACGTGCAATCCGATCGGCAGCAATCGGATGGTGAACGGTACGGCCAGCCCGAGCGCAATACCAACGATTCCGCCAGCGACGCTAATCACGACCGATTCGACCAGGAACTGAAGCAGAACTTCGCGCCGCGATGCTCCGACCGCCATACGCAGTCCGATTTCGCGAGTTCGCTCCGTGACGGTGACCAGCATGATATTCATGATTCCGATTCCCGAGATGATCAGCGCAATAGCCGACACCACGATAAGGACGATCGTGAGCACATTGGCGATCTGATTCGCCGCTTGGAGAATCGCAGTCAAATCCTGCACATTATATTTCGCGCCCGGTCGATGGCGGCTCTCGAGGATATTGTTGACTTCCTGACGAACCATAGGAACATCAGCGGCGTCGCGCGCCTCGACGTACACCGGATTAATGCGCTCATAGGGCATGAAATATTTCATCACGGTGATAGGAATGAGAATCGTTTCGTCCGTAATCTCCCCCTCTCCCATCGTGCTCGTCTTTTCTCGAAAAGTACCGATTACGGTGAACTGAAGCTGGCTGATTTTGATCGTTTGTCCCAGTGCCGCATCCTGGCTCCCGAAAATTCGTGTTGCCAATTTCTGACTGAGCATCGCGACGTGCTCGCGCAAGGCCATGTCGCTTTGGTCAAACGCGCGGCCGCTCAGTATCACGATATTTCGCACGCGCTTATATTGGTCGTCTACGCCATCGACCGTCACCTCTCGAACTTTGCCGTTCACAACGATGTCATCGTTCGTGTTCATCACGCCGGAGGCGGCGACGATAGTGTTGCCCAGAGTGTCGCGAATTGCCTGTACGTCAGCCAGCTTTATAAAATCCGACTGGAACTGCGCGACATTTTGTCCAATCGCCTCATAGTCCGCCCACATGAGATTCGATCCTACGCCGCGAATTACGTCCAGGATCATGTTCTTGCTGGCGAGCGAAATGGTGACGACCAGGATGACGGAGGCATTGCCGATGATCAGCCCGAGTGCGGTCAGGAACGTGCGGAGCCGATTTGCCCGCAGCGCCTGCAGACTAAAATTGACCGCCTCGGTGAGATGCATTCAGATGGTTAGACGGGTGGTGCAGGCTTTAGCCTGCGAAAAGTTTAAGCCCCGCCAACCTGCTTCAAGAGGCGCAGCGCTTCTTCTTTCGGCGGATCGTCGACCGTAATTGGAGCTCGCATGTATTTCTCCAGCAAATTTTTCGCTTCCTGCAAGTCGCGCTTCTGCTGGATAAAAAGGTCTGCCCTCGCAAACCACAGCCGCGGCATGTTGGGATTCGCTTTCTGAGCGGCCATAAAGACGTCGTCGCTTTCTCGCGTCCGGCCTTCATTGGCCAGCAATTTGGCCAGCGCAATCATGTGTCCAACCTGATGCGGAGCGGCCGCTACCGCTTCCCGCATGTGCTCCTCGGCGGTCGAATATTCCTTCTTTTTTTGCGCCAGCTTCGCCTTTGCGAAATATCCTTCCGGTGGATCCACGGCGGCAATTTTATCCGCAACTACCAGCGCTTTATCGTATCCACCGCCCAGAAAACCGGGAGCGTTCAAATAATAATCGAATAGATCGCTTAAAGCTTCGCTGTTCTTCGGATCCAGCTGCACAGATCGCTCGAACGCCTGCCGCGCCTTGCTCGCCAGAATCGGTGCGCTCAGCGGATTCCCAATTTCCGCGCGTCTCCCGTAGGCCCGCCCCACCCAATCCTGATACTCGCTGTTGTCCGGTTGAGCTGCCGCCGCTTTCTGCAGATATAGCGTTGCCCGTTTGAAGTCGCCGAGCATAAAGTAATCCTGCCCCGCCAAAAACAGCCCGGCCGCATCGCCCCCGTTTTTATCGAGCAGCGCGAGCGAAGCTGCATAATCTGTATGCTTGTAGAGATCCTGAGCTTTCGTGAGATTCTGCGCCCCTATCGGCAGCGCAGCCGCTGCGAAGCACACACGTCGAAAATATTAAAATCGCCGGTCGAAAACCCCGAAGCAATACAGATCCCTGTGTGTCCTGCATTTTACCCTAACTTAACTGCTCAATCCATCGGATGCTCGCTGTGCCTGCCAGGTTGCCGGTTAAGCCTTCTACTTTCCCTTATGACGCATCGCGAAGCGTGTAGTATCCTTAGGCTGAAATCTCGGATTAGGAGAATACGGTTATGTCCGCCCCGTTGCGACGTTTGCTTCTTTTAAGCGGTTTCTCTCTTCTGCTAGCCACCACAGCTTTGGCCCAAACCACCATGCTGCAGGGGGATGTGAAGGATCAAAATGGCCAACCGCTGAAGGGCGCGGTCATCGTGCTCGACCGCACCGATATCAAAGGGCATTACCAGGTCAAGACGGACAAGAAAGGCCATTGGCTGTATATGGGCCTGCCCGCCGGCACTTACGACATCTCTTGTGCGGTAGGCGGCAAGACCATGGATAAGGTCACTGGCGTCAAATCCGGCTACGGCGATAATCCGCCTGTCAATTTCGATCTGCGCAAAGTGGCCCAGCAGCAAGCCGCCACGGCCAAAACAAACGCAAGTGGGGAACTCACGCCCGAACAAGAGCGCGGCATGAGCAAAGAACAGCGTGAGAAGTATGAAGCCGCCCTCCAAAAGAATTCCGAAGCCATCAAGCACAATAAAGCGCTCGACGATGCCAACAATGCAGGCCAGGATGCCTTGAAAGCTGGCGCGGCCGAAACCGATAAAGCGAAGAAGGCAACAGATTATCAGGCCGCCATCGACGCCTTTACCAAGGGATCTCAGCTCGATGCCAATCAAGTTGTGTTCTGGGCCGGCCTGGGAGATGCCTACTATGGGCTCGCGCAAACACAGACCGGCGATGATCGCACCAAGTCGCTCGATGGCGCCGCAGACGCATACAAAAAGGCGGTCGCGCTGAAACCCGATGAAGCGGGGCTCTATAACCAGCTCGGAAACGTCTATGGCGCCGAAAGAAAGATTCCCGAAGCTACCGAAGCGTTGAACAAGGCTGCCCAGCTCGATCCAACCATGGCCGCCAAGGCTTACTACAATTTGGGAGCGAACCTCGTCAACAGCGGCCATCCGGATGAAGCAGCCGACTTCTTCAAGAAAGCCATCGATACCGATCCGAACTACGCCGAAGCCAATTATCAATACGGCATTTGCCTGATCGCAAAAGCCACTACTGATCCGAAGACCGGTAAAGTGTCGCCGCCTCCAGGGACCGCCGACGCTTTCCAGAAATATCTTCAGCTTCAGCCGAACGGACCCTATGCGCAATCGGCCAGAGATATGCTCAACGAACTCGGTGAGAAGGTTCAGACCAACATCACCAACCCGGCCGTAAAGAAGAAAAGGCCTTAGGGCTTTAGCAGTACCCTATGATTCGCGCGCTTCTGGAATTAATCTTCACGATCGTGATCGTGATGATAGCTCGCGCGGTTCTCACCCGCTTCATGAGAGGTATTGCCAGTGCCTCTAACGAAGCCTTCCGCAACCGCCCGGCGGATCCGCTGAAGAATCGGGGATCGGCCCCGTCGCCCGCGCAAACTGCGGGTGAGCTTCACAAAGATCCGGTCTGTGGAACCTATGTCGCCGAATCGACGCCCTTCCGGCGGCAAACTGGCGGCCAGACGTTTTACTATTGCTCAGACGCCTGCCGCGAGAAACACGCGCTGGTGGCTCACTGAGCCGCTCACTGAAAATTCCGCCTTGCCTCAGCCTGTCCACTGCGGATTCCGAATCGTTCCGTCAAAGAAAGTGCTGGTCTTGAAACGCTCGTATTTGCCAGTTAAGGCTGCCGTGCGCGTCTTGTCGAGTATGGCAATCACTTCCGCTTCCGTCAGCGGACGGAACGTGCGCGCGGCTTCGAAGGCCTGATCCAGAATCTTCATGCTGTCGCAGCCGGTGATCACAACCGAAGTCGGCAGATTCAGCGCGTAGTGCAGGCACTCCATCGGCGTAACGGTGTTGCTTTTCAAAAGGTCGCCCGCGCCCATCGATTTCATCCCAAGCACCGCGATTCCTTGTTCCACCAGCTTCGGAACCACGTTGTTCGCAAAGCTGCGGAAATGCGCGTCCATTGGATTCAGCGGCATCTGGCAAGAATCGAAATGGAAATTATGCTGCTTGGCGACGTCCAGCATGCGCTCATGCACTAAGGGATCTTTGTGGCCTGTGAAGCCGATGTAGCGGATTTTGCCCGCCTGTTTCGCCGCGCTCACAGCTTCCAATGCGCCGCCTTCCGCGAAAAAGCGGTCGGGATCGTCCAGCCGGATGTTCTCGTGAAACTGAATCAAGTCGATGTGGTCGGTCTGCAAGCGCTGTAACGATTGATCGATCTGCTGCGCCGCCAACTGCTTCGTCCGCCCGTCGAATTTCGTCATCAGAAACGCCTTTTGGCGGTACCCGTCGCGCAGCGCCTTGCCCATCCGGATCTCGCACTCGCCGTTCGCGTAATCCCAGCAATTATCCAGAAACGTGATGCCGCGATCCAGTGCCGAGCGCGCAATGCGAATCGCTTCCTCTTCGCTCGGCCTCCCCAGGTGCGCGCCGCCCAGGCCGATCGCCGAAACTCGCTCTCCCGTGCTGCCGAGCTTTCGATAAATCATCCCGTTCGCTTCCGCCGTATCGCCGGTCGATTGTGCGCGCGCCAGCGCGGCGAGTCCCGCACCAGCCATGATGTTCAAAGCTTGCCGTCGGTCCATACGACTAGAATAGTGCTTCTGCTCGCGGTTTTTTCCGTTCATCCTCGCGCGTTCCTTTCGCCCGACAATCCCATCGGCTTCGGCCCCGTCGATTTCATTGAGCTTGCCGCGGCAGTGATTCTCGCCGTTGTCCTTCGGCCGCGCAGGCGAGTTCCGCCATGGCTGCACGCATTCGCCGCGCGCACCGGCTGGTGCATGATAGTGCTGGCCGTATTGCCCATCGTTTTGCGGCTGGCGCTGCTCCCGCATTCCCCCGCGCCCGTGCCCAGCGGGTCGGACGATTTCAGTTACCTTCTTTTGGCCGATACTTTGCGCCACGCGCGTCTGGCCAATCCGCCGCATGCGCTGGCTCAATTCTTCCAGCAAATTTTTGTTCTACAGAGCCCAACCTACAGTTCCATCTACCCGCTTGGTCAAGGTCTCGCGCTGGCATTCGGCTGGATCGTTTTCGGACACCCCTGGGCGGGCGTTCTGCTATCGGAAGGCGCGCTGTGCGCGTTGTGTTATTGGATGCTGCGAGGCTGGACCACGCCTGGCTGGGCCCTCGCTGGCGGACTTCTCGCCGTCATCGAGTTCGGCCCTCTGAATTACTGGATGAATTGCTATTGGGGAGGCGCGGTATCCGCGGCGGCGGGCTGTCTGGTTTTCGGCGCGCTGCCCAGATTAGCGCGTGAGAACCGTACACTTGATGCCGCCTGCCTCGGACTAGGATTCGCCTTGCAGCTTCTGACGCGCCCGTTCGAATGTCTACTGCTGGCGCTCAGTGTAGCGCTGTTTTTCCTCCCCTGGAGAGCACTCGCTATCGCCGCGCTCGCGGTTTTAGCTGCCGCCGCCTTGATGCTGGTTCAAAACCGAAGTGTGACCGGCAGTTGGACCACCTTGCCCTACATGCTCTACCGCTATCAATTCGGCGTGCCGGCAAGTTTCACTTTCCAGCCCAACCCGGTTCCTCATGACGAACTCAATCGCGAGCAGAAGCTCGATTATCTCGCGCAAAGCGCAATTCACGGCGAAGGAACCGATACCATCGGAAGCTACCTGGAACGCCTCGTTTACCGCGCGCGTTTCTATCGCTTCTTTCTTCTCGCGCCGCTGTATCTGGCGTTCGCCGCTTTCCTAATTACCATCCGCGCATATCGATACCTCTGGGTGCTCTTGACGTTCTTACTTTTCGCGCTCGGGACGAATTTCTATCCATACTTCTATCCGCACTACATCGCCGCGCTCGCATCTCTATTTCTGCTGGCGAGCATCGTGGGACTTGAGCGCATGGATCGTTTCCGCCTTCGGCCTGGGCCTGTGTTATTAATCTGCGCCGCACAGTTCGTCTTCTGGTACGGTGTCCACGCCTGGAGCAACAACAAGCTTCTTTCCGTCGCCGCGCCTTTCGAGACCTGGGACTTCATCAACTGGGGCGATCCGCAAGGCCGCATTTTCATCCAAAACGAACTCGCCCAAGTGCCCGGCAAGCAACTCGTGTTTGTTCACTACGGACCGCAGCACGGGTTTCACGAATGGGTCCACAACGCAGCCGATATCGATCGCTCGCGCATCGTGTGGGCGCACGATCTGGGCGAAGCAGAGGATGAGAAGCTGCTCGAATATTACCCGGATCGCAAACCCTGGCTTCTCGAGCCCGACGAATGGCCGCCCAGACTCATGCCCTACCCGCGCTGAATTACAACAGAACCGCGACCGTGAGGGAGCGGAGTCGACTTCGCCCTAACTAATACTCACGTATCGCAAATTGCACCGCGAAATCTTTTCGCGGTCTAACGCATGCCGCCCGTCGAGGATCAACGGATTCCGCATTTTTTTCGCAAGCATTTCCCAATCCAGGTCGCGGTATTCGCTCCACTCCGTCACCAGCACCAGCGCATCGCATCCTTCGGCGATTTCGCAAGCCGTGCGGCACAATTGCACGCCCATCGCTCCATGCTCGCGTTGGAAGCGTTCCATCGCGATCGGATCGTGCGCCTTGACGCGCACGCCGCGGTCAATCAGTTTTTGCGCGATCTCGATCGCCGGAGATTCGCGCAAATCGTCCGTGTTGGGCTTAAACGCCAGGCCCAGCAAGCCAATGCTCCGGCCTTTCAAAATCTTTAGCTCCTGCAAAAGTTTTTCCACCACGCGGTCGCGCTGGCGGCAATTGATTTTGCGAGCCGCCTCGACAATCGGCAAATTGAGGCCGTATTCGCCGGCCGTGGCAATCAGCGCCGACGTATCTTTGCCAAAACAGGAGCCGCCCCATCCGATCCCAGCGTTCAAAAAACGCGGTCCAATGCGCGAGTCGAGACCAATGCCGCGCGCCACTTCCGAAATATTGGCGCCCACCCGCTCGCCCAACAGGCCCATTTCATTGATGAAGCTGATCTTCAGCGCCAAAAATGCGTTGGCCGCGTACTTGATCAGCTCCGCCGACGCCAGATCCGTCGACACGATCGGCACCGCCACCACCGTCTCGGGCCGCGGCAGATAAGTCGGCGCATTGAAAGTCTGATCCAGAATCGGGCGGTAGAGCGAGTAAAGTACCTCCAACGCGCGCGGCTCATCTGCGCCGATCACAATTCGATCCGGGTAAAGGCTGTCGTGAAGCGCCGATCCTTCTCGCAGAAATTCCGGGTTCGACGCCACCGCAAACTCCGCCGCCGGACCGTTCTCGCGCTGCGCGGCAGCATCGCGCAATAGAGCGTCCACCCAATTCCCGCTGCCGATCGGCACGGTGGACTTATTCACTACGACTGTGAACCCACCGTTCACGTGCTGCCCAATTGAGCGCGCCGCTTGCGACAGAAACTCTAAATTGGGAGCTCCGGAAACAGTCGGTGGAGTTCCCACTGCAATGAACACCACGTCCGCCCCGGGAATCGCCTCCGAGTAGCTGCTCGTGAACTCGATGTTCGGACGCGCCTCTTCCAGTAAATCTTCGAGCGCGGGCTCAAAAATCGGAATCTTCCCGCGCGAGAGCGTCGCGATTTTGCACTCGTCGCTATCCAGGCAGGTCACCGAGTGCCCAATAAACGCCAGGCACACGCCCGTGGTCAGGCCGACATAGCCCGTTCCGACAATCGCTACACGCATATCGTTTAATGCCGTATCATAGCTCACCCAGACAAGCATGGGAGAATGCCAAAAGTGATTGAGATCGTTCGCAGCGGCGCCTCCGCTGCGCAAGCCAAAGTTGTCATTTTCGATTTTGACGGAACCCTGTCGCTGATTCGCTCCGGATGGATGGACGTCATGGTCCCTATGTGCGTCGAACAGCTTGCCGCGCTCAACACTGGCGAGCCTGAGGCCGCGCTGGCTCGAGTGGTGGAAGAATTTGTGTGGCGGCTCACCGGCAAAGAAACGATTTACCAGATGATGGCCTTAGCCGATGCCGTTCGAGAGCGCGGAGGACAGCCGCTTACCCCGCTCGCGTACAAGAAGATCTACCTGGATCGGCTGGCGCTTCGCATCCGCGATCGCCTGGAAGACCTGCGCTCCGGACGCGTCCCCCCGGACCGCTATCTGGTGCCCGGAGCGCGAAAGCTGCTCGAAACTTTACTCGATCGTGGATTACGGCTCTATTTAGCCAGTGGAACCGACCACGCCAACGTTTGCGAGGAGGCGAAGCTCGTCGATGTGGCCCGCTATTTCGACGACAGAATTTTTGGAGCCCAGGACGATTTGAAAAGCTTTTCCAAAGCGCTGCTCGTCCAGCAGATTCTCTCCCGCGCTGGATTCCAGTCCGAAGAACTGCTCGTCTTCGGCGACGGCTACGTCGAGATTGAAGAGGTGAAAAAGGTGGGCGGCACAGCCGTGGGACTCGCTACCGCCGAGCCGGCGTGCCTCGAAGTGGATGAGTGGAAGCGGCAGCGGCTCATTAAAGTGGGGGCTGACTTTATAATCCCCAACTATCTGGAAAATAAGTTGTTAACGTGCCGGCTGTTTGCCCTTCCCAACGACTTGCCCAGGAAGAACCCTGAATAGTCTCTCGAAAATAACGTACAGCCTCCGCGAGGAATGCATCTTACACGTGGGGAAACAGACATTGACAGAAACCGCAACAATCGAGAGCAATGAAAGCCAGACAGCACTGCCCAGAGTGCTTCTGGCCGACGATCACCATCTGATTCTGGATGCGCTTCAGGCCATAATGAAAAACGATTTCGACATTTTGGCTGTCGATAACAGCCAGGCCTTCATCGACGCCGTGGGCCATTTTCAACCCGATATAGCCATTCTGGATGTGAGCATGCCGGGCGGCGACGGATTCCTGACCGCGCGCCGAGTCCTGGAACGGCGGCCGGGCTTGCCCATTATCTTTTTGTCTATGCATGCCGATTCAACTTATTTGAACCAGGCTGTGCATGTGGGCGCCAAAGCATATCTATCCAAGCGCATGCCTGCGCAGGAATTGATTTCCGTCATTCGAGCAGTTCTCGAAGGCGAAACTTTCCTGAATCCGGTAACAGCGCCGGACCAGGGGCAATTCGGCAATTCGGGACTGACCGCGCGGCAACGCGAAGTTTTGCGGCTCATCGCGCTCGGCTCCAGCGCAAAAGACATCGCCAATCAATTAAACATCTCAGTCCGAACCGCGGAATTTCATCGCGCCGCGATCATGCAACGGCTCGGCGTTCACTCAACCGCGCAAATGACCCGGTACGCGCTCGCAAATGATTTGGGGTAAACCTGCGCTGCTGTTTTTTTTATCCTTTGCCTCAGCCGCGCAAGATACTTCCAGCCAGCACATTGATAAAGGCGCCGACAAAATGATGAAGTCTTCCGACATGGCCTTTGCGATGAAAGCTGCGCAAGGTGGAATGGCCGAAGTGCAGTTAGGGCAGCTCGCGGCGCAAAAGGCGGATAATGCCGCTGTGAAGGCCTTTGGCCGCCAAATGGTCGACGATCACACCAAAGCCAACGACGATTTGAAATCCGCCGCGCAGGCGAGAGAACATCGCCCTGCCCACGTCACTCGACGGAAAAGATCAGGCTGAGTACACAAAGCTGCAGAGTCTCTCCGGAGCCGCTTTCGACCGTGAATATATCAAGTGCATGCTGAAGGACCATGAAGAGGACGTGAAGGAGTTTCAAAAAGAGGCCACCCACGGAACGGATCCGCAATTGAAATCCTTCGCGCAACGCACCCTGCCCGTGCTGCAGTCCCATCTCGACAAAATCAGGAGCATCCGATGAAGTATAAAGTCGTATTTCGAGAAAGATCGGACCGCTCGGGAGAAAAAGCCGACGATCCTCCGAGCTTCCTCGACACCCAGCTTGATGACGAAACAGTTCTGGATGCGGTTTTCGTCGGGCGAAATCGTCCGGACGCGCTGCATTCCTCCGATCGATTGGAGGAAGACGATGCGTTTTTGAGTATCGGAACCGAAGTCTGGGAGTACGATATCGCCGAAGGCAAGGAGGAGGACTTCAAAAACGCTCTTCTCAACTCCGGAATGGTGATGGAGTTTGAACCGCTTGAATCGGGCGGTGAACTCGGCGTTTCGTAAGTACGTCCAGTACCGCGGTGCACTGCGTCCTCGTGGTGTTTCTGCTACCGTGTAAGGCACTACCTAGAGGAGGGAAAACAGTTCTATGCTCCGTCTGTTGTTGATCATCATTTTGTTTTTGCTGCTACTTGGGTCGTTACCTACCTGGGGGTATGCGAGTGGCTGGGGAACAGGTTACTACCTGCCCGGCGGTTTCGGTCTTATCCTCATCATCATTTTGGTTTTGTTCCTGGTTGACCGCCGCGGATTGCCGTGAGCCGTTCTGCAAACATCCTGTGAGCCAAAATAAGGTTCCGGGATGCAGACGCTGGCCATTGACATTGGCGGAACGAAATTCACGCTGGCGGCCTTCGACGGCGACGAGTTGTTGCTGCGCGAGACGTACTCGACCGAACGTAGCGGCGGCCCCGCCTGGATGTTTTCGCGCATCGAACAAATCTTCGGAACCTGGCGCGATACGCACGGCTTTCGGCCGCGCCGCTGTGGAATCGGCTTTGGCGGTCCGGTCGATTTCCCTTCGCAGACCGTCACGCTCTCCACTCACGTAGACGGCTGGGCCGGATACCCGCTCGTCGCGAATGTCGAACGGCTTACCGGCGCTCCGGCGGTGATGGACAACGATGCCAACCTGGGTGCGCTAGGGGAAAGCGCATTCGGCGCCGGCCGCGCGATGGACCCTCTTTTTTACATGACACTCTCTACCGGCATCGGTGGCGGCATCGTGATTGGCGGCAATATCTATCGCGGCGCCGATTCCTTTGCTGGAGAGATCGGACATCTGAACGTCCTGCCCGATGGCCCCGATTGTTTGTGCGGCTCTCGCGGATGCCTGGAGCGCATGTGCTGCGGATTATGGCTGGAGCGCGATTACGGGCGCCCCGCCAAAGAGCTTTTCTGCGATCCCCAATTTGTAAACGGCTATGTCGTGTATCTGGCGCGCGGCCTGAAGGCGGCCATTATGCTGCTCAATCCCGCGCGGATTATCATCGGCGGCGGAATCAGCAAGGCCGGCGAACGTCTGTTTGTACCGCTTTCGAGCGAGTTGAACCGCCAGATGACAGCCTGGTCGCGCGCTCGCCGTGACGTCGTTCCCGCGCAACACCCCGACGATTGCGTCCTTTATGGCGCTCTCGCGCTGGCCGGGCAACATTTATGAAATTTCAGCGTCTTACGAGGGGAGGATATACATGCGCTTCTTGGACCGCTCTTTGACGGGGCTGGTGCTGACCTTCGGTCTAGGTCTGGGCCTTGTGTCGTCGCTGCCGGCTGCCAACGCCACAGTCAATACCGGTGTTTATCAGGATTACCCGGCGCCTTACACCGACCTTCGCGGGCTCATTGACCGCACGCAAAGCGATCTGCGCGCTGCCGCCGACCTGGAGCGGGGTAACGACAAACAGCGCGACCGGTATCGCGATGCCCAAAAGCACCTGTCCAACTTCGACCGCCACATAGTGAAAGGCAAGTTCGACAAAGATGAGCTCAATCACTCCATCGACTCAATCAAAGACATCCTGGACCACAACACCCTGCAGGCCAGCAGCCGCGATGCGCTGATGCGCGATGTCGAAGATTTGAGAACCGCCCGCGCCCGTCACTGGTCATAAGCGCTTCCTCGCTTCATGCGCTTCAATACAGAACCCGATGTGCTCCTCCAGAGGAATCCCAAGTTCCTGCGCTCCGTTCAGAATGTCTTCGCGGCTGACATTGCGCGCAAAAGCTTTGTCTTTCAGCTTGCGTTTCACCGACGGCACGTCCACTTCGGAAATACTTTTCCCCGGCTTCACGTAGGAGCAGGCGGTCAAAAAACCGGCCAATTCGTCGCATGCGAACAGCGTTTTTTCCAGCAGCGAAACGCGCGGCACGCCGCTGTAGTTGGCGTGCGAAAGAATGGCCCGCCGGATTGTCTCGTCGACGCCCCGGCTGGCCAGTATCGGCTCGCCTTTCATCGGATGGTCCGGTGCCGCGGGATGAATCTCCCAATCGAAATCGTGCAGCAGCGCCGTTACGGCCCACTGCTGCTCATCCTCGCCGAACTTCCGCGCATAGGCGGTCACGCACGCTTCCACCGCCAGCATGTGGCGCCGTAAGCTGTCGCTCTTGACGAACTCGCATACCGTCGCCCACGCTTCGTCTCTGGTCATCGCGCGGGCTTACGACTCCTCAATCTTTACCGAATTGATTTTGTCGCCCTGTTTTACCGCGTCCACCACGTCTTGACCGGAGCGAACCTGCCCGAAAACGGTATGTTTGCCGTCCAGCCAATCCGTCGCGATGTGGGTGATAAAAAACTGGCTGCCGTTCGTATTCGGGCCCGCATTGGCCATCGATAGAGAGCCCACCTGGTGCTTATGCGGATTGCCCTTGGTTTCATCTTCGAACCGGTACCCCGGACCACCGCGCCCGCTCCCTTCCGGATCGCCTCCCTGAATCATGAATTTCGGAATGACGCGATGAAACGTGAGCCCATCGTAGAATCCGTCCCGCGCCAGAAAAACGAAATTGTTCACCGTTTTCGGCGCGTCCTGCGCAAAAAGGTCCACAACAATCGTGCCTCGCGACGTGTCCAGCGTAGCGGCGTATTTTTTCGACCGATCAATGCTCATCGGAGGCGCCGCAGAATAATGTTTGCTCATCACTCCCCAGTCTATCCGCACCCCAAACGACGCACCCCAAACGACGACAAAAGAGGGACGGAGCACTCATTTCACTAATTCTTGAGAGCAAGCCGGGCAGTAAGCTACCTCCATTTCGGTGGCAAGAATGGCACGCGTGATTGCGGTGGGATTGCCGCATCACGTGACACAAAGAGGCAACGGGCGCCGAACCGTGTTCCATTCAGACGAAGATCGCACGGTTTACCTGCACCTCCTGCGTGAATATGGTGAACGTTATGCGGTGCGCTGGTGGGGCTATTGTCTGATGAGCAACCATGTTCACCTTGTGGCCGTTCCGCTGAAGGAGAATGCGCTAGCAAACGCCTTGCGCCGAGCCCATTCCGATTACGCCCGGTATGCAAATGTCAAACTCCGAACGAATGGTCATTTTTGGCAAAACCGTTACTACTCCTGTCCTCTGGATCGGCTTCACCAATGGACGGCGCTGGCCTATGTGGAACGAAATCCCGTCCGGGCGGGAATGGTGTCGCAAGCGCAGGATTACAGGTGGTCAAGTGCCTCAACGCGCTTGAAAAGCGCCTATCCTTATTCCTCCGCTACGCAACCACCTACAATCGAGCCTTCCACAAAGCCGTAACTGCCTTGCTGAAGCTCCAGAAAGAACGATCCAGAACCGGAAATGGGTTCGTTTCGCAGCAGCGCGAGTTCGTTCGGAAAAATCGGCCCAGCATCCATCCAAACGATGGGTTCGTTTCGCAAACGCACATGTTTGGCAACCAGACCGAGCCAATTCCCCCCGCGCTGATCGCCGTCGAAGCCGCCTGAAGGGTTCGTTTGGTAAATGTGGACCTTTACTCCATGACTCCCGCGTCTAGTAGCAGTAAGCTAGTGCTAACGTGAGTCTCTCGAATCCAGCCGTGTACGGCGCGTCCATAGCCGGTATTCTCAAGAGCTATGCGTCACAGCCGTTGCCATTGACGCGATCCGGGGAATGCCGCAACGAAGAGGCTCGCGCTCTTCGCCAGATCGCACCCGCGTCGCTGTTGCCCAATGCGCGAAACGCCGATGCCGCCGTAAGCGGTTTGCTGCTGCTGCTCGGCTGTTGGGAAGAGAGTCATCAACTCGCGCAGGATGTTTCCGGGCCCGAAGGAAGTTATTGGCACGCCATTGTGCATCGCATGGAGCCCGATTCCTCCAACTCGGCCTATTGGTTCCGGCTCGTCGGGCAACATGCTATTTTCCCCGAACTGCGCCGAAACGCTTCGCAGATCCTCGATCGCGCCGGCGAAATGAACTGGCGTTTGAAAGCCGCCTGGGATCCGTTCTTGTTCATCGAATGGTGCGATGAAGCGCGCCGCCAGCCCGGCGGTAGAAAAGAGCGCGCTGCCCGAGAGATTCAGCAAGTGGAATGGCAATTGCTATTCGAGTGGTGCGCCGCGGCAAACGGCGATTCAGAAAAGGAGCGAGGATCATGAAGAATTACCTCTGTTTGTTATTTGGTTTGTGCCTTTTGACGCTGCCTACGAAAGCTTGGCAAGCGGAAAAAGGTGGCACGAGCCCCACAACTGGCGGCACGCTGCACGTCAAGCTGCAATATACCGGAAGCGGCACGGTGGACGAGAAGCACAAGATTTTCGTCGTGCTGTTCGATTCGCCCGATTTTCAGCAGGGCGGCGCCATGCCAATTTCCGTACAATCTGCAACGGCGAAGGACGCGACCGTCACATTTTCCGACCTGACTGCTTCTCCCGTTTACGCAGCCGCATCCTATGATCCTTCCGGCAACTACGACGGCCAATCCGGACCGCCGCCCTCCGGCGCTTCGCTCGGCATGTACAGCAAGACGCCAGGGAAGCCTGCGCCCATTGACGTCCCTGCAGGCAAAACCGTGCAGGTTACCTTGTCCTTCGGCGATTCCGCAAAGATGCCCTGAGCATTCATATTCTGGCGCCCTATGCCAAAATGTTTTCCAACGCTTTTGCTGCTGATCGCCTCCACCGCTGTCGCGCAGCAAGCTCCGGCGGAGCTGCGCAAGATGCTCGACGATCAAACCGCCGCTTGGAATCGCGGCGATCTCGCGGGCTTCATGCGCGGCTACTGGAACTCCCCGGAATTGACATTCTTCTCCGGTGACACCATATTCCAAGGCTGGAATGCGGCGTTCGAACGTTATCGAGTGAAATACGGCGCTCCCGGAAAACAGATGGGCCGGCTCAGCTTTTCCAACCAGCAGATCGAAATGTTGGGCGCGAACTCGGCCCTGTTTACCGCGCGCTGGCATCTCGCCATGCCGGATGGCCGAAAACTCGAAGGCTTAACCACCGTGCTATGCAAGCGCATGGCGAACGGCTGGAAAATCGTGCACGATCACTCCTCGTAACCAATAAACAACCATTGCCCGTGAGCTAACCTGAAAAGTTAGGCATGGCAACCACCGTAATCGACGCTCACGAGATCCGGCCTGCCCGCTTTTGGGCTTCCACAAACGGCAAAAAGGCCGTGATGGCCGTCACGGGAGCGATCCTCTATCTCTTCGTCATCTTCCACATGCTCGGCAATCTGCAGATATTCGAAGGGCCCGAGCAGATGAACTACTACGGCGCGGCGCTGCGCCGTTTCCCGGAAGCGCTGTGGGCTGTCCGCATCATCCTGTTGATCTGCGTCGTCCTCCACATCTGGGCCTCGGTTGTGCTCGCCGTTCGCAAAACGAAGGCCCGTCCTGTCGGGTATGCCAAGAAAGAAAACATCGGCTCCACCTACGCTTCCCGCACCATGTATTGGAGCGGTCCCATCATTCTCGCCTTCGTGATCTATCACCTGCTCGATCTAACCGCCGGTACCATACATCGCGGCGGTGCCTTCACCGAAGGAGATCCCTATCACAATCTCGTTTCCGATTTTCAAGTCTGGTGGGTTTCGGCCTGGTATATTTTCGCGATAATTCTGCTCGGCTTTCACATCCGGCATGGCGCCTGGAGCATGTTCCAATCGGTTGGCCTGAATCACCCGCGCCACACTCCCATTCTCAGAAAGGCCGCGACCACTCTGGCGGTCCTCATCGTCGCCGGTTACATCTCCATTCCGATCAGCATCCTGTGCGGTTGGGTGCAATAGATGGAACTGCAATCGAGAATTCCTTCCGGCCCAATCGAGCAGGCCTGGGACAAAGCCCGCTTCGAAATGAAGCTGGTGAATCCCGCTAATAAACGCCGCCATTCCATCATCGTCGTTGGATCGGGTTTAGCGGGCGGCTCGGCAGCGGCCACGCTCGGCGAACTCGGCTACAACGTGAAGTGTTTCTGCTTCCAGGATTCTCCGCGCCGCGCGCATTCCATCGCCGCGCAGGGCGGTATCAATGCCGCAAAAAATTATCAGAACGATGGCGACAGCGTCTATCGCCTCTTCTATGACACCGTCAAGGGCGGAGATTTCCGTTCGCGCGAGGCCAACGTTTACCGCCTCGCGCAGATCAGCGTCAACATCATCGATCAGTGTGTCGCGCAAGGCGTCCCGTTCGCGCGCGAATATGGCGGAACACTCGCCAATCGCTCTTTCGGCGGTGCCCAGGTTTCCCGAACTTTCTACGCGCGAGGTCAAACCGGCCAGCAGCTTCTGCTCGGCGCCTACCAAGCTCTCGAGCGTCAGGTGCAAGCCGGAACGGTTGTCATGTATCCGCGCACCGAGATGCTCGATCTCATCGTCATCGATGGCCGCGCGCGCGGCATCGTCACGCGCAACCTGGTGACCGGCGCGATCGATACTCACCTTGCCGATGCCGTCATTCTAGGCACCGGCGGTTACGGCAACGTCTTCTATCTCTCCACCAACGCCAAAGGCTCCAACGCGACTGCCATTTGGCGCGCGCACAAACGCGGTGCGCTGTTTGCGAACCCGTGCTTCACCCAGATTCATCCCACTTGCATCCCCGTTTCCGGCGATTACCAATCGAAGCTCACGCTCATGAGCGAATCGCTGCGCAACGACGGCCGCATCTGGGTTCCGCAAAAAAAAGGGGACAAACGTCCGCCCGATCAGATTCCCGAAAGCGAGCGCGATTACTACCTCGAGCGCCGCTATCCAAGTTTTGGCAATCTGGTTCCCCGCGATGTCGCGTCGCGCAATGCCAAGTACGTTTGCGACGAAGGCCGCGGGGTGGGCGAGACCGGTCTCGGCGTTTATCTCGATTTCTCGGACGCCATCAAACGCCTTGGGCGCAAGACCATTGAGGAACGCTACGGCAATCTCTTCGACATGTACCAGCGCATCACCGGCGAAGATCCATATCGCGTTCCCATGCGCATCTATCCGGCCATTCACTACACTATGGGCGGCCTGTGGGTCGATTATTACTTGATGAGCAGCATCCCCGGCCTGTTCGTGGTCGGCGAAGCCAATTTTTCCGATCACGGCGCCAATCGTTTGGGCGCCAGCGCCCTCATGCAGGGCCTTTCCGATGGCTATTTCATCGTGCCCTACACGGCCGGCGATTACATTGCCGCTAACAAGTTTGAGCCTGTGACCGAATCGCATCCCGAAGTCCGCAACGCCGTCGCCTGCGTGCAGCAAACCGTTCACAAGCTGCTCGCCATTAACGGCAAACGAACAGTCGATTCCTTTCATCGGCAGCTCGGCAAAATTGTGTGGGAGTATTGCGGCATGTCGCGTAACGCCCCGGGGCTCGAGACCGCCATCGGCGAAATTCGCGAGCTGCGCGAAGAGTATTGGCAAAACGTGAAAGTGCCCGGCAGCGGCGACGATTTCAATCAGTCGCTGGAAAAAGCCGGCCGCGTCGCGGATTTCTTCGAGCTCGCGGAACTGATGTGCGTGGATGCGCTCCATCGCAATGAATCGTCAGGCGGCCACTTTCGTGAGGAGTATCAGACCGCGGACGGCGAAGCGAAGAGAGACGACGAAAACTACTCGTATGTCGCGGCTTGGGCCTATCGCGGGTATGGAAACCGCGAGGAACTCGTCAAAGAGCCGCTCGATTTCGAGTATGTTCATCCCAGCCAGAGGAGCTACAAATAATGCGTGTCGCGCTGAAGATCTGGCGCCAGGCAAACCGCAACACCAAAGGCAAATTTATCCGCTATCCGCTCGACAATGTCAATCCGGATATGTCGATGCTCGAATGTCTGGACGTGTTGAACGAACAGCTCATCGAACGCGGGGAAGATCCGGTCGCTTTTGAGCACGACTGCCGCGAAGGCATTTGCGGCTCCTGCGGATTCATGATCGACGGCGTCGCGCACGGCCCGCTCCGCGCCACCACGGTTTGCCAGCTCACCATGCGCCACTTCAAAGATGGCGCGGAGCTCATTCTCGAGCCTTGGCGTGCCCGCGCATTCGCGCTTATCAAAGACCTGGTCGTGGACCGCCGCTCCTTCGATCGCATCATCGCTTCTGGCGGGTACATTTCGGTCTCAACAGGCAGCGCTCCGGACGGCAATGCCATCCCGGTTGCAAAAGAAGCTTCGGATCACGCCATGGATGCCGCCGCATGTATCGGTTGCGGCGCCTGCGTGGCTGCCTGTCCCAACGCTTCGGCCGCGCTATTCACGGGTGCCAAAATCGCTCATCTCGGCACCCTTCCGCAAGGCCAGCCGGAGCGCGACCGCCGCGCCATCCGCATGGTTGCGCAGATGAACGAAGAGGGCTTCGGCGGCTGCACCAATATCGGCGAATGCACCGCGGTTTGCCCCAAGGAAATTTCGCTCGAAGTCATCGCCGCAATGAATCACGATTACCTCGAAGGAAGCTGGCGCGAGCGCGATAACGTTGTAACCACTCTCACGCCCTTTACCGAATGGAGCTACGGCTCAAAACTTCAAAACGACCCTACGCGCTAAATCCCGCCAGCCGTATCTTCTGCGCCTCGATCAGTTCGCGAATGCGCGGCGACGTAAGCGCTGCAAGCTCTTTCTGCCTCGATTCCTTTAAGCGTGTGGGCGCCCGCATCAACTCAGGACCGGCAAATCCCGGATGACACATAAATTCTGTGTCGCCGTCAGCCAGCCGAAGAAGCGCCCTCGCTAGGGCTTCTTCATCGAGTGAACCAGTCAGACGAAATCCGAGAAAATGATCCGTCATGCGAACGTCATACCCCCGCGCGAGCCACTTGTAGTATCGCCTCGCTACAAGTGGCGAACGCACGTATGGAATCGAAAATTCATGCGCCAGGCGGACCACTGCGCGAAACACCGCCGGAATAACATGTGTGTGTTTATGTGAATCCAGATGCGTTGGGCGCAGCCCCGCCGCTAGAATCTTCTCGATTTGCGCTCGCAGCTCTTCATACGCGTTAATTCGTTTTCTTGCGAGCGCGGCCAAAAGCCGGAGCGGCGTCTCGGGAAGCGCTCTTCCCGTCAACACCGACATCCCCTGCACCAGAACCAGATGGCATCCGATATCCAATGACGGCGTTTCTTCGGCCAACCGAACGGCATCCGCGAACGAATCCCCGTTTGCCATCAGCGTTGTGGAAGTCAGCACGCCGTGCCGGTGCGCCTGCACGATCCCGGCATTCACGTCGCGCGTGAAACCGAAATCGTCTGCATTGATGATCAGGCGTTTCAACCCTCTAAAAAATGTTCAGTTTTATACTGAGAAACTTCTTCGGATTCGCCCGAAAATCCTTCAGCAAACCATGAAGTTCGCGCGTCGTGCCCGTGGCCGCATCATACAGCGCCGGATTGACCAGAAGCTGTCCGATTGTGCCTTGCCCGGAATTCACTTTATCGAGGGTCATGTCGACCTTACCCAGCGTTGTCGAAATCTGCGTTGCCATCTTATTGCTGGTTAGTAACTGGCCTGCCGTGCCCTTTCCGGCGTTCAAGTTAGTCAGAATTGTGTTGAGCTGATCGACGGCTTTATCCACGTCGTTGTACATCTTCGGATCTTTCAGGAGCATACCCGCCGATCCATGACCTTGCTGCAGGTCTTGCGTGATCTGGTCTATTCGGCTCACAATGCCTTCAGCCTGGTTATAGAGAGTCGGATCATTGATCAGTTTTCCCATGGTGCCGCTCCTCGAATTGAGAGTCGTCGCGAGAAGCTGGACTTGATTTACGGTAGCTTCCAGCTTGTTGTACAGCGATTCGTCCACCAGCAGCTTGCCGATCGTTCCCTTGCCTACCTCCACTTGGCCTACGATCGCCTCAATTCTCTGCAGAATTGCTTGCGCCGAATCGAGCACCCCGAAGCCTTGCGCCACCAATTGCTGGAATTCTTGGGTGTTGGCGGATTTCATCGTCGCGCCTGACTGTATCGTCTCGTGACTCTTTCCTTTGTCGATCGATAGAAATTTCGTGCTGCCAAGCAGGTTATCCGAAGCGATGGAGGCGACCGAATCGACCGGTATCTGTTTGAGCTTGTCCTGATCCACAACAAAATCCACTTTGATGATTCGCTGCGGATCGGTATCTCCCGAAAGATCCACCGCCTTTACAGTTCCGGCTTGGATACCGTTAATTCGCACCGGCGAGCCGGGCGTCAGGCCTGCTGCATCGGAGACGTAAACATTCAGCGGAGCCTGGTTTTCAAACCAGCTCGTGTTGCCGGTCAGCAGGAACACGACCAGAGCGATGCAACATAGCGCCACAATGCCTAAAATTCCGACCTTTAGCTGTGCGAAGTTTACTTTTTCTTTGCTGGGCATATCAACCTTCGTGTCTGATAAATCTCTTTACGTATTCATCCTCTGAGCGTTCCAGCTCGTCGCGTGTGCCGAAAAAGACGATCTCTCCCTCTTTCATCACGATAAACTTGGTCCGGTCACGTTTGGGATCTTGCTGGCCCCCACCTAGTGGAACAAGCTCCTGCCGCCCGGCATCGTAGCGGAAATTGGCCATTAGCTCCCCGTCCTGGTAACGATGCGTCACAATCAACGAAGCCGAATTCCGAACATCCCGCTCTTTTGCGATAAGCGCCATGATGGTGTTCGCGGTAATCGGGTCCAGGCCGGCCGTTGGCGAGTCATACAGCACCAGCGGCGGCTCCGTTACAATGGCGCGCGCGATCCCTACTCTGCGCCGCATGCCGCCCGACAATTCGCTGGGAAACTTTTCGAACGTTTGCCCCAGCTCGACGAAGTTCAATGTCTCGCGGACTCGCGCTTCACTCTTGTCTTCTGAAAGTTTTTGAGGTTTTCCGCCGTTCCGCATTTGCTGATTCAGCAATGGATAGCCAACGTTTTCGCCGATCGAAAGAGAATCGAAAAGGGCGCCTTCTTGAAACACCATCCCCGCCCGGCTGCGCAGCGAGAACAGATCGTGCTCCCGGAGTGACGTTATATCCTCGCCGAACAGTTTGATATCGCCCCGATCCACCCGCACCAGCCCAATCACCGCCTTTAATAGCGTTGTCTTCCCGCTTCCGGCCGCTCCGAAGATGATTCGCGTCTCGCCCGGATTCAGGACCAGCGAAATATTGTGCAGCGCCCACGTGCCGCCGAACTGTAAGCTCACGTCATTCATTTCGAAAAGCGGATTGGCTGTATCCGGCATGGCGCTATAGATTGACGAAGATCTTATCGATGAAAAACGTCACGACAAAAATCCATATGGATGCGGTCACCACAGCTTGCGTCGTAGCCCGGCCGACGCCCTGCGTCCCGCCTGAAGTGCGCAGACCGTAATAACAGCCCACCAGAGCGATAATTATTCCGAAAAGCAGCGGTTTGATCAAGCCCTGCGCCAAATCGTTCAACACCAGCGCCCGCCAGGACGTAGACCAATACGTAGCGGCCGAGATGACATGCAGGAGTGGAACCGAAACCAGATACGCGCCAACCCACCCGACAGCATCCGCAATCACTGTGAGGCATGGAAGCATAATGGCTGTGGCTGTCAGACGTGGAGTGACGAGTTTCTGAACCGGATCGGTGCCAAGAGCTCGCATGGCATCAATCTGCTCGGTGACCTTCATCGATCCCAGCTCGCTGGCAATCCCCGACGCGTTTCGTCCTGCGACAAGCAGGGCCGTCAAAACCGGGCCAAGCTCGCGAACCAGTGTGATGGCGACAATCGCGCCGACTTGGCTGCTGGCTCCGTATGTGCTCAGCGCGCGCGCCATTTGCAGTGCAATGATCGCCCCGCTAAAGAAGCCCGTGAGCACCACGATCTGCAAGCTTCCGAAGCCGATGATGTCCATCTGTAGAAACACATCATCGTAATAATGCGGGCCGCGAAAGATATTTAGGAATGCCCGGCCGGCGAGGAAAAGAAATTCCTGGAATGACTCGACTATCGTTGTCAGGAATCGGACCAAGCAGGCGCTCCCCGGAACAACCTCGCCATCATATGGCCGATGCTATCACAGCAACGCTGCGTTCACTTCCCGTTCTCTAAAACTTCACTTCCGCGGTCGCCGACTTGGCGCTTTCGTTTCCCTTCTGATCGACGGCGCTTACCGCATATCGATACTTATGGCCGTGCTGCACGTTGTGATCGCTGAAAGCGGGCAGCAGGAGCAAATCGCCCTGCTTTGCAAACGCGCCGCCGTCCACCGAGCGGTACAGATAGTAACCTTTCAAATCCGCATCCGGGCTACGCGACCACGAAACTTCAATCGATTCCGGTCCCGCCAGCGCCGTGATGCTGGCCGGGACTGCCGGCGGGAAGATGTCTGCGGACTCGATGTGCACGGGCTCGGACGGCAGACTCGCGGCGGACCCCTCGCGCGCGACAACGCTGTAAACGTAGGGCATATCCCACTGCGAGGTTGTATCGACGTAAGGGGAAGCGTCCGCCGTTCCAATCTGGACGGCTGTTTTGTCAGTTGGGGTTTTCCGGAATATGTCGTACTGCAAACCAGGCCGCTCCGAAGCCCAGGTCAGCATGTACCCTTTTTTCGTCGCTTTTGCCTGAACTACGGGAGGCTTGAGCGGCGGCACTACTTCAAGTACCACCCGGTTCGACCACTGCGAATAGTGGCCCGTCTTCTTTACCGCGGTGCGCACCAGCACCGCAATCCGCTTCCCCTGCCAGGTCGATGCCGGCAGAGTTTTCGAAATCGGGTGCGGCTTCGGATCGTCGGGATCGTTCGGTGGAGGGATCGGAAGCTCGTAAGCAGTCGCGGAATCTGCCCAGCGATCGAAATCGAACGGCGTGATGTCCAGCCCGATGCGGAGGTCGATTTCCGAAAAGCGCTTGATAGCCAGACTGTCTGTGGTGCGGGGCGGCGTATCGAAGGTGATCACGAGTCGATCGCCCTGTTCGGCCACCGCGAGATTCCTCACTGGATCCGGAAGCTCGGGGGATGGGGGAAGCACCGGCCCCACGTAACCACAACCGGCGAGCAATAAAGAAAAAACGAAAACTGCGATACCAGCAGCGCGCACCTAAAGAATGTACCTGCTGAGATCCTGATCCTTTACGATTTCGGCAAGCTGTTTGCGCACATAAGTGGCGTCAATCTTGATGGTTTTCTTCTTCAGATCGGGGCCGTCGAACGAAATATCTTCGAGCAGCTTCTCCATGATCGTGTGGAGGCGGCGCGCGCCGATGTTTTCGGTATATTCGTTCACTTGCGCCGCAATGCGTGCAATCTCAACCAGCGAATCGTCGCTAAAGCTGAGTTTGATCCCCTCCGTATCGAGCAGCGCCGAGTATTGTTTTATCAACGCCGATTTCGGTTCCTTCAGAATGCGGATGAAATCGGCTTCGTTGAGTGACTTAAGCTCCACGCGAATTGGGAAACGGCCTTGCAGCTCCGGGATAAGATCGGAAGGCTTCGATACGTGGAATGCGCCGGCCGCCACAAACAGGATATGGTCGGTGCGGACGAACCCGTGCCGCGTATTTACAGTCGTGCCTTCCACAATCGGCAGAATGTCTCGCTGCACGCCTTCGCGGCTCACGTCGGGACCGTGCCCGCCTTCCCGGCCCGCGATCTTGTCGATCTCATCCAGAAAGACAATGCCGTTCCGTTCCACGCGCTCAAGCGCAATGCGCGTAACCTGGTCCATATCGACTAGCTTTTGTTCTTCCTCCTGCACCAGGTATTCCATCGCTTCCGAGACACGCATATTGCGTTTCTTCGTGCGCGGGCCGAAGAGCCCCGGAATCACATCCTTTAGATTGATGTCCATCTCTTCGACGTTCCCATTGGTGGAAACCTCGAAAGTGGGGCCGCGTTCTTTGACATCCACTTCTACGCTGCGATCGTCCAGCTTGCCCGCTCGCAGTTTTTCGCGCAGTTTTTCGCGTGTGCGTTCGGTGCTCTCGGCCGGTTCCGGCTGCGGCGGCATTAACAGATCCAGCAGACGTTCCTCCGCCTGCTGCTCGGCGCGATCGGCGATCTGTTCCAGCCGCTCCTCCCGAACCATGTCGATCCCCACATCCACCAGGTCGCGAATGATCGATTCCACATCGCGCCCGACATAGCCGACCTCTGTGAACTTGCTCGCTTCCACCTTCAGAAAAGGTGAATTGGCCAACTTCGCCAGACGGCGTGCAATTTCAGTCTTGCCGACACCTGTGGGCCCAATCATCAGAATGTTCTTCGGCATGACTTCTTCGGCCATTTCGGGGTCTAGTTTCTGGCGGCGAACCCGATTGCGCAGCGCGATCGCGACCGAACGCTTCGCAGCCGCTTGTCCCACCACGTGCTTATCCAGCTCCGCCACGATTTCGCGCGGCGTCAACTCATCCAGCAAAGGCGCTTCGTCTGTCGATTGCTGTGGTAAATAGATCACCATTACGCAAGCTCCTCAAATGTGACGTTCTCGTTGGTATAAATGCATACGCCACTGGCGATCTTCATAGCTCTTTCGACGATTTCGCGCGCACCCAGGTTCGTATTTTCCAGCAGCGCGAGAGCGGCACACTTCGCGAAAGCGCCGCCCGAGCCGATCGCCGCGATGGGGCTGTCCGGCTCGATTACGTCGCCTGTGCCGCTCACAATGTACATGTCTTTGGCATCGGCCACCAGCAGCAGCGCCTCTAAATGACGCAACATGCGATCTGTCCGCCATTCTTTCGCCAATTCCACGACACTGCGGGGCAAATTCCCGCCATGCTGCTCCAGCTTCGACTCAAAACGAGCGAACAACGCAAATGCGTCAGCCGTGGAGCCGGCGAAACCGGAGAGGATCTTATCGTTATACAGACGGCGCAGCTTGCGCGCGCCTCCTTTCAACACTTCACTGCCCATCGTGACTTGGCCGTCACCCGCTAAAACCACTTTGCCGTTGCGCCGCACGCATAAAATCGTCGTCGAACGGATTTTCTTACTCATCCGTCATTCATTTCAACACAGCAACCGATCGGAGTTATTGAAGGTTCTGTTCGAAAAATGCAGTTGTCTCTTCGAGGAGCTGGCGGCGAATCGGCCCGGAGACCCCGTGCGATTTCTCCGGATACACCACCATGAAGAATTGCTTGTTCGCTTTTTCCAGTGCATTCGCCATCTGCACGCTGTTCTGGAAGTGCACGTTATCGTCTTCGATGTTGTGAAGTATCAGCAGCTTCGATGCCAGGTTCGCGGCGTGCGATTGAGGTGAACTCACCTCGTACCCGTGCTCATCGTTCTCTGGCAGACCCATGTAGCGCTCCGTGTAAATGCTGTCATAGTTCCGCCAGTTTGTCACCGGCGCGCCCGCGATGCCGGCCTTAATCAGTCCAGGAGCATTCGTCAACGTATAAAGCGTCATATAGCCGCCATAGCTCCAGCCATACATCCCAAGCCGCTGCGGATCGACGAAACCTAGCGAGATCAGATACTGGATGCCGGTCTTCTGGTCTTCCAATTCATGCGCGCCCAGATCGTGATAAATCACCGATTCGAACTTATGGCCTCGGCCCATCGATCCGCGATTATCCAATTGCCAGATGACAAATCCGTGTTGGGCGAGCAGTTGATCCCAGGACACTCCCTGCCAGGAATTATGAATGGACTGCACGCCGGGGCCGCCATAGACCATCACGATGGCCGGGTACTTTTTGCCGGTCTGGAACCCGGCGGGCTTGATCAGCCGCGCGTACAGCAGAGTTCCATCCGCGGCTTTCACTTTCACTATTTCAGTCGGAAGAATTTCATACTCGTTCGAATCGCGTAAATCCGATGGATGGTAGACGCGAAGCTGGCTGCCGTCGGCCCGGTACAACGTGCTTCGCGGAGGCGCGCTCAAGCCGCTGTAATTGTCGATGTAGTAAGCTGGCGGTGGGAGAAAGCGAAATGGAATGCGTGCCTTCGCCGGTCGTCAACCGCTGTTTGCCGGAGCCGTCCAGCGACACGACATAGAGTTGCCGCTCCAGCGGGCTCGCTTCCGAGGAAGTATAGAAAACGCGATTCTGCCGCTCGTCCACCCCGGCTACAGTATCCACTTCCCAATCCCCGCTCGTCAGTTGTTTCTCGAGCGCGCCGTCCGGCCTATAAAGATACAAATGCCGGAATCCGCTGCGCTCGCTCGTCCACAGCAGGCGGCCATCGGAGAGGAAATGCAGGTCGCCTTTCACGTTGATCCATTCGGGATCTTCCTCGTGCAGCAGGGTGCGTGCGACGCCGGTCTCGATATTCGCAACCAGCACATCGAGCTTATTTTGCACCCGCGGCAGCTTCTCTACCGCGACCTCGCGGCTCGACGGCAGCCAGGCGACTCGCGCGATCAGATTCCCGCGCGGCTCGCCGAAATTCATCCAGCGCGTCTCGCCTCCGGTTGCGGACACCACGCCGATTCGCACATCGGCATTCGGATCGCCCGGCTGAGGAAAGCGCTCCGGCTCCAGGATTCCGTGATGATTCAGCAGCGATACCTGCGGGAACAGCGGCTCGTGCGCTATGTCGAACTGCATGTAGGCGATGTAGCGCGAGTCCGGTGACCACCAATGCGCGGTCGACAAATCGAGTTCTTCCGGATATACCCAATCCAACTCTCCGTTCAGCAGCGTGTCGGAGCCGTCGCCGGTTAACTGCGTGACCGCCTTCGTCGCCAGGTTGAGCGTGTAAAGGTTCGGTCCCCGCCGGAACGAAACATACTTGTTGTCCGGCGACAACTTCGGATCGCGCTCGATTTCAGGTGTCTTGGTGAGCTGTTCAAAGCTGCCGTTCGCGAGATCGACGAGAAACAGATCGCCCGATGACGAGACCAGCAGGCGCTTGCCGTCGGCGAACCATTGGATGTCGTGCTCGGAGACCCGCCGGTTGGTCCAATCGAAAACCGGGGACGTTTCGGGCTTCTCCGCCGCGTTCTCCAGCTTGCTGAGCGCGATGATATCGCGCGTGTTTCCCGATGCAACATCGTAGAGCGACAGCGTGCCGTGGCTATCGACAATAAATTGCGATCCGTTTGGAGCCCACGTGACGGCGCCCGCGCCGCGGTGCTGCCCGCCGCGCATCAACGCGTCGACGGTTACCGGCTTTTTAGCGCCCCAAACTGGCGAAACACAAAACGCCAGGCATGTCGACGGCAATCGCCTTCATTGGTTACGTGTCGTCGGCCCTTCGGGCCGGTTGTGCGGCGTTCCCGACTCCATGCCTTGCGAATTGCGCTGTGGCGGACGCGGCTTCGGCAGCTCCTTGCGCGGCAGCATTTCCGGCCGAGTGGCCGTGTTGTAGACGCAGGAAGCAATAACGGCGGCGGCCTGCATCAGGTCGCCGGGCTGGATGCGATCGTATACGTCCATGTTCGAATGATGCGTGCGCGTTTCGTAATCCATAGGGTCCTGAATGAACTGAAATCCCGGCAAGCCTACCGCATCGAAGGAAAGGTGGTCCGTTCCGCCGGTATTGCGGATGGACACTGTAGTCACGCCAAGATCGCGGAACGGCGCGAACCAGGCTTCGAAAATCGGCCGCATCATATCGTTGCCTTGCAGATAGACGCCGCGGATCTTGCCAGTGCCGTTATCCAAATTGAAATACCCGGAAAGTTTCGGCTGTTCGCCGGTGAGCTGCATCGTTTCCGGATCGCCGAAATGCTCTTTCACATAGGCTTTCGAACCAAGCAGTCCTTCTTCTTCGCCGCCCCACAATGCGATGCGCACGGTGCGGTCCATCGGCTCATGAATCGCTTCCAAAATGCGAACGGCTTCTATTGCCACTGCGCTTCCGGCACCGTTGTCGGTGGCGCCTGTACCGCCGTGCCACGAATCGAAATGTCCTCCCAGCATCACGAGCTGGTCTTTGTGCGGACCGTTTCCGGGAATCTCGCCCGTGATGTTGAACGAATCGGGGTTATCGGTATAGAACTGGTTTTGAATATTGAATTCGAGCTTCACCGGAATCTTATGCTCCAGCAGCCGCGCGATGCGGTTGTATTGCTCCGGCATCATCGCTACGCCGGCGGCCGCGATGGGCCGCTTGGGATCCTGCGAGCCGCCCGACTGCGCGAAAATCGTTCCGCCGAGTCCGTGCGAGCTTTCCGAGAGCACCAGCAAGACTCCTTCGTCCTTATAGAACTGCTCGATCTTGTTGCGCAATCGCTCGCGCTCCTCGCGGGAAGGGAAGGCGGCGGGACGTTGTCCGGGGGCGCCGGCGTTTGGCGGGCGGAAGAACGGGGAGCGGGCTCCCGGTTCCGGAGCTTCGGCCAACTCTGCGAGTTCGGCATCGGTATAGCGATGCCCCTCGGCTTCGAGCGGCAGTTTGAATTCCGTTGGCTCGGACGACATCACGATCTTGCCCTTGAGCTTGCCGCGAAATTTATCCATGTCGGCGTCGGTGCGAATGGGAGCCAGTATCGGCTCGCCCGTTACGGAGCCGTTTGTGCCGCTGGTCCAGGCCAGCGGAATGCCCACCAGTTCCGAGAACTGCGGTTCCACCATGTGGGCCTCAAAGTACTTCGATTGCCAGCCGCGGCCGAACGGTCCCCACTTTTCCTCTTTGACGTTCGTCAATCCGTATTCCTGGAGGCGTTTGACCGCCCAGTCTCCGGCGGCTTTGAAGTTCGGAGAGTTTGTCAGCCGCGGGCCATAGACATCGGTTAGATAAAACATGGTGTCCATCACCTTCGAATCGGAAAACGCCTCCGACCGGATGCGATTCACGACCGATAGGTCGACTTTCTCTTCAGCGAGAAGCAGAAGCGGGACAGCGGCAGCGACGGCCAGCGAAAAGATGAGCGCTTTTCTCGGAAACATGTGTTTGTTCAGCTAGTTTATCCCGTTCGCGGCCGCAGATTTCTGCTGCGCCTCGCGGAACGGCAGGGTTTTGGGATTTTGCGCGTTCCACTCCGGCGCCTTGGGACTGTTTGCGATGTGCAGAACTCCCAGGGCAATCATGCGATCCACTCTGGCCATGTTCTCGTAATCGATCTTTTGCCACTTGTCAGCGAGTCCATGGTAATCGGGATAGTCGAAAGCGACGGTAATGCTATGAGCCGGTACTCCGCTTTCGGCGAACGCAGCGTTGTCGCTGCGCGTGAAATAAGCACCGCTGAGTTCTTTATCCATGTAGATGCGGATTCCGGTCTCGTGTCCGGCTTCTTCGAAAAATCCGGTCACGCCCGAGTAGTCGTAGCCAGTCAGGGTGGCGTCATTGATCTGGCGCCCGTTCGTCGCATCGGTCCGTCCAATCTGCTCCAGATTCACGTCCGCAACTGTTTTCGCCAGAGGAAAGATGGGATGCCTGGCGTAATACTCCGAGCCGAGCTCGCCCCGCTCTTCCCCGAAGAACGTGACGAATACAATTGAACGCTTAGGATGCGGATTCAGCTTCGCTAAAGCCTTCGCAATTTCAATGACCGATACCGTCCCACTACCGTCATCATTGGCGCCGTTATAGATATGATCTGCCGGATTGGAGGAGCGGTTCACCCCCAGGCGTCCCGCGGTTTCGGAGGTCCCGAGATGGTCATAATGCGCAGTTAGCAAAACGCAGGTGTCCTTCAAGTTTGGGTCGGAGCCGCGCAGAATGCCCACCACATTCTTCAGAGCGACCCTGCGGTCGTCCGGAGCGGGAATATCCAGGGAAACAGTGCGTGCGGCAGAGCCGTTGTCCGGCTGATCGATCCAGTTTTGCAGCGCAGCGCTCACTACCGAGACCACCGGCACGCGGTGGTCTTGCGCTTCGTTGGGAAACAACAGCCGGTCATTATTCTGTGGCTGCTTTTGCGATCCCACCAAAACCTCGATGGCGGCGTTCGAGGAAGCGACGGCTTTATCGAACGCTCGGGCTTTGCGGAAAGCGGCGAGCATGGCTTCATGCGGCGCTCTAACCGGCGGAGGAGTCGATACCAGCACCGCTTTGCCATCCAAATCGACGCCTTTCAGCAGATCCGGATCTTTGCTGGAAAAGCTGACAATGGGAGCATGATCGATTGTCACCGCTTGATTCGCATCGGAAACCGAGACATCCTGCTTGGCAACCGTCAAACTGTTCGATCCTTCGCTCACGGTCAGAGGCGAGCTGGGTTTCGGCATGTGACGATCGATCATGATTGCGATCTGGAAATAATCCTGATCGCCTCCGGGCTCGAGTCCGGCGGCGCGGTATTGAGAAGCGATATATTCCGCCGCGACTTCCAGGCCGAAGGAGGGCGTGTAACGGCCCTGCAGCGCATCGGAAGCGATGAACGAGAGATCGCCCTTCAAATCCGCCGCCGTGATGGAGTACAGGACGGTTTGAACGATGGGCGGCAGCGCCGCGGCGTTGGCAATGAAAGGAGAAACACCAATTGCCGGCGTCTGGCTCGCGAGAACCGCGGTGGAAAGGAGGAAAGTGAAGACAGTCCGAGGGAGCTTACGGCCTAGCATCGATTCCCCACCCGGAGTATAGCGAATGATATGGAGGCGAGCCGCTTCTCCTAAGGAATCGCCCGGCAACGCACGCGCGGCGGCTTGGCGATTTCTTGTCCGCGCTGACCAAGCGCCGCTTGGCTGCCGGGCTAGGTGGCGTCATATCCGACAAACTGCTCGAGAATGACGTTCCCCTTGTATTCAATGTCCTGGTGGATGCCGATAGAAGACGAGTAATACGCGAACGCGGTCGTCTCCTTAAGCTGAGTGAAGAATTTCTCCGCGGCCGTCTTGGGATGCTCTTCGGCGCGGGCGAGCTTGGTGAGCAAAGCCGTTTGATGGTGTTTGCCGCTTTCGACGAAAGGCGATTATCATGCATTTTGCGCGAAAGTTCGTCGATGGCGGCGAGTCCGTTACGCCAGGAAGTCTTGTCTTCGGGGCGGAAAGATTCCGCAACGGTGCGGTCGATAAACGCCGCGACTCCCGCCTGGTGGGCTCCGGGCGAGTGAGCGTCGGTTGGAATGATGAGCTCGGTTAAGGTATCGAGCAGGGCGAATTGCTCTTTGGTGAAGAAGAGCGGCGCATTCGGTTCCGCCGCCGGAAGCTGCAGCGTGGTGAACGCAGCCGCCGTCAGGGCCTTGAAGAGATCGCGCCGATTCAAGCCGGCTTCCATCAGATCTCTCCTTTCTGCAATTCATCCGCAAGGTGATCGCAGGAGCGCCAGCACAGCGCCATGATGGTCCAGGTCGGATTTTGGCAGGACGCCGAGACGTGAGTGCTGCCGTCGACGACGAGCAGGTTCTTCACATCATGGCATTGCTGAAACTGGTTCACAACGGATGTTTTGGGGTCATTGCCCATGCGCGACGTTCCCAATTCGTGGATGGACCAACCCTCCGGAAGTATGTCGTGGTTAACGGAGACGATCTCGAATCCCGCGGCTTCGAACATCTCTCGCCCGGTGACCGCCATGTCGGCTGCCATCTTTTTCTCGTTCTCGCCGAAGCGATAGCTGAAGCGCAGTGCGGGAATGCCCCAGGCGTCTTTGACCTCCGGGTCGATATCGACGGCATTCTCATAGCGCGGTAATACTTCGCCAAAAGCGCCTATCGAGATGGTCGCTCCCGCATAGTCGCGCACGTGCTTCTTGTATTCCTCGCCGAAGCCGGGACTGGTGAAAGCCGATCCCGGAACCATGCCGCATCCACCGCCGCCTTCGAAGCCGTAACCGCGGATGAAATTGGGCTGGCGATCTGTCACATTCCGGAATCGTGGAATGTAGAAGCCGCCGGGGCGGCCGTCGTCCAATGTCCGCGGTTTCCCTACCAGTTCCTTCATGATGCCTGCGACCCCGGGCCCCATGACGTGCTCGCAGAAGTTATGTCCGACATGCCCGCTGGAGTTAGCGATGCCATTCGGATACAAACTCGATTTCGAGAGCAGCATCAGGCGAGCGGTTTCGAGGGTGGATGCGGCCAGCAAGCACGGTTCGCGCCTTGGCTTGATAGCTTTTGTGCGTTTCACTATCGAGGAAGGAAACTCCGGTGGCTTTGCCGGTGTTCTTGTCGACGGTCACTTCGTATACGGTCGAGTTGGGGCGCAGCGTTAAATTGCCGGTATCCATTGCGGGCCGAATGAGTCCGGTCGGCGAATCGAAGGCAGCGTGAATGTCGCACCCTCCCACGTGCCGATCGCAAGCGCCGCGGCCGTAGCAGTGGCTGCGATATTTGTTGTGCTTCAACCGGTCCGTCGCGACTCCTGCGCGATAGGGCGTCAGCATGCGGTCCATCCCTTTGAGCGTTTTCCGCAGATGCAGCTCGGAATAGTTCAGCTTGAGTGGCCGCATGAATTTTCCGTCGGGCATTTGCGGCAAATTTTCCGGATGACCTGAGACGCCAAGGTACAGATCCACGCGGTCATAGTAAGGAGCGAGGTCGGCGTAGGAAATGGGCCAGTCTTCGCCGTATCCGTCGTGAGTCTTGCCTTTGAAATCGTAATCGGAAAGGCGCAGCGCGAGCCGGCCCCAAATGTTGGTCTTGCCTCCTACGGCGCGCGAGCGAACCCAGGCGTAACGCGTGCCGGTATAGGGATTCTTCTTCTCATCCACCACGAGCGTCTTGCTGTAATCGGAGCCGCCCCAGCCTTGTACGTAAGAAGTGACTTTCTTATAAGGTGAATTCTGCGCGTAGGGCGACTGCCGGAAAGTGTATTCGTTGGTGGTCAGCGCGTGATAATCGGGAGGCATTTTGCCGCGCCGCGGATGGTCGTAGGGCCACTCCATGGAATGCAGGAGCTTGCCGGTGTCCTGATTTTTACCGGCTTCGAGCAGCAAAACTTTGAGGCCGCGCGAGGTGAGCACGTGCGCGGCCATGCCGCCCGCGGCACCGGAGCCGACAACTACCGCATCGTAAGTTGTATTGAGATCGACGTCGCTATTAGCGACAGGAAATTGGAGCAGCATGGAGACACTCGAATTGTATGACGTTTGGGTTTCAAATCTGTCTGTAGACAGCGCATCGTCTATTCCTCCGCCTGTGTGGTGACGCGGGCGGGGACCAGGCGGACGGTTTCGCCTTCGACCAGGGAGTCGGGCGGGTCGGTGATGACTTGGGCGTCGGGGGCGAGGCCGGAGAGCACTTCCACGGTGTTTCCGAAGTCGCGGCCGAGCGTTACCGGCACCAGCGACACGCGATTGCGGTTGACGACGATGGGGACGCGCAATCCCTCGCGGCGGAAGATCAGCGAAGTGGAAGGAATAATCAGGGTCGATTGGTTCGATTTGATTTTGAAATGCGCTTCCGCGTAGGCCCCGGGCAGCAACATCTTGGTTGAGTTCACGACATCCACCTCCACGGTCAGCGTGCGCGTGGCCTGATCGAGCGAATCGGCGGTGCGGACCAGCGTGCCAGGGAAGCGGCGGCCGGGTAGCTCGGGCAGCGTGAGATCCGCATGCAGGCCCGGAACAGTCAGGTGCGAATAGATCTGCGGCACGTTTACGAAGACGCGCAATTTGTTAATAGCCGCGATATGGAACAGTTCGCGCGTGGGTCCGCCGGAAGAGCCGGAATCGATCAACTGGCCGATATCGGTGTTGCGGGCCGTGATGACGCCATCGAACGGCGCGAAAACCTTCTCGAAAGCGACCATTTGGGCGAGGCGCTCGACGTTAGCCTGCGCCGATTTGACGGTAGTGGCTTTGGCAGCCTCGTCCTGCACCGCGTTGTCCACGTCTTGTTTGGCTACTGAATCTGTTTTGAACAGATCGACGTAGCGCTTGGCGGTGATCTGCGACAGCTTCAGGTTGGCTTGCGCGGTTTCGAGATCTTCGCGGGCTTGGGTAAGCTGCTGGTCCACTTCGGGGCTCTCTATTTCGGCGAGCAACTGTCCCTGCTTGACGTGAGCGCCGATGTCGAAATACCAGTGCTTCAGGTAGCCGTTGGTACGGGCATAGATGGGCGCGTCGATGAAGGCTTGAATATTGCCGGGAAGCACCACCTCTTCGGAGGGAGCTGAGCGCTCGGGACGGATGACGGTGACGGTTGGCTCGGCCGCGAGATCGGTCTGCTGGCGCAACGCCGCTCTGGCGTGCAGGCGCGGGATGATGCCGGAGGCGACCAAAATCGCCGCAATTGCCAGAACGACGAGTATTGCGAGAACAATTCGAAAACGCGACATCCGCTACTTAGGCGCCCTTCCGTCTGCCGTGCAGAAGAGTGAAGAATACAGGAACGAAGAACAACGTGGCGACGGTGGCAAAGAGCAGGCCGCCAATAACAGCGCGGCCGAGCGGGGCGTTTTGCTCGCTGCCTTCACCCCACCCGAGGGCCATAGGAAGCATTCCGATGATCATGGCGAAGGCGGTCATGAGGACTGGGCGAAAGCGCGTGAATCCGGCAAGGATGGCGGCTTCGCGTGCGCTCTCGAGATCGGGAAGCTGTTCCTTGGCGAAGCTGACCACCAGAATGCTGTTGGCGGTGGCAACGCCCATACACATGATAGAGCCGGTGAGCGCCGGCACGCTTACGGTGGTGTGGGTCACGAACAGGAACCACACAATACCGGCCAATGCGGCGGGAAGCGCGGAAATGATGATGAAGGGATCGAGCCAGGACTGGAAGTTAATAACGATCAGCATATAAACAAGCACGATGGAAAACGCCAGCCCGGCAAGCAGACCGTTGAAGGAGGAGCGCATGGTGTCGATCTGGCCGCGCACGACCACATGCGATCCGCGCACGAGATTGCGGGTTTTGCCGGCGATAATGCGGTCAATGGACCGTGCGACGCTGCCGAGATCGGCGCCCTGCACGTTGCCGAAAATGTCGATGACGGGCGCGATGTTGTAGTGCGAGACGGTGGCTAGGCCGGCCCCGCGCTGAATGGAAGCCAGGCTGGCGAGAATCTCCGGCGAGCGACCACCGACGGTCAGCGGAATGTTTCTCAGATCCTGTAGCGAATCCATATCGTACTGCGGAGATTGGGCCTCGACGGAATAGCTGACCCCATTGCGGGGATTCAGCCAGAAGGTTGGGGAAGTTTGAAAGCTACCGCTTAAGGAGACCAGGACATTGCCGGCGATATCGCGCGCCGAATAGCCGATTTCCTGCGCTTTGGTGCGATCGATATTGACGTAGAGTCTGGGCTGGTTGAAGGGCTGCTGGATGCGCAGATCGGTGGCGCCGGGGATCAGCTTTACCTGTTGAAGCAAGACATCCGCAAAATCGCGATTCGACTCGAGGTCGCGGCCGACGATTTGGATATCGATGGGCGCGGGGAGTCCGAAATTGAGAATCTGGCTGACCAGGTCGGCAGGCAGGAAATAAAACAAGACACCGGGAAACTGGGCGGGCAGGGAAGCACGCAGCGCCGAAACGTATTGCGCGGAGGGGTGGTGCTTTTCCGCAAGCGAGACGAGAATATCGGCGTCGGCGGGTCCGATGGTGCCGTTGTTGCCGTAGGACGTGTTGATGCTGCTGTAGGGGAGACCGATATTGTCGAGGATGTTTACCAACTCAGCGGGCGGAATGGAGGCGCGGATTCTCCGCTCGATTGCATCGCAGAGCTTGGCTGTTTCTTCGATGCGCGTGCCGGTGCGGGCGCGCATGTGAAGGCGGAACTGGCCGCTATCGACGTCCGGAAAAAAGTCCTGGCCCAGCCAGGGCAGAAGCGCGAAGGAAGCGATGCAGAACAGGAAGAACGCAAAGGTAAAGAGGCCGGGATGCCGCATGCTGGCGGTGAGAACAGAGCGGTAGCTGCCGCGAACCTTCTCAAAGCCCGTCTCAAAGAGGAGTTGCGCGCGGACGAACGGATTGCGCCGGTTTGCGTGGGCGACGGCTTCGTGATGGGAATGGCCTGTGAGAAGGTATTTGGCCATGGTCGGGACAACAGTTCTGGAGAGCAGATAGGAGGCCAGCATCGCGAACGAGACGGCTTCGGCCAGCGGCACGAAGAGATAGCGCGCGACGCCGGTCAGAAAGAACATGGGCACAAAGACGATACAGATGCTGAGAGTGGAGACGAAGGCGGGGACTGCGATTTGCGCGGCGCCGTCGAGAATGGCCTGCTCAATCTCCTTGCCCATTTCGAAGTTGCGGTTGATATTTTCGATTTCGACGGTGGCGTCGTCGACCAGAATTCCGACCGCGAGCGCAAATCCGCCCAGCGTCATGATGTTGATGGTCTCGCCTAGCGCGCTCAGCACGAACAGCGAGCACAGGATGGAGAGCGGGATAGAAACCGCGATGATGAGCGTGCTACGCCAGCTCCCGAGAAAGACCAGAATCATGATGGCTGTGAGGCAGGCGGCGATCACGGCTTCGCGCAGGACGGCACTGATGGAGGCGCGGACGAAGATGGACTGGTCGGCGATGGGAGTGATTCTGAGCTGCGGCGGCAAGGTGGCCTCGAGACCGGGCAGCATCTTGCGTATGCCTGAGATGATGTCGAGCGTGGAAACGTCGCCCGATTTGAGAACCGACATGAGAGAGCCGCGCAGGCCGTCGGATCGAACGATATTGGTTTGCGGCGGATAGCCATCGCGCACGTGGGCGACATCGCGAACATAGATCGTCGCGCCATTCTGGGTCTTGATGGGCAGATTGTTCAGACCGGCGACGGTGGTGGGGCTGCCATTGATTTCGACTTCGTATTCGAGCGAGCCGATTTTAGAACTGCCGCCGGGAAGAATCAGATTCTGGTTGCCGATGGCATTGACCACGTCGGAGGCCCCCAGCCCCTTGGCCTGAAGCGCCTGGGTATTGAGATCGACCATCACTTCGCGCTGCTTGCCGCCGAAGGAATAGGGGATCGCGGTTCCGGGAATGGTGACGAGCTGGGTGCGGATGAAGTTCTGGCCCAGATCGTTCAACGCCTGTTCACTGAGGCCTTGGCCCGATAACGCGAGCTGCAGGATGGGGACGGTAGAGGCGTTGTAGGTGATGATGAGGGGCGGCGTAGTCCCTTCGGGAAGTTGCTTGATTTGGGTCTGCGAAATCGCGGTAACCTGGGCGACGGCTGCTGCGATGTCTGCGTGGGGCTGGAAGAAGATTTTGACGACGGCGCGGCCATCCATCGATTGGGATTCGATGTGCTCGATGTTGTTGACGGTGGTGGTCAGGGCGCGTTCGGTGATGTAGACGATGCGCTCGGAGATGTCCTGCGCCGAAAGGCCGTTGTAAGTCCAGACGACGCTCACCACCGGAATGTCTATATTGGGGAAGATGTCGACGGGCGTGCGCAAGATGACCACGGGCGCCAGGATGAACAACATCAACGACAGAACGATGAAGGTGTACGGTCGCCGCAAAGCAAGGCGAACGATCCACATAAATTTCTCCTACAGGGTTGCTGCAAAAATCTCTAGTATCCTTAGATGGCAGTGACGAGGGGCGCGGAAATTCGATTATGGCAAGAGCGCGGTCGAAGAGGCGCTGCGCGGGTTTGTAACGCTTGCCTGGACCGCTCGAATCCAACGGGTACCATGAAAACCGTGTTTCTGATCGGCCGCACCATTTTTGGCGGATTCTTCCTCTATAACGGCATCAACCATTTCAAGCACCAGGCACATCTGGCCCAATATGCGGGGGCGAAAAACGTGCCGAACCCGGAGCAGGCGGTGACGGCTTCCGGGGTGGCGATGGCGGTGGGCGGAGCGAGCATTATCCTGGGCGTGAAGCCGAGGATTGGGACGCTGGCGATCATCGGTTTTCTGGCTGCCGCTTCGCCGATGATGCACGATTTCTGGACGGCGGAAGATCCGCAGCAGCGCCAGAACGATCTGATCCACTTCAGCAAAAATATGGCGCTGCTGGGAGCGGCGCTGGCGCTGTTGGGCATTGAGAAGTGGCCGGCCAGCATTGCCGCCGACTGATACGACTGATCGTGATTCGTGATTAACATCATCACCATCGAGCGCGAATACGGGTCGGGCGCGGCCGCGATTGCGAAAGCGCTGGCCGGACGCTTGGGGTGGGCGCTGTGGGATCACGAAATCACGTGCGAAATCGCCAAGCGTTTGAAGTGCGATGTGAAATCGGTGGAGCAGCGGGAAGAACGGCTGGACACGGCGTTTTATCGCCTCGCGAAAATCTTCATGCGGGGCAGCTATGAAGAGAGTTTCACGGGCGGCGGTTTGGAGCTGCTGGACGCCGAGCATCTGGCGCAGCTCTTCGAAAAAGTAATCAAAAATATTGCGGCGAAAGGACGCTGCGTGATCGTGGGCCGCGGCGCTCCATGGTTTCTGCGGGGCCGCGCCGATGTATTTCATGTTTTCGTGTATGCCTCGGTGGAAGAAAAGATCCGGCGTACTACCGCGCAAGGGAAAAGCCGCGCGGAAGCGGAGGAACTGATCGAAAACGTCGACCGCGAGCGGGCAGCGTTCATCCGGAAATTTTACGGGCGCGTCTGGCCGCAGCGGGATCTGTATCATTTGATGCTCAATTCGATAGTCGGCGACGATATGGCGGTGGATACGATTCTGAACGCGGTACACGCGCTTGATAAACAGGCTGCCGGTAAGACTGCTTAAGAAGCAAGAAGGCAGACGGCAAGACCGTCCGCCCCAGCATGCCTTTCAGGAAGATGAGTTATTTTTTCGGGTTTTTCGGAATTCTCATGTTCCTTTTCTTTTAGATCCTCTTCGACGGTCTCCCGGTCGCCTTCGGCTGGGGAGGGAACGGGCCTTTGGTCGGCGGCCAGATTCTTGTCGGGCTGCGTTCGCTTATTTTGATCGCTCATAGTTCACAATTATGGCTGCTCTGCCCGCGAGTTATGGCTGCTCTGCCCGCGAATTATGCGGCTTTGCCGGCGGCGAGGCGGTTTTGGCGGGCGATGTGGCGCTGCCAGCGGTCATATCCGACATTCCTGCAAGTCCTCGATATCACGAATTGAAAATTCAAAGCCAAGAGCGGCGGGATCGAAGTGCTCCTTGTCTCGTTTGTAGTAACCGTACTGCTCAATCGCGTCGTTCATCTCCTTCTGCCGGCGGTTCCTGGCTTCTTCTTCGCGTTCGCGCTGGAGCTGGCGCAGTTCGGCGGTATCTTTTTCGCGACGGCGGTGCAGGCGCGCTTCCTGCAAGTGCAGATTGCGGAGCTTCTTTTCGTTGACTGCGGCGATGTGGAGATCGAGCAAGGCCGGACGCAGCTCCGGGGCCTGATCTTCGAACAGATTGGCGAATTCGAGGCGGCCCTGGGCGTAGATGGCCATTTCGAGGCCGGGGATGCGGACCAGGCGCCAGGCGGCATCGGCGATGGCCTGCGCCAGATCGGATTCACGCTGGCCGACGGGTTTGAGCTCGTCTTGGTAAGCGCGGATGTGGCGTTCGTAGAGAGCGGCATCGTCGGTAGGCAGCAGGACGGTGCAGCCGGTGAGTGCGGTTTTGACGGCGTTCAGCGACACCTTGGTTTTGCCAGTGGGACTAGTGGGCCCGGTGCTGAGTTGGGCATTGGCGCGATTCGCGGCGAGTTGTGCTTCGGTCATGTTGTTCTCCAGAAAAAGGAATGGCTCGCGGCGGGAAAACCCGATCGCGAGCCTGCTGGAAGATAGCATGCGAAAAAGCGAAAACGTTCTCTGTAGGTTGAAAAATGAGGTAAGTTGATGAGGAGTTAGGCCGAAATAAGTTTTTGATCTTTTGTAGATGGTGTAGGGCAGATACGCCAGGATGTTGCGAATCTTATGCAGCTGGCAGCGCTGGATGAAAGCGGCTTGGCCGGCATGCCGTTCAATGGCGGCTCGCAAGGCGCGGCTGTCGTCAATCAGATATAAACGTGGCTGGCTGAAATCGAGGCCCCGCTCGGACAGATGCTCAATCAAGCCGCTGACCACCGTGGCATTCTCGGTAGCGCCTTGCACCAATCCCAATACCAGCTTCTTGCCAAACGCATCGATGCCGATGGCGACCACCAAATGCTGGCCCTTGAAGATCGTGCCGTCCACTAACAGGGCACAAATCTGCAAATGCTGTAAGGAGCGGCTCATCAGCGCTTCCAGCTTCTTGCGGCTGGCCTCCACAAATCGTTCGCTGACCGTGCTCTTCTCCAGCCCGTAGGCATCCATAAACTGCTGCAGCACTAATTTGTAATCCCGCATGCTGAGCCCGCGCATGATGTTGCTCCAGACGGTTTCTTCGCTGGCGACCGGCTTTTTGGAGTTACTCAACTCCTTCGACGATGCGGAAGTCCCGCTCCGCTGCAGATCCGAGGACCTTCAAAGCCGCTTGATACGCCGGAGTATGGTAAGCCGCTGTCGCCTTTTCAAAACTTTCGAATTCCATCACTACGACGCGCTGCTTCAAGCCCGCTTCATGGGGCTCGATTGCGTCCGCGGTCCGGATTAAAGTTTTGCCGCCGCCCGCCTGTATGGCTGGAATCGCGAGCTTGCCATATTCTTTGAGTGCAGACTCGTCGGAAACCGAACGGTATGCCACAATCCAATAACCTTTTTTCATTTGCTCTCCTTTTCGGTAAGTACGGATTCGCCGTTGCGTGTTAGGATTCCTCACGGGAGAAAATCGTATGCCCTTCGTTGACACCGGCTGCCTTGATGTTATCGAGCGCTTGCCAGGCTGGTATGGACGCTATTTCCACTCGCCGAGCATGACATTCGCGCACTATGATTTCACGCGCGGCGCGTCCATTCACGAGCATTTCCATCCTGAGGAAGAGGTTTACGAGGTGATCACGGGCGAGCTCGAGATGACGATCGGTGGCGAGGCTCAGATCGTCCGAGCGGGTTTAGTTGCGATTGTGCCCGGTAATGTCCCTCATTCGGTGAAGGCTCTCACGGATGGCCGGGCGATCATTGTCGATTATCCGCGGAGGCGCGGTTTCGCGGACGCGTGAAGCTGAAGGTCAATGAAAGCCGAACGCTTGCCTTTGTCGGCCTTGCTGTCCCAGGTGCTGGTTGCGTTCACGATTGAGTTCGATAACGAGTTCGAGCACCAGATGCCGCATCGGACGACGAAGCACGGGTCGACGGGCGGGTCGCAGCGCGGTCCCTGGCTGGTCTCAATGGTGATGTGGTCGAACTGCATGCGGTTTGTCGGCGAGCATGGGGTGTCGGTCCGCGACCTCGAGGAACTTGCGCGCACGCCGACAAATTTGCGCGGCATGGAACGGTGGGGATACATTGTTGTTGAACCAGATCCGGCGGATAGCCGGCCAAAGCCGCCCCGCTGCGACTGGCTGATTCGCCCCACGCTGAACGGCCGGAAAGCTCAGGAGGTATGGCGCTCGCTGTTCGACCTCATCGAGAAGCGCTGGGAGGCGCGCTTCGGCAAAGACGAGATCGATCAGCTTCGGCAATCGCTTTGGGGCCTAATCAGGCAAATTGGAATGGAGCTGCCCGACTGTCTTCCGATCTTGGGCTACGGGCTGTTCAGCAAAGGGCCGGATTCCCAGCGGCGGCCGTCGGCCGGACGTGAAGATAGCACGGATTCCCGTCTTTCTCTGCCCGCACTCCTCTCCCGGGTGCTGCTGGCATTCGCGATCGAGTTCGAGCGCGAGTCGCAGTTGTCGCTCGCAATCTGCGCGAATGTCGTGCGAGTCCTGGGTGAGAAAGGGGTGCGGGTGCGGGATCTTCCGCTGCTGACTGGTGTCTCCAAAGAGGCGATCAGCATGGCGATGGGCGTACTCCAGAAGAGAGGGATCGCCGTAATCGAGCCGGACATGGACGGCAAGCGGGCGAAGTGCGCTCGCCTCACGGCAAAGGGCCTAGCAGCTCAGGACGCATACCGCCAATTGCTCGTCAACATCGAAGAACGCTGGAAGGCGCGTTTTGGCGACGACGCGCTTCGCATGCTGCGAGAGCGGCTCGAGCGGCTGGTTGGTAAGCCCGGCGAGCAGATCTCGCCTTTGTTCCGTGGGTTGGAGCCTTACCCGGACGGGTGGCGAGCGTCAGTTCCGAAGCGCGAGACGCTGCCGCACTATCCGATGGTGCTGCACCGCGGCGGGTTTCCGGACGGCAGTTGAGAGATCAGCAACTCTTTGGGTTTTTGAACGGGCCGTTACAGGTGCAGTTTCGGCTGCCGGTGATCCGACCAACGACTGCGGTTGAAAGGACTTTTGCTTCGGAAGCTTGTACGAGCAGCAGTAGTGTCTCGCCACGGCGACGCTGGTGCACGGACTGGGGCGGGCGATCGTCTCGCAGCGCCGCACCGAGGCCGGCATGGAGTACCCGTTCAAGCGAGAGTTGGGATTTGCGGGCTGCTGATGTCGATCGTCGAAGCACGATAGGGCGGCGGTTCCAGCAAATCCGTCGAGTAGAATTCTAGACTGCGGACCTTCGGCAGTCAGCCCCGATAGATGACGAAAGCATCGCTGATCTCGCTGCGAAACCTCGACCTTGCCTGGTCCAGGATTTCGACAGCGAAAAATCTACAGCACAAACGAATGTTTCGGCACCTGTACAGTGCCTATGAGCCCGGCCGCAAGGCAAACCTGCTGCTCCTGCACGAACGGCTCAAAGGCGACTGGAAACCGACTCCTCCGATCCGCATCTACATGCCGAAAGCGTCTGGACTCCTGCGTCCTCTCACGCTTCTAACTCTGGATGACCAGATCGTCCTGCAGGCCGTCGCCAATCAGGTGGCACGACAGTTGTTCGATCGCCGGCGAGCGGTGGAGCGGCGCTCTGTTTTCAGCAACTGCCTGACGGCGGATGGTGATTCGATCTTTTTTCTCGAGGATTGGCGGTCTACTTACCACCAATTCAAGACGCGGCTTCAGAAACACCTCCGCGCTGGCAATCAATGGATCGCACATTTCGACCTTGCCGCGTTCTACGAAACCATCTCGCATCGTGCGTTGCAGAGCATCGTCGCTCCTGCTGGCGGGAGCGACGAAGTATGGCGGCTCATCCGCAATTGGCTCTGCGTCTGGACGTCCAGCCAGGGAGGCATTCCGGTGGACCACGGTATACCGCAAGGCCCGATCGCCTCAGATTTCCTGGCGGAGATTTTCCTGCTTCCGCTCGATGAAGCGATGAGGAAAACCGGTATCCCTTACATCCGGTATGTCGACGATATCCGTGTGCTCGCAAAGACAGAGGCAGACGCGCGCAAGGCCGCGATCATCCTGGAGCTGGAGTGTCGCAGCCTGAGCCTCATCCCGCAGAGCTCGAAATTCAGCGTTTCGCACGCAGCTACGCTGACCCAGGCGCTCGGCACCTTGCCAAGCATCGCGGAATCAACGGGCCGAGAGGGAGACGAGAGCGAATTGGGCGAACCGTCCGCGGTCAGCATCTTGCGGGACGCGATCGCCGGCCGGCCTGCGCGCGTACGTCGACAAGAGTCGACTTCGCTATGTTCTCTACCGGAGCGGTCCGTCCAGCAAGATCCTCGGGCTAACGCTGAGGCTGCTACCGAACCATCCAGAGCACATCGACGCCTTTGCGGCCTTCTTCCAGAATTACGCGAAGTCCGGCCGGATCATGCGACACGTCAAAGCCCTACTCCAGCAGGGCGTTCTGTACGACTACGTTCAGGGCGAGTTCTGGTTGATTGCCGCGCGAATTGGCCAGCCGGCGGAGCTCAAAGAATTGCTTCCGATCGCGCGATCCCAGAGCGCACGCCAGCATCTTTCGTTCTCCCTGCGCCGCGGGTTGCTGGCATTCTTCATGAGTTGCCGAAATGCCGGCGTTTACGCAGACTCCAGGGCCGTCCAAAAATTTCGCGCCCAGACCCCGTACATTCAATCGCTCGTGATGCCGTATCTGGCCAATGCCGATTTTCGCCCGAACGGCATCGTCGTTGACCTGATCCATAGGGATTCGCCAGCTCCGGGCATGGTGCTCGCTGCGCAATTCGTTCAGCGCGGACTGTCAGTGACGGGAATGGGCGTGAAGCTGGATTCGTTGGTTCCGGAAGTGAAGAACGTCTTTCAGGGGCTCGGATTGATCCCCGGGCAGAGACCGACCCGGTTTGATCAGGTCGGTGACGTGCTACGTAATCGCTACGGTGTCGTCTACTGGCGCAATTGGAAGGCGCTGCTCGGCGGGGACTACCAGCACGCGCTTGAGCTTCTGCTGAGCGCCGATGTCAAGTTTCTGTCCGACCGATCGGGCTGGCTTGCGTCACAGAACTCCTTCAATGATGCCGTATTTAGGGCGTTTCAGGCCTACCTAGCATCGAAGGGCCTGCCGGGCGCCGTCAAAACGGTGGGAGGAGACGGAAAGCTAATCACTTTCGGCGTGCTTCTACAGGCTCAGGCTCCTTTTGCGCAAGCCCACGGGACGATTAGCTGACTGCCTTCGGGCAGGGAACGAACGTAGAAACAGCATCCCGTCCAGTCACCCTTTCGAGACAAAGAGCGGCAAGAAGACGAAAGCGTTGCGAGTGCGGGAGCGCGACGAGCTGAAAGCGAAATTCAAAACCGCGTATATCGGGATAATTGCGTTTGTGAACGCGCACGGGGTGACCTGATGCGACCTAATCAAAGTTAGTCCAGGATGGATGCGACTTGTATTTCGCCGGACCGATCACAGACCCGGCCGCGATCAGATACGGACCGGGAAGTCCGCTTGTGTCCGCAAATCCGAAACGCGACCCGCGCTCTGCCATTAACGCGCTATTCGCAGAAGTGAAGTTGCCCGGCATGCCACCGCCTATTCGGCCCTATGCTCTCATGCGAGGGCGGCGCACGGCGCTCGTGATGGATTAGGTGAACAGTATTGGGCCTAACCGCTCCGTTACCGTCGCGGCTCAGTTTCAGTATCAAAGACTTCGGAAGGGAATCACACCTTCTCAGTTGGCAGAGCGTCCGCGGCTTGAATCAGCGCGCGAATGTAGCCGTAGCAGTAGGCAAAAGACTGCAGCCCGTTCGGATCGTTGGGCGCCATTGGCACGTGGTCCGGCATCAGCATGTAGGGATAGCCGACTTCTTTGTAGACCTGAATGGCTTTGACGAGATTGACATCGCCTTCGTCGGGATAGACCTCCACGAAATCGTTGCGATGGCCGCGGATGTTGCGGAAATGCACATTGAATATCTTTTGACGAGAACCGAAATAGCGGATCACGTCGAAGATCTCTTTCCCGGGATCGGCGAGCATTTCCGAAACGGTTCCCTGGCAAAAGTTCAGCCCATGATACGGACTTTCCCGGATGGTGATGAACTTCTTCAGTCCGTCCACCGTACCGAGCACCCGCACTACGCCCTGATATCCAGCAGGCGGCACTCCGGGATCGTGCGGATGACAAGCCATGCGGATCTTATATTGATTCGCGACGGGAATGACGCGGTCGAGGAAGTAGGTGATCCGTTCCCAGAATGCGTCGGCATCGACTTCGCCGGCGCGTGTGAGAGGCGGCTCGGGATGCGCCTGGTCCAGCTTCCAGGTGCTGTAGGTGGCATCGCCGCGGCCGGGAGTGCGTCCAGTGCGCAAGACTCCCAAAATACTCATGTTGTATTTAATCGCCGGAATGCCGGCTTGCGCGCAATTCCGGATGAGAGTTTGTAAGGACTCGATATCGCGGTCGCGCTCCGGGCTTTCGGCCAGCATGATGGCCGGATGCTTTTCTCTGTCGATGTGACTCGATTTGAGGAACGGAGGCGCAATACAGTCGATAGCAATGCCATTCTTTTGCGCCAATTCGACCATGCGGTTGAGCTCATCAGTGGTGGCGTAGAGCCGGCCGTCGGCGATTTCAGGGTAACCGCAGATATTGCGCACGCCGTAGCGGGCGAGATACTGCAAGTGCACATCGTTCGTGGGAGCGCTCTGGCAGCCCAGCTTCATAAGAGCGCGTTTGACGGGCGCATGGGCGGCCCGGCCGGGACTTATGCCGGTGGTGAGCGCCACTCCCGCCGCGCTGGTTGATGAAAGAAATTGTCTGCGATCCACGGTACTCCTTCCACAGGATAGGCTCTTAGCATGAAGAAGCTCATGAACCGTCCTGAGGACGCCGTGCGCGAGATGGTGCAAGGTTTCGTTGCGATCCATGGAGGGTTGGCGCTGCTCGCGGATCATCACGTGTTGCTTCGCGCGGATGCGGAGCAGGTGCGCAATCGGCAGGTTGCACTGATCTCAGGCGGCGGCAGCGGGCATGAGCCGGCGCATGGCGGTTATGTGGGAGCGGGCATGTTGAGTGCGGCTGTCGCGGGCGAGGTGTTTACGTCGCCAACTCCCGACGCGGTGTTTGCAGCGATTCAAGCAGTTGGCGGCGAACCAGGTGTGTTGCTGATTGTAAAGAACTACACAGGCGATCGTCTGAATTTTGGCTTGGCAGCCGAAATGGCGCGCGGCGAAGGAATTCCTGTCGAGATGGTTGTGGTTGCAGACGATGTGGCCTTGACGGGCACGGAGCAGTATGCCGGCGCACGCGGCATTGCAGGGACTGTGCTGGTTCATAAAGTAGCTGGTGCGGCTGCGGCGGAAGGGAAGAACCTGCGGGAGGTGGCTGCAATCGCGCAGGAGACCGCGCGCGCAATCGCGACCATGGGCGTCGCGCTGTCCGCAGGTACGGTGCCCGCCGCGGGTAAACCCAGTTTTGTGCTGGATGAGCAAGAGGTGGAGCTGGGGCTTGGTATTCACGGCGAGCCCGGAATACGGCGCGTTCCGCTCGGTAGTGCGGATGAGCTGGCGCGCGAACTCGTGGAGACGATTATTTCTGCGCAGCAGTTGAAGACGGCCGAGCGAATCGCGGTGCTCGTCAACAATCTGGGCGCTACCACGGCGATGGAGCTGGCAATCTTTGCGCGGCGGGCGCTGAATCTGCTCGAAGCTCACGGACTGGAGATTGAGCGTGCCTATGCCGGAACCTTTATGACTTCACTCGAGGCAGCCGGCGTGTCGCTGTCGATATTGCGCGTCGACGACGATCGTCTGAAGCGTTTGGACGCACCGACATCGGCACCTGCCTGGCCGAACGCCGCGAGCACGCGCATTGGGCGCGCGCAGGATCGAATGATGACTCCGCGGCAGTTCATTCCTGTTCCACATCGCGAGTGGCCTTATCAGCCACCAAACAAATTGCAGCGCGGGATTCAGGCGGCGTGCCGCGCACTGGTGGACGCCGAAGCCGGGTTAACGGAGATGGATCAAGTGGTTGGCGATGGAGATCTTGGGGCGAGTTTGGCTCGTGGGGCAAGAGCTATCGAGGAGACATTGCCGGTGTATCAGATCTACAGCCCTTCTGAAGCATTAAGAGCCGCCGGTTTGACGTTCCAGAGCGTTGTGGGCGGATCGTCCGGACCTTTCTATGGCGTATTTCTTTTGCGGGCTGCGGCTTCGCTGCGGACGGCGAATACAAGCGATCCCAACGCATGGGCCAACGCGGCGCTAGAGGCGTGCGATGCGATCGGCAAACTCGGTGGCGCGAGCGCCGGTGACCGCACGATGTTGGATGCTCTGCTGCCATTCGCAAACGCGTTCGCCGATTCGCTGAAGGCGGGCCGCGACCCCGCGGATTCGCTGGAGACCGCAGTGCGCGCGGCGGAAAAGGGAGCCGAGGGCACGGCAAACATGCTTCCTCGGCGCGGGCGTTCCAGTTATCTGGGGGAACGGGCGATTGGTCATCCAGATCCGGGCGCAATGGCGGCATCGCTTTGGCTCCGGGCTGTAGTTTCTGCGATTTATTAATGCCCGCGGAAATCCGATACCAATCCGTACACGTCCAGCTCGCTTCTGGTCCCGATATACACCCGACCGTTTGCAACCGTGGGGATTGTGAATCGGACCGATATGCCGGCCCGGTCGCGATCGGAGTTCTCGTCGCTGTTGTAGAGTTCTCGCGACACGTCGGCTCCATCGTAGGCGTGAAGCACGGCTATGGTTTCGGGGAAGGGAAGCCAATCCCGGGTAGCGATGGTCCAGACGATGGCATCCTTATCGCCATTCGCGGAAATGGTGGGCGTCGCTCCAGAATCGACGGGACCAGAATTGCAACTGTGCGCCAGTTCCAGCCGTCCCTGGCGGATCTCGAAATCTTTGAGCACGTCGTGACTCGCAAAAACGAAAACATGCCGATTCCAATATGCCGGCGCGCCGGCCAGGCTTCCACCGAGTTTTATTGTCTGGCCGGTAACGCTGCTGCCAGGCTGATATTTGCCCATGCGATCGCGATCGATCGCGTATAGCGTTGCGCCTTTACCGCCGATGAGCACAAGATCCGGATGCGTTCCGTCTTGCTTCGGGAGCAGGAGCGGGCCGCCAGATCCCAAATCGTTATCTTTGGCGTTCAGTTCGTTTTGATCGGGCGGCGTGAAGTAATCGCGCACCGGCAGTTTTCCATTTTCGAGCGCGAGTTTGAGAAGCGTATCGCCGTAGTCGCTGCCGTCTGTGGTCACGTCGAACTTGCCGTTTCCGGTAGCGACAAAAATATTGCCGTTCTCGTCGGCGGCAGGTCCGGTGTCGGCCGCCCAAATTCCGCTTTCTTTCGACTCGGGCGAAGTATTGAAGACCGCTTGCTGGCGCAGCGTGTGAGCGTCATAGGCCATTAGCCAGCCGTGGTACTCGCCGAAATCGCACGAAGAAGCCCAACTCAGATAGACGACGCCGTTCGCCAGCAGCAGCGCGCTGCGCGGATTTTCACGCAGCGGGTCAAAAGCGACTTTCGATCCTTTTCGATTTGTTATTGATGCTTCAATTTCGACTGGACTGCCGGGGCGTTCCGCACCCGTCGTAACATCGAGCGCGTGCAGGCTCTGCCGGTAATGAACGTCCGATTTCGTCTTTGCCTGTTTGGTGCGAACCAGAACATATAACGTCCCGGTTTGCGCGTCGATTACCGGCGTAGAGGTAATTCCCACCACCGGATTGATGAATGGGCAGCGGAGATCCGGTGCCGGAATCGCGGTTATGCCCGCGCCGGAATCGATGAAGCTGGTATGCCAGAGAGGCGCGGCGCGTTCCTTGGCGTCGAATGCGTAGACGCTGTCGTTTTCGGTTGCGAGAAAGACGATGTCGTGTCTCCCTTTGCCGGGGATCTGTACTGCCGGCAAGTAGAGCGGCTGGGCGTAAATATCCCCATCTACTTTCAAGGAAAAAAGCTTGCCGAATTGACTGGCGTTCACGTTTCGGGGAGTCAGGACGGTTTCGCTGAGATCGGCTCCCGTGCGGGCGTTGTTGTATTGCGAGGTTGTGACCTGGAGCCGATCTGAAGCATGCGCCAGGAACGCGCTGCCGATAATCAGGAGCAAAGCGGACAATTTCGGCATGCGTGAGAGTAGAGACACCGGCAGGGAGCTTGAAGTTCCCGGCGAAGCCGAGGGGTGGCGGCGTCGTAGCAGGTAGTGATTGAGTCAGAGTTCCAGGTTGTGTTTATACTCCATGTCCTTTAGCGTGAACTTCTTTCTTATTTCCATACGGTCGCCGGTGATGCGGAACTCGGCGGTTTTATCGTGCAGCGTGATCGGTTCCGACTTGTCAAAATGAAAAATCGTTCGCCCGTCCCGGCCCTGGTTCAACTCAATCTTGGTGGGGTTCAGCCGCTCATGCCCAACTGACAAAACCGTGATGACCTTCAGATGATCCGCAAGTGTGGTGTCGTCGGAATCGTCACCCGGGTTGCCCGTCGAGCCCCGTGGCCCAAATCCCGATTTCGGCAGCCCAATTACGGCAATGACGTATTCATTCAGCGGCTTCATCGCGGCTGGATCCGCGGCGCCGCCACTCATTTTGGCTTCCGCCAGCCGCACCGGCAAAGCGCTTTCCCATTGCACGGTTACGGTGGTGGACTGTTCGGGACGCGGATAGCCGCCATTTCCACGGCCACGACCCATTCCACCGCCACCCATGCCACCTCCGCGACCCATGCCGCCTCCCGGCATTTGGCCGCCTTCGCCCCAGGGCCCGCTTCCGCCGTTTCCCGGCGACTGGCCGCCATAACCTGAACCTCTGGCCGCGCTAGTCACCCCCACTGATTTGGACCAAGGCGAATTGTTCAATATCTGATACACGTCCTCGCTGGTCCACTGCGACGGGTCGTCGTTCTGCCATGAAGTGCCGGCGACCGCGACACTCAGCAGGGAGGCAACAACAATTCCTTGCAAGAAAATAAACTGCTTGCACATAGCTTTTAGACTCGACGCCGTTTCGCACGTTCAGGAGTACACGAATTTCAGTAATCCGGGCTAGCCTTATTTTTCGACGAATTTGCGATTCGATGGAACAAATCGCCTGAGGCCGGCGTACAGGTTTTTGAGTCCTATATAAGGGACTGCCGAATATGGCCATAAATTCACCAGACCAGGAATGGAAGAAGGGGAGCGCCGAGCTTCTCGTGTTGTCGCTGCTCGAGGATCAGCCGCGGCACGGGTATGACATTGCAAAGCTGATCCAGATCCGATCTGGCGGAGTTTTGCGATTTCATGTCACCTCGTTATATCCGCTGCTCTACAAGCTGGAGGAGCGGGGCTGGATCGACAGCCGCTGGGTGGAAAAGGCGGAGCAGCGAAGGCGGCGTTATTACACACTGACGCCGGAAGGCCGCAAAGTGCTTCGTTCTCAACGGAAGAGCTGGAAGGAATTTGTGGCCGCCATGGGTCGAGTGACAGGAGTTGAACATGCCTGATTGGAAACGTATCGTTCGAGAGCGGATTGCCTCTTTGCGTCTGGAGGGCGCCGCCGAATTAGATCTCACTGAGGAACTCGCGCAGCACCTGGAGGATCGCTATCGCGAATACCGCAGCGGCGGAGCAAGCGAAGAAGAGGCGTATCAAAGGGCCATCTCGGAGTTGGATGAAATGTATCCGCTGCAGGCAAAGCTGGAGAGGACGCCGCGCATGGCGAACAGCGACGCAAGGCCCGCTAATTTCTTGGAAGATCTCTGGAGAGATCTTCGTTATTCGGTCCGCACGATGCGGAAGAGTCCGCTGTTCGTTGTGTTCGTGGTTCTGACGCTGGCTTTGGGAATCGGCGCGAACACGACCGTCTTTACAGTCATCAACACGCTCATTTTGAATCCCTTGCCGGTTCCGGATTCCTCAAGCCTGGCGGCGGTCGGCGCGGCCAAAATCAAAAGCACATCGAAATCGAGTCTGCCTTTGCCGCTATCGTACGCAGACCTGAAAGATTATCAAGCGAGGAACGGAGTTTTCCGGTCGCTGGCGGGTTACATATCTCCACGCGGTATCACATGGCAGGCGGGCACCGGGTCGCAGGGAATGTTCAGCGAGCTGGTGACGGGCAATTATTTCTCGACACTGGGTCTGCGCCCGGCCCTGGGACGATTCTTTCTGCCGGAAGAGGACAGCGCTCCTGGCGCACACCCCGTTGCAGTCCTGAACTACGGCGACTGGCAGGCGCGCTTCGGCGGTGCGGCTGACATCATCGGCAAAACGCTGCGGCTCAATAACATTGTCTTTACGGTTGTTGGTGTCGCTCCGCCGAAATTCATTGGAGTGAATGCAATTTTCGGCCCTGATGTGTGGATACCGGCGGCTATGGCGGAACAGTTATTGCCCGGCGAGATGCGGGGTGCGCTCACCGATCGCAGTAAAGCGGTTTTCCGGAGCGTGGGGCGATTAAAGACGAGCGTCACGCGGGCGCAGGCGCAAGCCGATGCGGCGACCATTGCGGCGGATTTGGCTCGCGAATATCCGGCAACCAATGAGGGCTACACGGCGACCGTGCGGCCAATTAGAGATGTCCTGTTCTCCAGCTCATTCGGCAACTCCACGCCGATTCTGTTCGCGAGCGCGGGACTGTTGATCGTTGTAGCGATTGTTCTGCTGATCGCGTGTTCGAATGTGGCGAATCTGCTGCTTGCGCGCTCAGCGGCGCGGCAACAGGAGATGGCCATCCGGCTGGCTATGGGAGCTAGCCGCCGAAGACTGGTGCGCCAACTCCTCACTGAAAGCGTGTTTCTTGGATTTCTCAGCGGGGTAGTGGGATTGCTGATCGCCTATGCGGGTCTGCATCTCCTGTTCGGGGCGATGCCGGCTTCGGCAAACTTCCCCGCGCCGAAACTGGATGCAACGGTATTTGTTTTTGCGCTGTTGATCTCGTTGGCAACCGGCTTCCTGTTCGGAAGCATTCCGGCTGCAAAGGCCTCACGCGCGAGCGTGGCGGAAACGCTGAAGGAAGAGGCTCGCACAACCGGGAGAAGCAGAAGACGAGTTACGCTCGCGAACTCTCTGCTGGTGGGTCAAGTTGCATTTTCGTTCCTGCTGCTGGTAACGGCAGCTCTGTTTCTGCGAAGCATCGGGCGCGCCTACAATATCGACCCTGGATTCCAGACGGCGCATCTTGCGCTCTTCATGACGAATCCCGGACAGGCCGGATATGGAAAGCCGCAAACGAAGGCGTTCTACAAGGACCTGCGCGAACGCGTGGCGAGGATTCCAGGTGTCGAGTCCGTATCGTGGGCCTCGAACCTGCCGCTGTGGGCGCGAAGCGTAAATGGATTACAGGTGGAGGGGCGGCAAAAACGGTCGCAAGCGGAGAAGATTGCAACGGTCGTCAATATCGTCGACTCCAATTATTTCGAGACAGCGGGCGTGGCCATCGACAGCGGCCGCGAGTTTACGGATCGGGATCAGGAGAACTCCACGCCGGTGGCGATTATCAATGAGAAGATGGCGCACGATTATTGGCCGCGCGGAGATGCGTTAGGGAAGCGCATTCAAGTGCCGGGCGACCCACAGATGCGGCAGATTGTCGGAATTGCCAGAACCGCCAATTATTCTTCCTGGGGGGAGCCGCCTCAGTTGTGCGTCTACGTGCCTCTGAAACAGGACTATTCGGACGCTATGACATTGTATGTGCGAAGCAGCCAGGATCCGCGGCAGCTTATGATGCCCGTCCAGCGCGAGGTGCGTGCTGCCGGGCCACATATCATGACTGGCGGGATGCTGGCCCGCACGGGGCGTCAGATCGTTGATGGAGGTTTGTTTCAAGCCAAAATGGGCGTCGGCGCTGCTGAGCGTGTTTGGGCTGCTGGCGTTGGGGCTGGCAAGCGTCGGGTTGTATGGCATTCTGGCGTATTCGGTGAATCAGCGAAAGCGGGAGATCGGGTTGCGCATGGCATTAGGCGCGGCGCAGGGAAGCGTACTTCGACTGATTTTGAAACAAGGCATGTCGCTGGTTGGGATGGGCGTGCTGATTGGCTTCACCGCGGCGCTGCTGGTGGGCCGCTTGCTGAGCAGGATGTTGTATGGCGTGAGTGCGAGCGATCCCGTCAGCGTGGCGGGGGCGGCGGTGGTGTTATTGGCAGTCGCGCTGTTGGCGTGTTATTTGCCGGCGCGCTGGGCAAGCCGCGTCGATCCGTTGGTGGCATTGCGCGAGGGATGACGGCGAAGAATGGAACGCAGCAAACAGCAGCCATCTTTTCGAATGTCCGGCCATCCTTTATGGCTGCTGTTCGGGTTCTGGTTCTGCGTCGTTATCGCCATTGCGGTAGTCGTCCGGAGACTTATCGCGTTGATACATCCCTCACAGGGCGGGCCTCCACGGATGGTGGCGATGGACGCAACCTTCTCGTCGCACGCGGCGCTGACTCTAATGCATATCATCCCGGCGGCCATCTTCGTGCTTCTCGCCGTTGGCGTCCTGCTGCGCCGCGGCGGCAGTGAATGGATGGAACGGCTCTTCTTTCCCTTCGGCGCTATCACCGGCGTGACCGCGTATGCGATGAGCGTGTACGCGATCGGCGGCTGGGTGGAGCGCTCCGCCGTGCTCGTTTTCGACACTTGGTTTCTGGTTTCGCTCGGCCGCGCCTATTGGTTACGCCTCCACCGCGATGCCGCACGGAAACGGGAGTGGATGACGCGCGCGGTAGGTATCCTGCTCGGCATCGCAACCACTCGTCCCGTTATGGGAGTGTTCTTCGCCACGAGCGGCCGCACGCATCTTGGCCCGAATCAGTTCTTCGGGATCGCGTTCTGGATCGGTTTTTCGATTAACGTCGTGGTCATAGAGCTTTGGCTGCACTCCAGGCGGCGGGCGGAACTCCAACGCGCTGCTTATGGCAACTTCGTCGCAAACGCTCCCTGACGGGTCGCGGTTCCGATCCAGCGTTATCAATCGACTGAGAATTTGAAAATTGTGGTGCTGTGGTAGAGCTGTCCGGCTTTGAGTTCGGTGGAGGGAAAATTCGGATGGTTGGGCGAATCGGGGAAGTGCTGGGTTTCCAGGCAGAAAGCGCAACGGAATCCGCAGACCCAATCGCCTTTTCCTTTTACACCCGCTCCTAAATGATTGCCGGTATAGAACTGGATGCCGGGCTCGGTGGTGTGCACTTCGAGGATGCGGCCGCGGCTGGGCTCCAGCACGCGCGCCGCCAGCGTGGGGCCGCCCGCGTTCCGATTGAGGACGAAGTTGTGATCGTAGCCGTGGCCATATAGAAGTTGTTCTTCTGGTTCATCGATGCGCGCGCCGATCGGCGTCGGCTTTCGGAAATCGAAGGGCGTTCCTTCGACAGCGCGCAGTTCGCCGGTGGGTATGATGTCCGCATTCACAGGCGTGAACTTTTCGGCATTGATGGTTACCCGATGCTCCAGAATGCCGCCACTGCCGTGCCCGGCGAGATCGAAATACGAATGATTGGTCAAGTTGAGAACGGTGTCCTGGTCGGTCGTGGCCCGGTACTCAATATTCAGCGCGTTATCTGCGGTTAGAGCGTAAGTTACGGTCACGTCGAGATTGCCCGGATAGCCTTCTTCGCCGTCTTTGCTGTGATAACGCAGCTCGAGGGCCGGCGCGCTTCCGTTCGAAATTTCTCTCGCTTGCCAGGCAACTTTGTCGAAGCCCTCGAGGCCGCCATGCAGCGCGTTGGGTCCGTTGTTGCAGGCGAGTGTGTGCGTTGCGCCGTTCAAGCGAAAACGCCCGTTTGCAATGCGGTTGGCATAGCGGCCGACGACGGCTCCGAAGTAGGGATTCTTTCCGAGATAGCCGTCGAGGCTTTCGAAGCCGAGGACTATGTCGTCGAAGTTTCCCTCGCGGTCGGGAGTTTTGAGCGTCACCACTCTGCCGCCGTAATTCGTGATGGAAGTTTCGACGCCTTGCGAATTGCGCAGCGTGTAGAGGTGGATTTGTTCTCCGGAGTCGAGAGCGCCCCAGGGTTGTTTTTGGATCTGGTCCATTGCTTTCCAGTCTGCATCACGCAAAATCGCCTAGGCCAAAATGGTAGACCGCAAAAAGCGGCGATCTGCCTCCACCAGGAAGGCGTATCTTTATAGATATGGCGATCAAATTAACCGTCAATGGGCGTTCCCGCACGGTCGACGTAGCGCCGGACACTCCGCTTCTCTGGGTGCTGCGCGATGTATTGAATCTGCATGGAACAAAATATGGCTGCGGTATCGGCGAATGCGGCGCATGTACGGTGCATTTGGGCGAGGACGTAGCGCGCTCGTGTCAAGTCAGCGTGTCGGCGGCGGCGAACCAGCCCATCACTACGATTGAAGGCCTGTCGCCGGATGGCTCGCATCCGCTGCAGCGCGCGTGGCTCGAAGCGGACGTTCCACAGTGCGGCTATTGCCAGGCGGGGCAGATCATGTCCGCGGCCGCCTTGCTCGCCAAGCATCCGCATCCAAGCGATCAGGAGATCGATACTGCGATGAACGGGAATCTGTGCCGGTGCGGGACCTATCCGCGCATCCGGCAGGCGATTCATAGAGCAGCTTCGATGAAAGGAAGGGTGTAAGCCATGGGCCTGACACGGCGATCTTTTCTTCACGTCACCGCGCTTTCGGGCGGAGGCATGCTGCTGGCTCTTTATAGCGAGCCGAAAGCTTCGGCACAGCGATCGCGCGAGCAGCCGCCGCCCATCGATGCGAAAGCGTTCATTCGCATTGCACCGGACGGCACGGTGACGCTCATCTCTCGCAATCCGGAAATTGGGCAAGGCGTCAAGACGGCGCTGCCGATGCTGATTGCCGAGGAGCTGGACGTCGATTGGAAATCCGTCAAAGTAGAGCAGGCAGGCCTGGATGCCAAGTACGGATTGCAATCGACGGGCGGTAGCCGGGCGATGCCGAATAATTTTGTGCCGATGCAGCAGGTGGGAGCGGCGGGGCGGCAGATGCTGATTGCCGCGGCGGCTAAGACCTGGGGCGTGCCGGAATCGGAATGCTACGCGGCGCACGGACGCGTGTACCATCGCACGACGGACCGCTCACTCGGCTACGGCGAGCTGGCGAAGACGGCAGCGACGATGCCGGTTCCCGATCTCGATTCGGTGAAGCTGAAGGATGCCAGCCAGTACGAAATTATCGGCAAATGGACGGCCAGCGTGGACGTCCCCGATATCACCGCCGGGAAGCCGATTTTCGGCATCGATTTCACGACGCCGGGGATGCTTTTCGCCTCGTATGAGAAGTGCCCCGTTTTCGGCGGCAAAGTGGTGAACGCCAACCTGGATGAAGTGAAGACGATGCCGGGCGTCCGGCACGTTTTTGTGGTGGACAGCGGGCTGGAAGTGGGGCCGGTGCTGAAGGGCGATCCCGGTCTGGAATCCGGCGTTGCGATTGTCGCCGACACGTGGTGGCAGGCGCAGACGGCGCGGAAAAAATTAAAAGTGCAGTGGGACGAAGGCGTAGCGGCCCAGCAGAGCAGCCAGGAGTTTGCGCAAAAAGCGGAAGAGTTGTCGAAACAGGCGCCGCAGCGCACGCTCAAAAACGACGGCAATGTGGAGAATGCGTTCGGCAGCGGCGCGAAGGTGGTGGAAGCGGCTTATTCGTATCCATTCATCTCGCATGCGCCGCTGGAACCGAGGAACTGCAGCGCGCATTTCAAAGACGGCAAGCTGGAGATCTGGAGCACGACGCAGCAGCCGGCGCGAGGCCGGGCGCTTACCGCGAAGATTCTGGGCATTGGGGAGGACGACATTACGGTTCACCTGCTGCGGGCGGGGGGATCGTTCGGGCGCGGGCTGACGAACGACTACATGGTGGAATCCGGCTACATCGCGAAAAAAATTGGCGTGCCGGTGAAGCTGGTGTGGTCGCGCGAAGACGACATGACGCACGATTATTACCGGCCGGGCGGATTTCATTATTTGAAAGGCGCGGTGGACGGCGAAGGCAAGCTGGTGGCGTGGAGGAATCATTTTGTGAGCTATGGAGACGGCGATACGTTCGCGCCGTCGGCCAGCATTTCGCCGAACGAGTTTCCCTCGGGCTTTGTGCCGAATTTCGCGATGTACTCATCGGTGATGCCGCTGCGGTTGAAGACCGGGGCGCTGCGGGCGCCGGGGGCAAACTCGCAGGCGTTCGTGATGCAGTCGTTCATCGACGAGCTGGCTCATGCGGCGGGCAAAGATCCGGTTGCGTTCCGGCTGGAGTTGTTAGGGGAAGCCGGGGGGCAGATGGTGGCGGCCGCGGCCAAGCCGAAAGTGGAGAACGAGCCGAGTCCCACGCGCGCCGGTGCGCGGCCGCAAACCTACGATGCGGCGCGCATGCGTGGCGTGCTGGAGTTGGTGGCGGAGAAATCCGGATGGGGCAAGCGCAGCCTGCCGAAAGGAACCGCCCTCGGCGTGGCGTTCCACTACAGTTTTCAGGGCTATTTCGCGCACGTGGCTGAAGTCGCATTGAGCGGCAATAATCAACTGAAGGTCAATAAGGTATGGGTGTGCGGCGACGTGGGCCGGCAAATCATCAACCCGAGCGGCGCCCTGGCGCAAGTGCAAGGGGCGGTGGTGGACGGCTTGAGCGAGCTGATGGGACAGGCGATCACGCTCGAAAACGGGCGGGTGGTGCAGACCAACTTCAACACCCATCCATTGCTTCGCATGCGGCAGGCGCCGGAGATTGAACTACATTTCGTCAAAAGCGACCACTCGCCGACAGGGCTAGGCGAGCCCGCGCTTCCGCCGGTTATCCCGGCGGTTTGCAACGCGATCTTCGCGGCCGGCGGGAAACGGATTCGTTCGTTACCGCTGGCAAATAGTGGATTTAGCTGGGCGTAGGGCGCCTGCTTCGAGCTTCCGATCTCCCGCCGGACGGGATGGCGGTTCTGTTGGGCTTGGGATACTGGTTCTTGTAACCCATTCGCAGGACGGCACGTCGGCTGGCATATATGAGCGGGCTCAGCGCTACTCTGACTTTTCCGGCGACCGCCGGAGGGGCCTTTCCGGCCACTGCCGGAGGGGCAACTCGACCGAAGACCAAATTGGACCATCGAACCACCGAAGAGGCGGCGCTAGTCCGCCGGGTGCAGGCGCAGGACGAGCTCGCGTTTCATGAGATCGTAAGCCGCTATCAAGCGAAGGTCTTCTCGATCATTTACGGCATCCTTCGCAACCGCAATGATGCGGAAGATATCGCCCAACAAGTTTTCGCGAAAATCTATTTTTCGATCAAGAGCTTCGATTTTCGCAGCTCGCTACTGACCTGGATTTATAAGATCACGGTCAACGAGTGCTATGACTATCTGCGCAAGAAACGCGTTCGAAAACTGGTTTACGAAAGCGATTTTTCGGCCGACGATTCGCTGCGGATGGAGCATTCGGAACCGGCTACGGACCAGAAGCCGGCCATCGATCAGCGGCTGGCGCAGCGCGATCTGATTCTGAAGCTGCTTTCGAAAATATCGCAAGAAGACCGGTCGCTCATTTTGTTGAAGGAAGTGGAAGGGCACTCGGTGGAGGAGTTGTCGGAGATGACCGGGATGAATGAAAACACCATTAAGGTGAAGCTGTTTCGCGCCCGCCAGAAGCTTGTAAAGGCGGCGCAACGGTTGGAAAGAGCGCCACTGGCGCCGCCGAGTTCGCCGGCCGGGAGCACGGAGCGATAGGGTTTGCGAACGGGAGTTTAGGTGTACAGTTGATTAATGCGGGCGTTAGATCCGCGAACTAAGTTGTTCTTTTGAGGGAGATATGCACGGGTCCATTCGGGAACGTTTGGAAGATCTGCTGGCAGCACGGGGAGCTGCCGCCGGAAAGGAAGCTTCGGCCGCGCACTTATTGCGCTGCGCCGAGTGTTCCACGGAACTGGAATCGATGAAGGCGCAGGCCGGGCTGATACGAACAACATTGCGCCCGCCTGAAGAACTGGAACCGGCGCCCGGGTTTTACGCGCGCGTTTTGCAGCGGATTGAGGAACACGCGAAGGAATCGATGTGGGCCGTGTTCACCGATTCGCCATTTGGGAAGCGGTTGGCGTATGCTTCGCTGATGGTGGCGCTGATGCTGGGCGCGTATGTGGTTACCCAGGAGAGCCGCGACGGCCATCTGGGAGGTCCGCGGATCGTAGCGCAGAGCATGCATCAGGATGCGCTGGTAGCGGGCAGCCCGGCCGAACAGCGCGATGCCGTTCTAGAGAACTTCGCCGCGCACCCGGTGCTGGTTTCGAGTGAAGGATCGCTCCAATAGCTACTTCTGTGACAACGCGGCGCGGATCCGGACTGCATCATGAGGCCGGGTGGTCGAATCCGAAAGTTCTTACTATTCTCGCGATTATTTTTCTGTGCGGCGCGGCGTTTGGGTCGGCGGTCACGCGCAATTATCTGCATTCCCGGAGATGTTCCCGGCCGAGGCAATACCAGGGCCTGGACGCGGCCCGGCATTTTGGCTTAAGCCATCTCAAAACCGAGCTGAACCTGACGCCGCAGCAGGAGCGGGTGGTCACGACCGTGTTGGACGATTACGCCAAGTATTACCAGAACATCGAGGATGAACGCGAGGACGTGGCCGATCACGGCAAGCAGCGCATCCTGGATGTGTTGAATCCAGAACAGCAAAAGAAGTTCAGTAAGATTTTCGGCACTCCTTAATAGCCCAAAAGGCGCACCCCCGGCCATTTCCAGCCACGCGCAGCCCAGCGCTTTTTTCCAAACGCCCCTATTTTCAACATCATCCAGCTTGCCGGGCTTGGCCGCTGGATTGCATTTCATTAAGTAGCAAAAACAAAACGAACAGGAGAAGTGAAATGTATCGATATTTAAGAAAAACTGTGCTGCTTTCCGCGATCGGGCTGGGAATGCTTTTGCCCGGCGCCCTGCCGGCAAAAAGCGTAACCCAAGACTCGGTGAACGTGCAGCAGAATTCGGAGGCGCGCCTGGCTCACCAGGTCCGGCACGAATTGATCATGCTACCGTACTACGGCGTGTTCGACAATCTGGAATTCCAGATGAACGGTCGCGAGGTGACTCTTCTGGGCGAGGTTACGCGCCCCATTTTGAAGAGCGACGCGGAAAACGTGGTCAAGCGTATCGAAGGCGTGGAATCTGTCCGGAACGAGATCCGGGTGCTTCCGCTCTCGTCGATGGACGACCGCATCCGGTTGAAAGTGTACCGGGCAATCTATCGACAGGCTGCTTTGAACCAGTACGCGCTTCGAGCGGTGCCCACCATCCACATCATTGTGGAGAACGGCCACGTGACTCTGGAAGGAGCGGTTGCAAGACAGATGGACAAGAACATCGCCAACATACAGGCGAATACGGTGTCCGGTGTCTTTTCGGTAACCAATAACCTGCGGGTGGACAGCTAAGTAGCGGCTGACATCCCGGTAACCCAGAGGTACTCAACCCGGGCGCACGATAGGCGCGCGCCCGGAATTACGAATAGCAGGAACTTTCCATGAAGAATTCAACTTTTGTAGGTAAACATCGTCCGTGGCCAGAGGATACGGAAGAGGCTTTAGCGGCACGAGAGGACAAGCTGCGAAACCGCAGGGCGGCGACGGAATACCGGACGTCCGGCGGGTGGCGCGGCGAAGGGCGTGAGTCAAGTGGGCGGTGCGGGCTGTAATCGTATCGGTGACGATTTGGCTGCTCGTCCAAACGGCGATCGCATGAGCAGGAGGAAAGTATCCGATGCTATTGATTGCTGCGCAAGCGCCAATCATTGAAGCGGCGCTGCGGAGGACGCAAAAATCAACTGTATACATGAGAAGCAGATGTCCCGCAGGATTTAAGCGGACGAGAGTTTCACTGATGCCAAAGCGCCGAACCCACACAAGCGGCCGACGCGATTAAAAAAGAAGAGGCCCAAATGGAACGGGAAATTTTTCGCTGTCGTGTCAACCCTTTTTTCGCCGACCTTGCCGATGCCGGTCGTCCATCCGATACGAAATTCCGCTTGATCTGATTTCATTCATACTGACAAATGGTTTGTGCTTTTTGGGGGCCGTGCATATACGCCGCGCTTACGCGAGGCCTTGACAGACGAAGCGCCTGCAGCCAGCAACCTGAGATAAGGACGAAGGGCTATCCCGAAGGCCGCCTTCGTGATACTTTCATGTTTCTAAGTGGACCAGCTACTGCGGGGCAGGATCAATACGAAGACTTGTTTGAGAGCCCGGCACATAACGCCGGTATCTGCTATTTCTATAACCCCGGCCAACGGAATATGGCTCCCTGCCCAACACACAATTGCATAGGGTAAAAGAAGAAGAGTTGAGAGTGCCACTTTTACCATTCAAATTCCCCCATGCTCAAATTGAGTCAGTACCCAAAAAAGGCCAGGCTTAAGAGCCTGGCCTCCGAGTATTGACCTGACGGTTCTCTCGCTCGCTCAGGCCGCCCGCTTGATGGGAAACCGTAAGACCGGTTTCGCGTTTTCTGTTGGAAGCTCGCTGGTTTCTACAGGGAATGGACACATTAGGACCGCAACCCCCGCCCCCGATTTGGGCGTGCCGTTGAAGTACTGATCCAGCGGGAAAAGAGCATAGGGCTCCAATTCGCGGAAGCTTCTACCCAGTTTCTGCTCGACCCGGTAAACGTCATGAAAGAATGTGCCGCGGTCGATCTTGAGTTTGGGGCAGCACAATGTCCAGTCGGCTCCCAGCAGAAAATGGTATTTGAATAATTTGTACTCGTAGTCGTCGAGAACTCGCCGGCTCACAAGACAGAAGTCGGCAATATACTCCTCGTTCTTAAGGCCCCATACGGATTTACGCTGCCGCCCGGGATTTGCTTCCAGCGACACTCGGCTCATGTACTTCTCTTTGGAGGCACACTGCCGAAACCGCGCATAACAGGCGCGGAAAATAGACCTAAACACGCAATTGCACGGGGTCGACGCCCCTGCTCGCCCCGGCCGTAGGCCGAGACCGTAGCAGTGGGTGCAGGATTGCTGAGCTAGGGCAAGAGTTTCGGATCGAGTCCATTCCATTTTGTTTTTTTTGGTCCTTCCAACCCCTGAGCCCCTTAAGACTTTCGGAGTAGTAGGTGATGAGAAGAACATAAGGTGCTTTCCGAATATTGCGATCAAAATGTGAGAAATATTTACTTAAAATGAAGAGAGATTTTTAGCTTAATGCGCACAACTGCATCAGACTAAATCTGTTACCGCCTGCACGCCAGATACTCCGAAGCTGGTAAAATAGGGAAAACTCCCACGGTTTCGAGGAGCCGTATTTCAGGTTGGAATCAGAATCACGGGATGGAAAAGTCACGTTTGGGGCTCTCCAGGCGCGACTGATCCGCTTAGTAAATGCTCGCGTTCAAAGCGGCGATTTCACGGAACGGGGTCTCGCCCGATTCCTGGGGATCTCACAACCGCAGATGCACAACGTGCTGAAAGGCGCGCGCAAGCTGCGCCCGGAACTGGCCGACCGGCTGCTCTCCACTCTGGACATGACCGCGCTGGACCTGCTCGAGGCCGCGGAACTGGAGGAGCAGCTTTTGTCCCGGCCAGCCGAATTGGACGATTTCGCCAAAGCGGAGCGCGTGCCGGGTTGGCATGTAGCCCCTAAGCGGTTGAGCGGCGCGCGTCCGAGAAAGCCTGCGAGCAGGGAAACCCAAACAGATCCTTCCTACGGGAAGCACGCGAGCTAGCACCAGACCTGACGCAGCTTAGCCAGAACTTCCGAAAAAACCCCAATAAAACATGAATCGAGTGTTTTGTTTCGATTCGTAGCGGACCGCTTGTTGGCCTCCTGTTTCGATCCGGTTCATCCAAGCCGTTTTGAAACTCGGGCGCGGCCCGGCCTGTTCCGGAATTGAACCAGGCGGCCGTTCAGGGTTCGGGCGCGCGGGTGTCAAGCCGTCCGGCGATTCTTCTACTTCATTGATTTAACAGCAGTTTACACGGATGGCCGAGGTGTGAGCGCGGCTAGCTGCGCGCGTGGTGTCGTGAGTGCCTTTTCCGGGGCGAGAGCTGAAGCGAAGGTTTGGCTTCGGCCCCGGAGACACACAATGCATGCCGCAGCTATCAAGCGAGCGCCCGATACACAGTACCGCCAACAAGACCCGGTCCGCCGAGACCATCTCATTCTGGAGCATTTGCCGCTGGTGACCGCAATCGCGGCGCACATTCAGAAATCCGTTCCAGTTCACCTGGAGCTTGACGATTTGATTCATGCCGGAGTGATGGGGCTGTTCGATGCCGCCACGAAATACGAGGCCGAGAAGGGAGTCGCGTTCCCAACCTATGCGAAGCACCGCATCCGCGGCGCGATCCTGGATAGCCTTCGACAACTCGATTGGGCGTCGCGGGACTTACGCAAGCGGCACAAACAAATGGAAACCGTCACCCGCGAACTGAGCGCAAAGCTTCAGCGCGATCCGGTGCCCGGCGAAATTGCAGCGGCAATGGGTCTGGATGCGCGGCGCTGGCAGACTTTAATGGTGGACTTCCGCAGCCTGGGCCTGGCGGCGACACAGGTTCGCGCCGAGCGCGAGGAGCAGCCGGTGCCTGAAACCCCGAGCACTCCGGCGAACTGTCCCGATCACGTATTCGCGAAAACGGAGTTGCGCGACAAGCTGTCGTCGGCGATGGAGACGCTGCCGAAGCGGTATCGCCAAGTCGTCCAGTTGTATTACGAACGCGAGTTAACGATGAAAGAAATCGGCGGCATTCTGGGAGTAAACGAGAGCCGCGTGTCGCAAATTCATAAGAGCGCGCTGGAGCGCATGCATACCGCGCTGGACCGGAACGGGATTCACTCGGCGGCGGCTTTCTGAACCCAAGCGAATCTACTGGATACTCAACCGGCAGGGCATGAGACGCATTACGCCGCCTTTCAGCAGCGCCGAACCGGGGAAGCCAGGAATGGCGCTGCGCAGGCGGGAGCGGACAGCGGCCTCAGCCATTGCGTCGGGCGAGGAATTTGTCAGGATTTCCAAAAGACTGCGGCGGGGAGGGTACATGACGAGATTGGTTTGCCCTGTGGCGGAAAGATTGGCTTTTTTGCGGATGAGTGCAACTGCCTGGTCGAGGCCGCCGAGCTGATCGACCAGCCCGTTCTGAAGCGCTTGGGCGCCCATCCAGACCCGGCCTTGGGCGATGGGATCGATCTGGTCATACGTTTTCTTCCGGGCGGCGGCAACTTTGGTTACGAACGATCGATAGGTCGCCTCGATGGATTCATGCAGCTTTTGCTGGGCGGCGTCGGACAAAGGCAGGTAGGGCGAATCCATGTCGGCCAGCTTGCCTCTGGAAAGCATGTCGTCCTGAATTCCGAGCTTGTCGAACAGGCCGTGAAAATTCGGCCGGACGTAGAGAACGCCGATGGAACCGGTGATCGTGTCCGGGTAGGAGACAATCGGGTCGCCGGTTACCGAGATGTAATAACCACCCGAAGCGGCCAAGTCGGACATAGAGACGACCAGCGGCTTCGCCCCGCTGAGCAGCTTCAATTCGTGCAGGATTTCATCCGAGGCGACAGCATCGCCGCCGGGGGAATCGATGCGCAGAATGACACCCTTGATGCTCTTGTCATTCCTGATCTGGCGGATGATCTTGGCGAATGCGCCGGAAGCGATGACGCCTTCGCCGCCGAATGCATTCGAAGGCTCGCCGCTCACGATATCACCCTCGCCGACCAGCATGGCGATGCGATCGCCACGGCCGGGCGCGCCGCGGAAATAGGTTTTAATGTTGACTTTGTTCAAGTCGTTCGTGCCGGTCTTGTTCTTCAGCTCGGCGTAGACTTGATCCTCATAGCCAAGCTCGTCGACGAGGCCCGCCGCCTTGGCTTGCGCCCCAAGAAAAGGACCCGTATCGATCAAGGCTTTCATCTCGTCCGCGGTTTTGTGCCGGCCCTGCCCCACAGTGGAGCAGAAATCGCCATAAATCTGATCCAAAACCTGATTCAGCACGTCGCGCGTCTCGGGAGACATGCCGGTCCGGGTGAAGATGTCTCCGGCGTCTTTATAGCGGCCGATGTGATCCACCTGAACGCCAATTCCGAGCTTGTCGAGGGCGTTCTTGAAGTACGTTTCCTCCAGATGGAAGCCCTTCACGTCGAGCATGTCGTCGGGCGAGAGGAAAATTTTGTCGGCGGCGGTAGCGAGGTAATACTCTCGCGAGCCGGGACTCTGCAGAAAGGCATACACCGGCTTGCCGGATTTTTTAAAGTCCAACAGCTCCTGGCGAACTTCCTGCAGTTTGCCCCAGCCGGTCACGAGCGAGTGGGGTTGAAGCACGACAGCCTTGATCCGGCTGTCGGTGGCGGCTTCGCGCAGCGAGGTCCATAGATCTCGAACCGTCGGCGTATTTTGAGTCTGCAGAAAGGGAATCGGAAATTCGACGGGAGCGGCTTCGGGGAGGTCGCCGTCGAGGGTCAGGACCAGCACCGAATCGGCCGCAATGCTGGGCTGTTTGTTCGCAAACAGGCGTCCGATTGCGAGGACGACGATGAAAATGCCAAGAACGGCTACGATGGCGCCGACCAGCACGCCCAAAAGGAATTTCGCCATGTTGTATGAACCTGCTCCCAATGGCAGAGTAGCAAGTTCGGGCGTGTTGGCGGGGCAGACTGCTCCCCCGCTGAGCGGGGCCGCGGCTGAGTTTCGGGTTAGTGGGTGAGCTGTGGCGCGAGTTGCGCCGTTATGAGACCGCGTTGTACGGCGTATTCGACCAAGCTGGCGCGGTTATGGATATCAAGCTTGCGCATGAGGTTGAGTTTGTGCGCTTCGACGGTTTTGACACTCAGCGAGAGTTCGGAAGCGACTTCGCGGACCGTGCGGCCTTCGGCCAGCAGCCGCATCACTTCCTGCTCGCGAGGGGTAAGGACCGCTCCGCGGGGATAGCCGTCGCTGGTGGCCGCAAGGGCCTGCAGATCGGGAACGATCTTGGACAAAGCGCGGGGATTCTGATCCTCCGAGAATGCAACCTGGCGGACGCCGGCGACGAGTTGAGCGGCGCTGCTGCTCTTGAGCATGTAGCCGCGTGCGCCCGCCGCGATGGCGAGCTCCAATTGCTCAGGCGAATCTTCCTGCGTCAGGAACAGGATGGCGCACTGCGGCGCCGCTTGCCGGAGCGCGAAAGCAGCCTGCTTGCCGCCGGCTTGCAGAAGATCCGCCTGAAGCAGATCCACCCGAAGGAGATCCAGCTCCATCAATAGAACATCGGGCGGGACGAGGCGCACTTTCGCCATGGTTTCCGCCAGATCCGCTGCCTCATCCAAGATTTCCAGATCGGCCTCGGCCGATAGGAGTGTCCGCAGCCCGCGCCGAAACAGCAAATTACGGTCTGCAATTAAAAGTTGGCTTACTCGTTTACCTCGTCCCAAAATAGCCTCTCCGCTCACACTTACTCTTATCGGCAGGAGTGCGGGCTAATCTTTAGAAAAGTAGCTCAGCCCCGGTTTGGAATGAGTCAAAGCGGTCTCGAGCAGTTGGAGCGTGGCGGGATCGTTCATTTCTCTGGCGCGATCCAAAGCATTGTGCCCCTTGCGATCTTTGAGAGTAGGGTCGGCTCCACGCCGGAGCAGCAGGGCGACGGCTTTCGCGCGGCCCAGGCCGGCCGCAAACATCAAAGGCGTGGCTCCGGTCTCCCGGTCGCGCGCATCGATGGCCGCACCGCGGTCCAGAAGCAGCGCGATGGCTTCCGGGCTTCCGCCGAGCGCGGCATCGTGCAGCGGAGTGGCGCCGTTTTGATCCCGCGCGTCGACGGGCGCTCCCCGGTCGAGGAAAAGCCGAACCATTTTCGTCTGCCCTTTCAGCGCTGCATCGTGCAAATAGGTGGAACCGGCTGGTGCAGTGGCGTGCAGATCGAAGCCGTTATCGAGCAGCATGCGGGCAATTTCGACTTGCCCCCGGAGCGTGGCTGTTTCCATGGCGCGCTCAGCGCTGGCGGCGACCTCTGGACGCGAGTCGAGGCGGAGCAGAGCCGAGATTGCGCCGGCGTTCTTGTAGGCCAACGCCAGATCGAGTGGGCTCTGGCCAAAGCGATCGAGCTGGGCCGGATCCGCGCCGGCATCGACCAGCGGCTGGATCAAATTCGCGAATCCCCGGATGCAGGCCTGCTGCAAAGGGCCGCGTCCGTCGCGTGCATCGACGTGCCGGACATCGGCTCCGGCGGCGATCAGAAGTACAAGGGCGGCAGCGCGGCCATGCTGCACGGCCTCATCGAGCGGAGTGCTTCCGGCGGCGTCCGGCACATCGGGTCCGGCATGCGCGGCCAGCAGAGCTCGGACGATTTCGGGATCGCCTTGGGCCGCGGCTAAGTGCAGCACAGTTTGACCGCTCCGGTAGCGAGTGTCAAGGCGCGCGCCCGCGGCGATCAGGACCTTCGCCACCCCAGCGTGCTGGCCGAGCACCGCAAATTCGAGCGGAGTCGAACCGTCGGCCTCCGCGGCGTTTACGTCCGCTCCGTGCGCCAATAGAAATGTCGCGATGGGTAGGTTACCGGAGCGGGCTGCATCGTGGAGCGGCGTTCCGCCAAGCGCATCGCGGCCGTTCACGCCCGCGCCTGCCGCCACCAGCCGCTGCACTTCCTGTATCTGGCCCAAACGCACAGCCAGATGAAGGGCATCGGCCGACGATTGGGTTTGGACGTTTTGTGTGAAGCTCAGCCCCAGACATGCGGCGAGCGCGGCGGCTGACCGGAGCATGCCAAACAGCCTAACACCCGGAGGAACTGGGAGAACAGCGGCGAGGCAGATTAAGCGCTAAAGGTGCTTATCGAGCATCTTCTGGAATTCGGGCTTGGGGATCGCGCCCACCTTCTGCTCGACAATCTGGCCGCCCTTGAATAGCAATAGAGTGGGAATGCCACGGATGCCATAACGGGAGGCAGTCTGCTGGTTGCTATCGACGTCCAGCTTGCCGACTTTGACCTTTCCGGCGTAGTCGGCCGCGACCTGCTCCACGGTGGGGCTCATCATGCGGCAGGGCCCGCACCACTCGGCCCAGAAATCTACCAGGACGGGAACGTCGGAGTTTAGGACGTCCTTGTCAAAGCTGGCATCGGTAAAAGTCAGCGTTGACCCCGTTTTCTTGGCTGTTTCCGCTGCCGTCGTCGTTCTCGTTATGTTATCTGTTGCCATTCGAGTCTCCTACTGTTTGATGAATCTCTAAAAGAATTGATTCAGTCAGCGACGCCCTGGTCGACCGGGCCGCCGGAGCACCAAAATTCTCGCCACGCCCTGATTATACTGGCATCGGTCCAGGCAAGCGGTTAGGCTACACTGAAGCAAAATATTGCTCATTGTGCATACCGCTCCTTCACAATCGCGGCTCGGTTTTAGATATCAAATGATCCTTGCGCAAATGACCCGCAGCGCTGTTGTTTTGATGCTCGCGGTGCTGGTTTGTCGGGCGGCCCAAAGCGTCCCCGGATTGCCGGGCGATTCGGGGGAGAACGGTTTTGGCGTCAGCGTCACGCTGTTCTCCACGCTCGCTGCCATTAACGCCGCCGGTTATGACGCTGGCATGGATTCGCCGTTGAATCAACGCTATCAGGTGCGGGGCCAGATACGCGACGCGCTTGCGCGCGAAAGCATCGGCTGCCTCGACGAGCTGAAAACGTATTACAAAGAGCACAAGAAGGCTTCCGATACGGCGGATTTGAGCCAGTACATCTCTTTCGCTCTGGTAGCGGGCGGCCCGCCGAATTTCGAGCTGCCCTCCGGAGCGATACCGCCGGATGTCGAGCCGCTGCGCGGATTTAGCGACTTGCTGGCGCGCTTCTACAAGGAAGCGAAGCTCGCGGATCTCTGGAACCGCTCGCAAGCGGCCTACACGAACGCGATCTCCGGGTACCAGGACCAGGTGATCGGGACGCTCTTTGAAGCGAACGGCTATCTGCGCAACCCTTCGGGGTACCTGGGCAGGCGTTTTCAGATCTATCTCGATTTGTTGGGGGCGCCGGACCAGGTCCAGGTGCGGAGCTACCGCGACGATTTTTTCATGGTGATTACGCCCACTAGCGCGCCGGTGATCGACGAGGTGCGCGACACCTATCTGGCCTATCTGCTGGACCCGTTGACCTTCAAATACAGCGAGGTTATTAAAGACAAAAAACCGCTGCAGAAATTCGCGCAGGAAGCGCCCGCGCTCGATTTGGCGTACAAGGACGATTTTTCGCTGCTGGTTACCAAGTGTCTGATTAAGGCGATAGATAGCCGGCTCATCCATGGCGGGCCGGAGAAGAGGCAGGAGTTTGTGAATGAGGCCATGCGGGAAGGTTTCATTCTGACCGCCGCGTTTGCAGATTTGCTTCCGGGCTATGAGAAGCAGCAGGAAGCGTTTAGGCTGTACTATCCGGACCTGGTCGCGGCTGTGGACGTCAGGAAAGAAGAAAAACGCCTGAAGAACGTGCAATTTGTTCAATCGCTGCCACCGCGCGTGATCGCCCCACCCGCAAGAATCGAACTCGAACCGGCGGATGAAAGTTTGCAGACGGCGGAGGGTTTGTACGCGCAGCATGACCTGGAAAATGCCCGCAAGGCATACAAGAAAGTCTTCGAGCAGACCAGTGACAAGGATAAACAGGCTCGTGCTTCCTATGGTTTAGCGCTGATCGATCTTCAGGAGAAACATTGGGATGAGGCGCTCAATCTCTTTCAACGTACGGTCGATGCGAACCCCAATTCGGCAATTTCCGCCTGGTCGCACTACTATCTGGGGCAACTGGCCCTGAAGGCGGGGGATGCGGACAAGGCGGCCGCGCAATTCAAAAACACGCTTGCGACCGCGAGCGCTTCGGCTAAAGCGCGCGAAGCCGCGCAAAAGGCCTTGCAAAGTACTTCTTCAGGAGAGAAACAGCCATGAGATGCTTATTCGCCGCGCCCATATTGCTGCTGGCGGCATTGCCGCTTCTAGCGCAGCAGCCGGCCCAGACCCAGCAGCCGGCACAAAGCCAGCAGTCCGGCCAGCCAGCCACGCCCAAACCCAAATCGCAGAAGGAAGTGGCAGCGCTACAGCAAGTGCAGGCGGCGGCGCAGTCGGGCAATTACGATGCCGAGATTCAGGCCATCAACAACGTGCTCGAGAATTTTGCCGACACTGAATACAAAAACATGCTGTTGAACATGGCTGTCGATGCCGCGCAAGCCAAAGGCGATTACGCGCAGACGGTCTCCTTCGGAGAGCAGGCGATTGCGGCCGATCCGAACAATATTCTGGCGCGCGCCACGCTGGCCGAGACCATCGCGCAGCATACCCGGGACAACGATCTGGACAAAGCGCAAAGTATCAAAAAAGTGCAGGATTATGCCAACAAGACGTTGGATCTGCTGAAGACGGCCGACACGCCGCCACCCGGAATTCAGCCCGACAAGTGGCCGGCGGTGAAAAAGCAATTAACCGGGCAGGCTTACGACGCGCTGGGTCTGGCAGCGGATCTTGACAAGAAGTATCCCGACGCGGTCAACGATTTGAAGGAAGCAGTGGCGGCCGATCCCAGCTCAGTCGCTCAGGCGCATTTAGCGAAAGCGTATGTGGACAATAAACAATACGACGACGCCATTAGCACGGCGGACAAGGTGATAGCCATGAACGATGCGCCGCCGGTAGTGAAACAATATGCGCAGCAGCAGAAGGCCGCGGCCACCAGGTTGAAGGGAACCAAGTGACGCAGAGCCTGAAATGAAAGCCCCGCTCGAACCCTTCGAGGCGAGGCTCGGGTACGGGTTTCGCGACAAGGAACTTTTGACCCGCGCGTTGACGCATCGCTCCTGGATGGCCGAACGCGGACCGGCGCGGGCGCAGAACGAAGACAACGAACAGTTGGAATTTCTGGGCGATGCCATCCTCGGATTCATCGCCAGCGAATCGCTGCTGGCGCGCCATCCATTAGCCCGCGAAGGGCAGCTTTCGCAGTGGAAGGCTCACCTGGTGAGCGCGCTGCATTTGCATAGCTGTGCGCTGGAGTTGGGGCTGGGCGAGCACCTGTTGCTCGGCAAGGGCGAAGATCGAAACGGCGGCCGCAACCGCAGGACGCTGCTCGCAAATGCGCTGGAGGCGGTAATCGCCGCGATGTATCTGGATGGCGGTATTCAGGCAACCCGCATTTTCATCGAGAAGCACATTCTCAGCGCGCTCGATAGTCCGGAGGACGTCGAATGGATCGGACGGTTGAATCACAAAAGCGTATTGCAGGAGCGGACACAAGCGCTGGGGTTCGCGATTCCGCGCTATATCACGGTGGAGACCAGCGGGCCTGAGCATGCGAAAGTTTTTACGGTAGAAGCGCGGATTGGAAAAGAGCTGGCGAGCCGGGCCACTGGGAATTCCAAGAAAGCGGCCAGCCAGCATGCCGCGCAGCTTTTACTCGAGCAACTCGATTTGCTGGCCGCGAGCGAGATGCGGCACGATCCGGAAGAACGGACCCAAGCGGCCCATTAGCGAGGTAGGACGCGCTACCGGTCTTGCAGCAGTTGTAGAATTTCCTTCAGCTCGCGCCGCACGTCCTGGTACAGAGTCGCGGTGGCGGAGAACAGTTCGCCTTGCCTGCGCGCCGGGACGGCTTTCGCGCCGTCGCGTTTCGGTTTCGATTCGAGCACCTTGCGCGCTCCTTCGATGGTGAAACGCTTCTCGTAAAGCAGGCGCTTGATTTCGAGCACCAGCTCGACGTCTTTGCGCCGGTAGAGGCGATGGCCCGTGCCGGATTTCTTGGGCCCCAATCCGGAAAATTCGGATTCCCAGAAGCGCAGCACGTAGGGTTTGATGCCGGCCAGCTTCGCGACCTCTCCGATGCGGAAATACAGCTTGTCCGGAATTTCCGGGTCCGATGCGGATTTGGAGGCTAAATCTTCCATTCGCGCCGAGCGAGTCCGCCCTCAATTGTATCGGAGAAATGGAGTTGATCTCGCGTTGGGCAAAAAGTTCGCTCCGAGGCAGGCATCCCATTTTGGGTAAGCTGTGCACCCGTGCGCTTGTCGTTTGGAGCGCAGAGGCAACAGATCGCCATCCCCCGTGTAACGCCAGAGCACCGTCTCGCCATCGGGCAAAACCAGCCAACGGGAGGAAACTGCTGGATTGACGTGGTGGTGAAACACCGCAAAACTGAGCGCCAGCTTGGAAGGAACAACGCCCGGAATCTCAAGCGTTACGAAACTGATTTGCCGCCGCGATGCCCGGATGCGAGCGGACACCGCGCGCTGTCCCACGCCATCCATATCTGCCGCAAAGTCCTGAAAATCCTTTTCGCAGAAAGAGGCTCCGTCCGTGAACTGCAGCCGCGCGTGCGCATGCGCGCTTTGCGCCAAATATTCCCGCAGCCAAGGCGTCGCAAGCGCGCGCGCCGCGTAGTCTGGAACGCTTCGCAAGAGTGCGTCAACGCCTTGCACGCGATTTTCTCGAAACGGCAGAACGATTTCAATCGCAAAATCTACAGGCAAGCGGGGATCAATCAGAATGGCATGAAAGTTATTCCATTGATCGATGCTCGCGGTCTCGATCGTGAAGCGCCGACGCAGTTTCGCAAACACCTCCGGATCTTTTTCTTGCGCGCGAACGAGATCCCACTGGTCCCGGATACTGCTACATCACCGCATCGGACAGATAGTATCTGACCTGCCCGCCTGCCAGACGAGAGCGATTCGTAAACTGCGCTGGAACCAATGCGGCGACTGGCTCTGCTGATATCCGCGTTGTATGTCGAAATATTGCGACCGCTCCGCTGCACCGTCCAGGGAAGCAGGAACGCTCCCTGGTTCTCGGAGGATGCCGTGATTTTACGGCCGTCCCGGAAAGTAATTTCGATATCGACCTTTGTATCGTTTTCGGTGGAGAACTCTTCGCAGATGAGAGGCACGAGTTTCCGCGCAACTTCGGGATTCTCGAACGAGGAGACATAGAGCGCTTTTTGAGCAGGCGTTCCGGTCTTGTAAATGATGCCAGCGCATGCCTTCTAGGACCGGGTTCGGAGTTCTTCTTCAGCCAATTTTCCGTTAAGCCGAGATTGATCGGATCGGGCGTGCAATGGCGGCCGCGAAATCGCAGCGATCAGCCGCGCAACCACGGCCTCGGCAATTTCGTTTCCACGGCTATGTAAGAACGCCCGTGTCGTTGATGGTGAGATTGCTTTCCTGATCGCGCCACGTGGACTTTATCTGGATTTCCGAGATGTCCGCCGATGCATAGCTCGTGCGGCGAGCGCGAACGCGAGGATCGCTAGAGCTTTGGCCACAAGTCTTAGCATCTACCGAAACGTATAGTGGAGTCGAGGGGGGTCGGCACTGACCAAAACACGGAAACGGGTTCTTTATGGGCTACTCGCAGTCGGGGTCGTGGGGCTAATTGGGGGAATTTCCCTCTTTTTTTATGGCAAGAAAAAGGTTCAGGATTTCGGACCTGAAGCGCGAAAACGAATCATTCGGGCGCTCGAGCAGCGCTTTAATGCCGATGTCGAATTGAAATCTGTTGAAGTTTCGCTCTATCCGCAGCCGAAAGCGGTTGGCGAAGGGCTCTCAATCCGGCACAAGGGCTGGCGCGATCCGTATCCACTCATTACCATCCGCCGGTTTGTCGCCGAGACGGACTACGACACGGTCCTCGCCAAAAAGAACCACGTCAATGTGGTTCGGCTGGAGGGACTCGTGATTCACATTCCGCCGCGCGGGCGCTCGTCTTTGATCCAGGGCAAGGAAGAGGACCATCCATTAGAAAGCGGAAACCCGGGCAGTGATAAGACCAGCTTCAAATTTTCGATTGAGACCATCATTGCCGATGGAACACTGCTCGAAATCGATCCGAAGGTGCAGGGCGGAGATCCGCTCACGTTCGAGATTGGAAAACTGAGGCTGCATTCGGTCGGCCCGAAGAAGGCCATGGCTTTCGACGCCAAACTGATCAATGCGAAACCACCTGGACTCATCGACAGCACAGGTGAATTCGGCCCGTGGCAGAAAGACGACCCGCGCTCGACCGCGATCTCCGGGAATTACCAGTTTGAGAAAGCGGATCTGGGAGCATTCAAGGGGATCAGCGGGATTCTTTCCTCTACCGGCAACTATCACGGCGTGCTGCAGCACATCGAAGTCGATGGCACGACCGATACTCCCAATTTCGCGCTAAAACGCGGCGGCGAGCCGGTCCATCTGACCACGAAATTCCATTCAGTGGTGAACGGAACCGATGGCGATACGATTCTCGATCCGGTGGATGCACGCTTTCTCCATTCTGAATTCATTTGCCGCGGCGGCGTGGTGCACCATCCGGGGGCCAAGGGCAAAACCGTGTCGCTCAATGCCTCGGCGCCGCACGCCCGCATGGAAGATATTCTGCATCTCATCATCGGGCGCGGCAAGCCGTTCGTTACGGGCGCGGTGAATTTCAGGAGCAAGATTCTGATTCCCCCAGGAGAGCAGGACGTTCTCGACAAATTGAAGCTGAACGGGCGATTCACGCTTTCATCGGCGGAGTTTACCAGTCCGGCAGTAGAGCACCGTCTTCTCACGTTGAGCGACCGCGCGCGCGGCATCTCAAAGAGCGAGCAGAAGGATCAGCCGCCCGAAACGATCGCTTCCGATCTGCAGGGCCAATTCATGCTTGGCGACGGCGTGACTTCGTTTTCTTCGCTAAAATTCAGCGTTCCCGGAGCGGCGATCAGCTTGGCCGGCAATTACAACTTGCGCACGGAGCAGATTGATATGCACGGCCGGTTTCGCATGCAGTCGACTTTGTCCGATACGCAATCCGGCATTAAGCATTGGGTGCTGAAACCGTTCGATAGCTTTTTCGCAAAAAATGGCGCCGGATTCGAGGTGCCGATAACGATTGCCGGGACGAGAGCGCATCCGGAGATTGGAACCGACATCTTCCACAAGCACTTCACCATACACTGACATTGATGACCAAACGATCGATATTCACCGCTACGTTCGCCGCGACGGGATTGCTGCTGCTGGCCGCGGGCGTGCTTCGAACCCAGCCAGCCTCCACCCTTCCAAAGGAATCTTTCGGCAAAACCGCGGACGGCACCGAAGTGTTTCTTTACACGCTGCGAAACGCATCCGGCATGGAGGTGAAGATCACCAATTACGGCGGCACCATTACGCAGATCAGAGTGCCGGATAAGAACGGCAAGTTCGACGACGTGGTGCTGGGCTTCGAAAATCTGGACGGCTACACGCAGGCGGCGAACACCGCGTACTTCGGCGCGACGATCGGCCGCTATGCGAATCGCATCGCGAAAGGCACGTTCACCCTCGACGGGCATCAATATCACATTCCGCTCAATGATGGCCCGAATGCGCTGCATGGCGGAACGGTAGGTTTCAATAAGCGGGTTTGGGACGCGAAAGATGTTTCGAGCGCCGGCCGGCCCGCGCTCGAATTGCATTATTTGAGTCCCGATGGCGAAGAAGGTTTTCCGGGCAATCTGAATGTGACGGTTCGTTTCTCGCTCGGCGGCAAGAACGATCTACATATCGATTACACGGCGTCCACCGACAAAGATACAGTTCTCAATCTGACCAATCACTCGTATTTCAATTTGGCTGGGGCGGGAAGCGAGACGGCGCTGAATCACAAAGTGACGATTGCGGCGGACCGCTTCACTCCGGTCGACAGCACGCTCATTCCAACCGGTGCGCTCGAGAGCGTTGCGGGAACGCCGTTCGATTTCCGCAAGTCCACGGTAGTCGGTTCGCGGATTAACGAGAACAATGAACAGCTCAAGCTGGCCAAGGGATACGACGATAACTGGGTGCTGAATCACCGAGCCGGATCGGTGGCGCTGGCCGCCAAGGTGGAAGAGCCGAACTCCGGCCGCGTGCTGGAAGTCCTGACGGATCAGCCTGGCGTTCAGTTTTACACGGGCAATTTTCTAACTGGAAATATGCACGGCATCGGCGGTGTGTATCGCTATCGCTCCGCCCTGACTATGGAGACGCAACACTTCCCTGATTCGCCGAATCACTCGAATTTCCCCAGCACCGTTCTGCATCCGGGGCAGACGTTCCACAGCACGACTATTTACCGCTTTTCCACCGAATAGCAATCATTTTCGAACGCGCCTGAGGGTGAAGACATCGGCCCGCAGAGTGGCGTTTCTGAGCTGTTTCCAATCGTCGGTGACATGGATCAGCTTGCCGGTGACGTGGTTCGATTCCTCAGAGGCAAGAAAGGCCGCGTGCTCCAGTTGCAGATCGGGAGAAACTCCGCCCGTGCGGCGCGTCTCTTTGGCCGCGTCGACGACGTGCGCCTCTAATTGGCTCTCCGCTCGTATGATCTCGTCCGTCAGGTTTGTATAGGCGGCTCCGGGATCGAAGCAATTGATCTGAACATTGTGATCTGACAGCTCAGCCGCGATCGATTCCACAAAGCGGACGACCGCCGTTTTGGAGGTCGTGTAAGCCGAAAAATTCAGCTTTGGCAATTCGTCGCTCTCACATACCAGAACGATAATTTTGCCCGCGCGCTTCTCAATCATGGAGGGCAAAGCAGCGCGGACCGAATGAACGACACCCAGCAGATTGATCTGGATCGCTTCCGTCCAGGCTTTCAGCGGAGTTTGCAAAAACTCGTTGAGCGGCCCGCTGGTCGCCGCCGCACAGATGAGAACATCCAGCGGCTGGCCGAAAGCCACGCGGGCGCGGTCCACCGCTACGGTCAATTGCTCGGGGTCGGTGACATCGGCGCGAACGCGCAGTGCATTGCCCCCGGCCTGTTCGATTTCAATGTGCGCCAGGTCGATTTCGGCCTTGCTGCGGCCTACCAGCGCGATCCTGGCGCCAAGACGCGCAAAGCCCAGGGCGAGCCGCTTGCCGATTCCGCGGCCTGCGCCTGTGACGAGAATGTTTTTGTTTTTAAATCCACTTGAAAGAGCCGCCACGTTCACCCGACTCAAGAGTAAAACATAGCGACTTCGCGTTATACTTGCCCCTAGCGAGGTGACACGGGCATTCAGCCTGTCGCGGCTTCGCATATCGAAATCTGGAGGCGGATGAGTAAAGAAGACAGCATTGAAGTAACAGGAACGGTTGTTGAAAAATTTCCGAGCGGATTGTTCAGCGTCCAACTGGATCAGGACCGCACAGTTTTGGCCCACCTCGCCGGGAAGCTGAGACGCAATAGAATCCGCGTATTAGCCGGCGACCGGGTGACCTTGGAGATGTCTCCCTACGACCTCACCAAAGGACGCATCACCTACCGGCACAAATAAGGCTCTCTTCACTGAGACCACACCCAGTTCAACGCAACCCGCATGCGGCGGCGCTCGTCTGAGTGGCGTTGCATTGCGGTTGGCTGGAGCAATTTCCAAGCGCGCAAAGGCCTTGAATGGCTTCCCTCAATTACGATAAAGAAGAGTTGCCGTATTCCGCTACACTCCGCCCGCCAAACACGCAGTCGCTCGAGCGGAGGCACTGGCCGCAGATCTATTTCGGGGTAGCGGCCACTTCGCTTGCGACGTTGGTGCTGGAACTCGCCCTCACCCGTGTCTTCTCGGTCGTCTACTTCTATCATTTCGCGTTTCTCGCTATTTCGATCGCGCTGTTCGGTCTGGGTGCGGGCGGCGTCTTCTCGTATGTAGTGGCGCGCTGGCGCGGGCCGCTATTTGAAACGCTCGGCATACTCGCGGCTCTGAATGCGGTTGCCATCGTCCTGTGTCTTTGGTTTCTGCTGACCAGAACCGGCAGCATGGCAACTCCGGAACTGATGGCGGCATACCTGGTCGCGGCCATTCCTTTTCTGCTCTCCGGGACCATCCTTTCGCTGGTGATTGCAGACACCATGAATCGGGTCAACCGCGTATACTTTTTCGATCTGGCGGGAGCGGCGGGCGGCTGTGCCGTTCTGGTGCCGCTGCTCGATTGGGTGGGCGGACCGAACACCATCCTGGTTGCGGCCGTACTGTTCGCGGTTTCCGCCGCGATCTGGTTCCACTTGGGGCACACTTCGCGAGGCCGGGTAGCAGGCGTTCTGCTCGGTTTGCTGCTGGTTGGGCTGATCACTTACAACTCGAAGTACTTTCTGATCGACGTCAAGTTCGCCAAAGGGCAGGCGCTAAAGAATGAGGAATTCGTTCGCTGGAACAGCTTCTCGCGCATCGCTCTGAAACCGGAGCCGGGCGTCAATGGCATGAAAAGTATTGTCATCGATGCGGATGCGGCGACGGGCGTGGCGCGCTTCGATTTCGCGCATCTATCCGCGCAGGAAAAGAAGGATCTGGCTTACCATGGCCCCGGCCTGCCATACGTTCTTCGCCCCGGTGCCAAAACGCTGGTGATCGGGCCCGGCGGCGGTTGGGATATTTCGCGCGCGCTCGCCGCAGGCAGCAAAGACATCACGGGCGTCGAAATCAATCCCATCATCGCCAACGTGATCATGCGGGAACGCTTTCCGCAGTACAGCAACTATCTCTACTACAGGCCGGAGGTGAAGATTGCGGTGGAAGACGGCCGTTCCTTCGTGCGCCGGTCGAAACAGCATTACCAGGTGCTGCAGGCAACTCTGGTGGATACCTGGGCTTCGACCGCAGCCGGCGCATTCGCGCTTTCCGAAAACAATCTGTACACGACAAACGCGTTTGAGGATTACCTCACCCACCTGACAAGCGATGGCGTGATGGCCTTTACGCGTTGGGGTTTCAAGCCGCCCCGCGAATCGCTGCGAGTCGTTTCGCTTGCCCGAGCGGCCTTGAAACAGTTAGGCGAGACCGATCCGGCCCGCAACATTGCTGTGGTGCGCGAAGACGTGCAAAAACTACAGCATTGGGGAGCACAGGATACTATTCTGATCGCGCGCCATCCTTTCAGCTCCGCCGATCTCGACCGGATTCAAAACGCCGCCCGCATCGGGAATATGCAGATCGTCTATCTGCCCGGCACAAACGCGCCGAGTGCCTTTCGCGACCTGCTGGTTGCAAGCGATCCGAACCGCTTCTTCGATTCCTACCCGTTCGACGTTCGTCCAATTGACGACAACCGCCCGTTTTTCTTCTACACGGTGCAGCCTCGCGATTTGTGGCGGTTCTTCCTGCACGCCTCCCACGCGGCAGAGGATTACAAAATCAATTCCGCCCTTCCGGTGCTGTTTGGAGTCGTAGTCATCAGCATTGTCGCCACGCTGATCATTCTTTCGCTGCCTCCGCTTTTGCTGCGCTACCAACTGCCGCGCGGCCCGGGCAGCATTCGGAGCCTTCTATTCTTTCTATTCATCGGAGCCGGCTACATCCTGATTCAAGTTGCTCTTATCCAGAAGTTCGTTCTTTTCCTCGGACATCCGACTTACGCATTAACCGTCATCATCTTTTCCATGCTTCTCTCCAGCGGCTTCGGGAGCTTTGCGAGCAGTCGGCTGGTGGGCGCCGACGTCAGCGGCTAAAGCACGTGCTGCTGCTGATTGTGGCGGGCATGATCGTGTTATCGGCGCTCGTCACGCCCATAACCGAGAGTGGAGTCGCGCTGCCGTTTGCATTAAAGGTGGCGATTTCGGTCGCGATGATTGCACCCATCGGCTTCCTTATGGGGATGCCGTTTCCTACCGGACTCGGCCTGCTCGAAAAAATCATGCCCGCTTCCATTCGCTGGGCTTGGGCGATTAATGCCGCTTCCAGCGTGATGGGATCGGCGGCGGCCATGTTCCTGGCCATCTATTTCGGATTGCAATTGACGCTTATCTGCGGCGGCCTGCTGTACGCTTGTGCCTGGCTCGGCATTGCCTATTCTCCGCTCGGGCGCGTATGCACGATTGCGCGGCAAGGGTGGAACGAAAACGCCACGATCCCTGCGACCCAATCAAACGGCTAATCGTCGTTTTTCGCTCGGCCATAGCGCACCGAACTGCTTTCCAAAAGGACATTCTGCAGTTCAAGGCGCTATTTGTTTTTTAAAACACTAATCGACCCAAGCCGCTCCAATATGGCGTATTTGATATCGACCAATCTCTTTACCCCCTTTGCTCTGGCCGCCGCCATGACGTCTGCCTGCTGAATCCGCATCTTGCCCATCGTGTCCGTTTGCCATTCGCCTTTTTGCAGAAGTACCAGCGGCATGCCGTTGATGAGCAGATCGAACCGGCGGTATCGCTCCGACAAGTACGCAACCAGCCGGTGCATCATTCCCACTGCGAGAACGGCGCAAACCGCGTTGGTTTCGGAGTGGTCGTCGCCCACCGTGGAAAGGATAATGACACCGCCGATCAGAAATAGCAGCACAAATTCGAAGGGTGTCATCTGCGCGCCCGGACGGCGGCTGAATGCACGCACGGTGAGCAGCAGAAACCAATAGCCGATCACGGCATGAATGATAGTCACCATTTGACGCTCATGGCATGACGAAAATTTTCATCAGCAATTCCTGAAACCCGGGCACATGCAACTGGAGAGCTTGCATCCCGACAGATCGCGGCTCCAGTGCAAATTCCACTGAACCCGAAACACCGGCTGCCGGAAACGTATAAAGAATCCCGCCCTGGCTGACTACCGAAGCCGCTGGCTGCGGCACGACCCGTTGGTTCCCGAGCGCCTTTACCAGGCTTTCACTCGCCCAAAGCTGTACCTTGCCCTCGCGGATCGCATTCGGGCCGAACTGAACCATCAAAATGGAAGGCGCGCTGTAACGCTCAATCCGCTCATATCGCACTTCCATGCTGCCATCTTGGGCGTGTAACCGCGCTTTGGCAAAATGTCCGCGTCCCAGAAATCCGAGCAGGTCGAGGATAACGATCGCGGTGAACACCATCCAAACCGCCCGTTCAAAACGCCACCATCGGCGTTGGAATTCGAGATCCTGTCCGACGGCGATCTCGTCGTTCACCTTTGCGATCGTGTCCTGAACCGGCTCGGTTGCCGCCGTATCAGACATACTGACCTCTCATCAAGAGTTCTCTCCAGCCGCGATAACGCTGATTTCGCCACTCCGTTCGAGAATCGCGTAATCGATCTCCTCGGGGCGTTCTAGACCCTGGTCGCGCGCTATCGCCATTACGTCCTCGCGTGGGATATGCGTTTTTTGCATCGTATGGTTTTGCCATTTTCCTTTCTCCACCAACACCACCGGCGTGCCATCCACGAGCCGTCCGAACGCTGGCGAAATCTGCTTTAACCAGGCAATCACAAAATGCGCCAGTCCGATGCTCATAATCGTCACCAGCGCATTAGTAAGCGAGCGATCCTGGCCGATCATGGGAGTAAGAGTGATTCCTCCCATGAAGAAGACCAGCACGAATTCAAACGGGCTTAACTGCTTGCCGGGACGTCTTCCGACGATTCGCACGATAAAGACAAGGAAGCAGTAGCCGAATACTCCACGTAGAACGGCAGCCATAAACGTTCGCCTGTTGGAGCGGTCCTGTGAAGGTTTTATTACCGCGTACAACAACGATGGACTACATCTTTGACGAGCTGCCTACGATTTGTGGCCGCCCGCGCCTGCGCTCTTGGCTTGGCTTTGGCCGCTTTCGCCGCCGCCAATCGGAATCTCGCGCCGCCGGCTCGCCTGTTCCGGAACGGGCACCGTCACTTCCAGAACTCCATCGCGAAACTGCGCCTTGGCCTGATCCGCATTTACGCCTTCGGGCAGCGCAATCTCTCGGTAGAATTGCCCATACCGGCGCTCCGAGCGGTACGCCTTTCCCACGTGGTGCTCGCGCTCATATTTCCGTTCGCCGTGGATGATAAGCGCGTCGCCGGTGATCTCCACTTTCACGTCTTCGGGCTTTAGACCTGGAAGTTCGGCATGGACTTGCAACTCACCATTGCGCTCCGCCACTTCCACCGCCGGATACCAGCTTCCGGAACCGCCCCCGAACGCGCGATCCATTTCCTCGCTCATGCGCCGCATCATCGCAAACGGATTCATCGAGAAGAAATCAGCCGGACTCCGCGACAATCCCCACGGTTCCGAACTGCGGCCGGACGAGGCGCCGCGCTCTCCCTGCCGCTGTAACCCTTGGCCTGCCGATCCTGAACTCTGCTTAGCTTCCGAACTTTGCTTTGAAGATTGATTCTTGACGTCTACTTCCGCCATATCTAGTCCTCCCGATGTTGGACGCAGGAGCACCCCATTGCGTCATCGTGGAAATCGTGTAGGAGAAAATGCGAGGCCACGATTCGGTGTCCTGGCGCGTTGTAAGGTCAGCTGTTTCGCATAGACATCGCGGAAGGTTTTGGCGGCCTCGTTAGCGGCCCAGATTTCCAGATCGGCGTCCGGCTCAGCCTTGATGGTCAGGCCGATCGCTCCATCCTTAACCCCGCCACCCACCTCCCGCACTTTCTGCTCGTGCCCGCGGTCGAGCGAGTCGGCAATGCGCAGCAGCGGCGCCAGATAGACCACCAGGCGTTTCGAATCAGCGTCGAGCGATTGAAATTGAGAATGTCTTGGCTGCGGCATCGACTTGCGGTGAAAACGGCAGAGCTCCGCTATTGTCAGCCGCTCGCTATCGGTAAATCCCGGCAGATCGGAGTTGGCGACCAGGTAAGCGGAATGCTTGTGATGTCCCGTGCCGCTGACGAAATGCCCGATATCGTGCAAATAAGCCGCCGCTTCCAGCAGCTTGCCGGCGGCGTGCGGAAGCCGGTGAACCGGCTGCAGAAGTTCAAACAGCCGCTGCCCCAAACACGCCACATGCCGCGCATGCCGAAGCGCAACTCCGTAGCGTTTGGCCATGTTCTCCACGACCGAGCGCTGCTCGCGCGTAAGCTGCGATAACTCGCGTCCTACTCCGCGCGCGGCCAGATCCGCAATGATCCCATCGCGAACACCGGCCGTGCAGTAATAAAGCGACGGATGCGCGAACATCTGCAACGCTCTTAGGAATACGGCCGTGCCTCCGATAATGATTTCCGCGCGCCTGGGGCCAATGCCGTGAATCTTCCGCCGCGCCGCGAGGTCGCTGGCGGCTAGCCTCGCGTATAGCTCCCGGATCTGGCTGGTGGAAGCGCGCAGCCGGTCCGCTGTGTCCCGTTTTGCTCGCGGAATGCGATTCGTGACCGAGACGATAGCCGCTGCCGTAGCTGAGGTGGCGACTGCGCGATCGAACTTTTCCGTTCCGTGCTGCTTGTGAAAGGAACTGAGCTTTTCCTCGATATATTGATCCATGCGATGCAGCTCTTCCGGACGTGGCGGATCGGTTTGCAAAAATACTTCGGTCAGCCGCACCGCGCCCAGCGGTTTTGAAACGGCGTCGAGAAGTTGCCCGTCCTGGCTGACGATCAACTCCGCACTCCCTCCGCCCACGTCGATAATCAGCGTGCGCTCTTTGGCACGAGGCCAGCGCGCCTCCACTCCCAAATGGATCAGCCGCGCCTCCTCCGGACCCGAAATAATCTCGACGGATGTACCAAGGGCGTGGCTCGCCCGCTGCAGAAATTCGCGCTGGTTGCTGGCGTCGCGAACCGCGCTGGTCGCCACTGCGCGGACGCCAATAACCTCGAGGTGGTTGTAAGCGTCGGCCATGCGCGCCAGCGTCGCGCTCAGGAATTCCAGCGCCTCTTTGCCGATACGCCCCGATCGAAAAACGCTCTCGCCCAACCTGGTGACTTGCCGGTCTTGCGCCAAAATGCGCGTTTGGCTTCCACTCACCTCGGCAGCCATCATTCGAACCGAGTTGCTTCCGATGTCGACCGCTGCGTAGCGCGGCATATCCGTTTTATACCAGCCGACGCTATCGCGCGAGCCACTCCGATAGCAGGGTTTCTTCTGGTACGTCGGTGGGGCTGGAGAAATTGATCTTGTAGCCATCGGGGTCGGCAAAGGAAACTTCCCACGCGAAGTTACCGACCTGCGGCTCGCGCAACGCGCAGATCCCGCGCGCAGCGGCTTCATGATAGATAGCGAGCGCGTCGCTGCACTGGAAGTTGAGCCCTACGCCGTTGCCGAGCCGCCCATCGGCGGCCAACTTCTGCCGGGTAGACTCGACCGCTTCCTGGAGCATGAGAGCGGCGCCGCCCAAAGACATCCAACACCAGCGCAGACGGCCGTCCGGAATCCAGCGGTTCTGGATCGTGAACCCCAGGCCTTCGATATAGAAGGCCAGCGACCGCTCCATGCTGGTGACCATCAGCAGCGGGACCACGGCAGTTACATTGTCGGGTGGGGCGGTATTAGTGCTCATGCTGACGTCACTCATCTATAACAAATAGACGACCGAATCTCTGAAGGCAAACCGTAAGGCGCAGTATTCCATCCGGATTAACGATCAATGGCGTATCTGTTTCGAATGGCCAAAGAATAAGCCGGGGCCTTCGAATGTTGAAATTGTGGATTATCACTAGCGAAGGAGAAGACCATGGCATGAACACCCATTCGCCCGGGCGAAATCCTCAGCGATGAGCTGGAGGAGATCGCTCTCGGCGAAAAACTCGCCGATGTTATCGAAGTCCCGCCCAACCGGCGGACACGGCGCTGCGCCTCGGCCGGTATTTCGGCATGTCAGCCGATTTTTTGTGAACCTCCAGAGCGCCTATGAACTACACCTGGCCCGCAAACGGAGCGGCAAGGCCATTCAGCGCATTCCGGAGCGCGATAGAAAACTGCCTCTCTTGCAAGTCCCGGTCACAAAAGATCAAAAACCTCTTTCTCCCTAATCTCTCATCAACCTACAGCCATTTTAAAAGGTGAGGAGAACGTTTTCAGCTTTTCTCATGCTATCTTCCAACAGGCTCGCGTAGAGGCACCCGCCTCTCGCGGGCCATTCCTTTTTCTGGAGAAGAAAACATGACCGAAGCACAACTCGCCGCCAATCGCGCCAATGCCCAGCTCAGCACCGGACCGACGAGTCCCACTGGAAAAACCAAGGTGTCGCTGAACGCCGTCAAAACCGCACTCACCGGCTACACCGTCCTGCTGCCTACCGACGACGCCGCTCTCTACGAACGCCACATCCGCGCTTATCAGGATGAGCTCAAACCCGTCGGCCAGCGCGAATCCGATCTGGCCCAGGCCATCGCCGATGCCGCCTGGCGCCTGGTCCGCATTCCCGGCCTCGAAATGGCCATCTACGCCCAGGGCCGCCTCGAATTCGCCAATCTGTTCGAAGATCAGGCCCCGGAGCTGCGTCCGGCCTTGCTCGATCTCCACATTGCCTCAGTCAACGAAAGGAAGCTCCGCAATCTGCACTTGCAGGAAGCGCGCCTGCACCGCCGCCGCGAGAAAGATACCGCCGAACTGCGCCAGCTCCAGCACGAACGCAAAGAAGAAACCAGGAACCGCCAGCAGAAGGAGATGAACGACGCGATTGAGCAGTACGGTTACTATAAGCGAGACAACGAGCGCTTTGATCCCGCGGCTCTTGGCTTTGAATTTTCAATCGCTGATATCGAGACCTGCAGGAATGTCGGATACGACCGCTGGCAGCGCCACATCGCCCGCCAAAACCGCCTCGCCGCCGCCAAAGCCGCCTGATCTGGATACAATCGGAGACCAGACTGCGGAAACGAATGCGCAAAATAATAAGCGGTTTTACTGCAGTAGCGGGTTTGCTGTTGCTTTGCACGGCTGCGCGGCCCGGCCAACAGCCGAGCGAGGGCGCGGGCTTTCGCCTGGCGCAGGTAATGATTCCCATGCGCGATGGAATCCGCCTGCAAACCTCCATCCTTACGCCGGTGAATCAGACGGAGCCGCTTCCTATTCTGCTATTGAGAACACCGTATGGAATACCCGAGAAGCCTCTGACAAAGCTATCTCCCTCATTTCGAAGCGTTCGCCAAAGATGGCTACATTTTCGTCTATCAGAATTTGCGTGGACGTTTCAAATCCGAAGGAGTCTTCCATCTTTCCTCCTGGGTGGATCTGAAAGATCCGAAAGCGACCAACGAGACCACAGACGCCTACGACACAATCGACTGGCTGGTGAAGAACGTGCCGAAAAACAACGGGCGGGTCGGCATTTGGGGAGTTTCCTACAGCGGCTTAACGGCTGCGATGCCTTTGCTCCACCCGCATCCGGCTCTGAAAGCAGTTTCCGAGCAAGCCTCGCCCGCGGATGAGTGGATGAACGATGATATGCACCGCTATGGCGCGCTCCGGGAGAGCTATGCGGTCGAATACTCCGTTATGGAGCAGGCCGACAAGAGCGCCAATACCCATTTTCATTTCGACACCTACGATACATATTCGTGGTATTTGAAAGTCGGTTCGCTTTCGAACATCAACAATCTGTTTCTACATGGCTCTATACCGTTCTGGAATTCGGTGGTGGAGCATCCGAATTACGACGCCTTCTGGCACAAAGAAGCATGGGTGAACCAACTGCATTCGAGTACAGTACCCAATCTGAACGTGGCGGGCTTCTGGGATCAGGAGGACCCGTGGGGGCCCTGGAAGATCTTTCGCAACGCCGGCGAGTCTGACCCACATCGCCAGAATTTCATCGTCGCCGGTCCGTGGACACACGGACAGTGGCAAACGGCAGAGGCGAACAAGATCGGAATTATTCCGTTTGGCGGACATGCAACTGCGCGCGAATTTCAGCAAGATTTCGAGGCCCCGTTCTTCCGTTATTACCTGCATGGAAAAGGTGAGAAGTTCTCCTGGATCGGTGCGATGTTTCAGACCGGCTCGAATACCTGGCACACGTACAGCGCCTGGCCGCCTCCGGAAGCCAAACCGGCAAATCTGTACCTGCACGCCAACGGAGCGCTTTCCTTTAACGCGCCCTCCGCGCACGAGGCTCGGGGCGCCTACGTCGAATATATTTCCGATCCTGCCAATCCGGTTCCGTACCGGCCCCGGCCGATTTCCCCAACCTATCCCGGCGGAGACTGGCCCACCTGGGAAGCCGCGGACCAGCGCTTCGTCGAGCACCGGCCGGATGTAATTTCGTTTGTAACTGCTCCGCTCGATCGAAACGTAATCGTCACGGGCCCGTTATCCGCGCGCTTATTCGCCTCCACCTCGGGCACGGACAGCGATTTCATCGTGAAACTGATCGACGTTTACCCGGAAGACGCCCAGAAAGATGAATGGAAAGCCGAAGAAGGCCCCGCGCCCGGCCAATACGCGCATTCGCTGAATGGTTACGAGCTGCCGATTGCAATGGAAGTGCGCCGCGGGCGCTTCAACAAAAGCTATGAACACCCCGCGCCGCTCGTGCCGAATCAACCAACCGAATTTCCGATTCCGTTACGCGATCACGACCACGTTTTTTTGAAGGGACATCGCATTATGGTCCAGGTGCAATCGACCTGGTTTCCGGTGATCGACCGCAATCCGCAAAAATTCACGCCCAGTATCTATACAGCGAGCGCAGCCGATTACGTACCGGCGGTCGAGCGCATCTATTGCACGCCCACATTTGCTTCCCGCATCGTGCTTTCCGTAATGCCCTAACGGTGTGAATATCGACGGGCCCGGCTATCCTGAAATTTGCCCGTCGCAGGGCACTCGCATTTGAGATGAATCCTTTATTACGCCCGGTCGCACATCGCTACCGGAGTTGGATGGACCGCTGGGAAACCGAGCTTTGCCTTCGCGCAACGGACCGCAAGGTCCGGCCATTCGAACTTGGACTGGAATGGAGCAAAGCTTGGCCGTGCTCGGGCGGTGTTGCATTGAACGGATCTGATCCGATCGAATATGTGATCCGTCTGAATGAGTGCGCGATCGCCAACAGCCAGGAATTTTTCCGCTATGAAACGCCGGCCAAATTCGAGACCAAAGACGAATGGCTTGAGTTTCGCTCGCCTATCGAAACTCCGTTCGCCGAAAATAATCTGGTTCGCGCGCGCTGGTTTCCCGCTCGCAACGGCAGCCGCAAGGCTGTCGTAGTTCTGCCGCATTGGAACGCAACTCTGCCGCAGCACAACGCGCTTTGCGCCGGGCTTCAGCGGCTGGGCATCGGGGCGCTTCGCTTGAGCCTGCCGTATCACGATCTGCGCATGCCCGCGGGCATGACTCGCGCCGATTATGCCGTTTCCTCGAACATCTGCCGTACCATCGACGCCTCCCGGCAAGCCATCGTCGATACGCGCTGCTGCGTGGATTGGCTCGAAGCGCGGGGTCACGAAAGTGTTGGAATCGTTGGCACCAGCCTGGGCTCCTGCTATGCATTTCTGGCCAGCGCGCACGATCCGCGCATTCGCGTGAATGTCTTCAATCATTGTTCGACCTATTTCGCCGACGTGGTTTGGGAGGGTTTATCGACGCGCCACATACGGGAGAGCCTGGAAAGCTCGCTGGACTTGCGGACGCTGCGCAAGCTTTGGCTGTGCATCAGCCCGCCCAGCTATTGGGATCTCTTTAATGGAAAAGAGAAAAGATCGAAAATCATCTACACTCGCTACGACACCACCTTTCCGCCGCACTTGTCACGGCAGGTGATCGAAGGCGCGCGGCGGCACAAATGGCGGCACGAAGTCTCCGTTTTGCCTTGCGGCCACTACACCATGGGTGAGTTTCCTTTCAAGTACATCACCGGATACGAAATCTGCTCGTTCCTCAAACGCAACTTGTGAGCAGACACGTTCATCGAGACAAATGAAATGAGCAACGTGACACTTCAAGGGGTTTTACTGATTGCGGCTCTGGCGGGTTCGCAGGCGTTTCTATTCGCACAGGCCGCCGCTCCGCAAAGCGCTGCCCCGCAAACAGCCGCACCGCAAGCTTCTGTATCGCAAACGGCTGCACCCCAAGCGTCTCCACAAGCGCCGCAGCAGGGCAGCGAAAATTACCAGGGCAGCGTGCCGCAGGGGACTGCCTCCCCGTCGCCCGTTGCTCTAAGCCTGGGAGATGCCATCAACCGCGGTCTCAAAACCAATCTCGGTTTATTGACGAGCCAGCAATCGAGCCGCGAAGTTCGCGCCCAGCGGCTCCACGCGTTGAGCGCTCTGCTGCCATCGGTCACCGGCCAACTGAACATGACCGAGCAGCAGCTCAATTTGCAAGCTGTCGGATTCCTCTTCAGCTTTCCGGGTTTTTCGATTCCGCATATTGTCGGGCCATATTCGTATCAAGCCGCACTCGCCGACGCGACAGTTCCTCTCTTCAATTACAGTTCGATCAATAATTTTAGAGCCTCGAGAGAGGAAGTGAAAGCCGCGGTTTTGTCCGTCAAGAATGCGCGAGATCTGGTCGTGCAGGCGGTCGGCAATGCCTATCTGCAGATCATCGCCGATGCCGCCCGCATCACCGCAACCCAAGCGGAGATCGATGCCGACAACGCCGTCTACCGCAACGCCGCGGCGCGTCACAATGCCGGTACAGCAATCGCCATCGATGTGCTGCGCTCTCAAGTCGAGCTGAAACAGCGGCAGCAGACGCTAGTCGCCGTAACGAATCAGTTTGAAAAAGATAAGCTAACCGTCGGCCGGATTATCGGGCTGCCGATCGGGCAGGATTTCACCGTATCCGATCCCGCGCCGTCTGTTCCGCTCACGGCCATGTCGCTCCAGGACGCGCTGGCAAAGGCATACGCAAACCGGCCGGACCTCCAAGCCGCCAAAGCGCGGGTGCTGGCCGCACAATTCTCCGTGCGCGCCGCAAAGGCGGAACGCTATCCTACGCTGACCGCTTCCGGCTTCTATGGAGATGAAGGATTGCGGCTGCTGACCAATTCGCACGGCGTTTTCCAAGCCACCGGATCGATTCAGTTCAATATCTTCGATGGAGGCCGCATTCGCGCTGACATTTTGACAAATGATGCGGAGCTGCGAAACCGGCGCAATGAAATGGAAAATCTGCGCGCGCAGATCGATTACGAAGTCCGCAATGCACTGCTCGATCTGAAATCGGCCGGCGATCAAGTGGACGTCGCGCGCAGCAACATGGATCTGGCGAACCAGACGATGCAGCAATCCCGGGATCGCTTTACCGCCGGTGTTACCAATACGGTCGAGGTGGTCCAGGCGCAGCAAGCGGTTGCCGAGGCCGATGAAAATCTCATCTCGGCGCAGTTTCAATATAACGTCGCGAAAGTATCGCTGGCCCGCGCGCTGGGCCTTGCGGAACAGGGCGTTCGCGCCTACTTCAATCAGAACCCGTGAGCGCCGCGCGTGACATTCACTCTTTCGCGGAGCCCTCGAAGGTTCGTGTCGAGCATTGCACGCTCGATTTGGAAACCGACTTCGAGGAGCGAAAGCTCAGCGGAAGCGCCACGCTTCGCCTCACCCGTTTCGATTCGGCAGCTCCTCTCATTCTGGACACCCGAGATCTCGAGATTCAAGAAGTGCGTAGCGGCGGTTCACAACTTAGCTTCGAGCTCGGCGGCAAAGACCCCATCCTCGGCAGCCCGCTGACCATCCATCTGCCGCCGCACGCCGATTCCGTTTTCATACACTACAGCACGCAGCCTCACGCAAGCGGATTGCAATGGCTGGCGCCGGAGCAAACTGCAGGCAAACGGCACCCATTTCTCTTCAGCCAGAACCAATCCATTCACGCGCGGAGTTGGATTCCGATTCAAGATTCACCGGGGGTGCGCATCACCTACGATGCGCGCATCAAAACCCGTGCCGATCTGAAAGTGTTGATGAGTGCCGAACAGAACGGCTCGGAAGGCGGTGCTTACAACTTCCGAATGGATCTTCCGATCCCGCCGTATCTAATCGCTCTCGCGATCGGAGATCTGGAGTTTTCGGCGATTTCCCAAAGAGCCGGAATTTGGGCGGAGCTTGCAATGCTTGCTCGCGCGCGGGAGGAATTCCGCGACACCGAACGCCTTATCGAGAGTGTCGAGAAACTCTATGGTCCGTACCTCTGGGGCCGCTACGATCTGCTGATTCTTCCGCCCAGCTTTCCGTTCGGCGGCATGGAAAACCCGAAGCTCACCTTCGCTACTCCTACCGTGATTGCCGGGGATAAAAGCCTGGTCAGCCTGGTTTCGCATGAGCTGGCACACTCCTGGTCGGGAAATCTCGTTACGAACGCCACCTGGAGCGATTTCTGGCTAAACGAAGGCTTCACGACATACATTGAGAATCGTATTCAGGAAGCCGTTTATGGTCGCGAACAGGCGCTCATGGAGCAGGTGATCGACCGCCGCGAGCTCGACAAAGAACTCGCCAAATTCGCGGCGCGCGATCAGATTTTGCATATCGATCTCACCGGCCGCGATCCCGACGAAGGAACCACGCAAGTGCCCTACATCAAGGGCGCGCTGCTGCTGCGGCAAATGGAAGAGACGTTCGGCCGCTCCGTGTTCGACGAGTTCCTGAAACAATATTTCCATCGCTTCGCGTTCCAGAGCATCACGACAGCGGAAGCGCTTGATTACCTGCAACGCGAGCTGTTCGAGCGCTATCCCGGCCAGGCGAAGCAGATTCCAATAGAAGAATGGGTGTACGAACCGGGTCTTCCGGCCTGCGCCCCGGCGGCGCGTTCCGAGCGGCTCGAAGGCGTCGCCGATCTTGCGCGCCGCTGGAATTCCGGCATGCCATACAGAAAGCTGGAGGACACAGGAGTGGCTGGAGTTCTTGCAGGTTTTGCCTCGCCCGCTTCTCAAAGAACAAATGGCGGATCTCGACCGCGCCTTCCGCCTCACCCAAACCGGCAACTACGAAATTTTGGACGAATGGCTGCAAATGGCGATTGAAAGCGGCTACTCCTCAGCGTTCGCCCGGCTCGAGCAATTCTTGATCGAGGTTGGGCGAATGCGCTATCTGAAGCCGCTCTATGCCGGGTTGATGAAAACGCCGCAAGGACAGCAGACGAGCCAAAGAGATCTATGCACGCGCACGGCCCGGCTACCACCCCATCGCACAAACCGCGATCGACAAGATCGTCTATTTCTCCAAGTAGAAACTGCCCGCGAACAACGCATCGATTCCCGACGAGTAAAAGCTGCGCACCGCATCGCGCGGAGTACAAACCAGCGGATCGCCGAACAGATTGAAGCTCGTGTTGTAGAGAATCGGAAGGCCGGTTGAGTCGCCGGCCGCGACCAGCAGTGCATGGTAAAGCGGGTTCTCCTGCTTGCGAACCGTGTGTACGCGAATGAAATCTTCACCCAGAATCGCAGCGGCGAATGTAGCTCGATATTCTGGGCGCACACGCCCGACTGTGGCGAGAAAACGGGCATTCGGACCCGCTACGAAATACTCGCTCGCGGCTTCCTCTGGAACCGAAGCGGCAAACTTGCGAAAACTTTCGCGATGCTTGATATAGACGTTGAGGTTCTCGGTCGAATACGGATTCAGCGGAGAAGCGAGAATGCTGCGATTGCCCAGCGCGCGCGGTCCAAGTTCCATGCGCCCTTGCATCCACGCCACGATCTTGTTTTCTGCCAGCGCCTGAATCGCTTGCCGGATGAGTTCGCCTTCGGTCAGCAGATAACGAAAGCGCAGCTTGCAGTTCTCCAGCACGCCCTTGATCTGCTCAGGCGAATAAGCAGGGCCCAGGCATAAGGTTTCAAATGGCACGCGCGCGCTTTCGCCGTAGAAATTGTGCCAAACGTGCAGAGCGGCTCCCAGCGCGGTTCCCGCGTTGCCGCCCACCGGCTGCACGAAAACATTCGCAAACCTTGCTTCGAGCGAATGAATCAGAAACGCATTCAGCGCGAGGCCGCCCGCGATGCAGACGTTCTCCGAGTTGCCGATCATGGCGAGGACAGTTTCCGCGATAGCGGCTTGGAGGCTCGCCGCCAAATCGGCCTTGGTCTCGAAGGATCAGCGGCGCGCCGGAGGCGATACCGATCTCGTCGTAGAATCGCGCGCTGAAGCCGCCGTGCGTCAAGCGATCGGCATCCAAATAATTTCGATCGATCCGGGGCCACGCCGGACCGGAGGAGTGCAGGAAACGCCGGAATACTTCCAGAAATTTGGGTTTGCCCAAGGCGGACAACCACTGCACCTTATGTTCATCGGCACGAGGCTCAAACCCGAGAAGTTCGGTCACTCGATTGAACAGGTCTCCCAAAGAATCGGGAAAGTAGAGTTCGCGAACAGGCGTAAGCCGATTCCCCTCTCCTTGGAACAGCACTCCGGAACGAAAATCGCCCGCGCGGTCGAGGCTGAGGACGGCGGCGGATTCGAAACCAGAGGCGTAATACGCCGATGCAGCGTGTGCTCGGTGATGTTCCACCACGACGATCTCGCTGTTCGGGAAGCGCCCGCGTATTTCAAGTTGCGCAGTGCTTTCCGCTCCCGCCGCGAACGGTCTGGCCAAGGCCACGCAATCGATCTGCTTCGGCTTAACGCCCGCAACATCAAGCGCCATCTGGAAAGCTTCGTCGGGGAACATTCCAGGCCGGTCCTGGCGCGCGATTTTGGCCTGCTCGACAGCCGAAGCAATGGTCGCACCTTTCAGAACGCAACACGCGCTGTCGCCGAGCAGTCCACCCAGGCCAACAATCACTCGTGGCACGTCTACACGCCTCGCAGCCGCTTGACGACGCGCTCGCGACCGATGCAGACGAATACCGCAAACGCGCTCGGCCCGACGGGTTGTCCGGTCAGAGCGGCGCGGCTGGCATTGATCAACACGCCCGCTTTTACTCCTCGTTCTGTGGCCAGTTTTCGTAGCTCGGCTTCGACACTGCTTTCCGTGAACTCCGGATTACCCTCAATGCGCCCGGCCAGCTCGTGCAGCAGCTCCCGGGCGCCCGGGGCGTCCAGCTTTTCACGCGCTTGCGGCTCGATTGGAAAATCATCGGCGAAGTAGGCACGTCCCTTCGTCGAGAAATCGAGCAAGGTGGAGAAGCGAGTGCGGATGGTGTCGATCACGTGACGGAAGAACGCTTCGTCTCCGTAGGGAGCCAACCCATGATCCTCGAGCGAGCGCCGAACGAGTGGCGCGAGCGTTTCCACCGGCATCGACCGCAGATGCTGCGAATTGAGCCACAAAGCCTTGGGATCGATAGCGTCGGTGTCGGTGAAATTGACCACCGCATTGCTGCGATGCACGCCCTCAAAGCTAAACGCATTGGTCAGCTCGAACAAATTCATCTGCTCGCGGTTGTCTTTGGGCGACCATCCCAACAGGCACAAGAAATTAATGTAGGCCAGGGCGAGAAACCCCTGGTCGCGATATGTGGTGACACTTACGACCGGCCCATGCTTTCGCTTCGACAGCTTCGAACCATCGGGAGCAATTAACAGCGGCAAATGCGCAAATCGCGGCAAATGCGTTCCCGCCGCCTGAAAGATCAGGATGTGTTTGAAAGTATTCGAGAGGTGATCCTGCCCCCGGATCACATGGGTGATTTTCAGGTCCAGATCGTCGGCACAGGAAGCAAGGTGATACGTGGGCATGCCGTTGCTTCTGAGCAGCGCGAAATCTTCGATATCGGCGGTCAGCTTCGATTGCGGGCCGTAGACTTCATCGTTGAACGCGACTTCATACGCGGGCTCGCGCTGCACGCGAAACCGTATCACAAAAGGCTCGCCTGCGATCGCGCGCCGGTCGCTCTCTTCTTTGGAAAGAGCTCGCATTTCGGGGTTGCACAACCAAGGGCCTTCGCCATGCGGCTTGTCCTCCAGATCCACGGCGGCAGGCTTGAAATCGCGGTAAGCGAAGTCCTTCGCAAGCAGGTCGTGGGCGAGTGTGCGATGCAGATCGAGGCGCTCGGATTGACGGTAAAATTCGTCCCAGCTCAAGCCGAGCCACTCCAGCCCATCGTAGATGGACTGCAGCGAGGCTTCGGTATTGCGATCCACGTCCGTGTCGTCGATGCGCAGCACCAGGGTGCCGTGATGCTTATGTACATACAACCAGTTGAAGATGAAAGTTCGTGCGCTGCCGATGTGCAGATAGCCGGTCGGCGACGGCGCGAAGCGTGCCCGAATCATGAAGTTTTAGTGTACAGACAGCCGCGAATATAACTCGACAAAACCGTCCAGCGTAAGCTGCTCGGCGCGCAAACCAGCCTCCGGAAGCTGGTCCACGGGAGCACCGTAGAACGGGCGCAAGTTGTTTCGCAGCGTTTTTCGTTTGTGAGAGAAACAGCGGCCTACAAACGCAAGCAATTCCTCCAAATGGGCCGGCGCCTCCGGCTTGCGCACGAATCGCACCGCGGCGGAATCGACCTTGGGCGGCGGCACAAAAGCGGAAGCCGGCACACGGCACACGAGTTCGACGTTGCAGACGAACTGGGCCGCGACAGTCAAATATCCATACTCGCGAGTGCCCGGTCCGGCCAGCAACCTCTGCGCCACTTCCTGCTGCATGAGGAAAACAGCTAGTGGGAACCGATCGTCCAGAGCAAGGAACTTGTGAATGATAGGCGAGGTGATGTAGAAAGGCAAATTACCGGCGATTACGGCAGGTCCCCACTGCGCTAAATCGGCTGAGAGTACATCGGCGGCGTGCACGCGCAGCTTCGGATCATCTTGAAATTTTGCGCGCAGGTATTCCACCAGATGATCGTCGACTTCGATGGCGTGCAGCTCATCGGTGCGGAGCAGAAGATGCCGAGTGAGCGCTCCGCGTCCGGGTCCGATTTCAATGACCCGCGGGACATTCACGCCGCACGCGGCGGCGGCAAGCCGCTCCAGAATCGCGTCGCGCACCAGGAAGTGCTGCCCAAGTTTGCGAGGCAAGCCTCAGTGTAGAACGCCACTCGGAATGATCCGCTGATATTTTGTAAGGGAGGATGAACAACCAGGGGGAAGTTGACGCGCAACTGCGGACCGTCAACGAGAAGCTGCGGGAACTCGAAGCCGAGTTAAAGCAGTCGAAGCGCCAGATGGCCAGGATGTTGGAACTGGTAGAGCGTCAGCAATACCAGCTCAATTCGCAGGATTCCGCCGTGGCGCGCCTGGACCGGATACTGATGGAGCTGTTGACGGGCCGCACGTGGCGAACTCTGCGCGCCACCGGAGACGTGATCAAGAGACTGGTTCCCTCGCGCCTGGGCGGTAATGGAAAATCCGTGGCGCTGACTAACAAGCGCTCCTACCTGGTCTGCGACGAGCCCAAGGCCAGCGACAAGAAACCGCGGAGCGGAAACATTACCATCCGGGGCTGGTGCCTGTGCGAGGGAGGCGTGGATGTGGTTCAAGTGGAAATTCCGGGATTACGGCTGCTCGAAGCCGCTCCTTCGCTGCCGCGGCCAGACGTAAAAAAGGCGCACCCGGATCTCGATCGAACCGGTAAAGCCGGATTCCTGCTCGAATTCGATTCATTACAGCTCGCGAAGGGCCAATATCCGGTTGCGGTGCGCTTGATTTCTGAGGGAGAAGCGGTTCGGCAGGTCACTACCTCCGTGGTGATCGACCATGAACGAGGATTCGCATCGGATTACGATCGATGGATTTATGAATTCGAGCACCCCGGCGATGAACTGATTGAGCTGAAGCTCGCAAGCATCGAAACGCGGCCCCTGATCAGCGTTCTGATGGCCGTCTACAACACCGATCCTGCGGAGCTGGCCGCCGCAATTCAGTCCGTCTTAGATCAGTCGCTGACGAATTGGGAGCTTTGCATCGCCGACGATTGCTCTTCGCGCAGCGAGGTGCGCGAAACTCTCGAGCGTTTTGCGTCGCAAGACGCCAGAATCAAAGTGGCGTTCAATGCTGAGCGAGGCGGAATCTCGAAAACGTGTAATGCCGCGTGGCAGCTCGCGCGAGGCGAATTTGTCGCGTTTCTCGATCACGACGACACATTGGCGCCGCACGCGCTGGCGCATGTTTGTGCAACTTTGGACGGCTGCGCGGATGCGGATCTGCTTTACAGCGATGAAGATAAAATCGACCGGAAAGGACGGCGATTCGACCCGTTCTTCAAGCCGGATTGGTCGCCGGACCTGCTGCTTTCGGAAAATTACATTTGTCATTTTCTGGTTCTGCGGCAGGATTTGGCCCAAAAAATCGGAACCTTTCATTCCGATTGCGACGGAAGCCAGGATTATGACCTGATTCTCAGGGCGGCCGAACACGCAAAACGCATCGAGCATATCCCAAAGTGCTCTATCACTGGCGCGCGGGTGTATCGTCCACCGCCAGCTCGATCGACAACAAGCAATACGCATTGGATGCGGCGCAAGAAGCCCTGAACCGGTATGCGGCACGAACGGGCAGTCCGATGCGGGTGGAAGCTGCAAGCATCGTCGGAAGATGGCGCGCGCGATATGCGATACCGGATGGAACCCGGGTGAGCATCATCATCGCCTCGGGCGGAAAAGCCGATGTTTTACGTGCAAACCTGGAAAGCCTGTTCCGGAAGACGACCTATCCGAACTACGAAGTGGTGGTGATCGATAACTCAAAGAGCAATGTCATCGAAAAGATCGTCGATCAGCAGCGGAGTGGCAGCCGCAACTTGCGATACATCGACTGGCGGCATAAGCCGTTCAATTATTCGGCGATCAACAATACCGCGGCCAAGCAGTGCGATTCGCCAGTGCTGTTGTTTCTGAATGACGACACTTCGGTAATCGCGCCCGATTGGCTGCAGTCGATGGTGGAGTTGGTGATGCGGCCGGAGGTTGGCGCGGTGGGCGCGAAGCTACTGTACCCGGACGGCCGGATTCAACATGCGGGCGTTATTATGGGCCTCTACGATAATTGCGGGCACGCGTTCAAAGGCCTGGACGGCAGCACCAGCCACTACTTCGATTTTTCGGACATCATTCGCAATGTCACCGCGGTCACGGGCGCATGCCTGATGATCAAAGCGGAAACGTTCTGGCAGGTGGCCGGTTTCGACGAGACCGATTTTGCGGTGGCATTCAACGACATTGATCTCTGCCTGAAAATCGGCAGCCTCGGCTATCGCGTTCTCTACACGCCATACGCTCTGCTGCACCATCACGAAGCGTTTTCAAAGACGTCGAAAGATCTGCTGCCACATCCCGAGGAAGTGGCTCGCATGCGCTTTAAATGGGAGCAAGTAATCGCCGCGGACCCCTGCTACAGCCCGAATCTCTCGCGAAACGACGAGGATTATTCGTTAAGAAAACGCAGATAAAACCCGTTCTTTATTGGCGAAATACGATGGGCCGGAAGAGAATGCTGATGTCGCTGTTGATTGGTTGCGCGAGAGCCAATACGCTCGGGAAGGTAGGCATTGAGATGTTGGCAGGTTGCAGCCGCGCCGCATCGCCGACGAAAGAGGCGGCGCCGTCGCGTACTGAATAGTCGGTGATGCGCCCGTTTCCGTCCAGGCTTAACGTAACCATGACGGAGGAACGAAGCTCCACCGGAACCAGGTTGGCTTCGCTGTGATCCGCGAAGAAAACCGGCACTTCATAGCTGACAATTTGAGTGCTGGTCCCAATGGTGAAGGCCAGCGCTCCAAAGAGAATCAGGCTGGAAAGCAAACCGCCCGTCGCCGGAACGGTCAGTGGACGCATGAACTGATCGAGACGAAATCTCCAGCGGTTCCAAATGCCCTTCCAACGCGCGCCATGCGTCGCTAGAGTGGACTGCCGCTCCTGCGATGCGATGACGCGTAACGCGGTACGCAAGCGCGCGGGCGAAATGGGGCCCCACAACTTTCCGAGCTCGGCGCGCACGGAACGCGATTGTTCGAAGCGAAGGGAACACCCGGCGCACTCGTTGCAGTGCGCTTCTACGCGCGAGCGGTCCCTCGCGCGCAGCCTGCTGTCCACGTAATCGTCGATCCGACGCCTGGCACTCCAGCAATTCATGAATTATTCACTCTTCACACTCAGTAACTAGCCATAACTTCCGCAAGCTCGCGATCGGAGCGCCCGGTGAGTTCCTTGCGCAAAGCCTCGCGGCCGCGCAGAATCCTCGACTTCACCGTTCCCAGCGAAACCTGTAAAATCTCCGCAATCTCCTCGTAACTCAAATTCTGTACATCGCGCAGAACAACAGCGGTCCGGAACAGCGGCTTGATGCGGGTTAAGGCGCGCTCGACCAGCGCCCGCGTTTCGCTGTCCAAGGCTTGATCGTAAGGCGAGCGTCCGGGATCGCGCGCCAGTTCGACCGGAGTGTCGTCCTGCGTCCGTTCCCGGTCGATCGGGACCTCGCGGCGGCAATGCCGCACCCACCAGCGATGGCGATTGTGCGCCTCATTAACGGCGATGCGGTAGATCCAGGTGCGCAGACTGCTCTGCGCCCGGAACGCGCTGACTCCGCGAAAGACTTTGAGAAATACTTCCTGAACCACGTCACACGCGTCCGTTTGATTTCCGATGAGCCGGTAGGCCAAAGCATAGACGGGCTGCTCATATTTATCGATCAGCTCCTCGTAGGCTTCCTCGATTCCGGCGCGGAGCCCGCGTAAAATGCGAGCATCTTCTTCTGAAATTCCGCTCTGGGCGCCAGCCAGGATGGACAGAGCACCCGTTTTTCCAAATAAAGCCGCCATCGCTCGAAATATCTTAACTTAAAACCTGCAGCGTGGACGATCCCGCTTAGCTTATTAGACACCACCCAGTGGATAGAAGTTCCTTTCAGCCTCGCACGGCGGAATAGTACGCCTCGTACCGGGGAATGATGAGATCCGTGCAGAACCGGGTTTGGGCGGTTTGGCGCGCCGCCTGCGAAATCCTGGCGTGCAGAGCCTCATTCGTAAGCAGTTCCGCCAGCCGGGCCGCTTGGGCATCGATGTCGCCCACCGGCTCCATATATCCGTCCACGCCATGCGTGATCAGGTCCGGGACGCCACCGGTCCGGGTAGCGACCGGCGGAACGCCGCAAGCCATGGCTTCGAGAGCGGCTAGACCGAAGGCTTCCATTTCGCTCGGCAGATGCAGCGCATGGGTTCGGGGAATCAGCCGTTCCATGTGATCCTGTTTGCCGAGAAACCGCACGTGCGCTTCCACCCCGAGTTCGCGGGCCAGTTGTTCCGCCGGTCCACGGTCCGGCCCGTCGCCCGCCATGATGAGTTCCGCATCCACCTGCCGGCGAACCTTCGCGAAGGCCTGTATGCAATCGAGGACGCGTTTGACGGGACGGAAATTCGAGATGTGCAGAATTCGTTTCTTGCCGCCAGCTCGGGCCGATTCATCAGGCCGGTACAGCGAGCAATTCACGAAATTGTGAATGACTTCGATCGGCTTGCGAATGCCGAAGAAATCAACCGTCCGCTGGCGCATGTACTCGCTGATGGTAGTAACGCCGTCGGAGCGCTCGATCGAAAATTTGGTGATTGGAAAATACGAGCGATCTGTTCCCACCAGCGTAATATCGGTACCGTGCAGCGTCGTGATGAACGGCAAACGGCGTTCCGTGATCATCTGCTGGGCGAGCAGAGCGGCGATGGAATGCGGGATCGCGTAGTGGACATGCAGCAGGTCGAGCGAATAGCATTCCGCGACTTCCGCCATGCGCGAAGCCAGTGCAAGCGTATAGGGCGGGTATTGAAATAACGGATAAGCGGACACTTCCACTTCGTGGTAGAAGATGCCGGGAGTGCCGGGATCGAGGCGGATTGGATTGGCGTAAGTGATGAAATGCACTTCGTGGCCGCGCGCAGCAAGCTCAAGACCAAGTTCGGTGGCGACAATGCCGCTGCCGCCGTAGGTCGGATAACACGTGATGCCGATCCGCATGGTTTCAGTATCGGCTTGGCGCGCTTGTCAGACGACGAGCACGATCTTTCCGATGTGCGCTCCGGTTTCCATTCGAGCGTGAGCCAGGCTGGCGTCGCGCAGCGGAAAGGTCGAATCGATAATCGGCTGGATAGGATCTTTCGGCGGCAGCAGCGGCCAAACCTCGCGAAGCAAGCGCCGGGCGACCTCGCCTTTCTGTTCGGCGGTGCGCGCGCGCATGGTCGATCCCATGATTCTGGCGCGTTTCTGCATCAGTCGTGAGAGATCGATTTCTCCTGTGCGGCCGCCTTGCGTGGAAACAATCGTGATGCGCCCTTCCAGTGCGAGTGCGTCGAGATTGCGTCCGATATACGGGCCCCCAACCAGATCGAGCACGACGTCTACACCGCGTCCTTCGGTAAAACGTCTTGCCTCCGCTGCGAACTCCGCCTCTTTGTAGTTGATCGCATGCGCCGCTCCGAAGCTTAAGCACGCTTCGCATTTTTCCGCAGTGCCGGCGGTCGCAATCGGAATCGCTCCCATCGCGCGGCTCAGCATGATGGCCATGCTGCCGATGCCGCTGGCGCCTCCATGAATCAGAACGGTCTCGCCCCGCGATAAACCGGCGCGAGTGATCAGATTGTCGTACACGGTGAACAGATTTTCCGGTAATGTCGCCGCTTCAATGGAGGTCCAGCCTTCGGGCAGCGGCAAGGCCTGTACGGCAGGCACAGCACAGAACTCCGCGTAACCGCCGCCTGAAAGAATGGCACATACGCGATCGCCCGCTTTAAAGCTTTGGACGGCAGATCCCACCGAATCGACGATGCCCGCCGCATCGAGCCCGGGAATATCGGAGGCGCCCTGCGGCGGCGGATATTTGCCTTGCCGCTGCATTGTATCGGCTCGCGCTACACCGGCCGCTTCCACACGAATGACAATTTCCTCCCGCTGCGGAACGGGTTTGGGCCGCTCTACCGGTTTGAGCACGTCCGGCGGGCCGAAGCGAGAGATCTCAATGGCGATCATCTGGTAATCTATCGAAACAGAATCTTAAAACCATTTTCGCTTGTGGTGCGTCTCGCCAACTAATGACCGTGAACTCTCGTTGTGGTGTTTTCATCTTTGTGTCCAGCCTTTTTGCTTTTTCATGCTTTGCACAGCAGCCCGCTCCGGGCACCGAACAACAGCCCGCGAACAATGGCAATCCCGATCTGCCGCAGCAAATCGTCAAGCAGCAGAAACCTCCAGAAGAACCAGCCGTTCTCGAGGACGGCGGCCTCTCTATTGAGCCGATCTACTGGTTGAACCGGGCTCAACCCGATCTAAAAGGCGGCGCTACGGCTACCGGTTTCGGCAGTATCGACTATTCAGGCAATGCAAACTACAGCATCGGAGGAGAACTGAGCTTCCCCGCGGGCCATTCCAACACGCTACGCATTTCCTATTTTCGAGTGCAAGGAAATTCCAACACAACATTAACCCAGGACGCGTCGTTTTTCGGCGAAGCCTACAACACCGGCGATTATCTTTCGTACGGTTACCGGCTGCAGAACGCTAAAATTTCCTGGGATTATCTTTCGTATACGTGGCACAAGCCTTCGGGAAACATCAGGCTCAAAACCTTGTACGAAGTACAATACGACACCATCTCCTCCACTTTTTACGCTCCCTTCAAACCTGTCACGACAGACGCGAGCGGCAACACGGATACGAATATCGGCAACGGATCGCATAACGTGATACTTCCCACCTTTGGGTTGGAGCTCGAAGAAGCCTTGGGCCGGCATTTTCGATGGGAGGTGAAAGGCTCCGGATTCGGCCTTCCGTACCGCTCCGATATTTGGGATGCACAGGCGGATATCGCAGTCCGATTCGGAAGTGTCGAGGTGCTTGGGGGCGAGAGGGCATACCATTTCAAATCGTCGCCCAAAGGAAACGAGTACTTCGCGGATACGTTATCCGGCGCTTACGTCGGGGTCCGATATTACTGGGGACACCCACGCTAGCCGGCAGTTCAGCGGACGGCCAGCCATAATCCCAGCGTAATTTCACTCGCCGCAAAGCCCAATGTGAAGCGCCGATTTTCAGCTAAGTAGTCCAGAACGTCGTCTAACAGCGGCGTTCCCGTCTGCAGCTTGCGCGCGTATGCTTCAGGCGCTACAAGCGCGCGAATTCCGTCGGCCAGTAGCAGGAGTCCGATCGATCTGCGGATTGATTTCATCTTCTGTATTATTCCGCTTTCCAGCGTATGCTTTCCTCTATCTGCGCCATCGGCTTGTCCTTCCAAAAGCGACTGAAATTATCCACGCTCATAAAGGTCCGCGCGTGCATGCGATCGATATAAAGCGTTCCGCCGAGATGATCGATCTCATGCTGCAGGATACGCGCATACCAGCCCGAGGCCTGGATGGTTTTAGGCTTGCAGTGGTGATCGAGGCAGTGCACTGTGACACGCCTCGCACGCGGCACAACCGCGGTAAAGCCGGCCAGGCTGAGGCATCCTTCGAAGAATTCAAGCCGCGCATCTTTTTCGAGCACGATTTCCGGGTTAAGGATAGCGTGGAACGGCACGGGCGTTCTCTCGCGCTCCTTTAACGTTGCGGGCGAGGCGTCGCGCGTATACTCCGGCTTATCTTCAATCACGGCGAGTTGCAGACCGAGTCCGACTTGCGGGGCCGCGAGCCCCACGCCCGGAGCGTCGCGCATGGTTTCGCGCATCCATTCGATTAACTCCTGAATTTCGCGGCTCGCGATCTGGGCGGCACTGAGCGGTTTGGCTGGTTGCCGCAATACTGCTTCCCCAGCTTGGGCGATTTTCAGTCGCATATCCTCAGAATGTCACGTACACTCGTCGATTTAGATATGGTGACCGATTCCAATATTTCCGGGCAGCCGCTGCGTCCCGAGCCGCGTTGGCCCGCCGTGGTAGCGATGCTCGCGATCGTTGCCCTGTACTGGTCCCTTCCGGAGCGCCTCACCCCGGGACCGACCTGGCTCTTTCTCGTGATCGTTCTCGTTCTGCTCGCGGCAGCGATCGCGTTCTATTTCGCCGGGAAGACGAGGCTCAATTTCGCGCTCGGCGTTGCCCTTCTGATCGTGATTACCGTGGCTGTGGTTTGGTCGCTCGCAACCCTCATCGCCGCACTGCTGAACAAAAGCGAGCCGCCGAAAGATCTCTTGCGTTCCGCGGTCGCGCTCTGGATGAGTAATCTACTCGTGTTCGCGTCGTGGTACTGGCGTCTGGATGCGGGCGGCCCGCACCGCCGGGATCTTCGCTCCTCGCACACCGAAGGCGCATTTCTCTTTCCCCAAATGACGCTGCAGCCCAAGTCGAAGCTGGCCAATCCTGGTTGGAAACCCGGCTTTGTCGATTATCTCTTTTTGGCCTTTAACACGAGCACTGCGTTCTCACCGACCGACACTCCCGTACTTTCGCGCTGGGCCAAAGTGTTGATGATGGTGCAAAGCTCCATTTCCTTAGGCAGCATTGCAATTCTGGCGGCCCGCGCCATCAACATTTTGTGAGATCGCGGGAACTTTTTGGCCTCCTCGCGACATTACACACATAGCAGCGACGTTCATGGTTAGCGACGAAGCTTTGATGCTCGATTTTCAGCGCGGCTCCCGCGAGTCGCTGGAGGAGCTTTTCGAGCGCTACCGCCAGCCGCTCTACGGTTTTTTTCGCAGGCGCTTGCCGGATGCAGCGCGCGCCGAAGATCTCACGCAGGAGACTTTTCTGGCCGTGGTTCGGGCCCAGACACGCTATGAGCCGCGAGCCCGCGTAAAAACGTATCTGTATGGAATCGCTATGAATCTGATTGCAGCGGAGCGTCGCAAACAAAGGGACGTCACTCCATTCGCGGATGCCCCGGAATCAATGGCCGGCGATTCGTCAGATTCCGCGCTGTGGGTTCGCGAAGCTCTTCAAAAACTAGACGCCGGTGAACGCGAGATTCTTATGCTCCGCGAATACGAGCAGTTGAGCTACGAAGAGATTTCCTCCGTCCTCCGGCTGCCTGTGAACACCGTGCGTTCGAGACTTTTCCGCGCGCGTGCGGCGCTGAAGGAATATTTGGAGCCTGCCCGACAAGCAGCGCAGGAGAGGAGGTGACTCAAATGCAAACAAACACTCATCCGGTCTCACAAGAGGAGGTCATGGCCTATCTGGATGGCGAGTTGCCTCTCGAACAAGCCAACTCGACCGCGGCTCATCTGGAACACTGCCGCGAGTGCCAGGCCCTTGCCGCCGATCTGCAGAGCGTTTCGCGACACTTGCTCGGATGGGAGATTCCAGAAGCGAAGTTCCCGCTTGACCAACGGGCCTTCGATAGTAAGCCGATTGAACCGGTTCGGACAAGGTCTTGGTTTTTGCGCCGAGGTTGGATTTTGGCTGCGGCGGCCGCAGTAGCCGTTGCCGTGATCGTTCCGGGTTTGGAAAGGCGGCCTGCGCGCCTGGAACAGCTTGCAAAATTACAGCCGGCCCTACGCCGCTTCGCGGCTAAGCAATTTCTCGGATCGCCGGCCTCCAGATCCAGCGGAGTAATCGGAGGAACGTTCGCAATTGACGGTACACCCGTGTCTGACAGCGCACCCGCGCCTCCACCGCAATCGCAGTACTCCGGCGGGTCCATTGATCATCCGCACGGCAGAGTTGAGCCTCACCACTCGCGATTTCGAAAAAACACAGAACGAAGCGGAGCGCATTCTGGCGTCCTATCGCGGTTACATCGCGCATCTCTCCGTCATCAGCCCACCCGATGAAGGGCGGACGCTGAATGCCACTCTAAAAGTCCCGGCCGCGCAGCTATACAATCTGATATCCGCCCTCAGGAAACTCGGTCGTGTGGACGCCGAATCGCAAAGCGGTGAAGAAGTCACGCGGCGCGTCGTCGATCTTCAGGCACGCCTGTCGAACGCGCGTAACGCTGAACAGCGCCTGACAGAGCTATTGCGAGACCGCTCCGGCAAGCTGTCGGACGTTCTGGCCGTGGAAGAACAAATCGACAATGTTCGCGGTCAGATCGAGCAGATGCAGGCCGAACAGGAAAGTCTGTCTCACCAGATCGCCTTCGCCAGCCTGGATTTGAAACTCTCAGAGGAATATCGGGCGCCGCTCGCGGCCGATCGGTCCTCCGTTTCAACCCGTCTGCGAAATGCCGCGATCGAAGGCTATCAAGAGGTGATCGCCGGCGCCCTCGGCGTGCTCCTGTTCCTGCTCGCGTATGGCCCGAGCCTGCTGATCGTTGCCGCGATTGTGTTCTTCCCGGCGCGCGCGCTTTGGAAGAGAAGAAAACGCGCTGCTGTTTGACCTATTGCTTAACCAGCGACTCTTCGCCCGGCCAGAACTCGACCGTCCGGCGCGGCGATGCGGCTCTCTTACGGCCGCTCTGCAAGCGATCGAGATAGAGATAAATCACCGGCGTGATGTACAGCGTCAGAAGCTGCGACACGATCAATCCGCCGACCACCGCGATACCGAGCGGGCGGCGCGCTTCGCCGCCGGCGCCCGTGCCAAACGCGATCGGCAGCGTTCCTAACAAAGCCGCCATGGTGGTCATCATGATGGGCCGGAAGCGCTGTAGACAGCCCTCTACAATTGCTTCTTCCGGCGGCTTGCCTTCCTTGCGCTGCGCCTCCAGCGCAAAATCGATCATCATGATCGCGTTCTTCTTCACGATGCCAATGAGCAAAATAATACCGACGAACGAATACAGATTCAAATCCTCGCCAAACAGCAGCAGCGTCAGCAGAGCGCCGAATCCCGCCGCCGGCAGACCAGACAAAATCGTGATGGGGTGGATGAAGCTCTCATACAGAATGCCCAGCACCAAATAGATCACCACCACCGCAATAATGAGCAGAATGCCAAGGCCCTTGACTGAGCTTTGGAACGCCGCCGCCGTGCCCTGAAAGCTGAAGCTCACCGTATCCGGCAATCCAATCTGCCGTGCCGCATTGTCGATTAGCCGGGTTGCCTGGCTCAGTGCCACACCCGGCCTCAAATTGAACTGAAAGTTGACCGCGGGAAGCTGCCCAATGTGATTGACACTGAGCGGAGCAACGGTCTGCTTCAACTGCGCAACCGCCGAGAGCGGAACCATCTTGCCCTGGCTGGAACGAATATAGAGGTCGCGCAGCGCGGCCGGATCGCTCTGGTATTGCGGCAGAACCTCCAGCAGCACATCGTATTGGTTCGCCGAAGTCTGGATAGTCGTAACTCTACGATTGCCGTATGCATCGTATAGCGTATTGGCGATCGTGTCGGGAGTAACTCCGAGCGACATAGCAAGATTGCGATTGATATCCACATCGAGCCGCGGGCTGCTCAATTCCAAGTCGCTGTAGATATCCTTCAGCTCCGGAATCGAGTGAAGTTTCGCTTCCAGCACCGGCGCCCATTTGTACAGCTCCGCGGTATCCGCATCTTCTAACGCCAACGAATATTGATCGCGGGTTTCATTCTGACCCAAAGAGATGAGCGGTGGAGATTGCAGAAACACCATCAGGCCGGGTATCTGCATGAACTGCGCCTCGAGTTGGCCGATGATGGCATTCACTTTCGGGCGATGCTTGTCGTTTTTCAGACTGACAAAAATAAACCCGGTGTTCTGGCCGGCCATGGGGGTGCCCGAACCCCAACTGTCGAGCCATGGATTTTTCGCGAGGATGTCGTTCACCTTACTCTGCAAACGCACCATCTCCTGATAGGAAGTATCCTGCGCCGCCTCCGCAATGCCGAATGCGAAGCCCTGGTCTACGGTGGGCATGAATCCTTTCGGCATGACCACAAAGAGGTACACCGTCGCAATGGTCAGCACCACAGTCGCCAGCAGCGTCGCCCGCCGGTGGCGTAGAACCCTCAGCAGCGTGCGCCGGTAGGCGCCATTCAGCCAGACAAAGAAACTCTCCGACCGGCGGTAGAACCAACCTTTGGGGTGCGTCTCATGGCGTAGGAAACGGCTGCACAGCATTGGTGTCAAGGTCAATGAAATGACGCCGGAGATCAGCACCGCTACCGCAATCGTGATCGAAAATTCGCGCAACAGGCGGCCGATAATTCCGCCGAGGAACAGCACCGGAATGAATACCGCGACCAGCGAAACGGTCATGGAGATAATCGTGAAACCTACTTCGCGCGCTCCCTCGATAGCGGCCTGCATGCGCGTCTTCCCCATTTCCATGTGGCGCACGATGTTTTCAAGCATCACGATCGCGTCATCCACCACGAATCCGACCGAAAGCGTCATCGCCATCATCGAAAGAATGTCGATTGTGAAGCCGAGCAACTTCATTGCGGCGAACGTCCCTAACAGCGAAAGCGGCACCGCCAAGCTGGGAATCGCCGTCGCCGAAACATTCCGCAGGAATACGAAAATGACGAGAATAACCAGGCCAATGGTGAGCAGCAGGGTGAATTTCACGTCTGAAATGGACTCGCGGATGTTTTGCGAAGCGTCGAAGGCCCTGCCTACTTGAACACCGGCGGGCATCGATTGCTTCATCGTAGGCAGCAGCGCTTTGACCGCGTCCGCGACCTGCACCGTGTTCGAGCCGGGCTGTTTGCCCACCGCCAGGACGATGCTCTGCTGCCCGTTGATCCAAAACTTCGCTTTATCGTTGCTCACGCTGTCCAGCACTTTGCCCAGCTCATCCAGGCGTACCGGGCTCCCGTTGCGGTAAGCGACGATGAGATGCGAAAACTGCGCGGCAGACGTAAGCTGGCTGTTCGATTGCACCGTGTACGCTTTCGAGGAGCCATATAGTTCGCCGGCGGGCAAATTCAAGCTGCCATTAGCCAACGCGCTACGCACTTGCTCGAGATCGATTTGCCGCGACGCGAGTTTTTCCGGATCGGCCTGCACGCGTACCGCATATTTCGCCGATCCGAATACCTGCACTTGAGCCACGCCGCTTACCATCGAGATCCGCCTGGCCATCATGGTTTCGGCATATTCGTCGAGCTGCGAAGGCGACATCGTATTCGACGAAACGGCAATGTACATGATGGGCTGCTCGGCGGGATTTACTTTGTTGTAGGAAGGCGGAGCAGGCATGTTGGTGGGCAGGCTGCCTGCCGCGCGCGCGATGGCGGCTTGTACGTCCTGAGCAGCGGCATCGATGTTGCGGCTCAAGTCGAACTGCAGCGTGATTGACGTGCTTCCAAGCGAACTTGAGGACGACATGCTGTTGATGCCGGCAATATTGGAAAACTCCGTCTCGAGCGGTGTTGCCACAGACGACGCCATAATGTCGGGATTGGCGCCCGGAAGACCGGCCGAAACCTGGATGGTCGGATACTCCACCGCGGGCAGATTGCTGACCGGCAGCGTGAAATAGCTCAGCAGGCCGAAAGCCAGAATGCCGGCCATCAGCAAAGTGGTGGTGATGGCGCGGCGAATGAATAGATCCGTGAAGTGCATCCCGTGTCCTTTTTACGATTGGCTTAAGATTGACCCGCCATTTTCCCTTTACCGCCTTCGCTCAATTGGGCCTGCGTTTCGAGCAGCCGCACTTTGACGCCCGGCGCAAGCCGCATCTGACCTTCCGAAATGACCATTTCTCCCGCGTGCAAGCCGCTGCCGATTACCGCTTGCTCGCCCGATTTCACAGCCGTGTAGTTGCGCAGCACGTCAACCGGCCGCATCGCGACCGTGCCATTCGCCGGATTCATGACCCAAACATATTTGCCTTGCGGACCCGTTTCCACCGTTCGGCTGGGCACCACAATCCGGTCGTGCTCGACGCTGAGCTGGGCTTGTACATTCACAAACTGGCCGGGCCACAAGCTATGGTCCGGATTTTGGAATTCCGCCTTCAGCTTGATAGTTCCCGTGGTGTTATCCACGGTATTGTCGATGAAACGCAGCGTCCCCTCTTCGGTATGCTCGCCGCCTGCCGTCGCATCCACCATCAGCGGACGTTCTTCGTTGTACTTCCGCACTTCCGGCAGCAATTGTTCCGGCAATCCGAACGACACGTCAATAGGCGAGATCTGCAGTATCGTGACTAGCGCGGCGTCGTTGTCCTTGATCAGATTGCCCGCTTTCACCGCGATGGCCCCGGCGCGGCCGCTGATGGGCGCCGTAATTTTCGTGTAGTCGAGTTGCAATTGCGTCTGCGCCACTTTGGCCTGATCGGCTTTGTTCGATGCAACCGCGCTCTCAACCGCTGCTTGATCCGCCTGAAGAGAGGCTTGCGCCGATTCGGCCGCCTCGACCGACTGCTCGGTCTGCTCTTTGGCGTAGATTCCCTCTTTGGTCAATTCCACGGCCCGGTCCGCGGCTGCGCGAGTCTGTTTCAGCAAGGCTTGATCTTTAACCACGTTTGCGCGGGCTTGCTGCTCGAGAGCGATGTCTTTCGCCAGATCCGCCTGATATTCGCTCATCTGCCGCTGCAGCGGCTCGGGGTCGATTTCAAACAGGAGCTGGCCTTTTTCGACGTTCTGCCCCTCCTGGAAATCGACGCGCAGAACCCGCCCGGCTACCAGCGATTTCACATCTACATTGGCAATCGCCTCAACCGTTCCAACGGCAGACACACTCAGCGGCACATCCGAAGTGACAGCGGCGACTGCGCGGACGGGAACCGCGGGCATCATGAACCCGGCGGGCATCGCCTGCTTTTTTTGACACGAAAATAGGATGGTAATCGCCAGCACGCATACGACTACGGGCAACATTCTGGATTTGAAGCTCTGAAGATACACGAAACCTGCCTATCTGGGAGGGATTACCTACTATCCTCGCACACAAGACCTGCATTTGCAGGCCCGAAATACAATACGGCGCAGTGCCGGAAATGTTCCGTTTTCGAACAGAAACCCTGCCGCAGTGTCATTCTTGTGTTCGATGATGGTCGACGAGTTGTCCGTTTCCGAACAGGCGCTGAGAGCGCTCAAAAACCGCTTCGGTTCCGGGGCGGAAGCGGCGGTTGTGTCCGTGCCCGGCCGAGTGAATCTCATCGGGGAACATATCGACTATCACAATCTCCCCGTGCTTCCCATGGCGATTCAGCGCCGGGTGGCAATTGCCTTTCGGCCTCGCGAGGACACGCTGCTTCGCGTTTTTAGCTGCGGCGCGTTACGGCGAGCGCGAGTTCGCTCTCGAAGCGGCACACCAGCCCAGCGTGCCGGGCGATTGGGCTAACTATTTGAAAGCAGCCGCGCAGGCCGCGCAGAGCCGCTGGGAAATCACACGCGGGATGGACGCTGCGATTGCCTCCGACCTGCCCGCCGCAGCCGGCCTGTCGTCTTCGTCTGCGCTTCTGACCGGAGCCACGCTCGCGCTGCTGCACGCGAATGGCATATCTCCGAAAGTGGAAGAATTGATGAGCATCCTGCCCGAAGCCGAACAATTCGTCGGCACGCGCGGCGGGGCGATGGATCATGCGGTTGTGCTGGCTGCCCAAACCGGATGCGCGCTGCTGGTGCGTTTTGCACCTTTGCAGTTCGTACCCGTCTGCATTCCGTCCGGCTGGTCGTTTCTCATCGCGCACAGCCTCACAACCGCGGAAAAGTCCGGCGCCATCCGGGCCGAATACAACGCCCGTCGCGCGGCGGGTACGAGAGCGCTCGAAGATCTCGGCTTCGTCTCCTATGCCGACGCACTCGAAGCAGCTTCGCCCGAAATCGCAAAGCTCGGCGAGCCCGAACGCCTGGCCTTCCTGCACGTCACAAGCGAAGCGGCGCGCGTCGGGAAAGCGGTGGAGGCTCTAAGGGCGAACGACCTTGCCGCATTCGGACGCCTGCTTATCGCATCTCATGCCAGCCTGCGAGATCAGCTTCGCGTTAGCACGCCGGCTATCGATTCTTTGGTCGAAACGGCGCTCGAAGCCGGAGCCGCAGGCGCGCGCCTGACTGGAGCCGGATTCGGTGGCTGTGTGCTGATCTGCTCAAGAAGCGGAGACCAAGCGCGTATCCGCGAACAACTGATCGACCGCTATTACTCCAAGCACACCGATTTCGATCCCCAGCGCCATCTCTTTCCGGCCGAGTCTTCCAGTGGAGCTTTGGAGGACTCGCCCTTCAATCGCGCACAGTAACTTTGAGTGTCTGTTCTTCGAGCGGTGGTCGATCTTTTTCCCACGACCGCCGCAGCACAAACCGTATCGTCACCTCGCCGGCAGACATCGCCTTTACGATTACTCGTTCATCGACGCTGTAAGTCCCAGGCCCTTCCTTCGAGCTCGTATCCCGCGGAGGCCCCGTTCCTCTCATCTCAACCATCACCGCGTTGGAATCGCCGGAGAGCTCGTACGTCCAGGAGTACCCGGCTGAGCCTTTCCCCTTAAGAGTCAGAGTGTAGGTCTCGCCGGGCTTGAGCTTGATGTTTGTGGCCACTGGTTTAAAGCGCGCCTACGCCGGACCAATGACAGGACCATTGTGCCAGCCCGCGCCATCACGCCAAAAATGCTGCAATTGATGATCGTTGCGAAGGGCGACGACTTCCAAATTGAAATCATAGGAGCCTTCGATGAGCGCTGTCACGGTCTGAATGTTTGCGCCGAAAGTGGCGCTCTGGCGCCATTGCTTATCGCCCTGGTTGTCGCGCCACCAGTGCTGGATCTGGCCTCTTACCGCGACGCACAGCTCGAAGTTGCCAACGTGATTCTCATCAGCTCGCGCCGTATTGGCCTTCAATCATACACGGCGGGCTACCGACTCCGGAGCCAAATGTCTGGTCAGCTTTCCATACCATTCCAGCGTCGTTATCCCGCCACCAGTGCTGCATCTGGCCGCCGTCGAGCACTGCCACTAGCTCGAAATTCCCCTGCTTGCCGTAATGCGACTGGATAAGCGAAGGGCCGCCGAGGGCGATGTTGCTTCCGAACCGCCCACCATCGCTCCACGTCCACGGAGGGCCATCCATCCGCCACCAATGGTTCAAACGGCCGTCCTTGGTCCGCACCACCACTTCGAAATTACCCGGGGCGCCATAGTTGCTCTGGATAAATCCGGGCACGCCCGCGGCATCGGTGGGTCCAAAAACACCGCCATCCGTCCACTTGCTGCTGCCCTGATCGAAAAACCAGTGATGCAAACGCGAGCCCGTGGTCAGATGGATCGATTCAAAGTTACGGGTATATGTGGTCCCGGTCAGGGTCGGACAAACCGCCGCATCGTTTCCGAACAATTCCGCCTGGTGCCAAGTGACCGCCGAACCGTCGCGCCAGTAATGCCTGATTTGGTTATTTTGCGCCGTGGCGAGCAGCTCGAAATTCTCGTGCGCCGCGCCATCGCCGCTTTCGATCATATTTCCACTGTGGAGTCTTCGCTTGGTCCACGGGTCTGGGTTCGTACCTTGCACCCCGAGCTTCGCCCATGTGTCGATGTCGGCCTGCCCATATCCAATCCAGCAATAGCCATTCATGCCCCAGCCCGTGCCCCAGGAATTCTTCATCAGCCAGGCCCGCTTGCTGTCGTCGTAACCGACAATGCAGACGCAGTGGCCGCCGCGTAGCCCATTCGATGGGTGCGTGTCGCGGATGTACACACCGTCGTGATACCCATCAAAATCCTGATAAACGTTGAACGTTACACCGAGCGGGCCCACGGTATCGAGCCAGGTCTTTTGTTGTCCGATATCGCCAATTGCGACATGGCTCGGGATCTTGACAGTTCGCCCCGGGCGATCTGGCGTAGGAGTGTACGGCGGATTGTTGGTGCGCCATGGATAGCAGGCCGGATCGCAGATGCCGTTTTTGGCGATCCAATCCAGCGCGGCTGAGGGGCTGCCTGTGTTGGCGCATTTCGACCCCATGCCGTCGTGTACATCGCCTTCCGAGCGCTTGCTCCAGACAAAATGCTCGATGCGTTCCATGCTCTCTACCACGCAGGTAGCGCAGAAGGCCCAGCAGGATTCGCAGCCGTCCTGATCCTGAATGGTCGTGATCCAGGGCCATCCCCAGCGAACGCGCCAGTCCACGCTCGGCGCGGCGCCGGTATGAGGCGCGAAGGCCGGAGCAGCAGCGGCTGCCGAAGTCGCTGTTGCCGTGCCAACCGCCGGCGCTTCGGAAGTCATATGTGGGTTCGTAGAAAGAAGGTCCTTCATCGGGCCGGTTACGGGTTGTCTTAAAATCGTCGTCGGATCAGCTAATTGGAGCTGAATTCGGCGCTGAAGCAGGAAATCGTTCGAAACCGGCACCAGAATCTTTTTTAAATCCAACGCGTGAACGTCCACCGCTTTTATTAACTTGCTTGTGTCCGCACCTAGCGAATGGACCGGAATCGGATCGTTCGGTTTGAGATTCGGATTAATCGTCCACTGTAATCCGGCCTCAGAAATACGCTGCCTTAGCTGTCCTGCTGTAAATTGGTCTGCCATTTTTTCCTCCGAGCTCGGATTTTCCAAGCTGTTATTGCTACGCTAAGCTAGTCGAAAGATATTATCTGTGCGGCATCGCACATATGCCGAAATAAAATTCGCGCGCCTTTCGTCGCCAAAACTTGGCCCTTTGCGTGCATTCGTTCACCCGTAAATCGAAATCGCGCTCGCCGCGAATGGAGGCGCTTTGCAAAACCTCATTCTTTCCGCTCTGCCCGATTGTGAATACATGCGTTTTGCCTCGACAATGGCGGACGTCGCTCTTCCAGCAGGGCGAGTGCTCTATGAACCGGGCCAGCGTATCGATTACATTTACTTCCCGACCTCCGCGGTCGTCAACTTGATCTACACAACCGAAGATGGAGCAACTGCGGAGGCCTGGAGCGCGGGGAACGATGGCCTGATCGGAATACCCGCTTTTCTGTCGAGCGGCACAATGCCGTATCGAGCCGTCGTCCAGGTCGCCGGCCGCGCGCGGCGCTTGTGCGCGCTAGTGCTTCAGCGGGAGTTTTACAGAGCGGGTCCGCTTCAACATTTGCTGCTGCGTTATACCGAATCGATAATCAATCAGATAGGCCAAATTGCGATCTGTAATCGGCTCCACTCTTTTGATCAACGTCTTTGCCGATGGCTGCTGCTAACCCAGGACCGCTCCAGACGCGATGAACTTCTGATGACGCATGACTTTATTGCCATGATGCTGGGAGGACGTCGCGAGAGCATCACAACCGCCGCCCGGCGGCTGCAAGATGGGGGATTCATCGATTATTCTCGCGGTCATATTCATATCCTTGACAGGCGAGGGCTCGAGCAGCGCGTCTGTCAATGCTATGCGGTCATTCATGCCGAGCTCGAGCGCTTGTTTGCTCCGCCTGAACGTGCTCTAAACTTTGCTTAGAGCAACTTGCCGGAATCGCCCATCCGCCGTGCCGTCATTCTCGCCGCCGGCAAAGGCACGCGCATGGGCAGCACGACACAGGAAACGCCGAAACCAATGCTGCCGATTCATGGCCGCCCCATGCTCGAACACATTTTCGACCGCCTCACGGCGGTCGGTGTCGAGCGCTTCCTCGTTGTGACCGGCTTCCATCATGAAATCATCGAGCAGCATTTTCGCGATTGGCGTCTTCCTGTCGAATTCCGCTTGCAGGATCCCGCCAATGGAACCGGGTCCGCCGCGATGCTCGCCAAAGAGTTCGCCGGTAACGCTCCTTTCCTGTTAACGTACGCCGATATTCTGTGCGATCCATCCGAATACGTCCGCTGCGTCACCGCTCTGGACGGCTCGCCGCCCGCCGCGGCAGTCGTTGCGGTCAAAGCAGTCGACGATCCCTGGCAAGGCGCTGCCGTTTATGACGACGGCGCCGGCGAAATCACTCGAATTGTCGAAAAACCGCCCAAAGGCACCTCCACCACGCACTGGAACAGCGCTGGATTGTATGCCTTTCGCCCAGTGCTGTTTGATTATCTGGATCGCGTCCAACCCTCGCCTCGGAACGAATACGAATTGACGTCGGCGCTCGAAAGCATGGTCGAAGACAAGTTACCGCTGCGCATTTCTCCCATTCAAGGCGAGTGGCGGGACATTGGCCGCCCCGAAGACCTCGCCGCCGCAAACGCAGAACCTTCTAGCTTCTAAAATGAAGTTTCCGTGCCATTTCCACCTGTCGAAGAGCAACTCACATATCTGAAAAAAGGCCTCGCCGAGCTGATTCGCGAAGAAGAGCTGCGCGAGCGTCTCATTGCGTCCGCCAAACAAGGCCGCCCCCTGCGCGTGAAAGCCGGCTTCGATCCCACCGCTCCCGATCTGCATCTCGGCCACACCGTCCTGCTTCGCAAAATGAAGCATTTTCAGGATCTCGGGCACACGGTTATTTTCATGATCGGCGACATGACCGGATTAATAGGAGATCCGACCGGCCGCAACGTCACGCGCCCCCCGATGACGCGTGACGAAATCAACCGCAACGCCGAAACATACAAATCGCAAGTCTTCAAAATCCTCGATCCGGAAAAAACGGAGATTCGCTTCAACAGCGAATGGCTGGAGCCGCTCACGTTTGAAAATGTCATCCGGCTCTGTTCCAAGTGCACCGTCGCCCGCCTGCTCGAACGCGACTTTTTCAGCAAGCGATTCAAAGAAGGTACGCCAATTCTGATGCATGAACTGCTCTATCCGCTGGTGCAAGGCTTCGACTCCTTCGCGCTGGAGTGCGATGTCGAGATGGGCGGTACCGATCAAACCCCCAATCTTCTGGTCGGCCGCGACATCCAGCGCGATTACGGACAGCCGCCGCAGATCGTCGCCACGACTCCGCTGCTCGAAGGTCTGGATGGCATCGAAAAGATGTCGAAATCCAAGGGCAACTACATCGGAATTACCGAGCCGCCCAAAGTGATGTTCCGCAAAGTCATGCAGATCGGCGATGACCTGATGTACCGCTATTACGAGCTGCTGACCGACGTTCCAATGCAGGGAATCGCAAAGCTGCGCAAGGACATCGCCGCGGGAGCCAGAGATCCGATGCAAGCGAAGATGGAACTGGCGGCGCGCGTCGTTGCCGATTTCCATTCCCCGGCCGAGGCGGATGCCGCGCGTGAAGCTTTCGACCGCGAAGTGCGCCAGGGTCTTGAGCCTGGGGATATAGAAACAGTCGAATTGCCGGCCGCCGCCGCCAGCGACAAAGGAATTCGCGTTGACAAACTGCTGGCGTTGCTCGGCCTTGCGCCAAGCGTCACCGAAGCTGTGCGGAAGCTAAAGGCCGGCGCTGTCGAGATCAACGGGCAAATCCACAAAGATCTTTTACTAACCGGCGCAAGCGGTGCGCTCGTGATCCGCTCCGGCAAGAAATGGAAGCGAGTGCGAACATTAAACTTTCAGCCACTGGGCTGAGGTTTGGCTTATCATAGCTGCGTAAACGTTACGTTTCGAATCAAAAAGGAAACGACTATGGCAACAGCGATTTCAGAACCTCAAACCACTCCAATTTCCATTAAGCAAACCAAAATTCTAATCGATAATAAGTGGCTCGATAGCGTCTCGGGCAAAACCTTTGAGACCACCAATCCCGCTACCGGCGAAGTGTTGGCAAAAGTCGCAGAAGCCGACGCGGCGGATGTCGATCTGGCGGTGAAGGCCGCCCGCAAAGCTTTCCACTCCAAAGCGCCGTGGCGGAGAATGTCGGCTTCCGAACGCGGCAAGCTCCTGAACCGTTTGGCGGATTTGATCGAGAAAAATGCGGCCGAGCTCGCCACGCTCGAATCCCTCGACAACGGCAAACCGCGCCAGGTCGCCATGACGGCGGATCTGCCGCTGGTGATCGCCTGCTACCGCTACTATGCCGGTTGGGCGGACAAAATCCAAGGCAAAACGATTCCCATCAACGGCGATTATTTTTGCTACACGCGTCATGAACCGGTCGGCGTCGTCGGCCAGATCATCCCGTGGAATTTCCCGCTTCTGATGCAGGCTTGGAAGCTCGGTCCCGCGCTCGCGTGCGGCAACACGGTTGTGCTGAAAGTGGCGGAGCAGACTCCGTTAAGCGCGCTTCGCATTGGCGAGCTGATCGTTGAAGCGGGATTTCCCGAAGGAGTCGTGAACATTCTGCCCGGCTACGGCCCCACCGCCGGCGGAGCTATCGCGCGCCACATGGATGTGGATAAAGTCGCTTTCACCGGGTCCACCGAAGTTGGCCATCTCATTATGAAAGCCGCTGCCGAAACCAACCTGAAGCGCATCACGCTGGAGTTGGGTGGCAAGAGTCCCAACATCGTATTTGCGGACGCGGATATGGATAAAGCCATCGAGGGTTCGCATTTCGCCTTGTTTTTCAACCAGGGACAATGCTGCTGTGCGGGTTCGCGGACGTTTGTGGAGGAAAAAGTTTACGATGAGTTTGTCGAGCGCAGCACTGCGCGCGCCAAACGCCGTACTGTCGGGAATCCGCTCGACAAGAATACCGAGCAAGGCCCGCAAGTCGACAACGAGCAATTCAATAAGGTGATGAGCTATGTCGAAGCCGGCAAAACCGAAGGCGCCAAGCTGATGTGCGGAGGCGAGCGTGTCGGCGAGCGCGGCTACTTTGTCGCGCCTACTGTCTTCTCGGATGTGAAGGACGACATGAAGATCGCGCGCGAAGAGATTTTCGGACCGGTCATGAGCATTTTGAAATTCAAAGATATGGACGATCTGGTGGATCGCGCCAACAAGACCATGTACGGCCTCGCGGCCGCTGTGTGGACGCGCGATATCGGCAAAGCCCATTACATCGCCAATAACGTCCGGGCCGGCACGGTCTGGGTCAACTGCTTCGATGTGTTTGATGCGGCGGCGCCGTTCGGCGGCTTCAAGCAGTCCGGAATCGGCCGCGAGCTCGGTGAGTACGGCTTGCAGCAGTACTCGGAAATCAAAACCGTTACGGTAAAGCTGTAAACGAAAAAAATCGAGGAGCAAGGCTGCCCGGCCTTGCTCCTCAGTCCGTCAAGTCAACCACTCGCAAATTGTTACGCAGCCAAAGGCATTTCGATTACGTTATGTTGCGGCAGTTTGCCGATCAGCGCGTCGGTCGCGATGCGCAGCAACTGTTCCGCGCGTCCGCCCAGATCCACCTCGCCGGAAAACCGGCGTAGCTGCGTGTTGAACGCGCGCCGCAGCAGAATCACCGATTCTTCCAGCCCCAGCGTCGGGAATGTCGATAATAGCGAATTTCAGAATGCTGTCCATCAACATCGTCTCGACGTTCAGCATTTTATAGATGGCCTTCCGGTTCCGCTTCACGTACTTCACGACCTCTTTGCTGCGATACGCAAAGTAGTGTTCGCGAGTGAACCAGGGGAAGCGCTTGGTGTCGAGAGCCGTCAGTTCGCGCCCCAGCTTATTCGCCGCTGAAGCAAAAGCCCGGTTCAGCATCTCGGTCTGCTGGATGTCGTAGGTGAATATATTGGTCGGCTTTCCGGAAAACGGGTGCGTGCATTGATAAACCAGAATTGGATAAGCCGTATGCGGCCTCAAGAGAACTTCGGGGTTTGCGGCGAACCATTCCCGCACCCAACCACGCATCGCCGTCTGCATGGCCTTCGACACCGTCGAGTAGGTCGGAAAATAATTGACTGTTCTCTCTTTCGGAGCCCGCATCCAAACGGAGAAGTCGATACTCGAATTCTCGCCGCTCACCGGCGCTTCAGTCTGATCGACGATTGCGTCCCGCGCTTCCGTATTCCGCGACGGCATTACGATCAATTCACCCATATCAGCCTCCCAAAATGCGAAAGCCGGGAACCAAGTCCCGGCCGATTCGCTCGCGAGTTCTTCTCCCGAGCGCCTTGAACGTTAGCATGACGCCTGCCGAAAACGAACTCCGTGAGCCCGCTCGGGAACGCGAAATTCCTTCCAAGTCATTAAAACCAGAGCGGAAAAGTTTTTTGAGATTTTTCGCCAACTCTTGTGACTACTATTTCGAGACCTCCGAAAAGACCTGTTTTTCGGGTCGCTGGAGGTGTGGATATGCTGCCCGACGCCCAGTACCACTCCCGGCGCATAAAACTCTTCAAAACTGCTATAATCAATGCGAATGGGCTTCCGGCGTCCGCGCCTGTGGGTTCTGCCAATCTGCCTCAGACTGGCCTTCAACTCTTCCATTGCGAACCATAGATTTATCGCGCTATCCGGTCTGCGCGCCCGCACTGCTAATTCACCTATCTTTTCCACTTGATGAAGTCTTCCGTTCAGATCTCCCGCGGCATTGAATCGTTGTTCGGTACTCGTGACGAAAACATTCGCCTGCTTGAATCCGAGTTGCGTCTGCGCACGCGTTTACTTGATGGCGATTCGCTTGAGCTGGAAGGCGAGGAGCCGCAAGTCCGCCGCGCCGAGAGCATCCTCGAAGATTACGTGAGCCTGGTCAAAGAGGGCCACGTCTTCAACAACGGCGACCTGAACAGCTACATGCGCGTGGTGACGGCCGATCCCAACATTTCGCTGCGCCGCCTGGTAGAAAGCGGTAAATCACGGTCCGTCGGCAAAAAGGTTCTCGCGCCCAAAACCGTGAATCAGCGGCGCTATATCGACGCCATCGAAAATCACGATCTCACCTTCGGTATCGGACCGGCCGGGACCGGCAAGACGTACCTCGCCGTCGCCATGGCCGTGGCCGAGCTGCTCAATAAGCGCGTCAGCCGCATCGTTCTCACGCGGCCCGCCGTGGAAGCAGGCGAGCACCTCGGCTTCTTACCCGGCACATTGCAGGAAAAGGTGGACCCGTATCTCCGGCCGCTCTATGACGCGCTGTTCGACATGGTCGACGCCGAACGAGTGGAAAAGCTGATCGAGCGCAATATTATTGAGATCGCCCCCTTGGCCTTCATGCGCGGCCGTACGCTGAACGATTGCTTCATCATCCTGGACGAGGCGCAAAACACCAGCATTGAACAGATGAAGATGGTCATCACGCGCCAGGGGTTTAATTCCAAGATGGTCGTCAATGGCGACCAGACCCAAATCGACCTGCCTGCGGGAAAAAAGAGCGGCCTCCTCAACGCCGCAGAGGTCCTGCGAGGCGTGGAGGGAATCGCATTCGTGAACTTCAACGAGACAGACGTCGTACGCCACCAGCTTGTGCAGCGCATCGTGAAGGCTTACGACCGCTATCGCGAGTTGATCGGAGAAGGCCGCCAGCTCGCGCTCAAACTGGGCAGCGACGCGGCCGCGGAACCCATGCAGGAGCCCCCGGCTAACACGGCGGTCGAGATTCCGGAGTCCTCCATAGCTTAATCCGCATATGTCAGCCGATGGCAGTACAGTGCTCTTTCGAGCCCTTCCCCCGGAATCGAAATTTTCCGCCGACGAAAAACGTGCACTCCGAACGTTTGCGCATACTCTCTCGATGCGTGTCGCAAGCGGCCGGCCGTATGTCTGCGTGATCGCCGACGATGCTGAATTGCAGCGCTTGAATCGCAGCTTCCGCGGACAGGACTGCGCTACCGACGTCTTGTCTTTTAGTTCTGAAGACCCAGCCCCCCATCTCGGAGACATCGCAATTTCCGCCGAACGCGCCGAAATGCAGGCTCTGGAGTTCGGCCATCCTCGCCTGGACGAAATCCGGATTCTGATGCTGCACGGTTTGCTGCATCTTACCGGGATGGACCATGAACGGGACCATGGCGAAATGGCGCGCGCGGAGCAAAAATGGCGCGAAGAGCTGGGTTTACCGCTAGCCCTGATCGCCCGGGCGCATTCACGCCGAGGCTGAATCCATGACTCTGACTCTTGTTTGTCTCAGTTTGGCCCTGGCGCTGACATGCTTCCTCGGGTTCGTCTCTTACGTGCAGTTGCTCTATCTCGAATCGCTTCGCCTGATTCGCCGCGAGATTCCCGCACTCGAATATTTCCGGGAAACTCTGGCAGCCCGCATCGGCCTCGATCCCGAGCTCGGCTCGCTGGCATTTTCGCTTCTGAAGCACGTTTCGCTCTTTCTCATTGGCTTGTTCTATCTATGCGCTCTGGTGCGCCCGGCGGTTCCGCATTGGCAAAGCGTGCTCGAAGCAATTGCGGTCTCGTTGCTCGCGATGCTGCTCTCCACTTATTTCGTTCCGCTGTTTCTGCAGCGCCGCACGAAAGGACTCTGGATGGCCAAGGCGCTGCCTTTGATCAAGCTGGTCGCCAAGTCCGCCATGCCGCTCGCAGGCTTGGTACGGCTGTTTCAATCGCTTCTCGATCTCGACAAGGATGGCCGCGGGCAAACGGCTCCGGCCGACACCGCGGACCACATTGAGGCGCTCATCACAGCCGGCGCCGAAGAAGGCCTGCTCGAGGAAGAGGACCGCAAACTGATCCAATCGGTGGTCGCATTCGGCGATAAGAACGTGCGTGAGGTGATGACCCCTCGCCCGAATATCGTAGCCATTTCCGCCGGCAAAACTTTGGAAGATCTTCGCCAGCTGGTGATTCACGAGCAGTATTCGCGCATTCCCGTCTACCAGGAAACCATCGATAATATTGTCGGGTTCGTGCACGTCCGCGACATGTTCGAGCTCGATCCGGAAGAGCGCCAGGCGAAAGCGCTGGGAGATCTCATGCGCCCCATTCTGCTCGTCCCCGAAACCAAACCCGTCACCGACCTGCTGCGCGACATGCAACGCCATGGCTCACACATGGCAGTCGTTATCGATGAATACGGCAACACAGCCGGCCTCGCCACGATGGAGGATCTTGTCGAAGAAATCCTCGGCGAGATCCGCGATGAGCACGAGCCGGATCGCGACGTTCACCAGGAATCGGAAAGCGTCTTCGTGGCACCCGGCAATCTGGATCTCGACCGTCTTCAGGATCTACTGAATTTCCGGCCCGAATATGACACCGAATCGACCACCGTCGGCGGATTGCTTACCGAATGGCTCGGCCACGTGCCGCAAGTCGGCGAAGCCGTCGAGCGCGGCGGCATTCGCATCGAAGTCCTCGCCGGCAACGAACGCCGTGTCGACCAGGTGCGCATTTCACACATCCCCACGCCCTCGGCTGTCGGAGTTAACCGGTGACGGATTCCGTCCATCGCTCCGGTTTCGTTGCCATCGCCGGTAGGCCAAATGCAGGCAAATCGACGCTGCTGAATGCGTTCTTAGGTGAGAAGCTGGCCATCGTCGCCCATCAGGCGCAGACTACCCGAACCTCCATTCAAGGCGTATTGACTACTCCCGATGCGCAAATCGTCTTCGTAGACACACCCGGAATTCACAAATCCGACACGCTCTTCAACCGGCGGATGATGCGAACGGTTCGCGGCGCGCTCGAGGAACGCGATCTGATTCTTTACGTGGCCGACGCTAGCCGACAGTTATCCGAAGACGACCGTCAGGCTGTCAGCGCTCTCGGAAAGTCCGCCAAAGCGCTGCTCGTCGCCAACAAAATCGATCGCGTCCAGGACAAGCGCCTGCTGTTGCCGGTAATTCAGCACTACATGGATCTATTTCCATTCCTCGAAGCGGTTCCCATTTCGGCCCGCTCGGGCGACGGGCTCGACAACCTGAAGCGCGTCGTTAAGCAGCATCTTCCCGAGGCACCGCCGCTCTTTCCGGACGACTACTTGACCGATCAACCCATGCGCTTCCTGGCCGCGGAAATCATTCGCGAGCGAATCCTGCGCGCTCTGAGCGAAGAGGTTCCGCACGCCATTGCAATCCTGATCGATACGTGGGAAGAGACACCGGCACTGACGCGCATCGCCGCTACTATTCACGTCGAGCGGGCCGGCCAGAAAAGCATTTTAATCGGCAAAGGCGGCCAGATGCTCAAAAAAATCGGCACCGAAGCGCGCCAGGAACTCGAGCAAAGGGTCGGCCACAAGATTTTCCTGTCCTTGTTCGTTAAAGTAAAACCGAACTGGCGCGAAGATCCCTCCTTTCTGAATGAGATCGACTGGCGTTCGATGGTAGGCTCAGAGTAAGTAATGAAACGCCTTGTTCTTCTTCTGCTCTTAAGCTGCTCATTTGCTTTCGCTCAGAAAGGAACGAATCCGGACGACCGCATCTCAGACCAGGTTCGTATGCGTCTCGCGACCGATCCCGATGTCAAGGGCGGCGCCTTGGATGTTTCGGTTCACGATGGCGTCGTCATCCTCAAAGGCCGGGTCGAGACCGATAAGGGCAAGAACAAAGCGACCAAACTGTCCAAAAAAGTCAAGGGCGTTAAGCAAGTCGACAACGAGTTGACGGTCGGACCGCCCAAATAGCCGGTATCAGACCGGAATTTTCCAGACGCTCCTCGCTAACATCGCGCCCAGCCAAACTCCCACAAATCCAAAAACTACGCTCAGAACTACGTTCACAAGCGCAACCAACGGAATTCCGTTTTTCGCAGAAATGAAGGTTTCCCATTCGAAGCTGGAAAACGTGGTGTATCCGCCCAGAATTCCCACCACCAGAAACAAACGCCAGTTTGGATGAACGTCCGGACGGCCAATAAAAAACGTCATCAGCAGTCCAATCAGAAAAGAACCGCTCGAATTAATCAGAAAAGTGCCGAGCGGGAAAACACCGTTGTAAAACCGCAGTACGAAACCGCCCGCCAGAAAGCGCAGCAGGGCGCCCAAGCCTCCTCCGCACATCACCGCCAGATATTTGGACACGACTCGCTCCTCAAATTGAGTTATGAGTAGGAGTCATCTTCCCAAGGAGGGCAGTTAAGGGCGAACTCCAACGCCAACCTCAGTTCAGCAAATTGCAGCGTAGGAATCAATGTGTCCTGCGGTAAAAGCGCCACACCCAAAACGCCGCATCGCGGGTTCGTGTTGCAGAAAAGATACACAAATCAGAGATCAACCCTCATAGAATCAAAGAATTACCTTCCCTTGAGGGTCTTCCCTTGGTATCCTGGACTCTTCTTACATGTACTCGGAAACGACGACTCGCCGCCCGGTTGAGGTAAGAGGAACCGGACTTCATCACGGAGCCCCCGTCCATCTGCGCATCACACCGGCGTCGCCCGGAACTGGCATCGTCTTCGTCCGCACAGACCTGGACAACACTCGTGTCCCTGCGAGTTGGGAATACGTCGAACGCGTCAGCTACGCCACCAGCTTGATGCACCCCAAAGGCATTTTCATTTCCACCACGGAGCATTTGCTCAGCGTGCTGTACAGCATGCGCATCGATAATGCTTGCATCGAGCTCGACAATCTCGAGCTTCCCATTTTGGACGGCAGCGGTTTGCCGTTTGTCGAGCTGCTGCGGAAAGCAGGCAGACAGGAATCGCGCCGTCCGCGCCGCTATATGCGCATTCTAAAGCCCGTGAGTGTGGAAGCGAACGGAAAGAGCGTCGCCATTCTGCCGTGCGACCGTTTTCAGCTATGCTGCCGGAACTTTTACGATCACCCGCTAGTTGGCGAGCAAACTCTCGAATTTGAAGTCACGCCCGACGCATATGCGGACCAGATCGCGCCTGCCCGCACCTTCGGTTTTGAATACGAACTCGACCAGATGCGCGACATGGGCCTGATTCGCGGCGCCTCGCTCGAGAACGCAGTTTGCTTCACGCGCCAAGGTGTCGCCAATCCCGGCGGATTGCGATTTGCGGACGAATGCTGCCGCCATAAGGCGCTCGATCTGATTGGCGATCTGGCGCTCATCGGGCGGCCGTTGCTCGGCCAAGTCGTCGCAGAAAAGGCCGGACACGCCATGCATGTCGCGCTGGTAAACAAACTGATGTCCGATTCCTCGCTGTTTGAGATCGTGACGCTCGATCGCGCTCGCAGCGAAGTGGCGTAAAGCGAACGGAGTTCGCGCTTGTTGAGGATGTGATCTTGCGCCACCTCCCCAATCTGCTGACGCTGGTACGCCTGATAGCGGCGCCCTGGGTCGCGCTGCTTTTGGTGCGTTCCGAATTCCGGGCGGCGCTTGTTGTGGTGCTTTGCGCAGCTTTGACCGATTGGTTCGACGGATTCGCCGCGCGCCACCTGCGCGTGAGCGGCCCAGTAGGCGTAATTCTCGATCCATTGGCCGATAAGACGCTGTTGGTAATCCTGTTTGTCGCACTCGCAGCAGTCCGCCGGCTTCCGATCTGGGTCGTAGCGCTGGTAATCGGGCGCGACCTCGTCATCGTAATCGGTGCCTTGCTGCTTCGCATTTTCAGAAATGCACGCCGGTTCGTTCCGTCCACGCTCGGAAAGGTCAGCACCTTTTTTCAGATCATGCTGGTTTTGCTCGCCCTTCTCGACGCCGCCTTCCCCAACAGAATGTTTCTGTGGCTACGGAATACGGCGCTCGTGTTGGCCGCTCTCTTCACCGCGCTCAGCGGATTCGGTTATATCCGCCTCGGCATTCAAATGGCGCGCCAGCCAGCGATTACGAAGGCGTAAATCCGATATTGAAAGGAGTTCTAATTCGAACGGCCGCGGATAATGTCCTTGAACACACCGCCAAGTCTCATGAATTCGTCAAGACGGGAAGGCTTTCGAATATATTGAGAAGCACCCAAGGCAGCAGCTTCATCTCTATCCTTTTGGCTATTGGATGAGGTTAGAACCACGGTTGGAATGTTCTTGCCATTTGGACTTGCCCGCAAGCTCGCGAGAACGTCCCTCCCTGACCTTTTCGGCAGATTCAAATCGAGAATAATGAGGTCGGGACAGGGCGTCTCGTTAGCGCACACATCCCCGGATGAATTCCAAGGCGCTCTCTCCGTTAGCGATAACGATTAGTTCACATCTGACCGCATATTCCTCAAGCGCTTCGCGGATCAGGCCGATATCCGCTGGATTATCTTCGATCAAGAGAATGGATGCTCCATTTCCGCCCGTCTCCCTTTCAAGTGGCATCCGTCGGCCGGGATGGTAAATAAAAACGTCGAACCTCGCCCGAACTCGGACTCAACCCAAATCCGGCCACCCGCGCGTTGAACAATTCGTTGGCAAATCGCCAGTCCCATGCCGGTGCCCGGGTAATCGGCGTAACGTGAAGCCGTTTAAACATTCCAAAGATCTGCTCCTTATACCGTGCATCAATGCCAATACCGTTATCGCGAACTGAAAACGTCCATTGATCTCCGCCTCGCTCGGCGGCGACATGAATTTGTGGGCCGGTCCTGGCTGCGATACCGAATCGCATTTCCTATTAGGTTCTGAAACAACTGCTGCAACTGAAACTCATGCATGCGCACCTGGGGAAGGGACCCATGCGTGACTGATGTATCGCTATTTTCAATTGCGGATCTCAAGCTTGCAAGCGCGCGGCGAAGGGCCTCACCAGCGTCCGCGTCGTGCGCCGGGTGCTCATCCATCGTGGTAGTCTGGGCGAAAATGCGCAGGTCCCTCAACAACTGCTCCATCCGTACCGCGCCCTCCAGGATGTACCCGATATATTCATCGGCGCTCTCGCCGAGCCTGCCACCGAACTTTCGCTGCAGCATTTCGCTGTAAGTAGCAACCATTCGCAGAGGTTCCTGCAGGTCGTGCGAGGCCGAGTAGGCAAAGTGCTCCAAATCGGCATTTGATCGGGTGAGCAATTCATTCGCCTCGCGTAGAGCTTGCTGATATCGCACCTGCTCGCTGATATCTCGTGCAACCTTTGAAGCCCCAACTATGATTCCAGCGTCGTCCCGAATTGGCGAGATAGTCAAAGAAACTGACAGAATACGGCCATCTTTGGCCTTCCGCTTTGTTTGGAAATGGTCGATGCGTTCGCCGCGAGAGATCCGTTCGAGAATATTCGGCATCTCGTCCAGGCGGTCAGGAGCCGCTATCATCGATATATGCTTGCCCACGGCTTCCTCTGCCGTGTAGCCGAAGATCCTCTCCGCACTGCGGTTCCAGCTCCGGATAATGCCGCTTAGATCCTTGCTGATGATTGCATCATCTGAGGATTGAACAATGGCAGCTAGATGTTCCTCAAGAGTCCCATGCGGGGGAAGCGATTTGTCCCGGCTGTTCATACCATCTTTTCAACAGTAGCCTAGCGCACGCCCAAAGCCGGGCTCCTTGCGTCGTGTAGCCGTGGAACACGGCGCTCGTATTGGCTGCTATCTTGACCGCGCTCAGCGCATTCGGTTACATCCGTCTCGGCGGCCAAATGGCTGGAAGAAACCAATGATCCACCCGATGACCGGCAGAGCCGTTATTCATTGCGCAGCGCAATCATGGGATCTATTTTCATAGCTCTTCGTGCCGGAAGGTAACAGGCGAGTAATGCGATCGAGCAAAGAGCAAAAATGACCAGAATAAAAGTGGGAGGGTCGGTCGGCTTTACGCCGAAAAGCATGCTGGACATCAGGTGCGTGAGGCCCAGAGCGGCCGCTAATCCAATGCCTATGCCGGCCGCTATCATGCGCGCTCCGTCGGTCAGGATCATGCGCAAGACATCCCACCGGGCGGCGCCCAAGGCCATGCGGACGCCGATCTCCTGAGTGCGCTGTCCGACAAGATACGACAGCACTCCGTAAATTCCGATGCTGGCCAATATCAGGGCCAATCCGGCAAACACGGCGAGGAGCGCCATAGTGAAACGTTTGCTCGCGATCGATCGCAAAACCACTTGCTCCAGCGGCTCACCATAGTAAGCCGCCATTCCGCGGTTGAGTGAAAGAAGCCGCTGGCGAAGCATCTCAAAACTCGGAGCGCCGGGGCCTTGACCGCGCACGTACACGCTCAGGCCTTGCGCCATGTCGCCGATGTCGTTATCCGCGATCTGGGCGACAGGCAGATACATCTGTGCATGTAACGGCTTGGCGGCATCCAAATCCAGCCCCCATTGGTTGACGTGACCGACGATGCCGACGATCCGCGGCTTGGGGCGTTTATTTAGTCGCGTAGGATCGGTGTCCAGGTCCAGATATTGACCGATTGGATCCTGGCCGTGGAAATACTTTTCAGCCAGCGTTTCATCGATGACCACGACAGCGGGTGAGCGCTCGTTGTCGTTATCGGTCAGGAAACGGCCGCGCCTGAGGGCGATCTGCATAGTCTCGAGGTAGTCCGGTTCGACGACATAGACCAGCGCCATAGGAAGATCGCTTGCATGCTCACGTTTGGGTCTGCCAACAAACCAGAAATGCCAATCGCTGTCGCTATCCATGGGAGTGGAGCCCCAACTCAGGGAGGCTGCCTTCACCTCCGGAGTGGAAACAAGCTGCTCGTGCATCTGCCGGAAAAACGCGCGGATCGCGGCGGGAGCTTCTTTGTAGAGCAATGGCGGCGGCGAGACGTCGAAGGTCATTACGCCGCGCGGATTGAAACCGGGATCGGCTCCCCACAGCACGAACAACGTGCGAATCATCAGTCCGGCGCCGACCAGCAGCACCAGCGCCATAGCCATCTCCAGCACAACGAAAACGTGTTGGGTGCGGCTGCGCGTCCCGGCGACCGAGCGGCCGCTTTCTTTGAGAGCGCTGCCGATATGGGCGCGCCGCGTTTTCAGCGCCGGCGCAAGCCCAAAGACCATGCCCGCGACCAGCGATACAAGCAGAGTAAAGAGCAGGACGCGGAGATCGAGTCCGATCTCTTCGGCCCTCGGTACAGTGCGCGGTACGGCGGCAATCGCGGCAGCCGTCCCAAACTGGGCAAGAAGGAGTCCAAGGCCGCCGCCGATGATTGCTAACAGAATGCTCTCCGTAAGCAGTTGGCGAATGATGCGGAACTGATCGGCGCCCACCGCCAGGCGGATGGCGAACTCGCGTTGGCGCGATGTGGAGCGCGCCAGCAGCAGATTTGCCACGTTGACGCAGCAGATAAGCAGCACGAACGAGACTGCGCCCAGAAGAACCAGCAACACGGGACGCATGTCGCCCACCATCTCTTCTTTTAACGGAATGAGATTTGCTTTTTCATTGCTGTCGAAATCGGGATAGGTCGCGGCGAGCTGGCGCGAGACGCGGTCCATGTCCTGACGCGCCTGTTCGAGAGTAACGCCGGGTTTGAGTCGTCCGATGGCCTTCATTCCCCAGCCCGCGCCGCGATCCGCATAAAACTGCGGCTCATTGTACTCGCCTATCGGGGTATATATGTCGTTCAGAGATATGCCGTCTTGGAAGTTCTCAATTCGGAGCCGAAAATTGGAAGGCACTACTCCAATGACCGTTCGCCCGACGCCATCGAGAACCAACCGCCGGCCGATGATATTTCGCGCCGATCCGAACTTCCGCTTCCACAGCCCTTCCGAGATCATCGCCGTAGGAGCCGCGCCGCGGTGGTCGTCCTCCTTCCGAAACGTTCGCCCCAGCACGGGATTCGACGCCGAGAATCTCGAAAAAGCCCGCCGAGATCATCTCACCGTGCAGTTGTTCCGCTTCGCTCTCGCCGGAAAGGTTGAACCCTGTCGGGCGATACGCGGCGATTGCCGAAAAGGTGCGATTCATGCGCTGCCAATCGAGAAAGTTGGGGTAAGAGATTGACCCGTCCTTGAAATTAGGGATTTCCTCGAAGAGCGTAATGATGCGATCGGCGTCCGGGTACGGCAATGGATTGAGCAGAACCCCGCTGACCACGGAGAAGATCGCAGTGTTAGCCCCGATTCCGAGCGCCAGCGTCAGGATAGCGACTATGGCGAAAGAGGGTGATTTCACGAGCGTGCGGAACCCGTAGTAGAAATCCTGACGCGTCGATTCCAGCCATGCGAATCCTTTCGTGTCGTGACTCTCCTCTCCCGCTCGAACTCGATTCCCGAATTGAAGCCGCGCTTGCCGGGCCGCTTCCTCGGGTTCCAGCCCGGCCTCGACCAGTTCCTCTGTCAAGGAAGCAATGTGGAAGTCGTGTTCCGCTCTGATCTCGCTGTTGAGGCTCTCAGCGCGAAATAAAGAAACGAAGCGCGATACCAATGACATGTCTGAGCCTAAGCCTCCCTCAGCGTCCTTCCGATAGCGCTGGAGATGGTGCGCCAACGGCTTTCTTCCTGTTCGAGTTCTTTCACTCCCGCTCGAGTAATCCGGTACAGCCTAGCTCGCCGGTTATTTTCAGTCGTGGCCCATTCGGCCTTGATCAGGCCCGCCTCTTCCATACGATGCAAAGCAGGATACAAGGAGCCTTCTTCCACCTTCAGAACATCCTGCGACGCCTCTTTGATATGGGTTGTCAAACCGTATCCGTGAAGAGGACCCCTCCTGGCGAGGATCTTCAGGACGAGCAGGGGAATCGAGCCTTGGAAGGAATCTTGGCGAGCCATGTATCCTTAGCTTGCTGAGTAAGCCAACTGAGCTTCAGTATGATCCCGCCGTTTTGCTATGTCAAGTTGCCTGAATTAGCTCCATTCCCGTACTCGCTCCCGATTTGGGTGCGGACCCCGGCCCCAGGCCAGAATCGCCCGATCCTCCTCGGAAGCGTCATGTTCCCGCAGCGCCCAACTATATGTGCTCTCCTTCACCACCATGGACCACATTCCCGCCCTCTTCGCATCCTGAACCTTCCCCGGCCCGGTATTCTTGCCTATATCCCCCCTCGCCAGCAAAACCCTGATTGACGGGGCCGGGGGCGGGGAGTAGCCTGTAGACATGGAGCCAAGCGTCGAGACCTTCTTGCCCTCGCGTCTGTATGCCAGGGTCGCCTGGGCCGGCCTGGCAGGTTCGGCCATCTGCGTCCTGTGCGGTTTCCGTGCTCCTCTGGCATTTATCCCCGGATTTCTGTGCGCCGTCACGGCCGCTGCCCTCTTCTGGCTGGCCGCCCGCCCCGCGGTGCGAATCGCCGAGACCCAATTCAATATAGGGGAGCGCGCGATTGCCTGGCGCGAAGTGCGCGAGATCAACAGCACCCGTTTCCTTTCCCCACTCATGCTGCGAATCAAGCTGACCAATTCGCGCCGCAAAACGCTTATCTATCCAGGCGAACCGGAGCGTATCGCCCGCCTCATGTTTCAGCTTCGCAAGAATTCCCACCTGGCCACCTTCGATGGCGTCGCTTATCGCGATTACTGGACCTGGACCAGTCTGGCCGGGCTGGACAGCGAAAATCCAACATTGGATCAACCCGTCCGCATGCTCAGCCAGGACGACGAAGAAGAAATCGAGCGCATGTATCAGAAGCTGAAGAGCGTCGGCCGGCTCGATTCGCGCAAGTCCGATTCCTCCCAATCGTCGGATGAGGATTAGGACTGGCGCCTAAATCTCGCAAGGCCTCGCCCCGGCGTGGCTGCCTCTATCTTTTATTGTTCGGCATTGCCGTTGCGGCCGCGCTATGCGTCTTCTGGACTTCTCTGCTTACCTGGGCGGGTAATCTTTTAGTAGAGAACGATGTCCCCCAAAAAGCTCAGGCGATCGTGGTGCTCGGAGGTGACGATTCCGGCACGCGCATCATCAAAGCGGCGCAGCTTGCTCAAGCCGGCTATGCGCCCTACGTTATTGTGGATGGCCCCAAAGTGCTGGTGGGACATCAATCCGATATGACCATCGCCTACGCCGAGCAGAACCGGTTTCCGGCATCCTTATTTCACGCCCTGCCTTTGCCCCCTACGGTGGATTCCACTCGCTCCGAGGCGGTTTACGTTGGGCGCTACCTGCAGCAACACGGGATTCATAAAATCCTGCTGGTCACCAGCAATTTCCATACGCACCGCGCAGCCTGGCTAATGCGGAAAGAGAACCCGAAACTCAGCGTCACGGTAATCGCTGCGCCCGATCCCTATTTCACTCCGCAGACCTGGTGGAAAACGCGAGAAGGGCAAAGGACGTTTCTGCTCGAATGGACGAAGACCGTCGCAGCGTGGTTGGGCATCTAAATGCTGAAGTCGCTTTCCACGTTATGGCCGTATCTCTGGCGCTATCGCCGCGGAATGGCGCTGGGCATCGGAGCGCTTCTGATGAAAGACGTTCTGGCCGCGGCGCTCCCGCTGGTCATCAAGGACGGCATCGACTCTCTCACGCATGGATTCCAAATCCGCATCGTGGTCCAGTTAGCGGGTTTGTTGATCGGGCTTTCTCTCGTAAAGGGCGTCTTCCAGTACTGGATGCGCGTGATTCTCATCGGAATCTCGCGCGATATCGAGTACGATCTGCGCAACGATCTATTTGCGCGCCTGGTCCTGCTATCCCAGGATTTTTATTCGCGCTATCGAACCGGGGACATCATGGCCCGCAGCACGAACGATCTCAACGCCGTGCGCATGATGCTCGGACCCGGCGTGATGTATTGCAGTGAGACCAGCATCATGCTGGTGCTGTCGGTGGCCGTCATGGCGCACACGGATCTGCACCTTACTTTGATGGCCCTCATCCCGGCGCCTCTGGTTTCAATCGCCGTAATTTTCTTTGGACGCCGCATCCATACCCGTTTCGAGCACATCCAGAAAATGTTCTCCGATATCAGCAGCAAGGTACAAGAGAACCTGGCCGGCGTGCGCGTAATCCGGGCATACGCGCAGGAAAAAGCGGAAGTGGAGCAATTCGAGCGGCTCAACAAAGATTACATCCGCGAGAACATCGGCTTGGCGCGTATCCAAGGTATGTTTATGCCCTTGCTCCAGGCCCTCATCGGAATCACTTTTCTGCTGGTTTTGTGGTCCGGCGGCCACCAGCTCATCCTGGGCCGCATCAGCCTGGGCAGCTTTGTCATGTTCAACACCTATATGGGCATGCTGATCTGGCCCATGATCGCCTTCGGCTGGGTCGTAAACCTCATGCAGCGCGGCACGGCCTCGCTGAACCGCATTAACCAGATCCTGCACGAAGCGCCCTCGATCGCGCCGCCGGAGCGAGGCGTTGTCGCAGCCGCCGATCATTCGCCTGAGATCCGCTTCCGCGATGTGGTCATGACATTCGGCGACCGTCAGGCGTTGGGCGGCGTCGACCTGACCATCCGTTCCGGCGAAACGATTGCCATTGCGGGGCATACCGGAAGCGGCAAAACGACGCTCGTGAACCTCATCCCGCGATTTTTCGACCCCACCGGCGGCAGCGTGGAATGGGGCGGCGTCGATCTCCCCCGCTTCGACCCCGAAGAACTGCGGCACCAAATTGGCTTTGTTCCGCAGGAGACTTTTCTTTTTAGCGCAACTTTAGCCGAGAACATCGCCTGGGGTGTTGCGGACGCCACGCCTGAGCGCATTCAATGGGCGGCCGAAGTTGCCGGGCTCTCCGACGATATCGAGCGCTTCCCGAATGGACTTGATACCATCATCGGCGAGCGCGGGCTCACGCTCTCGGGCGGCCAGAAACAACGCGCCGCCATCGCACGCGCTATTCTGCGCAATCCCCGCATCCTGATTCTGGATGACGCCCTGTCGAGCGTCGACACTGTGACCGAGGAGAAGATACTGAACGGCCTTGCCGCAGTCATGCACCACCGCACCACCATTCTGATTTCGCACCGGGTCTCCACTGTCAAAAATGCCGGGCGCATCGTGGTTCTCAGCCGCGGGCAGGTGGTGGAATCGGGTACTCACGAGGAACTGCTGCAACGAGGAGGATATTATGCGGATTTGTACGAGAAACAATTACTGGAAGAGGAACTGGAGGCAATCTGATGTTATCGGCTTATAGAATTGGCAGGCGCGCGTGGATGCAAATGCTTTCGGGCGCGATGGGAGCGGCGGCCGCCGGAACCGCTTTGCACGCTCAGGAGTATCGTATCGATGGCGCGGATTTGAAACTCGGCATCGCGTCCTATTCGTTCCGGAAATTTCCGCGCGCGCAAGCCATCGCCATGACAAAACAGTTAGGCACGCCCTATCTGAATGTCAAAGATGTGCACCTGCCGCTCGACAGCACTCCGGAGCAGATTGACGCCGCTGTAAAAGAGTTCCACGACGCCGGCCTCATACTGGTCGGCTGCGGCAACGTGTCTTTCGCCAAAGACGACGAAGCCGATATCCGCCACAAATTCGAATACGCCAAACGCGCGGGTTTTCCGCTAATCGTTTGCGCTCCGACGCACGTCACCCTTCCTAAACTGGAACCGTTCGTCAAAGAGTACAACATCAAAATCGCCGTCCACAATCACGGACCGGAAGACAAGAACTTCCCGACCCCGCAGAGCGTCCTCGAAGTTGTAAAGGATATGGACCCCCGTTGCGGATGCTGTGTCGACGTAGGCCACACCGCGCGCACAGGAGTCAACCTGGTGTCGACCATAGCCGAAGTTGGGCCGCGGCTGCTCGACATGCACATCAAAGATCTGGCCGACCCGATGGTGAAATCCAGCCAAGTCGCCGTGGGCGACGGCAAACTGCCCATCGCGGGAATCTTCGCCCAGCTATTAAAAATGAAGTACAACGGCTGCGTCAATCTCGAATATGAAATCGACGCCGACAATCCCTTGCCGGGAATGCAGAAAAGCTTCTCCTACATGCGCGGCGTGCTGGCAGGCATCGAATCGGCGCGCAAAAGCTGATCGTACCCAGCGGCCGGCGAAGGGCTTCCACTCACTTCCTTCGCGCAAACAGCATCCCGCTCCAGGTTTCATCAATCGAGCAGATCTTGTAATCCACCAATCCTAAATCGATTCCCGTTTCCCGGATCAGCCCCTCCGTTACTCCATCGTGACCGGGAGCGCTTTTCTTACGCCACAAGATCCAAAGCTTCGTCTTTGCCACCAAAGTACGCACGCTAGAGATATCAGCCCGCACACCATCCGCGCCGTGCACAAAGCATAGCGTCACAGCCCCGCCCTGCTCAACAAATTCGACCCGGCCAGGCAGTTCGCCGAGAATAGTCCTTACGTCGCGCACCGGGTCGATAAGCGCAACCGTGCTTCCTTCCGTAATACCAAGCTTCTGGGCCGTAGTCCGCGATCCGTAGCGATTCATCATGCCCAGCGGTTTTATACAAGTCTGCGCCGGCCGTACGCTCTTCAGGGTCTCGATTAACTCCTCGGTCGTGCAGTAAGCCGCATCCGGAAGAACGTCACGAATCAGCTTCACTTTTTCCGAAGCGCCATCACAGAAAACGATAGGAACCTGCCGGGTCTTTGGCGATTGCCGCAGCGCAATCGCAATCTCGCGGCCGTGCGAGGGGAGCCTTGAAAGATCGATCACAAACGCTGCGGGTGGATCCTCGCGCCACTTCCGCATCAGCTTGGAATCGAACTTCTCGTCATATTCCACCTGAAATCCGGCCTTGCGCAGGACGCCTTTGGTTAGCGAAGCCTCCTTGGCGTTCCAATGCAACAAACGTACGCGTGGCATTGCGCCATTCTAGCCCGGCAACAGTCTCGTAGCGACGGATTGGAGGCTCAGCGAAAGAACCGGCCGGGAGCCGTACTGCCCCGACGAGCCGCGCCCGTTTCTCTGTAATCGCGAGGTACCTCGAAAATCGTGGCGTCGGGTTCTCCCATCTCGAGTAGCAACGGAATTTTGTGTTCCACCGCGCCGTTGCGCGCCACTCTGTCTTCTCGCACAATTTCGCAGCCGAAAACGGGCGACCGCCACTCACTCACCACATCCCCGTTTGCTTCAGTAAACCGGAAGCGGAGGGCGTTATATCCCTTCACACTTTGATATCCCTCCACCGCTATGGGAGCTGTCGACCAGGACTTGCCGTGAAAGTTCCTCCGGCAGTCGGAAGCCGGATCGATGGCATTTAGGCTCTGGTTGATCCATTCTTCGCCCTTCGGATCGTGACTGATTGTCGTCTTCGCCCTGGTATCGGATCTGCTCTCGACGGAAATTCCGTCGGAGAACCGGATCGTCTTGCGCGCCACCCACTCACCCGCTGCGCCGGAAATCGGCTGCTCGCGAATTTCAACCCTCGATCCATCGAAACGGCGCGCTGTTATTTCCCGCATATGTGTGACTTGCGAACCCCTGAGGCTCGTGTCGTAGAGCTGTACCGTATAGGAGTTCACAGCTTCGAGCCCCATGAGGCTTCGGCTCTCTGACTGGTGAATAAGCAAGGGCGCCAGCGCTATCGCTCCGGCCGCGATAGTTCCAGTCTTTAATGCACGCTCGAACAAAGGCATGCTGCGTCCTTTTTCGCAGGTTTACATCTTCGCGAGTGTCTCCGATTCTATCTCAAACCCCTGGCTCTCGACCTCTGGGATTTCTATCAGAGTTCTGGTGCCTTCTCCCGGTTTGCTATCGACGGTCAGGCGATACCCCGTGCCGAACAGCACGCGCAGCCGCTCGTTTACATTACTGACTCCAATGCCACTCTCGAAAAGATTCCCGAGCTTCGATTCCGGAATCCCCACCCCGTCATCTTCTACCGAAATATACAGGCGCGTATCTTCCAGCCAGGTGCGAAGCCAAATGGCCCCACCCTCCACCTTATTGGCAAGCCCGTGCCGGATCGAGTTTTCGACAATCGGCTGAAGAATCATGCTCGGAACCAGGCGATCGAGCGTGTTCTCGCCGATGTCTTTCTCGAAACGAAGATGCTCGCCGAAGCGCACCATCTCGATCGCAAGATAGTCGTCGATGAAAGAGATCTCCTCGCGCAATGGCGAAAAACTTTCGCTCTTGCGAAGCAGCCGCCTCAAAATCTTCGACAGCTTGTAAATCATGCTGCGCGCGCGCGGAGGATCGATGCGAATCAAAGTGGAGACGGAGTTGAGCGTATTAAAAAGGAAGTGCGGATTAATCTGATTCGTGAGCGCCGCCAGACGCGCTTCCGTCAGGCGCGCGCGCTGCATTTCGAGCTGTCTCTCGGCGCGGAAACTGCTCCACACCCGCAGCGGCAGCGATACCGCAAAAAGCGTCGTCGCCGCGCACCAGACGAACATCCACGAATCGATGGACGGCTTCGGCCTTAAATCCGCGAAGATGAAGAACGTGTTGTGCTCCGGGAAGATGCGGTAAACGCCCCAGCGCAGCATCTCAGTCAGGATCACAATAGCGTTGCATCCCAGGTTAAAGGCCGCCCGCTCCACCACGCGCCGCTTAATCCCGCTGCGGTTCCAGCGCAGAATCTGGCGAAACAACCGATACAGATTGAGATCGACGAACGGTGAGAAATACCAGATATCTTCTTTTTCAGGCGCCAGGTCGTGCATCAGAGCGCCCAACAGTCCCGGCCGCCGCGTAGAGGGGCATGGACATGAACTTCTGGCCAAACATATCGGGTACAGATACGAAAAGGCCCGTCAGCAAGCCGCTCACATATCCGCCCAGCATGCCCGCGATTTGCGCTCCCTCCAGCGCCAGATCGATGGCGGGATATTGATGATGGCTTAGAAGCTGTATTTCCGCGCCCGCGCCAAACAGCACGGAAAAGACGAACGCCAGTTGCAGCCGGTCCGCAACCGTGCGCTCGTCGCGCAGCAGTATGCGCTGGATGCGCGCAAACCGCATCAGAATACTGGCAATAGACGCGGAAACCGCCACCTTGATCAGAAGTGCGGCGAGTTCCTCCTTATCGAGCATGAGCTATTAGGTCCCTTTTATTCTCGGCTATTCCGCCATTTGGGACAATCCAGTAACAGGACTGATTTGCCCGATTTTAAGCTGAACAAGGTTGCCGAAGCCGATTTCCCCACCCGTTTCGGGCATTTTCGCATCTACGGTTTCGAAGGCGTTCGACCGCGCGAAACCGAAGAAGCGCTCGCGCTCGAACTGGGCGATCTGTCGCCCCAACTCGGTCCCGCGCTGGTCCGCATCCATTCGCAATGCCTTACCGGGGATGTCTTCCACAGCTTGCGGTGCGATTGCCGCTCGCAACTGGAGCTTGCGCTCGACCAGATCGTCGCCGAAAAACGAGGTCTGCTGATCTACGAACACCAGGAAGGCCGCGGCATCGGATTACTCAATAAACTGCGCGCCTATGAGTTGCAGGATCACGGCTTGGACACCGTCGAGGCGAACGAAAAGCTTGGCTTTGAGGCGGACCTGCGCGATTATGCGCTCCCCGCAGCCATCCTGCAGTATTTCGGAGTCTCCGAAGTGCGGCTGCTTTCCAATAACCCGCAAAAGGTTGCCGCGCTCGAGCAAGCCGGCATCAAAGTAGTCGAGCGCGCCCCCATCATCGTTCCACCCCTCGAAACCACGGCTGAATATCTCAAAACCAAACGCGAGAAGTTAGGCCACCTCTTCTAATCCACCCTTCTTACGGAACCCCGACTGTGAAGGAGGGGTGAACCGAAATTGCAGAAAATCGCCGCACCTCTGTCGATTTCGTCGCACCTCATTCGATGTACTTGTGAAAGTTCAATGCGGTAGCAATAGATCAAAAAAGGGAAGAGGCAAACAGGAACTGAACATGAGCATGAGCATGTTGGGTCTTTCGAAGTCGCGTCTCGAGCGGATGCATCAAGTGTTGTCCGGGTACGTCGAACGTAAAGAGCTGCCTGGGCTGGTTGCGCTCGTCAGCCGCCATGACGATGTTCATGTCGAAACACTCGGCACCATGTTCTTCAAGAACAAGTCTTTCGGCGATCCGGCTGCAATGAAGCGTGATACCATCTTTCGCATTGCTTCGATCACGAAGCTCATCACCGCGGCTGCGGCAATGATTCTGGTCGAGCACTGTAAGTTACGGCTCGACGATTCGATCGATCCGTGGCTGCCCGAACTTGCAAATCGTCGCGTACTCAAATCCATCTCCTCGGAAATTGATGACACAGTGCCTGCGTTGCGCGCCATCACCGTTCGAGATCTGCTGACTTACCGCATGGGCTTCGGCAGTGTGATGGCCCCGCCGGATACTTATCCGATTCAGAAGCTGATCCGTGAATATCGCATTGGCGGCGATGGTCCAATGCTGCCCTCGCAAGCGCCAGCTATGGACGAATGGCTGCGGAAGCTAGGATCGCTGCCCTTGTTGGCGCAACCCGGCGAGCGATGGATGTACCACGTGAGCGGGGATGCGCTCGGGGCCTTAATTGCCCGCGTGTCGAGGCAATCCCTCGGCACGTTCCTGCGCGAGCATATCTTCGATCCGCTCGGCATGAAAGACACGGCCTTCCATGTGCCTCCTGAGAAAATCGACCGTTTGCCTGCGTTCTATTTCTTCAATCGCCAGACGAACAAGCTGGATTTCTTCGACGACGTGGCAAGCAGCGCCTGGCGCTCTGAGCCGCCCTCCGAGTCGGGTGGAGGCGGACTCGTCTCAACCATCGATGATTATTTTGCCTTCAGCCGCATGATGCTGAATAAAGGCAGGCACGGCGGCGAGCAAATTCTTTCTCGCGCCACAGTGGATCTGATGACTTCAGATCAACTCACGCCTGAACAGCGCGCAGGCGCCGAAATCTTCTTCGGTACGCATTCCAGTTGGGGTTTAGGAATGGCGGTAGACATTCGGCGTAACGAGATCTTCCACACTCCGGGCCGGTTCGGTTGGACCGGCGGCTTCGGCACAACGGCCTACATTGATCCCGCGCAAGGAATGATTGGCATTCTCTTCACGCAGCGCCTGATGGATTCGCCGGAACCCCCAAAGGTATTCACCGATTTCTGGACGCTGGTGTATGGAGCAATGGAATAGACCTCCAAGAACCGCGTGACCGTGTTATTTCGGGTGACTTGACTCTTGCGCCGTGTCGTACTCTGAAGGTCTGCTCTCTGTAGTTTGCTGAATCCACGGCGGCGGAGATGACCCAAGACTTTCAGGCCGATCTTGAGAGCGTAAGCCGCATAGAAGCGGTGCCCACGATCCTTGAAGTTGTGTGCCGCACAACCGGAATGGGATTCGCGGCGGTCGCCCGCGTGACCGAAGATCGCTGGATCGCCTGCCGCGTGCTTGATGAAATCGGCTTCGGTCTTAAGCCGGGCGGCGAACTGAAGGTCGAGACGACGATCTGCCATGAGATCCGGCAGAGCCGCGAGCCTGTCGTGATCAACAACGTGGCGGAAGACAACGTCTGGTGCGAACACGCGACCCCGGCGATGTATGGCTTTCAAAGTTATATCTCGGTGCCCATCATACTGACCGACGGATCCTTCTTTGGCACCTTGTGCGCCATCGATCCGCGCCCCGCTCGGCTGAACACCCCGGAAACAGTTGGCATGTTTCGGCTGTTTGCGGAACTCATCGCGAAACACCTCGATGCCCACCGGAAAGTAGCTGCAACGGAATCCGCTCTGATGGAAGAGCGCGCCGTCTCGGAATTGCGGGAACAGTTCATTGCGGTGCTTGGACATGATCTGCGCGCCCCTGTGCGTGCCATCCGATCGTTCGCGGAACTGCTGCTGACGACGCCCCTCAACCAGCGTGCGGCCGGCTGGGCCGGCATAATACGAGACAGTGCCGCGCGAATGCACGCGTTGATTGAAAACCTGCTGGATCTTGCGCGTGGCCGTCTGGGCGGCGGTTTCACTTTAAGCCGCGACGCCAACGAATCTTTGGAGCCGGTACTGTGCGGGGTTATCGCCGAACTGAACGCGAGCCAGCCGGATCGGATTGTGGAAACAGTGTTTACACTGTCCGAGCCTATCAATTGCGACCGGAACCGCATTGCTCAGCTTTTCTCCAATCTTCTGAGCAATGCGCTCACTTACGGCTCTATGGATCGGCCCGTCCGAGTGCGGGCCAGTAGCAGCGCGGGAAACTTTGAACTCTCAGTCGCGAACGCGGGCGAGCCGATCCCGCCCGCCGCCTTGGAGCGTCTGTTCCACCCCTTTTATCGCAGCGCCGTCCTGCACAACCGGGAGGGGCTGGGCCTGGGACTTTACATCGCCCACGAGATTGCGACGGCTCATGGCGGAACGCTAGAAGTTACGTCCACGCAAGAGGAAACGCGCTTCACGTTCCAAATGCCGATGATCTGATCGGCCGTTCACTTGAAAATCAACTTTCTTGAACCAATCCGCTCTAAAATAATGTCTCTGAATTACCATCCCATTCGAGGAATAAAAATATGCACACGTTCTTTCAAGAAAATCGCATTCTACGAAAAGCGCTCCTAATCCCAACGCTTATTCTGGCTGCAACAATTGCAGCGCCCCACCTCAGCGCGACTCTGCTTAGCAGTGCGAGTGTAACGCTCGGCGGCGCCTGCACTGGAGCTCAGACTGTTACGGGAACCTCCAGTGCAAGCGTGACCCTTCCCTGCGGGAGCGGCAGCGCATCGGCGTCCGCAAATAGTTCGTTCGATACCGCTGTTCCATCGCTCAGCACTCTCGCATTTTCCGATTCCGCCGGTTTCGGAGACGTATCCACAAGTACTGCTTCTTTCGACTATGAACTGGTGGTTCTCGGTGGGACCGGCACCGGATTTTTAGCGCTGGATTTTGACTCCAGCATTGGCGGAAATAAGGACGCTCAGGCCAGCGCCAGCTCCTCTTTTGTCGAGATGCTCAATGGAATAAATCTAAACAGCGGAAGCCTGTGTGCTGGTCCCATCGCAACCGGCGGCGCGTTTAGTTGCTCTTCTTCTACGGTTCCCATCGGTTTTGGTTTCACTTACGGTACGCCATTCGAGCTCTCGTTCGCCTTGACAGGGATTGCGGGCGGCGGACTTGGCGGCGCCTCCATTTCCGGCAGCGGCGATTTCAATTACGCAATTCTCACCACGGGAAGCAGCTTGCCGAACCCGGGGGGCACACTGAATATGGTCCCGGAGCCATCCTCGCCCGCACTCCTCCTTTCTGCCGCACTGATGCTGTTGATTCTTTCCGCTCGAAAGCGCCTGGGCATCCGCAAGTCCTAGTTCGGCTTCCGGCGCCGGGGGGCACGTTCCCGTTGCTATAATATCCCTTCTCATGGCGTCGATGACCGTGCAAGAGATCGCCGAACTTCTGCCCCATCGCTATCCGATGCTTATGGTCGACCGCATCCTCGAGATCGGTTCCGATTCCATCGTCGGCCTGAAAAACGTCACCTTCAACGAACCGCAGTTCGCCGGCCACTTCCCCGGTTTTCCGGTCATGCCGGGAGTCCTCATAATCGAAGCCATGGCCCAGGTGGCGGGTGTCCTCGTCGCCAAAGCGGCTCCCCATACACGCGGCAAACTCATGTTTCTTGCCTCCGTCGAGGAAGCTAAATTTCGCCGCCCCGTCGTGCCAGGCGATCAGTTGCGGATCGAAATGAAATTGCTTCGTCTCAAAACCACCATCGCCAAAATGCAAGGCACCGCAACCGTTGATGGCCAGGTGGTCGCCGAAGCGACGATCATGTGCAAACTGACAGAACGGCTTTCGGAGAATCAGCCCACGGCGGAGGTACCAGAGCCTCAGATGGCCTGAGCGCTCACGCCCCCGGATGGCAATCCATCCCACCGCCATAATCGATCCGGACGCCGATATTTCTCCCGACGCGGAAATCGGGCCGTACTGCATCGTCGGCAGCGGCGTCGCCATCGCAGCCCGCACCCGACTCCTCGCGCACGTCTACCTGGAAGGCAAGCTCACCATCGGGCAGGACAATATTTTTTATCCATATTGCTCCTGCGGCGTCGCTCCCCAGGACAAGAAATATAAAGGTGAGCCTTCGGAAACCCGCATTGGAGACCACAACTCCATTCGCGAGTTTGTCACCATCCACCGCGGCACCGAAGGCGGCGGCATGCTCACTTCCATTGGCGACGGCAATCTGCTGATGGCCTACGCCCACATCGCGCACGACGTCATCATCCACAACCACACCATTCTCGCCAACGGGGTCACCTTCGCCGGCCATGTCATTGTTGACGACTATGCGAACATCGGCGGCCTCAGCGCGATTCATCAGTTCTGCCACATCGGCCGCCACGCCCTCGTCGGTAGCTACAGCGTCATTAAACAGAACGTGCTTCCCTATTCCATAACCGCCGCCAGTCACGCTGCCGAGGTCTACGGAGCCAATCGCATTGGCCTGGAGCGTAGCGGTTACTCCTCCGATGCCATTGAACCTCTGCAAAACGCCTTCCGCATTCTGACCCGTGCCGGTCTCAACACCACGCAAGCGCTGGCCCGCATCGAACAAGAAGTCCCGGGCACGGAAGAAGTCAAACACCTGCTCGAATTCATCCGAAGCTCCAATCGCGGTTTCATCAAATAAGGTGTCGTCTACGAATCGATACGCCCCGAATCGATACGGCATGATCGCCGGCAATGGCCGCTTTCCGCTGTTGGCGCTCGAGGCCGCCCGCAGCCAGGGCCACCAGGTCGTCGTCATCGCGATCGAGAACGAAGCCAGCCCGGATCTCGGCCGTTTCGCTTCCGCTCTTCACTGGATCAACATCGGCCAGCTCGGCAAATTGATCGAAATCCTGAAACTCGAAAAAGTTTCCGAAGTGATCATGGCCGGCCAGGTGAAGCACGTCAGCCTGTTCTCTTCCGTTACGCCCGACTGGCGCATGCTGAAACTCCTCACCAGCCTGAAGGAGAAGAACACCGCCGCACTCATCGGCGGCATCCAGAAGATTCTGCGCGAGGAGGGCATCGAACTGGTCGATTCCACGCTCCTCCTCAAACCATTGCTCGCCGAAGAAGGCGTCCTCACCCGCCGCAAGCCCAATAAAGAAGAAGAGGCGGATATTCGTTATGGCCGCCGCATCGCCGCAATCGTCGCCTCCGCCGACATCGGACAAAGTGTCGCCATCAGCGAAAAAGCGTGCGTCGCCGCCGAAGCGATGGAAGGCACCGACGCTATGCTGCGCCGCGCCGCCGCGCTCACCAAGGGCAAGCCGCTGCGGCTCGTCAAAGCCGCGCGAGGCCGCGCGCACCTGCTCTTCGACGTTCCCGTAGCCGGCCTCACCACCATCGACACCATGATCGAAACCCATACGACAGCGCTTGCCGTAGACGCGGGCCGGACTCTCTTCCTCGACAAGCGCGAAATGCTGCAACGCGCCGACGAAGCCGGAATCGCCATCGCCGCCTATCCGCCCTTGGAGCTTCCACCTGGTCTCGTCTGGTAGGCGGGAATGCTACCCCTACTCGCTTGCGGTAAAGATTCGGGTTAAGCAACGTCGAACTTCACCCCTTGTGCAAGCGGCAGGTCTTTGCCGTAATTAATCGTATTCGTCGCACGGCGCATGTACAGCTTCCAAACATCGGAGCCAGATTCGCGGCCACCGCCGGTCTCCTTCTCTCCACCGAACGCGCCGCCAATTTCCGCGCCCGATGGACCGATATTCACGTTCGCAATCCCGCAGTCGGAGCCTTCTGCCGATAAGAATCGCTCGGCCTCGCGCAGATCGGTGGTGAAGATGGAAGACGCCAGCCCTTGCGGCACGTCATTGTGAATGCGGACGGCTTCTTCGAAATCGCGGTACTTCATGACATAGAGGATGGGCGCGAAGGTCTCGCGCCGGACGATTTCGGTTTGCGCCGGCATCTCGACCAGTGCGGGCCGGACATAAAACGCCTCTTCCCCTGAATCGATAGCGGCTCGTTGGCCGCCGGTGACTTGCGCGCCCGCGGCTTTTACATCCGACAGGCTCTTCTGCATCGAATCAAAAGCTCGTCCATCAATTAGCGGGCCGACCAAGCTGCCGGAATCGCGCGGATCGCCAACGGCAACCGAGCTGTACACTTGTTTGAGACGCGGCAAAAATTTGTCGTAGATGCTCTCTTGAACAATCAAGCGGCGTAATGTAGTGCAGCGCTGCCCCGCTGTGCCCATGGCTGCAAACGCGACGCCTCGCAGCGTAAGCTCCAGATCGGCGGAAGGGCAAACGATAGCCGCGTTGTTTCCGCCCAGCTCGAGAATCGAGCGCGCGAAGCGACCTGCAAGCCGCGGGCCCACTTGCCTCCCCATCGCCGTAGAGCCGGTAGCGGAAACAAGCGGCACCAGCGGATGATCGATCAGCGCCTCGCCAATTTCACGGCCGCCCAGCAGTAGTGCGGAAAGACCCGCGGGTGCTTCGCCGAAGCGCGCAGCGGCTCTCTCGAACAATGCCTGCGTCGCAAGCGCGCACAACGGCGTCTTCTCCGAAGGCTTCCAGACCACCGAATTGCCGCAGACCAACGCCAGCGCCGCATTCCAAGACCACACAGCGACGGGAAAATTAAAAGCCGAGATAATGCCGGCGACGCCCAGTGGCTGCCAGGTTTCCATCATGCGGTGATTGGGGCGCTCGGTCGAAATTGTCAGACCGCATAATTGCCGCGACAGGCCGGCCGCGAAAGTACAGATATCGATCATCTCCTGTACTTCGCCCAAACCTTCGGAAACGATCTTGCCCGCCTCAACCGTGACCAGCCGTCCCAGGACGTCTTTGTGCGCGCGCAATTCTTCACCCAGCAGCCGAACCAACTCGCCGCGGCGCGGGGCGGGCTGCTTGCGCCACTCGAGAAAAGCCGCGTGAGCGGATTGAATGGATTGATCGGCTTGCGCCGCGCTAGTAGCGTGGATGTGCGCGATTGTCTCGCCTGTGATCGGAGTCCGCACCGCCAAATCACCGCCACTGAACGTATCGCGGCGCACCCCGAGCCTTTGCAGCAGACCGGCCGTCTCTTCCCGAATGCTCATCAAACCACACCCACCTGGAATTTATGTTTCTCCCACTTTTTAGTCTCGGTCCAGAAGAACGTGAAGTGTACAGAACTTCCGGATGGCAGGCTAGCGGTATTCAAGATCGCGTAATAGACACCCAAACCTGAATCTGTGGTCTCCGCTTCGCGGCTTGTTTTCCAATGATCGGTGCTCCAGCGCACCTTGGCTGGATTCAAACAATCGATTCGCAGATCGCTTCCACTCGGAATGCAGGATCGCCGCTGCCGGAGAGTCCAGATCTTGAACGAAGCCTTCTTATTCTGAATCTGGTAGCGTTCCACCGGTTGAGGCGGCATATCCCATACCTTTCGCTCCTTGAGCGAACGCAGCAGCTTAATGTACTCGGCGTGCGCCCAAACCAGCGGCATGCCGGAGCCGGTTGGATGCCCATTGAACAGATTTTTTTTAGGGATATCTTTCGCGTCCCAAACCTGCTCCGGAATCAGGCCGCATTCGCTGGTCTGCGCCGCCATGGTCTTCAGCAGCTTTTCGGCTTCGCTGAAGTTTCCGCGCGCCACCTCGTAATGACCGCGCTCCCCGGCGAGCAGTGGCCAGCCACGCCCTTGGCCCGTTTTCTCAAACGGACTGCCGTCCCGGTGTTCGCCGTATCCATCATCGGTATACCGATACCAAACGGGGCCATTTGAGAGCTGCTTCTTCAGAGTGGAGTCGATAATCTTCACCGTATTCAGGATGCGTGGATCGTCCGCCGCTCGCAACCCGAATCGCACCAACGCGAGCGCATCCGGACTGACGATATTCACGGCTTTCTTTTTAGCGCGATACTTTGGCAAATTTTTGATATCTAGCGGCGTGTTGTCTCGCAAACCCGTTTGGATCGCTTCGGGAGGGCTGATGCGGACGTAATAGCCATCGACTTTGTACTTATGCGCGAGCTTCGTGTTCCGGATATAAGTCAATTCGTCGATAGCGTCGTTCCAGGCGTCCGCGGTAGCTCGCAGAAAATCCGCAATTCCGGCGGAATTCTGTTCACACGCGAAATCGGCGGCAGCGAGCAACGCCGCAACTTCTATTGGCATGGTATTGGACGAATAGCCGGAATTCTCTTCCCAGCGTTCTTGTTCCGTAACTGGACCGTTGCGCACCAGAAATCCAGCTGCCTTGCGAATCATCGGCCACGGATCTCTGTCGCGCAACTCCTTGGCTCTTCGCAATGCGTCAGCCAGCAGGATGCCGAACGCGGTGCCATCCATCTGCGTGGCGGTCCAGTTCGGAGTTCCATCCAGCCACATATTTTGCGGCCAATTTCCGTCGCTTTCCTGCGTACACTTCAGATAGAAGAGCGTGCGCCGCGCGCTGTCGGCATCCCCGCAAGCGAGTTTTCCCATGGCCGCCTGCACCATGTCTCGCGGCCAAATGACGTGATAGCCGCCGATATCTTCGTCGCCCCGGTCTGAGCCCCAAGGAATCGAAAGGCCGGCCACAACGGCTCCAGCGAAGCGCTTCGACTCGTGGATTTGCAGCACGCTGGTGCTGACGCGATAGATATCGAGTCCATCTGACGGCGCGCCGCCCAGATCGACGTAGGTGCTCTGGGCCTCGCGCCAGCCCCGTACATAAGCTTCGCGAAGAGATTCGAAGTCCTGTAACAGACCGGCGCGAGCCTGTTGTCCGGCTTCCGCTCCGTGTCCGCCAAACCCAACCGCTAACTTAAATTTGCGATCCGCGGCCGCGCGATTGATTTCTGCCGCAAGCATCACATTTCCATTTTTCGCTTCCGTATAGGACCAGGTCAGGCGTTTGTGTTTGCCGATGTCCGTCCAGCCGTCGCTCGCCCCCATGAAACCGCAGCTCATTTTGGCGAAGCCCGTGCTGGATGCTAGTGCCAAGGTGGTCTTGTCTCTCTGGGCGAAGAGCATCGGAATATTTTTATAAGCGCCTACCCAGGCTTCGTTTTCTTTACCGGCATCGGCGACGTGTGGATCCAAAAGCACGTAGAGCCGGAGATTCTCCGCGTTCGGCCGGAACTCGACCCGCATCAGCAGCACGTCGCGATCGGGATCGGTGAGCACGCATTTTTCAATCTCGTATCGGCCCCGGTTGCATCGAGTTGAAATTTCAAATACGGGAACTCCGGAAGCAATCTGGCGGACGTGGTGTTCCGCGTCGGTCTCTTCGTTCGAAACAAAGCCTTTTTCGTCGACAATGACGAAACGCAGGACGCGAGTGTTGGCCTGGTCGATGCTCGGAAAATAAATCTCGTTCAGAATCCCATGCGCAATCGTGAACCAGATGCGGCTTCCTTCCGGTACTGCTGTGCCGACGGCGGTTTTTGCGCCAGTCGTCCAACGCGGCAGATCGCCCGGCCGGCCCGGCGCAGGCGTGTTCCGCTCCAGTTTTGTCGTGGCATGGCGCTCAATATCGAAGGTCATAATGCTCGCAAAGGCAGTCTACAACGTCTCGTCCAAAGGACGCCCGAGGATGGCCTTTAATTTGCGAGTATCTAGTCATATGCCAGCAACCGTTTGGAAAGGCTATCTCAGTTTCGGCTTGGTTTCGTTCCCTATCCGGCTGTTTGCCGCCGCCCGGCCAGAACCGGTGCATTTCCATCTGTTACACAAAAAAGATCTTTCGCGCGTGAAAGAGGTGATGTATTGCGCCGCCGAAGACAAGCCGCTCGACCGTTCCCAAATCGTCAAAGGATACGAGTATGAGAAGAACCATTATGTGGTGGTAGAGCCGGAAGAGCTGGAAAAAATGGCGCCTCCCACGGCCACAGTGATGGAAATTCTTCAGTTCGTTCACATGGACGAGATCGATCCCATCTTTCTGGAAACGTCTTATTATGTCGGGCCAGAGGAGGCGGTCAGCCGGCCATACTCGCTGCTGCTCGAAGCCATGAGGGAAACCAAATACGACGCGCTCGCCAAAGTGTCTATGCACGGCCGGGAGCACATCGTGATCCTTCGCCCAGCCGAACACGGCATTGTTCTGCACACGATGTACTTCGTCGACGAGCTTCACAAGGCCAAACAAGTACCAGTACCCAAGTCCGCTAAGTTCGAGAAGAAAGAGATCGAGTTGGCGAAAAAATTAATCGAAACTTTGGCCGGCCCGTTTAAGCCGGAGCAATTTCACGACGAGTACAAACAGAACGTCGAAAAATTGATCGAAAGGAAGCGAAAAGGCCAGAAAGTAGTTCCTATCCGGCAGCCGAAAGCCGCGCCAGTCGTTGATCTAATGCAGGCTTTACAGCGGAGCCTCTCACATACGGGAAACACCAAAGCGACAGCTCACGGACGAACGGCTGGCAAGAAGAGCACTCGAAAACGAAGCGCCGCCGTCGCTTGACGCAAAGCCGCGAAGGGGCACTAGGACGTACAAGGTTAGGCGTCTCGGTCCTGCGTTCCGTTGCCGCGGAGCAAGCGAAAACAGCGCCTTCGTACTAATCTACGCGTTACTGGAATGGGGAATAGGCGTCTAGTATGCCGCCGCGGAACACGTTATTCTGCTGTTGCAAATGCTTTCCTCGAGAGTCGCGGCGATGGATATAAACGAGCAGGCAGCGGACGTATCGGGAACGCCGGGGCCGGGGCAGAGGGCCGAAGATCGCAGCGCGGAGAAACTCGAGCGCTTGTTGCTTGTGACGTTTCTAGCGGTAGCGGCCATCAGCGTCTTGTGGCATTTGGGAACGAGTCTTCAATGGCTTTGGGCGAACTGTGCGTCACAACTGCATTCGGCAGCGATGCAGGCCGGGATCGTTTAGCGAAGAACGCGTTGAACCCGCCGCTCGGGACGGCCGTTCGAGAACTCTGACATGCCGGGTCCGAGAGCTTTTTGCAAGCGACGCAACGAACTGGCGGAAACGATCGCGGATTTATCCATCAGGCTCTCCATCGCTGCCGCCGAGATGGCTGATGTCGCCGGCGCCAGCCGCAATCCCGCATTCGTCAGAGCGAAACTCGAAGCCGAACGGCTGCGCGACGACTGCGAGAACATCAAATCGGAACTGGCGAATCATCGCTTAAAGCACGGCTGTTAGCGGGCATCGATCACAAGAATTGCCGGCGACGATCAAGCGCTCGTACCCGTGCAAATGATCACGACCCGCGAGCCGCCGAGACACTCGACATTCACCACCGCCTGCTTTATGAAAAGCTGCGCGAACACGGTCTCGATAGGTAGTTTCTCTCAGGGGGGCTTGCCGAAACACAACCGATAGCCCCTGCGTCACCAGCACGGGAAAGCAGCGAGCACCGCACTGCAATCTTGTCTCGCGAAATCGAACGCGAGCACGTCCGCGCCTCGCTGTAAGATTTGCGAGGTGCCGCTATGACTGCTTCGGATGTGCTGGTCGAAAGTCTCATCGACTGGGGCGTAGACGTCGTTTTCGGACTGCCCGGAGACGGCATCAACGGATTTGTGGAGGCGCTGCGGACGCACAAAGATCGCATCCGCTACATACATGTGCGGCATGAAGAGACCGCCGCCATGGCCGCAACCGGGTACGCGAAATTTACGGGGAAGCTTGGCGTCTGTTTCTCGACCGCGGCGCCCGGCGCAGTTCATATGCTCAACGGACTGTATGACGCCAAGATCGATCAAGCGCCGGTGCTGGCGATTACCGGCATGACCTATCACGACCTGATTGGGACGCATTATCTGCAGGACATGAACCAGGATTACCTCTATCAGGACGTGGCGATTTACAACCAGCGCCTGATGGGGCCGGCGCATGCCAAGAACATCGTCGATTATGCCTGTCGCGCGGCGCTCAGCCATCGCGCCGTCTCTCATATCGCGCTACCGATCGATTACCAAAGCGCCGACATGGCGGATGGAAAGCGCTCCAAGCGCAATTTGCAAGGGCACACCTCGGAAGCATTCACAGTTCCCAAACGCGTTCCGCAGCGCGAGCAAATCGAGAAAGCCGCGCGAGCGCTGCAAGGGAAAACGAAAATCGCGATTCTGGTGGGAGCCGGTGCGCGGGGCGCCCGCGCGGAAGTGCTGCAAGTAGCCGACCGGCTGGCCGCTCCGGTGGTGAAATCGATGCTCGGCAAAGATGTCATTCCCGACGACAGCCCGTTCACTACCGGCGGTACCGGCGTGGTTGGCACGCGGCCTTCCTACGATGTGTTCGAAAACTGCGACGCGCTGCTGATCATTGGCAGTTGTTTTCCGTATATCGAGTTTCTGCCGAAGCCCGGCCAGGCGCTCGGCATTCAGATCGACGATAAACCGGAGCGCATTGGACTCCGCTATCCGGTCGATATCGGGCTCGTAGGCGATGCGAAAGCCACGCTCGGCGAATTGCTGATGTATCTCTCGCGCAATGAAGATCGCACGTTCCTGAAACAAGCGCAGAAGGGAATGGAGGAATGGTGGGACCTTATGGAAGAGCGCGGCACGCGGACCAATAAGCCGATGAAGCCGCAGGTGGTCGCCTGGAATCTTGGGCAGGCGCTTGCCGACGACGCAATCGTTACCGGCGATTCGGGCACCGTCACCACCTGGGTGGCGCGCATGAAGCTGCGTGCCGAGCAGCAGTTTTCGTTCAGCGGAACGCTGTGCAGCATGGCCGCCGGTTTGCCTTACGCAATCGGCGCGCAAGTGGCCTATCCCGGACGGCAAGTCGTATCGTTCACGGGCGACGGATCGCTCAGCATGATGATGGGCGATCTCGCCACGCTCGCGCAATACAAACTGCCGGTGAAGATCGTGGTTCTCAAAAACAACACGCTCGGCTTGATCAAGTGGGAGCAGATGATCTACCTCGGCAATCCCGAGTACGGCGTGGATCTTTATCCCATTGATTTCGTGAAAGTGGCCGAAGGCTGCGGTTTGCAAGGCGTCCGGATCGACCATCCGAAACACTGCCGCGAGCAATTGAAGGAAGCCTTGGCAATGGACGGCCCCGTGGTTATCGAATGCATTACGGATCCGAATGAGCCGCCTATGCCGCCCAAAGCCACGAAAGCGGAGATGAAGCATCTGGCCGAAGCTCTGGTGCGCGGAGAGCGCGACCGCGGCCGGATTTCTTTGACCATTGGCCGTCAAGCCATGGACGAGGTGCTTTTTCCGGCTAGCGATTACGGCGTCCCCGGACGTATTGCGGAAAAACTCACAGGCGGGAAGAAGCACAAGGAGGACAAATGATCCCGCAAAAGGAGGTCATGTCCGCCGCGGAAGCCGATTCTCTGGCTGCTGCGTTACGCCGCCGTATTGACGGCGAAGTCCGCTTCGATGCAGGTTCGCGCGCGCTGTATGCCTCCGATCTCTCGATGTACCGCCAGGTGCCGGTCGGCGTGGTCGTTCCGCGCACTTATGACGATGTGATCAAAACTGTCGCGCTTTGCAGGGAGCACAAAACGCCCATTCTGGGGCGAGGTTGCGGTACCAGTCTCGCCGGCCAATGCTGCAACACGGCGGTGGTCATCGATTTTTCAAAGTATTTGAACAAGATTCTCGAAGTCAATCCGCGGCACAAGTACGCATGGGTCGAACCGGGCGTGATCTGCGATGAGTTGAAGGAAGCGACGGAGAAACACCATCTCGTGCTGCCTCCCGATCCTGCAACCCACGAATATTGCACCATCGGCGGCATGATCGGCAACAACTCGTGCGGCGCACACACGGTGATGGGCGGCAAGACCTCCGACAACGTCGAAGAGCTGGACATCCTGACGTACGACGGTATGCGGATGACCGTGGGCCGGACGAGTGAATCCGAGCTTGCTTCCATCATTCAGAAGGGCGGACGCCGCGGCGAGATTTACGCCAAGCTGAAGAGCATTCGCGATCGCTATGCGGATAAAATTCGCGAACGCTTCCCAAATATTCCGCGGCGCGTGTCCGGCTATAACCTCGACGATCTTCTGCCGGAAAACGGGTTCAACGTCGCGCGCGCACTGGTGGGGACGGAAAGTACGTGCGCAATTGTGCTGCGCGCCAAGATGCGCCTGATGCACAGCCCGCCGCACCGCGCGTTGATTGTGATTGCGTATCCGGACGTGTTCAAAGCCGGCGATCAGGCCTGTCCCATTCGCGAGCTCGGGCCCATCGCCCTCGAAGCGTTTCATCACAAAGTGATCGATAACGAGAAGCGCAAGGGCAATGCCATGGAAGGCGTGGATCTGCTGCCGCAAGGCGACACGTGGCTGCTTGCCGAATACGGCGGCGACACGCAGGAAGAAGCGAACGCGCGCGCCCGCAAGGCGATGGAAAAAATTCGGGCTACCGATCACGATCACGTCGGCATGCGGCTGCTCGAAGATCGCTCGCAGCAGAAAAAAATCTGGAAGATCCGCGAAGCTGGGGTCGGTTCGAGCCGGTTGCCGGGCGTTGAGGATGCGTGGCCGAGTTGGGAAGACGCCGCCGTCCCTCCGGAAAATGTCGGCAATTACCTGCGCGATTTTTACAAGCTCCTCGACAAGCACAACTACATTTGCACGCTGTTCGGTCATTTCGGCGATGGCTGCATTCACGCGCGTATTACCTTCAATCTCAAAACAGCGGAGGGTGTGAAGAACTATCGGACATTTATGACTGAAGCCGCGCATATTGTAGTGCGGCACGGCGGATCGCTTTCGGGCGAGCATGGCGACGGTCAGGCCCGCGCAGAATTGCTGCCCATCATGTTTGGTTCGGATCTGATCCAGGCCTTTCGCGAATTCAAATCGGCCTGGGATCCGGAATGGCGCATGAATCCGGGCAAAATCGTCGACCCATATCCGCTCGACACGAACCTGCGCGTCGGCCCGGATTACCAACCGAAGCCCGTGCTGACCATCTTCAAATTTCCCGACGATCACAGCAGTCTTGCGCAAGCGACGGAGCGCTGCTTTGGAGTCGGCAAGTGCCGGGGTATGGACGGCGGCACCATGTGTCCCAGCTTCCATGCAACGCGCGAAGAGATGCACAGCACGCGCGGCCGCACGCGGCTGCTGTTTGAAATGCTGCGCGGAGATGTGATTCAGGACGGCTGGCGCGATGAACACGTCAAAGAAGCGCTCGATCTCTGCCTATCGTGTAAAGGCTGCAAAGGCGATTGCCCGGTCAATGTCGATGTCGCTACCTATAAAGCTGAGTTTCTGGCGCACTATTACGAAGGGCGTGTGCGGCCGGCCAGCGCCTACGCCATGGGGCAGATCTTCCGCTGGGCGGAAATTGCTTCGAGCTTTCCGGATCTCGCGAATCTAATCACGCAAACACCTGGGCTTTCCAGCATCGCTAAGTCGGTCGCAGGCCTGACGCAACACCGAAAGATGCCAGCTTTCGCCAACCAAACTTTCAAGTCATGGTTCGCGGAGCGTAACCGTCGTACGCGGCGCAAAGCAGGACGATCGGCCATCCGTGGTGCTCTGGCCGGATACCTTCAACAACTACTTTTTCCCGCACACGGCAAAAGCTGCGGTGGAAGTTTTGGAATCTGCCGGCTACCGAGTGGAAGTTCCCCGGCAAAGCCTCTGCTGCGGCCGTCCGCTCTACGATTACGGTTTCCTCGAACAGGCCAAGCGGCACGCGCAGGAAATTATTGCGGCGTTGCGCCCGCAGATCACGGCCGGTACGCCGGTTGTAGTGCTGGAGCCGAGTTGCGCCTCGGTATTTCGCGACGAAATGACGAATCTGATGCCCGGGGATGAAGACGCGCAGCGGCTCCGGCAGCAAACTATGCTGCTCAGCGATTTGCTCGATCGGGATGGCTATCGCCCTCCTACTCTCAAACGCAAAGCGTTGGTTCACGGTCATTGCCACCAGAAAGCGCTCTTCGGCATGAAATCCGACGGACGGCTCTTAAAGCGTATGGGTCTGGACGCCGAAATCCTCGATTCGGGCTGTTGCGGATTGGCCGGCTCATTCGGATACGAAGCGCATCACTACGATGTGTCGATGAAGATTGGCGAGCGCATGCTACTGCCCAAAATCCGCGCCGCTGAGAAGAGCACTCTGATTCTGTCAGACGGCTTCAGTTGCCGCGAACAGATCATGCACGGCACGCGACGGCACGGCATGCACTTGGCCGAAGTGATCCAAATGGCTCTGCATCAGCCCGCACCTGTCCGCAAGAACAAGTTCGTCGAAAGCGGTTGGGTGCAAGAAGAGCCCTCCTATCCGCTGTTGACCGCGACTGCGAGCGCTGGCCTGCTGCTCGCAGGAGGCCTGTTTCTGATGTCGAAGGTTAGGAAGGCTTGACGAAAACGACCTCTGCCGCGCTCATCTGCAGATCTTCGAGGCTTACTGTCGCCGCAGCCAAATAGAGCAGCCAGGTGCGATATGTGCGCTCGCCGACCAGACGCATGCATTCGGCGGCGTGGTCCTGCAAATTGTTCACCCAGGCGCGGGTGGTCCAACCGTAATGCCGGCGCAGGTCTTCGAGGCCAACAGCTTCGAATCCGGCTCGCTCGCCCTCGCGGATCACGTCGTCCAAATGAACCAGCTCGCTTCCGGGAAACACTTCGTTTTGCAAGAACAGAGTTTCAGGCCCTTTCGAAACGCCTTGCGGACGAATCAGTCCGCGATTTAGAAACCGGCCGCCCTTCTCGAGCAGCGAGTACATTTTTTTGAAATAGCCTGCCAGCTTGCGCAGGCCCACGTGTTCAAACATTCCGATCGATGCAATCTTGTCGAAGCGCCCGTTCAGATCGCGATAATCCATAGCTTCAATCGAAATCCTGTTCGAAAGGTCCCGGCGATGAACAAGCTCTCGCGCAAACGCGAGCTGTTGATTGCTCAGCGTGCAGCCCAAGGCCGTCACTCCGAAATTTTCCGCCGCATGCGCGATCAGTCCGCCCCAGCCGCAACCTACATCCAGCAAACGATCCCCCGGTTTCAACTGGAGGTGTTGGCAAATTCTGTCCAGCTTTCGTACCTGCGCCTCATCGAGCGGCTGTTCGGGATAGTCGAAATGGGCTTCCGAATAAAGCATTCGCGAATCGAGGAACTGCTCGGTAAAACTCGTTCGACCGGTCGTAATGGAACTGGATATTCCGCGCCGCTTGCGTTTTAAGAAGATGCGCAAACCGCGCTGCCGCGGAAAACAGGAGATCGCGGCTTCGATGATGTGGCTGGTTCAAAAACGCTCGAACAGCGGCGAAGATATCTCCATGGGCCGAGAGCCTGCCTTCCACAAAGCCGAGTGCCGCGGAGTAGATATCCAGGCCCGACAAGATCGCGCAGATCCGCTCTGTCGGTGGCAACGATGGAAAAGCGGCCTTCCGGATCCGAATAGCAGTTCGACGAACCTTCCGGCTGGCTGATCCAGATGTGAGTCGGGTCGGAAGTCTGTTGGCGCGGCGCTGTTCCCATGTTTTGGTCTCCGTAACGTAGACGCACAACCCAGCGCAGCGTTTTCAGCCTCACCGCAAACGAAATGCCAAAATGGCAGCGGGACGTGAGTATCGCTGTTCGCCTCGGAATAACCGTAATTTTTCTTGCATTCGCGCAACTCGCATGGACTCAGCTCGAGACCGGAGAATTGCGCGTTTCCGTCACCGACGCCACGGGACTTCCGCTTCCCTCCACGGTTACTTTGGTCAGCGAATCGTCCCAAACCAGCCGCCAATTCAACACCAATGACGCCGGAAAATTCACGTTTCACAAGCTGCCCTTCGGGGTTTATCACCTGACGGTGACCGATCCGGCATTCACTCCGTACTCGACCATTGTCGAAATCCGAACGCAAGTGCCGCGCGAAATTCACGTGCAGCTCAATATCAAAAATGCTTCGACGGAAATCGTGGTGAGCGATGCCGCCACACTGCTCGATCCGCATCGTTCCGGGGTAACGTACGCAATCGGCTCGCAGCAGATTCGCGAAGAAGAATCTTCGGTTCCAGGACGCGGGCTGCTCGATCTGATCGACATGCAACCGGGCTGGCTCTTCGAGGGCAACGGTGTGCTTCATCCGAGAGGCTCTGAATACCAGACGCTGTTCGTAGTTGACGGCGTGCCGATGGATGAGAATCGCTCGCCCGCATTTGCTCCCGATCTCGAGCACAGCGAAGTTTCCGAAATGAGCGTGCTGACCGGCAACTTTCCGGCCCAATATGGGCGCAAGCTTGGCGGTGTGGTGGATGTGACCACGACACGCGACCTGCGCCAGGGGTTGCACGGTACCGCGGAATTTGGCGGCGGCAGTTTTGGAAGCGCGAACGGATTTTTGTCGGGCACTTATGGATGGACGCATAGCGCTCTCAGTCTGGACGCATCGGGCGATCGCACGGATCGCTATCTCGATCCTCCGGTGCTCGGAAATTTCACCAACACGGGCACGTCGGACGCAATCGGCGCCGCTTACGATCAAGACCTCAGCGATTCGGACCGCATTCATCTGGCCTTTCATCGCCGCCAGACTTCGTTTGAAGTGCCGAATGAGAATTTGCAGCAAGCGGCGGATCAATTGCAGAACCGGGATGCGCCGGAAGATTTGGGGCAGGTCGCGTGGGCGCACGTCTTCTCGCCGGAACTCCTGCTGAATGTCAGGGCGGTGGTCGAGGATCTGTCCGCCAATCTCTGGTCCAATTCACTTTCGACGCCCATCATTGCGTTCCAGCAGCGGGGCTTCCGCCGCAGTTATTTGAATACGAGTTTTTCGCTGCACAAGGGCCGGCACGATATCAATCTCGGAGGCGATGCAATTTACGCGCCGGTGACGGAAGCGCTTCAATACCAGATCACCGGTCCATCCTTTTTCGATCCAGGCACGCCGCCACAGTTCAATTTCTTCGACCACCGCCTTGATCGGGAGCAAGCGCTGTGGGCGCAAGACAACATCCATCTCGGCAATCTGACGGTGAGCGCAGGCTTGCGTTGGGACCACTACTCGTTGGTCGTGCGCGATCACGCTTTCAGTCCGCGGCTTGGCATCGCGTATTATTTCCCCCGTACCGGCACAGTGATTCGCTTCTCCTACGACCGTGTCTTTCAAACACCTGCTATTGAGAATCTGCTGCTGGCCAGTTCGCCCGAGGTGGATCAATTGAGTCCGCAGGTATTGCGGATACCCGTCCAACCCTCGAGCGGCAACTATCTTGAAGCCGGTTTCAGCCAGGCGATCGTGAACAAGGCTCGCCTCGACGTCAGCTTCTATCGCCGCGCGTTCGTCAATTTCGCGGATGACGATGTTTTTCTGAACACAGGCATCAGTTTTCCAATCGCGTTCCACAGCGCGCAAGTTCGAGGCGTGGACGTAAAACTGGAGCTGCCGAAATGGGGCAAGCTATCGAGCTTTATCAGTTACTCAAACATGCTCGGTATCGCGCAATTGCCGGTAGCGGGCGGGCTCTTTCTCGGGTCCGATGCGGCTGGGCGTGCTCGGGGTCACGAGCAGCTTTCCAATTTCGCAAGATCAGCGTAACACCGCTCGCGCGCGGGCGCGTTATCAGATCCTGCCGCGCGTCTGGATGGCCGCATCGGCAGAATACGGCAGCGGCTTGCCCGTCGAGATTAACGGCGACTCCGATATTGATGCATTGACAACCGAATATGGACCGCAAATCGTCAACCGCGTGAATTTCGCAGCAGGGCGTGTGCGACCGAACTTTTCACTCGATTTCAGCGCGGGAGTAGATCTTTGGAAGCACGAGAAGTCGGTTCTTCGGTTGCAGGGTGCGGTCGAGAACCTGACCAACAAGTTGAACGTGATCGACTTCGCCGGGCTGTTTTCCGGAACGGCCATTGCGCCGCCACGGAGCGGCAACCTCCGGCTGCAACTGGAATTCTAAGCGCTCATTCAAATGAACCTGTTTTCGCCACTTCAGATCCGTGACGTCGCCTTTCGCAATCGCATTGTGGTCTCTCCTATGTGCCAGTACTCCTGCGAGGACGGTTTTGCGAACGACTGGCACCTGGTCCATCTGGGAAGCCGCGCGATCGGCGGCGCCGCGTTAGTCATTGCCGAGGCGAGCGCGGTGGAAGATCGTGGCCGCATTTCACCATGGGATCTCGGTATCTGGAAGGACGAGCACATCGAGCCGCTTGCTCGTATTGCGCGTTTTCTAAAGCGACACGGCGCGGTCCCTGGCATTCAGCTCGCACACGCCGGGCGCAAGGGCAGCACGGACGTGCCTTGGCGAGACGGTCACGCGCTTGCTCCGTCAGCCGGTGGCTGGCAACCGGTTGCGCCGAGTCCTATTCCGTTTCGCGATGGTTATCCCGTGCCTGCAGAGCTCAGCCCCGCTGAGATTCGGAACGTGGTTCAAGCCTTCGCGACGGCGGCGAAGCGAGCCCTCGAAGCAGGATTCGAAATGGTCGAGTTGCATGGCGCGCACGGGTATCTCATCCATGAATTCCTCTCGCCAATTTCGAATCAGCGGCAAGACGGGTATGGAGGATCGCTCGAGAATCGAATGCGCTTTGCGCTGGAGGTCATCAGTGCCGTGCGGGCAGTCTGGCCCGAACGGTTGCCGCTGTTTCTACGAATTTCAGCGACCGATTGGGTGGAGGGCGGCTGGACCGTGGACGATTCCGTGGAATTGGCTCGCGCTGCCGGGCCGCTCGGCGTCGATTTGATCGACTGCTCTTCGGGCGGTACAGTAGCCCATGCACCCATTCCTCTGAAGCCCGGTTATCAGGTACCGTTCGCCGAGCGCATTCGCCGCGAGGCAGGCATGCTCACTGGCGCAGTGGGACTCATCACCGAACCGGAGCAAGCCGATGCGATCATCCGCGACGGGCAAGCCGATGTGGTTCTGCTGGCGCGCGAATTCTTGCGAGAGCCCTATTGGCCAATCAAAGCGGCGAACGCCCTAAACGATACGGTCGCGGTTCCGATTCAATACGGCAGAGCGTTCCCCGGCGCAAAATCGACTTAGCGCCGGCCGCCATGAAAACCGACAGCGCCATGGCCTGCGAATCCGCGGCCGTAATAGTAGTGACCTCCATACCAGCCGCGGCCGCCCCAATAACCTGGGCCCCAATAGAAGGCGAGGGAGGGTCCCCAATAGTAGGGATATCCGTATCCGTAGTACGGATATGGGTAGCCGTAGCCGTAATAAGGCGCGGGCGCGGGACCTGCGGCATAGGATTGATTCGGTCCGGGTCCGCCGCCGCCGTAATAGGGTTGATTGTATTCACCGGGTTCCACATAACGGAAAGCTTGCGGCGCATTCCCGGTTGAGACGGTGATCGGCGTTTGCAGACGGAAGGTAAGGATCTGTTCCGGATAGAGGACGCTCGCATGATTGTGGGTCTCCAGTACGCCGATCATTCCTGCCAGAGCACCGGCTCCGGCGCCAATGGCGGCTCCGGGTCCGCGACCGGCGGCGGCACCGATAATCGCGCCGATACCGGTTGTTGTGACAATTGTCCCCGCTTCAGCGCCGCCTGGCGTAGTCCCGCCACGGCGGCTCGTCAATTCCGTATTCAGCGGAACCTGCTCGCCGTCGACCAGCGTTAACGTCGTAAGCTGAACCCCCAGTCTCCCAGCTTGTTTGGCTTCATGCTTTTGTGCCACCGCAACTCGCCCGGCCAGGGTCTGACCAGGTTCGGCGACAACTACGCCGTTCGCGACGATGGGATCGACGAGCGTAGCGGAAAACGGATCGCCCGGCTGATTCTTATCTGAGGAAAGCTTTTGATTGATGCGAACTGTGACGAATGTGCCAGCAGGGACGGTGACTTGCGCCGGAACGGGAGGAGGCGGCGCCGGATTGTTGGGCCGCTGTCCGTAATTCGGATTGTACGGCGCTTGCTGACTGTACGGCCCTTGCTGACCGTCCCTGTACGGTCGTCTTGCTGATTGTACGGCCCTTGCTGCTGTTGATAAGCGGGCTGCTGGTAATTCGGCGGAGGCGGCGGCTGACTCGGAGCCTGGTTGGGATCGCCCGATTGATCGTTTTGATACCCCGGATCGGGCGCTTGGGAATCGCCGACGCGTTTCCAACCGCTGTTCGGATTCGCAGTCTGTTGCGGCTGATCCGGAGGTGGCGGAGGTGTGGAATTGTTCTGCGCGAAGGCAAAGCTACACGCGGTTAAAAGACTGATGGGAAGAAGGTAGGAAAGCTTCATAAGCGCCTCACTCAATAGATGCGACGAACATCACCATGCACGCGTTTCGCCATCGCAAATATGCGCGTAAGTTATTGAAAGTAAAAGACCATGCCTCGGCTGCAATCCACCGGCTCTGGTGCTTTTGAACCACCTATTCGATACGGCCGCGGAGGTGATGCACGTAAGCCTTGACAGCAAGAGCCAAAACGATAATCAACGCAATCGCCAATGGCATGCCTCTCAGCGTGACAAAGGCGGCCGCAATCAGCAGCGCGAACAGGAACATCGCGGTCCGCATTCCAATGAGGCTGCGGGGCTGATCCGGCTGCTTCATTTCGTGGGCACGTTATAGCTGAACGTGAACGCCAGGCGGACCTGAAAACCCTTGAAATCAGCCGGCAGCGGCGGCAAGGGATTCGACATACTCAAACCGGCGATGGCAGCGCGATCCAGCGGATCGGAACCGGAGGAATCGGCCAGCACGAGTTTCGGAATGCCGCCGTTGCGGTCGATGATAAACTCCAAAACCGTGCGCCCATGGAGCAGGCCCATGCGCGCGCTTTCCGGCATCACTCGCCGCCAGTTCGCTCGCACGATGGCGAGAATGCGTGTCAAATAGGGTTTGAAATTGGCGCCTTGCGGATCGCTTTGCAATTCGACGGCGGAATGGGGCGAGCCCAACTGGCCGGGTGTCCCAGGCGTTCCGGCGGATGGCGTCGAAGCGTTATCGTCACTGATAATCATTCGATTGCTGTTGGCTCCTTGCTCAGAGCCGTTGATGGGTGTTTGCAGATCGGTCCTGGGCGGCGCCAGAGTGGGATGAGGATTAGGAGGCGTCTCCGAGCCTATGTTCTGAAATGGGCCGGAAGACGAGGTTTGGGGCGGAGGTGCGGCGGTGGGCAGCCCATTGACCGCTCCTACCGGTGGAGGCCCTTGCGCCTGGTTCAGAGCGATTTTGGGAGCTTCGGGAAGAATTTGTGGACTCTTGCTCTGCGTTTTTTGCGTCATTGCCTGTTTTGGTATTTCGAAGCGCTTGACGCTCGGCCTTGGCCTCGATTCGTGCGGCTGCTCGGCCGATTGCGAGAGCAGGTCCTCCAGATCGATACTTTTTGAAATTTTTCTCCGGTTGGGCGCTTTTTGCGTGAGCACATCAGGCGGAAGGTAGAGCGGGATACGCCTTACAATTACCTTGCGATCCGGTATGTTGAGCGGAACAAAGCTCGGCAACTGAATAGCGATAAAGAAGAAAAGAACGTGTAGGAGGAAGGAAGCGCCGAGTATGGCGGCCCATTGACGCGGCGGGCGCTCATCCTCGAGATGAAGGTGCAGCTCGATAGGCGAAGACGGGAGAATTCGGGCTGGCCCGGCGTGATCCTCGGGTGCATCGATCAGCGATAGAGGAGCGTTCGCCATTCAGCTCCGGGGGCGGATTGTTTCCGACACTAAGTGCGCGTGTTCCTCGATTTTAGCAAGGATGGCCTCCGCCAGGCGCAGAGCGTTTACCGCTTGGAACGCGTCAACGCGAGGTTGCGAACGGTTTCGGACGGCGTCGAAGAAGGCGGCGAGTTCGAGTTCGAGCGGTTCGGCGTGCTCGACGGGCAGCGATTCAAAGCCAATTTGCGGAACGAACTTCTCTGGACTCGAACTGGGTTCGTTTTTTCGAATGGCTAAGCGGATGGCCTCCTGACGCTGGTAGTCGACCGAGAGGTATTCGCCGGGTTGGAAGAGGCGGAGCTTGCGAACCTTTTCCGTGGAGACGCGGCTGGCGGTCAGATTGGCAACACAGCCGGTAGCGAATGCCAGGCGAACATTGGCAATGTCGACGCGCTTGGAAAGCACCGAGATACCGGCGGCGCGGATCTCTTCGGGAAGCTGACGGGTGAAGCTGAGGACAATGTCGAGATCGTGAATCATGAGATCGAGCACCACGTCGATGTCGAGGCTGCGGGGAGTGAAGACGCTGAGGCGGTGGATTTCGAAGAACAGCGGAATGGTGAGGATTTTCTCCACAGCCGAAACGGCGGGATTGAAACGCTCGAGATGGCCGATCTGAAGGATACGGCCGCGCTCTTCGGCTAGCCGGGCGAGGCGCTGGCCTGCCGCGGACGATTCGGCGATGGGTTTTTCAATCAGAAGATCAATGCCCGCGTCGAGTAGCGCCGCGGCAACCAGTTCGTGGGTGCTGGTGGGAGTGGCGACGACGGCGGCATCGATTCGATCGGCGATTTCTTGCGCGGCGGCGAAGGCCGGACAGCCGTATTCGCCGGCGAGTTGTTGTGCTTTGCCGAGATCGGTATCGACGATGGCGGTGAGCTCGATTTCTGAAAGACGGCTGAGGATGCGGGCGTGGTTGCGGCCGAAGGCTCCGGCTCCGATGACTGCCGCGCGAAGTCGATTCATGCCGGCGGAAGCTCCAACGGCGGATAGGCGGCGATTGCGATTCCGGCTCCGTCGGCGCGTTGCAGCACTCGTTGACTGATCCGCTGATCCTGAGAGCTGTTCACTCTGTCATTCTCACGCAGCGGTAGTTGACATTTCCTATCCGGCAGGAGAGCCGAACGATGCCTGGGCAGCGCGAACGATGAGATCCGGCGTATGAGCAAATGTGGACGGGGGCAAACAGGCTCGCGGAGGTCTCGACCGGTTAAGCGACGCGACCTGATTCGTAAAGCTTCAGCTGGGACGCGCCGTGCGTGTACGGCTCCCAGACAGTCGCCTGCATCCTCTGTTATCATGCCGGCATGGCGAAAGCAGGCAAGCGTCATCCAATACACTGATCCGCGGCATTCCGCGAGAAGTGGACCGAGCCCTCCGCCGCAAAGCTACCAACGCAAGCGGAGTTTAAACCAAGTGATTCTGGACGAACTGACTGTGGCGACGCTTGGCCGCAAGGCAAGAGAGGACTTCTCCGATTTGGTCGGCCAGTGGACCCCGGATGCCGCATTCGATGAAATTCTGGCGGAGCAACGCAAGATCGACGTGGAAAAGTGGAGGTGAGGGTTGCACTGGACACGAACCGGCTCACCGATCTGTTTCAGGGGGATGCGGAACTGGCAAAGTGGCTGGGGAGCTGTGAGGAGGTTTGGATTCCATTGTTTGTGCTTGGGGAGATCAGGGCTGGCTTCCGTGGGGGTAAGCAGCAGAATCGGAATGAGGTTCTGTTGCACAAGCTACTCGCAAAAGCGACCGTGGAGATTTTGCTTCCAGGCCTCGAGACGGCAGAACACTACGCCCGGCTCTTCGTTCAGCTCAAACGGGCTGGCACTCCGATTCCCAACAACGATCTCTGGATAGCCGCTCTCGCGTTGGAGCATAATCTGCTGCTGGTAACGCGAGATCGACATTTTCAGCGCATCTCCCAATTGTTGCTTGCGTAGCGGCGCCCGCGAACGCCCTCACCGTCCGAAAATCGATCTCAGCTGCCGCGCCAGTTCCGCGAACGCCACATAAACATTCAGCAAGCCCAAACCACTCAGCGCGCCGCGGAAATAGCGGCTCATCCAGACATCCGAAAATGTTTTCGAATGAACCGGAACCCAATTCAGATCCCAGTTGCCCAGCCACGGGAACACAATCAGAAACAAACCTAATTCAAACGCGAAGACGATAAAACAAAACGCCAGCACGCGGCGATGCCACTTCACGAACTTTGCGGGTTTTGTATCGGGAGCGGTAGCGGCGGCCATCAAGCGGACACCACCTCCGCAATCGGGTCGCCGAACAGCTCCGTCTGCGTGGGACCGTCATTCAAATATCCGGTCCAATGCACGTCGGGGCAATTCACGCGCACCGGCCAGAAACTGAAACGATGCAGCAGCGTCGGTCCATGCTTGCGCAGCGCGCGCTTGTGATCCGGCGTCGAGTAGCCTTTGTTCGAAGCCAGATTGTATTCGGGAAAAACGCGGTCCCATTCCGCCAAACACGCATCGCGATGCACTTTCGCCACAATCGAGGCAGCCGCAATCGCGCGGCAGCGGGCGTCGCCGTCGATCAACGGAAGTTGCTCGACCGGCAAATCGATCTTTATGGCATCGATCAGCAGAAAATCCGGCCGGAGAGGCAGCGCTTCCACCGCCCGCCGCATCGCCAGCCGCGAGGCTTGATAAATATTGATTTGATCGATTTCGAAAACATCCGCGCCGCCGACAGCCCAGGCGACACAGCGAGCTTTGATTTGCGCAGCCAGCGTGGCGCGTTCCTCCGCGCCTAGAATCTTGCTGTCGTGCAGCCCGCGAATCGCGCGCAGCGGATCCAGCATCACCGCCGCGGCGAAAACCGGCCCGAACAAACAACCGCGGCCCACTTCGTCGACACCCGCAATTGCAGAGAACCCTCGCTCGCGAGCCTCGCGCTCATACGTGCCGACGCAGCGGATGTTGTGCGGGCCAGGCATGCCCGCTTCTTAGGTGCGCTCGCGCAAGCGGGCCGCTTTGCCTTTCAACTCGCGAAGATAGTAAAGCTTGGCGCGGCGAACGCGGCCAGTCCGCACCAGATCGATATGATCGATTACCGGAGCGTGTAGCGGGAAGATGCGTTCCACGCCTTGTCCGAAGCTGACCTTGCGCACGGTGATGGTCTCGCCCAACCCGGTGTTCTTGCGCGCGATCACGGTGCCTTCGAAGGCTTGCAGACGCTCCTTGTCGCCCTCTCGAATCCGTACGTGTACGCGGATGGTATCGCCCGGACGAAATTCCGGATGTGCCTTGGCGCGAGCGTGCTTGCTGATGAATTTTCCGACAAGTGCGTTTTGCATTATTTTTGCCTTCTCCCGCGGCCCTCGATCAAATCCGGTCGAAGCCGCTCCGTTTTCCCGCGCGACGCAGCCCGGCGCCAGCGCTTGATCTCCTCATGATTTCCGCCCAACAGCACCTCGGGCACTTTCCAGCCGCGAAATTCCGCCGGTCTGGTGTACTGCGGGCAATCCAATAAACCTTCGTTCTCCTCGCTGAAACTTTCGTTCAACGCGGAATCCTCGTTGCCGAGCACGCCCGGCAACAAACGCGCCACCACATCCACAACCAGCGCCGCCGCCAGCTCTCCGCCGCTCAGCACAAAATCGCCGGCCGACAATTCCTCATCGGCCAGATGCTCGGCCACCCTTTCATCGACGCCTTCATACCGGCCGCAAATCAATAGCAACTCGTCAAGCTTGGAAAACTCGCGCGCTAACGATTGCGTGAACGGCCGCCCCTGCGCCGAAAGCAACACTACTTTCCGCGTCGCCGTCCCTTGCGGCAGAATCGCTTCCACCGCCTCAAACAGGGGCTGCGGCTTGAGCAGCATGCCTTCGCCTCCGCCGAATGGCCGATCGTCCACCGTTCGATGGCGATCGTATGTCCAGTTTCGCAGATCGTGAATATGAATTTCCAGCAGCCCCTCGGCTTGCGCTCGCCGGATCACGCCATGCTCGAAAGGCCCGGCGAAGAATTCCGGAAAAATTGTGACGATATGAAATCTCATCCCTACAGATCGAGCAAGCCTTCCGGCAGATCCATCCGAATCGTCCGCGCCGCCAGATCCACTTCACACAGGGCGCTGACGAACGGAACCAATAGTTCGCGGTCCGCGGTCTTCACTTCCATCAATGGCGTCGCGCCATAATTCTGCCAGCCCTTCACTACGCCGACCCGCTGGCCCGTCGCATCGGCAAGCACCTGGCAGCCAATCAAATCCGACCGGAAAAAATCGCCTTCGGCAAGCGTACCGCGATTCGCGAAAGACACCCACAACTCGGCGCCGCGAAAGCGCTCCGCCGCATCGATGGAATCGATTCCGGCAAACTTCAAAACCCAATCGCCTTTGTGACGCCAAGCCGCCGCGATCTCTACCGTAACGTCGGAACCATCCGTCAGGTGCGCGCTAACGCATCGTAGCGATTCGATCCGGCCGGGAACATCGGTCTGAGATCTCGCCGCCACTTCGCCCCGATTGCCGCGCGCGCGAAGCACTTCCGCAATGACGACTCGCTCGCCGTCCATAGCCCGTTACGCTTATTCGAGAATTTCCAGCGAGAACCGCCGGTTCAATTTCGTCCCAACCGCCCCCAGCAGCGTGCGGATCGAGCGCGCCGTCCGCCCCTGCTTTCCAATCACTTTTCCGAGATCGCCCTCCGCCACCCGCAATTCGAAAACAGTGGCGTGCTCTCCGGCTATTTCGTTCACCGTTACGCCGTTCGGCGCATCCACCAGCGCCTTTGCAATCTCTTCCACAAGCGTCTTGACGCCATTGCTGTCGTTCATCTTTACCTTAATGTGCGCCCGCTATTCCGGCAGGCTGACCCTTGAGCGGCTACGCCACTGCCGGCGTTTGCGCCGGATTCGTCTTCAATAACCGGCTGACCGTATCCGATGGCTGCGCGCCGTTCTTTAGCCAATACTCGATCCGATCGTGCTTGAGCTCCACCTGCGCCGGTTTGGCGATCGGATTGTAATGCCCCACGACTTCAATCGAGCGGCTGTTCCGCGCCCGTTCCTTCTCAATTACGACCACCCGATAGGTGGGCTTCTTCTTGGCGCCGAATCGCGCCAGGCGAATTGCTAGCATCTTAACCTTTTCTTTTCTATATTGTTACAAATTGCGACTGCGGCTCAAAAGCCTGGCATCCCCGGCAGCTTCATTTTCATGAGCTTCTTGCCGAGCATGCCCCCCGGTCCCGTGAAGCTCTTCATCATCTTACGCGCTTGCCCGTATTGCTTCAGCAGATTGTTCACGTCCTGCACGCTGGTTCCGCTTCCCTTGGCAATGCGGCGGCGGCGCGATCCATTGATGATCATATGATTCCGCCGCTCTTTCGGGGTCATCGAATCGATAATCGACACCACGCGATCGACCTCTTTTTCGTCGATCTTGGCGTTCTTCAGCTCTTTCAGCGGCCCGATCTGCGGCATCATCCCCAGCAGCCCGCCCAGCGAACCCAGCTTGCGAATCTGCTTGATCTGATCGCGAAAATCTTCCAGCGTGAAGTCATCGCCCAGCAGCTTCTCCTGCATTTTCTCGGCAGTCTGCTGGTCGATGTTCTCCTGCACCTTGTCGATAAACGAGAGCACATCGCCCATGCCGAGAATCCGCGAGGCGACACGGTCCGGATGAAACGCTTCGAGCGCGTCGGTCTTTTCCCCGACGCCGACAAATTTCAGCGGCTGGCCAGTGATGGAGCGAATCGACAAGGCCGCGCCGCCGCGCGCATCGCCATCCATCTTGGTCAGGATGATGCCGGTGATTCCTAATCGCTTGTGGAACTCGTCCGCCGAGCGCACTGCATCCTGCCCGGTCATGGCATCCGCCACGAACAAAATCTCGGTGGGATTCAGAGCTTCTTTCAGCTCGTGCAGCTCCTGCATGAGCTGATCGTCGATATGTTGGCGTCCGGCCGTATCCACCAGCAGCACGTCGCGGCCGGTCTGCATCGCTTCGCGCCGAGCCGACCTCGCCAGTTCCAGCGGCTTCGTTTCCTCAGCGGTCCCTTCATATATAGGTGTCGCCACCGTCTTGGCCAGAATCGAAAGCTGCTGCCGCGCAGCCGGGCGATAAACGTCCACCGAAACAAGCTGCGGCTTGCTGCTTTCTTTCGAAAGAAAGCGCGCAAGTTTCGCCGCGCTGGTGGTCTTGCCCGAACCTTGCAGGCCGACGATTAGAACCACGCTCGGCGGCTCATTTGCGAAACGAAGCCGCGATTGGTGGCCGCCCAGCATCTTGGTCAGTTCATCGCGGACAATCTTGACCACTTGTTGGCCGGGCGAAAGCGCCGTCAGGACATCCTCGCCCATGGCCTTCTTTTTGATTTCTTCGATGAACTGCTTGACGACCTTGAAATGAACGTCGGCCTCGAGCAGCGCCACGCGGATTTCGCGTAGCGCCTCTTCCATATTGGCTTCGCTTAATTTGCCTTCCCCGCGCAGGTTTTTGAAGACGCGCTGGAGCTTGTCGGAGAGGTTATCGAACATGCACGGCCAGATGTTAGGGAATGAGGGCGTTACGGCTTGGCTGCCTTACCCCTCGGTTCAAGTATAGCCGAGCTTCTGCCGATTGTTCGTGCAGGAAGCCCGGACGGTCACAGAACTCAAAAATTCTCTTTCTTCCGCCAGCTCAGCAACTTACGCCCCTTTCCGGCGTGCGGGTGGACGCTGCGGCTGAGATCCTCGCGGGCGAAAGGAGATTCCGTCATGCTCTATCCGTTTCCCGTTCCTCCTGTGTTATAGGCATTTCTATTCTTTTTTCTCGAGTCGGGTCAGAAAAATCCTAAGAAACAATTTGGTTCCGGCCCGTTGGGATGATAGAGTACTTTCAAACGATTATTTTCCGTTTGGGTCTCTCTCGGTCACCCCGAACTTGGGCTAGGCAGCCGAATGCTATTCGGCTGGTCATTGTTTTCAGTGTGTTTGGCGCATGGCACTCGCGTTCGCTGAGTGCCAGCCAACCGGTTCTTTCACCCGCAAAGCGGTTTGACAGCGCCATTGCGGAAGGCAAAAAACAATCCGACGCCGGTCTTTTCTCGGCTGCTCTTGCGGCATTCGGACGCGCGGAACGGATTGCGCGCGAAGCGAACGATGCAGACCGCCAAGCCATCGCTCTGATCTGGTCGGGAAACTGCGAAATTCACCTTTTTCAATATCGCGCCGCCGTGGAATCGTTCGCCGCGGCCCAGCAGTTAGCAACGCAGATAAACGATCGTGTCCATGCCGGAATCGCTGCTCTAAATACGGCCATCGTATATAACGAGCTCGGGGACTTTGCCCTCGCCGAACGAAAACAGCGGCAGGCCATCCAATATCTGCAAGGAGGCGCGCGTAAAGACGCACTTGCTCGAGCTTGGCTCGATTATGGCTCCATTCAGATGGAAGAAGGACAAATTACCGAAGGGAAACGATCCTTCGACCAAGCGATCGCAGGCGCCAGAAGCGCAAACCTCCCTGCCATTGAGGCGTTAGCCTGGGATGAACGAGGGACATTGCTGCTGGGCAGCAATATTTCAGGAGCGGAGCAAGCTTTAAACAAGGGCTATTCTCTCCGCGAGGGCCTGCACGACAAGGATACGCTCGCCATGAGTCTCGAGCACCGCGCCGAGCTCGAACTCAAAAAGAGCGAATATGCGCTCGCCTTGAAGGATTTGGACGAGGCATTTTCTTCCGGGGGACCGCTCTTCAAGGCCGCGCGACAGTACTATCTGATTCACCTCCGGGCGCAAATTCTCCTGGGGCTTGGCCGTAAAGCAGAGGCTTTAACCGAATTTCGGCGTGCGGTCGATTCCGCCACTACCTGGCGGGAAAGCGCCATGCCGGGCGACGCCAGCAGCACCCAAACCGTCGCTTATCTTCACGATATCTATCAGGATTACGCGGAACTCGCAGCGGAAATGGCTTTAGACCGGCATAACCAAAACTTATCCCGGCAGGCCCTGGAAGCGCTCGCCGAGAATCGCGCCGCCAGCCTTCGCGAACAATTGACGGTCGCTTTCAGTCGCAATTCCGCTTTGCCGCCGCGCTATTACGAATTACTTTCCCAATTGCAAGCTACGCAGGCACGCGTTACTCTGGAAGGAAATACAACCCAGGATAGAGCTAAGCTGCAGGATATTCGGCTGGAGCTTTATAATTTTGAAGACCAAATTGGCCTCAGAAACGAAAATATTAATTCACGCAAAGAGAAAAACTCTCTCCAGAATTCACTTAGAGGTATTCAGCTTAGGCTAGGACCCAACGAGGCACTCCTCAGTTTTTGCCTGGGGAAGGGGAAATCCTTCCTGTGGGCCGTTACGGGTAATGACGTGAATCTCTATCAATTGCCGGCCACAGAAGAAATTGCCGCGGAAGCGAAAACCTTCGCGAATGCCGCCGAGCACGGGCAAAACTTCAACCCGGCCGCCCTGTGTCTCAGCCGCACGCTGTTCGGAAAACTTCCCCCTGCAATCTGGCAAAAGCGCGATTGGCTCCTCACGCTCGATGGCGCATTGCTCAATGGCGTTCCATTTGCCGCGCTTCCGGATCTCACCGCTTCTGGCCAGGCGCTGATCGCGAATCACACGCTGCGCTCGCTCCCATCCGAACTGCTGCTACTCTCGCCGGAAAACGTGACGCCACAGAACCGGTTCCTCGGAATCGCGGATCCTATATATAACCTGGCCGATTCGCGCCGCGCTCAAAATGTGTCGTTCGTGCCGGCCGCCAATGGCCGCTCAACCACGGCGCTGGCGCGATTGGCGGGCAGCGATCGGGAAGTCAAAACGGCCGCAAAGCAGAGCGGATTATCGGATGTCGAACTGCTGACCGGAGGGCAGGCGACAACTGAATCCCTGCGGACCGCGCTAGCCAAAACGCCCGAGGTGCTTCATTTTGCGGTTCATATCGTGAGCCCGGATGGACAACCCGGCGAAGCGGCGCTCGCCCTCAGCCTTACGAAAGATAATATTCCCGAATTGCTGACGCGGGAAGCGGTCGCGACGTACCGCGTTCCGGGCAGCCTGGTGGTGCTCAGCGCCTGTTATTCCCAACAAGGCCGCACGTTGCCGAGCGTCGGCCTGATTGGCTTAAGCCGCGCCTGGCTATTGGCCGGCGCCGAAGCCGTGATCGTCAGCGCCTGGCCGACTGCGGACGATTCCGGCAGCTTTTTCTCTTCTTTCTACTCTCATTTGCAAACTATGAAGGCCGGTTCCCTCTCTTCGCGCGCCGCAACCGCCCTCCAACAAGCCCAGTTGGATATGCAGCGCAGCAACGGGTACCGGAGTTCGCCTTCATTCTGGGCGGCTTATTCGATCGTTTCGAAGGAGTGATTTCTATCTATGACGGCGATGCACCCGAACCCTTCCCCCGCGCCGGCCGGAGATGATAATCAGCCCCCCGAATATGTCAAGGACAGAAATGCCAAGACTAGCCTCTCCGCCGTTGAGTGGAGTGTTCTCGTGGAGCAAATTAAACAGGGACAAGATGCCGGCCTGGAATATCTTTACAAGCTATTCAGCCGCGGCATTCGCTACTATCTCTGCCGTCAACTCGGACCCCAGGAGCTGGAGGATAAGGTACATGATACGTTCCTGATTGTGGTAAACGCGATTCAGCGCGGCGATCTGCGTGAGCCGGAACGGCTCATGGGCTTTGTCCGCACGGTGGTCCGCAGGCAGGTGGCCGCCTACATCGAAGAGGCCGTGCACACCCGGCGCGAACAGGCCGATCTGGAATCCGGCATTTCCGTGGCGGACCGGAAGCAAAATCCGGAACAGGAGGCCATGCTTCGCCAGAAAGCCGAGCTCATGAAGAGCGCTCTTGACTCTTTGTCGCAGCGCGATCGCGACATTTTGGTCCGCTTCTATCTGCAGGAACAACCGCAGGAGCAAATCTGCCGTGAAATGGATCTTACAGAGACCCAGTTCCGGCTTCTAAAGTCCCGCGCGAAGGCCAAGTTTGGTGAAATTGGCCGGAAAAAACTGACCAGTAGCGGAATTTTCTCAGTTTTCGTGAGAGCACACGTGGGTTAAAAGCACTTCTACTACGAAAGAACCGGATTTCATGCAACCCCATTTGGAACATCCGACGGAGGAGGCGCTGGAGCGCTTTCTACTGAGCCAATCTCAAGAGCCGGAGCTTGAGATTGTTGAGACACACATTCTCGCCTGCGACTCGTGCGTGACGCGGCTGGAAAGCTTGGAAACGGAAATCGCGGTCACGAAAACCGCTCTCGCGGAACTGCAGCGGGATTCGCGATTAAAGAAGTCTGTCCCGCGAAAAGCGATCTTGGAAGGCTTGGCTTCCGGTTCCGGCGCTATCGTTCGCGGGTGCGGCGGCAGTCATTGCGCTTTCGGTTGCCGCCTTCGTTCCCGCTCAGGTGAACCTTGCAGCTTATCGCGGTGCGGAAACATCAATCGCGCCCGAATGGCGTCCGCTGGAACTTCATTTGAAGGCTAACGATCTCGCCGACGGGGCACTCGCGGTACAGCTCGTCAACGAGCAAGGCGCGGAGCTTTGGAAAGGTGCCACCGCGGTGCGCCACGAGCAAGCGGAAGTCCGCCTCCCCCGGTTGACCAAACCCGGCAACTACTTTGTACGGTTGTACGAACCGGCAGATCGCGGTAGCCAGGGCGACCTGTTGCGCGAGTTCACTTTTCAAGTCCAGTAACGGTTAGAACACCCGCCGGCGCAAGCGCTTGACGGTAAATTTGGCCGTTTCCGCCACGGCCATTACCGCCATAACACCGGCTTGCAGCGGATCGGTGACCACCAGATCCGAGGCATCCGGAACGCTTCCGGCCATATTGAGGCTGATCACGAGCAGTCCGGAGCTGCGCACCTCGCGCACTGCCGCTTCGATATCGCCGCCCATCAGCGATCCGGCCAGCACCAGCGCCTTCACGCGCGGCAAGCGCCGCACCGCCCGTACTGCTGCGGCCAAGGCTTGCTCGCCCACCAGCGGGATAGTGTCGACGGAGATATGTTCTCCGCGAATGTTGTGACGGTCCGCCTCCGAGATCGCTCCCACAGCGACTTGCCCGACCTGCGCGCCGCCGCCCATGATGATGATCCGTTTGCCGTAGATCTGCTGCAGAGATTCCACCTGTTCCACCGACCGGACCACTTCCAGAGTTTCGAGATCCGCAACTAGAGCTTCCGCTGGACCTGGAAGATCCAGCTCGAAGTAGATGCGCGTTTCCGGCTGATGTTCGATGATCGAAACCGAACGAATGTCGCCCGCATGTGCGGCAATCACGCCGGTCAATTGATGCAGCACGCCTGGCGCGCTGGCGGTCACCAGGACAAATCCGTCACTCAGAGCACTACCTCGTATTTCCGGAGCAGCTCTTCCCAAACGCCGCGCGCCTTGAGTAACAGCTCAATGACTTCACGCACCGCGCCGGAACCGCCGGACGCGCTCGTCACCGCATGGGCGGAACGTTTCACCTCGGCCCGCGCGTTCGCAGTTGCAAAAGAAAGTCCGGCGCGCCGCATGATGACAACATCGGTAAGGTCGTCGCCAATATATGCGACTTGCTCTTTGGCGACCTTCGCTTCCGCCATAATCCGCTCGAACAGTGGAATTTTCTCGATGTGCCCCTGAAAGACCCAAGCCATGTCGACCTGGCGCGCGCGTTCCGCCGTGGCCGGAGAATCGCGTCCGCTGATCACGCCGGTTTTGACGCCGTACCATTGGAGCCAACGCAGCGCGATGCCGTCCTGCGAATCGAAGCCTTTCGTCTCCACGATTTTGCCTTCCGCATTCGGCACAAGATAAAGCTTGCCGTCGGTGAGAACGCCATCCACATCCATCAGCAGCACCTTGATTCCGGCAGCGCGCCGATGCAGCTCCTTTTCGGTCAGCGGCGGATTTATTTCCATGGGTCGCGACGTAGAATGACGGTGTTGGACGCCAATTTAGTCGAGCAGGTGGCAGAAAGCATCTCTCGTTATAACATGCTGGTCCCCGGTGGCCGGGTGGGGATCGCGGTATCGGGAGGCGCTGATTCCGTGGTGCTGCTGCACATCCTGCATAGGCTTTCTTCCACGCTCGGCATCCAAGTCATGGTGCTGCATGTCAATCATCAGCTCCGGGACACTGAATCGGACGAGGACGAAAGTTTTGTTCGCGCGTTGGCAGAATCGCTGCGGCTTGAAGCGATGGTGGAAAAGGCACCGATCGCGGGCGGCAACCTGGAACAGGAAGCGCGTTTGCAACGGCGCGCTTTCTTCCGCCGGGCGATGCAGCAGCATAATCTGAATTGCGTAGCCCTGGGTCACACTCGCAGCGATCAAGCCGAAACTGTGCTTTTCCGTCTGCTGCGCGGCTCTGGACTGGCAGGCCTGGCCGGGATGCGACCGGTTACGCCCGAGGGCCTCATCCGTCCGCTGCTTCACACCAGCCGGGAGGAAGTGCGAGCCTGGGCGCTGGCCGAGGGTATCGAATGGCGCGAAGATTCGTCGAACCAGGACTCGAGATTTGCCCGGAACCGGTTACGAAACGAAGCCATCCCGCTGCTCCGGGAGGCGTTCAATCCCAATCTCGAAGCAGTTCTGGCGGGCACTGCGCGCTTAGCTGGAGACGAGGAAGACTACTGGATTCAACAAATTGAACCGATTTACAGGCAGATTACCAAACGAACTGCTTTGGGTTCGTTTTTTCAAATTGCCGCGCTTGAAGCGTTGCCCATTGCCATCCGGAGGCGAGTTATCCGGCGGGCTTTGGCCGACCTTCGGGGCGATTTGCGATCCATCGATATGGAACATGTAGAAGCAATTCTGGCAATCTGCTCGAGCAGGCATGGACACGACCGGGTGATCGTCCCTGGAGTGGATGCGCTGCGTTCGTTTGGTAATTTGCTTCTGGCGCATCCGGGAGAAGCTATGGGAGGCGCCAGACACTACCACATTGAGATTAAAAACGGGGTGGAATGTGAGCTGCCGTTTCGGGCCGGTTTTCTCAGTGTAAATCGGGTAACGCCAAGCGCGCGAAACTGTGTTAACTTCGAGGAAGAACAAAGAGTTTCAGTTGAAATTGCAGACCTCGATGAGAGGGCCGTGGCCGAAGCGGGTGGGTCTTTGGCTGTGCGCAATTGGGAACCGGGCGACGAGTTGCGCAGGGCGGGCCACCAGGGAGTTGAAAAGGTAAAATCCCTTTTCCAGGAATACAAGATATTGTTATGGGAGCGCAGGCATTGGCCGGTTGTGGCCGCTGCCGGTGAGATAGTTTGGGTCCGCCGCTTCGGTCCGGCGGCCCGGTTCAAGGCCTCGGGCGAGGATGGCGCGGCGGTTCGCTTAATCGTACCGGCCGGCAGCAGGTTGGATTTAGACCCCCGAAATGAATCGAAAGATAGTCGGAATGACGTCTTTCCTTAATGAGGAGGGGTGCCGTTGGAAGAAGTAGCCAGCGGAAAGTGAGTTCATGAGTTCAAACGTAAAAACCGCCGTTTTCTGGGTAGTCATCATCTGCGCGGTTGTTCTGGTGTACATGGCGGTCAAGACCGGAAGAGGTCCGACGCCGCAGAACCTGACGGTCTCGCAATTTGTGACATCGATTCAGGACGGAAAGATCAAAGACGCCAATATCACGGGGACGGATGTCCAAGGCACCCTCACCGACGGCAAGTCGTTCCACACCGTGATTCCGTCCAACTATCCCGACATATACAAGATGCTGCAGGACAAAGGCGTCAACTATAACTGGAAGGATTCGACCGGAAGCGGCTGGATTGGAATTCTGTTCAACGCGGTACCGGTGCTGATTCTGCTTGGGCTGTGGATCTTCATGATGCGGCAGATGCAGAGCGGCGGGAACAAGGCGCTGAGTTTTGGCAAGAGCCGGGCGCGGCTGCATTCTTCACAGCAGAAAAAGGTCACGTTCAAAGACGTGGCGGGCGTGGAAGAAGCCAAGGAAGAGCTGCAGGAAATTATCGAGTTTCTGCGGGAGCCGCAGAAGTTTCAGAAGCTGGGCGGACGCATTCCGAAAGGCGTGCTACTGATTGGCCCTCCCGGAACGGGAAAGACGTTGCTGGCGCGGGCGATCGCCGGAGAGGCGAACGTGCCGTTCTTCTCGATCTCGGGTTCGGATTTCGTGGAGATGTTTGTGGGCGTGGGCGCGAGCCGCGTTCGCGATCTGTTCGAGCAAGGCAAGAAGAACGCGCCGTGCATCATCTTCATCGATGAGATCGATGCCGTTGGGCGGCATCGCGGCGCCGGCTTGGGCGGCGGACATGACGAACGCGAGCAGACGCTGAATCAACTGCTGGTGGAGATGGACGGTTTCGAATCGAACGAAGGCGTCATTTTGGTGGCGGCGACGAACCGGCCGGACGTTCTGGATCCGGCGCTGCTGCGGCCCGGACGCTTTGATCGCCGCGTGGTGGTGGATCGGCCGGATGTGCGCGGGCGCGAGAGCATACTCAAAGTTCACACCAAGAAAACTCCGCTGGGCGACGATGTCGATTTGTCTTTGATCGCACGCGGCACTCCGGGATTCGCGGGCGCGGATCTGGCGAATCTGGTGAACGAAGCGGCGCTGGTCGCGGCGCGGCAGAATCGCAAGGTCGTCACGCAGATCGATTTCGAGCTGGCGAAAGACAAGGTGATGATGGGCGTAGAACGCAAGAGCCTGATCATCAGCGATAAAGAAAAGCGGATGACGGCTATCCATGAAGGCGGCCACGCTCTGGTAGCGGCGCTGCTCGAAGACGCCGATCCGCTGCACAAAGTCACGATTATTCCGCGCGGCATGGCGCTCGGCTTGACCATGCAGTTGCCGCTGGATGACAAGCTGTCGCACGACAAGAACTATCTGGAAGCACGGCTTACCATTCTGATGGCGGGGCGAATTGCGGAAGAGCTTTTCCTGCATCAGATGACGACCGGCGCGGGAAACGATATCGAGCGGGCCACCGAAATGGCGCGGTCGATGGTGTGCGAATGGGGCATGAGCGAGCTTGGACCTTTGAGCTTCGGCAAGAAAGACGAACAGATCTTCCTGGGCCGCGAAATTGCGCAGCACCGCGACTACAGCGAAGCCACCGCCATCCGGATCGATGAGCAAGTCAGAAAACTCGTCGAAGACGGTTACAACCGCGCGAAGGCAATCATCCAGCAGCATTCGGACGCGCTGCTGCGAATCGCGGACGCGCTGTTGGAGCGTGAAGTTCTGGACGGCGCCGAAGTGTTGGATCTGATCAACGGCAAGCCGCTGCCGAAAGTGGCGGGCGGCCCGAAGACGACAACTCCTCCGCCCGACGGCGGCACGGTGATTGCTCCGCATCCGAGCAGCTCGATTCCGGGCATGATTGGCGGCGAGAGCCCGCAACCGGCGTAGATCCGTCAGTTTTACCAAACCTCCAATTCGCAGATTTAGCGGCTGCAATTTTCGCTTGCATCCTGCAAGTGACCCTTGATAAGATCGAACGTGCCTGGAACATCCCGGTCGAAGCGCCGATCCGGCTGTCCGGTAAGTATCTTCCTCGAAATGTTTGGAGACCGCTGGTCACTGCTGATCATCCGCGATCTGATGGTTCGCGGCTTCCGGACATTTAAGGAGTTCCAGAAATCGGGCGAAGGGATTGCCACCAACATTCTGGCGGATCGCCTGCAGAAACTCGAAGCGGCCGGGATCATCAGCGCGGAGGCGTCGCAGGTGGATGGACGCAGAGTGAATTACCGGCTGACGGAGAAAGGCATCGATCTGGCACCCGTGCTCTTGGACTTGCTTATTTGGGGGGCGCGGCACGAGCGGACGGCGGCGCCGTGCGCTGTCACCGTAAAAATGGAAAAGAATCGCGAACAAGTGCTCGCTGAAGTTCGGCGGCGATGGCAAGAACGGGATTTGACGCCACTGCTACCCAAATTCGAGGATAGTGGCGTTGGCCGTAATTCAAGAAGGAGAGCGAGATGAGCAAGGTACGGGTACTGGTTGGCACACGCAAGGGCGCGTTCGTGCTGACATCGGATGGGAAACGCGAAAAGTGGGATGTGAGCGGGCCGTTCTTTGGGGGCTGGGAGATGTATCATCTCAAGGGATCGCCCGCAGATCCGGATCGGCTGTACGCGTCGCAGTCGAGCGGCTGGTCCGGGCAGGTAATGCAGCGCTCGAACGACGGTGGCAAGACGTGGGAGCCGATAGGGAATCAGTTCGCCTACGACGGCGTTCCGGGCACTCACCAGTGGTACGACGGCACGCCACACCCATGGGAGTTCAAGCGAGTTTGGCACCTGGAGCCATCGTTGACCGATCCGGATACGGTCTACGCCGGCGTAGAGGATGCCGCGCTGTTTCGCTCGAAGGACGGCGGAAAAAGCTGGCAGGAACTCGCGGGACTGCGCCGCCACGGCTCCGGGCCGCACTGGCAGCCAGGCGCCGGCGGGATGTGCCTGCACACGATTCTTCTCGACCCGAGCAATCCCGAGCCGGATCTTTATCGCGATATCTGCCGCGGGCGCGTTCCGAAGCGACGACGGCGGCGAGACGTGGCAGCCCATCAACCGTGGATTAAAATCCCAATACATCCCCGACCCGACTGCGGAAGTGGGTCACTGCGTTCACCGCATCGCGCAGCATCGCTCGCGGCCGGGCGTGCTGTTCATGCAAAAGCATTGGGATGTGATGCGCAGCGACAATGCCGGCGAGTCGTGGCAAGAGATCAGCGGTGATTTGCCGACCGACTTCGGATTTCCTATCGACGTGCATGCGCACGAGCCCGACACCGTATACGTTGTCCCGATCACGAGCGACGCGCTGCACTTTCCGCCCGAAGGAAAGCTGCGCGTATATCGCAGCCGGAGTGGCGGAAACGAATGGGAGCCGCTCACGAAAGGTTTGCCGCAAAGCGACTGCTACGTGAACGTATTGCGCGACGCGATGTCGGTCGATTCGCTCGATTCTTGCGGCGTCTACTTCGGAACCACCGGCGGGCAGGTATACGCATCGGCCGATGCCGGCGATAATTGGACTCCTATCGTGCGGGATCTTCCGGCCGTGCTGTCGGTCGAAGCGCAGACGCTCCCATGATCCGGGTGCTGCTTCCGGCGCATCTGAAGACGCTCGCGCACTCCGAGAGCGAGGTGAAGCTGGAGATCGAGGGACAGGTCACGCAACGCTCGGTGCTCGATGCACTGGAGGCACGCTATCCGATGCTGCGTGGGACGATTCGCGACCATGCCACGCAAAAGCGGCGGCCGTTCGTGCGGTTCTTCGCCTGCGAGCAGGATTTATCGCATGATTCGCCGGACACGCCGCTGCCGGAGGCGGTCGCTTCGGGGAAAGAGCCCTTTTTCATCGTCGGCGCCATTGCGGGCGGTTTAGGCAGGTTTGGTTAGTTCCAAGGAGAGAGCGTTATGCAAGTAAATCCCTATCTTCATTTCAACGGCAAATGCGAGGCGGCGTTTAAGTTTTATGAGCGCTGCCTCGGCGGCAAAGGTCTGGCGATGAGCACCTTCGGAGACTCGCCAATGGCGGAACAAGCGCCACCGGAATGGCGCAATAAAATCATCCATGCCCGATTAAGCGTGGGGGACACGCTACTGATGGGCTCTGACGCTCCGCCTGAGCGCTACGCGGAACCGAAGGGTTTCTCGGTGTCGCTCGGCACGAGCGATCCGGCAGAGGCAGAACGCATATTCCACGCGCTGGCAGAGAACGGAAAGGTGGAAATGCCGATCCAGGAGACATTTTGGGCCAAGCGTTTTGGCATGCTTGTGGATCAATTCGGCATCCCGTGGATGATTAACTGCGAAAAACCTATGTAAGACCTGGCTTCTCGAAAGCAAGATTTCCCACCCTATCGAATTCGTGCTGCCGCAGAGTCGGCGTTACGGCCCATATTTCGAGAGTAAGATAGTCTCTTGTTCCGTCCTTACCAATATGAAAGGTAAAGTGATTGAGCGGGCGTGGTGGAAATCCGGGCTCTTGATTCCGATCCTGTTGGTGATCTTGCGTGTGGGTTCCGCCGCGCCACAAGAGGAGCATAACAGTTCGGCGGGCGACACGTTTTTTTCCAGACTCGACCGCTTATCCGACCAGCTCGTCAACAGCGATCGCTATCTGGGCCGCGCTCGCGTTACCGTTTCCGAGGACCACATAGTTCACTTTGATATTGCCCCCGATCAAGCGGTATCCTCTTCGCATGATTTGGCTGTCCGTTCGCTGGATGCTCTCATCCGTGTGAAGGCACTAAGACGCGATCTCGCGAAAGTGTTCCCCGAACAAACGTTTTGGATTGAACCACTGAATCACGCGTACGCGATTATCGAACTCCTGAACAGCGATCCAAATGAGCGGACAGACGAAGTGCTGATCAATCGGAAAATGGCAGAAGTCGAAAAGCAATTCCGGGATCTTGAAACGCTTGCAGTGAGTGCAGCAGTTCAGGAGCACCTCGCGATAGAATCAACGCGAGAAATGGCGCCGCGCTACAAAGTCGAGGTGCACATCAATCCGCCCAAGGCGCGCGTGCGTTACATGCCTCTCCTCACTTATCTGCGATGCAGGAACTTAGACGGGGGACCCAGCCTTGAAATGCAGTGGGTTGACTTGATGGAAGGCAAGACTTCTTTGATCGGTAAGTATCGCTACCGCGCCGAATGGCCAGCCAATCTGAACGGAACGGTTGAAGGCACTTTCGATATTGAAGAAGATAAGATTCTGACGTTCATACCGCCGCCGAGTAAATGAAATGAGCAACACGGGAATTGCCGAGTTCAAGCGGATGGTATTGGATTTTACCGACCTGGGGGCGCTTGGGTTGAAATTAGCGGTGGCCGCTCCCTTCATTGGCCTCACGATCAAGCTTGGCCCTCCTCCCGTTCACACCGTATCGGTTCTCACGGCGCTTTCAGAATTTATCGTCTTGTTATGGACGTTTCACTTCTGGTATGGCCTGAATGACGCTGCGCAGAACCGAAGGATGAAGGCGGCACTTCTCTTTTTCTGCGCCGGACTAATCGCATCATTGGCACTAATTGGTACCTTCACGCTCTCGCGCGGCGCGGGCACCGAGAGAGTGGTTAAAGGTTTTATCCTCCAGCCTTCCATCCAGCCACTCATCGGACGCGAGTTACCCACAGTGGATGACGCGCTCCGTGCGGCTCAGTACGACGCATCGGAGGTGTGGTTGCAGTCATCAATCGCGGCCGTTCACGTTACTTTGATTGCGATTTGGTTGATAACATTCGCTGCGCTGACGGCTTTTATCGCGCTATTTGTGATCGCACGCCGTAAGGGAGAGAATGCGGCAAGCCCGGTCAGGGAATCCAGCGGCTAAATTGAAGGATTGTTTCGCTTTACGGCGCGAAATATCCGAAGATGTCAAGAATAACGTGACTCGGATTCGACGTGTAGACGCTGACCGAACCGTTCGCGGCGGGCACAATCGCCATATTCGAGGTGACCGCGGCATCCGGAGCATTCAAGCGTGGAAACGACGGGAGCCGCCAGTCCCGTTGGCCAGAGACTTAAGTAAACGAGACTTCCGGACGGTATAGACGGTGGTATTGAAGATATAAGCCTGGGCCGAAGGCGCGCCGCAGGTATTGCCGGTAACAGCTGACGTCGAGTTCTCCATTCAAAACCTGGGCGCCCCCGACGAGGCGTGTATCTAGCACGCGGCACGGTGTCAGGTTATATAGCGACAATCCGCCTGGGCCTGAAGGCGCGAAGTATCCATTGATATCAATGACGACATCGGTATCGTCCGTCGTGAAGACCGACACATCTCCGTTCGCGCCAGCGGGCACGAGCGCAGCGTTCGCAACGAATGTGCCCGTGGGGGCGTTCAGGGTGGATACGTTGGTGGGCCGAGCCTGTCCCGTAGGCCAAGCGGTCAGAAAGCGCACGGGACCCTTCGGCACGACGGTAAAGTTTAGGGAATAGGCTTGCGCGTTCGATGGAACGTTGCAAGAGCTCGAGAGAATCGGGAAGTCTCGAGATCCGCCTCCCGACATGAATGGCGCTCCGAGCGCCCCCGCTGGGCCGCGCGTATCTGCAATGCGACAGGGCGGCAGAGTGTAGAACGCTAGGGCGGAGGTGTCCGTTACGGCGACGAAGTATCCGGTGATGTCCAGGATGACGTGTGTGTTATCGGTCGCAAATACGCTGATTGCTCCGTTTGAGCCCGCGGGAATGATGGCGGCGTTGGCTTTAGTTCGGCCGTCGTAGGAATTTAACGTAGAAACGGTCGGCTGCGGCTCGCCACTCGGCCAAACTGTCAGGAACCGAAGTGGGCCGCTCGGCACGACCGTAACGTTCAATGCATAGGCTTGTGCATTTGCAGGAATGCCGCAGGCGCTGGCCGGTATTGCGAAATCCCGTGACATCTGCCCGGCAAGAATTGGACCCCCGAAGGTGCCGTTAGGAAGCCGTGTATCGATGACGCGACAGGGCACGATTGGGAGAAAGTGGAGTGGAGGCGCTGCTGCCGGAGCGGACGGCTGAACCTGAATAAGGAAATCCAATTCACCGGATCCCTGATCTCCCATGAGCTGAATTGTCGTTATATCGGCGATCTGGGTGCGTGTAGTATCGACACTGAGCGTCAGTGTCCCAAGCGGAGACGTTCCAGAAGGATGCGCCGTGATGTTCGTTGAAGAAACGGTTAGCCACGCTGGTGTATTTGTCGAAACCGGCTGGACTGCAACGCTCAGGTTGTTCGGCGCGGAATTTATGCCGTTATCTTGCGATGTAAGTGCAACGCTGATCGTCTCCGGCTGGGAGCAGATAAGTATCGCGTTCTGGGTTACCTGTGTAGCGCCACAGACCGGATTTTGCAGTGCAGCGTGAATCAGAGTGCCAGGAATCACGCTATAGAAAACCGGAAGAAAACTCGTTCCAGCTCCAGTCGTAAAGGCTAATAAACCTGCGTAGTTACTGTTGTCAGGCATTCCAGCGGCGAAGATGCAGAGCGTCGCCGGAGACGAATTGGCCAGTTGCGCTGAAGCCGTGGTGGAGTATGCCGGATCACCGGAATCCGGACAGTTCGAAGGATCATTCGACACTGCTATCTTCAACCAGCTTCGGGCGATGCCGTTCGAACCGACACCGGATCTGGCATTGACAGTAAAACTAATAACGCTTGGCGAAGTAGAGCTTACGGTCAGCGCGACGGGTTCGGCGCCATTTTGCACATCCCCAGTTTGGATCTGAATAGTTGACTGCGCGACATTGCCGTCCTGGGTAAAACTTAATCCCGAGTTGCCCGGCGTAGCGAAAGCCAAAACGGCGAAAACCAAGCCCAAAAGCAGCATTTCAGATTTTCGGATCGCCATAATTACCTCCGAAGTGGAAATAGACTATCATCGACTGCATAACCGGTCAACAGAATATTTATTACAAGCTCGAAGTATTTGTATCTGCAGGGATTGAGAATGACCGCTAGTTAATGATAGATTCAATGATCTCCGTGGGTCGCGCATTTTCGCTAGCGATTGGTTACGCGCTACTCGGCTGCGCCGTAATGCAAGCGCAAAGCACGCAGGGACTACTTGCGGGCAGAGTTCTGGACGAGGTGACTTCCGGCCCGGTCTTTCAGGCGGATGTCATTCTGAGCGGAGAAGATAGCACACGAACCGCTCAATCCGCCAAGACAGATAAAGACGGTTACTTCAGCTTTGCGTCGCTGGAGCCTGGAACGTACAACTTGCGAATCATTGCGAAATCGTATCGACCTTCGGAAGTGCGGGGGCTCTCACTGGCGGTTTCGGGCCTGTTAATCCAAAACGTGACGATTCGCCTTCTGACGGATATGTGGCAAACAGGGGTGTTGCGGTCGGTGTTTCCCGGCAATCAATCTTCGATATTGCCCGTTTACGGCCCGGATATTGACTTGAGCAGGTCGGCTTATATTGAGCATTCGCCCGAAATTCGAGGAGAACTGACGCCATCGCTTTCGAGGAACGCGACTTATCAGGAGATGTTGAACTTGCCGCTGGCGGGACGCGACCCCTACGCGCTGGTTGTCCTCCAACCGAATGTAACGAATGATGTTGGCACTCAGCGCGGCCTTGGTGTTTCAGCGAACGGACAGCGTCCGTCATCGACGGCGTTTTTATTGGATGGATTCCAGAACAACAATTACCTGACGACGGGCGTCTTTGCCGTGCTACCACCGGAGGCGATCCAAGAGTACCGTATTTCCATAAATAATTTTTCGGCTGAGTTCGGCGGCACGTCCGGTTACATCGCCAATGCGATCACGCCATCGGGTTCCAACGCATGGCATGTACAGACTTATGCGGACCTCACCAACCAAAGCTGGAACAGCGAAAATGTACAGGATAAGACTGCCGGAGGGCCGGCCCCAGGACAGCAGCTTAGCGCGGGCGGTGTCGCTGAAGGGCATCTCAAAAGAAACGCAGTTTTTACCACAACCAGCTTGGGTTGGCAGCGGGCCCGGAACTCGGAGGCGCCGCAACCGTACAACCTACCGACGAATAATTTTCTTCGCGACTTACGTCCTGGAACCAATGCCGAAAGTATATTCACGCGTTTTCCCGGTCCCATAGCGCCGGGGTCCGGCGATCTGGGATCGTTGCTGCTGCGGCCGACCGTATCCATTAACCAAATCGACGCCCTGGAGCGCATTGATTTCGTTTCGAAAGACGGAAGAAATCACTCCTTCGCCCGGCTCATTGCCGACCGATTTTCTCAGCCCGATTTCATTTGGACGCCGTACCCCGCATTCCGATCGGGACTGGACAGAAACGAGACGGGCGTGGCTTTTTCCGACATTCTTACGCCACACCCGGACTGGAGCGAAGAGTTTCGGGCCGGTGTCACTCACGATTCGATCGGTTGGAACCGTGCGCAGCCCGAAATTCCGTTGCTGGTTGTCCCGACGCTGGGGTTCACGTTCGGCAGCCCGGCATCCTTCACATTTCACAATGCCGGAACCACCGCAGAAGTAGCTACGAACTTCGCGTTTACCAAAGGATCCCACGCCGCAAGGTGGGGCGCTTCGTTTCTCGAGCGTTGGCCAAACTCGCAGCTTACGACGCCGGGAGCGCCCATTGAATACTCATTCCAAAACTTGCAAGATCTTCTGTCGGACGATGCGAGCACATTTTCGTTCCCAGCGTCGCGAGCCGCGCTCGAATCAGGTAGTCTCACTTTGCCAGACTTCGCGCGCGAATATCGATATTGGCAGTTTGCGGGATATTTGCAGGACACCTACAGGTTGAGTGAGAAATTCCTAATCAACATCGGCGTCCGTTATGAGTATTTTTCTCCTCCGGCGAATATTGGCCCCCAAGAGGATACGCTGGTGCAACTTGGGGCGGGGGCTTCGATGCCCGAAAGGATTCAACAGGCTAACGATACGCCGGGCCGGCAGCTATATAGCGCGGATCGAAAAGATTGGGCCCCCCGATTCGGTTTTGCTTACAATCCTCGAAAAAATTCAGGGCTAGTGCTGCGCGGAAGCTACGGAATCTTCTACGATCGTCCATTCGACAACTTATGGCTCGACGCCAGTCTGAACGACTCTCTCCCTGAGTCGGAAAACATTACAGGAAAGGGATTGAATTACCTCAATGCGCCAAGCGTAAATCTGCGGCTGCTGTCGGCGGCCCAGCTTTCCGCGTCGACAATCCAAGGAATGATCAACTACGGGAACTCGTATGTCGATCAAACGCTGTTTCAGCCCGGTTTCCGATCTCCCTACGTGCAAAGCTTCTTTACGGGGCTGCAAGAACGATTCTCCAGGTCTATTTCGATGGAAGTTGACTATGCGGGCTCTCTGGGGCGAGAACTGGTGACAACCGACGTTATCAATCGCACCGGATCGACCTGCCGAGTTCTCTTCGGCCGATCCATTTGCACGTATCGCTACAACGATGCTTTCGGCGATCTCGACTATCGGGGCAATCAAGGCTCTTCGAACCACAATGCATTGGTTTCGTCATTGCTTATTCGTCAGAAGCGTTTGTCGCTCACTCTCAATTACACGTTCAGTCACACTATCGACAATCAAAGCGAGCCTCTAGCGGGATTTGCGGCAAATTTAGCAGCTGTCAATCTCACAGGAGTCCCAATTACGCTACATCAAGCAGCATTTACAGAGCAGTTTAACAGCGGCGTAGACCGGGGCAATTCCGACTTTGACGAAAGACACGTCCTAAATTCCTATTTCACGTTCGATATACCGTCGCCCAGCGCCGATGGCCGCCTGAAACGGCTGCTTAGTAACTGGATGATGGCCGGTGTAGCGGCTATACGATCCGGTTCGCCGTTCACTGTTTATGCCGTGAGCGATACGAGTAATGGGTTGGTCAACAACCGATCCGATCTTGTCGACCCAAACAATGCGAGGGCCGATCTCCCCTATCCCGGGGGAAAGTTGATTTTGAACCCGGCGGCTTTTCTCGAACCGGCTCCTGGCACGCTGGGAAGCGCCGGCCGAAATGCATTCTACGGGCCCGGGGCCTATAACTTCGATGTGTCGATAAGCCGTATCTTCGCGCTACGTGGATGGGAACGCACAAGGTTGACGGTCCGGGCGGACGCATTTAATCTACTGAATCATGCCAATCTCAGCAATCCCGCCAGCGGAAGCGACGAGTGCTGTGGCATCACGCCTGCACCTTTTGGACTGGCATTATACGGGCGAAACGAAACGAGTGCGGCGATTCCACTGGCGACGCCTCTGAGCGAAACGGCGCGCGAAATACATTTTGTGTTGAGACTCACCTTCTGATGTCGATTGCTTCAAATCTCGTCCGGACCCTGTCTGCCGCTATTGTCATGGCATGGTTCGCACCGCTGTCCTATAGCGTCGATGCTCTACGCCGGCCAGTACTTCTCATTCTCTCGGGCGACGGGGGAGAGATTCTTGCGACTGCGGACAGCTTACCGCGCTTGGCTACAACTGGTCGGGAGGCCTATGCCGGTGAAACCCTGGAAGCGGGTTCCGCGGAAATTACCTTTGCCTATTGTCCAGGAACGACTGATCGTGCCAGCACTTATACTTTAGCTGCTCGCGCCGCGATTCAAATAACGAAGGAGTCATTGCCAGCGGCGCCGGGATTGCGCCATGTGACTGACCTTCCGGTTTGCCAATTGCCTCAATTAGATGCAGTGCCGCTTGCAAGCACTCTGAATGAGCCGGTAAACCCGTCAATAACGACAACGTCGCTCGATTCACGGATCTCGCGGTTATCTCCGGCCGACCAATCCAGCTTGAGACAGAAACTAAGGCTTTCGGATGCACTGATGCACGGCGATTCTGCGCTCGTGGGACACGCTACACGGGCTGCGCTGCTTGCGCAATTCGGATTGATAGACGACGCCCTTGTGGAACTTCGTACCATTCGAGAGCGCTGGACAGGCGCTTTATGGACGCGTAATGCCATTTCACGACTGACAAGGACGCGAATCATCAAGCCCGATTTATCTGCGGAGCTGGACAGCAGTCCGGGCTTGATCGCTGAATCGGCAAAACCTAATTGCAATAGCGCCGCCGGCAAAAGCTACGCCTTGCTAATCGGAATCTCTCGATATGAAAGCGACAAAATACCGCCTCTTCACTTTGCGGATCAGGACGCTAAGACATTTGAGCAGTATTTGAAAAGCGCCCGGGGAGGACGTCTGCCTTCTGAGCAAGTCAAGTTGTTACTCAATAACGAGGCTACGCGCGATGGAATCGAGGGGGGCTTAGCTGAACTAATCCGCGGCAAGGCTAACTGCAGCAATACTTTGATTGTGTTTATAGCCGCGCATGGAATGCTGGGTTGCACACAGACAGCAACCGGGGGAGCGGGCGCAGTTGCCGATTGCGATAGCAATATGGCCACGCCCTACATACTTACTTACGATAGTGACTTCAGCGAGGCTAAGACCAGCGGCATACCGATGGCTGAGCTTCGCGATTTGGTGACAAGTCGCGCAAAAGACTTTGGAAGAGTGTTTCTATTCGTGGACGTCTGCCACGCCGGACGAATAGGAGCACTACCGGATGCCACACACCTCAACTCGTCAGAAGTCAGCGATACATTCGGCCGCGAGACGGGAATGCTGGGCATTCTTATGGGAAACTCCAGGGCTCGATCTCCGCAGGCCGAACTGACATATGAACGCTCAACTTATGGCCACGGGATCTTTACGTTTTATACATTGCTTGGCCTGAACCAAGGCGTAGAGCCGAGCCATGACGGCAAAGTATATTTTAGCGATCTCTCAACGTATGTGGCCGCGCAGGTTTTGCGCGCAACCGATCATAAACAGTGGCCCTCGGCTATCAGTGCCGACCCCAGCCTTGTTGCAGTCGATGATGCGACCCAACGGGGAATAGCGCTGACGATTCCCACCGAGTCTGGGGATCCAGACATCCCGCGAGGTGCTGTTCACGATCTGCAGCCAGATCTGATTGCAAAGTTTGAGAACTCACTGAGCAAAGGGCGGCTTCTGCCCGGAGATACGGACAATGCATTTGATTTATTGCATCAGATTCTGCAGTTCGCGCCCGAGTGGGGACTATGCTCATTTTGCGAGGCAAAGGCTGCGAGTGGCCCTCGAAGAGAAAGGTCAATCGGTCATAGTTAGATACCTGAAGGGAGACCAAGTACCGCAGCTTGAATCCGAGTTCGTGCAGGGAGAGCGCCTGTTCAAAGCTGCTCTCGAGCTTGCACCAGACGCCGCATTTGACGAGAGCAGATTCCTTTTTTGCCGCGGCAGAGCGGAGATCTTCAAAAGGCAATATACAATCGCGCAACGCACTCTGGATGCTGCCATCAATATCGATCCCGAACGGGCTTATGCGTACAACGCGATTGGAATCGCGTATCTTGAGCAAATTCCGACGCGCCGCGCGACCTTCGATCAGGCTGCAACCGCATTCCGCACAGCAATACGCTTTGCGCCTTATTGGGCCTACCCGCGTCACAATCTTGCGCTCACTTACGCCGAAGCGGGCAAGTTTACCGAAGCCATCACTATATATGAGCATGCCCGCTCGCTTGCTCCATCGTACTCGTATCTGCCGTATAACCTCGGATTGCTGTACGAGCAGATTAATGAAACCTCGGCGGCGCGTCGAGCTTACACAGATGCACTGCAGCTTGCACAGAAAGACTGCTCCAGTGCCGGCTCCGCCGTATGCTCGGGAGCCGCCCGAGCATATACCGCCTTGGGCGTTCTGTGCGAGAGCCTAGGAAAGGACGGGCAGGCGGAAAAGCAGTATCTTTCAGCATTGCAGAATGATCCCAATCTAATGGATGCTAAGCACGATTTGGCATCCATGTGGATTCGACTGAAAAAGCAACCGGCTCGGGCTGAACAAATGTGGCGCGAGAACCTTCGAGCCGAACCGAATCACATTCCAAGCCTGATCGGACTTTCCGATCTTCTGCTAAAGACGAATCGGCCAAACGAGGCTCTCCCACTGTACGAGAGGCTTCTGACGCTGCGTCAGAACTACGGGCCGGCAGTCCTCGGCATTGCAAACATCCATATTGCAAGCAGCGATCCCCGAGGTGCCCTCGCGATTCTCGATCGAAAACGTGACGTGTTGAAGGGAAATCCGGAATTCTGGATTGCCCGCACCCGAGCACATCTGGCTCTGCATGATGTTTCGGCAGCTCGCGCCGACTATGCGAAAGCGCTCGATACGGCTGCTACTGGACGGCAGAGGCGCGCAATCAAAAAAGACCTGCGGGATAGGTTATGAATGCGCGCACGTGACAGCGCACCCGGCGAAAATTGCGCTAAGTGACACCCGGCGGCATGGTTACTTCAAAGATCTCCGTGTCCTTATATGGGATATCAAAATCGCCCAGGTATTGCAGCGTGGCATGGATATCCATCAGGTGTTTGATCAGCCAGTCCTCCGAGTAACTCGGCGTCCCGACCACTAGAAATTGCGGATGCTCGGTCACAAACTGCGGATACGGGACCACTTTCGCGCGAATCGGAAAATGCCGGTTCAGCGTGACGAACCCGCCTTCGAAAATAGTGGCATGCGCGTAGCGCACGGCTAAATCGCGATCGCTCAGATAATACAGCCGCGCGACCGTTGCCGGGCTCTCGTAATGGTCCATTTCAAGGAAAGTCAGACCGCTTGCGGCTACTAGCGGTAGATCCGGCCGTACCCGGTCTAGCGGCGGCGTTTGCACCACCACGGCATTGGTACCGCCCCAGGTTCGCAGCGTCTTCAGTGTCATGACGATCAGCTCCTTGCCGGAAATGCTTACCAGCAGGACGCAACACGCCGCGGCTGCTGCCAGGCGGCTCGCGTTCGTGTATATCGCAAGCAGATAGGCGAGCAGCAGTCCATACGCAAATAAGGCGGGAATGCCATAGCGTGGAAAAAATGCGCCGTGGATTGTCATCAGAGCGAGCACCAGCACGAACGGAAGCGTCAGCAGACCCACCGTAAACACGCCGTCGATCCGCTTCATAAGATAAGCGTCGTCGGTAGCCTGCCGTTCGCGCCGGAAGACCACAACCAATCCGATGGCAAGCGCGAGCAGCAGCATGATCCCTTCCGGTTCCAGCGTGTGATAAAAAAACGCAAATATCTTGAACGGCGATGCCTGTTGTACCGGCGGCAGCGCGCCCCGTTCGTACCGGTGAATCACTGGAAGATAGAACAGCGGCAGGGCGCAAGGCGACACCAGCGCCGCCCATACCGGCCAGTCGAATTTACGCGAGCGATACCAGCGCCACAATTCGGCCAGGCAAAACGGCCAGATATAAAACATCGTGTAGAAGTGGCTGAAGGCCATGCCCAGTACCGCGAGCCAGAGGATCGCGACAGAGGCGCGGCTGCGCGCGGGCAGAATAGTCCGTTCCCAAGCCAGCATCGCGATGCCGAAAAAACAGACGACCAGTGCGTACGGCCGTGCTTCCGTCGCGTAATAGAGAAACGGCGTCGCCCAGAACACCAGCATCGCCAGCAGCCCGTACACCGGACGAAGGCGGCGCGATACGAACCAGTACAGGCACAAGCTTCCAATCAGAAATCCAATGAGAAACGGCAGACGCGTCGCGAATTCGTTGTCGCCAAACAGCGCTAGTGAGGCGCGCACACTGAGATAGCTGAGCGGCGGATTCAGATCCAGACTCACGTTCCGAAAAAGCTGTCCGAGCGACGGCGATTTGGCGATGTAGTACGTGTACAGCTCGTCGTGCCACATGTGCCGCTGCGCGGCCGTAGGAATAGTTAACGCGAGATAGATCAGAATCGCGATTACCAGCGGGAGAGGACCATCGAAGGGGCTGCCGTAGCCGCTTCTCAGGCGTTCGCGAAGCCGTTGCAAAGTATAATCTCCAAAAGTGAGCGTTGGTCCGCACCCCCTCGATCAGGATCTGGATTTCATTCTGGCGCATTCCCCCCAGCTTTGGGAAGCATTGCGCGGCGAACAAATCTTTATTACCGGCGGAACCGGTTTCATTGGTACCTGGTTGGTGGAAAGTTTCGTCCGCGCGAATGAAAAGTTGAAACTAAACGCGCGGGCCGTTCTGTTGACGCGCAATCCCGATGCGTTTCGCCGCAAGGCGCCTTACGCGGCGAATCATCCCTCCATTCAGTTCCACGTCGGCACAGCGGCTGGCTTCGAATTCCCCGATGGGCTATTTCGATATGTCATTCACGGCGCTACCGAGCCACACATTCCCTCCACTCCGGAAGAGCCCACGGCTAATTTCGATCTGGACCTGCGGGCCACGCGGCGCGCACTCGAATTTGCGCGCACGCATGGGACGGAACGGTTCCTGTTTACCAGCTCCGGGAAAGCCTATGGACAGCAGCCGCCACACATGACGAATGTTTCGGAAGATTATGCCGGCGCGCCGCTCACCACCGACCTGAGCGCGCCATACGGTCAGGCCAAGCACGCTTCCGAGTTTGTGTGCGCGATGTACGGGCGGCAATTCGGCTTTACCACCGTGCTTACGCGGCTGTTTGCTTTTTCCGGTCCTCACTTGCCGCTGGATCTGAACTTCGCCATCGGCAATTTCGTGCGGGATGTGCTGCAGGGAGGGCCGGTTCGCATTGCGGCCGATGGTACGCCGTACCGCTCGTATTTATACGCAGCCGAAATGGCGATTTGGGTTTGGACGCTGCTGCTGCGGGGCGAGTCGCGCGTGTATAATGTCGGTTCAGCGGAAGGCCTGACGATCGCGGAGCTGGCGCGCCGGGTGGTGGAGAACACCGTGCCGGGCACACCCATCGAGATCGCGAAGAAACCCGTGCCGGGAGCGCCGGCGTCGCGCTACGTCCCCGCCGTCGACCGCGTCCGCGCGGAGTTCGGGCTTCAGCAGATTCTCTCGCTCGAAGAACAGATCCGCCGCATGTATGCGTGGAACAAGCAGCACTCGAGCCGCTAGTTTTACTTTCTGGAGTGAAAGACCGTCAGCTCGGAGCGGCTCTCATCGCGTATGTAATTCGCATTGATAAGCTCTAAAAACTGCGGCGAATAGAAAGTAAAATCGTTCTTCAGAAAAATGAGCGTGGCGAACCGGTCATCCAGCCAGGCGCGAAGCATTTCGGGCTCGTTCTTTTTCGCGAAGGAAGTCCCCGGGAGTCCAAAAGAGAGGTATGTGCCGCGGGGACGGTAAGCCAAACGCCGCATAGGCAAACTCCATTCTTGGACCGAAGAAAACGGGTTGCGGATTGGTTTTGAGCGTCTCGCCAACCTGATCGACGACATTATTGAAGCGCGTGCTGGCCTTCAAATTGCGAAAGAAAGGAACGCCGGGAGATTGGTTCGAATCGTTCCACTCAAAATACATATGCGGACCAGTGCTAAAGACGCGATAACGCACCGCTCCCATATAGAGATCGGAGAAAACAATCGCGGCGAAAAACGCGAGATAGAAGCGGCGCGAGCGAACGGCTGCCGCGCGCGTGCCGAACAGCAGCACTGCATCCACGGCGATCCACACGGACCACTCCACATCCTTGAGTTCTCCGTTGCTAAACATGCCGAAGGCGCTTACCAGCGCCGCGAATAAGAAAAGAAGCTCCCGCGCAACACGGCGGTACTCCCGGCGCTGGATTGCAGAAAAACAATTCGAGACTATAAACCACAACGGGAATGCAAGGACGGCAACGTACAGAACTACACGGGCGAGATCCAGCGGATTAATGTCATGAAAGCCGAAAAGACTCGGCTTTCCCGCGTGCAATAGCCGCTGTCGCATAGCTTGCGAGCATTCCGCGCACGCTCGCGCCATTGGCTTCAAGAAACAAAGCAGCAACGGCAATCCCGGCAAAACTCAATGCAGCGAACCGCCGCCGGAACGGAGTCGCGGCCAGCAGTAGCACTATCGATCCCAGCCCGAGGAGGCCGGCGATGTTCGGCTTCATGAGAGCCAACATCGCAAGAGAGATAACGTAGGTAGCTTGTGCGGAGCGCGCAGACGGTCTTTTGAGGTACACAAGGCACGAAAGAAAAAATACAGCAGCGGCCACGTCCGTCACGTTGTTGTACCACCAGAAAGCGAACAGCAGCATTGCGGCGCACTCGATAACGAACGCCATGAGGAATGCAGCCACCCGGCTTTCCAAAAGGACTCCGAACAGCCAGTACATCCAGAGGAAGGTTATGCTCGCGTAAATGGATGTGACCCATAGTTGAGCGTCCCAACTTGCCCCGAACCACTCGAAAGCGTATTTCGCACCCAGATAGAAACCCGGCGGAACTGTACACACGAAATCCACGTAAGGTTTTTGTCCGGTCGCCAGCCTCCAACCCGTATCGATCAGAACGCTACAGTCGTAGCCGCCGAACTGGCGATTCCCAAAATGAAGAATAAAAGCGGCAAAGAATAAAATGAGTTGCCGCCGCCGCACAGAGCGTAGCGGAGCGAGTCCACCGGCGCTTCGCCCAGCCATACACTAGGTCCAAAATTGGAGTCGCCAGATAGGCGCAAACGAATACGCTTAAAGCGCCAGGACCCAAGATCCAGTAAAACTGCGCCAACGACCGCGCATTGCAAGGTTTTTCCGCGCACCCGAACAGTTCTCTCGCGAGCCACGGCCCGATAGCAAGAACAGTCGCGGGAATCGCAAGTGAAATGGCGGCCCGGGCACTTCGCATCACCTCGCCTATAGCTAACTTTCCATGAAGTAGTAGCAGATCATATGGCAGACGATCAGATGGGCGTCTTCGATGCGTCCCATGTGGGACTCGGCAGCGCGGATATCGAGCTTCGCGGCGCGCCCGAGTTTCCCTCCATCGCGCCCGGTCAGCGATATCGTCTCGCATCCGATGGAGTTGGCGTACTCGACGGCGGCGACCACGTTCGGCGAGTTGCCCGAGCCGCTGATGGCCATGACGACATCGCCGGGCTGCGCGAAATTCTTCAGTTGTTCGACGAACACGCAGTCATAGCTGACATCGTTCGAGTAAGCCGTGATGGTCGACATGGAATCGGTAAGGGCCATGATGCGAAAGCGCGAGTCGCGCGTGTAGCTCGCGCCCTTCACCATGTCGGTGACAAAGTGCGATGCGGTAGCGGCGCTTCCGCCATTGCCGCAGAGGAACACATGGCGATTGTGGTCCCGCGCCTGGGCGAGGATCTCGATCGCGCGGGATACGGCATTAAGGTCAAGGGTGTCGAGGGCGGTCCGGAGTTTGGCTTTGTACTCGCTGGCGAAATCTAAAGCGCGATCAGATGCGGCAGGCATATTTCCATTTTCGCCTGAAGCCGTGTGGCGGCGTGCTACTGCCGCCGCTGAGAGGACATGTTACAGTGAAGGGAGTGACACGACTGCCGCGCCGTTAACGGCACCCAGCCCGGCCAAATCCGGAAAGCATGTCGATACGCTGGATGGCGTCCGTGGCATAGCAATTCTGCTAGTGATGCTCACGCACGGCGTGTGGTTTTTCCGATACTATCCTGCCCGCTGGTATTACTTTCCGATTCACATGGGATGGTCCGGTGTCGACTTGTTCTTCGTTTTATCCGGATTCCTGATCACGGGAATTTTGATCCGTACCAGAGGCGCCGTGAATCGCGGCAAATCTTTCTACATGCGTCGTTTTCTGAGGATTTTTCCTCTGTATTACGGAGCGCTGCTCGCGCTTTTTATCGCTGTTCACTATTCTGCGTGGCTACGGCCCGAATTCCCGGCTCATAACTGGCGCGGTTGGCTGGTTTACCTCACCTACCTTCAGAATTGGGCGTTTCTGTACAATCCAATCTATTGGACTCGCAACATAGTCGGACATTTTTGGAGCTTGGCTATAGAGGAGCAGTTTTACCTGGTTTGGCCCTGGATTGTCTGGGCTCTTTCCGCGCGATCGATTGTGCGGCTGTGCATCGCCGGAATGATTGCGTCCCTCGCTCTTCGGATAATCCTCATGTGGCACTTCGGGCCGGACAACTGGGCCTATCAATTTTCACTGACGCCCACGCGCGGAGAGGGTCTCCTGATGGGCTCCGCTCTCGCGGCGTACTCCGCCGAATTCGGAAGCGTTCCAAAACGAATTCTCGTCGCAATGGCGGCGGCCGGAGGCGCCATTATCCTCGCAATGCTGGTAGCGAATCCCCAAGCGTTCTTCTCGCACGCCGCCGACGCCTATAGATTTACCGTCGGAATTACGGGATTTGATCTGATATACGGCGCGCTAGTCGCATCCTCCCAGTACTTCGTTCCCGGCCTCACTCCCGCGCTGAATTTCGGATGGCTCCGCTCGTTTGGCAAGTACAGCTACGGCATCTACGTCTATCACGCGCCGCTGTATCACTTGTCGGGACACATTCTCACTCGCGCAGGTTATTCACCGACCCTGCGGACCCGGTACGCCATTCCGTTTCTGCTCGTAAATATCGCGGTGGCATACGGTATAGCGTGGCTGAGCTTTAATTTTTACGAAGCTTACTTTTTGCGAATGAAAGATCGGTTCCGGCCCGTCCACAATTTGAATCGCGATCAGGAATCGGCATGCAGTGTTATTAAGACGTGAAGATGTTGACGGCTGAGTCGCGGAAAGCACGAAGTCCAGCCAAGCCAGCGAAGCACGTCGACTCGTTGGATGGGGTAAGGGGTATCGCGATCTTGATGGTCCTGATGATTCATCTTCAGGTCGCGCATGCGTTGCCCACGGATTCTCTGGTGATGCACCGAGTCGCGGCGGTCATGTGGGCGGGATGGAGTGGTGTCGACCTGTTCTTTACGCTATCGGGATTCCTCATCACGGGAATTTTGTTGAGAACTAAAGACGCAGTAAACCGCGGGCGGTCGTTTTACATGCGGAGATTCCTGCGCATTCTACCGCTCTATTATTTGGCTGTGCTCGCGGCAATGTTCGCAAGCAAGCTGTTTAGCGGGCACGTTTGGCTGGACCGTGCCAGCCCTCACGGCGCAATTGCGTGGCTTTCCTATCTGTTCTATTACCAAAACTGGTGGATGCCACTGAAACAGCCTAATGCGGAACTCCTGGGACATTTCTGGAGCTTGGGAGTTGAAGAGCATTCTATCTATTGTGGCCGGCGTGTGTCTGGCTTTCTTCCCGGAAAAACCTCATCAGAATTTGCGTTTTCGCCTCCGCTGCGGCCTTCTTGTTGCGGCTCTATCTTGTAAACCACATCGATCCAGCCTCGCCAATCATTGTCGCTAACACATTCACTCGGATGGATTCGCTTTTAGCGGGCGCATTTTGCGCAATTGCCGTACAGGATGCCAATCTGCTCCGCCGCATTCGGCCTTTTATTCCGATAGTCCTTGGAGTTGCCGCTATCGGCATGTTTTTGATCGATTACATGGGGCACGAGATTTGGTCCCGAGCATTTTGGACTCAATCGTTCGGCTATTCCTTGTTGGCGTTTGCTTATGCGGCGGTTGTGCTGTCGGCGTATCTCCACGCTGGCAGCAGAAGCGTTTTAGATCGTGTGCTGACGATCCGTCCGTTATCCTGGTTTGGAAAATATAGCTACGGTATTTACGTTTATCATCCGTTCGTTCTAACGGCGGGGTATCTCTGGTTCGGTCAGTCGCCGTGGTACGGGCGATGGCTGAAGCACTCGATCGTTTACTCTCTAGGCTTCATCCTCGCATCGCTTGGGGTTGCATGGGTGAGCTACCACCTATTCGAGGTCCGTTTCCTAAATTTGAAAGACCGGTTCCGGCCCGTTCGTGTTACAGAGCCGGATGTTAACGGACGCGCTGCCACACGTTGATTCTGGTGAAGACCCAGGGCGCGATGAATGTGTCCTGGAGGCGATAATCGCCCGATGCGGCGAATTGTTGAATGACGGCTTCTATTTTTCTTTGACCGCTCAGGTGTCCGTTGCGGAAAGTGTCTTCGCCGTCGACCCATAACCACTCGGGCATGTGCATTTCGACGATCACCGCCGGCCGCGCGGCTTTCACGCGGGCCGCGTCAGCCACCGCAACGTAATCGGGGCAAACGTCCCAATAATGCACCGGCGAAAAGGTCGGCTGCGGATGGCGGGTGACGAAATTGAACATCGGCATATGTGGAAACGTGAAGATGGGCTCGCCGGGCTTGGTATCGCGCTGGATATCGTCGAGAATCGAGTCGAGAATGTGCTCGGTCTGCGGGCCCAACCGGAAGCCGGCTAACTGGGGCCAATGGCTGGTTACCTCGTGAACGGGAATAACCGAACGCCAGCCGTTCCAATCGTAGGCGTCGTTGTATTTGTAGAGCGCGCTTTCCCCAACCTGGCAAAGGCACAAAACAGTCATTATCCCGGCGAACGATTTACCGGAGCGGGACGAGACACTATCGCAAGCCGCCGCAATCAAGTACGCGAGTCCCAACACGACAGCATGTTGCTCCACCTTGTTCGACATCTGGCAGGCGTAGCCCCAAAAGAATCCGCCGACGATCAGAATAGTCGCGACTGGCCCGGTTACATTGATACGCGATCGTAGGCGCTGAATCACCAGCCAGACAAAAAGGAGAACCATCGCCATGAAAACCGCTTTGGCGAAAACGGCCATATATTGCCGGAGCAGCAACACTTCGTTTTCATGTAAACGGAGGTAGATGGGAACAAACGCCAGGATCAAAGCGATGGCGGATATGAGGGCGATGTCCCGCCGAGTCGGATTTACAATTCGCGGTTTCCTGAAAACAAGATATTTCTTCCGAACCGCAAAAGCGAATAACAGCAGAATTACAATATCCACCGCCAGCATTTTCGGAGCGAAATTCCTCTCCATCGATGTGATGAAAACGGTATACAAGCTCCCTTTGGAGGAGGCCGCTCCTTTATATGCTTCCAGAATGTAGGCGTGCCAAGCGCCGTTTGCCGCGATCCAACCTACGATCGGCAAACCAATGAGCCACCAGCCAACCGAGAAATACACCAGCTTTGGAATCAACCGCCGTAAGTTAATACCGGGCCACGCGATTAGAATGGCCATCACCACGCTGCCCAGAAGTCCCGTCGATTGTTTAGACCAGAAGCAGAGCGAGCCGAATACTCCCGCCAATAGCAGGAGCCATCGATGGTGGCGCGGGTGAATCTGCGCCAGGTACACGCAAATCAGTCCGGCAACCAGAAAGGTAAGAGAATCGATCAGGAACGTAAAAAAGCTCTCGGTAAGGTAGGTGAGCAATACCATCATCGAGACCAGGGTTGACAGGAAGGCGGCTTTCGGTGAAAATTGCCGGGAAATGAGGAAGTAAAGCAATCCGGAAAGGACAATTCGTTCCACTAATCCGAAGATACGGAGGTTAATGAGATGGTCCCCAGCAAATAACCAGGCGATAAATAGGTCAAACGGCTGCGAAAAATACCAGAAATCCGTATAGGGCATCTGGCCTTTATGCATCAGCCATGCATAGTAGTAATACCAACCCTCGTTAATAGGAAGATACCGATTGAAAATGAAGCCCATGAAGAGGGCCAGTATGACAACTACCAAACTGCCGGTGAATAAGTGGCTGGCTGTACTTACAGGAGCCGTCTGGACCTCGTCGGCTTCATAGTCGAGGGAAGGGCGCTCGATCATACTGCTTTTGACTCAGCCTTTGGACTCGGATGCAAAGACATTTTCGACACTAGCAATATCCAGCGGGTCGTTCGGGCCGTACTCGAAGTTCACTCGTTCCTTCTCGATCACGTGAGGCCGCTTAAGGAGCTGCGTGTGAACCGCTCCCACATACTCGCCGACCATTCCGATACAAATCAACTGCACGGATCCGAGGAAAAATATCCCGATTACCAGAGGCGCGATGCCGGCCGAGAAATGGGTCCAAAAGATGAGCTTGACAATGAGGTAAGCGAAGCCCGCAACCAACGAGATAATGGCGGTGCCGAGGCCCAAGAATGTCGCCAGACGCAGCGGCACTTTGGACAGATTCGTGATGCCCGACATGGCGAGGTCGTATAACGAGTAGAAGTTATTCTTGGTGATGCCGCGAATGCGCCGGGGCTGGTCGTAGGTCAATTCGTAATGGGGCAACCCGATCTCGGCAATGATGCCGCGGAAATAAGGATAGGCGTCGCCGAAGGATCGAACCGCCTCCACCACCTGGCGATCGTATAGGCCGAAGCCAGTGAAATTCTCGAAGGTTTGGATATCGGAGAGGCGCTGCACCAGGCGGTAATACTGAGTTCGAATCCAGAACATCAGCTTATTCTCCTGGCTAGTGGTTTTCAAGCACAGCACCATGGAGTAGCCTTCTTCCCACTTGGCGATCATTTCGGGAATCAACTCCGGCGGGTCCTGCAAGTCGGCAACGACGCTGATGACGGCGTCGCCGGTGGTCTGCAGCAGAGCGTGATGCGGCGAGCGGATGTGGCCGAAGTTGCGGGCGTTGACGATAACTTTGACGTTGTGATCGCGTCTGGCAATCCGCTTGAGGATGGCTACGGTGTTATCGGTAGAGCTGTTGTCGATGAAAAGGTGTTCGTATTTATAGCGTCCGATTTTGATCATCTGCTCGCGGACGCGGTTGTACAGTTCTTCGACGTTTTCCTCTTCGTTGTAACAAGCGGTGTAAATACTTATCGTTTTCACGCCGGTTAGTTCTTTTCGATGGCAGCCAGAGTGGCGCGGCCGGAATCGGTTGAATTCTTCGAAGCCGCCGCGGCGCGGCGCAGAGGCGCAGATTCCTCTCGAGGCGTGCTGTTGTGCGGCAGGCCGCGTTTGTAAATGAGCGCGCGCAGAGAAGGGATGCTGGCGTAGGGGCTGTCGATGGCGTCGATCATGATGGCTTGATCCTGGCCGATGGGCGCGCGCAGCACTTCGCCTTTCATGAGCTCGCGGCAGGAAATCTGGCCTTGCTGCAAGGGAATCGCGAGATAAACGTCGTCATCGCTGAGGATGTGTCCTTCGGGAAGATCTCGCTTGGCATAGACACCGCGGACCAGTGAATCGAGGTACTCAACCTCTTTCTGCGGGGGCATGCGCTTCTGTTTTCCGGAATTGCCGCACATCTCCTTGGCCTTGTGATAGGCCTTGAACCAGGTATCGATCTGCTCGGGGCGGGAACAGTAGGGGGAGACGGGAATGCCATCGGCCTCAATGTCGATGTGGCGCTCGAAGGTCCGCGCGCCTTTGGCATAAGCCATCAGCATCGAATTCCACCAGTCGCTGCATTCGTGGGTCGAGAAGCCGATGGTTAGCGAGGGATAGCGCGAAGTGAGGAAATCGATCTGATTCATTTCCAGCTCGCTGTCCTGAGAAGGATAGATGGAAACGCAGTGATTCACGGCGATCGCGATATTGCGATTCACGAAGAAGGTCACCAGATCGTCCAAATCTTTCATCGATGAGCCGCCGGTGGAAACGATGACGGGCTTTTTTGTTTTGGCGATCTTCTCCAGAAGAATCCAGTCGTTCAAATCCGAGCTGGCGATTTTGATGATGGGGATACCGAGCTCGCAGCAAAGGTCCACGGAACGCTCGTCGAAAGGCGTGGCCATGGGGATACAAGAAACCGACCGGATGGCTTTCACCAACGTGGCAAACTCGTCGTCAGTGAGCCTGGTATCCAGCGTCTTTTTGATATAGCGGATATCGGTGCGATTTCTGAAATCGGCGTGAATGAATGAGTTCACGTCCCGGAATTGCAGTTTCAGAGCGGCGCGAACGTTGTTGAAGCGGACCACCTGGCCATAGGTTTCGACGATCTTCATGCCGCGATCCAGACGGCCCCAGTGATTGTTGGCGATCTCGAGAACAAACAGGTCCTCAAAAATATCGCGATCGATCATGATGTCATCTCCATTACTTCTACGAGGGTTAGTAGTTCGGGTAAAGTACGCAAATCCATAGACGCGGAATCGGCCCGGTTCGTGTTCGGATTCCCGTAGCCGTGGGCGACGAGGGCGACGGGAATTCCGGCTTGCGCGGCCGCGTGGTAGTCCTCTGAGGTGTCTCCTACATAGAGGCAGGCGGCGCGATTGAGATTGTGGACGGTTGTGATGTGCTCGAGCATTTCGGCTTTCGAGCGGAAAGAAGGAACCTGCGAATTCCGGCAGAGCACTTCTGTAAACAGATGCGAAAGATTGAATTTATCGAGCGTTCGCTGAGTCGGGTATAGAGGTTTGTTGGTAATTAAGAACAGCGGGAGGCCGGCGGCCTTGAGTTTACTAAGGGTCTCACTCGCACCTTCATGGAGCACGGTTTTCTGCCAGCCTACAGAATCGTACGAGGCGCGAAAAGCGAGTTCGAGGCGTGAAAGCCGCTCGTCGCCGATTTCCGAAGCGCCGATTTCCGAAAGCACGGCGCGAAGGATGTCGCGGATGGGAGGGCCGATCAAGGGCCGCAGCTCACAGGTGCGCGGCGGAAAATCGCATTCGGCGAGCGAACAATCAACCGAAAATTCGATGCCCGGGAGCGAATCGACGAGCGTGCCATCCAGATCGAAAAGAACCGCGCTGGTTTCCATGTGCTTTCGCTATTGCCAGGGTTTGATGAACAGATTCGATCGCAACTCTTCGGGGTCGAGAAACGGATACATATCTTCGAGCGCCGGAGAGACGATAGTGCCATCGGGCAGTTGACGAGGTTTGAGGCGCGGTTCGATCTCCTGCTTGCCATCGAGCATGACTTCACAAAGGGACGGACCTGAATTGTCGAGAAGCTCCCATAGGCGCGGCATGGTATCGAGGCCGGTGATGCACGCCGCGGGAATGCCGTACGCTTCAGCGATCTTGACGTAATCCGGAAAAGAAACACCGCTCTCGGGTCCTGCGCCGATCAGGCGGCCGAAAAAATTCGATTGCGTCTGGCGCTGGGAAAGATAACCGCCGTTATTCAGGACTATGGTTTTTACCGGCAGGTTATGATGCCGGATGGTTTGCAGCTCCTGGATGTTGAATTGAAGACTACCGTCACCGGCCAGGCAGATTACCCGTTTGCCTCCATTGCCAGCGGCGGCGCCTACGGCGGCGGGAAGATCGTAGCCGAGCGAAGCGGACCCTGAGTTTGAGATCAGCCGCTGATCCTTCTTCAAGCGGCCGGCCTGATAGGGAACGATGCAGGCCGAGGCGTTGGCGCAGACGATTACGTCGCCGGGACGCAGTCCTTCAAACAGCAGCTCGATGAAATAGTAGGGATTCAGCGGAGATCGCGAGCGCCGGTGCGCAGGCTGCACGACAGGGTAGCGGGCCACACGTTCCCGGCACCAGGCAAGCCATTCGCGGTGGGCCGGAGGGGGCTGCCAGCCGTCGAGGGCGGCGGAAAATTCCCGCAGAAAAACTTTCAGATCGCAGACGATGGGCAGGTCGGGTTGTACGAACGGCTTGTTGAGTTCGGCCTCATCGATATCGACCCAGACTTTGAACGCCTCGCGCGCAAAAGCGGTCCAGTTGTAACTCACTTGCCGGATGTTCAAGCGTGAGCCGAGAATCAATAACAGATCCGAGTTCTGGACTGTAAAATTGCCGGGGCGTTCGCCAATGCTGCCCGGGCGTCCGCAGAACAGCTCGTCGTCGGAGGCGATGAGATCGTGGGTCCAGGCGGTAGTGACGGGAATGCGAAGCGTGCGGATAAGCTGCTCGAATTCGTCGACTGCACCGGCGGCGCGAACACCGGTTCCCGCCAGAATCACCGGGCGGGTTGCGCTGCGGAGCCTTTCGATGATATTTCGGCAATCGGCCTTTAGCGCTTCGGTGTTCCATTGCGGATCGTCTTCGGCCGGGTCGTAGGCGCGCAGCGTTTCGGGATCGATTTTCTGGGATTGAACATCCACGGGGATATCGAGCCAGCAGGGACCGGGGCGTCCGGTAGTGGCAAGATGGTAGGCCCTTTCGAGGTGATAGCGGATGGTTGAGGGATCGGTCACCTGAACTGCATATTTGGTGATGCCTGCGACCATGGCGATCATGTCGGCTTCCTGATCGCCGAGCTGGCGGATTTTGGAGAGGCCGCGAATTCGCGCGCAGGTATCTCGCCTTACCTGGCCGGCGAGGATCAACATCGGAACCGAATCGGTCCATGCGCCATACACGCCGTTCAGCGAGTTGACCGCGCCCGGCCCAGTGGTCACGCTGAGAACGCCAAGCTTGCCGGTATTTCGCGCATAGCCCTCGGCCGCCATGGCGCAGGCTTGTTCGTGATGATTGCAGATGTATTGGATGCGCTGCTCGCGGCCAATGGAATCATCCAGGTGCATCGCGGCTCCGCCGGTAATCAGGAAGATTTGTCGAACTCCTCGATCTGCCAGGAAGCCGACGATGTAATCAGAAACTTTTATCATTCTCTGTTTATATGTTCTCGGGCCGCTTGAGTGGGCAGACGAACAGCCGATCTCCTCATCGTAAGCTTGAGCCCCGGATTTGGGGCGCTGGTAGATCTACTTGGCCGCGCCTGCATGAGTTACACCGCTACTCTGCATGCTCGGAGATAGGACGTGGACCTCCGCCGCACCAGATCAAGATCTTTTGCGATTATATCGGAACGAAGGTATTCGGGTACTGGTACGTTTTGTCCGCTTCCTCACGGTAGCGGTTCTGTTATCGAGGTTGGGACGTCAGGCGGCGGATTCGGCTAGGGCGGCCATGTTTTTTGGAGGTTGCGGGGCCACGTTGAGCACTTTTTGGTGGTCGAGCTTGGCTTCGGATAACAAGACGGCCCAGTGATGGAGTTCCTGCTTGCGATTTTCGGCCGCATCGCGGCGGGTTTCCTGGGCCTGTTTGCGCTGCTGCGATTCGAACCCAATATTGGTCTTTCGCTTTTCGGCTCTGAGCTTTAGCAGATCGTTGAGGGCTTTGTGGAAGGCCCGCTCGTGGGTGGTCTGGTAGCGGAGATAAAGTGCGAGATCGGCCGGCTGGTCGCAGGTGGGCAGATCGGGCTTGAAGCACAGGTGCTGGAGTTTCATGGCGCGCTGGGAGAGCCAGTAATGTTGGGCCATGCTTTGGACCAGCAGCGTTTCGGTGAGAGTGGCAGGTTGGTGCTCGGCGCGAAGATTTTCCAGGAGCTCGTCGAAGTCCTGCGGATCTTCCCAATCGAGGACCATGAATGCGCCGGCTAAACCATGGCGAAGATTGTTGCGCGAGGAGATGGTTTTCCCGAGATTGCTGGTTGGGCCCGTCGAGAATTGCGCGTTGGCGCGATTGGCTGCGAGGCGCGCTTCGGAAGGGATGGGCGCGGGGTTGGGCTCCGGGCTCGGAGCCGAGGGGAGAGCCGATTGAGCGGCGGCGGCGTGTTTGCGGGCCAGTTTGTTGGCTTTGCGCTCGGCGGCGCGACGGATGGATCGAGGGGTCATGTGAGAGCTCCTGAAAGAGGTTGGCTCGCGGGTGAATTGTGGCGCGAACCTGATTCACGTTAGCGGGGCGGGCGTGCGGCTGGGGCGGGTGGATGAGGGTAAGTGATTGAAAGGAAGCGTTGAAAAAAAAGTGGGGTGGTTGGGAAGGGGTTGGCCTTGTAGACTTGTAGGAAATGCACACGACGGAGGAAGCAGTGGAAGGCGCGCAGAAGGCAAGAGGGCGAATGCGCAGCTATTGCCACTCCGGTGTTGCTGATTTGCTTTTCGATTTTCTACTTCTCGGACGTCCTGCTTCGGGCTTCTGAGAAGTACTTTTGGTATGACGAGCTTTTTACGGTCTATCTTTGCCGGCTTTCTTTTCGGCTCGCTCTGGCACGCCTTGCGCGCCGGCATCGATGCAAATCCGCCGCTTTTTTACCTGCTCACAAAAGCGAGCAATGCGGTTTTTGGCGAGGGTTTGATTGGCACAAGAATGCCTGAAATTTTCGGGTTCTGGATCTTTTGCTTGTGCTTATTCCGGTTTGTGAACAAACGAGTGGGTCCGGTTGCAGGATTCACCGCCATGCTGCTTCCCGGTTTTGACCGGAGCATTTTATTACGCGTACGACGCGCGGCCCCACGGTATAGTCCTGGGATTCTGCGGCGTTGGCGCTGGTCTGCTGGCAGATGTCGCTCGAACAGACGCGCCGCGGGTTATGGCTTTTCGCATTTTCGCTGAGCCTCTTGGCAGCGTTCCTGACGCACTGCTATGCGATTACGATTGCCGTTCCTTTCGCGATTGCCGGGATTGTGCGGGACGTTCGGAACCGCCGCGTAGAATTGTGGCGGTGGGCTGCGCTCATTGCGCCGGCTGTAATCGCGGCAATAACTTATATCCCGCTAGTTTATGCATACCGATCGGTAGTCAAAGGCACGCGGTTTTTGAGTTACTCCCCTTTGATGTGGGCGCAAGTTCACAGCTTCTATATTTTTTTACTCGGGCCCTGCGTGTTGACGGTGCTTTTGGTGCTGCTTTTGCTGGCGTTGAGGGTTGTTTACCTGGTTCGCGGTCCGCGGATACTTCCAACGACGTTGGCTGCGATTCCAATGTGTGAGCTCGTTTTGGTAGTCTCGTTCGGTGCATTGCCGGCCTTTGGCTTGATTCTTGGCGAAAGTGCTGCATTCGCCATTTTATGACCGCTACTTTCTCTCCGCGTTAGCCGCGGTCTGCATTCTGACCGGTTTAGCCGCTGGTGTGGGGAAGCCGGCTAATTGGGTTGTGGTCACGTTGGCAGTGGTGCTGATTTGCCCGGCAGGCTGGCAGTTTTCGGCACTGGTCTGGCACCGCGCTCACGGTGTTCCAGAAAACCTCAAAGAGCCGAGTAGCGGATTTTCGATGAATTCGTCGTTAGCCGGTCCGATGGATCGCTATTCGCTGCTGGTATCGGAGGCACGCAACGGACAGCCGATCGCGATTCTGTGGCCGATCGATTTTCTCTATTTGGTTACCTATGCACCGAATCTGGTTCCACAAATGTATTATGTGCAATGGTCCGAGGACGATTCTTTTTATCGGGAATATGAAGCATTCCGGCGCTGGTCGCCTGTCCGGTACAACGTTGTGACCGGGTGCTCAGTTCCTGCATTTGTCGCCCCGTTTTATGATGTACGGCCAGGAGTCTTCCGTAGCGGGGACAATTGCAGCAGGCACGAAGGTGGAGTGGTTGAAACTGTCGAACGGGCACTTTCTGGCGGAAGTGCGGAATGGGGCCATTCAACGCTGACGGGGCGATCGACGGTTGAGCACCGCGGAAGTCATGATATGTGCATGGCACATCTACTCGATCTAGCTTCAGAACGCGGTCTGTCACGACAAGATCTCGTCAGATGCTCGCCTAACGCCAGGGCGTTGTAATCGTGAGCATCCGTAAGAACGCCGCGGTCTGACATTCGAGCGTAAAAGAATTTCGGCGCGGCATAGGTCGATTCTTACAAATCGACTCGAGGTGAAGGAGCAGAAGACGCGAGTCGTTATCGGCGCCGCCGTTTCCGAAATAATCCTTTGTAAAGGGGACGTAGGCGACCTGCTAAGGATACTGGCCGCCGGCTTCCGAGGTTGATGGTCGAACATTCCCTGTTCGAAGAATATGAGACAGACTGCAGCGATTCGACGTCATCATCATCGGGCATGGACTTCAAAGATGTCGAAGACTCCAGTCGCAGATCCTTTGGCTTCGCACAAAAACCTCGCCGGGAGCCGCATCTGTAGTACGTTCCGAATGCCCGAGAGCAACACTCGGTCAAGCCGGCAGTCGATTATGGGCATACTCCGGATCGAGACATGCGCTGAATGAAACCGCATCATCCATTCAGGGCACAGAGGTTTACGATTCGCGAATCACTCTCCGAATTTAGATGCGGGATTTAGGATAATTTTGTTCGGCGGATCACTGGGTAAACCATTATCGATCCTCCGCTCGGAGCAACTTGGACCCCGGCGATATAAGTGCGTTTATGCAATTAGGCGAATGTTCCACGCCTGAGATCGCCGCTGTATGGTTTGCGTCGTTGCCGGCGCTTACCGTTGCAGCCATTCGGCACGCGTAATTTCGTGCCTGACTGCTTCATACGGCTGATCAGCTACCCGGATGTAGTTTGGGAATCGCTCAGCTTCCCTCATCCCAAACCGCTCCAGAAGAGAAATAACTCTGCGGTTTTCAGTGGCGGTATGGCTGCACAATGTGGAGACGCCGATTTCATTAAAGGCAAGCTGAAAAGTTAGAATCATGCTTGGGATTCCTGCGGAAGATCCTGGCGAGATAACCCAACGACCCCATTCCGCGACTCCGGTTTCCGGACTGAAGTCATAGATGCCGACCGTTCCTTCGGGTTCGCCCGTTTGCGTGTTCTCTACGATGAAGTAATAGTCGTTGGGCCGTTCGAAATAGCGCTCTATCCAATCTTGCTGCTTTCGCACGTCATTATCGGTGTGATGAATGAATTGCCGATTCGCCTGGTTCGTTCTTAGGGCGACGATGAACGGCGCATCTTCGATTTGTACCGGCCTCAGCCGGTATTTCGGCCCCCTGATGCTCAAGTGATGGCGCATACTTAAGATCCTGGGCTGGTAAGCCTCGCGAAACTGAGCTCATGCTGCCAAGACGAGCCTTGCGGACGGGGGACACGCCTGCTACTCGGACTCAGGCAGGTTGTCTGAGCTTGCCCGGGGTGTCCCCAAGTGGCTTTGTCGAACTGATCCGTGAAGAAAGTTGCTAGCACGTCGATTTTTTCAAATGGTCTTGAAGATAGTTAACAATCGACTCGAATGATACGAATAGCTGCATGTCCAGGGGCGGGATGCGAATGCCGAACTCTTCTTCGACTACATTTATCAGCGTCATAGTTGCAAGGGAATCCCAAGTTTCAACCGAAGCCGGACTTGAACGTGGGATTTCGCTTTCCGGCACTGTCGAAAACACCGCGGCGAAGCAGCGAGTCAGGCGTGGTCTGAATATCGCTCACCGCGGTATCACTCATAGGCATCTGTTGACCTCTACCCGATGGTAAAGCAAAGGGCATTTTCGATCGAACTCTTCGCGTGAGATGCGTATCGGATTGCGGAGTGGCTCTTCGCATACGTCAACGAAGAACTGGCGAATCGGGCCGTTTCTGGGAGTAGGTTCGTAGTTGAACTCGATGTTGTCGATTTCGAATATGGTTGAATAGCTGGCGTATACACTGGTGCTCCACGCGGCGGGAAAATGCACGGCAGCTCATTACCCAGACATCAATACTCAATATTGAGTCCGTTGTGTTTTCCGCAGATGGCGGCTATTTTCCCCAAAGGGCCAAATCGATCTTTGTAATCGGCGGTAAGCAGAAACGATTCTTTCCGGTCTAAGTAAGCGTGCCACTCATTTTCTGTAAATCGTCTGCCGTTGAGATTGAACTGGTTCGTCTTGTTAGTCAGATCAAAAGCGCGCTTATCCCCAGAATCATGCGTGAAATGGAAGTTCAACTCTGCTTCGGCGGTAGCGAGTAATGTATCAGAAAATCCGTCTCCTTCGGCAGTCTGGAAGACTGCCGATCGCCGGATACTCTCCGACCTCAGCTTATCTTCCTGAGAGACGCGCGCGCCGGGCGAAACGATCGCGGAGCGTATAGAGGAGGCGAAAGGCGGCATCGGGATCGGAGTACGGGAACAATATGCATTCCATCGCGGGATGCAGGGCGGAAACCTCCGCGAGCTCGATGGGGCTATCGTCCACAAAAACTACTGCGTCGGCACCGATGTTCCAGGTCTTCAGAATTTCCGCTACGGCACCCGCTTTCGACGACCAACTTGCCGCGATTGGAAATACTTTTTTCTGCGATAGCAGGATATCCGGCCGCGCAAACGCCTGCTCGACTAATGCAGGATCGTTCTTCGAGACCACTCCGACCAGAACGCCAGATTCTGCAAGGGATGCAAGAAGCTGTTGAAACAATCCGTGGATTTGGCTTTGGCTGTCCAGATCCCACGCAATGCCCTCCACGCCGTCATCTCCCAAAATTCCCGTTCCAAAGCGTATCGTCCAGATCGGTGATCAAGCCTTTTTTGCTTTGAGGCTCTCGAAGGAGACATGCCAGGAGATTTGCTATCACGGAGGCGTGCGGCAGCCGATAGGGAAAGCCGGAAGCATGGTCCATCCGCGCATCGTAGCGGTCGTTGGGAGGCGATAGTGTATCTAGCCGCTGCGCATTCAGAACGCGAATGTTCTCACGGTCAGAGAACGCCGCTGCGAAAGCCGCGACAGCCTCGCGCAGGGCCAGTTCCCATGAGCCGGCCTGCCAACCGCCGTTTATGAACAAGGGTGGCAATGGCAGCGTGGGAAGGCTCAATGCAATTGGAACCGAGGCCGGAGCGGATAGAAGAGCGTGCCGGAGCTGATCCAAAAAAATGGAAACACGATCCTGGATATCCGGCAGCGATTCCGGCATCCATCCGCCCGAGGATCGAAAACCCAGGCGGGCGTCGAGGTCGGGCCACTCGATTACGACCGCGGCCGCGTTCTCTTGCTGTTTTCCGATAGCGCGCACGGTTCCGATCAGGTCGCCGTACAATCCTGCTCGCACTTGAGCCTTGGCGCCGCCGGAGGCGAGCTGCAATTCCGCTTGCAGAAAAGTTTGCAGGTGCGCCGGTGTAAATCCGCAAGCGAGCAGGGCCGCGAAGGTTCCCTTGTGCACACTGGGCGGCTCTGCATTGAGCTTTAACGCTTCAATCAGTTTCAATGTGATTTCACGAGTTGTATGCCTCGATCAAAATCTTCAGTTGAGGCCACAACGTAATTCGGACGGCCGCGAGTATTCTGGAGAGTAATCCAAAGATACTGGCCGACAATACCCAATCCCAAGCTTGTCAGCGCGCCGAAAAATAGAATCGCGAGAACGATAGCGGTATAGCCGGGAACTTGTATGTGTCCGAAAAGTTTAGCTATGACAACTGTAACTGCTCCAACGCAGGCAAGCACTAACGCTATCGACCCCGAGTATAGAAGCAGTTGAATTGGAATATCGGTAAAGTTGAAGATACTGTTGACTGAATACCGGATCTTCTTTCCGAATGTCCAGGCGCTTTTGCCCGCAAGGCGGGCGCGCCGCTCATAAGGCACATAAGCACGCCGGTAGCCCATCCAGAACAGCAACGCAATTAAATTCGTATTACTTTCCCGGAATTGAATGAGCCGGTCGCGTACTATCCGGTTACAGCCGAATATATCGACGCCGCCGCTTGGCATGTCTTTGATCACAAAACGGCGGTAAATCTTCCAGAACGCGCCAGATGCGAGCTCGCTGAGAACCGGGTCGGATCGATTCTCGCCGGGTGCCGAATACGATATCGGCGCGATCTTCCGAAAGAATTTTGAAAAACGATTCAACCAATTCGGGAGGCTCTTGTAAATCGGCGGCGAGGACCGCAAAAAAATCGCCGCGCGCGGCCTCCAGGCCGGCTGTGACCGCGGCAAACGAACCGAAATTTCGGCTGAGTAGAAGCAATTGCGAACGCAAGGGTAGCTGTGGAAAGCGCGCGCGCAAAATATCATGGCAGCGGTCCGGGCTGCCATCGACAACAAAAACCACCTCCAGGGTTTCGGGACTTCGCGCGCTCAGTTTGACCGCTTCCTCGAGCAAACGATCGAGGTTCACCTCATTCTTATAAATCGGAATGATGAGCGAGAACATCTCAGGGTCTCCAGCGGTTGACGGCCTCAATCGCTGTCGAGAGTTCCGCGTCAGTGAGATAGGGATGGATGGGCAGGCTGAGCTCGGAACGACAGAACAGCCGGGCGCGTTCGATCCCTGGCCGCGCAATTTCTATTTTTACACCGGCAATGGCTTTTTGATCGGGAATCGCAATCGGGTAATGCTCGCCCGCGCCGATGCCACGAGCTCTCAAATACTCAATAAACGCGGGCTTGTGCTCCGGCGCAACGGTTACAGGGAACAGGTGCCAGCAGGATTCCGAAGCCGGGCGGAGATCCTGGAAGACGGACCGCTGCATTTTCAATTTGGGCCAGGTAGGCTGCGGCAATCTGGCGGCGGCGCGCGGTCCATCGATCGAGCCGGGGCAGACTGACGCGCCGTAACAGAGCGGCGTGCAATTCATCCAAACGGCTGTTGTATCCCACCACATCATGCCGGTATTTAGCGGTCTGGCCGTAATCGCGAAGCGCGCGCGCAACACGGTCGCATTCCGCATCGGAGGTAAGGATTGCTCCGCCGTCGCCCATGGCCCCGAGATTCTTGGTTGGGTAGAAGCTGGTGGCGGCCATTCGTCCGATGGTTCCGGTCCGGCACCCGTTTGAAGTTGCGCCTATCGATTGCGCGCAGTCCTCGAGAATCGTTATCGCGAATTCATCTTGCAGCGCCTGCAATCGCTCGAGATTGAGCGCATGCCCGTACAGATGCACCGGGAGCAGATAGCGAATGGCTGGGTCCTGTTGCAGCGCTTCGCGCACGGCGCCGAGATCGAGCAATCCGAATTGATCGACATCGGTGTACACCGGAACCGCGCCAATCTTCAAAATCGCGAGGGTTGTGGCAAAAGCCGAGACAGGGGTTGTCAGCACTTTATCGGCGGCTGTGCATCCCAAGGCGCGGAGAGAGATCTCGATGGCGTCGAGGCCGCTGGCGACGCCGATTGCGTGGGGCAATCCCCAATATTCGGCCAAAGCTCTTTCGAACTCGTGTACTTCGCGGCCTAGAGATGTACCAGCCGCTCTCGCCTATCGCATTGAAGGCGGCAAGCGCGTCGGCTTTCGTGTCTTGCCACTGACGGGCGAAGTCATTTAGCGGAATCATCGCGAGGTTCTCGTCCGAGGACACGGAGGAATTCGGAGTAGTCCCTAATGTAGTCATCCGCGTCATAGTAGTCAGACGCCAAAACCAGCAGCACCGCATCAGAAGTGTGTTTATACTGAACACCCCAGACAAGCGGCGGTAAATGGACGCCAACCGTGGGACTGTCGAGCAACAATTCCTGACGATTTTCTCCGTCATCGGCCATGAGGCTGCACCGGCCGTGAACGCAAATCAGAAACTGGTGCAGTTTGCGATGAGCGTGCTCGCCGCGCGTCTCTTTGCTGACGACTCCATAGACGACGAAGAAGCGCTTCACCTCAAATGGAATGTGTTTACCCATTTCGGCAAACGCGAGTTGGCCGCGAATATCGCCCGCGTAGGGGAGGCGGTGCAAAGTCACTCCCGCGACTCTTGTGGTCCGAACGCTGGGCTGCAGCGGGGGTGACAGCGCCGCCTCATCGTGCTCGATGCGCGTTCCTTCGTATCCGACGATCACCGCGGGATTGCCTGCAACGATGGCAAGCGGTGGAACGCTGCGCGTCACTACTGAGCCGGCGTTTACTATGGAGCGCTCTCCAATCACTACGCCTGGATAGACGGTGGAACTGGCGCCAATGGAGGCGCGGCGTTTGATTACAGTACGAGGGGATGCTTGCGGGAGTTCGTCCGCCGCTGAGCGATGGCTGCCAAATGCAACGTTGGCGCCGATGAAGACATCGTCTTCGATGGTAATGCCGTCCCATAAAGCGACGCCGAAGCTGAGGGTGACTCTATTGCCGAGCACAACGTCGTTCTGGATGAGCGTGTGATCTGAGATGTTGCAGTCTTCGCCGATTGTTGCGCCGGGAAGCACGCGCGCTAGCGGTCCGATTTGCGTGCGGCTTCCGACTGAGGTGCTTTCGAGTATTGAACTCGCATAGCGATCGAAGGCGTCCGATTCGGTCATCCGGTTCTGTGGTGACGTTCGCTCCGTAGGGGGTCGCAAGTGTCGCATCCGGCGGCGGGCGAATGGACTGAGCCGCTACGTCCATTCTAGTTCCCGAAGCCAAGGCAGGTGCAACCTGCTCTCAGTACAAAGGCTCGCTGAAGCATATTGGCATACAATTCCAGGTGGTGATCGAGGAACAACTTCAAAGCGCTGGCGCTCCCGCTTTGCCGCCGATCCGGGATGCAGGACATACTCGGAAGCCGCAATCGATGCGGCTGACGAAAGCCGAGGCGCTGACCGGCGTGATTGCTCTGGGCTGCGCGACAATCGCGCGGCTGTACAGCTTATTGCTGGGGTATTCGGTCGACGATTACGTACATTTCCAGGACTTCCATCCCTCGCTTGCTTTGGAGGACGGCAGACCGGCTGAAGTAGTGCTCATGTGGATACTCAAGAAATTCGGCGCGCAACCACCGTTCAGCGGTGCGCTCGGATGGGCAGTGTTAACCCTCGTTCTGATCTTCGCCGGATTATATTTCTGCCGCCTCTGGAAAATTGATCGAATTCCAACTGTCTCCGCTGTTGCAGTTTTGCTCTTTGTCCTGCACCCGTATCAGACAGAGATATTTACCTTTCATGCCGTAACGCTCGTCACCGGCTTTGCTATTGCGGCTGCCGTTTTTAGCTTGGCGTATTCAGGCAGTTATGGGTGGAAGTGGTATTTATCCGTGGTCTTGCTGGCCTTCAGTCTAGGTATCTACCAGCTCGTTTTGAACTATATCGTCCTGGCGCTGATCGTAGCTGTACCGTTCTACCTCGATGACGAAGCATCAGAACGGATGCGGTTTTTGTCAGGCCTGAAATGGCGGGTTGTTGCGATATTTTGCGGCTGCCTAATGTACGAGATCGTCCTGCGAATTGTAGCCAGAATGTTGCATATACCTCCGATTGCGCGATCCGGATTCCTGCACCCGAATGGAGCGCTTGTACGGCTACACGAAGCTTGGCAACTTGCCGGTACAATGTTTTGGAAATCTGGAGCTATTCTGCCCAGAACGACCAAATGGCTACTAATTGCGAGTATCGTTCTTTTCGTGATCGCACTTTTATGGGAACGCCCGCGCGTTCCGAAAGTACGATTGGCGGCGGGCTTCATCGGCGCAATCGTTATCGCTATTCCGGCGTGTCTCGGGATTTTGCTTATCGTCGGTCAGTGGTGGCCCGCGAGCAGAATGTTTGCGCATGCCGGAATCCTTTGGGCAGGGATAATGTCCTTTTCCATAAGCCGTTCGGGGCAATGGACACGACGGGCTCTATATTTTTGGCGGCCGTTATGATCTTGTCTTTTATCGGAATCGACAATCATCTGACTGTCGATCAACTTCGCATTAACAGACGAGATCAAGCGCAGGCGAATCGGATCGTCGCCCGGCTGGAGATGCTTCCGGAGTTCAGGAGTCTTCGGGGGATCGCTATCGAGGGCGGCCCGGCGAACTATCAAGCGGGTATCACAGGGACGGACATGCACGACATGAACGTTTCAGCCTTCAGTAAGCCATGGTCCAGATTACGAGTTCTTATCGAAGTTTCAGGCTACGATTTCCAGCCGGCCCCCGCATCGATCCAGAAAGCTGCGGCGACGTACTGTAATGGAGTTCCTAAATGGCCCGCAGCTCAGTCCGTAAGCAGCATCGAGTCGTATGGCGTGGTTTGCTTGTCGCCGTGATATGGGTTTGTAACGGGGACATCCAATCGATCCGGCTCGCTACGGCGAAAAGACGACATCGATCCAGTAGTTACTCGCTTGATAGCCCTGGTTAGGGAAATTGGTGCCCGAGCCGAGGTAAAACACGCCATTCGGGCCATCCGCACCGTCTTCGACCGCATGCAATGTGCCGTTATCGTAGGCTTGACCTGCGAAGAAATTGACCGTTTGGTTATAACCACTGCTGGTGTGGTAAGAAGCAACATAATTCGTATTGGCCGCGATAGCCACAGGTGTTGAGAAATTGAGCTGCTGCCAACCGGTTGGGGTCTCGTTGGTGAAGGTTCCGGTGGCGAGTAACTGGCCACTGTCGCTCCACAGTGAACCTGTGTGCGGGCCATTATCGGCCGAATTCCGATAGAATCGTACGCCGGTAATGGAACCGGCAATATCCGAGTGGAACTTGACTCCCAATTCCGCTGAAACCGAGGAGGAGTAATAAAAAGGAGGCGTCATTCCTACTGGAAAAATATTCGCGCTGACGGCCGGTAACGTTTGCGAGAAAACAACGTCGACCCAGTAATTGCTGGCCTGATAGCCTTGGTTGGGGAAATTCGTGCCTGAGCCAATGTAAAACACGCCATTCGGGCCGTCCGCACCGTCCTGCAGCGCATGTAATGTGCCGTCATCGTAAGGTTGTGTCGCGAAGAAATTAACCGTCTGGTTATAGCCGCTGCTGGTGTGATAAGAGGCGACATAGTTCGTGTTGGCTGCAATCGCGACGGGCGTCGAGAAGTTGAGCTGCTGCCAGCCAGCGGTTTCGTTGGTGAAGGTTCCGGTGGCGAGTAACTGACCACTGTCGCTCCACAAGGAACCCGTGTGCGGGCCGTTGTCGGCCGAGTTTCTGTAGAAGCGCACAGCGGTTATATAGCCCGCCACATCCGAGTGGAACTTGACGCCCAGTTCCGCCGAGACTTGGGAAGAATAGTAAAATGGCGGAATGTGTGCCTGCCGGGAAAAATCGTCGCCGGTGTTGGTGCACTTACCGTTTGCGAGAATACTGGATCGACCCAGTAATTGCTAGCTTCATAGCCTTGGTTGGGGAAATTAGTGCCAGAGCCGATATAAAACACGCCATCCGGGCCTTCAACGCCATCCTGCAGCGCGTGCAATGTGCCGTTATTGTAACGCCTGGTTTGCGAAAAAATTGACGTTTGAGTTGTAACCGCTGCTGGTGTGGTAAGAAGCAATATAATTGGTATTGGCCGCGATCGCTACGGGCGTCGAGAAGGTGAGCTGCTGCCAAGCATTTGAGGCTCTGGCTACTGAAGGTTCCGGTAGCAAGCAGTTGCCCGCTATCGCTCCACAGGGAACCGGTGTGTGAGCCGTTATCGGCCGAATTGCGGTAGAAGCGCACGCCGGTGATGTAGCCGGCGACGTCCGAGTGGAACTTGACGCCCAGTTCCGCCGAAACCTGGGAGGAGTAGTAGAAGGGCGGTGTTGTGCCGGAAAACAAGCTGGGCGGGCTGGCGGTTTGCGAATCCGCTCCAGGCATTCACCAGATTTGCCACGTTCACCGAGCCGAGTCCGCTGGCGAGGTCGTAGCCGGTGGTTGCCCGATAGGTTTCGCTACTGGTGTTGTAATTGGGCTCGCCGGGGACGGCGTTGGTGCCGACCGTCACATCGTTGAAGATGCAAGTGTTTGCCGGGAGGCTGGCGGTGTTCGAGCCGTTGCAGCTCGCCAGGTTCTCGGTGGCGGCGAGACTATAAAGCATGGGCGCGGCCTGGCCCTGGCGCGATCCGGCCTTCTGGTTGACGAGCGCCATGATGCCGGCAAATGAGGGTGCTGCCGCCGACGTGCCATAGACTCCTGCGAGGCTGATATAGCCGTTGCTGTCGGGGGTGCAGGAGCCGTCGATACACAGCAGATATGGAGTGTGGCCGGCGGCGGGCAGGACGACATCCGGAACATCCCGCGCGCCGTCATTCGGTATGCCGGCAACGCCTGCCTGCCAGGATGGCTTGCCAAAGAACACGCTTGGACCGCCGCCGCCCGCGAGAATGCTGCCCGTGCCGCAGCTAGCGCCGAGGCAGTTTGCATTCCAGACATCCTCCGGGATATAGGAAAGAGCGGACCCGCCGGTGGTGCTGTTCTGCGAACTCCAGTACATGCCTGGATTCCCGTTGTCGTTAAATTGCGTGCCGCCGACAGCGAGATTGTACGGAGTGGCGGCGAGAATATTGACGGAGGGCGGCAGGGTGGCGGAGGTCTCGCTGTTGAAATCGTCGCAGCCCGCGGACCCGGCATCTCCGGCCGCAACCAGATAGGTGATGCCTTCCGCGGCCGCTTGCTGAGCGAGCGATGAGATGCCCGCGGCGCCGCTGGAGGTGTAGTTCGCTTCGCAGTCGCCAAAGCTCTCGGTCATGACGTTGGCGAGATTGTTGTCGACGATGTATTCCTCGGACAAGAGCACGCCGTCGGTATTGTTGCTGCTCTGCGAAACCACCAGGTCCACGGTTGCGCCGGGTGCGATGGCGCCCGCCCAGGTGGTGTCGAGTACGGCCTCCACTTCCTCGCCGCCGCCCAGATCGCCCGGGTCGGGGCCATTCACAATCACGTTCGGAGGATTGTTGGAAAGGCCGAAGGCGCTGCGAAAGCTCGCCACGTCCTGAACGTTGATATTGGTTCGGCCCACTACGGCAATAACCGTTCCAGCGCCCGAGATGCCGGCCTGATAAACGGGATTGATGTTGTAGATGTTGGCGTAATCGCCTGGAGCGAGATAGTGGTTCCCGGAATCGGAGGTGAATTGAGGCGCGGGCGAGCCGGGACGTAGCTTCGCCTCGATCCGCTCGGTGGTAGCGGTCACTTGCGGGGCGGCGACGAAGTTATGCAAGCTGGCGATACCGGCAACGGCGGGCAAGAGAGCTGCGGGAATCTGGGGATCGCGGGCGTTGGCCCAATGCTGCTTTCCGTTCACGACGAATTCGTGAATTGGGGTACGGAAGGCGGTCTCGACCTGAGCGGCAGTACCGGAGAACTCGATCATGGTGCGGCCGTTGGAGATTCGGAGAACCTGGAATCCAGAGGATTCGAGCCACGAGGTTATGGCCTCGAGGTCGTGATTGTTTAGACCGAACTGCTGGCCAAATTGCTCGGGCGTAAGCCAGCGATGGTAATTCGGCGACGACGGCTGCTGCTGCTCTGCCAGTAGCTTATCGAGGGCGGCCTGCTGCTGGGGACTGCGGCGCAAAACCAGGATCATGCGATCCATCGGCAGATCGGAGGGCGCGGCGCCGCGATCGAATTCCGGGCGGGCGAGAGGGTGCGTGTTGCCGGATAAGGCGACCAGGGGCGTGGTGCCGGCCGCTTGCTGGATTAGCGTAGGAGCGGATAGTTCTGTTTGACCGAGCGAGAGCGCGGCGGAAGAGGCGAGAAGACCTATTAAGGTGCAGGGGTAGAGCAAGCTTCTGAATGACAATTCATTCACATCCTTAGAAATAGTACTAGTAAAACTGAAGGTACCTTAATCTATTAGCACATTTATGGAGGTATAAGCTAGACCAAATTTGGGAGAAGCGCGGGGTGGTCGATGGTAAGCTGCGGATGCGTGGAGAGCGTCACTACCGCGAAATCTTCGCGATCGCGGCTTTTTTATTGGGCGGTTGCGCTGGCGCTGGCCGGCGTGCTTCTGTATTATTCGCTGCGGGGCATCGAATGGCGCCAGGTTTGGACGATTCTGACGGGCGCGGATCTTCGATTCGTTGCGATGGCGGTGGGGACGATCACAGGCGCGCTGTTCTTGCGTGCCTTGCGGTGGCGCATCCTATTGCAGTCGAGGACTCCCGTGGACGTGCCCACGGCATTTTGGGCAACATCGGCGGGATATTTCGGGAATAATTTTCTGCCGGCGCGGGCTGGGGAATTGGTGCGCACAGTGATGATCAGCGCGCGGACCGGTCTAGCGAAGGCGTTTGTGCTCACGACCGCTTTGTCGGAGCGGCTGTCGGATGCGATTGTGTTGGTCTTTATCGGTTCGGTAATTTTACTCACGCTGCCGGTGCGGCCGGGTTGGTTTGAACATGCCGCGAAACCGTTCGCCACCATTGGCTTGTTGGGAGCGGCGGCGATCGCGGTACTTCCCAAGCTCGAGCGGTTATGGAGATATCTGTTGAACCGGCTCCCGATCCCGCACAAGATCCGCGACAAATTGCTGGATGCTCTGGAGCACGTGCTGATGGGAATCCGCGCGTTTCACGATGCCGGGCGGCTATTCCGGTTTGTGTCCGCCACGATTCTCATCTGGTTTGTAGATGCGACTGGAACCATCATTGGGATGCACGCTCTGCATATGTCGGTGAATTTGCCGGTGGCGTTTTTGCTGATTACCGGTCTGGCGTTGGGGAGCGCCCTGCCGTCCACGCCGGGATACGTCGGGATTTATCAATTCGTGGCGGTAAGCGTGTTGACGCCGTTCGGATTCAGCCGCACCGATGCGATCGCCTATATTCTGTTGGCCCAGGCGCTGCAATATTCAGTTCTGACGGTTTTGGGACTGGTCGGTTTTGCATGGTTTCGCCGATCGGGTGTGCGCGTTGCGGCGCGCTATGAAGTTCCATGACAACTGAGGAAGCTATCGCGCAGTTGGACCGAGCTGTGCCCGCTCCGGAGAATGGGCTGCCGGAAGAGGTCTTTCTATTGGTCAGCCGTCTTTCGCCGCTGATCAATGTCGATCTGCTGGTGCAGGACGAGAGAAAACGCACGCTGCTGACTTGGCGGGACGACGATTTCTACGGTGCGGGGTGGCATATTCCGGGCGGCATCATTCGGTACAAGGAGCATGCGGCGGATCGGATCCGGAAATGTGCCGAAGGGGAACTCGGCTGCGCTGTTGAGTTCGAGCCCGTACCGGCAGTGATTATCGAAGCGATGGACGAACGGCGCAATCGGGGTCATTTCATATCGATGCTGTACCGGTGCCGATTGGAGGGAGAGCCGGATGAAGCGCGCCGGGCAGGCGAACCGCCGCGTCGCGGGGAATGGCGATGGCATGAGCGCTGTCCGGACGATTTGCTGGTCGTTCAGCGGCCTTATGCGGAGTTTTTCAAAGGCGCTTGAAGAGACGCGCTATGAGCCCCTCCCTCACGGTCGGGGTTCTGTTGCCGTGCTAGTACGCGCGTCAAGCGGATTAGCGGCCGGTGTGGGTGAGTTCATTCGGCGGGGCGGCGACGCCGACTTGCGTCTCCTTCCAGAGACGGTTCGCGGGAAGGAAGAAAACCGCGAGTGCGCAAAAGGCGGCGGCTACGAGCACCACGAACGCGCGAGTTGCCGCGGTCACTCGCTTTAGCGGATTATTCTCTGGAATTTTGGGATCGATCAGCGCCAATCCATAACAGACGATTTGCCCTGGGATTGCGATGAGACGCCACGGGTCCGGTAAGCCGAAACTGCTTACTGCGGCTGCAATCAGCGCGAACGGAAGCGAGAGCCGGCCGAGTTTATGCGAGACAAAGTACAGGAAGCGCCGGTTGCCGGGCCACAGCAGGGCGGGGAAGCGAAACAGAATTTGATAAACGCCGGCCTGGGTTCGCACTTTGCGCCAGAACTCGGGGTACAGGGAAGTAGGGAGATCGTAGGCCTTCGCGGCATCTTCCAGATATAGTCGAAAACCACGGAACACGATGTGAAACGGAAGGTACACATCGTCGAGCAAGATCCCCGGCGGAATAGGAGTGGCAAGCTCCCGTCGAATGGCGTAAATAGAACCGGTTGCGCCGAGCATGGCGTTGACGCGGTTGAGGTTGCGCCGGATCCATTTTTCGTAACGCCAATATAGGCCGGTATTGTATTCCTCGACCGTACGGCCCTCGCGAATGATCAGCTCTCCGGTGACAACGCCGACGGTTGGGTCGGCAAAACAGGCTGCCAGCTTGGTGAGCGCAGCGGGGTCGAATTGCTGGCGTACATCGGTGAGGACTATGATGTCGCCCGAGGCAGCTTCGAGACCGCGGTTGACCGCGACCGCTTTTCCGCCCGGCGGCAACTCCAGCAGATGAACCCTGGGATCGGGGAAGCGTTCCACACATAGATTGGTTCCGTCGGTAGATCCATCGGAGACGATGAGGATGTCGATTAGATGAGGCGGGTAATCGGAGGCGAGCAGAGATCGCAGTTTCGCCTCGACCCAGCGTATGCCGTTTCGTACGGGAACTATGATGGAAACGCGTAACGGGGCTTGCGGCTGGGCGGTTTGCTTGTGGATCGGCCGCGGAAACAGGTGGGCGTAGGCCGCCAGTAGCAGAGGATAACCCGCCAAAACGTACACAATAAGACCTATGCTGCCGAGAAAGATAATGGCTGCCGCACTCATGTGTGTTGTGGACGGGCTGGCACGTACTCAGTATATCGGCGGAGCCGGGGCATATGTTTGAGAGGTTACGGCGGCTGTTATGGGGCGCTCTGGCGGTCGGTGCACGGGGCGCGCTCGCGCTCAGTCCTCCCAGCAGGGTACAACGTTCCGCAATTTGCCGTCTGCGGGAGGAGTTCGCCAGTATACCGGATCTGCCCTATGAGGGTGAAGCTTCGCCGGCCGCTCGCTTGTGGGCGGAGCATCGAAGAAAGCTGAGGAAGTACGTTTTCGCGCGAGATCCAAGAGCTTTTCTTACCTGGGATGTCCTCACAGAAACAATGTTTACGCGTTATGGGCGTTTTGCGCTGGAGGAATTGAGATTCCTGCGCGGACACGACTGGAGTATCTGGCGCGATGCCATCCGCGAGCGCAGATTGGGGCTTCCGTTTCCGTGCCTGTGGTATCCGTTCAGCAGTTCAACCGCAGTTCACCACGCTTATCACATAGGAAAATTCGAGGTAGAGACCGGCTCGCGGATTCGCGACTTCCATGAAATTGTCGAATTCGGCGGAGGCTATGGCTCGCTCTGCCGCATTGTGCGTAATGCCGGTTTCACGGGCAAGTATTTGATTTTCGATACTCCCGAGCAATGTGCACTTCAGCGCTACTATTTGAGCTCGCTCGGTATCGATGCGGCTCCGCTTTCACGATTGGAAGCGCTGGAACGCGAACTTCGGCCCACGCGCGGCGGCGGCCGTCTGTTCATTGCGACCTGGTCGCTAAGCGAAGCGCCCGTCAAGCTGCGGAAACGGATTGCCGGATTGGTGGCGGGTTTCGATGCGTTTCTGATTGCCTATCAGGAACGTTTCGGCGAGATCGATAATTCCGCATTTTTCGAGGAATGGCCGGGCTGGTTTCCCGGCGTGAACTGGCGGCGCGCCCCCATTCAGCAACTTCCCGGCAGCAGCTATTTATTTGGCATCGCGCCGGGCGCCGATTTGAGTCACAATTTCAGGCGTTAAAACTGGAAAATATGTAAATCCCTTCTTTTCAGAAATGTGCGGCAATCCGGGCACGCTAGCGGGGGGCGCGAGAGTCTCAGGCTGGGCAATTTGCGTGGCAAAACAGAACTTCGAAAGGAGTCCTGAAGTTGCCGTTCTTTGCAAAAGTCGACTCTACTTTTTGGGACAATCACAGATCTCGTCCGCTATCGAAGTTATTCGCTCTCACGTCGCTGAGATGGGTTTCGGCGATCGTCATATCGCTGGCTCCGGGGTTCGGTCAGACCCTGCTCAACTTAGGCACGCAAGGCCGTAACGCGGATTTCTCCAGTTTTCCGTCCACGCGGCCGGTAAGCGTGGGGACTGCTTCGCCCGCGACGTGCCAGCTCGGGCAGTTGTTTTTCAACAGCACGGCGGCGCCGGGTGCCAATCTCTTTGCATGCACGGCTCCGAACACGTGGGCTCAAATCGGGCCCGGCGCGGGCAATTACCTGACGGGATTGAGCGGCGATGTGACGGCCTCCGGCCCGGGCACCGCGGCCGCAACTTTAGCCACGGTGAATAGCGCGCCTGGGGCGTGCGGCGACTCGACGCATGTTTGTCAGATCACGACTAACGGCAAGGGGCTGGTGACAACGCAAGCGGCGGTCGCGGTCAGCGGCGGGAGCGGCGGCGCATCGTCATCCACGCAATTGACCGATCTGGGCACGACCGATACGAGCCACAGTGCAACGATTGCGGCGGGAACGTGGGGAATCGGGAACACGACGTATTCGATCTCCGGGGCCTCAGTCACGATCAACACTCTCAGCGTGAGCGCGGCTTCAAACTCTTCTCCCATCACACTGACGGTGAACTCGGCCGCCGGTCTTCACAGCGGCGACACGGTCGTGGTTTCGGGCGTAGCGGGGAATGCAGCGGCAAATGGCACGTGGACCATTGCGTTGGATAACGGAACCCAGATCGACTTACTTGGTTCGACGGGAAACGGGAGTTACACAGGCGGCGGAACAGTTGCGGGAACCGGGAGCGGAGTTGCCTATGTCGAAGCGAACGATGCGGGAGAGATCAGTGTGTATCACTCCTCCTCGGCCGGTTTGATTCTGACGTGCAGCGGATCTTGCGTCGCGAACCAGATGGTCTCGCCCGCGTTCGATGCGGATGCGGTGCCGCTGTCGGTCATCACGATCTCGGGCGGTGCGTTTACAAGCGTAACGGATAAGCGGCGCTTTATGAGCAATCGCGGAATTACCGCGGGTCTCGGAATCGCAGTTACAGATTCGGGCGGATCGGCCAGCGTGGCGGTCGATGCGACTGTAGCGCGAACGACGGGAGCCAATGTGTTCACCGGCAGCAACACGTTTTCGGGAGGATACATTCTGGTTCCGGCCGGTTCGCAGCCAACCTGCAATGCGGCTAACGAGGGTTGGTTCTGGTACACGAAGGGATCGGGGAGCACGAGCGGAAGCTTTCAAATTTGTCAGGACCAGAGCGGAGTATTCCAATGGGTCACGCATTAAGAGCCGGTTTGGTTCTCCTGCTTGCGATGACTTCGCAAGCGGCTGTTCTGACGATCTGTAATTCGGGATGCGCATACGGACCCACGCAGTTGCAGGCGGCGGTGAATGCCGCGAATCCGGGCGACATCGTCACCATCGATCCCGCTAGCGGTGCGAGTACCGTCACCGGACTGACGCTGCCGGTCAAGACTAATCCGAATCGTCTCTATGTCACGATTCGCAGCAGTCAGATTTACAACCTGCCAGCGAATACGCGCGTTTCACCGACGGATCCGAATCTGGCGACAATCATCTATACGTGCCCTGGCTATCTGACGATGACGGCGGCACAGGGGGCGGGGTATTACCGGTTTGAGGGCATTAAGTTTACCGTGTATAGGGGCGATGCCACATATAACATGATCCAGTTCGGAACCACTGGAGGCTCGAACGGCAGTTTGATAGACAACCAGGTTTCGGAACTGGTGCACGACATCGAGTTCGATCGATGCGTGTTCACCGGCTACCAGGGAATCCAGGGTCCGCTGCGCGCCATCATGGCGAATATGGGGCGCTTGCTGGTGACAAATTCTTACTTCACTGAAATTAAGAATGCGAACAGCGAGTCGCAGGACATTGCCGGATGGAATGCCGCCGGACCGTTCTACTTCCGCAATAATCACTTCGAAGCTGCCGCTATGGAGACGATTTTCGGAGGTGCGGTTCCCACTATGGCGGGACTCCGCGCAAAGGATCTCACTTTCCTGGGCAACGAGTATTACCGTCCTTGGGTGTGGCGCTTCAATTGGGGCGGCAGCGATCCAGGCTATGGCGGGTGCCTATATGACGCGCGAGGTGGCGAGTGGTACGGCAACAATGCCGGTAATGGCGTCGGAACTGGACTTTTTAATTGTTCGAACTCGGGTGTATACGCGCCGGGAACGCCGCTTGTGCCGATTCAGGACGGGGCTAACGGACTTACGAACAGCCCGAGCTCCATCAGTTCCTCGGTTACGTTTCCAAGTGCGAGTGGCGAGCTATCAATCGGAGAACTTATGGATTGATCCGGTATACTGCGCGAACAGCGCATGTAGCAGCACCACTACGCTGTTCGCGGCGACTCCGCCTTCCTTCGAATACGCGCCAAACACTACCCAGCGCGGTTTTGAACTGGGGATGTTGTTCGAATCGAACCAGAACGGCTATATCAAAGGCGTGCGGATTTACAAGAATGCTTCCGATACGAATGCCCTGAATGCATCGTTGTGGACGAGCCGGCGGGACGCAATTGGCAACTGTCGCGAACAGCGGGAGTTCGGCGGCCGGCTGGTACGAGATCGACTTCGCTTCGCCTCAGGCAATTTCAGCGGGCACGCCGTATGTCGCGTCGATTCACACGACGGGAGGCTGGTATGCGCAGTGGAACTTTTTTCGGCAATTAGGGATGACGGACGGCACCTGGCAAACCGCGACTGCAGCGCAGATCTCGCAGTATTTCTCAATTAATGGAACGGCAACCGGCACATCCGAACCCTAGCGGCGCTTGCAGCAGCGGCGGGCTTTACCAAAACACGGCGACGCCTTCCTACTGGTATTGCAATAGCGGCGCGTGGACCCAGGTAACGCTGGGCGAATGGCTGTCGCCGTACGGCACTTACTACATCAATCTGCTCAACCGCTATTACGAGAAAAATCATTTTGAGTTGAAGAACGCGGAACGGGCAGTGGTCGAAGGAAATTATCTTCACCAAGCCTGGCTGCCCGCCGCCGCCGGCCAGCACGGAGCGGCGTTTCTGTTTAATCAGGTGGACAACGACGGATAGTGGAGATACGGTTACCCGCCATTCGAGGAACCGGCCGCGGTGGTGCGCGATGTGACGGTGCGCTACAACTTCGTTTCGGACACGCCCTGGGGGGTTTCGATGGGCACGCAGGGCAGCGGTTACTTCCATCCCATGACGCGGATTAAGATCGAGAACAACATTTTCAATATTGGCAACGAGCCGGAATCTACCGGCGATAACGTGTTCGCCCAGTCCGGAAGCCAGGAGAAGATCGGCTTTTTCTACAACACCATCGTTTCGCGGCAGCCTAATTCCGGATATGCATTCGATATGTATGCTCCCGGCAAGCGGGATAATTCCGGAGGAAGCGTTTGTCGGCAACATCGTCGCCTACCAGCAAAAGGGCTTCTATGCGGAGACCGGAAATGGCCAGTACTACGACGCCATCGACAATACCTGGGGCTATAATCGCGAGTTATCGAAAAACGTAGTTGTCGACGATGAAGGCACCGGATGGGTGGCGACAAACCTTTTGACGCCATCCACTCATGGATTGATTCCTTGCGGCTCGTGCGCGAATCCCGTTCCGGGATCGTTCGGCCTTGTCGGATTCATGAATTACGCCGGGGGCTACGGCGATAGCGCCAGCGCGGATTACCATCTGCAGGCTTCGAGTCCCTACATCGGGACGTGGGCGCACGGCAAACCCGCGGGTGCGGATATTAACCAAGTGAGCTGGTCGACGGCGCACGCGCTGGACGGGCTTCCTAATGCGTTCTTAGATTTCCGCGTGCGAGCCGTGAGCCCGGCGCGCACGTCCGCATCGCTGCTGTATACGGCTTACGATGCCGCGGCTTGTACGTTGACGGTAAGCGCGCGGCCGGATTTTGCGAGCACTCTTTTCACCAATACCGATAGCGGCGGCGACATGGATCGTGCGGTTTCGGTAACGGGTCTAAGTGCCGGTACGCGCTATTACTACTCGCTCGCCT